>CAVPUS010000027.1:0-313517 GCA_963709005.1 uncultured Acidobacteriota bacterium
CCGGACATCTCTAACAATGTCGGCCCTGTCAAATCCTTTTTGAGCGCACTTCTCCATTCACTTCAAAGAGTGCCCTGTTTCGTTTTCTTTGACTTCTGCATCAACGACCACGGCTCGTTTGTAATCTATCGGTCGGCTTCAGTCCGACCCAAACATCTCTTCGATCGAAACTTCGACCATGATTACTACTTCAAACTCCCTTGGTAGGGAGCGGGATGCCCAATCATGTGCGCGACGCTCTAGTTCACGCCATGTCCGGTAACGAGCTGTCCCGCGTTCGAACCGAACTCTACGGACTGCGCATACTCCCAACCGTTCCGCCACATCCAGTACAAGCGAACCGCGAGTCTTCTGGCCATCGCTACCTTGGCGATGTTCTTTTCTCGCCGCATCGCCAGGTGTACATACCGACGTCGCCAGTCTGAATCACAACGCACCGCTATTTGCGCTGCTTCTCCCAGCAAGAAGCGCAACAACGAGTTGCCTTGCTTGCTGATGTGTCCCAGCCGTTGCCTGCCGGCACTCGAGTCTTCGGAAGGGATCAGCCCCACATAGCTGCCGATCTGCTTGCCACAACGAAATCGCTCCGGGGTTCCGATGATCAGCACGAAGGCCAGCGCCGTAAGTGGCCCTACGCCAGGGTGCGTCATCAGTCGCAATACCTCGGGCCGTCTTTTGGCTTCTTGCTCCGCGGCTGCGGTTAGCGCCTCGATGGTTGGATTCATCCGGTCCAGCAGCTCCAGCAAATCTTGCCGGCGCCGCGATGCCCAGGTAGCCAACGGAAGTTTCTCTAACTGTGCTCGTCCTTGTTCGCTCCACAGTTTTTTCTTCCTTCGCTGGCCTTCGTTCATCGCCAACGCTTGCAGTTGGTTCATGATCCGCGTCCGCATCTGCACCAGCCGATGCCGGTGCCACAGTAGTTGCCGCAGATCACGATTCTCCGGACTGGGTACCCACACGCGAGGAAAGTTATTCTCTAGCAGCAGCTTCAACAGAAGTTGGGCATCCTGGCGGTCGGTCTTCTGCTTGCGGACTCGTTTGGTCTTGATCTCCGCTGCATCTCCGATCCATACCTCGATTCCCAGTTCCGCCAGTAACCGCTCGAACCAGCGTGAGTAGCCGGTGGCCTCCAACCCCACGCGCACGCTCACTCCTCGCTGCTTCAGGTCCCGATAGAACTTCTCCGCTTCTCCATCACTGTGATTCAATCGCCGTTCGCCGCATTCTCCAGTTTCTGTATCGACGAACGCGATGTACTGATCGCTCGGGTGAAAATCTACGCCTATAATGATCATGTTCGGCTCCTTCCTCCCGAGCCTTTTGGTCGTCAAGCAACCAGAGTCTACTCGGGTCGAGGGAGCCGACATTGTTATGAAATCATGTTGAGCACTAGCCCGGAAGATGTCCGGTTATCCGACTTATCAGGACTTGGCCCTCTGATTTCGTTGTAAACTGCCCGACGTCATTGGCTATCTGACCGGCACTCGCCTCGCGGATTTTGAGAATTCCAGTCAACTACGGAGCCGGCGATAGGAAGATTCATGCGGGAGGAATCCCAACGGTATGGCCCGGCTGCTATCAGTGAACGTTGGCCTTCCGCGCGACATCGCGTGGAAGGGGCGAACGGTCCACACCGCGGTCTGGAAGAATCCGGTGACTGGTCGGTGTCGCGTCGGCCGGTTGAATCTCGAGGGAGATGGTCAAGGCGACCTGGCCGGGCATGGAGGTGAGCATCGAGCGGTCTTCGTCTATCAGATTGAATCCTATCGCTATTGGCAGGAGCAGTTGAAGAGAGCTGATTTCGTCGACGGACAGTTTGGCGAGAACTTCACAGTCGAAGGGTTGTCCGACGATGTCGTATGCATCGGCGACCGTTATCAAATCGGGACCGCACTTTTCGAGGTCACTCAACCCCGCGTGACATGCTTTCGCGTCGGCATTCGGATGAACGAACCCCGGATGGCGTCCTTGCTCACCTCGAGGGGCCGGCCGGGCTTCTATTTCCGCGTTCTGCGCGAAGGCGAGGTAGCTGCGGGCGACGAAATCGTGAAGGTGGGAGAGGAGCGAGAGCGCATGACCGTCGCTGAGATTAACGCGCTCCTCTATCTGCCTCCTCACGCACGCGATCGTCTGGAGCGCGCGTTGCGGATCGAAGCGCTTCCGCCCGGATGGCGTGGCTCGTTTGAAGCTCTGCTCCAGAGCCAGCAAAACGGGGCGGAAACGGGAAATGCGGGACTGGCGCCTGCCGCCGCGGCCCATCAGGCCTCGTCTGGATTTCAGTCGCTGGTCGTGACCTCAATTGATCGCGAGTCCGCGGATGTTCTATCGTTTGTCTTGCAGAGCGCTGACAGTCACCAGCTTGCCATGGCTCTGCCAGGCCAGTACGTGGTTGTGCGTCTTAAGCCCACCGCCGGCGGAGCGGCGTTTTTTCGCAGCTACTCGCTCTCGGGTCCGCTCTCAACGGAGCGTTACCGAATCAGCGTGAAGATCGAGCCGGATGGAGCGGCTGGAAAGTACCTGCACGAACATCTCCGTGCGGGCGACCGCCTCGACGTCAGCTCGCCGCGCGGAAGTTTTGTGCTGCAGCCGGGAGAGCGACCGGTCGTCCTGCTCAGCGCTGGGATCGGCGCTACACCCGTTCTGGCGATGCTGCACGCACTCGCGGCGGCGCGCTCTACACGTCAGGTCATGTGGTTGCACACAGCCCGTGATGGGCAGCATCATCCGTTTGCCAGCGAAGCGCGGCGCCTCATGCGCGCGCTAACAAACGGCCGCAGCTATGTCTGTTACACCAAAGCGGGCTCCAACGACAAAACGGGTGAGGATTTCAACGAGACGGGTCGCTTCTCGCGATCGGTTTTCGATGAGATCGGACTGCCACGAGACGCTGATGTCTACCTTTGTGGGCCAACCCGATTCATGGCGGACATGAAAGAGGCGCTCACGGCCTTAGGTGTTGCGCCGGAGCACATTCACATCGAGATCTTCAACGGCGGCGAGTCCATGACCCCTGGCGTGGTCGGCGCGGCGACGCGAGCTCCGCATCCGCCTAGGGACGAGACGAGCACAGGCCCGCTGGTATCATTCGCACGCAGCGGCATTTCCGCACACTGGGACGCATTGCGCTACGAGAGCATCCTGGAAATGGCCGAGACGTGTGATGTCCCGGTCCGTTGGGCGTGTCGAACCGGTGTTTGTCACGACTGTGAAAGTGGTTTGGTTTCAGGGGCGGTCGTCTACGGACAGGAGCCACTCGACAAACCCGCCGATGGCAACGTTCTGGTTTGCTGCTCACAGCCGATTAGCGATGTCGTCGTCGATTTGTGAAGCAGCGAGGATGGTCAGCCTACATGAAGAAAAAGTTCGACGCGATCGTCATTGGAAGTGGGCAGCGTGAATACAGATAGCGGATCGGAGAAACTTGTATGATCTTCCCCCAATTGGCTCAATTCGCCGATATTGCTCTTCTGCTCCTGCGCTTGATGGTTGGCATGGTATTCATCACCAGCGGCTACAAACATCTTAAAGACCCGGCAACGCGGAGCAAGGACATCGGGATGAGCAAGAGTTTCACAATTTTTCTGGGTGCAGCCGAGTTAGCCGGCGGCCTCGGAGTAATTTCGGGCGTTCTCGCACAACTCGCCGCCATCGGTTTGATTTTGGTAATGCTCGGCGCGATACAAAAGAAAATATTTACCTGGCACACCGGCTTCTGGGGCAAATCGGGGACCGACGGCTGGAGTTACGACACTATGCTCGTCGTTATGAATCTGGTTATCGTCACCACCGGCGGAGGAAACCTGACTCTCACTCACCTAATCAAGTAAAACCCTCGATCGCATCAGGAGGCTCGAGATGAACGGTCAACAAAAGAAGGAGCAGTATTCTGGAGCGCGAGATCAAGAGATCCGTGCGGCACTGGACCAGCATTGGGCGGCGTCCGATGCCAACGATTTTGAAACGGAGCACCGCATCTATCACGAGGACGCGGTGCTGGAATATCCGCAGTCAGGCGAGCGAACCCTCGGTCGACGCAACATACAGAACCAACGCGCCAGCCAGCCGAGCAAAAAGCGGTTTTCTATCCGGCGAATCGTTGGCAGCGGTGAGCTTTGGGTCACCGAATTCATCCTGACATATGACGGCAAGCCGTCTTACACCGTGAGCATCATGGAGTTCAGGGGCGACAAGGTTGCGCGGGAAACACAGTACTTTGCGGATCCATTCGTGGCTCCCGCATTCCGAGCTCAATGGGTGGAACGGATGGAGACGTAATCTCGAGGCGCGGGAATTCGCCAACGACACCGCCATTTGCGATTTCTGCCGTGCGGGGCTTTGAGGCCGTCGTTGATGATAGCTCGCGGGGGCGGCAGCGGCTTATTTCCCCTTGTACTCAACGAACAACTCGGGAAACTGCTGCTTCAAAGCACCAATCTTCGGCAGGTCACAAATCTGAATGTAAGCGTTGCCGGGGTTCTTCAGGGCAAAGTCCTGGTGATAATCTTCGGCACGATAGAAAGCCTTCAGGGGAACGACTTCCGTCACAATCGGTTTCGGAAAAACTTTCGCGGCGTCGAGCTGTGCGATGTACGCTGTGGCAACGCGCTTCTGATCATCGTTGGTATAAAAAATGGCGGAGCGATACGAGGTGCCGACGTCCGGTCCCTGCCGGTTGAGTTCCGTTGGATCGTGAGCAACGGAGAAGAAGATGCGAAGCAGCTGGCCATACGTAATCCGTGACGGATCGTAGACCACTTCCACCGATTCGGCATGTCCGGTCGTTTCGGTGACTACTTGATCGTAAGTCGCGGTCTCTGCCAAGCCCCCTGCGTACCCCGTGATGGTCTTATTGACGCCTTTCACCCTTTCAAACACGGCCTGAGTGCCCCAGAAACAGCCACCGGCAAAAACGGCCGTCTCTTTTCCGGCTGTCGCTGCAAGCGGCGCGTCAACCTTCGGGGGAGGGATTGGCTGTCTCGGCGCGGCACTTCCGGCACAAGCCAAGAGCGGGAACGCGAATGCAAGGCTCAAAAGCAAACGTGCTGGCATAAGAAGGCTCCTCACGACTTCCATCTATAGTACGTTTCTCCTGCCAAGACGGATTGCAAGAAGCGATCGTAGCGCAATGTTCGCCTCCAACCAGATGTCGGTAATCCGAATTGTCGGGAGCTACATCGAAAATGTGCGGCTAGCTTGGAGAATTAGGCCCCGCCAGGAATCCGCCATCGAGAACCAGGGATTGGCCGGTCATGAAGGATGCCCGGTCCGAGCACATCCATACCACAGCTTCTCCCACTTCCATGGGCGTGCCAAAACGGCCGATGGGGTGCAGGCCGAGCGCAAACTTCTGCATCTCCGGCGCGCCGAAAATACGCTCAGCCATGGGCGTTTCGATCACCGCGGGACACACGACGTTTATGCGAATGCCGCTTCGAGCGGTTTCGAGCGCAGCCGCCTTCGTCAGCCCCATCACGCCGTGCTTGCTAGCGCAATACGTGGCTGCCCCGGCCGAGCCAATCCAGCCTGCGACGGATGCCATGTTGACGATTGCTCCGCCACTACCCTGTTTGAGCATCTGCCGAATTTCGTACTTCAGGCAAAGCCAGACGCCCTTGAGATTGGTGTCGATGGTGCGATCCCAGTCTTCTTCGGATTGTTCGGCGATGGGTATCCAAGCTCCTTCAATCCCGGCGTTATTGAACGCGACATCCAAGCGGCCAAACTTATCCACCGTTTTCTGCACCAGGGCAGCAACTTCGACGGCTCGCGATACATCGCACTTCACAAACAGGCCATCGCCTCCGGCGGCACGAATTAGGTCGATGGTTTCTTTGCCTTCCTTTTCGCGCCGGCCGGAGACTACCACTTTGGCTCCCGCCTTCGCAAAAAGCACGGCGGCATCACGGCCAATACCCGACGTCCCGCCGGTGACGAGCCCAACTTTGCCTTCCAATTCCGTAGTCATAGTGTCCCCTCACGAATCAGATCCCTCAAGATGAAGCGGAGGAGTTTAGGCTTTGCGTGAAGCTCCCGTCAACCGGGACGCTCAAATGCGTGATAACGGCAATTTACCGGAGAAGTGGAGTGCTAATCCGTATTAATCAAGAAGTCTGAGGCTGGTCCTCATCTTCAGCAAAGCCAATCTCTGCTCGTGATTCATGGGCTCCCACGGAACAAGCTTCTCGGCAAGCACATCCATTCTGCGACGGAGGGTCAACTCGAGGAAAAGTCTCATGAAATCCATGTCCCGGAAGACCAACGAGCCAGCTTCTCTCATCCTGCCGCGAATCCGGTCGAAATGGACGGGCATCTCGGTCCAGTGAAGGCTCGCACGGTGGTGATGGCAGAGGTGATAACCTTCGTTCATGAAGTTCACCTCATCGACAAGGGTCACGGAACTAGCGAAATAATCTTCCGGGCGCTCCGGGTTACAGAAAGCGTGCTGGACCCAGGCGGTGATGGCGTTGATGAAATTCATGCAGAGAATAGGAACCAACACGAACATCGTCCCAATTCTCCAATCGTAAATAAAGACAGCCGCGAAGTAAGCATAGTAGCGCGCCATTCCCCATAACATGCGTCTTCGGTTCTTTTCATCGCCTCTCGCTTTAAAGTAGGCGTAGGGCGCGAGCCCCAAGACCGTCCAAATGTTGTCGGAGAGATACCACAGGAAATCGATCCGGCTGGTTCGATCGTAGCCCATCGTGTTACGAGTGTCGTCGGGACCGCTGTTCTCTCTATGGTGGAGACACACATGAGCCGTCCGGCCCAGTTCCGGAATGTTCCCATAGAAATACCCCAGGAAGAATTCGAGGTAGCGGCCGAAGACTTTATCGTATTTCCCCGAAAAGTAGCCCTGGGGCCGGTGCGCCTCCAAATGGCTGGCGCTGAACATCCTCACAAACCGCTGGAACTTGAGACCGTAAAGAGAAAGGTAGAAAGCGATCGCCAGCAGGAGCCGAGGTTTCCCTAAAACAAGTTGGATCACGAAAATTGGCACGGCGGTAAGGCTAAGAGAGACCATCAGTCGTAACGCGGGGGTGTCTCGGGAGTCCCGCAGAACTTTTTGGCCGAGCCGGTCGAGGACCCGGTCGTACGCCCGGGAGAGATATTCATACGCGTCGCGTAACGGACGAATCTTCCCGAGGAGCATGGCCCCGCCGTAGCATCCGAAGGAGAGCCCGGCCACTGCCAGCGCGGCCACCGCGCTTGCCAAACCCATGAGGACTGCAAACCACTGATATAAGAATAGGAGTTTGGGTTTGGCTCCCAGACTCATCGTCACGGAGGAAATGCCTAACTCGGGATTGTAAATTTCCATTTCAGCATCGGGCGCCAGGATTTGCCTTACGCACCCGTGAGGTCATATTAGGCCGCTCTACGAGAGCGCGTCAACAGGGGCACAGCACTCGGGCATAGAATCCCTAACGCGGCTTGTGCCTGACAAACGCGTTTACCGGAAATCTCTAACAGTGTCGGCTCTGTCAAACCCTTTTTGAGCACACTCCTCTGTTCACTTCGAAAAGTGTCCTCTTTCGCCGGATTCGTGGAGACGCCGGAAATCTCTCAGAGACTAACCGGAAACGCGGTGGCAGATTGCTACTTGCCCGGGATGTAGCTCAAATCCGGACGGAACTCGACAATCTCCGAGTACGTGCTTTCGATCGAGCTGTTGAGCCGTTCGATCACCGACATGGCTTCTTGCTCGCCGAAAGCTTCCCGAAGCATGTCGCGCAACGGCTTCACGCTTGGGTCATCGTCGAACGAAGCCCAGTTCGCGTGTTCGACGAGCAGGACGTAGGTCCCGCCGGGGCCGCCGTTCGCGAGTCTGGACCACCGGTAATGGAAGGGTGAGTTGGTTTTCTCCCTGGCATCGTGAATCCTGGCGATGGCGCTGCGGAAATCGTCTCCGTGGGCGTACTTTATGTGGAAGGTGGTGACGGCGGTGTACTTGGCGCCGCCCGGCCCGGGATTGCTCACTTTCGGCATCGACTCAAAGTAAGCCGAGGTGCGATGCTCGACGTACGGGCCGATAACCTTGTTGTACTCCTCCTCATCGGCGGCATCGGGGACGGCAGGCTTATCGAAATCGGCCCAGTCCGGGCGGGATTCCCCGACGACGTAGGAGCCAGTATGCTCGCCGGTGAGCACTTGCAGGACGAACAGCGTCTGCGGATCCTTCTGCTGTTTGTGCCAAGCGACTTTCGCCTTGCGTCCTTCTTCGTACTGTTTGGTCATGCCGTTCTTTGGTGTTTGAAACTCCAGCGAGGTGATTTCGCTGGAGGTTCCCTGCGCGGCCGCCGAAATTGCAAGCAGCAACACGCCGGCACAAATTGACGCGAGCTTGGTGAACTTCATCTTTCCTCCGGGAATTTTATTTTGAAGGGTAGGCCGACGAACGATGTGAGAGTATGTGGTGACGAGGGGGATGTCAATCTAATGTTGCTGCAGGCAACCGGGAATATCGGCCACGCGATCAGGTCAAATCGTCTTTTCGCGCCTTACTGATTCGTGAGTACCGACCGGACACGGTTTAACAACTCCGTGCCCGCTTGGCTCGCTTCCGCAGTCGAAAAATCCGACGGAAGAAGCAGGACCTGAACATTCGGATCGCTCTCGCGAAGCTTCTCGATCACGGACTCGCTCGTTAGCGTCCCAGGACGATAAATCACGACACCGGGCCGAGTCGCGACTACGAGTGTCCTGGCATCGGACAGGTGTCTGGTGGTGAAGACTTCATAGCCCGCCCGCGTCAACAGGGCTTTCAGGTAGGCCAATAAGTCATCGGAGCTGTCGATGCAAACGATTTTTGTTCGGGGCGTTCGAGATGCCTTTTCAAGAGGTCCCGGCCCCTCGGAAAATGCTTCAATTGCTTCTTTCTCCGACGCATACGTGGGTATCACGCCGAGTAAGTTCGTGCCTTGAAGAACCTGAAGGACAAATGGAGACAACTGGCAAAGTTTGAGGCCACCGCCGCCGAATCGCAGCACACCGAAGAGACGAACCAGGGCTCCCAATCCGGCACTGTCTATGTAACTGACTTTAGCCAACTGCAGAACGACTCTCTTCTTAAAGTGTGTCAGTTTTTCAACTTCGAGTTGGAGAGTGCGGACCTCATCGCCCGAGACGATGCGACCCTGGCAGCGAATGATGACCACATACTCGAGGATTTGGGTTTGCAAGATTAGGTTCATGTGCACCAGCCTACCGCAACGGCCTCGTTCCCGCGTTCCCAATCAACTTGGAATCGGCGCAGTATAGCCTAGAGTTTTCACGAATTGCGGCGAACTCGCAAACTGCCCTGCAAGCGCTACGCCAGTGAGATTGATCTCTCCATCGAGTGGAGGGCCAATGCCTGGTTGGCTTGCGTCCACGCAAGGGGAGTGTGATCGTTGACGACGAACTGGCCGTCGCGAAGGTAGTAGAGCTCGGGACACTTTCCATCCTCGGTCAACTGTTCGAGCGAACGATTGAAATAGAAAGTCTGGTTCAGCAAATCGCCGGGCTTTCGGGATTCGGTGTAGCGGCTGCCATAAATGATCGAAAGAACGGGATCGAATAAAGACCATTGCGCTTCGCAGCCCGGCTGCAGAAGCGCATCGCGAAATTGAATAGCATTGCTGAAATCAGCCGCCTGCTCTTCCGGCGGGAACCATTTGTCGTAGTCCTGGCAAAAGTATGAATCTCCCAGGTACCGCTTGATTCCTTTGGGGCCCTGCAGCCGCGCCTGGACCAGGTGCATGATGGAATCCTCGAGACTTCGCGAGTTGACGATTCCAAGCGGGTGAACGAGGAACAGCACCGCGCCATCAATCAAGCGGTTCGGCGGAGACTCGAACGGCAACGTGCTTTCCAGGCGCTCCCACCCTCTTGCAAGCAGAGAGTCGATTGTCGGGAGCAGGCTACCCGCGTCTACTTTGAGCGACTTCTTGCCTTCCGCCTGAAGGTGCAGGATGTGTTTCCGCATCTCATCCAGTCCGGCGACAACCGGTCCGACGCTCGAGTTGTTTACCTTTCTGGCTTCCTCCCATGTGCCGCTGTCCGGATCGTGCCAGTATTCGATGGCCTGAAAGTAAGCCGGGAAAAGGCTGAAGACTTCCCACGCCGCGCCATCCAGGTCGAAACGGGCCTCATTCGAATTGGCCATCTTGAAGCGCAGCCATAGCGTGTATCCCAGCGCGTCATTTTGGGCATGCGGCCAGGTTTCGGGGTTCTCGCCCAGCGTTCGCGCGTTGAAACGAATGTGCGGCCGCTCCTGGATACTTTCCTTCAGCCCTGGAGACTTTATGACATTGCGGAAACGATTGAGGTGTTTGAGGAAATAGTCCGTGAGACCCTGCGCGGTTCCTTTGGCCAGATCCGTGTGACCCCGCAAGCGGAAGGAATTTGCGATCATCACATTGTCGCGGACCCAGGCGTTTTGGTAGCCGGTGACGGAGCCGGATTCAAGGTCACCGGTCGCCGCGAACAGGCCGTGAGCAACCGGCTTCACGTCGTGAGTGCCATGCCGCTCGAGAAAGTCCCCCACCTTCTTAAGGGACTGCTTCGTGTACCGTCCCCGGAGAAGCGGTGCCACGCCGCGCGCTCTTGCTCGTCGAGACTTCACGCGGACCTCCCAGTGGATGCTTCGCGCTGCGGGAGTATATAGCAAAGGCGAGGGAGTGAATAGAAAACGCAGGTGTGAGCGAACAATGAATTCGTGCGGATCAAAGACGGGCGATCAATCGGCGCGCGGTTCCTGTGAATTGAGTCCGCGCAGACCGGCATAGACGCGCTGAGCCTGCGCGCGCGGAAGTTCGGCTTCGAGTTGATCCAGGGTCATGCGCCGCAACCGGGCGATGCTTCCGAAGCGTTGCAAAAGTTTCCTGGCGGTGCGCTCGCCAACGCCTGGAATCTCCGTCAGTTCGCTGCGAAGCCTGCGCGTGGAGCGGCGCTGACGGTGAAACGTGACGGCAAAGCGGTGCGTCTCGTCGCGGATTTGCTGGATAAGATGAAGCACGGGCGAGTGACGATCCAGAATGACTGGCTCGTCCTCGCGCCCGAGCACGTACAGAATTTCTTCTTTCTTGGCGATGCTTGCCAGCGGTTGGTTGATAACCTCGAGTTTTTCCAGCGCTTGCGCCGCGGCGTGAAGCTGGCCGAGTCCACCATCAATCAAAATCAGGCTGGGAAACGGCTTGCGTTCTTCCTGCAAGCGGCGGTAGCGGCGCTCCACAGCTTCCTGCATGCTGGCAAAATCGTCCCGAAGGATTCCATCGCGCAGCTCCGGCGTATCGGGGTACGCCTGGCCACGGATGATGAACTTGCGGTAGTCCGATTTTTTCATGCGCCCGTTTTCCCAGACCACCATGGAAGCAACCGTGTCCGATCCCTGAATGTGCGAGATATCGAAGGACTCGATTCTCTTGGGCGGTTCGGGGAGTGCCAGAGCGGATTCCAGGGCTTCCACAATCGCCGCGGAATTTGGTTTCAGCACGCGGAAGCGCTGGGTGAAGGAATGCTGCGCATTCTTCTCGACGAGCTCCAGGAACGCGTGCTTCTGCCCGCGTTGCGGGTTCAGGATCTCGACGCGATGACCGGCATTTTCGGACAGGACTTCCTCGAGCAACATGCAATCTTCGAAGCTCATCGGCACATGGATATACCGCGGCAGATACGCCGCATCGAGATAGAGCTGTTTGAGGAGCGAAGAGAGAAATTCCGCCGGTCGGAAGTCCTCGAGGTCTTCCCAATAGAAATCCCGGCGATCCACCACGCGGCCGCCTCGCAAGTGGAACAGGTTTACAGCCACTTGGGGAGGTTCGGCATACCACGCAAGCACGTCGGTATCGTCGCCGGAAGCAGCGGCGATCTTTTGACGCTCTTCCATCTCCGCGAGCGTACGGAGGAGATCGCGGTAGCCTGCGGCTTCCTCGTAGCGTTGCTCTTCCGAGGCGCGCTGCATGCGCTGTTCGAGGCTGCGCGAAAGATCGCTGCGGCGGCCTTCGAGGAACAGCCGCACGTCGCGGGCGGCTTCCGCGTAGCGTTCATCGGTGACGAGTTCATCCACGCAAGGGCCCAGGCAGCGGTGGATGTAATACTGCAGGCAGGGACGCGGGTGCGAGCGCGTGAGATCCACGGTGCACGACGGCACGAGAAAATGCTTGTGGATCAAATGCACGAGCCGGTACGCGAGGCTGGCAGGAAAGTAAGGACCGAAATAAATGGAGCCATCCTTTTTGAGGCGGCGGGTGACGTAGACGCGCGGATATTTTTCGAACGCCGTATAGCGGATGTAGGGGTAGGTCTTGTCGTCGCGCAGGAGTATGTTGAATTTCGGCTGGTGCTTCTTGATCAGGTTGTTTTCGAGAGCGAGCGCCTCTTTGTTGTTATCAACGATGATGTAATCGAGGTCCACGGCTTCGCGAACGAGCGAACCCGTCTTCGCATTCTCCCAGCTCGATTCGAGGAAGTAGGAACGGACGCGGCTGCGAAGCGACTGTGCCTTGCCCACATAAAGGATATTCTCCGCGGCATCCTTGAAGATATACACACCCGGCTGCAGAGGGAGATTGGCGACTTTTTCGCGGAGTTCCATGGTGAGGCGTTACAATATATTAGTCCGCCGGATCGGGTGCGCGCCGGTGCAACTGCAATGATAGCAAACGGATTCTAAGCCCATCCAGAAAGCGCCATGCGACCGAGAATTCTACAGGTGGTTCTGATCAGTTTGTTTCTTGCGCCCATCACTCTGCACGCGCAAGACCAGCAGCAGAGTCCACCTTCGCAACAGCAGCAGCCGGACAAGCCTCAGCCACAACCGCAGGCGCCTCCTAAACTGGGGCCACAGCCATCCGCGCCTGCTTCTTCACCGGCCAACATGGATCCCGCCACGGGCACGTGGAAGGTGGAAGACGTCCCTTTCCCTCCTTGGACGCTGCAGCTTGCCGTGGCCGGAAAGTCCGTGAAGGGCGTGGTGAGCCAGGGCGCCATAGACCGAATTGGCGGGATGCATACCGACGAGACCGGCCCGGTGAGAATTTACGAAGGCGCATTCGACGGAACGACAATCTCCTTCAAGTGCGTCAGCCCGGACGGCGATCGCACGGTTAGTTTCAGCGGCAAGATCAGCGGCGACGAAATTGCCTTTACTCGAGACGTGATCGTTCGCGTGGGAGGCGATCGCGGCAAGAACGGAATCTTCGACGCTTCGGGTCCGCACTCATTTATCGCCAAACGCGAATCAGGCCACGACTCTCACGACGCAGCGGGCCAACCGCCGGAAGACAAACCCGCACTCAAGCCTACGCAACCACCCGCGAAAGCCTCGAATGCGACCGCTGACCCATCATCCGGGAGCGGCCCGAACTACGATCCATTCCATGCCGCGCAGGACGTGGATGTCGGGACGTTCTACATGCACAAAGGGGATATTGACGCGGCCATCGATCGCTTCAAGGATGCGATTCGATTAAAACCGAACTTTGCGAAGCCGCGGCTGCTTCTCGGCGATCTCTATGCGAAGAAGGGCGACAAGAAGCAGGCCATTCGCTACTACAAGGAATTTCTGGAAATCATGCCGCCGGGGTCGCCGGACACGAAGAGAGTGCAGAAGCAAATCGAGAAGCTCTCGCAGAAGTAGGGCCTGCGGTGATTTCTTTGTGAATCAGGGCGCGGGGAAGCGGTCGAGAAACTTCATCGCACGCTCGAAATCCGCGAACCGCTTTTCTTCTTTGCGAAATTCCGCCGAATGCGACTCCCTCCGGCAGCGCGCGAAACGCATGGGATGCTTTAAGTGCAGCATCTCGTGGTAGAGAACGTAGCCAACGACGTATTCAGGCACCCCCGTGTGGTCGAGCTGGCGATTGATGACAATCTGCTGCAGCGCGGGGTCGAAGCAGCCCAGCTGCGTTCGCCAGGAGCGAGTGCTCCAGCCCAGACGCGGCCGGGGAAGGGTATTCGCGAAGTACTGCCGGTTCAATCGAGCGAATAGCGGTTCGAGATCATGATGCGCGCCTTCGGGCCTGTGTTCTGCCCGGCGCGCACGCCGCTGGCGTAGCAGCAGCAACCGGCGGCGCGTCGACTGAGCGTAGGAAAATTCGCGATACAGTTCGAGCACCTCCGCGGGAGGACGCCTGCGATACAGACGTCCGAGCAGAATCGCCGCGGCCGCTTCGTGGATCGTCCGGGGAGCCGCGCGCAGAACATCGGAGAGCCGGACGTAGGCCGTGTCCTCGCGCAGCCGAATGGTATGCGTTAGGTCCGCGTAGGGGTGGTACTCGACCACGAAATGCGGAGGGCGCCCCTCGCATCCGAGCCGGGTGTAGATGCGATGGAAGAGCCGTTCGCCGCCGGGGACGAGCCGCTTACTCCGCTCCGCGTGCATTACGATGGTTTTCTCCGCACAGGTGGAGGCAGCATCTCTTTTTGTGCCTTCGCGGCGTCAGCGATGGCGTCCTTCGTGGCTTCGATCGCATCCTCGAGGGTGTCTTTGTACGCATCGAAATCCGGGCCGCCTTTGTCGAGCTTTTCCAGAACCTCCATGAATTCCTTGCCCTTGTCCTGCATGAGTTGCAGGACGTCGTGGATGTTGGCTTGTTTTTCCTCCGCCACGGCGATTTGATCCGCGGCGTCGTCCACGCAGCCGGAATAGGCGTTCATCAGGGAGTTCAAAATCTCGCCGCGCCGCCGCTGGGGCGTTGTCCGGCCCTGTTCGTATTGAAATTTCTTCAGCCGGTCGTCCGCAAAGGAAATGAATAATTTGATTCGCTCCGACGGCGTTTCCGCATCGCGGATCTTATCGGCCTCGGCTTCGGTGAGATATTCTTTTTTTTCATGCTGGGCCGCAGGCGCGCTCAATGCAGGGGAAACCGGTAACAACCAAGCCGCCGTCAATGCCGCCAGCAACAAGGGCCGGACGGCTGCGTGCATGGAAAAAGGCTGCCGGATTAGAGGATTCACGTTCATGGTTGCTTCTTCGGCTTCTCAGTTGCCGCGCCGGGCTGCGACGGAAAAAGCTCGAGGATCAAATGACGGTCAAGTTGCTCGAGATCATGGCGCAATTCGAGAAACGGCTTTTGATCGTCGCCGGGAAGAGTGACGAGCACGTCTTCCAGCCGCCGCAGCGATTGACGCAGCGAAAGCTGAAGTTGCTTGAATCCCGCGGGGTGATTTTCGGCGTCAATGGCCTTCGAATCCAACTCTTTCGCGCAGATCTGAGCTTCCTCCCGGTACTTCCGGAAACCGGCTAGAGCCTCAGCTGTATTGCCGGCAGCGACACTCTTTTGGATTTCCTGAAATTCCTCCGCGCCGAGAGCCGGCATCAACTTCGCCTTCTTGACAGGATCCTGTTCCCGTTCAAAACGCGCCCGGAGTTCGGCGACGCGGTCCTGCGGAAGCAAACCCAGGCATATGCCCAGAGCCATCGCAGGTGCCCCGATGCGGATCAGGCCAAGCACAATCTTACCTCTTCTTATTCTCCAGCTCGCGCTTCAGGAATCGAACGCGCGCGGAAGCTTCGAAGTACATGTCGTTATTCTCGTCTTTGTTCAGTTGCAGAAACTTTTCATACGCTTCGAGCGCGGGCGCCGGTTGCCCAAGCTTATCGTAACAAGTTGCGCGAATAAACCAGGTGCCGAGTGGAAGAGGCTTGCGTTGCGAGAGGAGGTCCATGCCTTGCAGCGCCGCGGCGTAATTCTTGTTGAGGTATTGCGCGGCAACAAGATCGCCCAGCACATCCGTATCGCCGGGATTCATCTTGATCGCCACGATCAGTTCCCTCACAGCATTCGGATAATCCTTCTTCTCCAGATAGACGTGTCCGAGGCGCGCGGGGATGTCCGGGTCTTGCGGCGCCAGCGCGGCTATTTTTTGCAGCACCGGCACGGCATCGTCGTAGCGTTTCTTGTGAAAATAAACCAGGGAGCGCAATTTGAGCGCCTGGATGCCTTCCGGCTGCGCGGCAGCGGCGCGATCGAGTTCCGCCAGAGCATCATCGTCCTCGCCAATATCCGCAAGTGCGGATGCGCGTTCGATGCGGGCGGACGTGTCGTTCGGCTGAGAGCGAAGATAGAGGCCGTATTCGGCCGCTGCATCCTCGAGCTTCTTTTGCGCGAACAGGCTTTGCGCAAGACCGAGATGCGCGGGCGCTGAATCGGGGCGCAGCACGAGCGCTTCTCGAAACTCCTTTTCGGCGTCGGCGGCGCGCTCCGCGCTCAGAAGCGTCCGGCCGAGCGCGAAGCGAATATCGAAATTCTTGTCCTCGAGTGTTTCGGCTAACTGATATTGCTCGATTGCCGGCGCGAGCTTGCCGGAGCGTTCGAGCGCCCAGCCAAGAAGGAACTTCGGCCGCGCTTGATCGGGCGTCAGCTCCGCAGCTTTCTGAAGCGGTGAGACGGCCGCGGCGGGATCGGTGTCGAGCAGAGTCAGACCGAGATTGAGGTGCGCCTCCGCCATGTCCGGCTTCAGCGCGGCCGCTTTTTCGTATTCCGTTCTTGCATCTGCCGGCCTCTGTAAAGCGGAGTAGGCGTAGCCGAGCTGGAAATGAGCGGCTGCATCGTCCGGGTGCTGGGAAAGATAATCCTGATAGCTTGTAACGGCGGCTTCGAAATCCTTGCGCTCCATGGCAGCCTGCGCAGATTGAAGGGCGGCGTAGGCGGGATCCTGTGCAGCGGGAATTGTCTTGCGGCTGACGCTTGTCTGCGCCAAGAGATCCGGGACGGCGCCGAGCGATACGCACAGCGCGCAACACGCGAGCAGCTTCAGGCAGTTCTTCATTTCGTGAATACAGCTACGCCAGTGCCTCGGGCCCCGTATGTGGCCCGTGATTGTCGTGGTTCCCGCCATTGCGCAGATTCAGGATACGCGCCAGGAATCTTCCCGTGTGGGACTGCGGGTTGCGCGCTACCTGTTCGGGCGTTCCCGCAGCCACCACGTGGCCGCCTTGATCGCCGCCCTCGGGACCCAGATCGATCACCCAGTCCGCCGATTTGATGACATCCAGATTATGCTCGATGATGAGCACGGAAGCACCGCCTTCGATCAGCTTCCGGAAGGCGGTCAGGAGCTTCTGTATATCGTCGAAGTGCAGGCCGGTGGTGGGCTCGTCGAAGATATAGAGAATCCCAGCGCTCTCCTGCCGCGTGAGATGCGCAGCGAGCTTCAGGCGTTGCGCTTCGCCGCCGGAAAGCGTGGTGCCGGATTGGCCCAGGCGCAGATAGCCGAGCCCGACTTCTTCGAGCACGCGCAGGCGCGCAATCACTTTGGGATGCGCGGCGAAGAAAGCGAGCGCTTCCCGCACGGTCATCTGCAGCACTTCGTGAATATTCTTCTCTTTGTAACGCACTTCGAGCACGCTGCTCTTGTAGCGCGTGCCGCGGCATTCTTCGCAGACGAGCTCGACATCGGCAAGAAATCTCATCTCGACAGTGACGGTGCCGTCGCCCTGGCAGGCCTCGCATCGCCCGCCGGGAATGTTGAAAGAGAAATGTCCCGCGGTGAGGCCCCGCTTCTTTGCCGCGGGCGTGGACGCGAAGACTTCGCGAATGGGATCGAAGGCCTTCAAATACGTGGCCGGATTCGAACGCGGCGTGCGGCCGATGGGCGACTGGTCCACCATTTCGAAGGCTGTCAGAGCCGAGTCGCCGTCAAGACGATCGCATACTTGCCGCCAATTGCCGCCGGTCCGTTTGGCTTGGAGCGCTTTATAAAGGACGTCGTAGACGAGCGTGGATTTTCCCGAGCCTGAAACACCCGTGATCGCCACAAGCACTCCGAGCGGAATCATGAGGTCAATCTTCTGAAGGTTGTGGCTGCGTGCGCCCACGAGCTTCAGGAATTTTCCCTGCGGCTTACGGCGGTGCGAAGGGACGGCGATGCGCAAATCGCCGCGAAGATAGCGCCCCGTGAGTGACTGAGGGTCGGCGAGCAATTCCTCGCGCGAGCCCGAAAACATCAACTTTCCGCCGTGTTCTCCGGCGCCCGGTCCGAGATCGAGGATCTTGTCGGCGGCAAGTATTGTGTCGGGATCGTGCTCGACCACGAGGAGTGTATTCCCCAGGTCACGCAGCCCTTTCATGATTTCAATCAGGCGATTCGTATCGCGCGGGTGAAGGCCGATCGACGGCTCATCGAGCACGTACAGGGCGCCCACAAGATGCGAGCCGAGCGATGTGGCGAGCTGGATGCGCTGCGCTTCGCCGCCGGAAAGCGTGGACGTGAGGCGGTCCAGACTGAGGTAGTCGAGGCCGACTTCGTCGAGGAAGCGCAAGCGGTTTTGAATCTCTTCCAGCACCTTTTCGACGATTGTGGATTCGCCCGTGCTCAGCTTGAGATTGTCAAAGAACGGACGCGCCGTCTTCACCGTCATCTGGCAAACTTCGGTGATCGAGCGCCCCGCGATTGTCACGGCGCGCGCTTCGGCGCGAAGGCGCGTCCCGCGGCAATCCGGACAGAGCGCGTAACCACGGTAGCGGCTCAGGAATACGCGCACGTGCAGCTTGTATTTTTTCCGTTCGAGCCAGCCGAAGAATCCCTTCACTCCGGGGAAATTCTCTGACGCGTCTCCTTCGATGATGGCGTCCCGTTGCGCAGCGGACAACTCGCGGTAAGGCACGTCGAATGGAATCCCTTTGGCCCGCGCGTATTTGCGCAGCTCCATGCTGAGCTGCCGGTAGCGCGGCTTCGTCCAGGGCTCAATCGCGCCATCGGCGAGCGACTTGCTCTTGTCGGGAACCACGCGGTCGACGTCAAAATCGATTGTATTGCCGAATCCCTGGCACCGCGGGCACGCGCCGTACGGATTGTTGAACGAGAAGAGCCGCGGCTCGGGCTCTTGATATGCGGCGCCACACTTCTTGCAGTCGAACCGCTCGTTGAAGACAAGCCGCTCGCCTGCATCACCCTCGCTGGTCGGCGTGTCGGCTACGAATTGGAGTACCGCTTCGCCGCGTCCTTCGCGGTAACAAATCTCGATGGAGTCCATCAGCCGCGAACGAACGTCAGGCGATAGCTCCAGCCGGTCCACCAGCACGTATGCCGGTTTCGAAAAATCCACGTCCAGCAATTCCTCCGGCGACGAGAACTCGAAAACACGCCCTGCTTGATACAGGCGATTGAAACCGCGCTTGCGTAAGTTCACCAGCGCCTGGCGGACCGCTTCCGGACCCGGGCGCGCTATCTTACGCAGGCGCGCAACGCTCGGCGCTGGTTCCGGCAAAAGATTCAATTCGTAGAGAACATAGAATCGCCTGCCGTGTGGCAACGACAGAACGCGCGCTGCGATCTCATCGAGCGTATCCTTCCGGACTTCCTCGCCGCAGCGAAGACAAAAAGTGTGGCCGACGCGCGCATAAAGAAGCCGCAGATAGTCGTAGATCTCCGTCGCCGTTGCGACCGTGGACCGCGGATTGCGCGTGGAGTTCTTCTGGCGGATGGAGATGGCAGGGGCGATGCCCGTGATTTCGTCCACGTCGGGCTTCTCGATTCGCTCGAGGAATTGGCGCGCGTAGGCGGAAAGCGACTCGATGTAGCGCCGCTGCCCCTCGGCATAAATCGTATCGAACGCCAGGCTCGACTTGCCCGAGCCGGAGACTCCGGTGACGACCGTGATGGCGTTGTGCGGAATCGTGAAGTCGAGGTTTCTCAGGTTGTGGACACGCGCGCCGCGAACGCGGATTTCTTCCACGTCTCCCGGGATGGGCGGAGCGGCCTGTGTCGACTCAGATTGGGCGGTGACGCCCTTCTCAGTGGGTTCCGTCGTCATGTGCGTAAACAAAAAATTATACGCCCATGCGTCAAGCGGGGCAAACGGGCCTAAGCGTCGAGGGGATGGCCAATCTCCCAGTGCAGGCCGAACGGGTCACGTCATTCAGAGCCGAAATTCGAACTGAGACGCTATCGAGGGCTCTCTGGATCCAAAGCGAAGCGAGAAGTTGGTTGCGTGGCATAGAATAGGCTGCTCTTGCCGGCTACGTCCCAATTCGGCCAGTTGCGTGTCGTGCTCGTCGCTTCGCGCAACCCCTTGAACATAGGCGCGGCTGCTCGCGCCATGAGCAACTTCGGTTTCGAACATCTGCGAGTGGTGAACCCCTACGAAGCGGCGTTTCGCGAGGCGCGTTCCGCTGTCGGCGCTTCGGCATTGCTCGCGAATGCGGAAGAGTACAAGAGCGTCGCCGAAGCTGTGGCTGATTGCGCGCTTGTAATTGGAACGACGGCCGTGCGCCACCGCGAGTTGCAGCATCCGCTAAGACGGTTGGAACAAGGCGCGCGCCTAATCCGCAAACGGCTTGCATCGGGTCCGGTGGCCCTCCTATTTGGTTCCGAAAAGTTCGGCCTTTCGAACGAGAGTCTTAGTCACTGTCACTGGCTGCTGCATATCCCCACGAGCGAAAAGAACATTTCCATGAACCTGGGGCAGGCCGTAGCGGTCTGCCTGTATGAACTCATTCGCGATGCCAAGGGGGCAGGGAAGCCGGAGAAGTTGAAGCTCGCGACCGCCGGCGAAGTGGAACGAATCACTTCGATGCTGATCGACGTTCTGCGCGCCAGTGGTTATCTGGACCGGCGCGTCGTAGCTGACTCGGACGAGCGGTTACGCCGCTTGGTCCGCCGCCTCCATGTGCCTGCCCGTGACGTGGACGTCTGGCTTGGAATTCTGCGCCAGATTCTGTGGAAGGTGCGGTCCGGAGAGCAATTGAGTTGAGACCACCGCTCCCCCCGCATGCCCATCGTGAGGTACAATCCGTTTCACGGGGAGACGGGAGTGGCGGCGAGAGGCGCCGTGGGGCATGGATATGGCCATTTCGATCGAGTCATCTGGGTCGTTCTCGATAGTGTGGGCATCGGAGAGCTGCCGGATGCATCGCAGTACGGCGACGTGGGTCGCGACACTCTCGGCCACATTGCGCACTCGCGTGCCCTGAACATACCGAACCTCGTTCGCCTCGGCCTCGCCAACATCAAGCCACTGGACCACCTCACGCCGCCTGCGCACCCTGCCGGAAGCTTTGGCAAGGGCGCCACGCGTTCGCCGGGGAAAGATACGACAACCGGACACTGGGAAATGGCCGGCATCTGGCTTGATCAGGCATTTCCTGTGTATCCGCAAGGCTTCCCCAGACCTTTGATTGAAGAATTCGAGCGCCGGATCGGCCGGCCTACAATCGGCAATAAGCCCGCGTCCGGCACGGAAATCATCAAAGAGCTTGGCGAAGAGCACGTGCGCACGGGCCTTCCAATCGTCTATACCTCGGGCGACAGCGTCTTCCAGATCGCAACGCACGAAGAGATTATTCCGGTCAAAGAGCTCTATCGCATGTGCGAAATAGCGCGGAAGTTGCTGGACGGGCCAAACCGCGTTGGTCGCGTGATCGCCCGTCCCTTCACGGGAACCCCTGGAAATTTCCGCCGCACCGAGCGCCGCCATGACTACGCCGTCGATCCTCCGCGGCCCATGCTGCTGGATGTTCTCATGGAGCGGAAGGTGCCTATTTTCGGGATCGGCAAGATTCACGATATCTACGACGGCCGCGGCGTGGAGAACTACGTCACAACGAAAAACAACGCAGATGGCATGGCAAAGCTCACCAACGCCCTGTCACATCAACCGGCAGGCCTGATTTTCGTGAACCTCGTGGATTTCGACATGCTCTACGGGCACAGGAAAGACGTGGAAGGCTTCGCCCGATCACTCGAGGAATTCGACGGATTGCTTGGCCCCTTCCTCAATTTACTGCGCGACTCGGACGTCCTCCTGATCACGGCTGACCATGGATGCGATCCCGATCCCGGGAATCCCACGACGGATCATTCCCGCGAGTACGTTCCGGTACTTGCCTATACGCCCCGCGCGCAGGATGGTCGCAATCTGGGTACGCGCTCCACGCTGGCGGACATGGGCCAGACCGTCGCTGAAAACTTTGGCGCTGAGATCCCACACGGAACCAGTTTTTTTGATTTGATTTCGAGGTAGGCGCTGCGGGAACGCTGCTACTGGCCCTGCGAAGGCTTCTGTGCGTAATATCCGCTGCGCGTCCGCACGGACAATTTCCCTTCGCCTCTCGCCGGTGTCACGAGTACCTGCACCGAACGGAACGATCCATCTTTTGCCGTATTCGTCGGATAGTATCCCAGCGTGTACTGGTTGCGGATGTCTCGCGCCACTTGTTTGCATACGGATTCGACGTCCGCCAGATTTTCCGGGAAGTACGCCAAGCCGCCGGTGGCCTCCGCCAGCGTCGTTAGGATCTTCCTCGAATTGCGGACCATTTTCTTGTTGCTCTTGCGGTCGTCGTCGCTGAATACGCCGATGGCGTAAATGGCCGCGGCGGATTGTGTGGCTGCTTTCACCGTGGCCGCGAAGCTCAAGCGGCTCGCGTCGTCGTCTCCGTCGGTGATTACCAGCAGAACTTTCTTGTCTTTGTGCCCTTTCTTCAGATGGTCGAGTGACCCCACCACCGCGTCATAGAGAGCCGTGCTGCCGCGCGCGTCGATGCGCTCGAGCGCGTCGTTCAATTCCTTCGAGTCGCTCGTAAAATCCTCGTTGATGTCCAGGTAGAACTCATCGTTGAAATTCACGACAAAAGCTTCGTCCTGCGGGTTACTCGTGCGCACGAACGACAGCGCGGCCGCATTCACCTGGGCGCGTTTCTCGCGCATGCTCCCGCTGTTGTCAACCACCAGCCCCATGGTGACGGGAATATCTTCGCGGTTGAATACGGAAAGCTTCTGCTCCACTTTGTCTTCGAACACGTGGAAGCTGCTTTCCTTGAGGTCCGCGACAAAATTGCCGCGATCGTCCACCACCGTCGTGTGCAGTACGACGAGGTCCACGCTTGATTTGATGACCCCGCCCTTTTGATTTTGCGGTGCCGCCATCCCCGGCGGAGGCGGAGGACCAGAGGGTGAGATTGGCGATGGATTCTGCGCCTGCGCCTGCGCGCTCGTGACGGCGAACAGCGCCGCCAGAACGATCAAGAAATTCCGGCTCACATGCCTAATGTCCCGGCGCGAAATATCCGCCTCGGGCATAAACCGTGAGAGGGGGCAGCCCCTTGGGTGGACGAAGCTTGATCTTGATCTTCCGCCATTTGCCATCATGGGTTCGGTCGCTTGGCCTGTATCCCACAACATATTGATTGCGCAGCTCCATGCTTATCTTCGTGGCGATGTCCGGCATGTCGCTGAGGCTGTTCACGCGAAATGTCCGGCCGCCGGTCGAAGTCGTTAAGTCCGTCAGCAGCGCCGGGCCCGAGCATTCTTCGGGGGTCGTGCCGCACGGAGAAATCTCATAGATGCCGATGGCATAAATCTGCACATCCGATTCTTTCGAGTAATTCCGGATATCGAGCTCGGAGTACCGACTATGATTATCTCCCCCATCGGATATGATGAGCAAAGCTTTCTTCGTGTTGTGTGCTCCCTTCATCTCGCTCAGTCCCAGATAAATTCCGTCCAGGAGGGCCGTGCGTCCGCGCGCCGCCGTAAACATCATGCGGTTTTGCAATTCCTCGACGCTGGCGGTGAAGGTGTTCGCCAGCTGCGCCCGGTCGCTGAAATTGACCAGGAAAAATTCATCCTGCGGGTTGGCCGTGCGAAAGAACTGCACGGCGGCAAGCCGCGACTTATCCACCTTGTCCGCCATGCTTCCGCTCATGTCAAAAATCACGCCGATCGAAATCGGCACGTCTTCGCTCGAGAAACGGACGATCTCCTGCTCCACCCCGTCTTCGAACGCCCGAAAATTGTTCTGCTCCAGCCCCGTCACCAGCCGCCCATACGGGTCCGTCACGGTAACGTTTACCAGCGTCATGTCCACTTCGGATTTAAGTGATTTGCCGTGCTGCGCCTTCGGCGCGGGAGCCGCGGAAGCCGGACCTGCTCCCGCATTTTGTGCTTGCAAGGGCGAATTCAAGAGGGAGCCCAACAAGAGGAGGAAGGCCGCACAAGCCGCCGCTGGCACCCAGCTCATAACCGGCTGCGCGGCGCAGGCCTTCAAATGGTACCCCCAATAACTCCGGGACGGGTGCGGCGTGCTTCTGAACTGGATTGTAGCACTCGCGATTTCCAAATCAAGCCTGCTCTTCGCTGCAGAGAACTGCTTTGCGGTAGTATTTCGCGCGAACGCTCGCGCCAGGAACCGCAACGAAGTAGCCGTTTCGCCTCTCGATCGCCATTCGGTTCCTTGGTCGCAGGACACATGCCGTCGCGTGCTACTATTCTGATTGCGAAATCGCGCCGGAAGGTTGCAAGCCGAATGTCGAACTCCGGTTCCTTGAATGTTCTCGCCGTCATTCCGGCGCGCTATGCCTCCACGCGTTTTCCTGGCAAGCCGCTTGCGCCCATTGCCGGCCGCCCCATGATCCAGCATGTGGTCGAACGCGTTCGCCAGGCGCGGCTCGTGTCCCGCGTCGTCGTCGCTACCGAGGACGACCGCGTCAAGGCGGCGGCGGAAAGCTTCGGCGCCGAGGCATTGATCACGCGCCACGATCACCGCACCGGTACCGACCGCGTCGCGGAGGTGGCTGCGCACACCAGCGCGGATATTTACATCAACGTGCAGGGGGACGAGCCGTTGATTGATCCCGCCGTCATCGACGCGGTCGTATCCTCCATGGTTGACGACGACTCGATTCAAATCGCTACTCCTTGCACCGCCATCATCGAACCCAAAGACATCATGGATCCCAACATCGTCAAGGTGGCGCGTGATTTTGAAGGCAACGCGCTTTATTTTTCGCGCGCGCCCATTCCCTGGGTGCGCGACACCAGCGCCGGCGATTCATTCACCGTCCGCCACTGGAAACATATCGGCCTCTACGCCTTTCGGCGTGAGGCGCTTCTCGAATTTCCAACCCTCCCGCCCGGCGAACTCGAGCGTATCGAGCAACTCGAGCAGCTCCGCTGGCTCGAAAACGGCTTCCCCATCCGGGCCGTCGAGACCGATTACGATGCTGTTAGCGTGGATGTGCCCGCCGACGTGGACCGCGTTGAAAAGCTTCTCCACGCGCAAAAATGAAATCGCTAAACCATATTTGACACGCGCCGCGTTTCAAACCATAATGACGAGTACGCCGATTCCAACGGAGGAAATCGAGCGCCTTGCGCAGCGGCCCGAAGTACATCTTTGTTACGGGCGGCGTGGTTTCTTCCCTCGGCAAAGGCGTGGCGGCGGCTTCCATGGGCTGTCTTCTTGAAAGCCGCGGCCTCAAAGTTACCCTCCAGAAGTGCGATCCCTACCTGAACGTTGATCCGGGAACGATGTCGCCCTATCAGCACGGCGAAGTGTTCGTCACCGACGACGGCGCGGAAACCGATCTCGACCTCGGCCACTACGAGCGTTTCACTTCGGCCCACCTCACGCGCGATCACAACTGGACCACCGGCCGAATCTACGAATCCATCATCGCCAAAGAGCGCCGCGGCGATTACTTGGGCAAGACCGTTCAAGTGATCCCGCACGTCACCGACGAGATCAAGGCCGCGTTTCGCAAGGTGGGATCGGAGGCTGACGTCGTCATCGTCGAAATCGGCGGCACCGTCGGCGATATCGAATCGCTTCCTTTCCTCGAAGCCATCCGCCAGATGCGTCTTGAGCTCGGCGCGGAAAACGCCGTCTTCGTCCACCTGACGCTTGTTCCGTTCATTCCCACGGTCGGCGAGCTTAAAACCAAGCCCACGCAGCACAGCGTGAAGGAACTCCTCAGCATTGGAATTCAGCCCGATATTCTGATCTGCCGCAGCGATCGTCCGCTGGCCACCGACCTCAAGGCGAAAATCGCGCTTTTCTGCAACATGGCGGAGAGCTGCGTTATCTCCGCGCCAGATGTCGGCAACATTTATGAAGTTCCGATGTCGCTCGCAGCCGAACGACTCGACGAGCAAATTCTCCGGCTGCTGCATCTCGAAGCACCGCCGCGCGACCTGAGCCGCTGGCTGGCCATGCTCGAGAACCTCGAGCATCCGCAGGGCGAGGTGCGCATCGGCGTCGTCGGCAAATACGTCCAGCTCGAAGACGCTTACAAGAGCCTCCGCGAAGCGCTCATGCATGGCGGGCTCGCCAGCCGCCAGCGCACCGTTATCGAATGGATTGAGGCCGAAGAGATCGACTCGCCCGCCACCGCCGAGCGGCGCCTCCGCCATGTCGACGGCATCCTCGTTCCCGGCGGCTTCGGGAAGCGCGGCATCGCGGGCATGGTCCACGCGATCACGTATGCGCGCGAGAAAAAAGTTCCGTTCTTCGGCATTTGCCTCGGCATGCAATGCGCCACGATTGAGTATGCGCGCTGCGCCGCGGGCCTCGCGGCAGCCGACAGCACCGAATTCGATCCGTCAACTCCGAATCGCGTGATTTATAAATTGCGCGAATTGCTCGGCGTGGACGAAATGGGCGGCACGATGCGCCTCGGCGCGTGGCCCTGCAAACTCGAGCCAGGTTCGTCCGCGCACAAGGCCTACGGCGCGCTCGAAATCTCCGAGCGCCACCGCCATCGCTACGAATTTAACTGCGAGTACGAGCCCACGCTCACGCGCGCTGGATTCCGCATCACCGGACGCACGCCCGATGGCGTGTATGTCGAAATCGTGGAAGTGCCCGACCATCCCTGGTTCGTCGGCTGCCAGTTTCATCCGGAATTCAAGTCGAAGCCGCTTGCGCCGCATCCGCTATTCGCCGCGTTCATTCGCGCCAGCCTCGAGCATCGCCAGCGCTCCCACGTCGCCGCGGCCGAAGCGAAGGCCCCGGCCCGCGCCTCCAACCCTGCCGACTAACGCACGCCCTCATCGTAGGGCTGCAACGTTTTCGCGCGCCGCTCTCAGTACTTGAAACCTTCACGCGAATTCCCTAGCATGGAACCAGACCATCCGTCGGGAGACCCCGTTTGGAAGCCGAAGACCAGGCTCAATCCGAGCACATGACGCAGGAGCGCGGGCTAGCCCCGGAGCGCGACCTTCAGATTGCGTTTGCGCGCCACAATTTTGAGGACCAGCAGGCGCTGATCCGTGCGGCCGACGCCAAAGCGGGCGCCTTCATCACCCTGCTTCTGTTCTTGGCCGCCATCGTGATACCCCTGGGAAACGAAGCGGTTCGCAAGCTGACCTGGGTGTGGGGCCACGGAGACCTGACAAGCGGAGCCTATGTGGGGACTTGCATCCTTTTTGCTCTCGCTGTCGTGCGGTCTCTGGCGCTGGTGATTCATGTCGTGAGGCCCAGGGGACTCGGTGTTCCGGGAACGGCGCGGCCTCCCGACCCGCGTTTCTCGGAGGATTATCCCAAGCTGCCCGCGGGGGACAAGCTTCTGTTCTACAAGCACATTTTGAAGCATGGAGACCCCCACGCGTATTTCACTTCGGTCAGCAACGCCTCTCCGGATCTGCTTTTGCGGAATCTGACGGATCAGACGTTCGAACTGGCGCGCATCTGCGATGAAAAGCTGACCTATTTGGCCGCCGCCAGAATTCCTCTTCTTCTGGCTGTGTACGGGTGGGCCTTGAACATCGCTCTCGCCATCTGGATCGCCCACTGGAAATAAAGGCTAGGTAGCCAGTCAAGGAGAACGTCCTATGGCTCTCGTCTTGATTTTGCTGCTCCAGGCTGTTGCTCCGGCAAAGCCCACCCAGACTCGCGAGACGCCCCCAACCTTCGTCGTCCAGGTTGTCGACCCGGCTTGGCTTCCGGTGCCTGGGGCCGAGGTCATAGTGCAGACCAAGAGCGGCAAAGGCCCTGCGCAGACGATGCGTACCGGGAAGGACGGGTTTGCACAGTTCTGGCTACCCGCCGAGGCCGAATACATAATTGAGGCTAAGGAATCGGGATTCCGAAGCACACGCTTGAAGGGAGTGTTCATAGGAAAAGAATCCCCTCTGTTCCCGACCGCGTACGTGCAGATTAGGCTCAAGCTAAGCCCATCGTCGATTGCCCCGTGATTTTGCCGGGCGACCATGCCCTGGTACTTCGGTTCACAAACCCTCGCGGTCTCGCCCTATTTCTTGCAAATCCGCCTTAACCTGCATACGCTTGTGCGTTCTGCGGAGCGCTACCAATCAAATGGCTGGGAACGGGAAATTCTCGATCGGCAAGATTCGCTTCGGCGCCGACGCGCCGCTATTTCTCATTGCAGGTCCGTGCGTGATCGAAAGCGAAGCGCACGCGACGATGATGGCCGAAAAGTTGGCTGCCGCCGCATCGGAGCTGGGCGTTCCGTACATTTTCAAAGCTTCCTACGACAAGGCCAACCGCTCATCCGTTTCTTCTTTTCGCGGGCCGGGATTGAAAAAGGGCTTGAACATCCTCGCAAAGATCAAGAAGCGAGTTGGTGTTCCCATTCTCACCGACGTTCACGAGGTCTCGCATGTCGCTCCGGCCGCGGAAGTCTGCGACATTCTTCAAGTCCCCGCTTTTCTTTCGCGCCAAACGGATCTTCTGGTCGCCGTGGGAAAATCGGGACGCATCGCCAACCTGAAAAAGGGCCAGTTCCTTTCGCCCTGGGAAATGAAAAACGCCGTCGAGAAAGTCGCCAGCACGGGAAACGAAAAAATCATCCTCACCGAACGCGGCGCATCCTTCGGCTATCAGAATCTCGTCGTGGACATGCGGTCGTTTCCGATCATGCGCAAGCTTGGCTATCCCGTCGTTTTCGACGTGACGCACTCGGTCCAATTGCCCGGCGGGGAAGGGAAGTCGAGCGGCGGCCAGCCCGAGTTCATCGAGCCGCTCGCGCGCGCGGGCACGGCTGCCGGCGTGGACGGACTCTTCCTCGAAGTTCACGACAATCCTTCGAAGGCGCTCTCCGACGGCACCAACGCTCTTCCGCTCGATCAGGTCCGTCCGCTGCTCGAAAAACTCTTGCGCCTCGCCGCTCTCGTCCGCGAGTGGGACGCGCCGGGAAAGAACCGATGAGTCTCGCGACCGCGAAACGCGTCCTTCGCATCGAAGCGGAAGCGATCGCCGGCCTGATTGACCGCCTCGACGAGCGCTTCGAGAAGGCCGTCGAGCTTCTCTACGCATGCAAAGGCCGCGTCGTCGTCACCGGATTGGGCAAGTCCGGCCTGATCGGACGAAAGCTTGCCGCCACATTCTCGAGCACCGGCACGCCGTCATTTTTTCTTCACGCAGGCGAGGCCCTTCACGGAGACTTGGGGATGCTCACCTCGGACGACGTTCTCGTCGCGATTTCTTCGAGCGGCGAAACCGAGGAACTCGTCGAGCTGCTGGAGTCCGTAAAGCGGTTGGGGATTCGTCTCGTCACCCTCACTGCGAATTCGCGCTCGACCGTCGCAGGCGCGAGCGATATCGTGCTCGACATCGCCGTCAAGGAAGAAGCCTGCTCGCTGAATCTTGCGCCCACGGCATCCACCGCTGCTGCTCTCGCGATGGGTGACGCGCTTGCCATCGCGCTTCTCGAACGCCGCGGATTCAAGCAAGAGGATTTTGCGGCGCTTCATCCCGGCGGCCGCCTGGGGAAAAAACTTCGCCGCGTCGAAGCGCTGATGCATGCGGGCGAGGATGTTCCGCGCGTGCTTCCCGCCGCGAAGATGCCCGACGTGATTTACGAGATGAGCCGCAAAGGCCTCGGCCTCACGGCTGTGACGGAAGCGGATGGCCGCCTGCTTGGACTCATCACGGATGGCGATCTTCGCCGCGTCATGCAGAAGCGAAAACAGAACGTGCTGGAGCTTACGGCGGCCGACTGCATGACGCCCCATCCGGTCACGCTGCCGCGCAGCGAACTCGCCGCGAGCGCGTTGCGCCTGATGGAAGAAAAGAAAATTACGTCCGTGCTCGTCGTGGACTGCGCCGGCCGCCTCGAAGGCGTCGTGCACATCCACGACCTCTGGACCTTGCAACTGTTTTGACGATCCGGACAGGAGCGTCATCCTGAGGAGCGGCGAAGCCAGTTGCGACGAAGGATCTCTCCTAAACCAATACGAGTGAAAAAAATGGCGTTACGTGAAATCAAATTCCCCTCGAAGGCGCTGCGGCGAGCCCGCAACATCAAGGTGCTCCTCGTGGACGTGGACGGCACGCTTACGAACGGCGAAGTCTGCTTGCAGGCGTTTCCCGACGGCAGCGTTGCGGAAATGAAAGTCTTCAACGCCCACGACGGCGCGGGCTTGAAACTCGCGAGCATCATGGGAATTCGCACCGGCCTTATCACCGGCCGCGACTCTCCCGCAACCGCTCGCCGCGCCCGCGAAGCTTCCATGGAGTTCGTCATCCAGGGACAGGCGAAGAAGCTCGAAGCTTACAAAGCAATTCTGGTTCGCGCGGGAGTTACGGATTCGGAAGTCGCTTACGTCGGCGATGACCTGCCGGATCTTCCGCTGCTCGAGCGCGCCGGACTCGCCGTGGCCGTTGCGAACGCCGTTCTCGAAGTGAAACGCGTGGCGCATTATGTCACGCTGGCGCGCGGCGGAGATGGCGCCATTCGCGAAGTGGTCGAGCTGATCCTGAAGGCGCAGGGCCGCTGGAAAAAAGCAATCCCGCAGGCCATCGCTTAGCCGAGGTTGCGAGACTCGTTGCCCTCAATTCGCGTTCGCTTTCCGGGCTTCATTCGACATCTTGATGATCCACTTTGGCGGGTCGGGGTCGTTCTGGTAATCGGCTTTTTGCCCGAACGCCAGCTTCCAGCGTGTTAGCCACGAAAAACCTTCCTCTCCTATATATAGATCGGGTGTCGCGTAGGCGGGATCGGCCAGCGCTTCGTCGAGCGAAACGAATTTGTATCCGCGCTTCTCGAGCTTCGTGAGCAGGCCATCGAGGCATTCCGCGTTCAGCGCACTGTCGTGGATCAGCAGCACCTGCGCGATCTCGCGGCCGAACAGCGACCGCGAAACGTTTTCGAAGTAAACGAAAACGACGTCGAGATAGTCGAGGTAATCATGTTCCGCGAGGGCTGCGCTTTCGGTGTCGTTTTTCTTCCGTGCCGCGTAAAGGACGTCGTTGAACATCCAGTCCGAGTTATCGACGGTCACGGGCGCCACCCGGTATCCGCGCTGCTTGAGGAATTCCTCGAAGGCGGCTTTGGCTTCCGCCGTCGGCCCGGTGTTCAGGAACGGGTGGCGAAAGTAGGTTTCTTTCTGGCCGGCGGCCGCCAAGAGCGCGCGGGTCACAACTTCACCGCGAATCGTTTCGTCCTCGAATTGGCTGAGCGGCGTCCTTTGGAAGTAAGGATGCGAGTACGTGTGATTTCCCAGCGCCATGCCCGCGTCGAGCCACATTTGCAGCAGCGCAACGCGCGCGTCTCGTTCGCCCGCCACTTGCAGCTTGAACTCGTTTACGAATCCGATTCCCGGCACATGATGAGCTCGCAGGACCGACGGTATCGCTCGATTGATTCGCTCGAGTTCCTGAAGATCGCCCATGCTTTTGTCCGTGCCGGGAATCGCGCCGGGCAGATCATCCACGGTGATGGCGACCGTCCGCTGCGGAGCCTGCGCCAGAGCAGTATGTTTGGCGTGCGGAAGGCCGATCGCTGCCGCAAGAACAAATACAAGCGCGGCGCCGGCGGCGCGAACTCGCCGGGATGTTTGCCCCTTCATGTGCCGAATCTTTCGGCGGCCCGGGCGCGAGCCTTGGCAGCTTCTTCTTCCCGGTTTTTCGGCGGGGCAGTGGTTTCGAGCGAACGGAGAAGACGAATGGAGATCTCCGCGATTTGATCCACGGCGGCGAGAAACGGGCCTTCATTCGCCTTGGAAGGTTTGTTGAAGCCGCTGATTTTCCTCACGAATTGCAAGGAAGCGGCGCGAACTTCGTCGGGAGTGACGGGAGGATCAAAATTGTAAAGGGTTCTGATATTTCTGCACATGGCGGCCTCACCTCGAAGATGATACGCGAAAGACCCCTATTTTAGTGACGATTAGAAAAGTGATGTCGTTGGTGCGCAAGGATTTATGCGTGTTTCTAATCGACATGGGTGACGATTAGAAATGCGTTTGGTCTCCCCAGGCTCCCCTTGCCGGGGACCTGGGAGGCCCCTTCCTTCGGCTCCGCTCAGGGCAGGGCGGTGAGTGATTAGTGGCCCGTTCGTCCAGAAAGCGATCCTCAGGGCAAGCGAGTGGCTAGCGTTTGCCACAGAGGCACGGAGACGCGGAGAATCAGGATGACGGATCGCCGGGCTCATCTCATTTTGTCTGATCCCCCAGGCTTCCCTTACCGGGGACCTGGGAGGCCCCGTTATTGCTCATGCCTCCTGCTCCCTCGGGCTTGCGAAAAATTCCCGCAGCCTGATCCCCCAGGCTTCCCTTGCCGGGTACCTGGGAGGCCCCGTCTTGAGAAATGTAGCATGGGTGGTTTGCGCGTTTCGCCTGTCCTTGGGGACAGTTTTGGTATGGAAGCGATATGAGGGTTGAAACTGTCTATCGGGACAAGTGGCCCGTATAGGACCAAGGCCCGTCAGCCGTGCCCTGAATTGTGTTGGGGTGAGTGTGCTAGGGTGCGACGCGGAGGGGCGTGGCACCCGGCCCTCGATCGCCTAAGTGCTGCCCCGCGCTCTCCCTCGCAGGTCGGCAACGCACGCGTCTACAATCCCCATAGCCTCGTGGAGAGTTTCTATCTGCCGTATTACCGCCGTTGGTGCTGCTTGACTCTTCGGTTCGAGGAGGTAGTCGCAGACAAGATGGAGGGCTAATCCCCATTCGTGCTCTCGGACGAATTCATCAAAGAGCTGGTTTAAGTCATCCCCTCCCGTCGACAACACGGGCCTTAGGCTTGCCAGCTTCTGTACCACCTCCTGTCGCCAAGCAGACTGGTTATACGCTTCTTCTTTCATGGATTCCTTGGCACGTTAGTCGGAAAACCGGGACGAAGAAATCGCCAACATCCCCTGCCGGAGCCTTAGAGGCATTCGAGGTGGCGCTTCATTCGAGAGAACCCCGCCGACCCATGAAAACCAAAGGGTCGGGCACCCAGAGTGTCTACGCGAACTTAGTTGGAAACTGCTGGTGTGGCATTATGCGCCTGCGCCGTGATGTTACGACATGTTACAAAAAAATAGGTGGAAGGGTGGGCCACCCGCCCCCGCGTGAAAACGGGGACCGATCACTATCTGGTCAACCCAGGCCCGTATTTGAAGTCATCGAGCACTTCCTTGGCGTGCCGAGTTTCATGTTCAAGTAGGGCTATGTAATCTTCGACCGCCGCCCTCGCGGCAGGAGTGTTTATCACGCGCAAAACTCGCAGAGCTAAGTAGGACTGATTGGGGTGCAGGGCAGGGAGAGCTCTTTCAATTGCTGGAATAGCTGGGTCCCCAATTTGAACTAAGGCGGCGAAAGCAGGCTCGTATTCGGCGATGGTCGCCGAAGGCTTATACACGCTCAGAGTGACATCTCCCTCCGCCAGCATTTGCACTAGACAGGGTGCCGCAGCTTCGGCCTTCAGATCGCCAAGCGCCTTGGCAGCGGAGCGCCAAGCAACGTCGAAATTGACCTTGGACTTATCGCATAGTACGGGCAGCAAGGCGGGAATCGCTGCCGGACCGGCCTCGACCAATCTATGCGTAGCCTCCGCGCGAACGCCGGAGTTGTTGCTGTAAAGCTCTCGGACTTCACGCTCAAGGCGTTGCGCACTCTGCTGTGCTGCCGCATTCAGAGAAGGAAAATGACAGAGAGCGTAGAACGCGAAGATGGCAATGGGTCGACGACTCATTTTCATTTCTATTCGACTCCTCCCGGGCGGGTGGCCGGCGTTTCGTTCGTAATCTTTTCTTTTCACGGGCACCCAGCGTGTACAGATGAACTTAGTTGGAAATACTGGTATGGTATTATGCACCTTCGCCGTCATGCTCAAAAGAAATGCGAGATGCGAGGGTCGCCCACCCGCCCAGGCATACGGCTACGATAAACTCACCACACTTGGTTGATTTCCGAGTGAAAAAGCCAGGAGGAATTCATGCCATCGACTACCCAAGCGACCCCCGTCTTGAAGAAGATGCTCTGGACTGGGCGCAGCATCAGCGCGCTCATCGTATTGTTTATGCTTTTCGGCTTCGTATTCGGGCTAACGAACGCCGCTGCTGCCCAGCAGGGACTCGCTCATATGGGATATCCTCAAAGCGCTGGTCTGATCATCACGATTCTGATGTTGGTCTCCACTGTCGTTTATGCGATTCCGGGCACATCCGTCCTTGGGGCGATTCTGCTGACGGGCTATCTGGGCGGCGCGACCGCTACGCACGTGCGGATCGGCGAGCCGTTCTACCTTCCGGTCATTGTAGGCGTGCTGGTCTGGGTTGGACTTTACTTGCGCGAAGACCGGTTGCGAGCGCTCGTTCCTTGGCGAAGATAACCTGCGGAGTATATCTACCCCACTTCCATCCGACCGTAAGCCCTTGATTTCACTCACCAGGAATTGGCAATTCAGGCTGCCCACGAACGTGTGTTTTTGACGAAGGAATCGTCAACGGAAATCGAGGATGGCGACAACTTCGAGGACAACGCGCATGTAACTCCAGCCGCACTCTTAACGTCCCAAAGATGTCCGCAAACCGGTCCTCCTGTGAGATTCTGGACGGAGATACAATGATTTCTTTTGGGTACGGGCGCAAGGCGAGGAGAGTTATGTTCGTGAGAACTTCGGCGTTCACGCTGTGGGTGGCTGCAAGTTTGGCCACACCAATCGCGGCCGCGCGACCGCTGGGCGGCGTTGAACCGCAACCGATTACGCAGCAGACTGAAGGCAAGGCGCCGGCTACCAAGCAGCTTGGAGCGATTAAGGCGATCAAAGGCAGCACGATAACGCTCACGACCGATGCGGGCACGGACGTTGATCTGCTCGTCGCGGACACAACGCGTATCGTGAGGGTTGAACCGGGGCAGAAAGACTTGAAGTCGGCAAAACCAATGCAGTTCAGTGAGCTTCAAGTGGGCGACAGGATTCTCGTGCTGGGCCGGCCTTCCACCGATGCGAAGTCGTTCACGCCTTCCAGCATCATCGCCATGAAGCATTCCGATCTCGAGGCCAAGCAGCAGCACGAGCGCGACGAGTGGCAAAAGCACGGCATCGGCGGCCTGGTAAGCGCCGTTGATGCGGCGGCAGGGACGGTCACCATCGGCGTCGGCGGGCTTGGTGGAACCACGAATGTCGCGGTGCAGACCACGAAGAGGACGATCATCCGCCGCTACGCTCCCGATTCGGTAAAGTTCGACGATGCAAAGCCCGGCAGGCTCGACGAGATCAAGCCCGGCGACCAGCTTCGCGCGCGAGGCGCGCGCAGCGCCGACGGAACCACGTTCGCGGCGGAAGAAATCGTCACGGGCGCGTTTCGAAATATCGCCGGCACGATCTCCTCGATTGACGCTGCCGCGAACACCCTCTCGGTAACGGATTTGATCACGAAGCAGCCCGTGGCAGTGAAGATCTCAGCCGAATCGCAGATCCGCAAACTGCCTCCGGAAATGGCGCAGCGCATTGCGATGCGCATGAAGGCAAGCACCGCAGGCGGCGCTTCGGGAACTCCTGGCGGCGCGGCAGCGTCCGGTGCGCAAGGTCAAGCGAATGCGCCGCCCAATCCGCCGTCGAATTCATCCAACCAAGGTGGCGGAAATCCGGCGGCAGGCGGAGGCCGAGCTCCTGATCTTCAGCAATTCTTGACGCGCTTGCCTCCGAACACGATTGCCGATTTGCAGAAAGGCGATGCGGTGATGATTGTGTCCACGGAGGGATCCGCTTCGGGACAAGTGACAGCCATTACCCTGCTTGCCGGCATCGAACCCCTGTTGACCGCTTCGCCGAGAGGCGCTCAGGCGATGATGCTTTCGCCGTGGAGCCTGGGTGGCGGAGAAGGGGGCGGCGGCGGAGATTCAAACCCGTAATCGGTGAGCATTTATAAGCGAGCTGTGATTCATCCAATTCTTCGGGAGATGGAATGAGATTTCGAACCGGGCTCCGCTGCATTTTTATTGCACTGTTTTTGTTGTTGGCTGCCGGCTTTCCCGCTCGGTCGTTCGCGCAGTCGGCCACGGGCACGCTCCGGGGACAGGTGACCGATCCATCGGGCGGAGCGGTGCCCGGCGCGTCCGTGGTCGTTAAGCCCGCGAGCGGCGAGTTGGTCACGGTCACTACAACCCGCGACGGCACCTATGAAGCCAAGAATCTCGCGCCCGGCACGTATGACGTGCAGGTACTCGCCAAAGGCTTCGCCATCTTCGAGTCCAAAGAAGTCACCATCACTGCAAACCAGATTCAAAATCTCGATGTTCCACTGGCCATCGAGGAACAACAACAGAAGGTCGTGGTGGAAGGGGAAAGTCCGGCGGTGGACGTAAACCCGGAGAACAATATCGGCGCGATCGTCCTAAAGGGAGAGGATCTCAAGGAACTCTCGGACGATCCCGATGAATTACAGAGCGATCTCGAGGCGCTGGCGGGGCCCTCCGCCGGGCCGAACGGAGGACAGATCTACATTGACGGTTTCACCGCCGGGCAGCTTCCGCCAAAATCGGCCATCCGAGAAATCCGCATCAATCAAAACCCGTTTTCTTCGGAATACGACAAGCTCGGATACGGCCGGATCGAGATCTTCACGAAGCCGGGAACGGACCAGTGGCACGGCAGCGCCCAACTGCAGGGCAACGATTCCGCGTTCAATTCCAAGAATCCCTTCGCCCGCGAAGGGGAGCCCGGCTATGACTCGGTTCTGTTCAACGGGAACGTGGGCGGGCCGCTCAGCAAGAAGGCGTCATTTTTCTTTAGCGGACAATACCGCGACATCAATGACATCGCGGTCATCGACGCCAACGATCCGAATTCCCCGAATAATCCCGCCGTTCCCGAGCCCCGCACGCGGCTGAATCTGGGTCCGCGCGTGGATTATCAGCTGACCAAGAACAACACGCTAAGCGTCCGCTATCAGTATTACCGGGACAACCAGGACAATCAGGGGCTGACAGGATTTGCGCTTGCCAGCCAGGCGTACAACGTATTGAACACGGAGCAGACGCTGCAAGTAAGCGATACGCAGGTGTTCGGCACGAATATCGTGAACGAAACACATTTCCAGTACCTTCGCGACGGGGAAACGCAAATATCGCAAAGCGCGCTCCCCGCCGTGATCGTGCAGGGTGAATTCACGGCCGGAGGCAACAGCGCGCAGAACGTTCTCGCTCTGACCAATCACTACGAGCTTCAGAACTACACGCAATGGGTGCGCGGCAATCACACGGTGAAATTCGGCGTGCGCTTGCGGCAAAACTCCGATTCGAACAGCTCCAAGGGCGGCTTCAACGGCACCTACATTTTCTCCACTATAGGCTCCTTTGAGGCCGGGCTGCCCGAACAGTTGTCCATTACGACAGGCGTGCCACTGACGCATATCTCGACATTCGATTCCGGCTGGTACGTGCAAGACGATTGGCGCGTGCGCCCCAACATCACCCTCAGCGGGGGTTTGCGGCTCGAACAGCAAACCGATATTTCAGACCATCTCGATTGGGAGCCGCGCGTGGCGATTGCGTGGGGTATTGGCCATGGAAAAACCGCGCCCAAGACCGTCCTGCGAGTCGGCTCGGGACTCTTCTATGACCGCTTCACGGGAAATCTGGTGCTCCAGGCGGAACGGCTGAACGGCATCACGCAGGAGCAATTTGTCGTGCAATCGCCGTGTTTCTTCAATCCCAATAGCGTTCCCTCCATCCTTACGATTGAGGCGATGTGCCCAAATTCGACGGTTCTGCCCACAACCTATAGCATCTCGCGGCACCTGCACGCGCCCGGCATTCTGCAAACCGCCGTCACGCTCGAGCGGCAAGTGAACAAATCGGCGACCCTCTCGGTTTCTTATCTCAATTCGCGCGGGTTCGATCAATTGCTGACCAACAACGTCGGCACGGGAACCGCCAAAAATGTGTACGAGTTCGAATCCGAAGGCATCTTTCGGCAGAACCAGCTGATCACGCAGGTGAACTATCACTTTAAGACGAGGGTTTCGCTGCGCGGATATTACGTCCTCAATTACGCGAACAGCGATACCTCCGGCCCAACCAGTTTCCCCTCGAATCCGTTCAACATTCTGGAGGATTACGGCCGCGCTTCCTTCGATATCCGCCAGCGTGTTTTCGTGGGCGGTTCGATCAATTTGCCTCACGGGATTTCGCTCTATCCATTTCTTCTGGCGACCTCGGGTTTGCCGTACAGCATCACTATCAGCCGGGACTTGATCGGCAGCTCCCAATTCAATCAACGCCCGGCATTCGCCAGCGCGCAATCGAATCCGGCGGATGTCGTGGCCACGAAGTTCGGATCTTTCGACACGATCCCGCAACCCGGCGAAAAGATCGTGCCCATCAACTCGCTGACAGGTCCGCCTCACTTCAGCTTGAACCTGCGGCTCAGCAAGACGTGGGGATTCGGAGGCGAAGCTACGCACGGAGGAGGGGGCGGCGATCAGGGTGGGGGACCTGGTGGGGGCGGTCGAGGACCGGGCGGAGGCGGTGGCGGCAGCCGCGGAGGTTTCGGAATACAGGGCGGAGGGTTCGGGGGCGGCGGGACGAACCAACGTTACAATCTGACGCTCAGCGTCAACGCGCGCAACATCTTCAACTATGAAAACGTAGCGCTTCCCAGCGGCGTTTTGAATCCGCCCGACACAGCAGGAGGCACAGCTGCGGAGTCGACGTTCTTCGGCAGATCGAACGCGCTGGCCGGCGGGCCGTTTTCTTCGACTTCAGCAAGCCGCCTGATCTACTTGCAACTGGGGTTCACCTTCTAAAGGTCGTTGCCGGTGAGGAATTCGCGCGCATCTTCCGCGCGGAACATTGCTCGCCGGCTCATCCGGCTCGGGAACGATCCAGGGCCTCTCGCACGGCCTGACCGTATACGGTCGCCAAGCCGAGGCCTGTCCCCTTACCTGGGGAATGCACCGCCTCCCAGCGTGGATATCTCAACATCATCCTCCGCAACGCGGGCCAATTAGAATCCATGATTGGGGATCTGCTGGAAGTCACGCGTGCAGAAACGGGCAAATTGACAATCGAGCCACAGCGCACCTCGCTCCAAGCTATTGCCCAGGAGGCGGTCGAAACAATAAGTGCCGCGGCGGCGGCCAGACGCCTCACACTGGGCACGCATTTTGAACTGGACACGCCGCCCGTCTACGCCGATCCCCAGCGACTCCGCCAAGTGTTCCTAAACTTGCTCAACAATGCGATCAAGTTCACGCCGGAGCGAGGGGCGATCACGGTTAGGACTGAGATGTCGAAGCATCAACCTGGGCTCACGGTCGGCATCGTATCCGATACCGGCTGCGGTATCTCGACGGACGCCGCCGATCGCATCTTCGAGCGCCTCTACCAGGCCGGCGACAACTCCGGCGAAGCCGGTCGAAAAGGCCTTGGTCTTGGTTTGTACATTTCCAGAGAACTCATTCATCGGCAAGGCGGCAATATTTGGGTCGAGAGCGAAGTTGGGAGAGGCAGCACATTTTTTTTCACCGTGCCCAGTTTTTCCCTCGCCGGCATACTGGCCCCCATTTTGAGCTCCGGTCGGCGCCGCGAATCCTTGGCCCTAATATCTGTGAGCGTCATCTCGCGAGGAGGCTGGAGTTCAGCGGAAGCAAGGGCGTCGGCTGTCCGCTCCGGACTGCACCTACTCCGCCGCTGTGTCTTGCCGGACCTTGACGTCGTGCTGCCTCAGATGGAATCGCCTGGCGGAATCGAGCGGCTTTTCATTGTCGCTAATGCCAACGCTTCAGGAGCTGAAATTCTGGTTAACAGGATCCGGGGGCAGATCGAACGCTCCCTGGAGCTTCAAGACCCAAGCCTCATATGGGAAGTCTCCTGGGATGCCGTTGTGATCCCGAATGACGTGGACGGACTCCCGGAATCGGAGTTTTGCACCGCCGTAGCTGATCTGATCACCAAGAAGGTGGACACATACGGATGCGCTGGGAGCAGGAATGAACAAGAAGAAAATTCTTATCGTTGAGGACGATCCGGATGTAAGGCTTGGGCTTCATGTGCGTCTGAAGGCAAACCACTATGAGACCTACCTCGCCGCCGACGCCATGATGGCCATTTCCGAAGCGCGAAGGGTTCAGCCGGATCTGGTGATTCTAGACTTGGGCCTTCCCGCCGGCGGCGGCCTCTCCGTGCTCGACCGCTTACGCGCTAACACATATTTGGCGGCGACTCCTGTCATTGTGGTCTCGGCGAAAGATCCGGCCGTAAATCGCGAGGAGTCCTTGAAACACGGTGCAAAGGCTTTTCTCCAGAAACCCGTAAAGAGCGAGGTACTGCTGGCAGCCATTCAGAATCTGCTAAAAGACGAATCTCTAAGCGTTTCATGATGTGTGCGATTCATGCCATCACGTCGGTCTCTAAAACGTGTTTCGAACCGACCGCGTAGTTCTTGCCAACGAGCCATACTCACCTTCGGGGGAAATGAGTGGAGGAAACGATGACCGCGATGAAAGACCCGCCCGTTTCTGGTTGTCGCGACATCATTATTGTTGATGACAAGCTGGGTAACCTCACTTTGTTAGAGGACATGCTGATTGCAGCGGAGTCTCATTCGCCTGGCTGCGCTATCTCACGCGAGACGAGTATTTGTTCGGCGGGGCCATGCAGCCCGCCCGAAAGCCATCGGAAGAGAAACGTGGCGACGAGGGCTCCCACGATTTGCGCGATCACGAAAAGCGGCACGTCCGCCGCTCGAATTCCCGCAAACGTGTCTGACAAAGCCCGTGCAACGGTCACGGCCGGATTGGCGAAAGAGGTGGAGGCGGTGAACCAGTAGGCAGAGGTGATGTAGGCCGCTACCGCAAATGGCGTTGCGCCTGGCCGCGACCGCGAGCAACCCCAGATCACGGACAACAAGCCAAAGGTGGCAACGAACTCGCTCAATACCGTCGGCCATCCGCTGCGAACATGCGTCGAGAGCGAATACCAGTGCAGACCAAACATCAGATGCGCCAGTACAACTCCCAAAATTCCACCGGCAAACTGTGCCGCGATGTACATCGGTGCTTCCCGCCACGGAATTCCGCGTTCGATGGCGTCTGCAAGCGTTACGGCCGGATTGAGGTGTGCGCCCGAGATCGGTCCAAATGTAAGGATGAGGGCGGCGAGCGCGGCTCCGGTGGCGATGGTGTTGGCAAGCAGCGCGATAGCGACGTTTCCACCAGCCAGACGCTCGCCCATGATACCCGAGCCCACCACCGCTGCGACGAGGAGTGCGGTGCCGATAAATTCGGACGTGAGTCGGCGGGCGAGCAGTGGCGTCATTGCTGCCCGATCTTGTCGATTTCTTTTTTGATGGCGAGCTTGTCGAGGGCCTGCAGGGGAAGATTGAGAAACAAAGTGATCCTGCGGTCGAGCATGAAGAATGCGTCGCGGAACGCTCTTTCAATTTGCTCGGGACGGCCGGTAACAGCGGCGGGGTCGGGAACACCCCAATGCGCCGTCATCGGCTGGCCGGACCAGACGGGGCATACTTCCTTCGCGGCGTTGTCGCACACAGTGAAGACGAAATCCATTTTCGGCACGCCGGGTTTGGCGAACTCGTCCCAGTTCTTGCTGCGAAGGCCGTCGGTCGGGATGTGCGCTCCCTCCAACTGCTGCAGCGCTTCCGGCCGCACGGTTCCGGCCGCGTGACTTCCCGCGCTGTACGCGGCGAATGTGGGGCGTCCCTTATGATTCAGAATCGCTTCGGCCATGATCGAACGCGCGGAATTGCCGGTGCAGAGGAATAGAACGTTGTAGCGATCAGCCATGCCTGTTAGCTCCGCGGCTTCACGGCGCGGATGAAGGCGCTCAGGAATTTGCCGTCCGCCTGCGGCGCAATCGCATCCACGTCGAGCCCTTTGCCGGTGAGGAATTCGCGCGCATCTTCCACGCGGTACACGCGCGTCGGTTCGATCTCGATGTGCCCGAAGCCCGCGGACGCGAGTTTCTGCGAGTATTCGCGTTCGTCGAGCGCCCCAGCCAGACAGCCCACCCAGAGCAACACGCTGTTGCGAATCTGCGGATCGATCTCGCCGCGCGTCACGACATCGGAAACCGCAAAGCGCCCTCCGGGCCGCAGCACGCGGAACGCTTCACGCAGCACGCGATTTTTGTCCGCCGAAAGATTGATCACGCAATTGGAGATGATTACATCCACGGAATTGTCCGGCAGTGGAATGCTTTCGATCTCCCCTTTCAGGAACTCGGCGTTCTCGACGCCTGCCTTGCGCTTGTTCTCATTCGCCAGCGCGAGCATTTCGTCGGTCATGTCGAGGCCGTAGGCCTTGCCGGCCGGGCCCACGCGCTTGGCGGAAAGCAGAACGTCAATGCCGCCGCCGGAGCCGAGATCGAGAACGATCTCTCCGGGATTTAGTTTCGCAAGCGCGGTCGGATTGCCGCAACCGAGCGAAGCTTGCAGCGCCAATTCGGGAACTTCGCCCGCTTGCGCGGCGTCGTAGAGATTCGAGCTGATCGGATCGCAGGCGGCCTCGCTGGGGGCGCCCGTGCCACAACAACCACAGGCTCCGCTGCTCTGTGCTCGCAATGCGGCCTGCCCGTACTTTTCCTTCACCACTTCCTTGATATTGGGGTCCATGCTGTCTCCTACTTGCAACATTCAACGATGTCGCGTGGCTTCACCGCCTTGTTTCGCGTGCAGCACTCCGAGTAGAGGAATTGCAGCAGCTCTTGCAGCGCTTCCGTGTTTGCGGTGTAGCGCAGGAATGTGCTCTCGCGCTGCACGGCGACGAGATCCTCGCTTTTGAGTTTGTCGAGATGATGGGAGAGAGTCGAGTTCGGAATTTCCAGCTCTTCCTGGATCTCGGTGACCACGAGGCCTTCGGGGTGGGCGGAGAGCAAAAGCTGCATGATGCGCAGCCTGGGCTCGGTTCCCATCGCCGAGAACATATCGGCGTACTTGGCCACCTGCTCCGCGTTCTTCTTGCCTAATGCGGTCGTCATATTTCTATAATTGCAGAAATATGGATGGATGTCAAGCCGGGGCGCGGAGATCCCGCCGGAGGAAGTGAGAGCAGGGTTATTTTTCATGCGCAGCGGCAGGGGAAATTGGCGTTTTTGGAAAATATGAAATATGAGGCTGCCGCGTAACCGCTTTTGATCCTGGAGCGGGCGATGGGAATCGAACCCACGTCCGAAGCTTGGGAAGCTTCTATACTGCCATTGTACGACGCCCGCTCCGAGCGGAACCAAACGCAGAATAGCATCGTCGTCCACGCCGGCGCAATATGACACGGCCGCATCCGCCGCCTGTTCTGCTGGACAGGCGAATCGCAGCTGGCCCTGCGATGCAGTATGCTGCCTCCGTGATAGAGTGGGCGGGCAAAGCCAGACAAGAAGTAAACGCAAGAGTGGGAGGGACAGTGGCGTATCGGGACTTGCGGGATTTTCTGCACAAGCTCGAGAAGAGCGGTGAGCTCGAGCGCATCTCGGTGGAAGTGGACCCCGTGCTCGAAATCACGGAAATCACCGACCGCACAGTAAAGGCTGGCGGGCCGGCGCTGCTCTTCGAGCGTCCGAAGGGGTCGAGCATCCCGGTGGTGACGAATCTGCTGGGCAGCGAGCGGCGGATGAATCTGGCGCTCGAAGTGGATTCGCTCGAAGAGGTGGCGGAGCGCGTTCATTCCTTTCTCGATATGCAATCGCCGCAGGGGCTGTTTGAAAAAGTGAAGATGCTTCCGAAGCTGGCTGAGATCGGGTCGTTCTTTCCAAAGACGGTACGCAGCGGCGCGTGCCAGGAAGTGGTGCGAAAGGAAGGATTCTCGCTTCTGAATTTGCCGATCCTGAAATGCTGGCCGCAGGACGGCGGGCGGTACATCACCTGGCCCATGGTGATTACGAAGAATCCAGAGACAGGCAAACGCAACGTGGGCTGCTATCGCATGCAGGTGTTCGACGAACAAACGACCGGAATGCACTGGCAGACGCAAAAGCACGGCGCCGAGCATTTTCGCAGCGCTCGCGCGAAGAATAGCAAGGGCCGGATGGAGGTGGCGGTGGCAATCGGCGCGGATCCGGCGACGGCGCTCGCTGGAATCCTTCCGGTTCCCCCGGACATGGACGAGTTTCTGTTTTCCGGGTTCCTGCGGCGCGAGACAGTGGAACTTGTGCCGTGCAAGACGGTGGATCTAGAAGTGCCGGCGAACGCCGAGATTGTGCTCGAGGGGCATGTGGAGCTCGGCGAGATGCGGACCGAAGGGCCGTTTGGCGACCACACGGGCTTCTATTCGCTCGAAGGCGAATATCCCGTGTTTCATATTGATTGCGTGACGCACCGCAAAGATCCCGTGTATCTCACTACCGTGGTGGGCCGTCCTCCGCAAGAGGATTATTTTATGGGGCACGCGATCGAGCGGGTTTTCCTGCCGGTGATGAGGATGCAGTTTCCGGAGATCGTGGATGTGTCCATGCCTGCCGAGGGGATATTCCAGAATCTGATGATCGTGGCGATTCGGAAGAGTTACGCGGGGCAGGCCCGGAAGATCATGAACGCAATATGGTCGCTGGGGCAGGCAATGTTTACCAAGGTGGTGGTGGTTGTGGATCATGATGTGAACGTGCAGGACCCGAGCGAAGTGGTGTGGAAAGCACTGTGCGCCATCGATCCCGAGCGCGACATTCAATTTGTGCTTGGTCCGGTGGACACGCTGGACCACGCCGCGCGGCGGCAGGACTTCGGCTCGAAAATGGGAATCGACGCGACGAGAAAATGGCGGGAGGAAGGGTTTCAGGGACGCTGGCCTGATGAAATTATAATGGACGAAGTCACGAAGAAACGGGTGGACTCCATTTGGCAGCAACTGGGGCTTGTTCGCCCGAAGAAAAAGTAAAGGAGAAGGCAAGCAGAAAGAGCAAGGTCCAGAGAACGCCCCCGCGTTAGAGAGTTTCGTTCGAACAGCCACCCCTCAACTACCTGTACTTTTACCTGTACTTCCCGGCCGACCTGTCCTCTAAGACAAGGTTTTCACCCACAGCACATGCCATGGAAACGTTGGTTGACACTCGTGGGTGCGGATGCAATAAACGATAAAAGCGAGGGCGTACCGTACTTCATAGTACTCGGTCGCCGAAGCCGGAGTAAACCTCAAGGGGGTTTGAGGCGATACATCAGCGAAGGGTTTGAAGGGGCTTCTTTGAGGAAATAGCCAAGGCGAAAGTGCAAAGGGGTTGCTGTCCTGCGAAGCAGGGTGGCGTGAGGGAGTGAGGGGCCGCACGATGTTCAATCTGGGGAAGACCAAATCTTTAGTCGGCCTGGATATCGGCTCGAGTTCCGTGAAGGCAATCGAGCTGAAGAAAACCAAGGGCGGGTACGAACTGGTGAGTCATGGCCTTGAACCCTTGGCCCAGGACACGGTCGTAGACGGCGCCATCATGGATGCTCCGTCGGTGGCGGAGAAGATCGTGGCAATCTTCGACGGGCAAAAGGTGAAGTCGAAGGACGTGGCGACATCAGTTTCCGGCCACTCGGTCATCGTCAAGCGCGTGAGCATGCCGCTGATGACGGAGGAAGAGTTGTTTGACCGGATTCAGGCCGAAGCCAGCCAGCATATTCCGTTCGATATCGCCGACGTAAACCTGAGCTACCAACTTCTGGAAGCCTCGGAAAACCAGATGGATGTCCTGCTGGTGGCGGTAAAGAAGGACAAGATTCTGAACCACACCAACGTCCTGGCCCAGGCGGGAAAGACGCCGGTGGTGGTTGATATCGACGCATTTGCGCTGCAGAACTGCTTCGAGGTGAATTACGAACCGGATCCCTCGCAGGTGGTGGCTTTGCTGAACGTGGGCGCGAGCGTCATGAACATCAACATCGTGCGCGGATATACGCCCTTGTTTACGCGCGACGTCTCGGTGGGCGGAAATCAATATACCGACGCTCTCCAGAAGGAACTCGACCTCAGCTTCGAGGACGCCGAAAAGTTGAAGATGGGAGGAACGCTGGCGGGGGTGAGCGAAGAACAGAGGACGGCGATTCTGAGGTCCGTGTCGGACATTCTGATCCTCGAGATTCAGAAGACATTTGACTTCTTCCGCGCTACCGCGAGCGGCGAAAACATTCGCCGGATTTACGTGGCGGGTGGGACAGCGCGGGTCCCCGGCTTATTGGACTTGCTGAAGGAAGAATTCGCGATGCCGGTCGAAGAACTGTACCCGTTCCGCAAGATTGAAATTAACCCTGGGCGTCACGATGAAAGCCAGCTTCGGGAATTGGCGCCGCGTCTGGCGATCGCTGTGGGCCTGGCGCTGAGGAGCTTTGACACGCCATGATCCGAATCAACTTACTCGGGCAGGCCCGTCCCAAGGCCGCCAAGAAGTCTGTCCCGCTGGAAGCGACGGTTCAGATTCTGTTCCTGGCCGCGGCCATCGGACTGTCGGTCGTGGTCCTGGGAATCACATATTTCCAGCAGAAGAAACAGCTGGATGCGGTGAACACGCGAATATCGGCTTTGAACGCCGAGAAAGCAAGTTTGCAGCAAGTGAAGCGCGACGTGGACCAATATGAAAGCCAGAAGGCCGCTCTGCAGCAGCGGATCGGTGTTATCGAAACCCTGCAGCGCAACCGTACGGGTGGCCAGGAATTGCTGACGATGATCGCGAATACGGTGGTTCGGGTGGATGCCTTATGGCTTACGTCCATCGAGCTCAAAGGCGACGCGCTCGATATCAACGGGGAAGCGGGCTCCATCAGCGCAGTTGCCAATTACATCACGCAGCTTAGGCGCTCGGGCTATTTTGGCAAGGTTGAAATTAAGGAAGCCAAGGAGAACGACATCATACCGTCGGTGCCGACCTTTAGTTTCACGATGACTGCCGCGATCACCCCGTCATCCACGGCCGAGGGGCAGGGCGCAGCACAGCCCGCTGGAGCGAAGCCGGCTCCGCAGCCATCGACGCCCAAGGGGAGGAGTTAGCCATGGCGACTGCATTCCGAGATTGGCCCTGGCCGGTCCAGGCCCTGCTGTATGTGGGGTTGGCTGTTGTCATCGTTCTGGCGGGTTTTTATGTGCCGGGATCTCTCGTGCGCAACGCGCGAACTCAACTGGAACTCGCACAAGCCCAGATGAAACCTCTGGAGAACGAAGTTGCGAATCTGCGCGTGTACAAACAGCGCCGGTCCGAGCTGCAGTCTGAAATGGACGCGCTCCAAAAGCAACTGGCCACCCTGCAGACGATCGTTCCGGAAGACAAGGAAACGGATCAATTTATTCTGATGATTCAGAATGCTGCGACAAGTTCGGGTGTGTCGCTCCGCAGGCTCACGGCAAAGCCAGTGGCGACCAAGCCGTACTATTTCGAGCTGCCTTTCGAGGTTGAAGCCGACGGTCCTTATTTCGCGGTGCTGGATTTCTTCTCTCGTCTGGGGCGTCTCTCGCGAATCATCAACGTGGGCGACCTGAAGATCTCCGGGCTCTCGGGCAACAACGCTGCGAGATTTCACACGACGGCAGGTACGTCGGTCACTGGGACGTTCATGATCACTACTTTCTTTACCAAAGCGAGCGACCAGCCGGCGAGCGCAACTCCGGCTGCCGCACCGGCAAAACGGTAGGGCAAAGACGATGAGACTGGCAAAGGCATTTACGAACGCAATTGCAATCCTGGCACTGCTGTCGTGCTTCCTTCCGGGTGTACGGGCGCAGAGCAACGCGCCGCAACAACCGGCGCCAAAAGCAAAGGCGAAAGGGAAAGGCAAGAGCAAAGCGCCGACGGGAAAACCGGTGTCTTCCGCCTCTGCGGCGGGTGCGCCTGCTCCGGCGGAGCCGGAGGCGAAGCCCGAAGCAGTGGCGGGAAAGCGCGACCCATTCGTGCCGTTGGTGAGCGTCAAGAAAGAAGGCATTTTCGCGCATTTGCCGCCCGGAAAGGCGGGCCTCGTCATCGCGTCGGTCCGCGTGGACGGCACGGTGCGATCGCCGAGCGGAATGATTGCGGTGGTCACGAACCCGGAGCAGCGCGTGTATTTTATCCGGGAGGGTGACCGGTTGTATGACGGAGATGTGGAGAAGATTGGTCTGGACGGAGTTACATTTCGCGAAAATTCAAAAGATGCCTTCGGGAAGGCTGTCGAACGGTCTGTGACCAAGCGAATCTACCCGAGTGCAGGAGAGCAGCAATGAGGATCATGTGGCGTGTGTGGGGGCTGAGCGCGCTGATTGCGGCAAGCCTGATTCTGACGAATGGAACGCTATCGGCAAACGACGCGCCGGTGGTGCATGTGAAGGCTGTGGTGAAGGACGGTGCCGTGCGCCTAGAAGCTGAAGCCAATGGCCCGTTTGAATACACCACGTTTCGCCCGAGCGAGAGCCTTTATGTAGTGGACCTGACCGGCGTGGCTTCCGCAGACCCGGCAGGCGCGCGCGTAGTGGCCTCTGATCTGGTGAAGAGCTATCGCCTGATCACCTATGCGTCCGGGGCAAAGCCAATCGTGCGCCTGGAAATACTTTTGAGCCAGGGCCTCGAACCGCGTCTCGAACGAAAAGACGCCCAGGATCTGACGCTGCTGGTCTCGCGGAACTCGCCCACCGATACTCCGCTTGCGCCCGCTTCCGCAGCGCATCCCACGGCCGTCGCTCCGGCATCGTTAAGGGCGGCGGAAACAGTAAAAACTTCCGGCACGGCTGTGCAGGCCATCGAACAGGTGAATCTCGCGCAGAACGGCGATCAGACCGAGGTCAACGTCGTCGCTTCGGGCAAACTGACATATCACGTCACACGCTTGCAGAATCCGGACCGCGTCGTCGTGGATTTCGCCGGCTCGCACCTGAAGACATCCACGAAGAATATCGCAAGCAATCTCGATCCCGTGCGTAAGATTCGGCTGGCGCAATTCGCACCAGAGATCTCGCGCATGGTCATTGACCTGCGGCAACCGGCGAAGTTCGACGTAAATGCGGCCGGAAACACGATCACGGTTTCATTTGCCCCCACGGCAGCGGGTGGCGCTGTCAAGTCCACGCCGGTTGAGGAGCCTTCAAAACTCGTAACTACGAAAACCGCGGCTCCCAGGAACAAACGCAAAGAAACTGCTTCCAACAAGCCCGGAGATGTCCCCGTTCCCGTGACGGTGCTGCCCGTTGCTCTAACGCAGACGGCCGCAGTTCTAGCAACTCCAGCAGCTTCGACAGCGATTAAGAGTGAGCAGGAGCAGGCCGTTACAGTGACGCAGATCGCTTCTCAGGCCAGCGCCAGCTTGAATGACACATCCACAAGCGCGGCAATAGGCACTGGGACGATTCCACCGAATTCGACTTCGACGACGACTCCCGAGCGCTCGACGTCACCGGCACCTGCTCCCGCAACGTCAGCTGCGCGTCCGGCTCCCGCGATCCAGCAACCGGTGCAGGCTGCAACACCGGCGGCTTCTGGCCGGTACTCGGGCGAGCCGATTTCCGTAAACTTGAAGGATGTAGACTTGCGTGACTTTTTCCGCCTGATCCATGAAATCAGCGGCTTGAACATCGTTGTGGATCCGAATGTGAAGGGCAACCTCACGATCGTTCTTGACGACGTACCGTGGGATCAGGCGCTCGATATCGTGCTGCGTAACAATAGCCTGGAAAAACAGCTCGACGGTAACGTGCTCCGTATCGCGACCAAAGAAACGGTAAAGAAAGAGGCGGAGCAGAACCGCGATCTTGCCAAAGCCCAAGCCGAGGCCGCCGACGTCGTAACTACGACTCGCGTCCTGAGCTATGCGCAGGCCGCCGGAATGGTAACGACACTGAAAAAATTCCTCTCTTCGCGCGGTGACGTTCTGGCCGACAACCGTTCCAACACATTGATTATCCGGGACATTCCCAGCGTCCTCCCGGTGCTGGATAGCCTGATCCGCCAGCTTGACCGGAAGTCGCAGCAAGTGGAAATCGAAGCGCGCGTGGTGGCTGCCACTCGATCGTTCTCGCGGGAAATCGGCACGCAGTTTGCATTTGCTTCATCGGCCACGGGCGGGCGCAACCTCTTTTCCGGTGACGCGGGCGTGGGCACCAGCCCGATTGTTCGTAACTTCGGTCCGGGACAATTACCTCCGCCGCCCGTGATCGTCGGCAGTGGCGGTTCCGCTTCAACGAGCGGTTCGCTGCCGTTGAATACAAACCTCGGCGTGCTTGCGCCAACGAGCGGTATCAGCTACGCGTTCTCGTCGGCGAACTTCGCCCTGGACTTCATCATCACAGCCGCTGAAGATCGAGGCGTAGGCAAGCTCCTTTCGAAGCCCAAGGTGATCACACAGAACAACGAGAAGGCGACCGTCAAGCAAGGCACGAAGATCCCGATCCAAACGATCGTCAACAACACGATCTCGGTGCAGTTCGTGGACGCGGTGCTGCAACTTTCCGTGGTTCCGCAAATTACAGCAGAGGGCACCGTGTTCATGGATGTCCAGGTTGAGAATGATCAGATTGACCAGTCCATCCCGCGTGTCAACGGAATCCCTGCGATTGACACGCAGGCAGCCGAAACGAAGGTGTTGATCAACGACGGAGGTACGGTAGTTATTGGCGGCATCATCGTGTCTTCGCAGCACACGGATATTCAGCAGGTGCCTCTCTTCGGGAGTCTCCCGGTGGTTGGCAACCTGTTCAAGCACACGACGGTTAGCTCGACGGCTCAGGAACTGCTCTTTTTCCTCACGCCGCGAATCCTGCCGAGCTAACTGGCGGACGGAGAGGACTGCTGCCAAGCGTCGGGGGAAAAATACGAACCGAAGTTTCAGGCCGGAGCCGAGTAGATCGGCTCCGGCTTTCCTTTTCCACCCTCGGAGTAGACGCCTTTCTGATTACCCACTTGCCGAACGTCCGCTACCTGTGCGGATTCTCAGGCAGCGCCGGGGTGCTATTGGTGGAAACCACGCGCAGCACACTTTTTACCGATGCCCGCTACACATTGCAGGCTCGGGAAGAGGTGTCTGACTCCCGGGTGGAAATCGCTGGGCTGAGTCTTCTCAAAGCTTCCGGCGAGGCGTTAAGAAGCCGCCGCATGCGCATGCGTGTTGCCTTCTCGCCCTCGCAGGTGACTGTGGCGCAAAGGGACGCCCTCCAGATTGCCGGTGGCGGCCGTGTGCGATGGGTAGATGGGGGAAACGCGGTTGAGAAGCTTCGGGCGATCAAAGATCCGAGCGAATTGGCGGCCATGCGAGCCGCCGCCGTACTTATCAGCGATGTTTTCAGTAAAATCATTCGGACGGTCAAGCCCGGGATCGCCGAGCTTCAGTTGGCAGCAGAAATCGAATACTCAATGAAGCAGAAAGGCGCGATGGGTGCTTCCTTTGAAACCATCGTGGCTTCTGGCCTCCGCTCGGCCTGGCCCCATGCCCGGGCTACCTCCAAGCTACTGAGCAAAAACGAATTGGTCGTACTTGATCAGGGTGCTATACTCCGCGGTTATTGCAGCGACCTGACTCGCACCGTCTTCCTGGGACGGTCCCCCACGAAACTGCGGCGACTGTATGGTGCCGTCCTGGAGGCCCAGGAAGCGGCCAAGGAGGCAATACGGCCTGGGGTTGCCGCAGGTGACGTGGATGCTGCTGCGAGGCGTGTATTGCAACGCCAGGGCTTGGGGCGTTATTTTACCCACAGTACGGGCCACGGTCTTGGGATAGAAGTGCACGAAATGCCTCGGCTTGGGCGGAACGACAAGACGAAACTGGAAAAGGGGATGGTGGTCACGGTCGAGCCGGGGGTATATGTGGAAGGGACGGGGGGTATCCGGATAGAGGACGACGTGCTAGTGACTGCCACAGGTTGCGTGGACCTTACCAACGCGACACGCGAGTTTCTCGAGCTTTAAATGGCGAAAAGAGCTCCACAATCCAACACAGGTAAGCGGAAGGAAGGCGTTGATCTGCACGAAGTCGAGCGGTTGCTTGATTTCATGCAAAAGCACGGGCTCGAAGAATTCGAATACGCCCGTGACGGATTCGCTGTGCGGCTGAAAAAGCCCTCCGCGCATCCTGACGTTGTTTGGTCGCATGCTCCAGCAGCTCCAGCGGAAGGTCTTACAAGCGCGGGTGCGGCGCATTCCGCTGCCCAGGCGGCACATGGCGCGGGGGTGGAATCGGAAAAGGGCGCGGAAGACCTCCACGTAGTGAAATCGCCCATTGTGGGCACGTTCTATTCCTCGGCAACTCCTGGCTCGGAACCCTTCGTAAAGCTTGGGTCAATCGTGGAAGCGGGCCAGACGCTTTGCATTATCGAGGCCATGAAGCTGATGAACGAAATCGAGGCGGATGTCGCTGGCGAGGTCGGCCGCATCTTTGTAGAAAATGGGCAGCCCGTCGAGTATGGAGAGCCGCTTTTTGGCATCCGCGCCCAGGGAAAGAAGTAACCATCAGAGGAATCCTCCATCGCGGCAATAGAGCCTTGAAACGGCGCCGGCTCCAATCATCATGTTCCGAAAAATCCTAATCGCCAATCGCGGCGAAATCGCCCTCCGAATCCTGTGTGCCTGCAAGGAGCTGGGTATACGGACCGTCGCGGTTTATTCCGAAGCCGACCGCAACTCCCTGCACGTGCGATTCGCGGATGAAGCGATCTGCATCGGGCCGCCAAGAAGCAGCGAAAGCTATCTGAATATTCCTCATGTGATCAGCGCGGCTGAGATTGCGAACGTGGATGCAATCCATCCCGGTTACGGATTTCTCTCCGAGAACGCCAACTTTGCGGAGGTTTGCGAAGCCTCGCACATAACATTCATCGGGCCTACCCCAGAGGTCATTCGGTTGATGGGCGAGAAAGACCGCGCGCGGGCGGAAATGGCTGCCGCAGGACTGTCAATTATCCCGGGCAGCCCAGGCATTGTGGCGGATGAGGACACTGCGAAAAAGATTGCCATGGAAATCGGATACCCGCTCATGGTGAAAGCGGCCGAGGGCGGAGGCGGGCGCGGCATGCGTGTTGTCAGCGATAGCCGCGAGCTGGTGCCCATGTTTCAAACCGCCCGCACGGAAGCTCAGGCGGCATTCGGTAGCCCAAATGTCTATATGGAAAAGCTTATCGAGCGCCCGCGGCACATCGAATTCCAGGTTTTGGGCGACCGTCACGGAAACGTGATTCACCTCGGCGAGCGTGAATGCTCGATTCAGCGCCGCCACCAGAAGCTGCTCGAGGAATCGCCTTCCCCCGGCGTGAACAAGGCCACGCGCGAAAAGATCGGCAAGCAGGTGGTGGAGGCATTGCAGAAGATCGGATACTCGAGCGCGGGCACCGTGGAGTTCCTGCGTGACGAATCCGGCAAACTTTATTTCATCGAAATGAACGCGAGAATTCAGGTGGAGCACCCCGTGACGGAGATGGTGACGGGTGTGGACCTGGTGAAGTCGCAGGTTCGCCTCGCCGCAGGAGAGAAGCTCGATGACGTCGTGGGAACTTTCCACGCCCGCGGGCATGCCATCGAATGCCGCATCAATGCCGAGGATCCTGACACCTTCGTGCCTTCACCGGGACGGATCACGGCCTTCCGGGTGCCCGGCGGCCTGGGAGTCCGGGTAGATACGGCCGCGTACGCGGACGCCGTCATCCCGCCGTACTACGATTCGTTGATCGCCAAATTGATTGTGCATGGCAACGACCGTCCGGAAGCGATTGCGCGCATGCGGAATGCGCTAGGCGGATTGATCGTCGAGGGCATCAAGACCACGATTCCCCTGCAGAAAAGAATTTTGGATGATCCGGATTTCGCGGCAGGAAAATTCGACACCCACTTCTTAGAACGAGCTTTCGTCGCAGAAGCGAAGTAGCTGCGAGGTGTGATTGTTTCCGGCGCTTTACGCGATTCTCGATCCCGCTCTAACTGCTGAGCCGCTCATTTCCGTGGCCCATAAACTCGTTTCGTCGGGCGTGAGGCTGGTTCAGCTTCGCGCGAAACGCTCGCCAGCCCGGAAGATTTACGCCGATTCGCGTGAACTCGTCGAGCAGTTGAGTCACCTTGGTGTCCGCGTCATCATCAACGATCGCCCGGACATTGCTGCCATTGCCGGCGCGGGCGGGGTTCATGTGGGACAGGAAGACCTACCCGTTGAAGAAGGGCGAAAAATCTGCGGGAATACCTGCTGGGTAGGGGTTTCGACACACAGCATCGCGCAATTACGGGCGGCGGACCTCACTTCGGCGGATTATATTGCTGTGGGGCCTGTCTTTCCGACATTGACCAAGGACAACCCGGACCCTGTCATAGGCATGGAGTTTTTGCGCCGGGCTCGTGCTTTGACGAGAAAACCCCTTGTCGCCATTGGGGGCATCACAGTAGAGTCCGCCGGGGAAGTATTCCGCGCCGGGGCGGATTCCGTAGCGGTGATTCGGGATCTGATGGCGGCACCTGATCCATCTGCCCGCGCCGCTGAATACTTGAGTATCGCGGAGCGCGTTCGAGCCGCAAGGAGCTAAGGGTAGGTCGATGGGGCAACCAGTGGCACATCAAGTGGAATCAATCGGGCGCGTGGCCGCAAGCGAACAATCCGAGCTTGTAAAAGGTCTCGGGCTTTTCGATTCCACGATGATCGTCGCAGGCTCGATGATTGGCTCCGGTATCTTCATCGTCTCCGCCAATATCGCGCACCAGGTAAAGAGCCCCGCGCTTCTTCTGATTGTCTGGCTGGCCTCCGGCGTGATGACGCTTATCGGCGCATTGAGCTATGGCGAGCTCGCCGCTGCCATGCCGCACGCCGGCGGCCAATATGTCTACTTGCGTGAGTCCCTCGGCCCAATCTGGGGTTTCCTTTACGGCTGGACGATGCTCCTGGTAATTCAGACCGCGACGATTGCGGCAGTTGCCATCGCCTTCGCTAAATTCACGGCGGTAATGGTGCCCTGGTTTTCGCCTTCGGCGTGGATTTGGAAGCTGGGCACGATGGGGCCGTGGCACCTTTGGTTTGGAACGCTCGGCCCATACAATGTGGGTCTCAACCGGCAAAATCTTCTCGCCATCCTTTCGATTGTCGCAGTCACTTGGATTAACACGCGCGGCCTCCGGCTTGGCTCGATCGTGCAGAATATTTTCACTGTCGCAAAAATCGGTTCGCTCGCGGTGCTGGTGTTGCTAGGTATGTGGTTTTCTACAGCAGCGGCGCGGGCAGCGAACTTCACCGATTTTTGGCGTAACGCCGGCCTTTCGCTGATGCATCCGTACCCGCCGGATAACCCCACGTGGTTCGTGGGAACCATCACCCTCGTCGCCGTGGCGATGGTGGGCTCGCTTTTTGCCATGGACGCGTGGAACAACATCACGTTCACGGCTGCCGAAGTAAAGAATCCCAGCCGCAACCTGCCTCTTTCGCTTGCGCTCGGCACGGGCATTGTCGTGCTGCTCTACACGCTCGCGAATATCGCCTACTTGAAAGTGCTGCCGCTTTCGGGCGATCCGAACGGCACAGCCGCTCTCGCGCGCGGAATTGAATTTGCAGCTGATGGCCGTGTAGGAACTGCGGTCGCCGAAGTGATTTTCGGGCCTGCCGGTGCTGTGGTGATGGCCGTAGCGATCTTAATTTCAGGTTTTGGCTGCAACAACGGGTTGATCTTGTCGGGCGCTCGGATCTACTACGCGATGGCCAAGGACCGCTTGTTCTTTGCCTCGGTCGGCCGGGTGAACCGGCATCACGCACCGGGTGTCGCGCTCGTCGCGCAATGCATCTGGGCGTCCATTCTCTGTTTGTCCGGAACCTACAACCAATTGCTCAACTTTCTGATTTGCTCCGTCTTGGTTTTCTATATCCTCACGCTGGCTGGTCTGTTCCTGCTTCGCTGGAAACGTCCGGACATGGAGCGTCCCTATCGTGCATTCGGTTATCCATTTCTGCCCGCGCTCTACATCGTGATGGCCGTATTTCTTGAAATCCAGCTCTTGCGTTACCAGCCGGAATATACGTGGCCGGGCATCATCATCGTTTTGCTGGGCGTCCCTGTGTATTGGCTCTGGAAGTGGGCAGGGAAGCCTGCAGCCGCTTCGGGCGCCACGTAGAAACTGTGACAACGAACGAGCACCTCTAACTTGGGAGGGACACCGCGCATGGGCAGTCCACTGCTGAAGAAAAAGCCGATGGATTGGCTGCTGAACGAGGCCAAGGCCACAGGGGAGCACACGCTGAGGCGCACGCTTGGTCCCGTATCGCTGACCGCACTCGGTGTGGGTGCCATCATCGGCGCGGGAATTTTCGTGCTGTCCGGGCTGGGAGCGCATTACGCCGGGCCCGGGCTAATGCTTTCCTTCGTGATATCTGGCCTCGGCTGCGCGTTCGCGGGTCTGTGCTACGCCGAATTCGCCGCGTTGATTCCACTCGCGGGCAGCGCGTACACCTACGCCTATGCGGCGCTCGGCGAGTTGATCGCTTGGATCATCGGCTGGGACTTGACGCTCGAATACGCCATGGGCGCCAGCACGGTATCGTCTGGCTGGTCGAACCATTTCATCGAGTTCCTAAACATCTTCCACCTCAGGATGCCGCTGTGGCTTGCCTATGACCATTGGACTGCTCTCCGCACGGCGGAAAACATCGTGGCGCGCGACATGGCTCACGCTGCGGATCCGACGCTCGTCGAGGGGACGCAGGCATTCCTTGCGAAGGTCGGTGACATTCTCGCCGCGCAATCGCCGGGACTGCTCCAGCGCGGTCACGATCTCGTGAATGCGCCCCGCATCTTCGGCGTCGAGATCGGTTTCAACCTCCCTGCATTTGTGATCGCGCTTGTCATCACGACCATCCTCGTGATCGGTATCAAGGAAAGCGCGAATTTCAATGCAGGGATCGTCATCGTCAAAGTGTCGGTCGTGCTCTTCGTCATCCTCCTCGGGATGCGATATATCAATTTCGCGAACTGGGGACACGATTGGTCCACGTTTGCGCCGAGGGGTTTCAGCGGAATTGGCGAGGGAGCGGCGTACATTTTCTTCGCTTATATCGGATTCGACGCAGTGTCCACCACGGCGCAAGAGGCCAAGAATCCACAGCGCGACTTGCCGATCGGCATCATCGCCTCCCTCGTGGTCTGCACGATTCTTTACATTCTCGTTGCCGGTGTCCTTACCGGCATGGTGCCGTGGAAGGAAATCAATATCGAAGCGCCCCTTGCCGTTGCGTTCCTCGACCGCGGGCTCACGAAAGCCTCGTATCTGATCACCGCCGGCGCTCTTGCCGGCCTCACCAGCGTCATGCTCGTGATGCTTCTCGGCCAGACGCGCGTCCTTTACTCCATGGCCAACGACGGGCTGCTCCCGCGCAAGTTCTTCGCTGCCATCCATCCGAAGTTCCGGACGCCGTACAAAAATACAATTCTTGTCGGTTTCCTCGCCGCCATCGTCGGTAGCACCGTACCCATCGACGACATCGGCAGGATGGTGAACATCGGCACGCTGTTGGCCTTTGTCATCGTTTGCATTGCCATCCTCGTTTTGCGGCGGACCAACCCGGGACAGGCACGGCCCTTCCGTACGCCCTGGGTGCCGGTGGTGCCGGTGCTCGGAATCCTGTTCAACGGCTACATGATGTACAAGCTCGGCTGGATCAATTGGGCGCGATTGATCATCTGGCTCGTGATCGGTTTGGTGATCTACTTCGCTTACAGCCGCAATCACAGCCGGGTGCAGCAGAACGACCGGACGGCGCTCTAGCCCCTGAGGCCAACATCATCGCCTCGCGCGCCTGAAGTCCATGCTAAATTGTTCCGCGAGCGTTCATGGCGTTTTCCCTGGTCTCTGGATCCTGAACCGCTCTGTCGACACCGACAACCGTGAGCCCATCTTCTCCGCGCCGACTCTTGGTGTTTCTCCGGCGAACATCGCCGTTCGACCGTATCGCCCTCGCAATTCTCTTCCTTTACGTGCTCGCGCGAATTGCCGGGGCGTTCGGGTTTATTTTTTCCTTTACGGGACTTCTCGGGTTCTTCAGTTTCGTCGCGGTCACATATTTCGTTGTGCGACTCCTTCCGTGGTTCCGCAATCAAATGCTTTGGCGGCTGCGCAACCGCTTGATCGTTGCCTACGTTTTGATCGCCGTTGTTCCGGTGGTCTTGCTGCTGACCATGGCCGGCGTGGCTGCCTGGGGCCTCTGTTTACAGCTCGGTGCCCATCTTCTCCGTGACAACCTCGAACAGAGCATCCGAACGGTCTCAGTCGATGCCAATGCGGCCGCCGGGATTGTCGAACAAGAGCTCGCAAGAGGCACCTCTCCCACGGACCAGTCGCTGGTAGCGCGTCCGGCCATTTCGAGTTTGCTGGCCGCCTCGAAGGCGCAGGGCCTTGACGTGCAGTTGCATATCGGTCGCGGCCAGAACCTGCTAAGCGCGGACGCACCGAAGTTCGAGGGCCTTGCCGAGTGGGATAACAAGCTCTGGATTGCCTCCGCCCTCTGGCGCACCACTCCTCACGGCTCGTTTTGCATTCTTGCTGGAGCGCCTCTCAATTCCGCGGCTCTCGACGGCCTTTCGTCCGAGCCGGATCGGCGAAGCTCCGAACTGCCATCCATTGGTCCGATCCAGTTCATCCTCCTGCGGCCTGTCGCGGAAAAGCCGAAGAGTGGCCTCTTCTTCGAATTCAACGGCCACACATACGTTCCAGGGGAGAAGGTCTCCAGTCGGCACCGCATTCTGGCTCGGCCCGTGAACTGGTTCGACATCGCCATCAACGGTGCGTCCACATTCGAAGTTGCGCACGCCGATGCTGCCAAGGACACCCCTCCCGCGGCCGTATTCGCGTCGTTCCTGCTGCGGCCCTCGGCGCTCAATCACCGCCTGATGACATCGGTCGGGGAGCTCGGTGCACTTCTGGTGCTTATTCTCTTTGTAGCCGGAGTGATTTTCCTAATCATCGAGATTGTCGCTCTAGTCACCGGTGTCGTCCTCACGCGGACGATCACGCGAGCCGTGGGCGATCTCTACGAAGCCACGCTCAACGTTCGTCGCGGCGACTTCAGTCATCGCGTCCGCGTTCACAAGCGCGACCAGCTCGGCGCGCTCGGCGAGTCATTCAATGAGATGACCACTTCCGTTTCTCAGCTAATCGAGGAGCAGAAGCAGCGTCAACGATTGGAAAACGAAATATCCATCGCGCGCGAAGTCCAGGCCCAGCTTTTTCCGCAATCGCTGCCCTCTCTCCCTGGCCTCGAGCTTGCGGCTGTCTGCCGCCCCGCGCGCGTTGTCAGCGGCGATTACTATGATTTTATCCGCCTGGGTCCTTCGCGCGTGGCTATCGCGCTGGCCGATATCAGTGGCAAGGGAATTTTCGCTGCGCTGCTGATGGCCAGCCTTCAGGCGGCGCTGCGCAGCACGGCTGGGTTGAACGGCGACGGCGGAGGCACAGCAGCGCTGGTCTCGCGCCTGAACGCGCATCTTTTCAAAAACACCTCCGACGACCGCTACGCAACTTTCTTCTATGCCGTATATGATTCGGCAGTGCGGACGCTCACCTACACAAACGCGGGTCATCTCGCTCCCTTTTTCGTCACGGCAAGCGGTCTCAAGGAGCTCGACGAAGGCGGCACCGTCGTCGGCCTCATCGAGGAGTCCACGTACACGGAGAAGACGATCAAAGTTGAGGCGGGCACTCTTCTGGTGGCTTTCAGCGATGGGCTGTCCGAGCCCGAGAACGTCTACGGGGAAGAATTCGGGATCCCTCGCCTCAGGGAGGAGGTCTTGCGCCAGACCGGCCTTCCGCCGAACCGTCTTGCCGAAAACTTGATCGCGGCCTCCGATCAATGGGCCGGCACAGCCGATCAGGCCGACGACATCACCGTGCTTGTCGCCCGCATGGGCTGAGCACGCGCAAACAATCGACACCCGTTTTTCATTATACTGTCCGCCTATGAAGATACTCACCGCCGCCGAGATGCGAGAGGTTGATCGCCTCACCACCGAGCGCTACGGCGTTCCCAGTCTCACGCTCATGGAAAACGCGGGAAAGAGCGTTGCGGAGTTCATCCGCGAGCGCTTCCCGGACTTCGTGCGGCGGCAAATCGTGGTCCTCTGCGGCAAGGGGAATAATGGCGGCGATGGCTTCGTCGCCGCCCGGCATCTGGGCGAAAAGGGCGCTAAGCCTGCCGTGTTTCTCGTCGCCTCAACTGAGGAAATGCAAGGTGATGCAGCCGAAAATCGCAAGCGTTGGCAGGATGCCGCGGGCGAGATGCACGTCGTACGAAGCTCGAGCGATTGGCAGGCTGCGAAATCGGCGTTGGCATCTGCCGAAATCATTGTGGATGCGCTTCTCGGAACTGGAGTGCGCGGTCCGGTCGAAGGGCTCTTCCGCGAAGTCATTGAGGATGTGAACCGCCGCACGCCTGATGTCAGCGTCGTCGCAGTTGACATTCCCTCGGGCCTCCCCGCCGACACGGGAGAACTTCAAGGGGCCATTGTGGCCGCTGACTACACGGTCACCTTTACGGCCCCGAAAATCGGCATGCTGCTTGGCCATTCGAGTGAGGTAGTAGGGCAACTCATCGTTCGCGATATTGGCTCGCCACGGGAGCTAATCGAAGAAGCAGGGAAGGGCAATACGCGCTGGCTTGAATCGGGAGAAGTGAGCGCATTCGGCCGCGCGCGCAAACCCAGTGGGAACAAGGGCGACTACGGTCACGCGCTCATCGTCGCGGGTTCAGTTGGCAAGAGCGGCGCCGCCGTGCTCGCGTCGTGGGCGGCGCTCCGCGTGGGCGCAGGTCTCGTCACTGTGGCCACGCCTGAGCCGGTTCAGCCCATCATCGCGAGCCACACTCCGGAGATTATGACCGAGCCGCTCCCTGCCACCGAGACCGGCAGCATTTCCATTCGCAGCCTCGAATTCGATCGCTTCGAGAGCATCGCGAAAGGGAAGCGCGTGCTCGCGATAGGGCCCGGTCTTACAACGCACTCCGAGACGCAGCAGTTTGTCCGCACGATCGTCGGCAAGAGGTCAAGTCCGATCATTCTCGATGCCGATGGACTGAACGCCTACGCGGGCCGCGCGAGGGAGTTGAGCGCTATCAAGGCGCCAAAGGCGACGATTGCTGTGACGCCTCATCCGGGCGAGATGGCTCGGCTTCTCGGTTGCACTACGAAAGATGTGCAGGCGCGCCGTCTCGATGTCGCGCGAAAGGCTGCGGCCGATTGGAACGCGATCGTCATCCTCAAGGGCCATCAGACCGTCATCGCATCACCGGACGGCTCGATCTATGTCAACTCGACCGGAAATCCCGGCATGGGTACTGGTGGCACAGGAGATGTTCTTACCGGCATGCTCGCTGGGCTTGTCGCGCAGTTCGGAAAAGCCGCCGATGACTTCGGCCTGGCTCAAATCCTCGCGTTCGGCGTGTACCTCCATGGCCTCGCTGGTGATATCGCCTACGCGCAGCACGATGAAGCGCCTCTCATCGCATCCGATCTGATTCATACGATTCCGCGGGCGTATCAGCATTTTTATTCCGAGATCGGCCGTGGTTAGCCGCGACCTTGTGACGCATTCGTCGGAGGGAACGATCGCCTGCGGTCGCGAAATTGGCGCGCTGCTGAAAGCTCCCCTTCTGATTCTGCTTTCGGGGGAACTTGGCGCCGGCAAGACGACCTTAACAAAGGGAATCGTCAGCGGCTTGGGCGCCGCGGCGGAGGAGGAAGTCACCAGCCCGACTTTTGCTCTCGTGCACAAATACGGAGACGGCGTTCGCGTCTATCACGCAGATCTATATCGCGTCACGGACCTTCACGATCTCGACACTCTGGGCCTTGAGGATATTTTCTCCGAGCAGGCGGTCGTAATCGTCGAATGGCCTGAAAAGTTCAGTCCGCCCAGCGATTGGCCGGTGATGAGCATTCGCCTTGAGCACGTCGCCGAGGACACACGCCGAATCTCAATCACGAGCGATGGCAAACTACAGGAACCGAAGGAGGAATGAGCGCTCGAAGTTTACGGCTTAGGCGGGGCACCAATCACTTGCTCCGTTCGCACGGAACCGACCAGGGAATCCGTGAAAGTGTGTTGGAAGATATAGCGCTGTTTGTCGTAGTCCATGTAGGTTATCGCTGTGCGTGGTAGCCACAGACTGATATTCCGCGAACTGAATTCGACCGCCTCATAATCAACCGAGACGGCGTCGCCTTTCAGATTCAGAATCGGAACTGCTTCCATAAGATTCGTGTCAATGTGCAGGATCTCATAGGAGTCCGCGGAGATCCACGCACGCCCTTTCAACTTGGCCACGTACGTTGAGTTCGGCGTACGGAAAGACAGCGTCCGCGCCCGCTTTCCTTTCTTTTGTTGAAAATGCACCACCCACGCAGGCTTGCTGTTCCGAGCGTCCAGGCCTTCGCAGCGCATGTCGTAATCACCCTGGTAGAACGGATGAAAAATCACGGCGAACGCCGCGATTCCGATATCCGTGACGCCATGACTCAGGGACTCGGTCTTGCTGGCGGGCGCGCGGGTTTCTTGTACGGCCAAATTTCCGCGGCTCTCATCGAAGCTCACCGCATACTCAAATCGGCCGGTCTCGTAGTCGTCCGGAGTCCCGAAGCCATCCAACTCCTCGAACTGGACGGTTTCACGCGCGGTAAAGTTTTGGAGATTGTCGACCAGTTCTTTCGCGCGCTCTCCAACGTGCTCCAGTACCTCGGAAAGATCGCAAGGCGGATTCAAAGCGACCGAGGGAAGGGGAGCATCCACGTTCGGGGGCGCCCAGACGAGCTGGCCTGCCTTCGCTCTCTGTTGGTTTGGGGTAATGCCGGAGAGCGTTGCAACGGACGCGAATTCCAGGAGAACACACGTTGCCATTGCGAGGTGCGCTGCGACCTTTGGCCTGTTTGCGATGCGCGGCATAAGGGGCCCGTGTCTACTTAGGAGGATCCAGCCCCATGATATGGAATCCGGCGTCGACGAACAAGATGTTGCCGGTGACTCCGCGACCCAAATCGCTCGCAAGAAAGACAGCGGCGTCCGCCACCTCGGCCGGGTCGGTGTTGCGCCGTAGCGGCGCGTGCTGCGAGACAAAGTCGAGCACCTTGGAAAAGTCCTTGATTCCGCGCGCCGAAATCGTCTTGATGGGCCCGGCGGATATGGCGTTGACGCGAATCTTATTCGCGCCAAGCTCGCTCGCCAGGTATTTCACTTCCGCTTCGAGCGCCGCTTTCGCGATTCCCATGATGTTGTAGTTGGTCACCACGCGTGTGGATCCGAGGTACGTCAGCGTCATGATGGCGCCGCCGGCGGTCATCAGCGGCTGGAGAGCCTTGGCCACCGCGACCAGAGAATACGCGCTCACATCCATCGCCAGATGAAATCCGGCGCGTGATGTATTCACAAATGGTTGGTTTAAGTCTTCGTGGTTTGCAAACGCGAGGCTATGAACCACGATATCGAGTTTGCGTCCTTCGCTCTGAAGAGCTGCGGCCAGTCCGTCAATGTCGGGTTGTTGCTGGACGTCGCACGGGAAATACTTCGCTGCGCCCAGTTCATTTCCCAGCTCTTCAACCGTAGGCTTCGCGCGCTCGTTCTGGTAGGTGAGCAGCAACGTCGCACCTTCGCGCACGAATGCCTGCGCGATCGCGTACGCGATGCTCCACTTGTTCCACACACCCAGAACGATCGCTGTCTTTCCGTCTAGTAGTTTCGGCACGGCGGAACATTTTACTCGGAAAAAACAGATTTCTGGGCGACATTTTCTGAAGGACGCCTCCCAATCGCGCGAATCAGCCGCGCCTCTGAAAGACGAGCCATATCACTCCAGACCAGCCCGGCAAATCGTTAACCCTTTGGACCCGGTCCATTGCGTCGGACATTTTCTCTCCGCTAGATTGGAAGTCTCCCTGCTTACAGGGTTTGGTATGACGGAAACCCGCATTGCGCCTTCTGCCGCCCATCCCACCAGGATGAAGTTGGAGTCTTACTCTGCCGAAATCCGGCTCGCGAACCTCACGGTGGGCGTGGACAATATCCACTACGATGTGTTCCTCAGCCCGCGCTTTCTCGAATTCTCGCGCAAGTATTTGCTCGATCTTGTCCGGCAGGCTGTGGACATCAGTTCGTTCTACGGGAAAGACCGCAAAGCGTCGAAGCCACCCGACAACTCCGGATTCCGCAAGATGCTGACTGAAATTTTGCAGGAATCTCTCATGCGCGCCAAGTTTCACCAGTCCATTGAGACCGACATTCTCCACCGCCTCGCCCTGCTGAAATTCCTCACCAGCGAGATGGGCAACCAGTTCTCGAGCCTTCTTGTCGAGTGCAAGGACTGGATTCGCGCCCGCGGCGAGCTCTTCGAGCACAGCGAGCAGGCGCACGTCAAGCGTTCCAAGGTCGCGGAGATCCAGGCCGACCGCAAGAACGTGATTCGTTTGGTTGGCGATATCATTTGCCGCATCTGGCGCGAAGTCGAGGAAGGGTCGCTGACGAAATCGCGCCGCGCTCTCTTCGGCGATGATTTTCATGAAACGTACGAGTTGCTGCTGAACCGTTTCCTCTTCGTCGAAGGCGGTACCAACGAGCATCTCCTCCTCGACCACTACGTCCTGCTCGGAAACTTTATCAACGACCCAGATCGTTTCGAGGTTTTTGACATGCTGCTGCTCGGTTTAGTCGGCGACTCTATCCTCGCCGAGGACGACGCGGACGAGCTCGGCAAAGCTCGCAAATCTCATGAGCGCCTGCTCGAGCAGGCTCGCCTGCTTCGATCGGAGCTCGAGCGTCTCGAGGAAGATCAGTCCGACCTTGCGGCGAGCGCCGGCGAAAGCGAGGATCGCTTCCCGCGCCTGTTCAAGCGCAAGTCGGGCGCGTCCGCCGAGAAAAAAGGCGAATTAGCGGGCCTGAAGCAGAAGTCAGCCTCGGTCGAAATGAATCTCGAGGAGCTTGGCCCGCAGATTGAGGCCGCCAAGCAGCGCCTGGCTTTCCTCACCGAGGAATCCCAAAGCCGCCTGGGCGACTACTTGAACCAGCCGGAGAACGCGCGCCGCCTTTTCGATTTGCAATACCCTTCCGAGGAAGGTGAGCCGGCCGCCGAAGCTCGGGCCCAGCTTCTCGAGGAGTGGGTCCATCGGCTTGAGGAGCGCGACCTTCTCTTCCACGTTCTCGCCGGCTACGAGCTGCGCCAGATTTATTCGGACTATTGCCCGCCGATCCATCTTCAGCAATTGAAAAAAGCGCTCGTCAACCGCGAAGAGGCAAAACGCGTTTCGGCCATCCTCGAACAATTCCCGGCTCGCAAGATTTCGATGAAGCGGTTGGAAGACGCCTCGCGCGCCATTCGCCGCCGCACCCGCGAAGAGGTGCTTTCCACCGGCCTCCAATTCGCCGAGGATCTGATGCGGTTGCGCCGCGACCGCCGCAATTATCAGCAGGTGGCGGCGTGGATGGAGCGCATCAACGTGGTCCGTTCCGAGCACTCACGCGAGCTTTCACGCGCGAACAGAAGCCTCTACGAGTTTCTGCATCCGGAGGAAGGCCGCCCCACGGAAGATCCGGTCGTTTCGCACGCCGTGATCAAAGCGGACGTTCGCGGCTCAACCGGCATCACGAAAGACCTGCTCGCGCGCGGCCTGAATCCCGCTTCGCACATCAGCATGAACCTCCACGAGCCGGTGAAGCGCCTGCTCGAGCGCTACGGCGCGGCGAAAGTGTTCATCGAAGGCGACGCGATCATCCTCGCGATTTACGAGAACGAATCCACGCGCGCAACGCAGCGGGCCGTTGCGCGCGCCTGCGTCCTTGCACGCGAGATTCTGGCGGTCACGCAAGCTTACAATTTGCGCGCGAAGACGGCCGACCTTCCCCGCCTCGAGCTCGGCGTGGGCGTCGCCTTCCAGGATTCAGCGCCGTCTCTCTGGATGGACAACGATTCGCGCATCATGATTTCCCGCGCGCTGAATCTTTCCGACCGCCTTTCGAGCTGCTCGAAGATTGCCAAGCGCCTGTTTCAGTCGAACCCGTCGCCCTTCAACATCTTTCTCCTCCAAACGCTGATGGAAGATGCTGCCGAAGATGAAGGCGAGGAGCTGATGGTTCGCTTCAATATGAACGGCATTGAGCTAAATGAGGAAGGCTTTCAGAAACTGGGTCGCGAGATTTCGCTTGCACCCATGGGCGGCAATTTCCCGATGCCCTGGGGCAAGGAGCGCGTTCAGCTTTACTTCGGCGAAGTTCCGCTTGGCGAGTCGCTTGAGCCGATAGTCGTGCGCAAGGGCTTCGTCCGCCAGTTGCTGCCCGGCGCCAAAATCGGCGCGCAAGGCACTCGCCCCTACTACGAGGTCTGTACCGACCCCAAACTCCTCGATCTCGCCCGCCGCAAAGTCGCCGCCGTTTCCCCCAAGGCGTAACCATTTATCTACTCCGACCAGAAAAATTCCAGGGGGGCTCAATTCTTCGCGGCGCGAAGGATGGGAAGCTTTTCACGAAGCTCGTTGAGAGTGTGCCTTAGCTCTGGCCGTTCGCGTTGACTCGCAGAAGCATGCCCGCTCCGGCACGAATCTTGAGGTCGCCGCTGCCTGAAGTTAAGACGATCACGCCAGTGGGATCAGTCCGGCCAGCATGCGCAATTTCAATGTGCTCGAGGCCATACGTCCCACACGCATCGGAGGAGAATACCCACAGCGCCTGGGGGTTGGCATTGCCGTCTATGGCCCCTCGGCACTTTGTGCCTTCCTTAGCTCTGACTTGGCTGAGGACACCGCCATTGACTTGCTTTCCCACCGTTTGACTGTTGTCTCCCGACGTGACAGGTCCTCCTGAGCCGTAAACGACATCGCCGCCCACTTGCACCGTGGTCAGCCAGCGGAATACCTCGCTCTCGCCGGCGCCGATAGGAGGCGTCTGAGCTTCGATTACCTGCATGAAACCTGCGATGGCCCGCAGGTTTGTGGTGATGGGGATTGTCTGATGCGAGAAGACCAGTTTATCGAATTGGAGGGAGATACGAGTTTTCGCCCCGTCAGTTGCGGCGCTCACGTCGAGGACGTGGCCTATAACCACACTCCCTGCCCGTATCCTCACGCCTGGCGACAAAGGAACGTCTTGCATAACCCTGCCCGTGATGATTTGGCCCGGTTTGCATTTGGCGGAGGAAATGGTCTGGTTCAAACGGACAGGCAATATGGTGCCGGGCGGAATGGGAAAATTGTTTTTGGAGGGGCTTTTCTCATCGGACGCCTCGGCATGGACAGACGCGAGCGGCCATATAAACCGGGAACTAGGCTCCTCCCGTGGACCTCGCTGTTGAGAATTAACAGGCTGCGCGAGAAAGGTTGCGCACAGCAGCATCCCGAAAAAAAGGCATGCCGTCCGCTCAAAAACGTGAGTGGACACTTCCTTTCTCATAAACTCAAAGCGTACTTCGGCGCAGCCGACTTCGCCAGCCCGAGATTTTGTGTCAAGCGCTGGCGGAAGCGTGTGGGAGTCGAACCCACCATTCGGCTCGCGAAGAGCCGGATCAATGGCTTTGAAGGCCACGAGGATCACCGGACCCCTTTCGCCTCCGTTTCTGTAAGGTCCGCAGACTACGCGGTTTAGTGGACGTACGCAATCCTCGGTCCTTCGGCCGCGGTCTCTGGTGCTACTGGGGTGCTATTGGAAATCAGGGCTACCGCTTCATGCAAGTTCGAAATCGCCAGGTGCGCATATCTGCGTGTCATCGCCAAACCTTTATGCCCGAGTAGCTCTGCGATGTTGCCGAGCGGCACGCCTCTTTGTCTCAACCTGGACGCAAAGCAGTGTCTCAAGTCATGCCAACGAAAATTCTTGATTCCTGCCGCTCGGACCGCCGGAACAAACCAGAAGGTATTGTATTTGAGAGGTTCACCCGACGGGCGACGAACAACCAAACCCCTGCCGTCGCCGCGCGAGCGAAAGACCATCAACGCTTTCATCGCATCGGTGTTGAGGGGGACGGTCACCGGATCACCATTTTTCGTTCGGGGCACAGTCGCGACTTTTTCGGCAAGGTCCACGGTTTCCCATGTCAGCTCGTACATGGAGCCATGGCGCAGTCCTGTGTTTATAGCCAAGTCGAGCTCGGGTTCATGGTCCTTCCACGATGGGTTCGCACGGATCGCGGCGCGAAGTTGTTTTTCTTCGTCGTCGGTCAAGAAACGCACCCTCGAATTATTCTCTGTTTCGCGCGGGATGCCTCGCGCCGGGTTTTTCTCTGTCTTACCGTTGCGGATGGCGAGGCGGTACGTAAGGGACAGGAGTGTGTGATGGTGGTTCCAGCTTGATGCACTCCATTTGTTCGCTTCTTTCGACCGATTCAACGCCGACTCGATTTCCTGGGCCGTTAGGGAATCGGCCGGTAGAGCACCGAACCATTTCCGAATAGTTTCAAGCCGCCCGAGGTCATGCTCCGGTCGCGCATATTTTTTGCGGATATAGCAGTCCGTGTCATCGCAGAGCTCCCCAAAAGACACGACGCGACGGCGAATCGTTTCCGGCAGCTTTTTCCCGACAAGTGCCTCGTTTCGCCGTTTCGTCAGCAGCTTAGTTGCTTGGCTCCATGTGCCTGCGACTTCTCTTCGATAGCGCCCCGAGGCATCCGTAAACCGGACCCACCAAACGCCCGAGCCGGGATTCTTTTCGAACACCCCGCGCATTTTTTCTCTTTCTTTCATCAGTGTTTCCCCTTTCGATTGGATTGTTTAGCCTGGGATTTCTTTCTGAGGCGATAGAGTTTTTGCCTGTAACGCTGGCCGCACGCGGCTGTGCAATATCTCTCGCTCGATGAACCATCGGGACGCGGGGCGCCGACGGCAAATAGCTTTTGGCAGTTCACACACGCCTCGACGCCGCCGTAAGCGGCAAAGACGAACATGGCTGTGGTCATGTTGCGGCAATGGATCACTGGAATAAAGTGGCCGCGCTCCGCGCGATGGATCACCAGGCGTGCTTCTGTCATTTCACGCGCGAAGTAGACGTCGTACAAAAGCGCCGCGACAGCCTTCGGCTTCTTGGTAGCAGCAAGCGCAGATTGGAAGTCGGGGTCTTCCGACAGCAGCTTTCCCACCTCGGCTAGAGCATTTCTTGCGGCCGTCTCGTCATCGACCTGGACGTACCGCAACAACCGCAGGGCCCGAAGCCACGTAAGTGACCCTGCCCCGACGGTCTTTTCCATTTCCCTGTATTCGGGCGTGCCCATCGTTATGTAGGCGTCGGTGAACTCCGTCATGCGTGAAGGAAGAATCACGCGACGAACTTCGACCCCCTTCCACTTGCCTGAGGTAGACGGAAAAAAGATGCGCGGGCGGGCAGTTATGGGTGCGTTATTGTGATGCGCATAGTTACGTTCTTCAACAGACCGCATAACGCAATTATGCGATATCATGCATCCGCGTGCAAGCAGATGTTTATGCGGAAAGGACCATGGCGATGCAAACGGCAGAACTGACCAAGCCCCTTCTCCACAAACGCGAGGTAGCGGCACAGCGTTTGGGTGTCAGTTTGAGGACGCTCGATGACTTGATTGCGACGAAGCAACTCCTCTCAGTGAAGATTCGCAAACGCCGGCTCATTTCCGAGGAAGCTATTCAGAAGTTCATCCGCAAGGCGGAAAAGGAGGATCGCGATGAGCATCACACCAAGCATTCCGTCTGAAATGAAGAAGCCAGCTAATGAGCTAGAGAAGCGGAAACGATTCCTCAAACGGGAAATCGAGCGCATAAAGAAGATTCCTCCAGAAGCCGTCCTCGTGGAGGTTTTGCCGTTTCTCGAGTCGTACGCGGCGAGTTTGAGGGACGAGCTAAGGGCTTACGAAGATAAAAACGCCTGACAAGTCCACGCGAACGTTGTCGTGCGAAGAACAGACGCGAATTTGTCAAGGCTGTTTGGAAACGCTCTGAAAAAGGGGAATGATGAGATCCGAACCAAAACAAAGAACTTCGCCATGAAGATTAGAAGGGGCCGCCCAAAATGGATTCAACTCGACAATGGAGAAGATACCACAAAACGGGCCGCAAAAATCCCTATTGCCGCGCGGTGTTCCGGACCTTGCTTACGTCCGGCGCAATATCTCCATCGAAACCGTGGCCCAAATGTTAGGGCTCAATGTCTCCCGCCACTTCGCGCACTGCTTTCGCACAGAGAATCACGCCGATGGTGACCGCGAGCCTAGCCTACATTTTTTCGTCAAGAGAAACCGCGCGATTTGTTTTGGCTGCGGTGACCGACGCGCCTTCTCGAATATTGATTTGGTCCAAGGCGTCCTGCGTTGCGATTTGCGCACGGCTATCGCATGGTTCGGCGAACATTTCGGCCACATCCCCACGTTGCGCGGCCGCCCGGCCGGAATCGCCACGGATAGACCGTTTCGCGTCGGCGTCGGAGGCGAACTCGAACCGCTCATGCGTTCTGGCGTCTTTGCGACTTTAAGCAATCCAGCAGTGCGCGTCCTTGCGGTGATTCGCGAATTGCGCGACGACCGCGGCGAAGCCCGGCTTCCCTACGCCACCTTGCGACGCAAGGCCGGAATCGGAAGCGATACCACCGTCAAGAACGCGCTCGATGAGTTGACCGCCCTGCATCTCATCGCGATTCGCAAGGGCCGCACCGGCGTTCTGCAACCTCAAAATATTTACACGCTGACGCCCGACCACACGGACTTCGTGCGCCTGATGACTGAAACCTATCGCAAGAATAGCGATGCCATCGCCGAAGAGTGTGATTATCGCCGGGAACTGAGACTCGCCCGCCGTCGCCTCAATCCGCAACCAGAACCCGATCCATGAAACCTACCTCAAACCAATCGCTGCGCTTATCCTGGTAATACTCTCTACAGTCTAGGTGTAGTGCTGTACGACTTCGCCGCTACACCCATGACTGGAGCGGCAATGTCTGACATTCACCCTTTTCGGCGGTTTCTGTATGGCTTTGCCGCTACACCAATAGGTGTAGTAGGAAAGTGCTACGTCGAAAGAGCGATTCGATTTCAAAAAAAGCGCGACAGCATCGAAAAAGCCAAGCCTTCTCGCCCGTGTGCGAGACTCTACGTCCCCCAGGCTCCCAGCGTCCAGGCTCAGCGTCCCAGCACCAGGCATTTGGAGTCGCCCTCGGTAACCTGGTGCTTCGCAGAATGGCTCGTTGCTCGCAACGCGGCGGGCGTAGACGAACGCGGGAATACTTTCCGACTGACACGCCGTAGATCACGGCGCGGCCAGCACTACAACAGCACCTAACGCGGAAAGCAGCCGATAACTCGTTGCAATTCAGTGCACTCTCGTGGCTGTAACAGCCGTTCACGTAGCACCGCGCAAGTCTCGCAGAGCAATAGGAGCAACTCAGCGGCCGATCCACGGGCTTATAAATCGCGTTCCCGGTGCGACGCAGGGGCATCCTCACAACTTTTGGCATCGAGCTTCCCAAAACGCAGTTCGGAGCTCTCGATTTTTCGCGAGACAGAGGGCGAGACATTGCGAGACGTCTCGCGTCACGCCTGGTGGGCTTGCGGCAGCGTCTCAAGCCGGGTTTGGGGTGTTTTGGACGACTGGGGCGGCTGAATTCTCTGGTGCGGGCTCAGCCGGCTTGGGGGCAGGTGCGTACTCCACGATGACCACGATGTCGTTTTCGACCAGGTCGTCGATCGAGATGCTCTTTCCCGAATTATGGACGACCAATCTGTGGTCAGGCCAGAAGACGATGACGCGGTTCGCGGCCGGCTGCCCGCTCCTGCGCCAGAATTTCGTTTCGGCAAGCACGGCACGCGGCATGCACTTTCGTTTGTGGCGACTCAGCGCAGCGCGGCTAAAACCGGACCGCTTCTCGATGTCTCGATAGGGCTCCTTCTTCCCGATAGCTTCCTCGGCGGCTTTCTTGGCGGCTTCGCCGGCGCCGCAGATTGAGCATTCGCCCTTCGCCATGGCGCGATTATATACCACTCCACTCCACTCCGCGCAGAGCGTGAGCGCGACGTGTTCGGCGCAGGGGGATTCGGCCGGTTCGGATAATTCGGGAGGGCAACAGAAGCCTATCCCACGATGTAAATGCGCACGAATCTCCGTGCGCTCCAAAGCCTACCAAGAACATACTAAGAGATCTGTTTAATCTGTATACTCGTGGCCGGTGGACGTTCTACGTCAATCTCGACTATTGCCTGTATCTCGATTCCCTTGGGCAATGCTCCCATTTCGATTGCCGGGTATTTAAACTCTAGCATTCTGAGAATCTCAGTTCCTTCAGCCTTGGTCTTATGAAAGTAGTCTTTAGCTACACTCTCGCGCTCCGTATTCAGCCCAACGATTTTTCGATAGTACCTCACCAAACTGGCACCTAAATCACTGGCTTTGACAATGCATACGGTGTGCCGACCGTATGCGCCGAAATAGATTTTAACTGTCCAACTCTTATCACCAGTTACGTGTAATGGGTGAGGCTGTGGGTACCACTGACCACCTATGCCGGTGAAAGCAAAGACGTCATCTCCCGGAGGATTCAGAAATCTGCCCTGGATTTCAAACGTACCGCCTTTATCGTAGGTTCTGATTGTCTGGCCGGATACCAAGTTGGTGAACTGAATTCCCAAAGTCTGCTGAACGCGAATGAATTTATGGTTGAGTACGCGAAGCCGCTTGGCGAAATTAGGCGGAAAAAGTTCTACGTCGATACCACGACTTTGAAGTTCCCAGAGCCCCTTTCCTCTAACCCCTTGGTTTGGATCGAGAATGCCGATGAACACTTTCTTGACTCCGTGTTGCGTAATCAACTCGGTGCAGCAACTCAAAGGGTCAGCGCGGACCTCTTTGGTACAAGGTTCCAATGTCGTATACAGAGTCGCCAAGGGCAGTTGTGTTTTATCATCAACCTTGCTGATTGCCACCATCTCGGCATGGTCATCATCTCCCGTTTTTCCAGTACCTCGGTGGCCACGCCCAATTACGGTCTTACCTATGGCAATGACCGCTCCCACCTTGGGTATTCGGTCCGCCATCGGTTCGCACTTTTCAGCTAAGCTGATAGCCTTGTTCATCTGCATTTCTTCGGTGTGAGTCATGCTCTGTTTCTCCGGATAACAAGGCAAGCATTATCGCCGAATCTACTCTCCTCTTCTATGCCCGAAACTGACTATTGCGTTCGCATAATTAACGCAGGACGATGGGCGAAGCATGAGCATATTGTCGTCTTTTTTGAAGCCGGCGCCTATCGCGCCGACGGATCGCCAACGCTTCGCAGCCCTGGAAGTAGCAGCGGTAAGCAAGCGCGAGCGACTTATCGAGCGATGGAATGCGGTGCTCGCCGAATTCAATGAAAGGGAGGTCTCATATGGAGCCCATGGATTTGTTTTTTGACTCGCTGAAGGAATTTGCGCTGCCTGAGCACGATCCGTCTGAATACGGCGAAGCTCCCGAAGTAGTCGGCCAATTTTTCAAAGAGGCGCAAGATAAAGCTCTGTGCCGCCCGGGACTCGCCACGAACGTGCAGTTGGGCGCGGCGGCTTTTTCCCGCACAAATGATTTGCTGAGCGACGATCCGGACCCGGTCCCGGAATTTTTTGAGCGCGAGCTCGCAAGAACTGCCGGCGTAGTCGTCGATGGCGCGAAGGGCGCGACAACGCCGGGTGATGCGTCCCTGCAAAAATATTTCACAGCCGGGATCCACAAGGGCCTGAACGCAGCTCGCGTTGAAACGAGTCCGAACGGTTTGTGGCGATACGAATTCGCTGAAGACGGTTCTCTGTTGCGCGGTTATGAGCTCTAAGAATTCTTACGAAGGGGGCAAACGTGTCCAACGTTCACGAACGAAGCGTTTTGCAAAAGCTGGCAGAGCATCAGCTTCGCCTTGCCAAGTCGGGTGTCGCGCGTCGCGCGACCTTCGCCAAAGGGAAGAAACTGTTTTCGAAGCTCTTTTCGAAAGTGTCAAAGGCGGATGGAATGGACGAATTCACCGACCTCGAGGACTGGTTCGACGAGCTTCTTGAGCAGCAGGACGACACAAACGATGCTCACACGGATGCCGGCGAATTTTTTGTGGAGTGTGCGAAAACTTGCAAGGCCATGGAAGATGCTGATTTGAACAAGCTGGTGCCGGATGCAATTTCCAGCGTCACGCCAGGCCATCCGGAATATCGCGCCGTTCCGCGCACTGGCCAGCCCAACGTTCCGGAGATGTCGCCGGTCCCGATCGAATTTGAAAAACTGGTCGCATTTGAAGATTTTTGATTTCATCGCACGGCAGAGCTTCTACGAGTTCCGTGAGTTTTCTTGAACTTTGGTCGTGCGTCACCGGCCCAAAATTGCCGGCTTCGACCAAAACCGGGCCCGCTGCGACCGCGAGCGGTCTTGCAAGATAGGTGGCGTGGGAATCCGTGCTTCGCCCGCGCCACCGAGCCCGCTTTTCGCAAGGGAAAGCCATGACGTGGAAAGCCGCGAAGTGAAAGACCCCGCACGCACACGAGAACGCGAACGTCTGAAAGCGAAGGCGATCATTTTGCGAGCTTCTGGCCTGCATTGGGCGGCGATCGCCCGCATTTTGCACACCGGCACGACCACGTTGTTCAAGTGGTGTCGCGAGTCGGAGGTGGTTTCCCGCAGCGGAGTGCGTTTACAAATTTCAATCAGGCCCGCGCTTTTTTCAGCTTTGTCGCGCATGGCTGCGGCGGCCGGCTCGCTAGGTGTATCGCAGTTTGTCGCCGAATTGTGCGAGGCTAGCGCCGCAGATTATCGCTTGCGAACGATGGCGCAATCGACTGTCACCAGGGCACTTCAAGAATGAAACTGGAAACAATTATCTCGTCGACGGTGCGCACCCTTCGCGAGAGGGGGATCAATCTAAGGCCCGAAGAGTTGGCCGGAATCATTGCCACCGTGCTCGTTGAAGTCTTCGACCTACCCAGGAATTCTATTAGCCGCGCGGCAGTCGCGGGACTTGTCCTGCCGGGTATCCTGAAAGAGTTTCCGGAGTCCTTGAACTAGTGACCGCCCGTGGGTTCAATTCCCACCAGCCCCACTCTTGGCCCTGCGCGGGCCGCGATTCATTGCTTAGGAATAACTGCTCCAAAGCGTTCTTCGGCTGGTATCACCTTGCACGAAGAGACTTCTTCAGGCATAGAATCCGCCTGCTCCATTGAATAACGACTCTTCCAACATTCGTTGTACAGCGAACAGTAGCAAGTCATGATTCGCACTCGCGTTGAATTAGCCGTAAGCTTCTTATTGTCCGACGGCTCCATATCCCAAAATAATATCTCGCTTTCATCTCCCGTCTTGTACGGAACCGACATATTCCCCGGCGCGGCGACGCTGAATTTTATGTTGTTAGACAGGCCAAGCTTGCTTTGTAGTTCATTCCAATTCCGCAACGGTTGCCCATCGAGCGAAACTTCAAAGGAGTACACTATCGCTGGCCCCAGTCCCATGTTGCGGAAAGTCCATCCAGCACCTTGTTCTTTATAATAAAAAGAGAGCTGAATGTATGGCCTTGCAGAAAGGTGGGTTACTTTCCGAGTTTCGCACGCCGAATAAAGAGACAGCAACAGCGCACAGAAAGAAATTACAACAGAAGCCCAAGATGATTTTATTTGCGCCCCAACACGACTGAAAAAAGATGACATATTATCTAATTCTATCACGCGTTCTTTCGACGGAAAATTTGCTTCCACCTTTGCCAACCATGCTCAGCCAATTCAATCGCAAGCTGTATGATGGCTGGAAACGCAACGATTAGCCAAATGACAAGGACGATAGCCGTCAGTCTGTCCCACAAACGTAACATGCGGGGGATTCTAGCACCTTAGCAGGATTACCACGATGCAGGGAAGGAATCCCCGGCGCATAGGCGGTGCGCCGGGGCGGAGTACATCGGCACGCGCGACGGGCATCGTACATTTCCGATGCCACGAGACAGGAAAAGGGCTACGCAAGAAGTCCCCTGGGGGCGTTCCCCTGCTACTATGATCCTGTTTGCCGAAATTCCCCGAGAGACTCATTTCGACAGAGGTGACAAACATGCCCATGGAAGGTCTCGCGCTATTGGCATTTGCGCTGCTGGTTTGGGAATTGAACGAGATTCGCAAATACTTGCGTAGGGTTTGGACTAATCACTACTTGCTGAATCGGGAAGCACTGGACGATTTGCTTCTCGTGGGTGCGCCGGAACCAGGGAGAGAAGACGGCGCAAGTGGGGCGGTGCGGCCTAAAAAGGCCAGGCCGCAAACGTAAGAGGTTCAGGTCCCGGTCATGTCGATTCCAGCTTCCGTCGCTTGAAAGGCTGCAATCTTTGCGGCCGTTTTCATCTGGTCGGGATAACCGTAAACGACGGAGAGCGTCTTCCAAATAGTGTCAAATTCCTCGCCCAGTGCCCGTCGGCAGACCAGTGTGGCGAACAAGTCTCGCTCCATCTCGGCTTTCAGAAGTAGCTTGTCCGTCTGGAAAAGTTCGTTCAGTCCGAACCCGAGCATCCGGACAGAAATCGGATTGCCGTGCGTTAAAGCGTGCAAACAATCGACGAACGGCTCCGCCATGCCCTTCACGGGTGCAAGGAGGCTTGATACCTTCCCCTTTCCAAGGGCTTCGTGGATCATTTCGTCCATCCGGATAAGATTCGGACTACCGCTGCGTGCGAACGTCAGCTTCTCTGCGCCACGTAGCTTTTCATTGCTCGCCCAAACTAGGAACCAAATTCCTCGCCGCGTGTACTCGATAAAGCTGCGTAGCGTGATTAAGAAATAAAAATCGTTCGTTCCACACTGCTGCTTCATCCCGCCCAAAATCAAGGAACTCGCGTTGAAGTAGCGGATCGCCACGAGGAGGCGGTACTTGCCGATCGGCAGGTTAACTGTTTTTGCGGACATCGTTCTCGCCTTTCCTACTGCCCGTGGAGCCACGCTTGGACTGTGGGCAAAAATCAATTGGTGGTCACTTCTCAACGAACACTTCGCACAGCGGCTCGCACTCAAGGCTCACAATTTCGTTGTAGTCTAGGCCCGCTTTTGCTGCCAGAGCCATGAGCAAATGCTCAATCTGGCTTACGGTGAACTGACCGTGTTCGACAGTCCTTTCAAAGAGTGGAGTGGAACACTTCCTTCCTTTAATTCGCCAGTTAGAGTTTTTTCTTGTTGGGTTTCATTTCGTCGTTGGGGATTGGCACTGTTTTCTAGCGTCTTCGAGGTCGGCGTTTTCGTAGTCGGGTCGCATGACCACTATCTTCCCGCCTTTTTGCTGGAGTTCTCGAACATCTCCATCGCTGAGTTCCGACCGCCATTTGAATCCTTGTGGGTAATCACCTTCCACATAATCGAACGGGCGATGCGGATGAAATCGAGACATGTTCTCGCCGAACTTGTGAACATGCCGTTTCACTATTACGCAAGGCTGACTCTGCGCCTTCGATGTATCGGGTTTGGGAGCTTGCGAGTAACAGAAGGCTGAGATTGCCAAAATGAAGGCCAGCAATGCTAACAATACTTTCTTCATTTTGAACTCCGCGAGGGATGACTACACCTCAGAAGACCAGTCGCGCCAAAGTCAGCAATGCAGACTGTGGTGCTATTCGATTTGCAGAATACGTCCCGCGCCCGAAACCTACCGCCTACGATATTCAATGTCAACTTGGAAACTGGGAATCCCACAGGGTAGAATCCGTGTGTGATAACGGGATTTGAATAAGACTTGGTGCTTATTCGGAAAGCGATCACGGAGTTCCTGGAGCGGAACAGGACGAAGAAGGCGAAGGCCAAGCCGTGAAAGTAAAGAACCTACGGACCAACGACGAAGTACTCGCCGACCTTCGGAAGTATTTGTCTAAGAAGTTAGCGGGTCATTCTTTCGCTGATCCATCCAACCTACTGCATGCATGTTCGACCGAAGAGGCTGTCGCATTCGCTCGGCTGATGAGCGATACCATCGGCGTGCCACTGGCGGAATTGAAGGTCTCACAAATAAAAGACTTGCTGCGGACCGTACGTCGGGAGGGCCGCGCCAATCCGCTTTCGGCTGGACTCGCGAATGAAGTTGCGAAGCCTCTCGTGATGTGGCAACGCAAACTCACGGTCCAACGCGCCCGTTTAGCGATCGAGTATTTCCTCGAATTCCGGAGAGACGTGCTCAAGGCCAAGCCGTGAAACCCAAATGGACACAGAAGCGGATCGAGCGGCTGTTCAAACGCTACAACCGAATCTATTGGCAAGGGAGACTGTCGGGATATTGTATTGTCCTTGCCACGTTGGAGGAATCTGTCATGGCCGATGTGAATGGAAAAAGAAACTCATCCAAATCGACTTACACAAACACAAGACCGACCGCGACCTTCGCGGCACGCTACTTCATGAAATGGCCCATGCTGCGAGTTCGCGGCGCGGACACACGGTGCCGTTCTTCGCGCAATTGGAGCGGCTAATAAGACGCGGTGCGCCGGTTACGGTTGATACCGCTGAGGCTGGTGGCGCGAGGATCCTGAACGATATCGTTCCCAAACGGTTCCCGTTGTTGAGAGCAAGAATGGAGCGCGTCGAGAATCGACGCCAACGTGCGGTACTGCGAATGAGTCGCGGCATGCGGGTTGAGCACATCACCGACGACCGGATTGTGCAGGATTTCGGAGATTATGAGGCCGCCGGGCTGCCGTGGAAGAAGGCACTTGTCGTTCTAGGGCTGGAATACGGACTCACCGACGAGGCTGGCCGCCCTGTGAGTGCATGGGCCAGGCGCATAGTTCGCAGAGGTAGAAGGGCCCACCGCCAGGCGCGGCGAGACCATCTCCAATATACGAAGCGAGAACTCCTCTTCAGAGACCTCAGCTCAAGCCCGAGTTTGGAGGCTACGACAAGCACATAGGAATTGCGGCCATTAACAAGCGATTGTTCGAAGTGACGTTTCGCGTCTCGATTCTCCCGGACGGTTACAGCTACACCGCGCAGATTATCGTTCTCGGCGACGATGACAAAGCCGCTCAGGAAGAAGCGCGAAAGTGGTTTCTGAGTGAACAGCCATACCACAAATCAGACGATGACTGCCGGATAGCGAGCCTGGACAATTTTCAAACAACTGAGTTGCAATCCTTCCTTTGTTACGGGGTCGCGGACAAGCCGAGTCGATGGAAAATTCCTCGATCACGAGTCGTGAATTTCAAGTAGGCCGGTGAAGAGAAAGAAGCAGCCCCCTTATGTGGGGTAAAGCCCCCCAAACGCTAGAAGTAGTCGGACTCGGACTCGATATCGTTGGCCTGGGCATTCTCCTCGTGCTCGAACCGGTTCTAGTTCGAACGGAAGGAAACCCACCGAACTCATGGCTTCGGGCAGGGCACGTGCGCGTCAAATTCGGTGAGGGACGCGAATTTTTTGCCGCACACAGGGCAGTCGCAAACCGCAGCTTTAGGCGTTGGCCCTGCCGCGTGTTGCCCCCTGTGGCCTTCGAAGCGGATACATCGTTGGTCCGGAGCTACGAAAGCGGAGCATTGGAATTGTTCGTTCTCCCTGACCTTCCTGTACAGTACGTATTTCGGTTGCAGCAGCCTTTGGTCTTCGACCTTGACCAATTCGGTATCGACGTTATGCTGTTGTTTAAGTTTTTGCTGTGTGACCTTCGCCGATTCCAGGTAATCCGGCGTCGCGTCCTGAATGTCCAAGACCCAATCGAATGCCTCCTGAACATCCGCGATGTAGCGATTCTCGGTGGGAGTCGTAATTCTGGCGGGCAGTGCCCGATAGTAGGTCTCTCTGGTCTGTGAGTCCATGACACGGCCATCCGACACACGCAACCTACCCCCCACGTTATTCAATGTCAATTTGAAAAGGGGTAACCCCGAGGGTAGAATCCGGGCGTGAGTGCGGGATTTGAATGGGATGGAGCTGATATCGTCACTCATCCGGATGATCTCGATTGCAGAATTCTCTGGAGACGGAGCGGAAGAAAAGGCGGAGGCGATGAAACCTTGCGAATATAAAGACGGTCACGGAAACCTGTGCGGCAAGCCCACGAACCTAAGCGTCACGTTAGCCGGCAGAATCATTTATTGCTGCCCCGAACACAAACTGCTAGTAGCGGAGCAGGCGACTGGAAGGCAGTTCAGGGACCCGCCCAAACCCAAGGCATGACCGCCGGGCCAACGCGATGTGCTTGAATCTCAAAGTGCTAGAAGTAATCGGACTCGGCTTCGATATCGTTGGCCTTGCCATTCTCCTGCTGCCGGACTTCCGTTTTGCGGAATCGACGCTTCGACGTTTTCCTGCTGTTCGCCGGCTGCATGCGATGATTGATGACACGGCAGAACAATGTCGCGTAAGGGGCTTCGGACCGCCCGTCCCGAATGTAATCACGTTCCAACCGAGCATTAAACTTCAAGCACTGACGAAGGATCAAGCGAAGCAACTGCTCCGGCTATACCCAGGCTCCAAACGGCCGACGAGTCTTGAAGGCATCGCGCCGTGGCTGATGGGAGAGGTTCCAATCGAACACCGCGGTACCGTTCAGTACGATCCACTAATGGTTCTCTGCGATGACGAGGGAGAAACGATCTTCTCTTCCCCTTTCCGGGTTTCCCAATTGATACAGCACGAGGAAGAAATAGTTCGGAGGCACGCCTACACCTACGGATTCGTGCTGATGTTCATTGCGACGATTCTTCAAGGGATAGCAGCGTTATTAAGGTGATGAGGCGGACGCCCACGAACCCTAAGCGTCGAGGGACCCTCGCCGAGACGTGGTCCGACAGGTGGTCGACGAACTGGCCGACCGTCTGGATCCGCTTTCGGCATTGCCGGCAGCCGGGCACGAATCCTCTCCCAACGGAGTAATCAGCGGCGAGAAGCTTGTGTTTCGCGGAACTTTCTTGCGCTTATCACGTATCTAGTGTGACGCTGGGGCGAACTCGGAGGAATTGATGAGATTGATGCGTAAGGTAGGAGCGTTGCTGTTGGCGTTTATTTCGATGGTTGGAGTCGGAAGAGCTCAACAGTCCTCAAGCGAGCAACCGAAACCGCTCGGCACGATGGTCGACCTAGGCGGCCACCGTTTGCACGTGTACTGCACAGGGAAAGGGTCGCCTACTGTCGTGCTCGAATCGGGATTCGAGGAGTTTACTTTTGATTGGATTCTGGTGCAGTCGAAGCTTGAGAAGTTTACTCGGGTCTGTTCGTATGACCGCGCCGGTTACGCGTGGAGCGATCCGGGTCCGCTGCCGCGTACGTTCGCGCAAATCAACTTGGAGCTACATGACGCGCTGTCCAAGCTTGGAGAGCCCGGTCCTTACGTTCTTGTCGGGCACTCGTACGGCGGGCCGGTCGTGCGGAATTTCGCGCTGACATATCCGCGCGAGGTTGCAGGCGTCGTATTTCTGGATGGAGCTTCCGAAGACGGCCGCTTTTCAATGTGGCATAAAGCCGTACTCTTCCGCTCAGGTGCAAAGGGCAACGCAATTCCGGCTCCTCACGAAGAGATGCTTGCTTCCGACAAACCAACGTTGCCCGCTCCCTCTTCAAAAGTCGAGCCGCTCGATCCACCATTTGATCGGTTGCCGCCCGACATTCAAAAACTCCACTTGTGGGCGCAATCCCAACCAGCTCTTGGCAAAGCGGAGGAAAGTGAAAGAACGTGGTCGCCGGAATATTTTCAGCAATGGCACGACCATCCGCAAGTGGGTGCGTTTGGGTCAATTCCACTTATCGTGCTCACGCGAGCCGAAGGCGGCTACGACGACAGCCTTGATATCCCCGGAGCCCAGCTCGAGGCCGAACGAAAAGAAACCCAGGCACGTCTTGCGCTGCTTTCAAAAAATGGAAAGAATATCTTGGTCTCAAGTGGCCACAACATGCAGGTGGAAGCTCCGGAAGTTGTGGTGAAGGCCATTCGCGACGTCATCGCCGCAGCGCCCGCTTCATCCAATCCTTGATTGTGCACGAGTCCTTCGGGGTTGCTCGTGTAGCCGTAGTCTGCGAGAAACTCTCGTATCTCTTCTTTAGTGAATGACCGCATCGCTTGGGTTCCTTCGCGAGAATCGATCGACCTGAGGAGTGAGGGCCTTTTGCATAATCCTTTGCATAATGCCGGCCCAACTCAGCCCAACAACTGTGATTTTACCCACTCAGGCGGGTGCTATCCTAATTAAAACCGCTATGTAGGCGAATCGCTTACTTGCTTTGCTTCTCGGCTTGCTTTTCATGCCTAAGTTTGGCTGCTCCTTGCGGACCTTCCGGACGATGCCGAACCATTACGGCTATATCTTCGACACCCAGGGAATTGGCCTGTCCTGATACATCGGGTTGCGGGACGGTATCAAACCCGAGTTTAGAAAGTTTGTCTACCAAGGCCAAAGCGGCCCTCCTGCGTAGTGAATTTTCTGCTGTGTGCAAGTTAGGTATCTCAGTTTTATACGCAACAATTACGCCTATTGCAGATGGGCGGATTCTATGGGCAGAACAAGCAGATGGCGGTTCAGGCCCACTCTGTTGTATCTGTACTTGTGAAACCGATCCGAGCATCTGCCAGTTTGCTGCGCATAGCGCGGTTTTGATGTCTGCCGTAAAACTCGCGGCTTCTTCATCCCCCTGTGGATATATGAAGTATGCGCCGCTTCCGGTGAAGACTTTAAGGGCTTGTCCGATGTCACTGATTTGGAGATCACTAAGCCTTCGCCAAGCAACACTGTCTTCAATCTCGACGCGAGCGAGTCGTTCCGCTTCTAAGTTTTCTTCACCAGCTTGTAGAATTAGAGAAAGCTGCGTCTCTTTCGCCGTGGTGAGGTCATCTTGCAGGTTTATTAGTTTTGTTTTTGCCCGACTCGACCCGACAGCAGAAACGACGATTCCGATACCGACAAACGCCCCTACCAATAGGATGAAATTAGTTACACGGTCCCAAGCGTCTGATTTCTTTCTGGCCTCTCCAACTTCTCTGGTCAACCGTTGGATATCTAGGTTATTGGATTGTGTGAGAGACACGTTCACTCCTGTAGAGCTTGGACTTATATTCTTACCGCTTTGCGCCCAAGTAGGCAGCGCGATACTTGTGCACAAAACTACCAGAGAGATTAGGGCGCGAAGAAAGGGTGCCATAGTTGTCAGGCACGGTTCAGGATCGACGATTTTGAGAGCCATAGATGGTCCGTGCCCGAAACCTACCGCCCACGATATTCAATGTCAATTTGAAAAGTGGTAACCTCACCCGGTTTCCATCCGCCGTGATAGATTCCCAGTAGGAGAAATCAGAAAATGAAAAAGACAGTCACGATCGTGACAGTCCTTGCGATTGCGTTGTGCACGACTGCTCAGAAGCACGAAAGCGAGAAGCTTGCAGTCTACTTCGATGCGTCGTGTGATAAAAACCCCACGGGAGAGATTGTCGAATCGTCTTTACGGGAGAGCATTCGTTCATCAAGTGGGTATGTGCTTGCAGAAAAGCAGGAACCTGGCGTGTTCCTAATTTCACTGGCGTGCATTAACGCTGGCAGCGAAGGAGAGGGTTGGACGGCGGTAGGATATTTTCACGGCCTCATTGTGAAAACCGATCCCGAGAGGCTCGGAACAGCCGTTTGGGGTCCCGCTCTCGGGGTATTCACAGTCGGGCGTGTCCACGCACAGAGCAAAGGGCAAGAACTTTTCGCAGTGTTTGACAACGCGGTGCATCGACACTGACGCCAGGGGGTTGCCGCTCCACCAAGAGAGTTATTTTGCCCCCACCCCAGCCCTTTCCCTACTCGTCGAACTTTCGACGGAGCCTCTCCAGAAACCCCGGCGGCTCAGTATCAACGTAGCGAACTTCCGGCAAGCGTTCGTGGATGTACTTGCGCAAATGAACAGGGCTAACCTTCAAGACTAATCTCTTGCTGAGATTTCGGTTTTTTATGCAGGTCAGTAGGTTTCCCGCGTTGAAATCTGCGTTACTTAGACGCTGCGCGTCGTCATCAAAGCGTCCATCAACGACTTGTTGCCAGCCGGAATAGAGAAGTTCAATCCAGTATCGCTCGTCAGTACCAAGGGTGTAGTAAATTACGGGGTCACGCTGTACGAGGTCGAAGCACGACTTCTTGAAACACCGGCCGAAGCGATACCCAATCCCGGCCGTCATTTCTGCGTCGCGCTTTGCCAACCCCACTTGCCCATCGAGTTCTCTGAAATTCAGCACCATTTCATGGTACAGGCTTCGACGCAGTTCCCGCTTTCTAATCCACCGTCCAATGGCGGCTCTTATCGGCTCGATAAGGCAAACGGTAAAGAAAGACGTGACGAGCGCAATGATTAGCGTCTTGACCCATTCCGGCACGTGACTTCCCATCGCGAGAGACCGCACTTCCTTTTGGTGCTACTGGGGTGCTATTCGATTTGCAGAACGGCACTTTCACCCGCAGTGTAGCGCAGACACGCGAACGAGGGATAGCCCGTAGAATCAGGCGTTTTGCAGGGTGCCACAGAGTTGTGCAGAGTTGCGCAGAGTCCTGGAATCGGCTTTGAAGGCCACGAGGATCACCGGACCCCTTTCGCCTCCGCCGCGAATTATAGCAGGCCGAACGTCAGGACACGGCGGCTTGCCCTGAGGAGCGAAGGGCAGGCGCGCCGCAATGGTATCGTCACTCGAATCGAATCAGCACAATCTCGGGCCTTGTTCCCACGCGCAACGGCGGACCCCAAGTGCCCGCGCCGCACGATGTGTATACAATCATGTTTCCGAACGGTTGCAGGCCATAAGCGAACGCGCCATAAATGCGCGAAACAATCCGAGTGTACGGAAAGAACTGGCCGCCGTGCGTGTGCCCGGAAAGCTGTAGTGAAATTCCTTCTTCTTCGGCGATCTCGAGCAGATGCGGCCCATGATTCAGCAGAATGCTCGCGCGTTCGCGAACCACCGCTGCGCGCCGCAGAATCGGCCGCAGCCGCTCCGGCCGCGCTCCGTCGCGGTAGTGCACGCCCACCAACTGCAATCCATCCACCATCACTTTTTCGTTGTTCAGCACGCGGACGCCCGCACTCCGGACCGGCTCGAGATACTTCGTGTGGTCGGAAAACTCTTCGTGATTCCCCGCGACGAAATAAGTCCCAAGCGGCGGCGACAATTTCGCCAGGGGCTCGGCCAGCCGCCTCACGTCCGCCGCCGTGCCGTCGTACATATCCCCCGCAATGAAAACGACGTCGGGCGCGAGCCGCCCGAGCTTCTCCACGATGCCCTGAATAAATCTGCGGTTTCGCACATGACCGAGATGCGTGTCGCTCACGAGCGCCGCCGTGCGTCCGCGCCACGATTCAGGAAGGTTCGTCAGCTTCACCGTGACCTGCTTCACGCGAGGCAATGCCGCATTCACGATGCCGTACGCACTTACGAGCACCGCAGCACTGAAAATCACTGCCGCCACGCTTTGCCGTTGCGGATGGAGTCCCAGCAGCGCGGCGCCGCCGGAAACGCCCCAGCACAAGCATGCAGCATAGAAGCAAAAGCTGAAGACGCCCAGCCACCCCGCTGCGAGCGTGTAGAACATCCGCACAAGAAGGTTAGCGTAGCGAAAGGCCAGCAGCGACGCACCCACGAAACACGCAGACAGCAGCGCCAGCGTCACCCGTAGCTTCCACACGCTCGCTTGCCCGGGGTGCCAAAAGGCCACCAGCGTCTCGTACAGAAACGCGTGCCCCAAAAACAACACGGATTGAATTATCGTCGCGAAGACAACGATTCGGCGTCGCACTCAGAAGGGTCCTTGGCTGGTGTCACATCATATTCGATTCAAAACAATTGATTCGGGCGCAGATTTCTGTCGCGGGTTTGCACAGTCGCCAAACCAATGTGACAATAGGATTCCCATGACAAAACCATTCGCAATGGCCGTCAACATACTCGCAGTCGGAATCATGTTTGTAGGCAATGCTCGGGCACAGAACCAAGCCCCGGCGCCGGCTGCTCAACAGCCTCCGGCCGCAAGCGATCCAAAAGTTCCCGCGGCGAAAAATCCACAAGCGCCCGCCGCAAGCCGCCCTGCTGTCTTGGTGCTCAAAACTCAGAAAGACAAAGCCAGCTACGCCATTGGGATGAATATAGCCATGGGGATTCAGAAGCAATCCATAGACGTTGACGCGAACATCGTGGCGCGAGGATTGAAAGACGCGTTGGCCGGCGGCAAGACCCTTCTGACGGACGACGAAGCAACTGCCGCAATGAAAGATTTGCAAGCCGAGATGAAGAAAGCCCAGGAGGAAAAGATGCAGCTGGCTGGAGACGCGAACAAGAAAGAAGGAGATGCATTTCTGGCGGCCAACAAGGCGAAAGAGGGCGTTGTTACTCTGCCCAGTGGCCTTCAGTACAAGATTCTAACGGAAGGTGCAGGGCCGAAACCCACCGCGAGTGATAGCGTGGTCTGCAATTACCGCGGCACGCTCATCAATGGCACGGAATTTGACAGCTCCTACAAGCGTGGCCAGCCGGCGACGTTTCCCGTGGGTCAGGTCATCAAGGGGTGGACGGAAGCCCTCCAGTTAATGCCCGTGGGATCGAAGTGGCAGCTCTTTATTCCGTCTGACCTCGCCTATGGCCCACGTGGCGCTGGCCGCGACATTGGCCCCAACGCCGCCCTTATCTTCGAGGTCGAGCTCATCTCGATTCAGGCCAAGAAGCAGGTCAGTCCCACGCCGGTAACGCCCGATTAGCGCCCAAACCTGCGAACCGTCTGTAGAGTTAGTCTGCCGGAGACCAACTCACTGCGGTGAGTGTTTCATGCTTGAAAATTCTCCCTGCCTGTAAGATAGTATGGAAAGTGTAACGAAGTTGTTACACGCAGGGAATTTGGCCCGTAGCCCCAATACGGTGGCCGTTTCGCCTGCGTTTCGGGGCTTCTGGCCATCTTCGTGCCCCACCCAGATCGGGAATGTCCTGCGATCTGAAATCGAGCTAAGTTATTGTAAACAAAGGACCACCGCGTCAGATCGGAAAGCAAATGCAGTTCGCCGCGCGCTTGTTTCTTGCCCCAAAACAACGTCGCGCAACTTTTTTCCGGTGCCTGGGTTTAACCCGGTGGAGGGGTATGCCATCTTGATCTGGCAGGGTTGCAATGCTCGGGCACGGAAACAGAAACACGCGAGCTAGAAAACATGCTGCGGCGCGCGACTGGTTTAGCAATTCGCAACCTCTTGGCCATCGAGCGAATCTAAGTAACTGTACAGGCTCGGCGTACCTGACCCGGTTAGTAGGGGGAGGGAATAGGCAATGAGAAAGTCCACGATTATTAAAGTCTTGTTTGTGTTGATCGCGAGCGCTGCACTCATATGCGCGCCAGGTCCGGCATTCGCCCAGCATGGCGGAGGTGGACACGGCGGCGGAGGCGGAGGCAGCCACGGTGGTGGCGGCGGCTTCAGCGGAGGCAGCCACGGAGGTGGTGGCTTCAGTGGAGGCAGCCGTCCAAGCTACGGCGGCGGCTATGGCGGCAGCGCCAATCGTGGGTCGGCCTATGGGCCATACGCGCGCGCTGGCGGTTACCCTTCTCGCGGCTATGGCGGTTATGGACGCCCGGGTTCGATGGGCCGCGCCGCAGCGCCCCCGTCGGGCACTCGCTTTGGAGCCCGGAATTCGGCGCCATCAGGTTCAGCGTCGCGCGGTTCCAGCGCTTCTGCGGGCCAATGGCATTCGTTCGGCCCAGCGGCATCTGGCGGAAACAGAGCAGCAGGACCATCATCGTCCGCCCGGGGTCCTGCCGCAATGGCGAACAACTCGCGTGCAGGCAATTCGGCAGGTGCATCAGGAGCGAGATCCCCCGCGGCGTCTGCGCGAGGCGCGCAACCTTCCGTAGCTGAGAACTCGCACGCGGCTGCGTCAACCTCGATGAATTCCTCGTCTGCGGGCCGATCATCTATGTCTTCGTCGTCCGCATCGTCCAGAGCAACGGGATCCTCTGTTTCTCGTTCTCACGCGCTTGCGACCATGGAGAACACGCATCTCGGCAATTCTTCCCTGGGCCATTCGACGCTCGCCAGTTCGCGTTTCGGATCCACGAACGCGAGCATGGGTTCCACCTCAAGGTTTGGAACGCCCTTTGGCTCGCGGTTGGGCGGAGCTAGTTTCAGCAACGCTTCATCTGGAGCGCGGGCGAGCATGGGAAGTCGAGCCAGCTTTGGGACTCCTTTCGCGTCGCACTCGTTTAATAATGGCTTTGGGTCTAACCGCGGCTTCGGATTTAACCGCGGCTTCGACCGTGGCTTCAGATTTAACCGCGGCTTTGGTTGCTGCGGATTTGGTTTTGGCTTCGGATTTGGCTGGGGTTGGGGTGGTTGGTGGAATCCTTGGTGGGGTCCTTGGGGCTTCTGGGGACCGGGCTGGGGCTGGGATCCGTATTGGTATGGTGGGGGATGGGGATATCCTTACTATCCTCCTGCGGTGGACTACAACTATGACCGTTCAGTTCCCGGCTACGGCGGTGATTCCAGTTCGAACAACTCGTCCTCGAATTACCCGGGTTCTTACGAAAGCGCACCGGAATACCAGGGTTCGCCCAACAATAATCCCGACACAGGTAATCTCGCTGTCTCCACGCCAACCGTTCTTTTGTATCTGAAAGACGGTACAACGCTCGCAGCGAGCGACTACTGGGTAGCCGACGGCAAGCTGCACTACTACGTCAACTACTCAGGCGAAAGCTCGATCGACATAAACGATCTCGACCTGCAACGCACCGTGGACGAGAACTCGAAGCGCGGCATCCGTTTCACGCTCAAGCCAAACCCGAACCGCACGGATGTGGCTCCTGCGACAGGCAGCGGCGCTCCGGCCAGTACGGGAACTGCCTCGAGCGCTCCCGAGATGGATCAGCAGAACAAGGACAACAACTCGCAGCCAGCGGCAGCGCCTGCTCCGGCGCCGCAGCAGCAACAGACCAGTTCCGCATCGCACACGTAACCGTGGCGCGATTTCTTGCACTGCTCGGTGGCGCCGCGCTCTTCGCGAGCGCGGCGCCACTTCCATTTAGCACGCCTGCGTGCGGTCCGCTTCGGGGGATAGATGCCCATGCCCATAAAGAAGAAATCTCGATGGCGGGTGGAGAGAGAAGCACGTCGCCGCGCGCGGCTCGGCATCGGCATGCCGCCTGCCGAGCGAACGATTCCCGATAAGCGCAGCAAACCCGCGAAGCACAAGAAGCCGCTCTCGAAATTGCTGCTGGAGGATTAGAGGGGAAAATTCAGGCTCGAAGCTTCAAGGTTCCGACGGAACCTAGTTTCGCGATCCTCAACCGGGCTTGTATTCTGGAATCACTTCCGCCGGTTTGAAGAGCGGCTTCGCGGGAATGCCTGTTGCGCGAGCGGCTTCCGCCGCGATGCTTTCGAGGTCAGCCTTCGCGAACCCCACGCTGGTGACCTGAATCTTTCCATCCGGTGAAATCAGAAAAAGTGTCGGCACGTTCGTAATGCCGTACCGATTCGACGCGGCGAATCCATCGCTGTCGATCAGCATCGGGAACTTGATGCCGAATTCCTTCACGAAATCGCGGGTGTCTCTTGCGTTATTTTGCGAAACGCCCCAGAACGTCACCTTCGAACCACCGTACATTTCGTACATGCGTTCGAGGAAGGGAAACGTGAACTGGCAAGTCGGGCAGTTCACCTTGAAGAAGGCCGCCAGCACCGGCCCCTTCTTCAGCGCCTCCGCAAGCGACACCTCTTGGCCGTTCGTGTTCTCAAGCGAAATTGCCGGAGCCGACTTCCCCGGTGCCAACGCAGCCATCTGTTTTCCTCCCGACACATTGCGAAAGAAGTCCTTAAGACTCATTCTAGAATTCTACTCCACAAGGATTGGATGTGCGGGCGCTGATCAGGATGCAGAGGCGGATTCGCAACCGTGGGGAGGATTGCCGCGGTACGAAGAAACTTCGGTCAGGTCGCAACCGGCACGGAAACAGGCAGGTTCGACTTTGCCCACAGGATGGAATTAAAATTGAAGCAGTGCCGTTTTCCAGTATTGCTGTATACTGCGCCGAGTTTGTTCACGTTTTGTACCCGTCAAAGGAGGCTTCCCATGACATCGGAATCTGCCGCTCCTGCTCCTGAATTAAGGCTGGAGACGGAGAAAAATCCCAACGGAGTTATGGTCCGCTGCTCGGGCAGGATCGTATCGAGCACATCTCCGCATTTGCAAGAGACAGTCCGGCCTCTCATCGCTGAAAACAAACGTGTCGTGCTGGACCTGACAGATGTGAGTTATCTTGACAGTTCGGGACTCGGCTCGGTCGTCGGGCTGTGGGTGAATGCCAAGAAAAACGGTTGCGATTTGAAGCTAATCCGCTTGAACGATCGGATTAAAGAACTGTTGCGCATCTCGCACCTCGGTACGCTAGAGGGCGACCAGGAATATTTCGGGTTCTAAGGCGGCGGGGCCTATGTTTTTGCTCTCGGCCTGCTTTTTCCGGGAACCTGAAGTCGGATCCTTGTGATCTTGGGATGCGGGGTGCGGAAGCTTACTCGCGGCGTGATTTCTTGAGCGCTTCGCTTGCGGCGATGAGGAGCGCTTCCCACACGGGAGCGAATGGCGGGGCGTAACTGAGGTCGAGGTACAGCATGTCGGGCACGAGCATGCGCGCGTGCAGCGCGATGGCCGCCGTGTCAACGCGCTTCGCGACACCTTCTTCGCCTGCCATCTGAAATCCGAGCAGGCGCTCGCTGGGGCGATCCCAGATGAGTGTCGCGACGAGAGGGCGCCCGCCGAGATATTTCGCGCGCGAGGCGGAATGAATCGTCACAGACGCGGCATCGAAGCCGCTCGCTCGGGCCTCCGCGACGCTCAAGCCGGTGCGAGCGAGTTCCATGCCGAATGCTTTCGTTGCGAGCGTGCCGACGATGCCCGCGAAGCGCGCATTTCCGCCCCCCGCGTTTTCTCCCGCCACTCGCCCTTGCTTGTTCGCGGTGGTGCCGAGAGGAAAGTAGACGGGGATGCCATTCACCAAGTGGCGCGTTTCCACGCAGTCGCCCGCCGCGTAAATCGCGTTGACGTTCGTCTGCATGCGCTCGTCCACCGCGATGGCTCCTGTTTTACCAAGCGCGATTCCGGCAGATTCAGCGATTTTCGTTCGCGGCACGATTCCCGTAGCAAGCAGCACGACGTCTGCTGATTCGCTTCCGCTCGAATGGTGCACATGGGAGCCCCCGTCGTTAGCTGCCGTGGTAATCGAAGCCACCGGACACTTCTTGTGCAGCCGCACGCCATGCGCCCCAAGCGCCGATTCCACCCGCTCGCCAATCTCCGACTCGAATCCTTCGAGCACGCTTTCTGACCGCCCGAGGATCATCACTTCCATGCCGCGTCGCAAGAAAGCGTCCGCGCATTCAAGTCCGATGTAACCCGAACCAACGACCACGGCGCGCTTCGGCTGTTTCTCTTCGAGGAATTCGCGGAGGCGGATCGTTCCAGCAAGATCGCTGCAAGTGAAAACGCCGGGAAGCTCAACACCAGGGATTGTTTCGGCAGGTGCGCCGCCGGTCGCTATGACGAGCTTGTCGTAGGGGACGGCGACAGGCTGCGAGGCGGCGCGGGTGTGAACCGTCTTGCGTCCCGACTCGATTTCGATGGCTTCGTGGCCCAGGCGCACGTCAATGTTGCGCTTCTCGCGGAAGAATTCGGGTGTGTAGACGATGAGGTCTTTCGCGTCGTGAACTTCGCCCGACAAGTAATAAGGAAGCCCGCAGGCGCCGTACGAGACATGCTGTCCTTTTTCGAGGACGATAATCTCGAGCTCTGGGTTGCGCCTGCGCGCGCGGCTCGCCGCGCTCATTCCGGCGGCCTCCCCTCCGATGACGACGAGTTTCTCCCGCGGCATACGCGTACCCGGCCCTGGTACCTTTCTCCCACAAGCGAACGAATCCCGTCGCGCGTGACTGTCCGTGGGCAAAGGAATGCAAATTAGGAAGCAGGGCGTTGGTCGAGATCCACAAGTTTCTGGAATTCAGGATCGTCGTGCAGGCAATCGAGATCGGTATCGTTTGCCGCCCAGGCCGGATTGCTGTATCCAGCCGCAAACGACCTCTTAAGCGTCTCGAGCGCCTCTGCCTTTTTTCCAAGGACGCCGTACGTGCAAGCCGCATTGTAGAGGACGCGGGAATCGTTGGGGTGAAGCGCGACGGCGGTCTGCAAGTGCCGCATGCTTTCGTCCTCGTCTTCCTTAAAACACGCGAGTTGGGTAGCCAGCAGGATGCGCGCGCGCACGTCTTCCGGCACCAGTTCGAGTTGCTGGCGAAGCGCTTTGATAAACCGCTGCTGGACGTGCTCCGCCTCTTTTTTCCGCCCCAGCCGTTCCAGTGCGCGGCCGTAGGCGATATAAGTATTGTAGTCGTCGCCGTTCGCTTCGATGGCCCGCTCCGTCAGCGCCGCGGCCTCCTCGAAATGGCCGGACGCGAAATACGCCCGCCCGAGAATGTCCCAGGCTCCGTCGCAATCCGGCTTGCGTTCGATGGCGCGCTGCGCCAGCTTCGCGGCTTCGTCGTATTTCCGCTGCCCGTAAAATATCGACGCGCGCGCCACCAGCACTTCCGGCAGGTCGGGCGCAAGAGCCGAAGCCCGGTCGCAAGCGGCCAGCCCTCGTTCAATCCATTTCGGGCTCTGGTCGCGAAGCTCAAAGATGAGCCCGCACAGGTGCGCGATCCCGGCGTGCACTAAAGCGAAATTGGGGTCCAGTTGAGTGGCCTGTTCGTACATCTGGAGCGCGTAATCCATGTTTTCGCGCCGCGCATAGCTCCTGCCGCGCAGGAAAAAATCGTACGCCAGCGGATTTTCCGTGGGCTTGCGCGAGATCTTTTTTTCTTCCTGCGGCGTGAGCGTGATCCGCAGCGCCTGGGCAATGCTCCGCGCGATTTCCTCCTGGATCGCAAACACGTCCTCCAGTTGCCGGTCGTAGCGCTCGGCCCAGACGGAATGCCTTGTCGAGGCTTCCACCAGCTGTGCCGTGATCCGAACGCGGTTGCCGGCGCGGCGGATCGAACCCTCCAGAACGTAGGCGGCGCCAAGCTGCTGGCCCACCTGTTGCGCCGTCACCGGCTTGTCGCGGAACGCGAGCATCTCCGACCGCGGAAAGATTTGCAGTTGCGCGATCTTCGAAATTTCCGTGACGATGTCCTCGGTAATCCCGTCTCGAAAATATTCGTCCTCTTTTGCGCCACTCTGGTTTTCGAAGTAGAGCACCGCGACCGATTTCTGCCGCGGCGCGGCCGGGTACGCCCCGGAACCCGGAGCGCTTTTCTCCGCGGCTGGCCGCCGGCTCGATTCGATGTCCCGCTGGAGCCGCTTCAGATCGGCGCGAAGTTCGGCGGCCGTCTGGCAGCGCAAGTCGGGATCCTTCTCGAGCGTCTTGCCCAGAATCGTTTCCATCGCCGCGGGCAGGCGCGGGTTGATTTCCCTTGCAGGCGTCGGCGTGGAATGCAGGATTCCGTCGAAAATGACCGCCGAAGTTACTCCGGAGAACGGAACCGATCCGGTCGCCATCTCGTAGAGCACGACGCCGAGCGAAAACAAATCCGAGCGCGCATCCAGCTCCTCGCCCCGTGCCTGTTCCGGCGACATGTACGCGACTGTCCCCATCGAGCTGCCCGGACTGGTCAAGTGCTCGTCGTGCAGCACATTCGCCGCTGTACGCATGGATGTTGCGCCCACTGATTCGGCGGCGGGCTGGTGCGCAACGGTCAGTTTCGCCAAACCGAAATCCAGGATTTTCGCCTGCCCGCGTTCCACCAGAAAAATATTCGCGGGCTTGATGTCGCGATGTACGATGCCCTTCGAGTGCGCCGCATCGAGCCCGTTGGCGATTTGAATGCCGATCTCCAAGAGCTCCGATATCTCAATGGGCTTCCCCTCGATGCGGTGCTTGAGCGTTCGGCCCTCGAGCAGCTCCATGGCGATAAACGGCCGCCCATCGAATTCTCCGATATCGTGAATCGTGCAGATGTTGGCGTGATTGAGCGCGGAGGCAGCGCGTGCTTCGCGGCGGAATCGCTCGATGGCCTGAGGGTCCTGAGAAATATCGTCGGGCAGGAATTTCAACGCGACGTTTCGGCCCAGGCGCGTGTCCTTGGCTTTGTAGACCACGCCCATGCCTCCGCCGCCGAGCTTTTCGAGGATGCGGTAGTGTGAAACGGTTTGCCCGAGAAAGGACTGTCGATCCGTCATGCGAGTGGCCATCTTAGATGGGGGCGCAAGGCATGTCAATCAATCTCACCGGTGAGTATCTTCAGAAAAAACAGCGTCGAACGATTTCGTAGCGGCGCCCTTCAGGCACCAGCCCTTCGCGGAGGGTCAGCCTTTTCGATCGACGGAGAAGATCGAAGATGGCGGGCTGAAGCCCGCCGCTACAAAGGCCGCTAATGGATGTGGCGGGTTTTGCGGCCGACGTAGTCCATGAGCAGGTACTGGCCAAGGGTGTATGGCGTGGTGAAGTAGGCTTTGCCGCGGCAGAGCTCGGTGACCTTCTGCACGAAGTGGACGAGGCTGTAGTCGCTGGCGAGCATGAACGTGTTGATGAGGATTCCGGCGCGCTTGCACTTCGCGACTTCCTCGAGGGTTTGCGTGACGACGAGAGGATCGAGGCCGAAGGCATTTTTGTAAATGCGCCCATCTTCGAGAGTAAGTGCGGAAGGCTTGCCGTCGGTGATCATGATGATCTGCCGCATGTCCTTCTTCTGGCGCGCGAGAATCCGCTGCGCCAGGCGCAATCCCTCGCGCGTGTTGGTGTAGTAGGGGCCCACCTGCACGCGGGCGAGCTTGCCGAGCGGAATTTCCTCGGCACTATCGTGGAAGAGAACGCAATGGAGCGAATCGCCGGGATACTGTGTCCGAATCAGGTGCGAAAGCGCCAGCGCGACGCGCTTGGCCGGGGTGAAGCGGTCTTCGCCGTAGAGAATCATGCTGTGGCTGCAATCGAGCATCAGGACCGTGGCGCACGAGCTTTGGTATTCGCACTGATGCACCATGAGGTCGGGATAATCGAGCGCGATGGGAATGCCCGCGCCGTTGCGCTGCACCGCGTTGAAAAGAGTTCCGCTGATATCGAGATTGAGCGTGTCGCCGAATTCGTATGATTTCGAAGCGCCGCCTGATTCGACGCCCGTCGCAAGATCCCGCGTGTCGTGGCGCCCGAAGCTGCTCTTGCCGAGCGATGCGAGAAGGTCTTTCAGCGTTTTGAATCCGAGAAAATCGAGCGCCTTGTCCGTGATTTCGAACCGCGCCTCGACGTTCGGCTGATCTCGACCGATTTGCCCTCCTGGCGTTTGAGACGGCGGGGGGGTGACCTGTGCCTGCTCCCGCTGCGAAATGTAACCTTCCTGCTCCATCCGCTCGATGACGCGGTCAATCAATTCGCGGAGATCTTGATTCGCAGAAAGATCGGGATTCTGAAGCAGCTGCTCCATCAACTCGGGTGGGATCAGGTCGCCTTCCTGGAGCGCGCGCAGAATGGCTTCGCGGAGCTGGTCCATGCGGCGCTCTTGCGAGCCGTCCATATCCATCTCATAGATTCCGTAGGGCGAGTCAAAGCCGCTTTGCAGGAAGAAGTCGGAGAGGCGGTTCATCAAGTCCTGGAGGTCGATGTCGTCCGCGGCCTCCGGCGTGTAGCGCGAATAGCGAATGTATTTCATGGCATGATCTTACAGCGCGTCTTCCAACCAAACAGCGGATCCCTCGCTCGCGATACTCGTTCTGGGTGACGATGCTCTTCGGATCGTCAATTGAATTGCCTTCGCGGCGGCCGGCCGGACGGCTCGCGCGGCTCGCGCGGTTCGGGCGCTTTTCGGGCGTCGGCGAAGAATCCGCGCTCTTCGCTGCGGCTGATGCGTTTGTGCGCCCACAACCCTTCGAGAATAAACTCCGCCGCGCTGGCCACAATGGCGGAGTCGTCCTTGGGCTTCACGCCGAGAGCTTCCAGATGCTCGAACAGGCCCTGAATCTTCTTTAGTTGAGCGAGATACTCGGCGCTCGACGCATTGACGGGGACTTTCATCTCGCCGCCCATCTCGAACCATTGCACGACTGGCTGGAAGCTGGCGTTGGCAAAATAATTTGTAAAGATCTTGCCAACGGCCGCGCGGATCAATTCCCGCGCGATGTTTTCGGCGCCGCGAATCTCGCCTTCGTACTCGAGCTCGAATTTTCCGGTCATCGCGGGAATGGCGGCATAGACGTCTGCCACACGGGCGACGACGGCGGAATCGCGGCTGCGCAGCGCGCGCTGCTCGGCGCTGCTGAGGACGTTTTCAAGCGCGCTGATCGGCAGGCGCTGGCTGACGCCCGAGCGGCGGTCCACGCGCTTGTCCTCGCGCGCCTGGAACGCAATTTCCTCCACCACTTCGCGGATGTAGTCCGGAACTTCGACGCGTTTCCTAGAATCGCGGTCCGTCCATGACTCCTGCGCTGTAATGGACATTCCTTCTGCGATCGTTGCGGGATAATGCGTGCGAATTTCGGAGCCGATGCGGTCCTTCAGGGGTGTGATGATCTTGCCGCGCGCAGTGTAGTCTTCCGGGTTCGCGGTGAAAACAAGCAACACATCGAGCGCCATCCGCACCGGATAGCCTTTTATCTGGACGTCGCCTTCCTGCATGATGTTGAACAATCCCACCTGGATTTTTCCGGCGAGGTCCGGAAGCTCGTTGATGGCGAAGATTCCGCGATTGGCGCGGGGAAGAAGACCGTAGTGAATCGTCAGCTCGTCCGAAAGATTGCGGCCGCCGCGGGCTGCCTTGATGGGATCCACGTCGCCGATCATATCCGCGATGGTGACGTCCGGCGTGGCGAGCTTTTCGACGTAGCGGTGATCGCGGCGGAGCCAGGCGACCGGCGTGGCGTCGCCTTCCGCGGCGATGAGATCGCGGCAAACGCGGCACAGCGGCGCATACGGATTGTCGTGGATTTCGCATCCCTCCACGACCGGAATATGTGGGTCCATGAAGCCGGCGAGGGTGCGAAGAATCCGCGATTTCGCCTGGCCGCGCAAGCCGAGAAGAATGAAATGATGGCGCGAAAGGATGGCGTTGACAATCTGGGGTATTACCGTGTCGTCGTACCCATACAGGCCAGAAAAGAGCTGCTCGCCCTTTTCCATCTTGCACATCAGATTCTCGCGCAGCTCCTGTCGCACACTTCGTTGCCCGATTCTCTCTTCGGACCACTGACTGCGGCGAAGCTCACCGATGGTTTCCGGCAGTTGGCTCATGGGGCCCCGTTTCTTCGACCGAATCTGGACGAATCAAATAAGTTGGATGCACCCGCCGCGAAAAAGGCTCGCTGCCGCCATTATAGGCGAAATGAAGCAGGCGCGCGCGTCACGAAAATCCGGTGGCGGGCCAGTTTCCGATTATCTGGCTATACGCCCACTGGCGAGAGGCGGGATCTTACTCTTGGCTAGGCAAGGTTTGGAATGGGCTACTCCCAATAGCAGGGAGTGCCAATCGTCTCCTCAAATGTTCCGTACAGGCCCATACGCCCCAGACCGCAAATGAGAACAAAGCCAGCTTCTCGTTATCCCGCCCCATGTCACGGGGCAAAGGGTGAAGTGCTTTGGCCCCCAACACATGACTCTTGACGAGGAAATCGACGTCGCGAACGACGATCTTTTCCGCGCTCTTTTGACTCGTTTCTATCATGCGAACTCAACGCAGGCGGTTCGCACTCTACCGCGGCGCGGTGAACCAATTCGCCTCCCCAGCTACGGCAGAAGTACAAATAAATGTCCCACTTCTCCTCCATAACATGCGATTTGAAAACAGGGCCATCGGGGGCCCGCCGTGCGACGTTGTACGCCAAGCTGCAGGAAACGCTTAGAGTTGGATCGAAAACCCTGTTTCGTAACTCCTCGCCGGTTGAATTTCGCAGATCGTGATATCTCTTTACGATTTCGATGCTTCTTGAAGTGCTCATCATCGTGCAGGCGTTCTGGGTGCAATCGAGCACCACGAGCCCCCAGCGATTTTCGCTTGGCGCCAGCCAGCGGGCCGGTATCTTCTGCTTTGCTTGTGAATGAAACGGATTCAACCAATTCCGCATTTACATGTTTTGGGTAGGGTATCCAACTGGGAATCAGCTGTCCATAACAGCCTTTATCATCAGTCCAGTAGGCCCATTGCGTGTGTAACGCATAAACCGGAATCTGACACACTACCGACAACTCAAACGCAGAGGATGGGGTTTCAGGACGGCGATTCTAGCCTGATCGTCAGTTGAGAGCGTGGCCGTTGCCGCCAACGGCCTTTCGCGTGCGCTGGCGGTGGGCGAGCTGAGGCAGCAACTCGTTCATCCAGCGCAGGAGTAGGTCGCGACGTCCGCCTTCGTCGCGCATTTCAAGTAGCCCCTGCTTCTGCTCGAGTGAGAGCGGCAACTGCGCCCCCATTTGGTAGGAGAGCGGCGTCCCGCCTTGTTTGTGAATGCCCGCCCATGACTGGCCCAAGAGCAGGGCCAAGCACTGGTCGAATGCCTCATTCAGGAGCTTTTCCTTGGAGGTATCCTGCAGGGAGTCGTCCTCCGGCGGGTACTCGACGACTGCTTCGTGATACTCCTTTTCGTTGAGGAACTCGAGCATGTTGAACGCGGTGCGGCCTTCCGTGAGGATGTCCATTCTGCCGTCGGGATATTCCTTGAGCTTGCGGATAATTGCCGCCGTGCAGCCGACTGTAGTGATTCCCTTGTCTGATGCAAGAATCATCCCGAACTCGAGGTTTTCCGCAAGGCACACTCCGACCATCAGCTTGTAGCGGGGTTCGAAGATATGGAGCGGCAGCGACATTCCGGGCAACAGGACGATGTCCAGAGGAAACAGTGGTATGCGCGTTGGTCTCATATGGGGCACGGGTGTTGACCTGACTTCTGTCTAGCGAAGCGACGTCAGCGCTGCTTGCATTTCATCGCGGGCGTGCATGTCGCCCGCCTTTTGGGCCACGCCAATGCCATCCGATAGTAGCTTGCGCGCTTCTTCGATGCGTCCGAGGCGTGCGAGCAATTGGCCGAATTGATAGTAAGCGGCGACATAGGCAGGGTGCGCCTCTATGAGCTTGAGGAAGTGTGTGGTGGCAGCGGAATCGTCGCCGAGCTTGGCGCATTCAAGAGCCAGACCATAGCGCGCGAAGGCGTCCTCGGGCTTTTGAGCGACGAATTGCTCGAGCGTCTCGCGCCGTGACTTCTGCGTTTGGGTCATAAGTGTAATGCGCGTATTATATCGGCCTTGGAGACGCGCGCCAAGCGCGCATCTCTATGTGCGGCTGAAAGGCAAGCGGAGAGAATGGCGAAGGCAAACAAGAAGCATCCGAAGGAGCCCAAATCGGGGAGTTCTGCTGCGGGCGGCACGGTTCTAGACGGCAAGCCCGTGAGCGCATCGCGCTCGGAGATGGTGGAAATCGTGCTTCCGAACGATGGGAACGCGCTGGGCAATATCCTCGGCGGGCGCGTGATGCACCTGATTGATATCGCCGGCGCGCTGGCCGCGCACAGGCACTCGAACAGCCTCGCCGTGACAGCATCGGTGGACTATCTCGATTTTCGCTTTCCGATTCGCGTGGGAGAACTCATCGTGCTCAAGTCGAGTGTGAACCGCGTGTTCAACACTTCGATGGAAGTAGGCGTGAAAGTTTTCTCGGAAAATATTTTGACGGGCGAGCGGAAGCACACCAGCACGGCCTACGTAACGTTTGTTGCCATCGATCTCGACCGGAAGCCCAAACAAGTGCGGCCGTTGATCCTGGAAACGGAAGCCGATGAGCGGCGATTCCGGCAAGCCGGGGAACGCCGGCAGATACGGCTCGCGCTGCGGCATAAACAGTCGTTAGACGACGAGTAACGCCGTCAATCCGGCCTTTGCAAATAGTCCCTCACAGACTCCGCGGTTCGAAACCCTTGTTCGACGCATTTGCCGAGTGAAGGTCCTTCGAGATAGTTCCCGCAGAAGAAGAGGCCTGGAATCTCGCTCGCGGACGCGCGTATCTGCTCGACAACGTGACCGTGGCCAAGATTGTACTGCGGCAAAGCGCGAGCATACCGCCACACGGCGGACGCGATCGGCGGACCCGTGATTTGGAGCACGCGGGCGTTTTCGTTCTCGATGATTTCCGCGATTTCGTCTTCGGTCTTTGCGACGAATGCGGGATCGGTGGCGCCACCGGCAAAGCTTGTGAGAACCGCGCGGCCTTCGCCCGCTCGCCCCGGAAAGAGCGATGAATTCCATACGGTGCCAAGGGTGCGGAGTTTCTCCCGGCGCGGGACGAGGAAGCCGAAGCCGTCGAGCGTTCTCCCAATCTGCCGGAGGTAATATCCCGAGGCCACCACGGTTACTGGAGCATACGCAATCCCACCCAATGCGTGCGACAACGCGGATGACACGCGGCCGATCAATTGCGCCGCGACGTAGGCGGGTGTCGCCACCACCATCGCCCGGGACGAAATGTCCATGGTGCGGCTGGCCCGAACAACTTGGAGATAGTAGTCGCCACCCGCGACGCGCTCGGGGAAGCGGATCGCGACGACGCGTGAACTCGTCTTCACGCTCTCACCAAGGCTTTTTGCGAGCGCTTGCGTGAGTGTCTTCATTCCGCGGCGGAAGGAACAAAGAGGCGGCGGCCCGGCGCTTTCTTTCTGCCGTGACTTCATTGCGCCGCGCAGAATGCTGCCATATCGACGCTCCCATTCGTCAAGCGACGGGAACGCGGCACGCAGGCTGAGTTTTTCCGGATCGCCCGAATACACTCCGGAAACAAACGGCGCGACAAGGTATTCCAGAATTTCGTGGCCGAATTTGCGACGGACGAAATTTGCTATGGACTCGTCTTTCTCGGGTGGCCGCGTCCGGCGGACTGCCTCGGCGAGGATCCTCAAGCGCGTTCCCGGGCCCAGCAGGGAAGAAGTAAGGATCGCTTTCGGCGACATGGGAACTTCCCGCAGATGCCCATGAAACAATATGAAACGCGGCGCTTTCGGGTCTGCCCGTTGGAGTTCCGATTCGATGCCGAGTTCTTTGATGAGGCCGAGCAATGCGGCCGTCCCTTGAAAACTTTGCGGGCCGCAATCGAATAGAAATCCGTCTCTCTCGACGGAACCAATCATCCCGCCGATGCGGTCCTCAGCCTCGACGAGCTCCACACTCAGGCCGAGCTGCCGAAGGTGATACGCGCAGGAGAGTCCGGAGATGCCGCCGCCGATCACCGTCACCTGAGCGTCAGACATGGATGGCTGATTCCTTAGAGCGTCTTGGAGAACAGGGGCCGTTGGTCCATCTGCTGCTCGTTCAGATAGTGATCGAACGTCATGGCTACGTTGCGAATAAAAATGCGGCCGAGCGCGGTGACGCGGATTTCTCCAGGCGCGAGCGTCACAAGCCCTTCGGCTTGAAACGCTTCGAGCTTCGGAATTTCGCGCGAAAAGTACTCATCGAAGGAAATCGCGAACTCGCGTTCGACTTCCCGCTTCGGAATTACTGTATGGCAGAGCAGGCGGCTGATGACGTCGCGGCGAATCCGGTCGTCGGGCGAGAGGCGGTAACCTCGCATCGTGGCGATGCCGCGTTGGGAAACCGCGGATTGGTACGCGGGCACTTCGCGGCGATTCTGTGCGTAGGCGTCGCCGATGGAGCTGATCGCGCTGACCCCCATGCCGTACAGGTCGGCGCCCGCTTTTGTGGTGTAACCCTGGAAATTGCGGTGCAGGGTGCGATTGCGTTGCGCGATGGCGAGCTCGTCCTGCGGTTTTGCGAAGTGGTCCATGCCGATATACAGGTACCCCGCGCCGAGAAACTGTTCGAGGCCCGCGCGAAAAATCCGGAATTTCTCCATGCCTTCGGGCAGATGAGCCTCGAAAGATCCTTGCTGCTTCTTGAGCCAGGGAACGTGCGCGTAGCTAAACATCGCCACGCGGTCGGGCGCGAGAGTCAGCACCTGATCGATCGTCGTCCGGAAGCTTTCCGCCGTTTGGTACGGCAGGCCATAGATCAAGTCCACGTTCAGGCTTTCGAATCCGAGCTCGCGCGCGATGAGAATCAGATCGCGAGTCAGCTCGTAGGGCTGGACGCGATGAATCGTTTCCTGCACCTTGGCCTGGAAGTCCTGAACGCCCATGCTCAAGCGATTGAATCCGAGCCGCCGCAGGGTCTCGAGGTGGGCGCGGTTCGTGACACGCGGGTCCACTTCGATTCCGATTTCCGCATCCGGCGCGAACGAAAATCGTTCGCGCGCGCAACCGAAGAGGTCTTCCATCTGCGCAGGTGTGAGATAAGTCGGCGTACCGCCGCCCCAATGAAATTGAGTCACGTGGCGTTTCTTTGAGACGAATCGTCCCACATGCTCTATTTCGCGCTTCAGCGCATCGAGGTAGGGGATCGCAACGTTCTTGTCCTTCTGAATCGAGACGTTGCATGCGCAGAACAAGCAGAGGCTCTCGCAAAATGGTATGTGCATGTACAGCGAAACCGGCGTGCCTATTGCGTCTGCCTGCGCGTAGAAGCCTTCGAGGTCGTCCGGGCCAACGTCGTCTTTCCACACCGGCGCCGTGGGGTAGCTCGTGTACCGCGGCCCGGGGCGGTTATATCTTTCGAGGACCGCGTCCGAAATCTGCCCGATCTCGAGCTTTTCGGCCGGTTTTGGCGTTGTATCTGGCATGGCTACTCCGCGGGCACCACGCGCGCCCGAGCTGACAGCGGCGCTGTTTGCCCCGCTTCGACAAACGCTCGTGCATTCGCAACGGGCGTGCCCGGCAGGATTCCGTGACCGAGGTTCAAGATGTGCCCCAGACCTTCGGTTTTCTTCACCGCTTCGCGCGCGGCCTCGCGGATTTCAGGTTCGGGTCTCAGCAGAATCTGCGGGTCCACATTTCCTTGCAAAGCGATTCGCGGCCCGAGCTTGCGCCGCGCCTGGGCAAGGTCCGTCATCCAGTCCACGCTTACCACGTCCGCTCCGGATTGCGCGAGGCTCTCGAGAAGATGCGACGAGCCTTTCGCGAAGAGAATTTTCGGCGCGCTTGTTCGCGCAAGCATCTCGATTACCTTCTGCGTGGCCGGCAGCTCGAACTCGTCATATTCCTGCCGGCTCAGCTCGCCGGCCCACGTATCGAAAAGTTGAACCGCAGCCGCTCCAGCCGCGATCAGCGATTCGAGATACGCAGCCGTCACGTTTGCGATCCTGCCGAGCAACTCCCGAACCACCCTAGGCTCATCGCTGAGCATTTTCTTCGCGCGGGAAATGTCGCCGCGCGTCTGCCCCTCAATCATATAGCAGGCCAGCGTCCATGGCGCAGCGGCGAAGCCGATCACGGGAACGTCCGGTCCAACCACCCTGCAAATCACCCGGATGGCATCGCCCACGAATTTCGTCTCGCGCTCAGGATCGAAATCTCGCAATCGCCGCACTGCCGCCGAATCGCGCACCGGATTCGAAAGCACGGGTCCGGAATCAGGTACGTCGAGGGGCAGGCCCATGGCCTCGGCAACGATCAGGATATCCGAGAACACGATGATTGCATCCACGCCCAGTACGCGGAACGGCTGTATGGACACTTCCGCTGCGAGTTCCGGCGTCTTACAGATCTCGAGGAAAGAATGCTTCGTGCGGACCACCTGGTACTCCGGCAAGTATCGGCCGGCTTGGCGCATGATCCACACAGGAACGCGGTCAACCGGCTCGAATCGGCACGCGCGCAGAAAGAGGTCTCTTCGATTTTCGTCGGCCTTGGCCATGTTGAGGATTTTCAATGATAGCAGAAGCTCATAGCCCCCGCGCAAATCGCCGAAGGCAAAGACGAAGGAGCAGGTGAACGGCGGTCTCTACTGAGCGAAATCCCAATCTGTTTCTGCAATTGTTCTTTTGTTGCTGGTGTTCTGCGATGGGCTCATACTCCGGCGCGGGGAGAGCTGTTCATGACAAGCGAACAGACTGGGTCACCGCAAGGTGCGAACGGCGGCACGAATTGGCCGACGGCGGTCGCCTCGCTGGCCGTGGGCGCTGCATTTTTTGCGCTTTGGTTCTGGTTGCTGCCCCCCTGGCTGGGCTTTCATGTTGACACGCTTGGTGTGGCGGGCTGGCGCTGGATTGCGGCCGTGCCTTCCGTGCTGGGCTTCGCGGTGGCGCTCCGGTGCATATGGGATTTCGGAGCGACGGGACACGGAACCCCGGCGCCGATGGCTCCGCCGCGGAGGCTCGTGGTGGTGGGATTCTACCGATATGTGCGGAACCCGATGTATGTGGGGTTCTTCGTGGGCTGGCTGGGTCTATGGGTGGTCTTTGGGCGCGCGAACCGGGCGGCGCTCACGGTGGCGCTCGTCGCCGTGGTGGGAGTCGCCTTGTTTGTACGGTTCTACGAGGAGCCGACGCTGCGAGAAAAATTCGGCGCGGACTATGAAGAATATTGCCGCAATGTTCCGCGGTGGATCCCACGGCTCCGCGCCTGGAACCAGTGAGACGGTTTTGCGCGAATGCACATATCAATAACCACGCTATCGAGAGAGTTGTCTCCGGGTTCGTCTAGACAGGACGTTCCGGGTAGACCGCTTTCGGAAATCGAAGATGGATTAGCAGCGCAAAAAGAAGAAGAACGAAAAGCGCGAAAACGCTGCCCTCGGGTCCCGCCGAACCTCCGCTGAGCCAATCCGGACCTCGAACGGACGTGTTCAGGAATCGGCCGACACCCACAAGGCCGCTATCGGGCGTGCCGTAGAAAAAAGTTTCCGCCCAGTCCCAGGCTGCGTGGAAGCCAACGGCGAACCAGAGATTCCCGGTGCGCCGGATGGTCAGGCAGAAAAGCAACCCGGTCACAACAACCTGCAAAATGCCGAGGACATTCTCTCCTGGATTGCCTAGATGCGCGGCGCCGAACACCACCGAGATAAGCAGAGCCGCCCGCCAGAAGCGCATGCGCCTGGCGAATGAAAAGAGCCAGTAGCCGCGAAAGGCTAACTCTTCGTGTATGGCGACGGCCAGAAATACAGCGCCCCAGCCGGCCGCGTACCGGAAAACTGCGCCTCCTGTGAGAGCCACGGAGTCAATTTCAAAATGTCCCGACACGCGCAGGATCAGTACGATCGCGGAAAGCGCCGCAAATCCCCAGATCAGGCCTTCCCAGAATCTCAGCCCGAATGCTTGGCGCGGAGGAATGCCGTAATCGTCGAGCGGACGCTTTTCCATGCGCGATACGATCCAGGTGCCCAAAACGACGAAAAATGCGGCGATGGCTTTGATTGGTAATTCGCTCTGTATGCTGAAGACGGAGCCATCTGGCTTCTCCCAGAAATGAAACGCAAAGAGAAAAACCCCCGGAAGAATTAACGCGATGCCAACCCAGATGAGCAGTCGCTTACGGTCCGCGCGTCCCCAGGGCCGCGGCTGCCCCGGGCTTCCCGCGTTCAGATGAGCCGAACCCGCGACCTGGGACTGTTCGGCTTTCAGCTCCCTGGTGGGGTCGGGGCCGGGTTCGCCAGACAAGGGTGTGCCTCCACGTTGGAAGTGAAGATTGTGCCAGCCGAGTCTGCCGCGCGCCAGCGCGATCTGCCCTCGGGTACCACTCGGTCCCTCCCAGGGCGCAATCGGCGTATAATTCCGTATTCCGGATAGGAGAGTATTCCCGAGCTTATGACGCACCTCTTGGACTATTTGACCCTGGCGCTCTACGCAGGCAGCTTTCTCTGCTACGCGCGGATCCTTTATGCGCCCCATCTCTGGGTCGGGCGGATTGCCACCGCGCTGCTGGCTGGCGGCATTCTCCTGCATTATTTCGCCCTCCTCGAGCGTTCACGCTGGACTCACACGGTCCCGTATGACGATCTTTACGGCTCGATGTCGCTATTCGCCTGGCTCTTGGGCCTCACTTACCTGGGGCTGGAGTTGCTTCACCGCCAGCGTTCGGTGGGAGCGTTCGTGACTCTCCTCCTGGTCGCCTGGCTCGGATCGTTGCCCTTTGTCATTCCAGACTACGCGCCGGCGCCACCCCCCGCGCGCGGACCCCTCTTCGCCTTCCACGTGACGCTGAACACGTGGGCCTATGCCGCGTTCGCGCTCTCGTTCGTTTTGAGCGTGATTTATATCGTGCAGGACCGCATTCTTCGCTCGAGGCGCGCGGGGAACGCCTTCTGGCGCTTCCCGGCGCTGGATGTGCTGGACCGCATGAGCCGCAGCAGCGTCTGCGTGGGCCTCGTGGCTCTGTGCATGGGTGTGACGATGGGGCTGGTCTGGCAGCATCGCTTGCGAGGCACCTACTCCTGGAGCGATCCGAAAGTGCTTGTCACCCTTGCGATTCTTGGAGCCTACGTGGCTTACTTGGGGCTCTCTCGAAGCGCCAGATGGCGGGGAGCGCGCGCCGCTGTGTTGTGTGCGTGTAATTTTGTGATGGTGTTGTTCAGCTACACGTTTGTTAATTTGTACTTAACGCGCTTCCACCGTTTCTTCTGATGCCTACCAATTCCAAAGCGGAGCAGAACGGCGCCGCCCGGGTGCAGATCGCGCTGATCGGGTGCAACCACCGCACCGCTCCCGTCGAACTGCGCGAGCGCGTGGCATTCACGCCGCAGCAGGCCGTCCAGGCCGCGGACGAGTTGCGCAACCGCGGAATTCTGGAGGAAGCGGTCATCGTCTCCACGTGCAATCGCAGCGAACTGTACGGAGTTCCCGGCGAAACCGGAGCGAGCACGGCCCAAGCGATGGAGGAATTCCTCACCTCCTTTCATGCCATTCCCGCCGCTGAACTAGACGGCCGGATGTACCGCCGCGCGAATTCGGATGCCGTCCGCCATCTCTTCAAGGTAGCTGCGGGGATTGATTCGATGATGCTCGGCGAGGCCGAAATCCTGGGCCAGGTTCGCGCCGCCTACAGCCAGGCGCTCGACCACGGCGCTACGGGTCCCGTGCTGAATCGCGTTTTTCAGGGCGCCCTTGAGGTGGGGAAGCGCGTCCGCGCGGAAACGGAAGTAGGCGCGCGGCCGATGTCAGTGGCTCTTGCCGGCGTGAAACTCGCCGAGCGGGTCTTCGGCAATCTCAAAGGCCGTTCGGCGCTGATCATTGGCGCGGGTGCCGTCGCCGAACAAGTTGTTGATCATCTCCGCAATCGGAGTATCGGAAGCTTGCGCGTGGTGAACCGTTCGTATGAGCGCGCGGCCGAACTCGCGCGGCGCATGGGCGGCGAGGCGATTCCGTGGGAGAAGCTCGAGACCGTGCTCGGGCTTCCGGACATTCTCGTCACCTCCGTGGGCGCGACGGGGCCGGTGCTCACGCGCGACTTGCTTGAGCGCACCATCGAGGCGCGCGGCGGCCGACCGATATTCCTGGTCGATCTCGGCGTGCCGCGCAACGTGGATGCCGGCGCAGACGGTCTCTACAACCTCTATCTCTACGATATTGACGATCTCGGCGAAATCGTCGAGCAGAACAAGAAAGCGCGCGAGGCGGAGGTTCCGCGGGCCGAAGCCATCGTGGAAGAGCATCTTTCGAAGTTTGAGGCGTGGCGCGCCACGCTTGAGGCCGGGTCCATCGTTGACGACCTGCGTGACCGTTTTCACAAGCATCGCGAGCTTCTGATTCGCGAAAAGCTGGCCGAAATGAACGATGTATCGCCCGGCGAGCGCGCGCGCATCGCTCGCATCACGGAAGAATTGATCGAACGCGTCCTCGAACAGCCCACCCAGCGCATCCGCCGCGGCGGCGCGATGCGCGGCCGGCTCGGCGCCGTGGACGCCTTGCGCCACCTCTTTGGCCTCGATGAGGAGAAAGATTGAAGCCCCTGCGCATCGGCACTCGCGGCAGCGCGCTCGCACTCTGGCAGGCGAATCGCGTTCGTGATGCGCTGGAAAAATCGTGCGGCGTGGCGTCGGAAATCGTCGTGATCAAAACCTCCGGCGACCATCACGCCGATGCCTCGCTCGAACAGATGGGCATTCAGGGCGTGTTCACGAAAGAGCTGGAGGAGGCGCTGTTTTCGGACCGCGCCGACATCGCCGTTCACAGCATGAAGGATGTTCCCACTGAGTTTTCCGATGTTTGTCGCATCCTGCCGGTTTTTCGCCGCGACGATCCTCGCGACGCGCTGATCGCGCGGCACGGCGAGACGCTGACTCAGCTTCCACGCGGTGCGCGCGTTGCCACGAGCAGCTTGCGCCGCTCCTCGCAATTGCACGCCGTTCGCCCTGATTTCAAGATTGTCGAAATGCGCGGCAACGTGGACACGCGCCTCCGCAAGCTCGATTCGGGGGAGTGCGATGCCGTCGTCCTCGCAAAGGCCGGTCTGGACCGCCTCGGTTTTTCCGCGCGCGTCACCGAAGTTTTGTCGCCGGAGCGAATGCTTCCGGCCGTGGGCCAGGGAGTTCTCTGCGTCGAGTATTTTGAGCTGAGCGAGGACAATCTCAAGTTTCTCGACCGCCTTGTGGACCGCGAGACGATGCTCGCGGTTCGAGCCGAGCGCGCCCTCCTCGCCAAAATGCAGGGTGGGTGCCGTCTGCCTCTCGGCGCGTGGGCGCGATTCGAAGGTGGAAAGCTGACGCTCGACGCGTGCGTTCTTTCCGCCGACGGCTCCGAATCCATTCGCCGCCGTGGCGCGGACACTTGTGAGTCGGCATGTGATGCAAAAAATCTTGGCGACCACGTCGCCGCCCAACTCCTCGATGCCGGCGCGGATCGTCTCCTTCGCCTCGCGGGGAGGTCCGTTGCCCGGCAATAGCCGCGCTCTTGCGGGAAAGCGCATCGTCCTCACGCGCGCCCTCGAACAAGCGCGTGAGCTTGCTCATGCGCTCGAGGGCATGGGCGCCGAGATTTTTTTGCTGCCAACGGTAGTCTTCGCACAACCGGAACATACCGGAGCCCTCGATAGCGCACTGCGGAAGCTCGATGGCTTTGGCGTGATTCTGTTCACGAGCCAAAATGCGGTACGATTCTTCGTTGGCCGCTGCCGCCACCTGGGCATGGAGACCGGCCGGCTTGTATCGCTCGGGCAGCTGATTGCGGCCGTGGGTCCGGCAACAGCCGATGCAGCAACGCAGGAAGGATTGCGAGTGGATCTCGTGGCTAAGAATCACAACGGCGAAGCGCTCGTTGAAGAATTGCGAGGCTCGCTCGCGGGGCGTGACGTGCTGCTCCCGCGCAGCGATCTCGCGGACGACCGCCTGCCGAACTCCTTGCGCGAAGCAGGTGCGCGTGTGACGGACGTAGTCGCCTACCGCACGATTGCGCCCTCCGCGCTTGACCCGGGTATCCTCACGAAAATCCGCCGCGCCGAAGTGGACGCGATCGTTTTTGCAAGCCCGTCATCGTTCCGCAACTTGTGCGCCTCAATTGAGGCTTCCGAACTCGCGCGGCTCTCGGCTCGCATCCGGTTTGCTGCCATCGGCGCTACCACGGCCCGCGTGCTTCGCGAAGCGGGCGCTCGCGTGGAAATCGAAGCCAGCGAATCTTCCGGCGCGGGCCTCGCCGATTCGATCGCGGAGTATTACCGGCGTCCCGCATCTCCTGCGAACGCGACAACGCAAGTAAAAGGACAATGGCATTGAAAGGGATGAAAGGAGAATGACGCGCGCCCCGCAATACCGTTCGGCGTGCAAACAACGCACATGAGCTTTCCGCTCCATCGCCCGCGCCGCTTGCGCCGCACCGAAGCACTTCGCTCGATGGTGCGCGAGACGCGCCTCGCCGCAACCGGTCTTATTTATCCCATGTTCGCGTGTCCCGGCACAAACGTCCGCGCCGAAGTCAGTTCGATGCCGGGCATTTACCAGCAGTCGACGGACCACATCGTCGAGGAATGCCGCGAAGTCGCCGGCCTCGGCATACCCGCAGTGATTCTCTTCGGTTTGCCGGAACACAAAGATGAGACAGGCTCCGAAGCCTCCGCCGCGAACGGCGCTGTCCAGTGCGCCATCGAAGCGATCCGCAAGGCGAAACTCGATTTGCTCGTCATCACCGACGTTTGCTTGTGCGAATACACCAGCCATGGCCACTGCGGTGTCGTGAAGGACGGCGAAGTCCTCAACGATCCGAGCCTTGCCCATCTCGCCGACGCCGCTCTCTCGCACGCGCGCGCGGGCGCCGATATGGTGGCGCCGTCCGACATGATGGATGGGCGCGTCGGCGCGATTCGCCGGAAGCTCGACGCCGCGGGATTTCAAGATGTCGCCATCCTCGCCTACGCCGCCAAGTATTGCTCCGGTTTTTACGGCCCCTTCCGCGAAGCCGCGCAGTCCACGCCGCAGTTTGGCGACCGTCGCAGCTATCAAATGGATCCCGCGAACGCGCGCGAAGCGCTGAAGGAAGTCGCGCTCGACCTGGAAGAAGGCGCGGACATCATCATGGTCAAGCCCGCGCTGCCGTATCTCGACATCATCCATCGCGTCCGCGAACGCTTCGACGTTCCCGTCGCCGCCTACAACGTGAGCGGGGAATATGCGATGGTCAAGGCCGCTGCGCACAATGGCTGGATCGACGAAAAGCGCGTCGTGCTCGAAATCATGACCGGCATCCAGCGCGCTGGCGCCGAAATGATTCTCACGTACCACGCGAAAGATGTCGCCCGCTGGCTGAAGGCCTGTTAACGATGTCGTCTGACTCCCGCCCGCGGTCCATCGAAATTTTCAATCGCGCCAAGAACGTTCTCGTCGGCGGCGTGAACAGCCCCGTCCGCTCGTTCCGTTCTGTGGACGGCACTCCTCTGATTGTTGACCACGCTGCTGGCGCGCGCCTCTTCGATGTGGATGGCCGCGAATATATAGACTACGTCTGCTCCTGGGGCGCGCTGATTCTCGGCCACGCGCATCCGGACGTTGTCGCCGCCGTCTCCGACCAGGCCAGCCGCGGCACCAGCTACGGCATGACCTCGCCGCTCGAAATCGAGCTGGGCGAAAAAATCATCCGCGCGCTGCCTTCGATCGAACGCATCCGCTTCGTCAGTTCCGGCACGGAAGCCACGATGAGCGCCATCCGCGCCGCGCGCGGCTTCACCAAGCGCGACCTCATCTTGAAATTCGAAGGCTGCTACCACGGCCATTCCGATAGCTTTCTCGTCGAAGCCGGTTCCGGCCTCGCCACTCTCGGAATCTCCTCGAGCCCCGGCGTTCCCGATGCCTTGGCAAGGCTCACGCTCAACTCGCCGTACAACGATCTCGACGCCGCGGAAGAAATATTTGCCAGGCACAAAGGTAAGATTGCCGCCGTCATCGTCGAGCCCGTCGCCGCGAACATGGGCGTCGCGCCGCCGATGATGATGTTCCTCGAAGGTCTGCGCGAGCTCACCGAGCGCGATGGCGCGCTCCTGATCTTCGACGAAGTGATCACCGGTTTCCGCATCGCGCACGGCGGCGCGCAGAATTGCTTCGGCATCAAGCCGGACCTCACCACGCTCGGCAAAATCATCGGCGGCGGCTTGCCGGTGGCGGCGTATGGCGGGCGCCGCGACGTCATGGAAATGGTTGCGCCGCTCGGCCCCGTCTACCAGGCGGGAACGCTTTCAGGGAATCCCCTCGCGATGCGCGCGGGGCTCGCAACGCTGCCCCACCTGGAAGCCCCGAATTTCTACGACAGTCTCAGCCGCAAGTCCGGGCGCCTGGGCGAAGGCCTTCGCGAGGCGCTCAAGGAGTCCGGCGTCGTGGGCCAGGTCAATGTCGCTGGCTCGCTGCTTACGCTTTTCTTTACATCCGAAGCGGTCCTCGATTATTCGGATGCGAAGAAATCAGACACGGCGCGCTTCGCCGCCTTCTTCACCGAAATGCTCGATCGCGGCATCTTTCTCCCGCCCTCGCAGTTCGAAGCGCTTTTCGTCTCCGCGGCTCACACCGACGCCGATATCGAACGCACCATCTCTGCCGCCCGCGAAAGCCTCAAGGCCGTCAGTTCCGCGCAGGCGCATTCCGCGCGCTGATTCCCACGGGGAGCGGATTGTAATCTTCCCTTAACTTGACTTGCGATTTTGCCGTTGTAGACTTTTGCTCCGGTTCGGTGCGCCAGCCGTCGTCGTTTTTTCGTCGCCTACGGATCGCACCGCACGGACTGACAATCAAAAGGAGGTTCGCTATGAGCTCTGCAAAGCCAATTCCCGAGGGATTTCACGCGATCACACCGTCGCTCACTTGCCGCGACGCCGCTCGCGCCATCGAGTTTTACAAGCAGGCGTTTGGCGCGCAGGAACTTTTCCGCATGCCCACTCCTGACGGTCGGGTCGCTCACGCCGAAATCAAGATCGGTGATTCGCACGTCATGGTCAACGACGAATTCGGCCCCACAGCGACGCTTCAGGGTGGCACCCCACCCATCTATTTGTTCCTCTATGTCGAGGACGCCGATCGTATCTTCAATGCGGCCGTCGCCGGCGGCGCGCGCGTGGACATGCCGCTCGAAAACCAATTCTGGGGTGACCGCTTCGGCAAACTTACGGATCCCTTCGGACATCAGTGGGGAATCGCCACCCATGTCGAGGACGTGGCCCCGGAAGAAATGCAGCGGCGTTCGCAATCATGGTTCGCGAAAATGGCCAAAGCCGCTGGCCAGAGCTGACGCCGTCCTCTAAGCCGAGTTCGTGGCGGCATTGACGGCGAGGCTCTGTTCAGGAAGTAGGCTCAGGACGTGGTCGACCAGTGATCCGCCAGCCGGGCGAAGAGGTCCGCGGTTTTCATCGGCGGGTCATCCGGGTTGCCGAGCGGGTCCAGCAGCCATTCGACGATATGCTGCCCTAGCCTGCGGTAGCTTTCGAATTGGGATTCCGTGAACCACTGATCCGCCGTGGACTGATGCGGGAAATCAGGATGCTCGCGATGGTAGTTGAGGATATCCGCCATTTCGTCGCCGGAAAGCGACGCATTGAGATAGACGAGAGTCCCGTCTTTCGCGCCAGGATCTACTTGCTCGTAATGGATTGTGCCTATGGCGCAGTGCCAGGCCGTGAGCTTTGTGTCTTTGTCCGGCACTAGATGTTTGGTCCCGATTTCGATTTCGATGCCAAAGTCCTCCCGGCACTTCCGGATCGCGTTGCCCAGATCCCCGAACGTGTAGCTGCCGTCCGCGCCCGCATCGGAAACGACGATGAATTTGCAGCGTCGCTTGACCAGCTCATAGACGCCGAGGTTTTCGAAATGCCCGCCGTCGGAAAGATAGACGTAGCGCGACTCGTCATCCGTCTCTCCAAATAGCTCTGCCAGCAAGTGAACTAATCCGAGTTTCGGTCCGGGCTCTGTCCAGGTCTTATTCCGTGGATTGCCGCACCAGAAACCGAGTCGCACGTTGAAAAACGTCATCAAGAACGCAAGCGACGGAATGCTGTGGTATCCCATGTTGGGGCTTGCGGCGGCGCCCGAAATCGAAACGGCGGTTCCCATTCGAGGGCCGGAGTCCTCGTAGAGGTAGTGCTCCGTCGGGCGATACCCGTACTTGGAGACGTCCTCCGGCATTTCCGTCGGCGATCCTTGCTCCAGATCAATTTGTTCAAGCCTGGTATCAAATCCACAGCGCAGCGGAGTCATAACGAACGATTCCGCCTTGCGCTCCTGCCAGGCAAGATCCTTGCCGCTCACGACGTTCAACGTCGTATTCACAATGGGGAACGGACCCGAATAGCAGAGCTCGTGGCGGAAATCTCTCAGCAGGATATCGTCGTACGGATCGAGCCCCGTAAACGGATTGGGTTTTCTTTCCTTATGTGAGGCGCCAAGATAGGCGCGCACCAGCCGGTTGCGGTAGAACAAGTTCATTGAGAACTCATTCAGATTCACCCGCCGCGCGAGGATCAGGCAGATGGCGAGGAGCGCCGATAGGACCAGCAGCAGCTTCCAATTCAATGCCGCCCAAAGAATCCCCCAATGCGCGTTGATGTATTCGGACCCCGGCGCGGGCGGCTGGTTTGGTGTCACTGTTTGCAGCGCGTGCCCGTTGCCGCCGCTGAGTGTGTATTCGAGAGAAACGACCCATCCGCCGACTTTCTGCGCCACCGGGCTGCCTGCCAGGAACCTCGAAATCTCCGCTGGGTCCATCTTGTTCAGCAACGCAATCCCGACTTCCAGCATCCACGCGATGATTGCGACCAGTCCCGCGATGAACACATAGGGCGTCGCCGAGAGTGCAATGTCCTTCCATGAGCGGGAGCCCGGCCCCCCGCTTGTTCCGCTCTTGCCTCCCCAAATGCCGACAAGCGTCGTGCCGATCCATGCCAGTCCTGCTCCCCGGACCCAGCCTTTCATCCACATCAGCCCGAGAGGAGCGTAGGCCGCAGCAAGGAAAAATGCAGCCCAGTTCAGGCTGATAATGAGAAGCCAGCCTCCCAATCGTCCCCACCACTCGCGGCGGGGATCAGGGAACAACACTCCCATCAGGCCGATCTGTAGTGTGCCGACGAGAAGAAAAACCTGAATCACCAGCGGAGTCCCGAAACCGACTGCGTTCCAGAATTCGGCGTTGCCCGCCCATTTTGCATAAATCTCATTTGCCAGCACCCATAGCAGCAGGCCGCCGACGCCGCCGGAGATGAGCGAGAAGCCGATGGAGAAGCACCATGCGCTCGGTCTGCCATACGGAGGCGCTGCCGGGCCGGTCTTCGGAAGATTCCAAAGTGCTGCGACCGCCCAAGTGACGCCGAAAGCGAACATGCCGGCCAAAGACCAATACCACCAATGCCATCGGTCTCCATTGGCCCAAAGCCAAACGCTGGTGATCCAGGCAGCCAGGACGAGCGGCGTGGCGATCTGGAGCAGGATCTGCCCTTGCTGCGCGGACGAGGGATATCTCGTCTCCGCCCCAACGAGTTTACCTGCCAGGAATTTCATGTTTCGCGACACCATAATTTGCGCGAAGAGCACAAGCACAAAGGCCACGGCGGGTAGCGCGAAGCCGCTCCAAACCGGGTCACAAATGGAAACAGCCACGGCCGCGATCCAGGTCGCCAGATAAGGAACCAGCAAACCTGAAGCGAGGAATAAAATGAGAATCGACTGATTTAGGATCAGATTGCGGACGTAGATCGCCACTGCCGTCCACGTGTCAGCGCCGAGCAGCCCCAAACGCGGCGTCAAATAGTTGCTGTACTCGCGCAGGAAACGAATGGGCGCGGCTCCAGATGGCCGGGTTTTGTCGCCCGCTCGGGCTTCAAGCATTCCTGAACTTTGCGGATGGGCGTCTGGATCGAATCGGAGGCTTTTTCTTTGTCGTCCTTGTCGTCGCAGCTCGCTTCTTTTGGATCTTTCGCGGTTCGGGCAATCCAGGCTTCGAGCCAGCTCCCGATGTACCCGCCTCCCGAGACCGTCGACAGGTAATCGAACAAGGGAAGATAGCCGCGATTTGCAAACCCCTGCAGTACGCCCAGATTGAACGTCGCACTCCGGATTCCGCCGCCGGAAAACGCCAGCCCCACGAGCCTCTCGTCGTGGGCGCTCTTGATGACATCGTCGCCATATACCGCCGGATCCGCCGCGTCGTCCTTGTCGCATCGCACTATGGTCGCTGAAGGCTTCTCGACACACGGCGCAGAAGGGAGAAACGCAGAGTCCTTCGCGGTGTCGCCAAGGTCTTTGTCCCACTGGCGCTTCTTTCGCAGCTCTCTAATCTCGCTTAGCTCTTCGCAGAGGACCCATGCGAATGGCCGCGCGGCATTCGGGTCCTTCGGCGCGGAAGGCGCAGTAGACTTGGGATCATTCATCTTGAACGTCTCCCCGAGCGGATTGTATTGCGGAGGGCCGCACGACGAGAGGGATGGAGCGTACGGCCCCGTGCTGCCCAAACTTCGAGACATCCGGTGAATCGCGCGTAGCGTATTCACCCTCTAGTAAAGTGTCAAGTGGAATTTCGCGGAGGGCTGTAACGTTTTGGCCGGCGCTGCGTTGCGTATCGCTGGAAGTTGCGATTTCACGGCTCCATTGAGATACAATCAGCCGTTTTTTGCGCAGGCATTTGCGCGGGCCAAGGTCCTTGAGCTTCAGGAGCGAAGGGAGCAATTCTAAATGCGTGTGACATCGAAGATGGTGCGGTTCAAGTGGCATCTGATCGCGTTTATAGGTCTCGCGTTCCTCCTTTCGCTCAGCGCAGCGCGGCCGGTGCGTGCGCAACAGGATGACAAGTCAAAGTCGCCGGACGCCAAGGACGAGAAGAAAGACGAAAAGAAGAAAGAAGAGACGCTGCCCCTCAACCCCGCGCGCAAGATCAGCTTTTCCACCGACGAAGGCACTTGGATGTCGCTCGACGTCTCGCCCGACGGCAAGCAAATCGTCTTCGATCTTCTGGGCGACCTCTACGTGATCCCCATCTCCGGTGGCGAAGCTGCGCGGCTGACGAGCGGGCTTCCCTGGGATTGCCAGCCGCGATTTTCGCCCGACGGCAAGCAGATCGCCTTCATCAGCGACCGCAACGGCAGCGACAATCTCTGGATCATGAATGCCGATGGCACGAAGCCAAAGAGAGTTTCCGACGAAACCGACGATCAGCTTGGCTCGCCCGCTTGGTCGCCCGACGGCAACTACATCATCGTCCGCAAGTATGGCCCTTATCCGGGCCCCGAAAATTATCTGCGCGTGACGAGCCTTTGGATGTTTCATAAAGATGGCGGAAAGGGCATCGAGTTGGTGAAGGCCAAAGGCGAGACCCAAATAAGTTCCGGAGCCGCATTTTCTCCGGATGGAAAGCTCGTCTATTTCTCGAGCCATCCGGATCGCTTCCACTACAACGTGGATATTGGCCGCTTCCAGGTGTACACATTCAACCGCGACACGAGCGACCTCGCCAAAATCACCTCGCAGTATGGCGGCGGTCTTCGCCCCATCCTTTCGCCCGATGGGCGCTGGCTTGTCTACGCTTCACGGCACGACTCGAAGACCGGCTTGCGTATTCGCAATTTGAGCACGCGCGAGGAGCGCTGGCTCGTTCTCCCCATCCAGCGTGATGACCAGGAAGGCTTTGCCGTCGACGATGTCCTGCCCGGATACTCCTTCACCCCGGACTCGAAATCGGTGGTCTTCACGCGCGACGGCCACCTCCAACGCGTGGACATCGCCACGCGCGTTGCGGCAACGATTCCTTTCAACGCCAAAGTCGAACTCGACCTTGGCCCCCGCGTACACACCGATTACGCGATTGACGATGGCCCGCTCACGGTCCACCAGATGCGTTGGATAAATCAATCGCCCGACGGCAAACAGATCGTATTTAGCGCCGTTGGAAAGGATTGGACAATGGACTTGCCGGACGGCAAACCGCGCCGCCTGACGGAAAGTCCGCTGCGTGAATATTCTCCCGCATTTTCTCCGGACGGGAAGTGGATCGCCTACGTCACCTGGTCGGATGCGGATGGCGGCGAGCTCTGGAAGATTCCTGCGGCGGGCGGCGCCGCCGTGAAGCTGAGCGAAAGCGCGGGATATTATTCGTCGCCGCAGTGGTCTCCCGACAACTCGAAGCTTCTTTTTGTCATGGGTTCAAAAAGAGGATGGCTTGCCGAGGACGAAGCGGACGTGCAGGAAATCCGCTGGGTGTCCGCGGAGGGAGGCTCCACGCATTCGATTATCACGCTTCCCGAGGGACGCCAGCAGCCCACGTTCAATGGTGACGGCACCCGCGTCTACTATATGGACGCAGCGCCTCCGCCTCCCGGAGATGCTCCGGCGTTGCCCGCGCGCCTGCTGCGCTCCGTGCGTCTCGATGGCGTGGACAAGAGAACTCATTTCCGCATCGACGGAGCCTTCATCACCGCGGTCCCGTCGCCCGATGGTGAGTGGGTCGCCATTCAAAGCCGCTACGACGCCTACATCGCCGCGTTTCCCAGAATTGGCACCGAAGCCGTCAGCCTCAATTTCAAATCGCCGGCCGTTCCCCTGAAGCGCGTGACGAAAGAAGGCGCGAATTATATCTCCTGGGCCGATGGCGGGAAGACGCTCACTTGGAGCTTCGGCAACGATTTTTATCGCGTGAAGCGCGACGACGTATTGCACGCCGAACCACCACCCGAAAAACCTGCCGAGAAAACGGCGGACAAATCGCCTGATAAATCCGCCGAAAAAGACGACGACAAATCCGCCGAGAAGCCGGATCCCTGGAAGCACGAAACCTTCACCATCAACCTGCAGGCGCCGCGGGATACGCCGCAGGGCAAGCTCTATCTTCGCGGCGCGCGCATCGTGACGATGAAGGGCGAAGAGATCATCGATCGCGGCGATGTCCTGATCGAAAACAACCGCATCAAGGCCATCGGGGCTTCGAAAGACATGCACGCACCCGCGGATGCGAAGGTGATTGACGTTCGCGGCAAGACCATCGTTCCGGGCTTCGTGGATATCCACGCGCATCTCCGTACGGGCCGCCCGGAAATGACGGACCAGGAGTGGTCGTATGCGGCGAATCTGGCCTACGGCGTCACCACCACGCGCGATCCTTCGATCGAATCGAACGTGGTCTTCGCTCAGGGCGAACTTGTGAGCGCGGGCAACCTTGTCGGCCCGCGCATCTATTCCACGGGCACCGCCATCACCACTTTCGCCGCCAGCATCACCAGCGCGGAGGATGCCGACAACATCGTCAAGCGCTACAAGGCGCATGGCGCCGATTCGCTCAAGGAGTACATGCAGCCGCGGCGCATCCAGCGCGAGTGGCTCGGAATGGCTGCCGCAAAGTACGGCGTGAATATCACGGCGGAAGGAGGCGGCGACCTGAAAACGGACCTGTCCATGGTCCTCGATGGTTACACCGGCGTCGAGCACAGCCTCCCGGTCGTCCCGATCTACAAAGACGTAATCGAGCTGGAAGCCCAGGCCAAGACCACTTACACGCCCACGCTGATCGTTTCTTACGGAGCGGAATTCGGCCAATTCTACTGGCGCCAGCGCATGAACATTCACGACGACCCGAAGGTGATGCGCTTCACTCCCCACGAGCAGGTAGACAGCGTCTCGCGCCGCCGCCCGCTTCTCTTCGACGAGGAATACACCTTCCCGCTCATCGCCAAGGGCGCCGCCGATATTTTCCGCGAAGGCGGGCACGTTGCGCTCGGCTCGCACGGTGAACAGCAGGGCATCGGCGCGCATTGGGAAATATGGATGCTTCAGTCCGGCGGGATGACGCCCTGGCAGACACTTTACTCGGCCACCATGCACGGCGCAGAAAGCATCGGCCTCGAAAAGCAGCTCGGCTCGCTCGAGCCCGGCAAGCTCGCCGATCTTCTCGTTCTCAATTCCAATCCGCTCGACGACATCCACAACACGCGCGACCTGCTCTATGTCGTCAAGAATGGCGTCGTTTATTCAGCCGACACGCTTGATGAAGTTTGGCCCGCGCAAAAACCGTTCCCGCCGTTCTTCTGGCAGAAGGACGAAGCCGACGTCCAATCCCTGCCGCACTGAGGGGCTTGCGTGCATAGACAATCCCGGCCGACGAGGGAGCTGCCGTTCGCTCGCATGGAGGCCATGGTTTGGTGTCGATTAGAAAAAGTGATGTGATTGACGCGGAAGGACTTACGCGCAATTCTAATAGGCTCGAGTGACGATTAGAATTTGGATACTCGAAGCCAAAGGTTTGAGGCTGGAAGCCCAACACCAGGGCATGCAGCGTCGCCGGTATGTGAGTTCGCGGGTTGTGGCGCTTCGACATCCCGTTTTTCCCAAGCTCCCTTTCCGGCCTGCCGCTGGCAGACCTTCAAGACAGGTTAACAAGAAGGGTTGCGCGAAAGTAACTGTCCTTGGGGCCAAACTTAGGACAGGTGCGGAAAAGAGACGAAGTACAGGTAGGACAGGTGGACGGAAGCGGTGCTAGAGGCCTCAGCACGCCCACCGTATTCTCCGTATCGTCCTTGGCGAGCATTTGCGCGCAAGGCCTGAATCGGCGCGGAACCATTCTTCGCAAACTCTCCACAAACGAAATTCCCGACGGAAAAGGACCAGGGAGGCTTTGCCTCTTTCCGGATCACTCCGGGCTTCACCGATCGCCCGTGAGGCCGACGCGGGGACCCTGTTCTAGTACCTGTACTATTTTGAACAGATTCTGTCTTTGGCAAATTCTAAAATACGGTGTTTCGTGAGTCCGTCTCCGCGGGTGGAGTCACTGAAGTCCGGCAAATCCGTAAGGAGAAAGAGATGAGACCCCATAGTTTTTCTTTGTTGGCTCGAGCCGCTATGACAGTTGGTCTCTTTGGCGCCATGCTTGCCCCCCTCGCATCCGCCGACGGCATTCCCCTTGGAACTCCCCTTGGAACTGCGGCATCATACGCGGTCATAGCGCAGACGCTGGTATCCAATCCTACTACCTTCGGGGACACTGTCATCACTGGAAATCTGGGTGTCTCCCCATCAGGCTCGTGCACTGGCTTTATCCCGGCGGCCTGTGGTGCCGCTGCTGCTGGCACGATCACTGGAGTGGTAAATATAAATAATGGGGCCTCGGCGGGGGCGTTGGCCGACGCCGGAACTGCGAAAGGCGCTCTGTTAGCCACCGTGATCCCTGCTCCTACCGACTTGACTGGTGGTGTTCTTGGGGTGGGTTCAGACGCGACGCTCCCGCCGGGCATCTATACGTTTTCGACGACGGCTCAGTTGAACGGAATACTCACTCTCGACGGCGGGAGCAACCTCTCTCCGGTTTGGATCTTCGAGATAGGGACAAGCCTCACGACCGGAACCGGCTCTTCTGTTGTAGTGACCGGTGCAGGTGCCGCCGGTGTGTATTGGGTGGAGGGCACCACGGTGACTCTCGGTACCAACACTGAGTTCGAAGGAAACATTTTCGCGGGCACGACAATTGCCTTCGATCCCGGCGCACAAGATACTTGCGGTAGAGCCTTCTCGGACACTGCGGTGACGTTTGCCGGAGACAACCCCGCCGCGGCGGGAGGACAGCCGAACATAGTCTCCGACACCTGCGGCCAAAGCGCCAGCGGCTTCAACGGCGAGGGCCCTGTGGGTGGGGCGACGCCGGAACCCGGTACATTAGGGCTTGCGCTTGCGGGGTTTTTCTCTATCTTCATCTTCCCCGCGTTGCGCAGGCACTAAACGGCCCGCTCGACCAATGGACTTCTGCTAGAGATTGCCGGGCCGGCGCCTTGGGATTTGTCTTGTCCTCGATTCCCGCGCCGTCATTTCAAGAAACGGAATCCCGCGAATCAAGGGCTCGGCCACCCTCCCGACACTTGAAAAGGGCGGCCCACCCGGCTTCTTCCTCGCCCTTTGTTTACTTCAAAATGATTTCCTGCAACAGCTCGGACGAAACGATTTCGCGCATCTCGATGCGCTTCTCGCCGAGCTGCTGTCCTTGTTGCTTGCCGCCGATAATCTTGTCCCGAAGCGCCTCGGCCCGCGCAGCCCCCCCGTCGAGAGCGGCATGGTTTTTGAACTCGACGGCGATGCAGATGTCCCAATCTTCAGGACCGTTGTGCGTTTCCTTCAAAAACACTTTGTAGTCCAGGATGTTGCCCTCGCGCTTCTCTTCGTCATAGATGCGCTTGGTGCTTTGCCGGAGAGAGGTCAGGTAGGCGTCCATCTGATTCGGTTTGACGCGGATCAACGTGACGCGCCACACGTGTCCTTCGGTGTAATGCTCCTGGGCCGAGGCAGGAATCGCCCAGAGGAAGAGCAGCAACAGCGCACAACCAAGCACACCATTCAGCATATGTTTTCGCATGTGAATCTCCTTTGATTTGCCACAGGATGGGAACCCGCGCGGATTTTACGCACGGCGCCTAAAGGGAGTCAAGACCATGTACTCGCCCACTTGATTAGTGAAACTCCGCTTTCTTTTGTTGGTTAGTTACCGGCCGCGTGCCCACGGCTGCGCAGCGCATCCGGGGGAATCTGGTGTTGGTTCGCGCGGCAGCCTGCACCAACGTACAGTTAACTCTTTCCGCCCTTCCCCTCGCCTCAGATGGCCGTTGACGCCAAAGGATGTTCTGATGTTTCACAGGCCTCACCTTGGGCTGAGGAAAAACAGGCGAGAAGTGAAAATACGATTCGTCAATGTGGTCCTGAGTTTTGCGTTGCTGGGCTTGGTGTGCCCACAGCCGACGGCGTTTTCTCAGGAAACCAATCAGGGAGAAATCAAGCGGAAGGCCAAAGCGAAGGTCGAACCGAGGTACCCGCCGCTGGCGCGCCAGCTGAAACTCAGCGGCAAGGTGAAAATCGAAGTGACCGTTTCCCCGGATGGCCGTGTGAAAGACACGCGCATCATCGGGGGCAATCCGGTGCTGGTCAATGCGGCTCTCGACGCGATCCGAATGTGGCGGTACGAGGCTGCCCCCAAAGAGACGGTCGAAACGATTGAAATCGAGTTCAAGGATCCCAATCAATAGCTCCAATTCCCGCCAGCCGGCCTGACGTTTCAGACTCTGCTCTCTTTTTTCGTCCTCGAATCCGCGCCGTCATTTCAAGAAACGAAAACGCGCGAATCGAAAGCTCGGCCACCCGCGCGTCTCATCGCATCCGCCCGTACAAATAAAGATCCCGATTGACATCCAAAATATGGGTTAACATATGCAAAATTGATTTCTCATCGTGGGCCGTATGAGGGAAAGCCATCTCGGGAATACGAACGTTTCGCTTATTCTTGCTTTCGTAGTGCTGGCCGGCGTGGCCAAATGCGGAGGAGCGACTTTATTCCCATTGCCGGCCGATTTCCTTGACCGTTGGATGATGCTCCCTGGGCAAACAAACGAAGCCCCGGCGAGGGCGATCGTGAAACAGGGCGCCTATCGGCTGGCCGAAGGAATCGTCTATATCGGAATCGAGGCCGAACCGCCGGATCATCCCACGATACAGTTCTATGACGAAAAGACGCGACGCACCGGAACTCTCGAGCGCGTCTCAGGCCAGGAGTACCGAACCGATGACTCCCCGGTGATGAAGTTCATGTTGGATTCTCCAATTTCTGCAATTGAGGAGAAGCGATTTGTTATTGAGAACGGCCCTGATCATCTGGGCGCCTCCCTGTGGCGGGCGCCCGGGCCCGGACCACGTCCAACAATCGTCTTGATACACGGAGCCGATGATGAGACGCGCGAGATGGGCTTTGTGATTCCCTATTTTGTTTCGCATGGACTCAGCGTCGTCACTTACGATCAGCGCGGCACAGGCGGATCCACGGGAAACTGGCAATTTACCGGGCCGACTTCCAAGGCCGATGATGTCGTCGCGCTGCTCCAAAAAGTTGAAAGCGATCCCGCCGTGGATCCGCGGCGCATCGGCGTTTGGGGGTTCAGCAATGGCGGTTGGGTTGCGCCGATCGTCGCAGCGCGCTATCCAGTGGCTTTTATGATTTTAAAAAGCGCGCCGAGCCAAACCATCGCAGAGAATGTGCTGTACGAGGTTGGTCAGGCTTTGCGCGAACACGGCAAGTTCACACCGGAACAGATTTCCGCTGCGCTCGCTTTCGAACGAATCATGTTCGCCGCGCTGGAGACAGATTCAAACTGGAACGCTGCGGGCGTAGCGTTGGACGTGGCCCAAAAACAGCCATGGTTCCCGTTTATGCGGATTCCGCCGGGAATGACCACCCCGCCGCCACCGCCCATACTGGCTGCTCTGCGTGCCGCGCTCGTTTACGATCCGACCGCCACGCTACAGGTGGTGCATACGCCGACGCTTGCCGTGTTCGGAGCGCTCGACAAAAACGTGGATTCCACCGACAGCGCGACGCGGTTTCGCAAGGCATTCAATCGAGCTGGCATGAAAGACCTGACTATATTGACGTTCCCGGGAGCAGGTCACACCCTGGAAAAATCGACGACCGGATACGAAGACGACCCGTCATTGCCCGAGCGGACAGTCGAGGGATATCCGGAACGCATCATTGATTGGCTCGATGCTCGCCGACTCGACGCATCGCATCCTTAGAACTTGCGCTGCGCACGAGACGTCAATCAGGCGAAGGAGCCCTGCGGGAGGCGAGTGATCCCCCCAGTCCCGCAGAACCGTCCGGGACGCAAACAACGCGGCTCGTCTGATCTCCCTAGCTCGACTTACACTGCCTCTCCCTGCCTGTCCGGGAGGCGCGGGACGACTCGGGAGCCCTATGGGTCGGGACAATGGGAGACCCCATTTTGCGCGCCTCCGAGGCGGAAAGCGTTTTCCCGTACCAACGGTACTTGGAGGGCTAAGGCCCCGGCGGGTAGCACGTCCCAAATCTCGTATCTGCTGCAAATAAAGGCGTTATCTCATCAACCCCCTCTGGTACTAGCCGTGCTTTCCAAGGACTGAGGAGACCCTTCCCATGGTGTTTGCCGTTGCCGTTTTGATGATGCAGATTCAACCGGTCCCGCAGGTAGCCTTCGTCGTTTCGCCATCAACGTCCACAGTGTCTTCGTCGCCGGATACGAAAGACGGCAAGAAAGTGACAGACCCAATCACCGCGCATCCGGACATGGATTCAACAGTTTCCGGCAAGGGCGCGGCCGCGATGACGGACAAGAACGCGTCGAAGGAACCGCCGCTCTCCGCATTGAACAACGTCTCCCTGAGCGATACGCAGAAGCAATCGTTTTCCACGATCCGCATTCCGGAAGCGCAGCCGAAGCCCATCCCATTTGCATCCGCGGAAACGTTTCCGTCGCGCAAGACCTGGATGGCGCTTTCACTGGTACAGAGCGGAGCGGCGACGTTCGATGCTTACACGACGCGGCAGGCGATCGCGCACGGCGCCGTGGAAAATGATCCGACGATGCGGCCTTTCGCGCATTCTCCTGCGCTGTACGCAGCCATTCAGGTGGGGCCTGTTCTTCTGGATCTTGTGGCGCGGCACATGCAGCGCAGCGAGCACAATGTGTTCCGCCACACTTGGTGGATGCCGCAGTCGGTCGCGACGGCGGGGTTTGTCATTGCCGGCGTGCACAACACCGGAGTTGCGAACCGCCGGTAGTTTCCCTCTTCTATACTTCAGGGGTTCCCGGCAAGGGGCATCGGGACGCAAACGGCGCGAAAGACCGTCGCATTTTCAATTCTTCATGTCGGAGCCCTTCGGCCTTCGGTCTCAGGACAGGCTGAAGCTCCGACCCCCTAGGAATCTTCCAATCAGCCAGGTGCAGCCGCACCTGTCCTTTAGTTCAGCTTTCGAACTGAACAAGCCTGTACTATTTCGAGATTGCCTCGCCGCCGCGCGCACGCCTACAGTGCATAGATTGATGTTGCGGAATCGAATCCCGATTGAATCAAAAGTCTGGATCGAATTCTCGGGGAACAATTATCGGGGAAAAAGGGGAGGTAACCATGTGGAGCAAGCAGCCATCGCAAACGGAAGTGCCGGCGTACACGCCCTCACAGGGCCCAGGAGCTTCGTCCTCATCCTACAATTCAAACGCGGGGTATAACGCGGCACCCGCGCCGCGTCCGGCGAGTCCCACCGCGCGCAACGCGGCGTGCCTCGGCGCGTCACTGGAAGTGAAGGGCAAGATTTCGGGCGCGGAAGATCTTCAGGTTGACGGCAAAGTCGAGGGCCCCATTGCGCTGCAGGGCCAGAGGCTCACCGTGGGCACCAGCGGCCAGCTAGCTTCGGAAGTGGCGGCGCGTGAAGTGGTGGTCTACGGCAAGCTGACGGGCAATATCCGCGCGAGCGACCGAGTGGAGATCAAGAAGGACGGCTCGGTAGTGGGCGACATCACGACGGCGCGGATCAGCATCGAAGACGGCGCGTACTTCAAAGGACGCATCGAAATCGAGCGTGTGAAACAGCACGCGTTGGCGTCGGAAGAACTGGAAACGGTCGGCGCCGCGGAAGCAAATTAGGCGCTCTCACTTCTACTTCTTGAAGCCGGCGGCGGCGCTCGCGGCGGACGGAGACGCGCCTGCCATGCGCTTTTCGGTCCAATCGGCTGCGCGTTGCGCCGCTTCCACGGCAGCGTAAACCAGGGATTCAGGTCCCACCGAATCCGTGTTGGCAAAAACAATCCGATCCAGCGGCCGGCTCGCGGCCGGAATAACTTTCGTGAAAATTCCGGGAGCAGAGAGAAACAGGGGATGGCCGCGGCGATAGAAGCGGACTTCGATCGGCTCGGCCTGAAATTCCGGGAGGAGCTTATGAAAATCGCGCAGGGCGTTGGCGGCGATTCGCCGGCAGCCGTCCAGGTTCAAGAGCTTGTTGCGGTCCAATTCTGAAATCGGAGTGTAAAACGTAAGAATGTTGTTCTTCTGACGGTAGCCGGGCTGCTTCAGGTTCACCCAATCCGCCACAACCATGTCGGCAAAGGTATTTCCGGGGCACCAAGTGTCGTAGGCGCGGTTGTACACGGTTTTATCGAAGATCATGTTGATGACGGCGTAGGGGCAGTAGCGGAACGACCTCATGGCATCGGTTTGATCGTCCGAGAGGCCGGAGACCAGGCGCACGGTGATCATTTTTGGCGTGGCCATGACGACAAATTTGGCCGCCGCGGCACGGAGCGCGCCGCCTTGAACGTAGGTGACATGCACTTCCGTCTTCTGCGGCTCGACGGCAACGATCGTGGCGTCGGCGATCATGCGATCGGCGTATTTAGAGCGCAGAATGTCCGATAGTTTGCGAGTAAGGGCTCCGTTCCCACCCGGCAGAGTGACGCGCGTATCGTCCTGAGCCATTTCTGACAGCTCCTTCAACTCATCGAGCGCGATCATCGTGGAAGTGTCTTCGGATTTCGCGCCGTAGTTGGAGGGGCCATAGGCGTCCCACCATTGCTTTATTTCCGGGGCATAGCCCTTGAGATACTTGGTGAGCGGGACGCTGTCGAATTGCTGCTGATTCTTGTCGTTTGCGAGAACGAGCATGTCCTTGCGGAATTTGCGGAAGCTTTCGCGGACCGGCGCAGGGAAGGGAAGTTCATCGAGGCCCGCTCCCCAAGTGTCGGGAACCCACTTTCCGTTCATGATGGTGGGGTCGGGTGAGTTGATGGGGAGCAGCGTCAAACCGATTTCCTGCGCGAGTTTGGCGCTCGCCGTACCTTTGTAGTCAAAAGCCGAGCCAGCGGCAAATGGCTGGCCGTCGTATTCCTCCATGTAGGCATTGCCGCCCCAGTGAGGCTCTTTTTCGAGCAGAAGAAAATCATGCTGGCGGAGAAAGTAAGCGGCGCTGAGGCCACTGACTCCTCCACCCGCAATGAGGACGTCACACCTTTTCGTAACGGGAGGGCGAGCGAAAGTGTGGCCGTCGCGGACCTGATGACAGATATCGTAGTGGTCGCCATCAATCTCCCGCTTGCCGGCATCGGGCGCGGCGAGCAGTGAAAGGTCGATGGGACAGCCCGCCGCGACTGATCCCGCGACGACAAACTTGAGGAAGTCTCTTCGGCTGGCGCTCATGAGGCTTCTCCTTCGAGTGCGGAGGGCAAAAGGGCGGCGACAGGCTTTTCGACTTCTTCCACGGGGGCGCTTCGAGTCCGCAGCCGGTACCAAATCAGGATGGTGGCGATAGAAAACAGGAGAATCAGCGTTGAGATGGCGTTGATCTCCGGCGTTATTCCGCGCCGCAGACGGGACCAGATTTCAAGAGGCAATGTGTTGTCGCGCCCGATCAGGAAAAAGCTGACGGCGATTTCGTCGAGAGAGAGAGTGAAGATCAAAAGGCCCGCCGCAATCATGGAGACGCGCAGGTTGGGCAGCGTGACGCGCCAGAAAGTCTTCCAATGATTTGCTCCGAGATCGAGCGACGCTTCTTCCTGGCGGCGATCGAGCTTCTGAAGGCCTGCAAAGATTTCGGTGGTGGCAACGGAAATCAAAGCCGTGCCGTGGCCGAGGGTGATCGTCAGGAGGCTCAAGTGGATTTGCGCGCCCACGAAAAGTGTGAGGAGAGAAAGGCCCGTGATGATGCCCGGAAGAATCAGCGGCAGGAGCACGAGACGCCGGAAGGCGGCCTTGCCGGGGAATTCCGCGCGGTCCAGCGCCAGCGCGGCGGGAAGTCCGAGGCCAAGCGAAATCGCAACGGCGGCAATCGCAACGATGGCGCTGTTGAGCACGGCGTCCCACAGCGCCGAATCCGACGCCAGCGCGCGATACCAATCGAGCGTCCAACCGTGCGGAGGAAATCCACCGACGCCCGAGCCGTTGAAGGAATAGAGAACGAGGACGACGATCGGCAGATACAAGAAGGCGTAGACGAGAACGGCATACGCCGTCAGCAAGGGAGCGCGACCGGATTGGAATCCGCCAGTCATAAGTAAGAGACGAAGGTTTCCTCTTTCATTGGAATGAGAACTTCCTCTCGATTCGCTCGGTCAAATAGAGAATCCCGACGACGATCACCAACATGCACAAGGAAATCGCGGCGCCCTTGGGCCAGTCGTAGGCCGCACCAAAGAGCGTGACAACGATATTCGAGATCATGATTCCGCTGGGCCCGCCCACCAGGAGGGGGGCCAGGAAATCGCCGAGCGTTAAGACGAACGCGAAGGTCGCGCCGGCGAGAACGCCGGGAAGCGACAAAGGGGCGATGACGCGCCAGAACGTTTGCCAGGGAGAGGAGCCAAGGTCATGGGAAGCCTCAATCAGATTCCGCGGCACGTGTTCGAGGGAGGCGTAGATCGGCAGGAACGTGAATGGCGTATAGATGTGCGTCAAGGTCAGCACGACGGCAAACGGACTGTAGAGGAAGAATTCAACGGGCTGGTGGGTTATGTGGAGATACTGAAGGAAGCCGTTGAGGACGCCATCGCTGCCGAGGATCGTCTTCCAGGCATAGCCGCGCACCAGATAGCTGGCCCACAAAGGAATGATCACGAGCTGATAGAGCAAGTCCTTCCGCTTGGTGGCATGAAACGACAAATAATAGGCAAGCGGATACCCGAGAACCAGAGCCAGCGCGGTGACAGCTCCCGCAATGCGCATCGAGCGGAACAGGACCGCGGGGTACATGGAGTTGCGGAAGAGCTCGGTGTAGTTGTGCAGGCTCCAGTTGTGAACGATTTCGCGGCTGGGCGTGACGGACCAAAAGCTGTAGCAGAACAGAAGGGCGTAGGGGACAAGCAGAAAAACGGTGACCCATAGGAGCGGCGGAATCGTGACGCTCGTTCTGTATGCGCGAGAATACATGTCAGCTTCCCGTCTCCCGAACGCGAATCGCATCGGTGGCCGAGAACTCAAATTCGTGCTCGCCGCTGAGAGGCCCTTGCGTGGGGATTCGCGCGCGCAAGATTTGCGAGTCGCCGCAATCAATTTCGAGCAAGTCCAGCGCGCCTGCAAAGGTCTGATTGCGAATCTGGCCACGGAAACGCGCGGTTGAAATATCCGCAAACTCGGCTCCTTCGGTGGGGCGCGAAATCCGTATGCATTCCGGGCGCAGGGAATAAGTTACGTTCGCGGCGGGCTCGAACGTTCGCCACACGATTGCTCCCGACCTTGCAATCCCGTCGCGCACTTCCGTGCGAAGCAGATTCGTTTGGCCGATGAACTGCGCCGCATAGGCGGTCTGCGGACGGCCGTAGATTTCCCGCGGCTTTCCAACTTGTTCCAAAAGTCCGGCGCGAAGCAGTGCGACGCGATCGGAGAGGGCCATCGCCTCTTCCTGATCGTGCGTGACGAAAACAAAGGTGATGCCCACCTCGCGCTGCAACGCCTTCAATTCCGATTGCATCTGCCGCCGCAGGTTAGCGTCGAGAGCCGACAGAGGCTCATCGAGCAAGAGCACGCGCGGACGATTGACGAGTGCGCGAGCGAGAGCGACGCGCTGCTGCTGCCCTCCGCTCAACCGTTGCGGCGCGGATTGGATGAACTCGGCCATTTTCACCATGTCGAGGGCCTGTTTCACGCGCTCCGGAATTTCAGTGCCCGGCACGCGTGTGGCGCGCAGGCCATAAGCGACGTTTTCGAAGACCGAGAGATGGGGGAACAACGCGTAGCTTTGAAAAACAGTATTCACCGGCCGCCGGTACGCCGGCATTTGGTCCAAGCGATCCCCGGCGATCCAAATCTCACCGCTATCGAGCTGCTCAAACCCAGCGACGAGCCGCAGCAGTGTCGTCTTCCCGGAACCGCTCTCGCCAAGAATCGTGAGGAATTCGCCCTGCGCCACGTCGAGTGAAATGCCGCGCAGGACCTCGCGCTTCTCAAATCGTTTCACCACCGAGCGGATCGAAAGCAGCGTCTCCGCGGGGCGCGACGATGCCGCGGGCGCTTGCTGTATGGTGGAAGCGGTCACTGCGCCGCCTTGATTTCGTTCCAGACCTCGTTGTACTTGTCGCGGCGCGGATACTGCTGCCAAAAATAGATGTGGGTCATGTAGTCGTCCACATTGTCGAGGTGCAGGGATTTTCTTTGACCGTCGGTCATGAACTGCGCGGCGGCGGGGTTCGCAGGGTCATATCCAGTGACGTCGGTGACCGCTTTTTGCGTTTTCGCCTGGATCATATATTCGAGGAACTGAGTGGCGAGTTCCTTGTTCTCGCTTGCCGACGTGATCATGAGGTGGTCAATCCAGCCGGTGGTGTTTTCTCTGGGAATCGTTTCGCCGATGGGGAAATTTGCCTTGCGGAGCTGGTTGGTCATCAGCGGCCATCCCATGGCGGCGACGATTTCGTGATTTTCGAAGAGGTTGGTCAGCTCACCCCCGGTGACCCACATTTTCCGGATGTTTGGTTTCAGCTCGAGGAGCTTCTTCTTGACGTTCGCGAGCTCTTCATCGCTCAAGTTGTAAAGGTGATTCGGGTCCGGTTTGTCATAGCCGAGAATCTGCGCAGCCATGCAAATGGTCGAAAGCTCGTCCCAGACGGAGATTTTTCCCCGGAGCTTTGGGTCCCAAAGGACGCTCCAGCTATCCGGCGCCTTGGGGAAGAAGGTGGTGTCGTAGATCAGAGGATTAGGCCCCCAGGTGAAAGGCGCGCCGTAGACGTTTCCGTTTATTCGGACGAGCGGCATCGCGCGCAGCCGCTCGGAGAGTTGCGGGTAGGATGGGAGTTTGGAAAGGTCAAGCGGTGCGGCGAGTCCCGATGATGCGATCATCGTGGCGACGTCGCTCGAAGGTGAGATGACGTCGTAATTGCTGGCGCTTCCTCCGCGAAGCTTCGCAACCAGTTCATCGCTCGAACCCATGTATGCGGCGCTGACTTTGCAGTGGCGCGACTCCTCGAACGCGTGGACGTAAGAGGGATCAGCGTACCCTTCCCAGACCAGGAGGCTGAGCGTGGGAATCTTCTTTCCGCAGCCGGCCGTTGCGAGTCCCAGGAACGCGACGCCCACGGCGAACGCCGTCAACGCGCGGATTCGTGATGCCGGTCGTGTCATGTTTTCGATCCTGCCCTACTTAGAATGTCGGGGGAGTGTTCACCCACAGCACCCAGGCTTCTTTCTTCCCCGGGTTCATCCAACGATGGTGCGTACTGCTCTCGAAATAGAAGCTGTCGCCTTGTTCCAGCAATTGAGTTTCGCCGTCATCGAGCGTGATTTCGAGGCATCCTTGCAGGATATAGAGGAACTCCTCGCCTTCGTGAGCGTAGGATTCTCCGCTGCCCGACGCGGGTGCGATGCGGAACAGATGCGGCTCCATCACCGTTTGTCCCCAGGACAAAAGTTCCATGCGAACGCCAGGACCCGCCTCGAGAACCTTGCGGTCCGCCGGGCGGACGCGTCCGGGGTTCACTTCGGATGGATCGAATAACGCAAGAATATTCACGCGATAGAAGCGCGCGAGGCGGCGCAGGGTGGCCACCGATGCGCTCATCTGACCGCGTTCAAGCGCGCTCAAGAATCCCACCGACACGCCCGCGGCGTGCGCCACTTTCGAGAGGGAGCATCCGCGCCGCAATCGCAAGCGCCGCAATCGCGGTCCTAACGGACTGGCTTTCGGCCGCGCACCTCCGGACCGAAGAAGTCCCTGGGTCTTTAGAAGGTGCACGATTGCAGGTGCATTCATTCCACGCGCGCGGCGCAGGAATTGCGCACGCCTCAACAGGCGAACGTCCGACTGCGAGTAAAGGCGGTACTGGCTGCGTGTACGCGCGGGCGAGATGAGGCCGAGATGCTCCCAGGAACGGAGAATGGAGGGAGAAAGACCGACGAGGCGCGCAACGTCGCTGATGCGCAAATAGCCGTGCGTCTGCGGAGTTTTCTCCGCTTGCTTCGCGGCCCTTGCCAAATCAGTTTCTCCTTGACAACCCAGGGGCCCTGCTCTAACGTTCGCGAATTATAGTAAGGTTATTTCGCTGCCTGCAACTGAAAACTGGGGGGACGTCAGGGGTGGACGCCAGTCTTTGCAAAGGAGCGGTCATGAGGGTAACAGTGTGGGGACGTGTGTGGGTTCTCGTGGTGGGCGGTTTGCTCTGGTGTGGTGCTGCCTTTGGACAAACGACGGGAGAAATTCGCGGCGGGGTGGTGGATCCTTCCGGCGCGATCATCCAGGGGGCGGTGATCGTCATCACACAGGTGGGCACCGACGCCGTGCGCGGCGTGACCAGCGACAAGGACGGCAGCTTCGACGTTCCGGAGCTGGCGGTGGGAACATATAGCGTCAGCGCGGAAGCTACCGGGTTCAAGAAATTCGTGGCCAAGAATGTTGTAGTCAGCATCGGACACGTGGCAATCGTCAATATCACACTGCAAATCGGCGGATCCGCCGAAACGGTGACGGTGGAAGCGAACGCCGTGCAAGTGGAGACTACCAGCACGCAACTGGGCGCGGTGATGACGGACACCTCCATCCGCGAATTGCCCATGAATACGCGCAATGCGTATTCATTGCTTCAGTTGCAGGCCGGGGTACAGTCTCAGGTGGGAACGGACCTTTTCTTTGGCAGCGGCAATCCTGGGGCGGTTTCGGTGAACGGCGGTCGCGGCCGGTCGAACAACTACATGGTCAACGGAGGCGACGGCAACGACATCTTCGTCAATGCCCCTGCGATCCAGCCGTCGCCCGATGCCATCGAAGAGTTCCGTGTATTGACCAACACGTTCGACGCCGAGTTCGGACGAAATTCCGGTTCTGTGGTCAACGTGGTAACCAAATCAGGATCGAACTCAGTTCACGGAGACGTTTACGAATTCCTCCGCAACCAGGCGTTGAACACGCGCGGCTATTTCGACCCTTTTCTTCTGGATTACAAACAGAATCAATTCGGGGCCACGCTGGGCGGTCCGATCAAAAAGGACCGTACGTTCATTTTCGGGTCCTATGAGGGCAACCGTTTGATCCAGGGGATTTCTACCGGGAGTGTTACTCTTCCGACTGCGGCGGAAGCCACCGGCGACTTTTCTGGCGGGCAGGCCTTTTCCGGAACCTTGACGGATGCAAATTTCGCTACGATTCTTGCGAACCGAACATCCAGCACGGGGCAAAGCTGCCAGCAGGCCGTGACCGCAGAGGGTGGCGGCGCGATTCAGGCCGGCGCCCCATTTTCTAATATCTTCCCCAACAATAAGATCCCCACGGCTTGCTTCGATCCAACGGCGGCAGCTCTTTATCAGCAGTATGTAGCCGGATTTGGAACTGGAACGATCACCGCGGGTCCTGACGTGCGTCAGCACGTGAATCAATTTACCGTGCGCCTCGACCACAACCTAAATACTAGCGGCAGCCAGAAACTCAACGCCTACTATTATTTTGATGACGACAATACGACTGATGCTCTTTCGACTTTTCAACTGTCGCAGCCGGGGGGTATCCTGCCGGGATTCCCTGCCGTGTTTGCGACGCGCGTGCAACAATGGAACCTCAGCCACACGTGGACGATCGGGTCAACCTCGGTAAATGAATTCAGGTTCAACTACTTTCGTGAAGGCCAAAAGAAACTCGATCATCCTTTGAATACCCTCAACAGCGTACAGGACTCGTGCGTCCTTATCCCCGCCACCAACTGCTTCACCGATCCTGCCAATCCTCAAGCCGGCATTACGACGAATCTCCCCGGCCACGTCGGCCTTCCCTATATTGAGGTGCTGGGAGGCTTCACCATCGGGAATAACTTCGAGGGCGAGCTGCCCCAGGTGGGGAACACTTTCCAGTGGACAGATAATTTCACAAAGACTTTCGGAAAGCACACCGTGAAGTTTGGCGGTGACGTTCGCCGCCAGCGCTTCGACCAATTTCTATTTTTCGATGTGAGCGGGCAGTTTACGTTCTTGAGTGTAGCCAACATCACGGCGCCCACCACCAACGACGTGGGCTTTACAAGTGGGTATCCGGATTACTTCATCGGGACACCGAGTTCCTACACGCAGGGTTCCGCGCAGGCAGAAGACTTGCGCAACACGGCACTCTATTTGTTTGCACAGGACAGCTACAAGCTGAAGTCGAATCTCACGCTGAACTACGGCCTGCGGTGGGAATTGAACACTCCCTACTACGACCTCGGCAATCGCTTGCAGACCTTCCGTCCCGGTCAAGTTACGACGCAATATCCGTGCTTTCTGTCTACAGCAAATGCAGGGGCTCTAGGGCTCAGCCCGGGAGACTGCGGTCAGAACAGCGGCGCGAATAATGCAGTTTTCCCGCTTGGCTTGGTTTTCCCCGGCGATAAAGGCGTGCCTCGGGGTCTAACTTCGACGTACTACAAGGCATTCGCTCCCCGCATCGGCATCGCTTGGAGTCCGGGATGGACCGAGGGTTTGCTCGCGAAGCTGACAGGAGGTCCGGGGAAATCCAGCGTGCGGCTCGGTTACGGCATCTTTTACAACCCCATCGAGCAGCTTGTTATGGAGCAGTTCAGCGCCGAGCCTCCGTTCGGAGGCAGCGCGTTTATTTCGAATCCGCTCTTTAATCTGCCCTTTGCGTTCCAGAGCGGCGGCACGTCACCCAACCCTTTCGGGGGAGTCATCAACCAGACTCCGCAAACACCCTGCACAGTCGTAGCGAGCACCACGGGGCCGAATGGATGCGTGGATTGGTCCAATTTCCGGACGATGCTGCTTTTTGGTGAATTCCAGCCGCATCTCAAATCGCAGTACTCGGAACAGTACAATCTCACGATCGAGCGCCAGCTTTCCAAGGACATGATGGTGCGTGTCTCTTACGTAGGTACGCAGGCTCACCACTTGCTCGCATCGCACGATCAGAACTCCGGGAATGCTTCGACGTGCCTGGAAATCAACGAGATTCTCGGTGCGGGAACTTGCGGGGGGTTCGGTTCGGACAGTTCTTACTTCATTCCCGGCGGAACCGTAATTCCGCAATTCATTCCACCGCCGCCAAGTCCCTTCAAAACACCTGCGGTCAATTGCAGTGGTTTGGTGTTGCCATACAGCGGCGCGCCGGGCGGGAATCCAACTTGCTTGCCCGCGGGAACCGTTGTAGGGCCTAACGGCATAACACTTGTCGGCCTCCGGCCCTTTTCTTCTCCGAATTGCAATCCCATGACCGGGGCTGGCTGTCCGTCTGACGGTGTGCCGATATTCAGCAATATCTTTGCCGAGGACACCATAGCGAATTCGAACTATAACGCTTTGCAGATCTCGTTGGAGAAGAGCTACTCACACGGGCTGCTGTTTCAAGCCTCGTACACATTCAGCAAAGCGATTGACCAGGGCGCTTCGTTTGAAAGCCAGTTGAATTCGCTGAATTTCAACGCCACACGCGGCCTTTCGCTCCTTGACGCAAAACATCGCTTTGTCTTTAGCCCCGTTTGGGATTTTCCCGTGCCCAAGTATGAAGGGTTCAAGGGCAAGGCTCTCGATGGTTGGGGATTATCGGCGATCATCACTTACCAGAGCGGCTTCCCGATTCGCGTCCAGACGCAGGATGACGCCGAGCTCCAAAGCAGCTTCTTCTTTGAGGATGCGAACACTCCGCAAGCCGCAGGTCCCGTCCAATTCCTGAATCCCAAGAAAAACGGCAATTTCTTCTTCAATACCGCGAACATTAACGACCCGCAGTTGGGATCGTTTGGCAACTTACCGCACGCGCTGTGCTGTGGGCCGGCGCTCAGCAACACCGATCTCGTAATCATAAAAAAGACGCCCATTAAGGAGCGTTGGAACACGGAGTTTAGAACCGAGTTCTACAACGCTTGGAACCACACACAGTTCAAGAACCCGGACGGGAACTTTTCAGATTCGACTTTCGGCCAGATTTTGAAAACCAGGATTGATCCGCGGGTGATGCAGTTCGGTTTGAAGATCCTCTTCTAAGAGGAAACGGGGGTCCAGTCGGAGCGAGGGGCCTTTCCTGGAGGCCCCTCGCTTTTTCGTCTGGGGGGGGTAGCGAGCAGCGATCAGGAGCGGCATGAAGATATTTGTTCTAGGCGCCGGATTGATGGGGCGCGCGGTCGTTTACGACCTAGCGAGCGCGCGCGAAGTGCGGGAAATCATCGTGGCCGATTTCGACCGGGCCCGAGCAAACGAAGTTGCGCTCAAATTCGGGCGCGGCAAGGCTCGTGCTGCTTTTGCCGATGTCCGCGAAACGCCACATCTCGCGCGGCTCCTGCGCGGGGCCGATTCCGTAGTCAACTGCACTCAATACAATTGGAATCTGGATGTGATGCGCGCGGCGTTGGCAGCGCGTGTGAACTACCTCGACCTGGGCGGTCTGTACCACATGACGCGCAAGCAGTTTGCCCTGGACCGCGATTTCCGCCGCCTCGGACTGCTCGCGATTCCCGGGATGGGCGGAGCGCCGGGCATTACAAACGTAATGGCGCGCGCGCTGGCAGATCGTCTAGATCGAGTGGATTCGATTCGCGTCTACAATGCCGGAGCGGACCAACAGCGCTACGATAGCCCGATCGCGTACACTTTTTCGATTGCCACGATTCTCGATGAGCTTACGATGCCTCCGGTTGCATTCGAGAAGGGGCGATACGTGGAGAAGCCGATGCTTTCCGAGCCTGAGACGGGAAGGTTTCCTGCGCCGATAGGAAGCATCGTGCTCCGGCATTCGATCCATTCCGAGCTGGGCACTTTGCCGGAAAGTTTTCGCAAGAAGGGCGTGCGCGAGGTCTTCTTCAAGATCAACTACGATCCGCAGCTGGTGAATCTCGTTCGCGGGCTCGATCTGGCGGGCTTCACCAGCCGCAAACCAGTCGCCGTGAATGGATCGCGCGTATCGCCGCGCGCCGTGCTGTTGGCTCTGATGCAGGAGCGCGCACCGAAGAAAACACCTCTTGATGTCGAAGCGCTACGCGTTATGGTGTCGGGCCGCCGAAGCGGGAGCCGCGATGCTTTGGCTATGGAGATGTGGGCCGACCATTCAGAGCGGCCCGAGCTTTCTGCCGTGGCTCGCGACACGGGGTTTCCCGCGGCCGTTGCGGCGGTGATGCTCGGACGCAAAGAGATCAGCGGCGTGGGCGTCCAGGCGCCCGAGAACGTAGTGCCGCCCGTTCCATTTTTTCGGGAGTTGAAACAGCGCGGGTTTACCTTCCGTCGCTGGAGCGTGAAACAATAAAGCTGTTCGGGCATTCAAGTCTGCGAGCAAGGCTGTTGTGTTTCTCGCGATGCGGGGAAGAGAATCAAATCGAAGGGCCGTGTATCGGCCACAGCGAATTGCTGTACGGAGAACGTTATGCACGAAGGGCTTCAGAAGGAGATCGCAGCATACGAAAAACGCACACCACGTTCGCGCGAGGCGCACAAGAAAGCGCTCGAACGGCTGCCATTGGGGGTGGCGAGCAACTACCGCGCCTATGATCCTTATCCGATTTTTGTCCGCGACGGCAATGGCGGACGCATTCACGATGAAGACGGCAATGAATATATCGATTTCAATCTTTGCTTCGGCGCGCTGATGGCAGGTCACCGGCACCCCGCCGTGATTCGCGCGGTGCAGGAGAAGCTTGCCACCGGCACGATGTTCGGCATGCCGCATGACCTGGAATGGGAGCTGGCCGAGGAAATTTGCAAACGCTTTCCAGTCGAAATGGTGCGCTTCAGCAACAGCGGAACCGAATGCACGATGCACGCCGTGCGTCTCGCCCGCGCCGTCACCGGCCGTGATCGGATCATAAAAATGGAAGGCGGCTACCACGGCCTTCACGATTCGGCGCTCGTCTCCGTGAAGCCCAAAGCGAAGGAAGTCGGCGACGCGAGTTATCCCACTTCGGTTCCGGGCGGCGAGGGCATCACCAAGGCAACGCTCGAGAATACGGTCGTCGCGCAATTCAACGATCCCGCCGGCGTCGAGCGCCTGTTCGCGAAGTATCCGAACCAGATCGCCGCCGTGATCGTCGAGCCGATCATGATGAACGTCGGAATTCTGATGCCCGATCCCGGCTATCACCAGGCGCTCCGCGAAATCACGCAGAAGCACGGGGCGCTTCTTATCTTTGATGAAGTGAAAACCGGCGCGAAGCTGGCCTATGGCGGCGCCTGCGAATACTTCAAGGTGAAGCCCGATATCGTGTGCCTCGCCAAGTCCATCGGCGGAGGATTTTCGCTTGCGGCGTTTGCCTCCACGCGCCAGGTGATGGGCCTCATCTCGGACCACAGAGTATTTCACGGCGGAACCTACAACACGAACCCCGTTGCCATGGCCGCCGGACTGGCGACGTTCCGCGAAGTCCTCACGCGCGCGGCCTACGAGCATGTGGATCGCCTGAATCAAAGGCTCGTCGCCGGATACAAAAAGGAACTCGAAAAGACCGGCTTGAACGCCTATGTCATTGGTGCGGGCGTGAACGGCGCCCTGATGTTTTTCCCGAAGCCGATTCGCAACTATCGCCACTGGCTCGAGGTCGACACCGACCTGTGGCGGCATTACTGGTTCGCAATGGTGAACCGCGGCGTGATGGCGCAACCGTATTGGTGGGACGAGCAGTGGACCGTTTCCGTGGCGCACACAGACGCGGATATTGGCCGCCACCTCGCGGTTTTCGCTGAAGTGGCTCCGGCCCTCGCGCGTGCGCAGAAGGAGCCGCGCGTCGCATCCACGAGCGCGCACTAGAAGTGTCGAACGCGCAAGGAGTTTGACCTGGCAGATCACGACCATCTCCAAGGCGGGCCGCAGGCTGACACCGCTCACCTGAAGCGCGTCTTGGGCCGCTGGGACCTGGTCGCGTTGTTCGTCGTCGCGGTGTTCAACCTCAACGTTGTGCCCAGCATCGCCGCGAACGGCGGAGTAACCATTTGGCTGTGGATGATTTCTCTCGTGCTGTTTTTCTGGCCGCAGGGAATCGCGGTAATCGAATTGGCTCATCGCTATCCCGGTGAGGGCGGCGTGTATCTTTGGGCGAAGGAAGTGTTTGGCAATTTCCACGGCTTCCTCTCCGGCTGGTGCTATTGGACGAACAACATGATGTACGTGCCTACCGTCATGCTGTACTTCGTCGGCGTCTCGGTGTTTGTGCTGGGCGCCGGGCATCAGTCGCTGGCCGACAATAAGACTTTCACTGTCGTGGCGTCCTTGGTCTTGCTGGCGCTGCTCGTGGCGCTGAACATTGTCGGGTTGGGCGTCGGAAAGTGGATCAACAATCTGGGTGGCATCGGGACGGGAATCGCTGCCATAACGCTGATTGGTTTGGGCGTTGTTGTCTGGTTGCGTTTCGGAACCACAGTGACCGGAGCTGATTTTCATATTCCGGCGAATCCGCGGTTCGTGCTGAATTCGTTCGGCGTGATCTGCTTTGGCTTGGTCGGCCTGGAGCTTGCCTCGATCATGGGTGACGAAATCCGCGACCCTGAACGGACGCTGCCTGGCGCTGTCGCGTTGGGAGGCATTCTGTCCGGCCTGCTTTACATCGCGACCACGCTCACCCTGCTCGTGGCCATCAGCCGGAGCGACATTAACGTGCTCCAGGGCGTCGTCCAGGCCGTCAGCCATATGGGGGACCGTGTGGGAGTGGCGTGGATCGTGGCGCCATTTGCGCTGATGTTGAGCGTTTCAATTGCCGGAATCGGCTCGGCATGGCTGGCGGGTTCGGCGCGGATTCCGTTCGTGGCCGGGCTCGACTCGTATCTGCCGGCGTGGATGGGGAAGGTGCACCCAGTCTACGGGACGCCGTACGCCGCGCTGATCGTGCACGCTTTCGTTTCCGCGATCCTCGTGCTGATCAGCATCCTCGGGTCGGGCGTGCAGGAAACATTTCAGAAACTGTTGTCGCTGGCAGTCGTCCTTCAATTGATGCCGTTCTTGTACATGTTTGGCGCGCTCTTGAAGCTGGCCTCCGATCCAGCCGCTCCCAAAGGGCATTACAGCAAAGGCGTTCTGATCGCCGCTGGAACCAGCGGTTTCATCACAACCGTCCTGGGAATCGCTCTCGCGTTTTTCCCGGCGCAGCAAATCAAGTCGTTGCGCTCGTATGAGGAATGGATGGTTGGCGGCACAGCGTTTTTCATCGGGCTCGCCGTCTTCTTGTTTTATGTGTACGGGCGTCGCAAGGCAGCTGCGCGGGAAGCGACGCGAGCCGTCTGACCGAGAATCATCGCGGGAGGGCACATGGCGAACGAAGCAAAAGCAGGCGTTCGCAAATATCAGATGTACATCAACGGCGAGTTTGTTGCGAGCGCGAGCGGCTCGTATTTTCCCGTCGTGGACCCTTCGACCGAGGAAATCATCGCCGAAGTTCCCGCCGCGAACGAAAAAGACGTCAACCGCGCTGTCGCCGCAGCCAAAGCGGCTTTCGATTCCGGCGCGTGGCCGGAGACAACGGCGCAGGAGCGCGGCCGTATTTTGTTTCGTCTTGCCGAGCGCGTGCGGAAAGAATCCTCGCGGCTTTCTGAAATCGAAGCGCGCAACTCCGGCAAACCGATCGTCGAAGCCGAATACGACATCACGGATGTTGCCACCTGCTTCGAATATTACGGCGGACTTGCGACCAAGATTCTCGGTCATGTCAATCCGGTGCCCGACAATGCGTTGAGCTTCACGCTTCGCGAACCCGTCGGCGTCGCCGCTCAGATCATTCCTTGGAACTATCCGCTGCTGATGGCGGCCTGGAAGCTTGCTCCAGCCCTCGCGGCGGGTTGCACATGCATTCTCAAGCCAGCCGAACAGACGCCGCTGACGGCGCTCGAGTTTGCCGGCTTTCTTACTGATGCGGGTGTGCCGCCCGGCGTGGTCAACATCATTACCGGATTCGGCGAATCGGCGGGTGCGCCTCTGGTGAAGCATCCGGATGTGAACAAAGTTGCTTTCACGGGCAGCGCGTCTGTCGGCAAAGCGATCGTAAAGATGGCGGCCGACACCGTGAAGCGCGTCACTCTCGAACTGGGCGGCAAATCGCCCAACATCTTTTTTGCCGATGCCGATTTCGAAGCAGCCATTGACGGCGCTCTCTTTGGCGTGTTCATCAACCAGGGCGAGGTGTGCTCCGCTGGGAGCCGAATCCTCGTCGAGAAATCAATCTACCCGAAGTTCGTTGACGCCATGGCTTCCAAGGCGAAAACAATTCGGCTTGGGCCGCCGCTCGAGCGCGAGACCAAGATGGGCCCGCTCGTCAGTAAAGACCAATTCGACCGCGTTCGCTCCTATCAAGAGCTGGGCAAGAAAGAGGCAAAGGTCGCGGCCGGCGGTGGCCGCTATGCCGCCATCGCGCGCGGATATTACGTTGAGCCCACCATTTTCTACGATGTGGACAATTCCGCGCGTATCGCGCAGGAAGAAATCTTCGGCCCCGTCGCCGCTGTCATTCCTTTCGACAAAGAAGCGGACGCCATTCGCATCGCCAACGATACTCCCTACGGCCTTGCCGCCGCTGTGTGGTCGCGCGACATTTTCAAGGCATTTCGCGTGGTCAAAGCCCTGCGCGCCGGGATCGTCTGGGTGAATCACATGCAGCCCACTTATGTCGAAGCGCCCTGGGGTGGCTATAAACAGTCCGGCTTTGGCCGCGAGCTCGGGCCTTGGGGCGTCGAAGAGTATCTTGAGACCAAACAGGTGCACGTCAATCTTAATGAACAGCCGATTGGATGGTATTAAGCAATGGCCACGATCCAATTACGCACTTCGATTCCGGGTCCCAAGTCTCAGGAACTGATGCGCAGGCGCCACGCCGCGGTTCCTCGCGGGGTTTTCCACGCCACCCCGATCTTCGCCGCGCGCGCGGAAGGGGCGGTCGTCGAGGATGTGGATGGAAACCACTACATTGATTTCGCCGGGGGAATCGGTTGCGCCAACGTCGGCCACCGTTCGCCGCGCGTCGTGGCCGCCATCCGCGCTCAAGTGGACGCATTTCTCCACACCTGCTTCAGCGTGGCGCCTTATGGAAAATATATCGAGCTCGCGGAAAAATTGAATGCGCTCGTCCCCGGGAACTTTCCGAAGAAAACGCTCCTGGTCAACACGGGCGCCGAAGCCATCGAAAACGCGGTCAAGATTGCTCGTTGTTACACGCACCGTCCCGCCGTCGTTTGCTTCGAGGACGCCTTTCACGGTCGCACCATGCTCGCGATGTCCCTCACCAGCAAAACGCATCCGTACAAGGCCGGCTTCGAGCCGTTCGCGAGCGATATCTATCGCATTCCGTACGCTTACTGCTACCGCTGCTCGTATTCGTTGCAGTATCCGTCGTGCAATATGTTTTGCGCGCACCATCTGGAAGACACGTTCAAGCGTGTCGTCGCGGCGGAATCCGTTGCGGCTGTCGTCGTCGAACCGGTTTTGGGTGAAGGAGGTTTCGTAGCTCCGCCGCCTGAATTCTTCCCGGTGCTGCAGGAGATCTGCCGCCGTCACGAAATTCTTTTCATCGCCGATGAAGTGCAAACGGGTTTCTGCCGCACCGGTGCGATGTTTGCCTGCGAACGCTTCGGCATCGCACCCGATATTCTGGTCGCGGCAAAATCAATTGCTGGCGGTTTGCCTCTCGCTTCCGTCACGGGCCGCGCCGATATCATGGACGCGCCCGCAATCGGCGGAATCGGCGGGACATTCGGCGGCAATCCTGTTTCCTGCGCCGCGGCTCTCGCCGCCATCGAAACGATGGAGCGCGAAGATCTTGCCGCGCGTGCGAGTAAGATTGGCGAGCGCTTCGAGTCGCGCGCCCGCGAATGGAAAGAGCGTTGGCCTCTGATCGGCGACGTTCGCGGCCTGGGAGCGATGTGCGCGATCGAACTCGTCCGCTCCCGGGAATCGCGCGAACCGGCGAAAGAGCAGGCGGAGCGCATTCTCCGGTTTTGCTGCGAACACGGCTTGATTCTTCTCTCCGCAGGGAGTTACGGTAATGTGTTGCGCTTGCTCGTCCCGCTCGTGATTACGGACGCGGAATTTGATGAGGGCTTGGCCATTCTCGACGCCGCTTTCGCCAGTGTTTCTGACGCGCGTGTGGAAGCCGCACCAAGAATGTAGCTCGTTTCCAATGTAGGAAGGAATCCGTCATGGCAACAACTCCAACCAAGACCGCTGCAAACGTGTGGGGGTTCTTCCTCGACGGCAAATGGCATGCGGAAGGCGAACGAGTGGATGTCCTTGCTGCGCACGACCGCTCCATCGTTGGTACCATCCATCGCGCTACCGCGGCCCACGCGGATGCCGCTGTTGTGGCCGCGCAACGCGCCTTCGAAATCACACGCAGGACGCCGTCGTATGAGCGCCAGCGCGTTCTGCGCCAGATCTCGGACGGCATTCGCGACCAGCGTGAGGAATTTGCTAGGTTGATGGCGCTTGAGGCAGGGAAGCCGGTGAAGACGGCACGCCTTGAAGTGGATCGCGCCATCTTCACGTTTGCAGTCGCGGCCGAGGAAGCGCTGCGGATTGGCGGCGAATGGCTCCCGCTCGATTGGCAGCCGGCTGTCGCGGGGCGTGCCGGAATCGTCCGTAGGTTCGCGCTGGGACCGATTCTCGGCATCACGCCGTTCAACTTCCCGTTGAATCTCGTGGCGCACAAAGTGGCTCCGGCGTTTGCAGCGGGATGCCCGATCATTGTCAAGCCGGCGCCCCAAACACCGCTGTGTGCCTTGTTGCTAGCGAAGATTGTCGAAAAGTCAGGCTGGCCCGCGGGCGGCTTCGCCGTTCTTCTGCTTTCGAATCCTGACGCGGAACGTCTTGTCAGCGACGACCGCCTCAAGCTTCTCAGCTTCACGGGCAGCGGCGCCGTTGGATGGGCTTTGAAGGCAAAGGCGGGCAAGAAGAAGGTCGCTCTGGAACTCGGCGGAAACGCCGGAGTGATCGTTCACTCGGATGCGGATGTGGAATACGTCGTCGAGCGCTGCTTGCAGGGTGGATTTTCCTATGCCGGACAAAGCTGCATTTCTGTCCAGCGACTTTTCGTTCATCGCAGTATCGAGGCGAAATTCGTTCGCGCCCTGGTGGAGGGCGTGAAGAAATTGAAAATGGGCGATCCGCTCGACGAAGCCACCGACGTGGGACCCATGATCAGCGAAGACGCGGCCCGCCGCGTTGCGCAATGGATCGAGGAAGCCGCGAGCGCCGGAGCAAAGGTGGAAACCGGGGGCCATCGCCAGGGTTCGTATGTCGAGCCGAGCGTGATCACCCACGCGCGTCCTGAGATGAAAGTGAATTGCCAGGAGGTATTTGGACCTGTAGTCACGGTCGAGCCCTATGACGACTTCAGTGAAGCAATCCGGAGCGTTAATTCTTCGCCGTACGGGCTTCAAGCAGGTGTATTCACACGCGATGCGAAGCTCCTTTTCACGGCGTTCGAGGAGCTTGAAGTCGGCGGCGTCATCGCCGGTGACGTCTCCGCCTTCCGCATTGACCATATGCCCTACGGCGGAATCAAGGATTCGGGTCTCGGGCGTGAAGGCCTGCGTTACGCCATCGAGGAAATGACCGAGCCTCGCCTCCTTGTCCTCAACCTGCGATAAAGCGAATCCCTCCAGCACAACGACTAATTCTGCGGGCTAAGTCAGCCGCCGGCGGCGCGTTTTCGCCGCGCGAAAATTACGGACGCCAGAATGGTCGCAGACAGGATGAAAGCAATGGCTATGAGCGAAAAAGAAGTAGAGATTGGCACACGCTCGCTCAGCAGCATCTTTGTGCCAACGAGGACGAGAATGGCCCCGAGTCCGAGGTGCAGGAAACGTAGCTTGGGCAAGAGGCCCGCCAAGGCAAAGTAGAGCGAACGAAGGCCCAGAATGGCAAACGCATTGGATGAATAGACGATGAAGGTATCCCGAGTGATCGCCAGCACGGCAGGCACGGAGTCAACCGAGAAGACGATGTCCATCGCTTCCACGGCGACAAGCGCCAGAAACAGCGGCGTGGCATATCTCGTTCCGCTCCGTTTGAGGAAAAACTCCTCCGTCTCTGGGTTCTCGTTCACGGGAAAGAATCGTCGTGCGAGACGCACAAGCAGATTGCGCTCCGGCCGCATCGCTCGCTTTTTGGGAATGAGCATCCGCACGCCCGCGAATAGCAGGATCGCCCCAAACAGGAGCATCACAGCTTTAACCGCTTGGAGCAAAGCGACTCCGGCGGCCACGAACACGGCTCGCATTACAAGCGCCCCGAGGACTCCGTAGAAAAGAACCTTATGTTCCGACCGTCGAGGTACTCGAAAGGCCTGGAGGATCACCAGAAAAGCGAACACGTTGTCCACGCTCAGCGATTGTTCCACCAGATAGCCGGTCATGAACTCGAGGCCGGCCTGGCGACCACGAAAGAAATAGACGAACACGTTGAACAGCAGAGCCAGTCCAATCCAGCCTGCGCTGCCAAGGAGCGCTTCCTTCAGCTTGACTTCGTGAGCGTTGCGATGGAAGAAGTTGAGGTCGGCGAGGAGCGCGAGCGCGATTACGCCGGCAAACACAGCCCAAGCGTGGATGGGAGTCATCGGGGCGAGCCGGAAACAACTGAAGTCCGGATCTTCCGAAACAAAGGTTGTTGGCGGGGACGACGGGACTCGAACCCGCGACCTCTGCCGTGACAGGGCAGCGTTCTAACCAACTGAACTACGTCCCCCGCGTTGCTACACTGAAGCCTGTGAATGGTGGGCGGTCACAGACTTGAACTGTGGACCTTCCCGGTGTAAGCGGGATGCTCTAACCGCTGAGCTAACCGCCCATGAACCTCATACATCGTAGCAGACCCGCGCACTCCGATTCCAGCGGTTCCCGAAAAAAAAGGGAAAAAGGCGCGCCAAAATTGGCCCCACTCCCTGTTTTCCGCACGGCGGTTCGGAGAATTGCCCAGTCGCACAGCAGATCAAACCGATTTTCTGGCCCACAGAGCGTCCGAGTGCCACTTTTTGCGCCACCTGTACCTTCGTACAGGTACAAATTTTTGACCTGTACGGACGTACAGGTTTGAAAGCGGCCTAAAGACTGTTAGCAGATTCACCACGAAAGCCCCACCGTACCGCCGACTCCTACACAGGAGGATGCTACGCTTTAGTCTCCAGCGGTTCTAGTACCGCGGATGCTCATTTATGTCTTCCCGACTCGGTGAAATCCTCGTCAAGGACAGCCTGATCTCCTCGGATCAGTTGAAGCAGGCGCTGGAGTATCAGAAGAAGAACGGCGGCCGGCTTGGGACCTGCCTTGTCAAGATGGGGATTGTCAGCGACGAAGACATCACCGCGGTCCTCTCCCGGCAATACGGCGTTCCGTCCATCAATCTGAAATTCTATGAGGTAGATCCGGCGGTTATCAAGCTGGTGCCCCAAGAAACGGCGATTCGCTACCAGATTGTTCCTCTCTCGCGGGTGGGCTCGACGCTGACCATTGCGATGACGGATCCGACGAACGTCTTCGCGATGGACGACATCAAGTTCATGACGGGCTTCAATGTCGAGCCCGTGGTCGCCTCGGAAACCGCGATTACGGAGGCCATCCATAAATTCTACGGCGCGGCGGAGAGCGTCGAGGAACTCGACAAGGTGATGAAGGACCTGGCCGGGGATGACGCCGCCGCCCTCGAGCTTGCCGGCGAAATAGAGGAAATGGATCTGGCGTCGCTTGAAAAAGCCGCCGAAGAAGCTCCCATCATCAAGCTTGTGAACCTAATTCTGACGGACGCGGTAAAGCGCGGAGCAAGCGATATTCACGTGGAGCCGTACGAAAAGGAATACCGCGTGCGGTTTCGCATTGACGGCATCCTCCAGAACGTCATGGCTCCGCCGATGAAGTTGAAGGATGCCATCACCAGCCGCATTAAGATCATGTCCAAGCTGGACATCAGCGAAAAACGTCTGCCGCAAGACGGCCGCATCATGATCAAGTACTTGAAGGACGGAAAAAAGAAGGAACTCGACTTTCGTGTTTCCACCGTGCCCACGTTGTTCGGAGAAAAAATTGTTCTGCGCTTGCTCGACAAGGAAAACCTGCGCCTCGATATGACCAAGTTGGGCTTCGAGCCGGAATCCCTCCAGAGATTCGAGCGTCAGATCTTGAAACCATACGGGATGGTGCTTGTTACTGGCCCCACGGGCTCCGGCAAGACGAACACCCTCTATTCCTCGGTGGCTCGGCTGAACACGCCTGACACGAACATCATGACCGCCGAAGACCCGGTTGAGTTCCAATTGCCGGGTATTAACCAGGTCCAGATGAAGGAACAAATCGGACTGAACTTTGCGTCCGCACTACGCGCCTTCCTGCGGCAAGACCCTAACATCATCCTGGTCGGCGAGATTCGAGACTTCGAAACGGCGGAAATAGGGGTGAAAGCCGCCTTGACAGGCCACCTAGTGCTTTCCACGCTGCACACCAATGATGCTCCTTCCACGATCAGCCGATTAATGAATATGGGTATTGAGCCGTTTCTCGTGGCCACGTCCGTGAACCTGATTTGCGCGCAGCGGCTCGTTCGGCGCATTTGCTCGCAATGCAAAGAGCCCTTGCAGATCACGCCCCAGGCGCTCATTGACGCGGGCTACACGAAAGAAGAGGCGGATGGAATTCAGATTCAGCACGGGCGAGGTTGCAGCACGTGCAACAACACTGGCTATAAGGGACGCGTGGGGCTTTACGAAGTGATGGAGATCAATGACGAGATGCGCGAGCTCATTCTGGTGGGGGCTTCTTCTCTCGAACTGAAAAGGAAAGCTCTCGAGCACGGCATGATCACGTTGCGGAAAAGCGGGCTAACTAAAATCGCCGCCGGACAAACGACGATGGAAGAAGTTCTGCGCGAGACGGTCCTGTAAGGGGGAATTATGGCTGGTATCACACTCAGTGAACTGCTGAAGAAGATGATCGAAATGGGCGGAAGCGACTTGCATCTTTCGACCAACAGCCCGCCGCGGATTCGCGTGCATGGGAAACTGCGGCCGCTCGATATGCCGCCCCTCACCGCCGCCGACACGAAAGCCCTCGCCTACAGCGTGCTCACGGATGTGCAGAAGCATCGTCTTGAGGAAAACCTCGAGCTCGACTTCTCTTTCGGCCTGAAGAGTCTGGCACGGTTTCGCGGCAACATTTTCCATCAGCGCGGTGCGGTTGCAGCAGTGTTCCGGACGATTCCGTGGGAGATCAAGACCTTCGAGGCGCTTGGCCTTCCCCCGATTGCCAAAAGCCTATGCGAGAAGCCGCGCGGCCTTGTGCTGGTCACCGGGCCGACGGGTTCAGGCAAGTCCACGACGCTCGCCGCGATGCTCGACAAAATTAACAACGATCGTGAAGAGCACATGATTACAATCGAGGACCCCATCGAGTTCCTTCACAACCACAAGAAGTGTCTGGTGAACCAGCGGGAAGTCCACTCGGACACGCACTCGTTCGCAAATTCTCTTCGTGCCGCTCTTCGCGAAGACCCGGACGTCGTCCTGATCGGCGAAATGCGCGATCTGGAGACGATCGAGTCCGCGCTGCGTATCGCAGAAACCGGCCACCTGACATTCGCAACCCTGCACACGAACTCCGCGGTCTCGACCATCAACCGCATCGTGGATGTTTTTCCGGCGCACCAGCAGCCGCAGGTTCGCGCTCAATTGTCCATGGTGCTCGAGGGCATTCTGTGCCAAGCGCTGCTTCCGAAGGTGGATGGCCGGGGTCGCGTAATGGTGATGGAAATCCTGATTCCCAATGCCGCGATCCGCAACTTGATCCGCGAAGACAAAATTCACCAGATCTATTCGGCCATGCAGACAGGCACTGGTACCAGCGGAATGCAGACCTTTAACCAGAGCCTCTCAAACGCCTATTTCCAGAAATTGATCACCTTGGAAACGGCGCTTTCGCGGTCGTCCAATCCCGATGAATTGCAGGACCTTATCAACCGTGGAGTGACCTCGCCGCCAGCCGGCGGCCGGGCCCCTGTCCGGCGGTAAAAACAGAAGAGGGAGGTAACAGATCATGCCGGTCTTTACATATCGTGGAGTGAACCGGGCGGGTTCCTCGGTCGCGGGCGAGCGCGCAGCGGCAAGCAAGGCTGAGTTGGCCGCATTGCTCAAGCGCGAGCAAATCAATGTCAGCAAGCTTTCCGAAAAGGGGAAGGAATTCGCGGTCCCCACGTTCGGAACAGGAGTGGACGCCAAGGAACTGGCCATCTTCACGCGGCAATTCTCCGTGATGATCGACGCCGGCCTGCCTCTGGTGCAGTGTCTTGAAATCCTTGCCGGGCAGCAGGAGAACAAAACCTTTCAGAAAATCCTGAATGGAGTCCGCGCGTCGGTGGAGGGCGGTGCGACGCTTTCGGCCTCCATGAAACTGTATGACAAAGTCTTTGACTCTCTCTACTACAACATGGTGGAAGCCGGCGAGACGGGCGGCATTCTCGATACGATTCTTCAGCGGCTCTCGTCGTATATTGAGAAGAACGTAAAACTGAAACGTGCCGTCAAGTCCGCGTTGATTTATCCCGTCGCCGTGATCAGCATCGCCGGAATGGTTATCACCCTTCTGCTGTGGAAGGTCGTACCCATTTTCGTCACCTTGTTCAATGGTCTCCAAGTGGATCTGCCGCTTCCGACGCGCATTGTGATCGGACTCAGCAACTTCATCGGCAGCATCTACGGCGGAATGCTTCTCGTGATTTTCATTGGTATCGCTGTCGCGCTCAAGTTCTGGTACGGCACCCCGCAAGGCCGCATGATCCTGGATGGTGTATTGCTCAAGCTTCCGCTGATCGGAATCCTCCTGCGGAAGATCGCCGTGGCGCGATTTACGCGCACTCTCGGTACCCTGATATCGAGCGGTGTTCCCATTCTGGAGGGTCTGGATATCACTGCGCGCACGTCCGGCAACGCCGTGGTCGAAAAAGCGATCATGGAGACTCGAAAAGCGGTGGAGGCTGGCCGCTCGCTGGTGGAACCTCTCAAGGAAACGAATGTCTTCCCTGGTATGGTGACTCAAATGATCGGTGTTGGCGAGCAGACCGGCGCGATGGATGCCATGCTTCAAAAAATTGCCGATTTCTACGAGGACGAAGTCGACGCATCGGTAAAGGACCTGCTCACGGCTCTTGAGCCAATCATGATCGTCTTCCTCGGCGGGATTGTCGGCGGCGTGGTTATTTCGATGTACCTGCCGCTGTTCTCGCTGATCAACAAGTTGGCGGGACACTAAGACCCGGCACCCTGCGGCCTGGATGCGGACGCGAATCGCTTCGGCGAGGACGCGCCCGCTGTCCGCAGTCGTGACCGGTCGCACCTGCTTCTTCCCGGACGCGTCCGGGAAGAAATCGGGGACCGGCGGGATACTTGCGATGGTACCGACACCTAGCACGAGTGAATGGCTGCCCTGGTTGGTCCGGGTCCGGTTTCTTGTCATCACGTTCTTGGTTGTAATTGTTCTCGCGGTTCAGCAACTAACACCGAATCCGCTTCCGGTCCGCACCTTTGTTCCTTTAGTCATTCTCTGGTACACGCTGGCCATTCTCTACGCCATCCTGCAACGCTGGATCCCAACGGCGCGATGGCATGTTCACCTGCAGATGGTCTGCGATCTCGCGCTGATTACGGGCGTGGTGTATTCCACCGGAGGGCACGAGAGCTACTTCGCGTCGCTCTACGTGCTGGCTATTCTGATGGCCAGCATTTTGTTCTCCCGGCGCGGCGTCTTCCTGGTTGCCGGCGGCAGTTTTGTCCTGCTGGGCAGCGTGATCGAGCTTATGTATTACGGAATATTGCCGAAAACCTCGAACACCATGCCGAACGGCCGGGCTCTCGAGTTTTGGCTGGCAAGCAACTTCTTCGCGTTGTTTGCGGTCGCCTACTTGGGGAGCTTGCTTGCGCAAACACTGCGCCGCAAAGGATTCGAACTGGAAGAAAAGAATGAAGAGCTGAAAGACTTGCAGGCCTTTAATCAGGACATTATTCAGTCCATGCGCGGTGGTTTGCTAACCACCGACGTGGAGGGGCGCATTCTCCTGCTGAATCGGGCCGGCGCGGATATCACCGGCCGTAGACTTGGGCTCGTCCGCGGGGACAATGTTGGAGATCTCTTCCAGGATTCTGGCCGGTTGAAACGGACCAGCAAGGAAATCCTCTCGCCGCCCGCAAAGAGATTGAATTTCGCACCGAGACGGGCTTGACTCGTTTCTTAGGTCTTTCCATTTCACCGCTCCGCACCGGGCAGAATCAGGCGTCGGGGTTTGTTTACAACTTCCAGGACCTGACGGAGCTAAAACGGCTGGAGCGCGAGGTTGTTACCAAGGAACGCATGGCCGCGCTGGGTCGTCTTTCCGCGGCCATCGCGCACGAAATCCGGCAGCCGCTCACGGCCATGACCGGCGCGCTCAAAGAGCTAGCCCGGCTTGCCCCTCTCGAGGATGACGATAAGAAGCTTGTCCAAATTGTCAGCCGCGAATCGCAGCGCCTGAATCAAATCATCACCGACTTCTTGAACTATTCGCGCCAAAGAGGTTACACATTCCAGGAAGTGGACCCCACCCCTCTGATTGAGGAGACACTCCTGCTTCTCGAACGCGATGCGGCGGCGCGGGGAAGATACAAGATCGAACGCAAGGTTTCGGTGACGCGCGGGGTCCGCATTCGAGCCGATCGCGACGCCTTGAAGCAAGTGCTGTGGAACCTCTGCAACAACGCTCTCCGCGCCATGCCCAACGGAGGAACGCTCGTCGTAAGCCTTGAAGCAGACGCGGCATGGGTGCGCATTTCCATCCGTGACAACGGTGTCGGCCTTGACCCAGGCCAGGCCAGCCGGCTTTTCGAGCCGTTCCAGTCGGGCTTCACGGGGGGCACGGGCCTGGGGCTCGCCATTGTCTATCAGATTGTGCAGGCTCATCAGGGCCGCATTCGCGTGGACTCGGAAAAAGGGCTCGGTGCCGAATTCGTTGTCGAGCTTCCGCGTGCCGTCAGCTCGCGTGCTGTCGCTCGGCAGGATGATCGCGCAAGTGCGGAATTGCTCCGGCCGGTAGGGAAGGGATAAGCGCGCCATGGCCCACTTGCTCATTGTCGACGATGAACACTCCATTAGCGAACTGCTCGAAATCAGTTTCCGCAAGGAAGGCCACAAAGTCGAAGTCGCTTCCAATGGTGAGGCGGCAAAACGCCGCCTGTCCACTCAGATTTTTGACATGGTTGTTTCCGACATCTGCATGCCGGATATGGATGGAGTCGAGCTGCTCCGTTACTGCAAGGAAGTATCGCCCTCCACGATTTTTATTCTCATTACGGGAGTTCCTACAATCGACACGGCGATCGATGCTGTGAATTTCGGCGCCGACCGCTACGTGGTCAAAGGAGACCGCCTGCTCGATGAGTTGCGGCTCGCCGTGGGCCAGTTCGCGGAGGCGCAGCTCCTTAAGAAGGAAGCAGGAGAGCTGCGCCGCCAGCTCCGCCGCTTTACGGGCTTCGACCATATCATCGGCGCCAGCGCGAAGATGCGCTCCCTGTTCGAGCTGATAGAGACGATTGCTCCTCAATCCAGCCGCGTCTTAATCACCGGCGAAAGTGGGACGGGGAAAGAGCTGGTCGCTCGGGCAATTCACGAGAATAGCGCCCGTTGCAAGTCGCCCTTCATCACCATCAATTGCGGAGCGTTTCCGGAAACGCTCCTTGAGTCCGAGCTTTTTGGCTACGTCCGCGGCGCGTTTACGGGCGCGAACGAGAATCGGCGCGGCCTGTTTCAGGCTGCTGACGGCGGAACTCTCTTCATGGACGAAATTGGAAACATGAGCCTGACGATGCAGGTCAAGTTATATCGCGTCCTGCAGGAGGGAAAGGTTCGCCCGCTCGGCAGCACCGAAGAATCGAGCGTGGATGTCCGCGTAATTGCTGCTACAAACAAGGACCTTGAAAAGGAAATCGCCGAAGGGCGTTTTCGCGAAGACCTTTTCTACCGTCTTTGCGTCATCCCCATTCACCTTCCCCCTCTTCGAGAGCGCCGGGACGACATCCCTCTTCTCGCCAAATCGTTTCTGGATCGCTATGTAAAATCCATGAATAAGAAGATCGAGGGCATTGACCCCGAAGCCATGCGGCGTCTGGAGGTTTACGACTGGCCGGGGAACGTTCGCGAGCTGGAGAATACGATCGAGCGCGCCGTGGCGCTCGAAGCGGGGAAACGCGTCTCCGTGGAAGGATTACCGGAACGCATCACGAGTTTCTACAGTGAGTTCCATCCGAATGGCCATTCGGCTCCCAAAGGTCCGCTTATCCCTGAGGGAGGACTGAACCTGGAGAACCATATCGCGTCCACAGAACGTTCCTATCTGCTTGCTGCTCTGGAGTGCTCGGGCGGCGTCCGAGTTCGGGCGGCGGAGATGTTGAAGATGTCCTACCGTTCGTTTCGCCACTACGCGAAGAAACACGGCGTGTAAACTGTTCCGCCCCGCGGCTCCGCGTGGATGCTGAGCCGTTTTAGCGTGTCCCTCCACCGACGCTACAATCTAGACTGGCCTTGCCCACACATTCCGACTGAGACCCTCAAAGAACGTACTCCAGTCTCACTCGCACCGTAGAAAGATACCTGACTCGAGAAACACACAGGTGCGTCCAATTGAAACATCGAGAAAGCGAATAGTGTCGTCTTGCCTCGCCACATGATGTCGCTTTTCTCGATTTCCGCAAAGCCCTACCATGTACCACTTCAGAACAGTCCTAACAGCTAACATTCGCATAGCAAAACAGGCGCTCACCTTAGGCCCTTGCAGGCCGATTGAATGAGGAGAAGTCGTTCGGTTGGATTCCTGGATGCAGTAGTTAAACCGTACCCCAGCAGAGGGTACAGAAAACAGAGAGAGATGTTTCAAGGAGAAACAATGATTAAGAGAGAGAAGGGCTTTTCACTTATCGAATTGCTGATCGTCGTGGCGATTATTTTGATCATCGCAGCCATCGCAATTCCGAACTTGCTCCGTTCACGCATGGCTGCCAACGAAGCTTCTGCAGTCGGTTCAATCCGTACAATGAATACAGCGGCCATCACTTTCAGTTCGATTTATGGTGACGGCTTTCCTCCGACGCTGGCAACTCTTGGCGGAATCGGGGCGACCACGTGCAAGAATGCAGAGCTGACTCGACACTGTGCTTTCATCGGGCGCGAAGAGCGGTTACAACTTCGCACTCATCCCCGGTACCGTGGCAGTGCTAGCGGCCTCGGTTCCTGCTGGTTGCACCGGCGGGTTCACCGACGGCTACGTTGTGACTGCAACGCCGCAGACAGTAGGTACGACCGGACAGCGCGCGTTTTGTTCCGACGCTTCGGGTGTAATCCGCTTTAACCCGACGGGAGCAGTGGCGCCAGTGTCGCCCAACTGCCTGACCACCGACAATCCGCTTCAGTAAGAGTATGAAGCCTATGCGAACGGGAAGAAGCTCGGTTTCTTCCCGTTCGTTTTTACCCTCAACAGGATTCGGGAGATAAACGCAATGCAAGCCTCGGCAAAAAGACAGTCCAACCAGAACGTCGCACGCCGATCGTGGATTCTCCCTCATTGAGCTTCTGATCGTTGTCGCAATCATCCTGATCATCGCCGCGATTGCAATCCCTAACATGTTGCGTTCAAGCTGGCTGCGGATCAGGCTTCAGCTGTCGCTAATCTTCGCACCATCAGCACCGCGTCCGTATCCTATTGGGTTACCTACAGCAATGGCTATCCAGCGACTCTAGGAACTCTTGGTGGTCTGCAAGGTTCTCCCGCAACGTGCAATCAGGCAATTTTAATCGATGAAGTCATCGCCGCTGCACCCAGTCAGAAAAGTGGTTACCAATTTTCTTATGTGGGAGATCAGGGCAACGTTACCAGCGTTCCGCCCGGATGCACTCCTGGGTTTAATGGATATTTGGCGACAGCAGCGCCCGTCGTCGTGGGTCTGACAGGCGACATAAGTTACTGCACCAACGAGCCAGGGGTAATTCATTTCGACACGACCGGTGCGGTTGCTGCCAGCGCCGCGACGTGCAATCTCTTGCCCACAATCCAATGAGGGTCGCAGTGAGTGCGTGAGAAATCCGAACTTGCTCCGTTCGCGCATGGCGGCCAACCAAGCGTCCGCAGTGGGTTCGATCCTTACGATGAATACCGCGGCTGTCACCTCAAGGAATGTGTTCGTCCCCTTCGTTCGCAACCAGAGATTGTGGAAATGAACTGAGCCCGACCGCGAAATAGAATCCGCCCTGTAGGTCCTTCCAAAAACCAATTCAATTCACTTTAACTCTCTAGTCGTTTGCGTACTCGTCCGGATGATCGAGCGGGGCCATCTCCAAGCCAGGCATCGGCCGCTGTCTGCCCGGCGACCGTCGCACAGGACCGCGCTCGACCCATGAACGGCGTTATGCCAAAGCTCAGGGAAGGGTCTACCGAAGCCTTGGGCATCCTGAGGCTGGGGGGACAAGGTCGGATTCGGTCAGTTGGGACCGTCAGAAAGCGTCACTTTTCGGCTGGGGGTCTTCCCGATGGTGACGGGCAAGGGCCGAATATCGGATCCAGGAAATTCCGTAACCAACAGAAATAGCTATGGTTAGCCAAAGCCTGTGCCGTATCGGGCAATCCGCACGCACCGGTGGCATCCGTGTTGCACTCTGGTACATGTGCCCCGAGAGGGGAAGACCGAAAGCAAGGGATTGATATATCCCAGGAGAGAGACAATGAAGAAGAAACAATCAGGGTTTTCGTTGATTGAGTTGCTGATCGTCGTGGCGATCATCTTGATCATCGCGGCTATCGCAATTCCCAACTTGCTCCGTTCGCGCATGGCGGCCAACGAAGCTTCTGCAGTGGGTTCGATCCGTACGATGAACACCGCGGCTGTCACCTTCAATTCGACGTATGGTGATGGCTTCCCCCCGTCGCTAGCGGCCATTGGTACCACTGGGGCAGGGGCCGTGAGCTGTCAGAACGCACAATTGATTGACAGCGTTCTGACGACTGGAAAGAAGAGCGGCTATAGCTTCGCGCTCGTAGCGGGAACGGTGGCGGTACCTGCTGCCTCGGTTCCTGCTGGTTGCAATGCCGGCTTTACCGACGGCTACGTGGTGACAGCTACACCGCAGACGGTAGGCACGACCGGGCAGCGTGCGTTCTGTTCCGACGCTTCGGGTGTAATTCGCTTCAACCCGACGGGAGCAGTGGCGCCAGTTTCGCCGAACTGCGCGGCGACCGACAATCCTCTGCAGTAAGAGGTTTCACTATGGGCGAGTGGGAAGGAACGCTGTTCCTTCCCACTCGTTCGCGTCCTAAGGGCAATCGCAATTTTGGAGAGTGCAGTTCATGTACCCGTCGAGCCGCTCCGCCAGGATTCTTCTCACGCTGATCGCGGTGGCTGTAGCTGCGGGTTTTGCAATGTCTTCTCACTTTTACACTCCTGCGATTTTCTCCCCGTATTTCGCTTTGAGCCTGTTTGGCGTGGCGCTGATTTGCTGGCGGCTCACCCGTTCGTGGCGCGTCGCGCTATGGACACTTGTTGCGGGAGCGGGCGTGGCGTTCGAACTGTTACTGTCGGGCCGCACTTTATCGCTGGTTAGTGCGATGGCGTCACTAGGCCTGGGCAGTTTGCTGGTCCTCGGGATCCTTGCCATCTGGACCGAAGGAGAGGAACGGCGGCTGCTCACAACCGGATTTGCGGGCGCGCTCATACTGGTTGCTTGCGAGTATTTCGGCCTGAAGCTTCTCGGATCGACGCAGGATGCGAACTCACGGGTGCTGGATCTGTATCTGTATTCGTTTGATGCCAGCTTGCACGTTCCCATCGCTTTTCTTATGGGGCAGGCATATCAGCGGTGGGTGTGGCTGAATCTTGCGGGGTGGTTTTTCTACACAGGCTTGTTCATTCCAATTGCTGTCGTCTATGCGGGGCTTCTCGTGCGCGACCGGCAGAAGGCCCTCGAGGCGCTTGCTGCATTTGTGCTGACGGCTCCGATCGGGGTTTTGTTTTACCGTCTGTTTCCGGCGGTCGGCCCTCTCGCACTGTTCCTCAAGGATTTTCCGTGGCATCCGCTAGGCTACACGGAAACGTCGCGCTTGGTTGGTCGAGCCCATTTCGGTACACTCGCTGAAAAATGCGATGCCGTCGCTGCACATGGCGTGGGCGCTGCTCGCACTCTGGTGGGCGGCCACACTTCCATGGTGGGACCGCCTGCTGGCGGCACTCTTCGTGATATTCACGATCGTGGCCACGATGGGACTCGGGGAGCACTACTTGATCGACCTCATTGTCGCCTTCCCATTCGCACTCATGATTTATTATTTCTGTTCCTTCTCGCTGTCATGGAAGACCCATCGGCGTCTGTGGGCATCTCTCGGCGGATTGCTTGCTACACTCGGCTGGTTCGCCATACTTCGCTACGAAACGCGCCTTTTCTGGATTTCGCCGGTCGTTCCCTGGTTCGCTTGCATTCTCACCGTGGGACTCACCCTTCTCGCACTCAGAAGCCCTCGCCCGTCGAGCGCAAGCGCGGTTTCGGGGGTCATGGTAGCCGTGCCGGACGCCTGAAGCGGGCGCGGATTTCCTCAGGGCTTTTTCTCCGTAATGCGATTTCGGCCGTGGTTCCGGGATGAATTGGTTTCATTTGGAAGGGCAGATTGTCTAAAGGAGGAGTACTAAGTCTAACGCCATTGCGCGAAATGCCTCAAGCTTTTGTATGGTCTGGAGGCGTTTGGTTCCCTCTTGCACGGCCCATGGAATGGCTTACCGAGACCTGGGTACCCTGAGGTAGGGGCAGGGTCGGATTCGGTCAGTTGGTACTGTCAGAAAGCGTCACTTTTCGGCTGGGGGGTCTTCCAGATGGCGACGGGCAAGGGGCGAATATCGGATCCAGGAAACTCCGTAACCGACAGAAATAGCTATGGTTAGCTAAAGCCTGTGCCGTATCGGGCAATCCGCGCGCGCCGGTGGCATCCGCGTTGCACTCTGGTACGCGTGCCCCGAGAGGGGAAGACCGAAAGCTAGGGATTGATACATCCCAGGAGAGAGACAATGAAGAAGAAACAATCAGGTTTTTCGCTAATCGAGTTGCTGATCGTCGTGGCGATCATCTTGATCATCGCGGCTATCGCAATTCCCAACTTGCTCCGTTCGCGCATGGCGGCCAACGAAGCTTCTGCAGTGGGTTCAATCCGTACGATGAACACCGCGGCTGTCACCTTCAATTCGACGTATGGTGACGGCTTCCCCCCGTCGCTAGCGGCGATTGGTACCACTGGGGCGGGGGCCGTGAGCTGTCAGAACGCACAATTGATTGACAGCGTTCTGACGACTGGAAAGAAGAGCGGCTATAGCTTCGCGCTCGTAGCGGGAACGGTGGCGGTACCTGCTGCCTCGGTTCCTGCTGGTTGCAATGCCGGCTTTACCGACGGCTACGTGGTGACAGCTACACCGCAGACGGTAGGCACGACCGGGCAGCGTGCGTTCTGTTCCGACGCTTCGGGTGTAATTCGCTTCAACCCGACGGGAGCAGTGGCGCCAGTTTCGCCGAACTGCGCGGCGACCGACAATCCTCTGCAGTAAGAGGTTTCACTATGGGCGAATGGGAAGGAACACGGTTCCTTCCCTTCGTTCTTATCCTCAACGGATTTGGGAGATGAATGCAATGCAAGCATCGGCCAGCAGACGGGCGAACCAAACACAGGCGCAGGCCGATCGGGGATTCTCCCTTATTGAGCTTCTAATCGTCGTGGCCATCATTCTGATCATTGCCGCCATCGCCGTCCCGAGCCTGCTGAAGTCAAGAATGGATGCGAATCAGGCCTCTGCCGTTTCAAATCTTCGCACCATCAGCACCGCGTCCGTATCCTATTGGGTTACCTACAGCAATGGCTATCCGCCGACCCTTGGAACTCTTGGTGGCGTCGGCCCCGCCGCAACGTGCAATCAGGCGGTCCTCATCGACGAGACCATCGCCGCAGCACCCAGTCAAAAGAGCGGTTACCAGTTCGCTTATACGGGAGACCAAGGCGCCGTTATCACCGTTCCGCCCGGGTGCGCTCCAGGGTTTAATGGATATTTGGCGACGGCAGCGCCCGTAGTCGTGGGTCTGACAGGTAACATAAGCTACTGCACCAACGAGCCAGGAGTAATTCATTACGACACGACCGGTGCTGTTGCTGCTAGCTCCGCGAATTGCGATGCCTTGCCTACCATCCAATAAGCCTTAGTTCGGAATGCTCTATACCTCCGTAGTTGGTAAGATGTTCCCATGGTCCGTTCGTCAGTCTGCATTGTTCTCTTCGCGTATTCATTCCTTCCCGCTCACGACGTCCACACTGCGGTCCGTTCCCTGGAAGCTCGCTACCAGCACGCCCGGACTTTGAAAGCGGTTTTCTTCGAGCGTTACACGGACGGCAACGGGGGCGTCGCCGCCGAATCAGGCACCGTCTATTTCTCGCGCCCCGGACGCATGCGCTGGGAGTACGAGTCCCCGGAGCAGAAGATCTTTCTCGTGGACGGCGCGAATGTCTGGTTTTACGTGCCTGCGGACCGCACCGCAAGCCGCGCAAAGCTGAAGGAGAGCTCGGACTGGCGTACTCCGATCGCTCTCCTGGCCGGCAAAATGGACCTCTCACGCCTATGTCGCAGGATAGATATCTCCGATTCCTCGTCCACGCCGGCAGGCAAACCCAACGACAGGCCCACATCGTCCGGCAACACCGTCTTGCTGTGCACCCCGCGGAATGATTCCGCCGAGCCCGGTGACGCGACCCGCCAGATACTTTTCGAAATTGACGCTGAAGCGCGCCTCGTTCGTGTCCTCATCCGCCAGCCCGGCGGTGTGGAGACCGAATTCCGTTTCGGTGATTGGGAGGAGAATATCGCCATCCCCGAAGCCAAGTTTCACTTTGCCCCGCCCCCCGGCGTCACAATCGTGGACGAAGCGTCCCTCTCGGGCACGATTCATTAGCTGCTTGGCCTGATTGCAGGCCGGTCTATCGTTCATGCCGTTGAAACTGTTGCACATGGCCTTCGCAAATAGCCTTACAACCTAATGGGGCACTCGCACTGTCATATGGAATTTACGAAATGTTTCTCTTCAAGCGCCATTTGAGCTTCAACGGGTATGTTAAACTGGAGGCGAAACCCCCTGTAGTCAGGGTGTTGAAGGCCTAAATTGGCTGAATTTGTCTGCAAAGTCGGGGATTCCTCGGGCCGTATTCTCCAGCAGGTGGAGACCGCGCAGTCGGAGGGAGAAGCCAGACAGAAACTGGCCGAGCGGGGCTTGTACGTCTACTCGGTCCGCACGAATCTGAACCTCTTCTCCCAGTTGTCCCGAAGCCGAAGTGACCGCGTCATTCGTCCCGCCGATTTCCTTATCTTCAACCAGCAGTTCAACACTCTGCTCAAGGCAGGTTTGCCCATCCTCCGGGCGCTTGATCTACTCGCCGAGCGTGCCGCGGCCCTTCGTTTGCGGCCCATTCTGGCGGACGTGCGCCAGCGCGTGCGCGAAGGAGCCTTGCTCTCGGAAGCTCTTGTTGCGCAGGGCTCGTTTCCGCCCGTTTACGTCACGGCGGTCACGGCGGGGGAGCGCAGCGGAAATCTGAGCGGGGTTCTCGAGCAGTACGTCGCGTATTTGCGCGTGAGCACGGGATTCCGCAGCCGTTTGCTCACCACGCTCATCTATCCCGCAATCCTGATCGTTGCCGTAATCCTGGTGATGACGTATCTCGTCACCTTCGCCATGCCGCAATTCGCCAAACTGTACCAGGAGCTCGATGTGCAGCTTCCCTCCATGACTCGCTTCATGCTCGCCATCGCCGTTCCGTTGCGGAATTATTTCCTCCTCTTGATCGTCGTCACTGGTGCTCTGGCTCTTGCGGTCGTCCTGTGGACTCGAACGGAGCGTGGAGCGCTCGCCATTGATCGCTTGAAGCCCAAGATTCCGATCCTTGGCGACATCTGGCTGAAGGCCCAGATCGCTCAGTTCGTTCGCACCCTCTCCACGCTCTTGTCCGGCGGTACTCCGCTGGTTTCCGCCCTGCAGACCTCATCCGCCGCCATTGGCAGCCGGCTCGTTGCTCGTTCTGTGGAGAAGGCAGCTGACCGCGTCCGCGAGGGCGAGTCGCTCCACCTGAGCCTCGCCGAGACGCGTCTCATTCCCGACCTGGCTCTTGAAATGATTGAAGTCGGAGAAGCGTCGGGCGCTCTCGCGGCCATGCTTACCAGCGTCGCCGAGTTCTACGAAGAAGATGTGAACACACGCTTGGAGCGAACTCTGATCTGGGTGCAGCCGGCGATTCTGGGTGTCATGGCCGTTGTGGTATTCTTTATTGCCGTCTCCCTCTATCTTCCACTGTTCTCTCTCCAGGTCGGAGCTGCCGGGGGGTAAGACATTTATGGCTACAACAACGAACAATCCGACGCCTCCAGGTGATGCCGCCGAACGCGACCAGGCTCGCCGTTTGGCCGAGCGCTATCGCTGCCCCTTTATCGACTTGCTCGAGCAGCGCATTGACCCCGAGCTTTTCCGCAGCATCCCCGCCGAAATGATGTTCCGCTATAACTTTGTGCCGCTCGAATCGCATAACAGCACGCTTGTTGTCGCCATGGCCGATCCGAGCCAGTTGCAGCTCACCGACGAGCTTTCGCTCCTGCTCGGCAAGCGCTTGCAGATCAAGGTGGCCACCGCCTCGCAGATCGGCGACCTCCTCAAGCGCACCGAGCAGTCGCAGCGCGTTCTGGATCAAGCCACCGAAGGCTTCACGCTTCAGGTGGTCAGCGAGGACGAGGACAGCGAAGAAAATATCTCCATGGAGCGCCTCACGCGCGATACCGGCGTCAGTCCGGTCGTGCGTCTTGTGGACACCGTCATCTTCACCGCCCTGGAGCGCCGCGCCAGTGACATTCACATCGAGACTCGCAACACCGAAGTCGTCGTGAAATACCGCATTGACGGCGTGCTTCAGTACGCCATGCAACCCCTTGCCAAGGACTGGCATGCCACGATTCTCTCCCGCATCAAAGTGATGAGCGAGCTCGACATCGCCGAGCGCCGCGTCCCCCAGGACGGCCGCTTCCGCGTCCGTTACAAAGGCCGTTTTGTTGACTTTCGCGTTTCCATTATGCCTTCGGTCTACGGCGAAGACGCCGTCCTTCGCGTCCTCGACAAGGAAACGCTGAGCGAGAAATTCCGGAATCTTACGCTCGATGTGGTTGGTTTCGACCAGGGAGATCTGGCCCGTTTCCGCCGCTACATTCATGAGCCTTACGGCATGGTTCTGGTTACCGGTCCCACCGGCTCCGGCAAGACCACCACTCTCTACGCCGCCATCAATGAAATTAAGAATGACGAAGACAAGATCATCACTATTGAAGACCCGGTCGAATACCAGGTACGGGGAATTACGCAGATTCCCGTGAACGAAAAGAAGGGCCTCACGTTTGCCCGCGGCCTCCGCTCGATTCTCCGCCACGACCCCGACAAGATCATGGTCGGCGAAATCCGCGACCAGGAAACCGCGCAGATTGCCATCAATTCCGCGCTCACCGGCCATCTCGTTTTCACCACCGTGCACGCCAATAACGTCACCGACGTGATCGGCCGGTTCATCAACATGGGCGTTGAGCCTTACAATTTCGTTTCCGCGCTCAATTGCATCATGGCCCAGCGCCTCGTCCGCGTGATTTGCGAGCATTGCAAGAAGCGCGTTTCCTACACGCCGGATGTGCTCAAGGAAGCGGGCCTGAACCCCGCCGAATGGGCGAGCGTGCCGTTCTACGAAGGCACCGGGTGCCTCGAATGCTCCGGCAGCGGATTCCGCGGCCGGACAGCGATCACCGAACTCATTGATCTCTCTGACCGCATACGCGAGATGATCGTCAATCGCCGGCCCACTTCCGAGATCAAGCGCGCCGCCAAGGAAGAAGGAATGACCTTCCTACGCGACTCGGGCTTGGGTAAAATCCACGCGGGATTGACGACCTTGCGCGAGGTTAACAAGGTGACTTTCGTTGAGTAGCGCTGCCGGCAGCATCTCCAGCCAATTCTATCAGCTCGCTCCCGTGCGCCGCCTCGACGCGTGGCTCAACGCCATGCCGCATCCGTCCCTTGTGGTGGAAATAGCGGGCACGCATGTGGCTGCCGCGAGGTGGGGCGCGGCCCGCGGAATTCTTGAATCGTTTGCCGTCGAGCCTCTCCCGTTTGGCGCGATCATCCCGTCGCCGGTGGAAGTGAATATTTCGCAGCCCGATGAAGTTCGCAGTGCCCTAACCCGCGTGTTGAGCCGTGTGCCCCCGCGCGGCCAGGGGCTTGCTCTGCTGATTCCCGATCAGGTGGTGCGCGTTTTTATTCTTCCGTTTGAGACGCTTCCGCGCCGCGCCGACGACGCTTTGCCTCTCCTTCGCTGGCGGTTGAAAAAAAGCGTGCCGTTCGATGTGGCCGAGACGGTCGTCTCCTGGATGCGCCAGACGGGCAAGCATGGCGGCCTCGAAATCGTCACCTCCGTTGCCCGGCAGCGCATCGTTCGCGAGTACGAGGAGATAGTTGCCAGCCTCGGCACCAGCGCGGCCGTCGTCCTCAGCTCCACCCTGGCCACTCTCCCTTTGCTCGAAGCGCGCGGCGCCACAGTTCTTGTCCGCATGTGCGGCAAAGCTCTCACCACGGTCATCGCGCAAGGCGCGAACCTCTGCGTGTATCGCTCCACGGATATGGCTGCTGACGCGGCCACCCTGGGGCCGCAGGCGATGCTCGACGAAATTTTTCCTGCTATCGCGTATCATCAGGATACCTGGGGAGGAACGATCGAGCGCGTGCGCGTCTCGGGTTTCGGCGCGCGCGAGGATGTTTTCAGCCAGGCCTTGTCCGGAGAGCTGAAGTGCCCGGTCGCTCCGCTCGCCGAATCCGAGGATGCCCGCGCGTTCGATTCGCGCGCGAAAGGCTTGATGCGCCAGGGTCTTGACGCACTGGTTGGCTGGACGCTGAACGGAGGTTCCTGAAAGCCCGGCCGCCGGACAAACTGACTTATGAAGATTCAGCTCAATCTTTCGACCTCGCCGCGGGAAAACAAGCGGCCCTTTCTCGCCGGCTCTTTGCTGGTGGGCGTGCTCGGAACGCTGATGGCTCTTTTCCTTTCCCACGCCGCATACAGTTCCTGGCGCTTGAATCGCGACCTCCGTGCCGATATTTCGCGCCTGGAAAATCAGATCCGCGAGAGCCGCCAGGAGCAGATCACTCTGGAATCGAATTTCCGCACGCCGCAAGCGCAACAAGTGCTCGACCGTGCCTCCTTCTTGAATTCCCTGATTGGCGCCCGCAGCTTTCCTTGGACCAAGATTTTCAGTGATCTCGAGCCCATTTTGCCCGCGGGCGTCCGCGTGGTCAGCATTTCGCCAAAGCTGGACAAGGGCCGCGCCCAGGTATCGCTTACCATTGGCGCCGCCTCGGACGAGGGGAAGATCAAATTCCTGGAAGCGCTCGAGCGCTCGAAGATGTTTTCCGATATCCAGGTACAGCAGGAACACCACGTGGACGACGCGGGAGCGGCGGCAGTCGATAAGGTCGTGATCGAACTGACCGCGTGGTACGAGACGATTTGATGGAAAAGATTCCCTGGCGAATATGGAAGATCCTGATCGGCGTCGCGCTGGCCTTGCTGCTGGCCCTCGACATCGGCTTGGCCTTCATCCTGTGGCAAGGGTCGCGCCAAGGCGAGCAATCTTTGCGCGCCCAGCGCGATCAACTGCAGACGCAGGAGAAACTCCTGCAAGCGGACGTACAGCGCGGCCGGAAGATCCGCGCTTCGCTGCCGCAGGTGGGGAAGGATTGCGACGCCTTCTATCACGAGAATTTTCTCAGTCCGGAAACGGCATATTCGTCCGTCGAATCCGATCTCGATGCCATCGCCAAAAAGGCTGGATTGCGGACCTCCGGAATCAGTTTCAAACGAACGGCCCTGAAGGATCATGGCGTCACGGAGATTTCCATGACCGCTTCGGTGGAGGGCAGCTATTCGTCCATCATCCAATTCATCAACGGACTCGAGCAGTCGAAGAACTTTTATCTCTTGAATGACTTGCGTCTTGATTCTGGCACCATGGGCGCCATTCGCCTGAAGCTCGAATTGCTTACGTATTCTCGAACTTAGAAACCGGAAATGTCGCGACACACGAAAATCTACGTTTTGGTGGCGCTCGTGGCGCTGCTCGTTGCCGTGTATTTCATCAATCGCAACGACGTCCCGGGAGTCTCGGCCGTTGTCGGCGCGGATGCGAAATTTACTCCCTTGAGTGTGCAGGAGCCCCAGCTTCGTCTGGACCTGCTCGAAAAAATCAGAAAGCTTGAATACGCCGGTACGCACCGGAATATCTTCAGCGCCGTGGCTCTTCCGCCGGCGCCCACGCCGGCCGAAATTGCCAGAGAAAGACACAACCGGCTGATAGGGCCACCGCTCCCTCCTCCGCCTCCCCCTGTCCAGGTGCCCGGTCAATTCTTTGGATATGCGTCGTCTAAAACGGGGCGCAGCGTCGCCTTTTTTACAAGTGGGGATGACGTGCTCGTCGTCGCCGAGGGCGATACGTTCCTGAACAATTTCCGTCTGGTGCACATTGGGTTTGATTCCGCCGACGTCGAAGAGATTTCCAGCGGCCGCCACGCGCATGTGCTGATGGTCCAGCCTCCGGCGTCAGCGGGGGGCGCGGATCCAGGAGCGCCGCCACCACAATGAACGCTCGTATGAAATTCGGTTCTGGCTCCAGGCAACGCATCACGCGCGAGGCGGGCTTCGCCTATTTGATGGCCTTGTTCGCCGTGCTTTTGATGGCGGCTGCATCGCTGGTCGTTCTGACCAACCTGCAGTCGCAGGGGCGCCGCCAGAAGGAAGCGGAAACAATCTGGCGTGGCGAGCAATACGAGCGCGCCATTAAGAGCTTCTTCCGCAAGACCGGACACTACCCGCGCGACGTGGACGAACTGCAGAAGGGCTTGCCCAGCATCCATTTCCTCCGATACGCCGCCTACAAAGACCCCATGAACAAACAGGACGGAGCGTGGCGCTTCATCTACCTCAACGCTGCTGGGCAAATCATCGGCAGCGTGAAATACGCGTCGCTTCAGCAGATGGCGCTGCTCGATCAACCGGGCGGTCTGCAACTCGCGACTCAAATCCCGGGGCAGCCCGGAGTTCCCGTGTCTAGCCTCACCACCAGCGGCAGCAATGGTTCCGACGCGCAGCAAGGCCAGAATCCGCCCTCCGCTCCGGATGGAGGCGCCCAGAATCAGCAGAACACGCCGCAAACTGGCCAGGGGCCGCAGCAGCCAGGGCCAGGGCAACCCACTACCACTTTCGGCCAGCCAAGCAATTCCGGAGTGGCGCTCGGAGGAGCACAGAGCGCTGCCGTGCTTCTCGCCTTGAAGCCGACCGGTCCCGTGGATGGCCCTGTCATTGGTGGATTCCTCACCGGAGTCGCCAGCAAAGTGGACAAGAAGTCCGTCAAGATTTACAAGAACGGGAAAAAGTACAACCAATGGGAGTTCATCTGGAACCCCCTCGAAGAGCAATTGCAAGCGACGCAGCAAGTCCTAAGCGGACAAGGCAGCGCGACTTCGACGGGGATCGGACAGGCAATCGGCTCGGCGTTCGGGAGCGCTTTCGGCAATCAACCCCAGCCCGGCGGACCGGGCGGTCCCACTTCGCCGCAACCGCAACCTCAGCCGATGCCACAGCCTCAACCCCCGCAGATGCCCATCGGTGGCCCGCCACAGTAGTAGACGCCGTCGCCGCCCGGCACAGCAAGAATCCCCCCGAGATTTCAAAGTCTGATTTTCAAATTGATTTACAGAAAAAACGTTCAGTTTTGCTGGAGAGGTTTTTCCTGCTGCGCGAGGAGCGCGGTGATTTTGCTCACGTAATTCCGGGTTTCGGGGAACGGCGGAATGCCGCCATAGCGCTCGACCATTTCGGGGCCGGCGTTGTAGGCAGCGAGAGCGAACCGCAGATTGCCCTTGTAACGTTCGAGGAGTTCCTTGAGGTAGCGCGTGCCTGCGTCTATGTTCTGCGCGGGATCGAAAAGGTTCGCGACGGAAAAGCGCGCCGCGGTCTTCGGCAAGAGCTGCATCAATCCCTGCGCCTGCTTGCGCGAAACCGCGCGCGGATTGAAATTCGATTCGACAGCAATTACGTGCGTGATGAGTTTTTCTTCCACGCCGTGCTTTTGGGCCGCCGCGCGAATCAGCTCGGCGAAAGGACCCACGGCGGGCGGCGCGGGGAGATTCGCCGGGAAGGAATCCTCGGGCTCAATGGCGACGAGATCCGCGGCAGCGACATCCAGAACGCCGCCGGTGACGCTGAGCCGCACGCGGCCGCCTGCGACTTCGTATCCGGTGATGTGCAGCCGCGTGCCTGATTTCAGCACAGCGTAATCGGCGCGCGCCGCCGGAGCTTCAAACAGAAAAAGTGCCGCAGCGGCGAAAAGCAGGCGGGCGAGAATGGGGCTGGGCTTCATCGCGCGAATTGGAATTGTACCACGCGGACGGGCGTTCACGGTTTCGTCCCCAGCGCGTATTTCCGGATCGCGGCGGCGACGCCGGCATCGTCATTCGAAAGCGTCGTTGCGTAGCCGAGTGTCTTCAGTTCGGCAATGCTATTGGCCATGACCACCGGAAGCCCGGCGAAGGCGAGCATTTCGCGGTCGTTCCAGTTGTCGCCGATGGCCATCACGTCCTGGGGAGCGATACCGCGATGCCGCGCCCACTCCGCGAGCGCCACTCCCTTGGTGACGCCGGGACGCAGCACGTCGAGCATGGAAAAGTTTCTGCTTTCATATTCGGTCAGCGCGAGCGCGAATTCATGCGCGGAGGGAAGCGCTTCGAGAACGCCCATGACGCGCCGGATTTCATCGCACTTGGCCAGGAAGAGAATCTCGACGGGGTCCTCGCCATCGAGGCAGTCGGCGAGCGGCGCAATTTCCGCCACCTGGTCGCGATGGCGGCGCAGGTAGGCGCCGACAAACGGCGTGTCCCAGTCCACGTGCTCGAAGATCAATTGGCGCGCGTGCGGGCGGTCGAAAATCACTCCGGTGCAGAAGCGAAATTCCGGCGTTGCTTCGAGCACTTTGCGCGCGGCGGCGGCCGGCAGAAGATGCCGCTGGTGAGTGGTGCCGTCCTTCGATTTGATCAGCGCGCCGTTGCTGGAAATGAAATGGGCGTCACATGCAAGGCCCGCGGCGGCGGCGCGCGCGGAATCAAACCGACGGCCAGTGACGATCACGATTTCGAGGCCCTGCGCGGCCGCCTCTTCGATTGCGTCGGCATTTTCGCGCGGCAATTGCGAGGCGCTGTCGAGCAGCGTTCCGTCGAGGTCCATGGCGATGAGCTTGATTGGCACGCCAGCATTGTAATGCGAGTCTGGACGCTGGAGGCCAGAAGCGGCAAAGGAGTGACGAGTGATTGGTGGCCGCTGGTAAGTGCTCAAGTGCCCTAGATGACGGGCGCGGAGGGGCGAGATGGGTGTAAACTCGCAAAGATTCTTGAAGTCAAAAGGGAGATTCCCGGCCCAATTCTCAAAAGGAGAGATACATGCGGATGAAACTGGTTGTCAGCGCGGGGGCCCTGGCTTTGGTTTTGGGGATGACCGCTCCTGCTTACGCACAGGGCGAGCAGCACGAAAGGGAGCAAGCCAAACCGCAGGAACATCACCAGCAGGCGAGTAGGCCTGCGGCGCGACCGCAACAAGCCTACGGCGGCGTCTATCACGGCGGGGTGCGGGCGGACGACGCCACCCACGGCGGCGTCCACCATAGTGGCGTTCCACAGCACGATGGGCAAGTGCGCAGCGGTTTCACGCAGTCGCGTGCAAGATCGTGGGATGGCGACCACCGAACGTGGGCACAGCGCGGCGGCTACAACGGCTACCGGATCCCAGACGAACGCTTCAGGCAGTACTTCGGACGTGACCACTACTTCCGCATCCATCGGCTTCCGCTGGTCTTCGTGGGCGGGTATCCGCGCTTCCAGTACGATGGGTATTGGGTGACGTTCGTCGATCCGTGGCCGGAAGGGTGGCCGGAGAACTGGTACGAAAACGACGACGTGTACCTCGATTACAACGGCGACGGGTATTACTTGTATGACCGCAATCACCCCGGCGTCGGAGTCGCGGTCACTGTCTCGTTCTAGCGAGGCGGAAGCGACGCAAGAAAATCGTTGTCCTTGTCGCGCGCCCGGAGAAGAGCAACAGCAGATCTCTGCCTGCCGGCAGGCGGGCCTCATCCCGCAGGATCATTCGGGACGCGGGCGGGGAATGCAAACGCAACAGCAGGTCCCTCGTCGGCCGAGAATCGGCCTCGCTCGGGATGACACAGAGGGGGGGCCGGGCGCGCGGCGGCGCGAAAGAGTAGGGCAGAGGCGCGCGGTCGTATAGAATGCGCGGGCCATGGCGCCCGGAACGGAATCGAGCGGCAGCGCCGCGGAAACGCGGAAAGGTTCGCGATCGCTGCGCTACGCGTGGTACGTGGTTGGCGTGCTGACGCTCGTTTACGTTTTCTCCTTCCTTGACCGGCAAATCTTCAGCTTGATTGTCGCGCCGCTGCGGCGTGACCTGCACATCAGCGACACGCAGGTGAGCCTGCTGCAGGGCTTCAGTTTCGCAGTTTTTTACACATTCTTCGGGATTCCCATCGGGCGGCTCGCCGACGTTTACAACCGGCGAACGATCATCTTGCTGGGGCTTGTTCTCTGGAGCGCGTTCACGGCCGGGTGCGGGCTCGCGGGAACTTTCGCGCAGATGCTCCTGCTGCGAATGGGAGTGGGCGTGGGAGAAGCGGCGCTTTCTCCGGCGGCGTACTCCCTGATTACCGATTATTTCCCCCCGGCGCGGCTGGCCACGGCGATCAGCGTGTATGCCATGGGGATTTATATCGGGTCGGGATTGTCATTTTTGCTGGGCGGAGTCGCGGTGCGGTACGCGGCGACGCAGGAGATGTGGACGCTTCCGATTGTGGGCGTCATGCGTCCGTGGCAGCTTATTTTTTTTATTGTCGGGCTGCCGGGATTGCTGCTCGCGCCGCTGCTGTTTACGATTCGCGAGCCGGAGGCGGGCCGGGTGCGGGCGGGAGCGGCGGCTGTGCCGATGCGGAAGGTGTTCGCGTACATCGGAAAGAACCGGCGCGTGTTCTTGCTGCACAACATCGGATTCGGACTATTAGCTCTTTCCTCGTATGCGTCCGCTGCGTGGATACCGGAATTCTACCGGCGGCACTTTCACTGGGACGCTGGGACGACCGGCATCGTTTACGGTTCGATCGTGGCGGTGTTTGGCTGCCTGGGGATTGCGGGCGCGGGCCGGATCGCGGACCATCTGCGTTTGCGCGGGCGCGCCAATGCGAATTTGCTGGTGGGAGCGGTGGCCGGGGTCGTGCTTGTGCCGCTGAGCTGCTTGCTCTATCTCGCGCCGTCGGCGGCGTGGGCCACGATTTGGCTGATTCCGGCTGCGGCGTTTACGGCCGCGCCGTTCGGGATTGCTCCCGCGGCGATCCAGCAAATGATGCCGGCGTCAATGCGCGGGCAGGCTTCGGCCGTGTATTTGTTCTCGGTCAATATCATTGGCCTTGGAGTGGGCCCCACGGCGGTGGCGTTTTTCACGCAACACGTTTTCGCGCGCGACAGTGCGGTGCCGTATTCGCTGGCGATCGTGACATCGGCATCCTGTGCGCTGGGGGCGGCGCTGCTGTACGCAGGGCTAAGGCCGTTTTTGGCGAGTCTCGACGGGCTGAAGCGCCACATCGAATCAGGCGCGTAGGAGATGATCGCGTCGCCGGCCGTGCTCTGGGAGACCATTTCGATATTCAGATTGGCATCGAGCGCGGCTAATCGAATTCGCGTCTCAGCGGATAGTCAACGATGATGGCCCGCCCATCGGTGAGGGCCTTGACCGAATGGCGCGCATTTCCCGGCACAATCGCGACGAACCCAGCTCGGGCGATCTGGGCTTCGCCGTCAATGGTCACCTCCAGCTCGCCTTCGATAACTTCGTAAACTTCTTCTTGAGGATGGAAGTGCTCGTGAATGGACGAGCCACGCTTGAAGTCGTAATGCGCGAAGGTCATGCTCGGTGAGTGGAAGTAGCGTCCACGCCAGCCCGGCAGGCGTTCGATGGTTTTGAGGCTGCTAGTGTCAATAAAGGGCATAAGGGCCTCTCTTCGGGCATCCTAGCACGGACACCTTGAACAGGATGAGCTTCGTACGGGAAACCTCCTTCGGACTCGCCAAGTTGAAAGCCTGTCCGTCGGCAGCAAATGCTAGTAAGAATTCTCCTCGATGAAGGGGATGACGATGTCGGAGAATTCGCGGGGTTTTTCAAGGTACATGAGGTGGCCGGTGCCGGTGACAACCACGCGGCGGGCGCGCGAGATGCCCGCTTCGATGGCTCCCGCGTGGGCGTGAACGTCAGGAATATCCTCATCGCCGACCAGAATGAGCGTAGGCACCTTGATTTCCTGCAAGCGGCCGAAGGCAGGCTTGGCGGGCAGGGCGAGCTCCGGGTGCGAGAGATCCTGAGGGTTTGCGGACAGGAGATCGAAGAGCTTCTTGCGCGCCGCCGTGTTTTCGTGGGCGATGAGGTATTTGTCGTTGGCCCATTGGGCAACGGCGCTTTTGACGTCGCCTTTTTCGAGGAACTCGTAGGCGGTCGTGCCGCGTTCGATGAAATGCCGGCTGTAGGGAAAGCCGCTAAGCACGGCGCCGACGAGAACGAGTTGCTGCACGATTTCGGGATGCTCGAGGGTGAAGTCGATGGAAAGCTCGCCGCCGTGCGAGCTGCCGACCAAAACCGCGCGCGAGACCTTTAGATGGCGCAGGAGCCGATTCAGGTCGTCCGTTTCGGAATGCCACGTGGTGGTGGCGGAAGAGTGGCCGTAGCCGCGGCGGTCGTAGCGGATGGCGTGGAAGTGCTTGCAGAAGTCGGGCCAAACGTCGTCCCAGACGGCGGAATGAAGAATGCCGTCGTGGATGAGGACGACGGTCTGCGGCGACGCGCCGCATTCCTCGTAGTAGATCCTGGAACCCTCCACTTGCAGGAAAGATCCCGGGCCGGGAGGCTGAGGAGGCGTGTCCGCGCTTTTTTGCGCGGCTCCGTTTTGGGCAAAAAGGGTCGCACTGAATAGAAGCACCGCACAGGAAGTGATCAGGGTTCGCATCGCGTCCTCACTTGTTGCAATGAATAAAATCCGCCGCCGCGCATCGGGGAGTGTATACGGCGCGTGGATCGGTTTTCAAGGAAACAGGTCGGGAGGGGGAAGATTAAAGGATTCGAGCCGTCTGTGCCGAGGCCGAAAAGGGCGCATGCAGCGTGTGCTAGACTCGCGGTCTTATGGCGAAGGGCGCAAAGATACCGGCGACGACCATCACCCACCTGGAATGCGCGAAGTGCGCGAAGACGCGTGCGCACGACACGCTGCAAAATCTGTGCGACTGCGGTGGCCCCTTGCTGGCGCGCTATGACCTGGCGCGGGCGGCGCGGACGCTGAACCGCGACGCCCTGAGATCGCGCGGCGCGACGATGTGGCGCTACGCGGAGGTGCTGCCTGCGGCCGAGCCCGTGACGCTGGGCGAGGGCATGACGCCGCTGCTGCGCGCGGCGCGACTCGGCAAGCGCATCGGGCTCGATGCGTTGTACGTGAAAGACGAGGGGCTCAATCCGACAGGATCGTTCAAGGCGCGCGGAATGTCCGCAGCGGTTTCGCGGGCGAAGGAGTTGGGAGCGAAGGCCCTCGCGGCGCCGACAGCGGGGAATGCCGGTGGCGCGCTTGCGGCGTACGCGGCGCAGGCGGGAATTCCGTGCGTGATCGTTATGCCGGAGGACACGCCGGCGGCAAATGTGATGGAGTGCCGGGCGTTCGGCGCGGACGTGCGAAAGATTGCAGGGCTGATCTCCGATTGCGGGAGGTATGTGGCCGAACACAAAACGAAGGAAGGCTGGTTCGAGGTTTCCACGCTCAAGGAGCCGTATCGCATCGAAGGAAAGAAAACGATGGGGTACGAGCTGTGGGAGCAGTTCGACGGCAAGCTTCCCGACGTGGTTATTTATCCGACGGGCGGGGGCGTGGGGCTGATCGGGATGGTGAAGGCGTTCGACGAAATGGAGGCGATGGGTTGGATTGGGCGCGCGCGTCCTCGCATGGTAGTTGTGCAAGCGGCGGGGTGCGCGCCGATTGTGGAGGCGTTTGCGAGCGGGGCCGAGAGCGCACCGTTCTGGGAAAATGCGGCAACAATCGCGTCGGGGCTGCGCGTGCCGAAGGCGCTGGGAGACTTTCTGGTTCTTGCCGGAATCCGGGCGACGGGAGGCACGGCAGTGGCGGCGAGCGATGAGGAGATGCTGGCCGCGGGGAGGGAACTCGCGTCACTCGAAGGAATTTTCGCTGCGCCGGAAGGCGCCGCCACGGTTGTCGCGGCGCAGAAGCTTGCGGCAAACGGTTGGATCAAGCCGCGGGAATGCCTGGCGCTGTTCAATACGGGATGCGGTTACAAATACACGGAAGCCTGGCAACGCGCGCTTACCGGAAACTGACCTGCTTTTAGCTCCCGAACGCATTTGGCGGCTCTTACCGCGTTTGCTAAAATGAATGCGCTTCGTGGGCGTGTAGCTCAGTTGGGAGAGCGCATCGTTCGCAACGATGAGGCCGGGGGTTCGAGCCCCCCCACGTCCACCAGTCTTTCGCTTCGTCCTCGATAAATCCTAGCGCTCGATTTCCAATTCCAGTGGGGAACGCGCATTCTGCGAATCACTGGTTTCCAGCTTACGCGATCCGGCCGGAAGGGATGCCACCGGCGGAATACGCGAAGGCGACTCGAGCAAATCGGCGATCTGCAATTGTAAATTGCCGGAATTTGTCGCGAACGAGAGACCCGTCTCAATGTCGACGACGCCCTCGCGCATGAATCTTTCGATTTCGCCGTCGAAATGGCGCATGCCGTCCGTTTCGCCGTCGCGCATGGCATCGAGCAGGGACTTTCCCTCCGTTTCGCCCTTCTCGACGTATTCGCGCGTGCGTACGGTGGATTTCAGGATCTCGAACGCAGCGATGCGGCCGGCGCCGTCGCGCCGGGGAATCAGGCGCTGGGAAATGATGTAGCGGAAGGCGCGAGCAAGCCGGTTGCGGACGGCGTTCTGGTCGCCGAGCGGAAATGCGCCGATGATGCGCTCCACCGTCTTGGCCGCGTCGGTGGTGTGCAGCGTCGAGAACACGAGGTGGCCGGTCTCGGCGGCCTCGAGGGCCACTTCGATGGTTTCTTTGTCGCGCATTTCGCCCACCAGAATCACCTTCGGGGCCTGGCGCAGTGCGGCGCGCAAAGCCAGGGCGAAACTGGGAGTATCGCTGTGCAGCTCGCGCTGGTGAATGGTGGCGCGTTTGTGGGCGTGCAGAAACTCGATGGGATCCTCAATGGTGATGACGTGATACGCCTTCTCTTCGTTGATCTTGTTCAGAATGGCGGCGAGCGTGGAGGATTTCCCGCTGCCGGTGGGCCCGGTGACGAGCACGATCCCGTTGCGCAACTCCGCTGTTTCTCCGATCTGCTCGGGCAGGGCCAGCGATTTGAAATCCGGCACGGAGCTGGGAATCACGCGCATGACGATCGCGCAGCTTCCGCGCTGCGTGAAAATATTCACGCGGAACCGCGACAATTTCGGCAGGCTGTAGGACAGGTCGCAGGAGCCCTGCTCTTTCAATTTCTGGAGCGCCTGCGTGTTGCGGCCGATCAGGTCCGCTGCGATTCGCGCCGTATCTTCCGCACTGAGAATGCCGACGCCGGGAATTTTCATTTGCATCAGCTGGCCGGCAACCTCGACTTGCGGCGCCCGTCCCGGTGAAAAGATGAGGTCGCTCGTGTTCTTGGACGACTTGATCAACGAGGAGATAATATTCGCGGTCGGCACGGCAGCCGCGCGGTGCGGGAGCTTCCGCCGGCTTTGCGGGAACAATATTCGGAGTATCCATGCTTGTCCTCCCTCGATTCGACCGGGAGAGGGGCCGGCGCGTTTTCGAGTACGAATACGGGTTTAGTTCGACTTTGAAGCGATCAGCTCCGGCCCGTCGGCTTCATATGTTTCAAGCGCCACAGTCGGGAATTCAACCACAAAGGTAGCGCCGCCCTCGGGCCGGTTGACACATTCGATCCTGCCGCCATGCTCCTGAACGATTCCGTAGCAGATGCTCAAGCCGAGCCCCGTTCCTTTGCCCACCGGCTTGGTGGTGAAAAACGGATCGAAAACCTGCCCGGGAGACTTGACTCCGGGGCCGGTGTCGGAAAAGTCCACGAAGACCTTGGAGGAGCCATGCCCCGTACGGATGGTGAGTTTGCCTCCGCCGATTTCCTCGAGCGCGTCCACGGCATTGCTCATCAGGTTGAAACACACCTGAAGAATCTGGTTCGCGTCTCCTCGAACATGGGGCAAATCGGGCTCCGTGATGGTGACGACTTCAATGTTCTTCGCGCGTAGGTCGAGGTTGCTCAAATGCACGGCGCTGAGGACCACTTGATTGAGGTCAATATGGCTCTTCTCCGGAGGGACACGGCGGGCGAAGCTGAGCAGGCTGGTGACGAGAGTCTTGATGCGCCGCGAGAGCGTGCGAATCTTGTCCGCTACGGCGCGCTGGCGCTCTCCGAGCGCGGGATCCTCGGCCAGCAAGTCCGAATAGCCCAGAATTCCGGTGAGCGGATTGTTGATTTCGTGAGCCGCGCCTGCCGCCAGTTGTCCGAGCGAGACGAGCTTCTCCGTCTGAACCATTTGCGACTGAAAATGCTTGAGATTTTCGAGCGACTCGCGGGAGGCCTCGAGGAGCCGGAGGCGGTCGCGATCCACCAGGCGCTGCCGGAAGAACATCAGCATAGCCACGACCACCAGCGTCACCTGCGTAACTCCGATGCGGAATGTGCGGACCGCCGGAGGCGCCGGACTAAAAAGCAAGGTCCAAAGCGTCATCAGAGGAATTGAAAGGACTGCCGCGGTGGCAACGCGAGCCATCCAGCGGCTTATGTCTTCCGTTTCCCTTGCGGGCGAGGCGTCGCGAGCCGGTTTCATGCGGTAGGCGATGATCCCGGCGGTTCCAAACCATACGAAGGATGCCACCAAAGGTAAGTCGAAGGGGCTGCCGGAGTAGTAGTCCTGGCGATCGATAGCCCGGTTCGTGATATAGGAACCAGCTGCGTACAGCAACGAGGCGCTGAAGAGATGGGCGTAAACGTCGCGCCAGCCTCCGCGCGCGCGCGTGATCAGAAAGCCAAAGCCCACGGCAAGGAGCATGTTTTCCACCGCAGCGAGGTGGTCGTAGCTCAGACCGTACGCGAGCACGCTCGGTACAATGTATTGCCAGGGGATTACCACGAACAGATACAGGAAGACCCACCAGACGAGCAGAAGCGAGGAATCAAGATAACCGATGCGGACATTCAGGTCGTCCCGCAAATCATGCGGCTTCAGGGCCAATGCCACAATCATGGGCACGGGGTGAAGGAAGAGAATGACGTCGCCAGTAAAGGGATTCGGAACATTCTGCTGGAGCACCACTTCGAAGTAGGTCCAGGTAATTTGCCCTACGAACCATAAGGCACAGCCGAAGGCGAGGAGCAGCCAGAAAGCGCGCGTCCGGCGCTGATGACAAAACGCGTTCATCGCCAAGCCGACGCATGCAAAGAGAGCGGCGAAACACTGAGCGATGTCGCCAAATGCTGTGAGCGCCCGCCCACTGGGGGCTATCAGGGAAGTAAGGGAATAGCCCCCGACCAGCACAATCCAAGCCACAAGGAGCGCCCAGCTTGTGGCGGGCAATCCTTGCAAAATGCTCCCGAACGATGAGGAGGCGGGCTTCGTCATGGCGCTGTATCAAACGGGCCGCTGCTATGGATTAGGGTACGATTTTCGCTGGAAGGGGTCGAAACGAATTTGTCCCAAGTTCCGTGGCTAGCAATAGTTAGCAGCAGCGCTGCCTGAATAGGCAACGCGTGTGAGGCGAAGGGATAGGCAGCAATTACCAGAGCTTCAAAAGTGACTCTAGGTTGCGCTACGGATGTGTGCTTTGCGAGGCTTCGCGCTCGGCCACAATCTTCCGGGCGTTCTGGTAGAGCGCCCTGGCCTGCGGAATTTCTTCGGCGGCTTTCTCGAGTTGCACATCATTTTGGAGATCCACCTTATAGCCGTCATTCAGGCCGAAAACGGCGGTGAAAACCTCGCGCTTGATCTTCCACTTCAGCCAGGCAAGATTGTCCTGAATGTCGGGCTCGGTGAACTTGATGTGCAACTGGTCCAAATACTTGCGGAACTCGCCGATAACAGCGTCGCCTGCCGTGAAATCCTTGGTCACATCCGGCTTTTCGCCCAGATAGAAGCGCGTGAAATCGCCCACGCCATTCGGAAATGGGTAGAGCACGCCGCGGCGCATGAGAATCTGCTCGAACTCATTCAACTTGGGGGCCGCAAAGACCACATCCGGCGTAATCCCGCCTCCGCCGAAGACTTGGCGTCCACTGTCGGTTAATTTGACTTCGGGAGCGTGCGGCGGCTGCGGATTGTAATGATAGTCGTACAGCGAGATGTTCTTGTAGTCGCGCTGGATCAAGCGCCCGCTGGGCGTATAGTAACGCGCGGTGGTCAAGAGGAGCGCCGTATCCTCGCTCAGTGGGTACTGCGTCTGGACCAGCCCTTTGCCGAAACTGGTCTCGCCCACGATCAATCCCCGGTCGTGGTCCTGAATCGCACCCGCCACAATTTCGGAAGCCGACGCGCTCTGCCCGTTCACCAGAATCACCAGCGGAACCGCAACACCTTGGTTCCCGCGCACCGCGTAATAACGGCGGTCCGGTGACGAGCGCCCGTGATGCGAAACCACAAGCTCGTTCTTGTCCAGAAACATATCGGCCATGCCAACAGCCTGATTCAGAAGTCCGCCGCCATTGTTGCGCAGGTCGATGATCATCCCGTCGAGCTTGGACACGTCAAGCTGCCGCATCGCTTCGGCAAGGTCGCTGTCGGTGGTCTCGTTGAACGTGAAGACGCGCACGTAGCCGATTCCCGGCTTGATCATCGTCGAGTATTCGACGCCGGGGCGGGGAATTTCATCGCGCACCACGGTAACCTCGATCGGTTTGTCCCATCCCTCGCGGCCCAGGGTGATGTGGACCGTGGTCCCCTTCGCCCCCTTGAGCATGTCGGCCACTTCGGTAGTGGTTAGCCCTTCGCACGCCTTGCCGTTCACTTTTTGGATGATGTCGCCCGGGCGAATGCCCGCCTTGTAGGCCGGCGAGCCGACGAACGGAGCCAGCACGATCGTCTGATTTTCGCGCTGCTGCACGGTCATGCCGACGCCGTAGTATTTTCCCTGCTGTTCTTCCTTAAAAATGGCGTACTGGCGCGGGTCGAAGAAATTCGAGTGCGGGTCAAGAACGCGGAGCATGCCGGGAATGGCGCCGTCGTAGATTACTTTGTCCACGTCCACGGGATCGGCGTAATTCCGCTCGACGATGGACAGCACGCGGGTGAAATTCTTCACCGAGTCCTGCATGTCCGACGAGCCGGCGGCCGTTGCCCGCATCGTGGGTCCAAAGAGGCCTCCCACCAAGGCGGATATTCCCAATACAAGCACCAGAACAACGACACCGCGCTTCGAATCTTGCATGCGTCCTCGCTTTGCCCCCAAAAGAGCAGTATAGCATATAACTTTTGACGTGTTTGACACGCCATCGGGCCTCTTCTATGATGCAAAAAGGCATCTAAAAGAGCGCTGAAAAAGAGTCAATGCTTAGCATCCCTCACCTGATTATCATCTTCATCGTGGCCCTGGTCGTTTTTGGCCCCGAGAAGCTGCCTGAACTGGCCCGCAATCTCGGCAAAGTGATGGCCGAATTCCGGCGCGCGACGGGCGAGTTTCGCAGCACGTTTGAAGACCATCTCCGCGACCTCGAACGCGAATCAGAGCAGCGCCGCATCGGCGGAGCCACCCCAGCGCCAGGCGCATCCGCTGCGCCGTCTGCCCCGGCGGCTCCGCCCATGACTCTGGCCGAAGCCACCGTGCCCGCCACGCCGCCCCAGGCCGCCGTTGGCGCGCCCCCTGTGAGTGAAGACCCTGCCGTCCGCGCCGACGCACACGAACCCGCTGCATCCGAGCCCGAGTCTGACCAGTCCCATCCACACCCTGGCGTTGAGAAATCGAGCGATGGCGGACTCCCCACAGCCTGATACCACCGCGCAGGTGCGCGCCGAGGAGGAAGCCGGCGCGCGGATGTCGTTTTTCGAGCATCTCGTTGATCTTCGCAAGCGCATCATCAATTCGCTCATCGCCATCGGCGTCGGGATGGTGGTTGGCTTCCTTCTATCGGAACGGCTCGTGGGCTTCATCGTTCGCCCCATGACGGCCGCCCTTCGCCAGGCGCACCTCGGCGACAAGCTGATTTACACGCACCCCGCCGGGTATCTGAATCTGCTGATCACCTTTGGCGTGTATAGCGGAATCGTGATGGCCATGCCCGTGGTGCTGTACCAGATCTGGCAGTTTGTCGCGCCCGGACTCTACAAGCACGAACGCCGCGCGGTGACGGGCTTCATTTTTTTCTCCACCGTGCTCTTTCTCGTGGGCATTGCGTTCGGCTATTTCATCATGTTGCCTTACGTATTGCGGTTCCTCGTCAGTTTCAAGGGGCCGGTCGAACCGCTGATCAGCATCAATGAGTATTTCGACCTGATTCTTTTGATCCTGCTCGGACTGGGGCTTGTCTTCGAAACTCCCATTCTGATTTTCTTTTTGGCGCTGTTTGGCATCGTGACGCCGAAAATGCTGCTGAAGAATTTCCGCTACGCGATGCTGGCCATCACCATTGTAGCCGCGATCGTGACGCCCACGCCCGACGCCACCACCATGCTCATCTTCATGGCCCCGATGGTCCTGCTATACTTCGCGGGCGTTCTCGTTTCTTATGTTGTCCTCCGGCGCAAACAATCGCGCGCGCTCGCGAGGGGAGAGGCGCACTAAATTGTCTCGCTGGCACAAACTTTTGTGGATGGGCGCGTCATTTTTCGCGGCTCTTCATTGCGTAGCGTGCAGCCACGGAGCCGCCCCGTTCAGCTCTGCCGCAAGCGGAACGGCGGGCGCCGTTGCCGCGACCGGCACGCCCAGTGCAACCCCGGCACCGCCTGCTTCGGAATCCGCGCCTCCGGCCTCGCAAACCGGCGGCTTCGACGGCCAGAAGGCTTACGACTTCACCGCCAAGCTCGTCGCCTTCGGGCCGCGCCCGCCCGCGTCGGACGCCATCCATCACACACAGGAATACATTGACGCGCAGTTGCACGGCTTCGGCTGCGCGGTCGAAGACCAGGATTTTCACGCGCAGACGCCCTTGGGCGAAACTGCCATGAAGAATATCGTCGCAAAGATTCCCGGTACGGGGCAGGGCATCCTGCTGCTGCTCACGCACTACGACACCCTGCGGAAGGGGCATCACGAGCTGAAGGGAAGCGGCGATTTCGTCGGCGCCGTGGACGCCGGCTCGTCGAGCGGCCTCATGCTCGAAATGGCCCGCATCCTCTGCGCGCAGAAACCGGCCGCCAATTCCGTGTGGATCGCCTTCGTGGATGGCGAAGAGTCTTTCGTTGATTGGAACACGGACAACGACAACACATACGGCAGCCGCGAGCTCGCCGCGCGCATGGCCGCGTCGGGCGACCTCAAGCATATCCGCGCCGCGATCCTTGCGGATATGGTCGGGCCAACCAATCTCCGGATCAAGAGGGAAGAAAATTCCACGCCGTGGCTCGCCGATCTCGTGTGGAAGACCGCCGCTTCCCTTGGCTACAAGGACTACTTTGTCTCTGAAAGAGCCAACGGGATATCGGACGACCATCTTTCGTTCACTCATCGCGGCGTTGCAGCGGTTGATATCATCGACCTCAACGACTACCCCTACTGGCACACCACGGACGACACCATGGACAAGGTCAGCCCGCGCAGCCTCGCCGTCGTCGGCCACGTCATCCTCGAAACCGTGAACGAGCTGCAGAAGAAGCTCCACTGAACCGCCCCAGTGGGCGTCATTCTGAGCGAAGTCCACGCCGGCCATCTGTACAGGCCGTCATTCTGAGCGAAGTCCACGCCGGGCCATCCGTACAGGCCGTCATTCTGAGCGAAGTCCACGCCGGGCCATCCGTACAGGCCGTCATTCTGAGCGAAGCGAAGAATCTCTCTTCGTCCTTTGCAGAACATCAGATGACGAACCCCTCGAGGCCGCACTTCGAACCGGTCTTGGATATTGGCAACGCGTCGCCAACCAACACCAACAGCGTGTCATCCTGAGCGGACCCGACGAGGCGTCCGCGAAGGATCTCAGCTCCAATGCTTCGCACCTGGCTGATTGGATCCTAGAGTCAACAGGGCCACACTACTTCCAGTTTGATTCGCACCGCGCCGGGAACTAAGATGTGGCTCTGCGGGTTGTACGCGGAAACGCAAAATGAGCTACGTAACGAAAAACCTCGTCCCCGGCGAGACGCTTCTCTTCGAGACGCGCCACCACTGGATCGTCCTGCTCGGACCGCTGCTCATCAGCTTGTTGCTCGGCCTGCCGGGCGCGGCGCTGGTGGCAGGCGCGCTCGCGGGCAAAAGCGGCACGCGCGTGCCTGCATTCAGTTCCGGAATGAACCCCGAAGCAATGGGTGTGCTGGGTGGCGTCCTGGTGGTCGCTGCGCTGATTATCTTTGGCTACGGGCTTGCCAAGCGCAACGCCACGGAAATGGCCGTCACCAATCGTCGCGTGCTGATCAAGACAGGCATGGCCAGCCGCCGCACGCTCGACCTGATGCTCTCGAAGGTCGAGAGCATCGGCGTCGAGGAAACTTTCCTTGGACGCATGCTCGGCTGCGGCTCCGTCATCGTCCGCGGAACCGGCGGCACGCCGGAGTCGTTCGTCAATATCGCCCGCCCTCAGCAGTTTCGCCGCAGCGTCCAGGAGCAAATCGGCCCGCATTAGCCCCCGCTTTCGTGTTCCATTTGACTCGCGCGTGTCAGGCCGTCCATGGCCTTGCCGGAAGAAAAATTCGATCTTCCACGGGAGGCTCTCCCGCATTTCGCTAACTCCTTAATTGTGCTGGGACAATCTGCAAGCTCTATCCTGTCGAGCCCGCTGAAGTCTTGGAAGCTGAGGTGCCTCAGTAAGATGATTCCTGAATTTTGCTGTTGGTAAATTCGACGAAGGGGGCCCTCTCGGGGCACATCCAAAATGAATGAAACGAACCAAATGAATCGCGGTGGAACGACCCTGTTGGGATTGCTTCTCGCCCTAGGTCTTATTGTGGGCGGCTGGGCGCTCGGGACCGAGATCAAGGCAACCCGCCTCGGCGACCGTTAGGTGAATGTGCGGGGACTGGCGGAGCGCAATGTCAAGTCCGACCTTGCCATCTGGCCTATTGACTACAAGGAAACGGGAGATGATCTGCCGTCGCTGTACTCGAAGACCGAGGCTGACAGAAAAGTAATCCTCCAGTTTCTCAATCAACAGGGAATCCAGTCCTCCGAAGTCGAACTGGGTGTTGTCAGTGTCGTGGATACCCAGACCAACGAATGCGGCGGGGATAACCGGCCGCCTCACCGCTATATCGTCAAACAACACATCTCGGTTATGACATCCAATGTCGATCAGGTCGCCGCCGCTGCGCAGAAGACCATGCTCCTGATGCAAAAGGGAATCGTCCTGAACAGCAATCCCAACCAGGGGTTGGCCTACAAATTTACCGGGTTGAACTCCATCAAGCCCGACATGATTACGGAAGCCACCCGGAACGCTCGCGCTGCGGCCGATCGCTTCGCCTCGGACTCGGGTAGCCAGGTCGGATCCATCCGGCAGGCGAGCCAGGGCGTCTTCGCTATCTTGCCTGCGAACTCCGGCGGCGACACCGGCGAATCCGATGGAAACGGCTTCTACGGTTCCAACGCCGACAGTAGCCTGATGAAGACCGTCCGCATAGTAACCTCCGTGCAGTATTACCTGGAGAAATGAGCTGCCTGGCTTTGAGGTTCGCCGCAGCGTTCAGGAACAAATCGGCGCGCTAGTCGGAAACCAACCAACTCCCGAGTCAAGCTCCGATAGCGCTTGATTTTAGGTCCACTCCGTGGTATTATGCTTCTGGTTATTATGAAAGCAAAGGACTTACGAGACCCGCTTGACTGATTTGACGAGAGATGACCCAGACCCCGCACGAGCCTCAGCCCACGCTCCCCGGAGCGTGGGCGATCAGACACAGAAGACCCTCCAGATTCCTAATCGCAAGATTCCATTATTAGACACCTCGTTAAACTCCTCAAAACAAAGGACATCATTTTTTCTAATCGCAACAACATCGACGATCCGACAAAACGGGGCCTCCCAGTGTCGCGACAGCGAGTCGAGCCTGGGGGATAGATCGTCGTCCCGAGCGAACATCCTGAGCGAGGGACCTCTCCCACCGCCCCGCCCCACGCTGAGGCGTCTTAATTCGGGGGCGACCACCCGTCATTTCCAGTTCTTTAGGGGGTCGGAGCTTGAGCTCCGACATAAGAGGCCGAAAATACAGGGGGCTTCGGCCCCTGAGGAAAACGCTTTACACATTGCCGTGAGAATTAGGGCGCTCCCTGCGGCGCGTCTGCGGCCGAGCTTCGCTCGCACCTGTGTTACATTTTCTCTCTCGAACATGACCACGATTCACATACGCAGCGCCGCAGGCACGTACGACGTGCATTTCTCGCGCGGCGCGATTCGCCGCCTGCCGCCGCTCCTCGAGCGCCTGGGCGATTCGTCCGGCGTGTACGTATTGTCCTCGCCGCGCGTGTGGCGTCATTGGGGCGCGCATGTGACGAAGAATATTCGCGGCTGGCGCAGCAATCGCGCCATCCTGTTTGACGATGCGGAGTCCGCGAAGCGCCTCGCGACCGTCGAGCAGATCGCGCAGAAACTCATTCGTGCCGGCGCTGACCGGGACGCGATTCTCGTCGCGCTGGGCGGAGGCGTCGTCGGCGACGTGGCTGGTTTTGTCGCCGCCACATATCTGCGCGGTGTGCGCCTCGTGCATGTGCCGACCACCCTCGTCGCGCAAGTGGACAGCTCGATTGGCGGCAAAACGGGCGTGGACTTGCCCGAAGGCAAGAATCTCGTCGGCGCGTTCTATTCGCCGAAGCTTGTCATCACGGATCCAGATATGCTGCGTACGCTGCCGCAGCGCGAATACCGCTCGGGCCTCTACGAAGTAATCAAGTACGGCGTGATTGGGGATCGCGAGTTGTTCGCATACCTCGTGCGCCAGATGCCCGCGCTGCTCGGTCGCGACCCGCGCGCGCTCGCAAGGGTGATTCCACGATGCATGCGCATCAAGGCGCGCGTCGCGCAGAAGGACGAGCGCGACGGCGGCTTGCGCCAGATTCTGAATTTCGGCCACACGCTCGGACACGCGTTTGAAACGGCAACCAACTATCGCCGCTTTTTGCACGGCGAAGCGGTTGGCGTCGGAATGTGCGGGGCGACCCTCCTTGCGCTTGTTAGCGATAGGATTTCAGTGAAGGAGGCTGCGGGAATCATTTTTTTGATTCAAAGCGCTGGCGCCGTCCCCGCGGTCCCCGAGCTGAGCCGCGTCCAACTGCACAAACTTCTTTCCAGCGACAAGAAGTCGCGCAAAGGCTCTGTGAGATGGGTGTTACCACTGCGGGTCGGAAAGGCAAGTTGGGGCATCGAGCTTCCGTGGACACTGGTGGCAAAGGTGGCGCGAGCGCTCCCTGTGATGATGAGAGAGGAAAACTTCGGAATAATGGGCATGAGGAGAGGCCGCAAGTGATGCGCGCTGCATCGCGACAAGCGCCGCTCTCGGGCACCCGCCCGGAAGGCACGCGTGACGAGCATGAAGCCGCCGCGCGCGTGCGCCAGATGTTCACGCGCATCGCGCCGCGCTACGATTTTCTGAATCATTTTCTTTCGCTCTCGATGGATCGCGTGTGGCGCCGCCGCACCGCGCAGCAGTTCGCGCGCGTCCTGCGGCGTCCGGACGCTCGCATCCTCGACCTTTGCTGCGGCACGGGCGATCTCGCGTTCGCGCTCGATCAGATGCGCGAGAAGGTGCTGTGCTACGCGGCTGGAACGCGCGCGCGGATTATCGGCAGCGACTTCGTCGAGCCGATGCTGGGGCGCGCGCGGGGAAAAGCCGCGCAAAGCAACCGTCGCGTTGCTTTTGCCGCCGCCGATGCTTTGGAGCTGCCCTTCGCCGATGCGAGCTTCGATCTCGTAACCTCGGCGTTCGGTTTCCGCAATCTCGCGAACTACGAACACGGCCTGCGCGAGATCGCTCGCATTCTGAAGCCGGGCGGGGAAGCAGGAATCCTTGAATTCTCGGAGCCGCAAAGTGGCGTAATGGCTGGCCTGTTCCGGTTCTATTTTCGCCGCATACTTCCGCGCATCGGCGGCGCGATTTCCGGCAGCAGCGAAGCGTACGCATACCTTCCCGGCTCGGTGGCGAAGTTTCCATCGCCCGTCGCGCTAGTCTCGCTGATGGAGCAGTGCGGCTTCGCGGGCGTTCACTTCATCGCCTGGAATTTCGGCAGCGTGGTGCTGCATTTGGGACGGCGATCGTGATGGGCTCGTTGCTAGTTTTCGAGGCCGAGGCTGCGGATTTTGTGCAGGAGCGTCTTGTAGGAGACGCCGAGTTTTTCGGCGGCGCGCGTCTTGTTCCACTTCGATTCGCGCAAGGCGTCCTGAATCTTGAAACGTTCGACGTGCGCGACGGCCCGCTGCGAAACCTCGTCGAGGGGACCTTCCCAGAGAAAGGAATCTTCGATCATGCCGCCGGGGAGCTGCGCGGCGGTGGGCCTTGCCGCGGGGAGTTGCAGCGCGCCGACGTCAATCTCCGGGCTGTTGGCAAGGATTGCCGCGCGCTCGACGGCGTTTTGCAATTCGCGCACGTTGCCCGGCCACGAATAGGTGCGAAGGCGCGCCTGCGTTTCGCGCGACAGCGTCAGCGCGGGTTTGCTGAACTCGCGGCGAAATCGTTCGAGGAAATGTTCCGCGAGGAGCACCACGTCGTCACCGCGGTCGCGCAGCGGCGGAATCGTAATCGGCACCGCGGAGATTCGGAAAAACAGGTCTTCGCGAAACGTCTTCTCCTCGACGGCCGAACGCAAATCCTTGTTCGTCGCCGTGAGAATCCGCACGTTCACTTCGATCACTTGCGTTCCGCCGACGCGCTCGAAGCGCTTCTCCTCGAGGACGCGCAGCAGCTTGCCCTGAATCGCCAGAGGCAGGTCGCCGATTTCATCGAGGAACAGCGTGCCGCGGTGAGCCAGTTCGAGCTTGCCCATTTTCCGCGCGCCCGCGCCCGTGTAAGCGCCGCGCTCGTGGCCGAAGAGTTCGTTTTCCACCAGCCCTTCGGGAATTGCCGCGCAATTCACGGCCACGAAGGCCTGTTCCGCGCGGGGACTGAGGTGATGGATAGCGCGCGCAAAAAGCTCCTTGCCCGTTCCGCTTTCGCCGAGCAGCAAGACGGTTGAATCCGTGGCCGCCACGCGCTGCGTCATCTGGCTCGCGTCCTTCATGGCAGGATGCTCGCCGACGATTTGCGGGAAGCCGTAGCGCGCCGCATATTCCTCGCGCAGCAACAAATTTTCCCGCAGGAGTTCCTGCTGGTGCGCCGCGCGCTCGAGAAGCAGCTTGAGGTGATCGAGGTCCACGGGCTTCTGGATGAAATCGAAGGCGCCCTCTTTCATCGCCGTGACAGCTTCTTCCACCGAGCCGTAGGCGGTGACGAGAATCACGGGAAGGGTGGGTTCCGCTCGCCGCGCTTCGCGCAGCACGTCGAGGCCGGAACTGCCGGGAAGTTTCAGGTCCGTAAGAACGAGCAGGTAGCGGCGGCTGCGAACTTTCTCGATTGCGGAATTTCCGTCCGGCGCCTCGTCCACCGTGTAGCCGGCGCGCTCGAGCGCTTTGCGGAGCATGGCGCGGAGTTCGGCTTTGTCTTCGACAAGGAGGACCGGTTCCATGATGGCCTTACCGGGGGCTACCGGGCCCAGCCGGAGTCGCCGCCCGATTTGCGCAGCTCGTCTTCGGCATCGGAGATAGCCTGATTGTCCGCCTCGATCTCTTTTTTCTTCGCGTCAATCGCGGCGGTCTTTTTGTTGATGTCGCTGCGCGTGTATTCTTGCTGCAAGGCTTTCATGGGATCGTCGTAGTGCTGCACGTCCAGCACGCCCAACTCTCGCTGCATCACGTCGAGATCCTGCTGATCGCGCTGTAGCTTGTCCCGCAACTTGCTGAATCGCGCGCGCCACGTTTTCTCGTCGTTCGGCGCGGGAGCCGCTGCGGCCGCTGCGTCAGATGAGCCGCTGGCGTTCTCGGCCGATGCAGGGGACTGACCGACGGTCGAGACGCCCGCTGCCGGCAGTGTGTCGTTGTCAAAAGTCCTCGCGGACCTGGACGCTTCTTTCTTTTGCTCGCGCGCGCGGCGCGCGGCATCGGCAAGCGACTCCTTCTGCACCGGCGCGGGTACTTGTCCCTGCGCTTCCACGGGGGGTTTCGAAGGCGGCGCCGCATCTTTCTGCTTCTCCAATTCCGTCGGAGGCGGCGGCTGCGCGCCGTGCTGATTCTGCTGCTGATTTTGGTCCTGGCAAAAGGCGCTTGCCGGGAAAAGCAAAATTGCCGCTGTCGCGGCCAGAAATGCGAGTCTGCGCATGACGAACGCCTCCCGAGAGGCCGAGAATATGCCTGCCATTAGTTTAGATGCGGGCGGCTTGCGAGGGGAATAGAGACGGCGAGGACTCCTGCCGCAAAGGTAACCACAGCAAGAACTCCGCACCGCCGCCAGGCTGGTTGCGAGCCTCGACACTCCCGCCGTGCTGAAGCGCCACTTTTTGCACGACGGCGAGGCCGAGGCCGGTGCCTTCGGATTTCGTCGTGTAGAAGGGGAGAAAAATCTTCGGCAAATCGGACTGCGGAATTCCCGGGCCGTTGTCGGCCACGCAGATGCGCTGCCATTTACGCCCGCCGAGATCTTCGATCGTACCGGAAATCGTGAGCCGCGGCGCGTTTCCTCCCGCCTGTGCGGCCTCCGCACCGTTGCGCGCGAGGTTCAGAAGCGCCTGCCGGAGCAGGGCTTCATCACCGGGCAGTTCCTCGAACGATCCCTGCTGTGCGATGGTGCATTGCGGGATCACCTCGTGGAGCTCGTCCGCAATGCTCTGGACAAGGGAATGCATGGGGACGGTCTCGTAACAGATTTCGAGCGGCTTCGCAAAGCGCAGGAATTCGGTGACAACGTGCGTGAGGGCGCGCGTCTGGTCCAGAATGCGGTCGGCCGATTCACGGATATCGCCGCCGGCCGGCGCCTCACTGCGAATCATTTGCGCATAGCCGGAGACGGTGGCGACCGCGTTCTTGAATTCGTGGGCGATGCCGGCGGACATCTCGCCGAGCGCGGCCAGATTTTCTTTCCAGCGGATTTGCTTTTGCAGCGCGGTAAGCTCCGTCAAGTCGCTCATCAGGCACAACGCGCCACTTACTTTCTTTTCCGGAGCGGACGCCGGACTCCCCTCGGCGGCGCGTGCCATGTTTCGTACCGGCCGGAAAATGGGCGAAATCGTCACGCCCAAATGCCGCGCCTCGCCTTCCGGCGTGACGTGCTCGACCTCCGCGCGATGGAACGTCTGGCCGTCTCTTAGGCATGCCGTGAGCATTCTCGTAAGATCGCATTCGGCGCCCAGAACATCCTTGTACGAACGGTAACGCAGCGGGCGCATTCCGAGAGCTTCCTCCGCCGCAGGATTCGTGGAACCGATGGCGCCAGTCGCGCTCACGAGCAGCAGCCCGGTGGGCATGTTTCGCGTCACCTCTTCGGTGAGGCGCTCGGATTCCTGCGCGCGTTCCTGGGCCACGAGATGAAGTTGCGCAAGTTCCTTTTCCTGCGCGCGCAGTTTTTCGATCACGCCCTGCATCGAAGCGGTCATAAAGGCGGAAGCGTTTTCCGTGTCTGGTTTTGACTTTGACCACTCGCCAGTCCCCGAGCTGGATCGATCACGAAGGAATTTCCGAATCACGAAGGCAAGGACGATCATGATTGCAAACACAGCCACAAGCAGACCCACGGCGTAGACGACTCCGAAGGGCGACGCGACAATGGGGTGAGGATGAGCCGGGGCCATCATGAAAGAATCTCTCTAGCCATCATCGCACCATCAGGAGCGATTGGTACCAATTTACGACCGGCGTGCCGAAAAAGACCACCAGCAGGGCCGCGGCTCCGAGGAAGGTGCCAAAGGGCAATTCGTAGTCCGAACCCTTGCGGCGCAGGAGAATGAACGCGATGCCGAGGACGCTGCCCAGCACGGCTCCGGCGAAGATGGTGAGAAGCGTGCGCTTCGCGCCCAGAAATGCGCCCGCCATCAGCATCATTTTCACGTCGCCGAGACCCATACCTTCGCGGCCCCGCAGGCGGAAATAGCCCTCGGAGACTGCCCAAAGCAGGCCGCTTCCGAGCGCCGCTCCCAGAATCGCATCCACAAAAGAAAGCACGGGCGCCGGGGGAGGGAAGTCGAACATTTTGTTCGCGAGCCACAGCGCAGTGCCGTCGCTCGGCTGGGTGACGAAGCTCAGCGCCAGGCCGATTCCGAAGCCCGTGAAGTTGACGGCATCGGGCAGCAAGCGCTCGCGCAGGTCGGTGAACACCAGAACAATCATGATTGCGGAGAACGCGGCCCACTTCAGGGTCTCAAGCGTCAGCCCGAATGCCTTGTAGCACGCGAAGAACAGCAGTCCCGTGAGCAGCTCGACAATCGGGTACATCGGCGAAATCGACGTCTTGCACTTGCGGCATTTTCCGCGGAGCAGGAGCCAACTGATCACCGGAATATTGTCGTAGGGACGAATTGGCGTGCCGCACTTGGGGCACGCCGACGCCGGCGTCACAATGGATTTGCCGCCCGGGATGCGCAGGATGCAAACGTTGAGAAAGCTGCCGATGATCAGCCCAAATAGAAATATGAAGATTGGGATCAGGGTCGAAGGGGCCACGATGTGAATCTGACACATCCGTAGTGCTCTCTCAAGGCGCGCCCGGGGCACGGTGCCCGAGTTCTAACGAACGAGCTCTGGATCACTTTCCGGTTCCGCGTTAATCGGGCGCTAGTGCGCGCCAGAGTCAGAATCTCTATGAACGGTAAAGTTAGGTATCCTGTTGCAATAGTAGGCGATTCAATCTTGGTCTAGGGGCGACCTATGAGGAAGATGGTTTTGGTGGTGCTGATGCTTCTTGCGGCGGTGGGACCGCTAGGTTCTCAAACGGCAACACAGAGTCAGTTGAGGAGCGACTCTATCGAAATCTGCCATGCCAAGCTACGACTAGGGATGACGGAGGCTGAAGTTGCCGAGAAACTCTCCGGGGCAGAAATCGCTCGGGGGCCGGGGAGCGTCTGGATAGTCCAACAAAATGGTTCCGTGATCCAATTTGAAAATGGAAAACTGGTCTTTGCAACCCGATGGTGGAGCAACGAAAACAACGATATCGCAGATGCGCTATTTGGGGTCGTCAGCTATTTCAATAACGAAGGCGTCAGAGCGTGTTCGGTCCTCGCCGACAATTTTCCTGATTCGACCTTAAGCAATGAGAAGGTGAGGATTACCGGCCAGAGGGTGAGGATTTCGTGCGGCGACAAAACCATTGTGATTGGCAAGGAAACGATGAACGGTCAAAACTTCAGCTCCGTTACGGAAACCCTGGGAAAACGGAAGCGGCACTCCGAAGATAAGCCGCAATGAAAGCGATGTTTCAGAGAAGTGAATCACCACCTTCAGTTGGATGTATTGCCGGATTTACGTGAACTGACCTCACTACCCAGGGCGCACGGGCGCGGTTGATTGGCATACATCGGTACGCTATATTCAATTGTTTTGCACATCATGAGTTGGCTCGAACAGAAGATTCGCCGCTATGAACACATGCGCTGGGCGCAGGAACCCAACCGGCGCACTCTTCCGTTTGCATGGGGCCTGGAACACATCGGCGGCGATGCTAAGGAGGCAGATCCGCGAGGCTTCCTCGACCGCTTCGTTACGGACACGCTCGCGAATAGCGACGCGTGGTATGCAGCGACGCCTGCCGACGACTACGAACTCCATGACAATGTGCTGACGTTTACGAGCGCGCTCGAATCGCCGTGGCCCGAGAACAATCGCGTCCACGGGCAATTCTTTCCGGCGCGCCATACGGGCCCTGCCGTTGTCGTGCTTGCGCAATGGAATGCACGGTGGGAAGAGCAGACGGACGTGTGCCGCTGACTTGAACAAGCTCGGAATCACGGCGCTCAAGATGAGCCTGCCGTATCACGACCGCCGCGCGATTCCGGGCCATCCCCGCGGCGACCATCTGGTGGGGCCGAATATCGGGCTGACGATGCAGGCGAATCGCCAGGCGGTTCTCGACGCGCGCCGCTGCCTGCGCTGGCTCGAGCAGCGCGGCTACGATCATCTCGGCATCCTGGGCACGAGTATCGGTTCGTCCATCGCGTTCATCACCATGTGCCACGAGCCGGGCTTGCGCGCGGGCGCGTTTCTACACGTGGCTACGTATTGCGGCGATGTTGTGACGAACGGATTGACGACCATGAACGTGTGGGAATCGCTGCGAACGAAGATTTCGCCGGAAGAATTGAAGCGCTATTGGTCGCCGATCAGCCCGTTCCCGTATCTCTCGAAACTGCACGGCACGGCGAAAAAGATTCTTGCGATCACGGCCAGCTACGATCCCACGTTCTGGCCCGAGTTCACCAACGCGTTCCTCGATGCGGCGCGCGCGGACGGCATGCGGTTCGAGAATCTTTCACTGCCTTGTGGGCACTATTCGCTGGGAGTCGCGCCGTTCAAATGGGTGGCAGGCTACCGGTTCGGGACGTTCCTCTTCGAAAGCCTGGCCTAGATTAAACCTAGAAGCTATCTCATAAATGTGAATGGGGGCCGGGTGAGCCATGGCTTCAGGGGCTAAAGCCCGCTAATTGTGGCTTTTGGTACGGCGGGGTTGAAACCCCGCCCTTCCAACCCATTTATGAGATGACTTCTAGACTAAAGCAGCAGACGGCTGAACGCGCCGGCGGCAATCATGCGGCTGACGGCTTCAATATCCGGCGCGAGCGAGCGATCTACATCGACCATCGCGGATGCGGAGCGCACGAGATCGTAGGCCTTGCGCGCTTCCTTGCCCGTCTGAAGCGGCGCGAGCAAGTCCAAGCCCTGGCACGCGGCGAGCAACTCCATCGCGAGCACGTTGCGCAGATTTGCCAGCATAGGCGAAAGCCGCCGCGCGGCTCCCATGCCCATCGAGACGTAATCTTCCTGGTTCGCGGACGTGGGAATCGAATCCACGGAATGCGGCGCAGCCAGAACTTTCATCTCGCTTGCGAGCGCCGCGGCGGCTACCTGAAGCATCATGAAGCCCGAGTTCAATCCAGGATCGCGAACGAGGAAAGCGGGCAACTGGCTCGTCTGAGGATTGGTCATCTGTTCGATACGGCGCTCGGAAATTCCCGCGAGGCTCGCGAGGGCGACGGCGAGCTGGTCGGCGGCCATCGCGAGGGGCTGGCCGTGAAAATTTCCGCCGCTGATGATTTCTCCCATGCCTGCCGATGGACCCGCAAAAACAAGGGGATTGTCCGTTGCGCTGTTTAATTCGATGTTCACGATGGCGCGGACGTGCGCGAGGCTGTCGCGTACGGCACCGTGGACCTGGGGAGTGCAGCGCAGGCTGTAAGGATCCTGGACGCGAGGATCCTTCGCGGGCGAGCGATGCGATTCGCGGATTTCACTGCCGCGGTTGAGGCGTTCGAGGTTTCGCGCGGTTGTCGCGTGGCCCGGAAATGGCCGCACGTTCGCGATGCGCGCGTCGAAGGGCGCGGGGCTTCCGCGCAGAGCGTCGAGCGAAAGCGCGCACGCCACGTCCGCCGTGCCGGCGGCGATTTCCGCTTCGCGCAGACCTAGCGCGAGGAGCGCGAGCATGGCCTGCGTGCCATTCAGCAGCGCGAGCCCTTCCTTGGCCTCGAGCGTGAGCGGAGCAACGCCGGCTTGCTTCATCGCGTCGGCACCGGGCATTTCCGCGCCGCGATAAATGGCGCGGCCTTCGCCGATGACCACCTGCGCGAGATGGGCGAGCGGCGCAAGATCTCCCGATGCACCGACGGAGCCTTGCGAGGGAATCAGCGGGTGAACGCCGCGATTCAGCATCGCGCAAAGCGTTTCGACGATGACAGGGCGAACGCCGGAGAAGCCCTTGGCAATCGCGTTGGCGCGCAACACCAGCATGGCGCGCGTTTCGTGGTCGCCGAGCGGCGCTCCCACGCCGCATGCGTGGCTGCGAACCAGATTCACCTGCAACTGCCGGATCTGCTCGCGGGAAATTCGCACCGATGCCATCTTGCCGAAGCCGGTGTTGACGCCGTACACGGCCGCGTCCGATTCGAGCAGCCGCTCGACCACCGCGCGCGAGGCGATCATTCGCTCTCGGGCCGGCGCGGCAAGCTGGATTGCAGCGCCGTCAAAAACGGCGCGCTCGAGATCCGCCTGCGTCAGGTGCTCGCCGTCAATTTGAATTGGGATTTGAATTGGGTTCGCGCTCATGCGTTCACCGGGACGCCGCCGCGGACTTCGGAGCGTTCGCGCTGCGATGCGTGGCAGGAAAATACTTCCGGTATTTTTCCGGAAGAGATTTGGGACGGCCCAGGCGGTCGCAGATCACATGGAGCGTTTCGCCGGTCGCCAGCAGGGTGTCCGAGCCGTGCATGCGAATTTCGTAGCCGAAGCGAACGGTGCGCCGCTGCGCCTCAGTCACGCGCGTGCGGATCACGAGGAGGTCGTCGAAGCGCGCCGAGCGATTGTAGCGGCAGTACGCCTCGGCGACGACGATGAAGCTGTCGTCCTCGGATTCCATTTTCTTGTATTCGAAGCCAAGCTGGCGGCAAAGCTCCACGCGTCCGATTTCAAACCACACGAAATAATTCGCGTAGTAAACAATTCCCATCTGGTCGGTTTCGCCGTAGCGAACGCGAATCGTCGTGTCAGCGTAGTCGTTCATGCGCGAAAAAGTGTAACAGAGGGCGCGCGAAGGTCAAAAAATCCTCGCTTCTCATGGGTTAGACTTCCAGGCCTATCGAGCGCATCAGCTCCAAGGCGTTGCTGGTTTGCACGATTCCCGCGCTGAGGCGGTAATCGAAATGGAGCGCGCCGTTCTCCAGCCGGTCTTCAAAATGCATGTTGACGGCACGAGCCCCCAACGAATCGGCGATTTGAGTCAGCGCCAAATCGTGAGTGGTTACGATCCCCATTGCACCTCGCGCAACGAGCGTCTGCACAACGGCCTGTGCGCCAATGCGGCGGTCGTGAGAGTTTGTGCCCTGGAGCAATTCGTCCAGCAGGAACAAAACCGGCAAAGGACCCTTCGCCAAATCGGTAATCTGCTTCAAGCGCGTTATTTCTGCGTAGAAGCGAGAAATCCCTCCCTGAAGGGAATCCAGTATGCAGATGGAAGCGGCGAGGGCAAGGTGCGAAAGGCGCAGCCGCCGCGCGCGAACGGGCGCGCCGCACAGGGCGAGCACCGCGTTGATTCCGACCGCGCGGACGAGAGTACTTTTCCCGGCCATGTTCGGACCGCTGATTATGATGAGCTGCAATTCACGGCCAAGCTTCAAGCCATTCGGCACGGCGCGGCTCTGCGGAATCAGAGGATGGGTGAACGACTCGGCCTCAAAGCAAGGCGCATCTTCCGTGAACTCCGGGAAAACGTCAGCAGGATGCTCGTATGCGTAAGCGGAGAGGGATAGCAGCGCCTCCATTTCTCCCACTACCGCAAGCCATCGGCGTACGGCGGGGCCGAAGTTCCTGCGCCACGCTTCCACGCCGTAAGTGAGCTGCAAGGTCCAAAATAAGAATGGATCAAAGGCCCGTACGAGCGGGTTCCGTCTGGATTCAAGATATGCAACCAGACAGCTCAATCGAGCAATCGAGCGAGAAGGAAGCAGGCCTTGCGTTTTCAACTCAGCCTGGAGTGCAACGAGTTTTGCAGCCGAGAACGTCTCGCGTTCCAGCCGCGCGAGTACTTCGGAGAGCAGCGCGAGATCCCGAGTCGCTTCCTCGATCTGTTGAAGGGCGCTTCCGATGCGCTTGCTGGATTGCTGCCGGTACACCACGTTCACAAGACTGGTGATCAGCGCCAGATACCCCAGGCCCCACACAGCCCATGCAATCAAGCTGACGATCCACAAAATAGTGAGCATGGCTGCGACTACACGCCCCGATCCCAATTTGAGCAAAGGCTCGCCTTCGGCCCAGGCCAGCAATGCGTCAGGCCGAACCCCCGAGCGAACATCCTCTCCGAGAACGGCCATGTTCTCGCGAAGGTCGAGCCGATTGCGCAGCTCGGAAATGGCGGTCTGCCGGGCGCTGATTTCGTCGAGAGGAGCGGGCGCAAGCAGCCAGTCAGCCAGAGTTGACTCCCCGGCACGCGTGCGGGCCGTGCAAAGCAATTCGAAGAGGGAGCCTTTGCCAAACAAGTCGAGATCGCGCGAGTAGGGATGTGACGGCTGCAAGAAGCGCTCACCTGTTTCGCCGGTTCCGATCCAGCAGTCGTCGAGGCGGCCAATCCCGCGTTGATAGTATGCGCGCAGCCGCAAGCATGCTCGAAGCGCGCGGAGGACGCGCGAATGAACAATCGTGAGGAAAACAAAGATGAATGCCGGGAGCAGAGGCCAATAAATTGCAAAGTTTCGAGAAGCCAAAACCCAAATCGCGAGAATCACAATCGCCGAGCCCGCGGCCAGGTTGGCGTTCCCAAGCAATTTGTGGCGATGCTCGTAAGCAGACTGCCTGACCCGCAGGTCGTCCAGCCGCCGCGAATACTCAGTACGGGCATCCTGATTAGTTGTTAAGGATTCAGCGCACATAGGACACGTCCGTGGAAGATGGGCGCGGCTACTTTCCCGTCCACTTAGGATCGCGCTTTTCGAGGAACGACGCGAGGCCTTCGCGGAAATCGGCGGTGGAGCGAATCTCAGCGTTCGCGCAAATGGCGCGCTCGAGATCGGCCTGGAGGCCGGCCTCGTCATGCTGCAAAAGCAGGCGCTTCGTGTTTACGATGCTCGTGGGGCTGGCAGCGAGGAGCGAAGCAGCAACTTCGCGGGCTCGAACCGCGAGCTTATCGGCAGCAACGATTTCAGTGACGAGGCCTATTCGAAACGCCTCGGCCGCGTCTATGATCCTGCCGCTCAACAAAAGATCGCGCGCCGGCTTTTCGCCGATTTGCCGGTGCAAGAAAACAGAGACGAGCGCGGGAATAAATCCGATTCTAACTTCCGTGTATCCAAATTGCGCTTCCGGAACCGAAAGTGTGAAGTCCGTGAGCGTCGCGATGCCGCATCCGCCCGCGATCGCCGCGCCATTCACGGCCGATATCACGGGCTTAGGAAAACTGTAGATTCGGAAAAACATTTCCGCCATGCGCCGGGAATCTTCCAGATGCTCGCGCGGCGATTGCCCCGCAAGCGCGCGCAGGCCCTCGAGGTCCATCCCGGCGCAGAATGCTTTTCCGGACCCTGTGATGATGACGACGCGCGCGGCGCCGGGCTCAATCTCGTCGAACGCGGCGAGAAGGTCATGAATCATCGCCATGGAGATGGCGTTGCGCTTCTCCGGGCGATCGAGAGTGATCGTCGCGATTTCGCCGTGGGTTTCGAGTTTCAGCGTGCTGTAGCTCATGTTTGTGCGCTAATTCAGTTTGGATGTGTCCTTTGTATGCGTGTCGCTCGTGAGCGCGTATCGCTCGCGCAGCTCGCTCGTCATCGCGCAGGCGATGGCGAGAGATTTCGCGTCAATCCCCGTTGCCGCGCCGCGCGCCGCGAGCGTGGTGAGCACGACTTCCGTGGGAATGTTACCCACAAGCTCGTCGCCCGCGAAAGGGCATCCGCCGAGGCCCGTGAGAGCGCCGTCAAACCTGCGGCAGCCCGCCTCGTACGCCGCGAGGACTTTCTCCGCTGCGCCGTCGGGACGGCTGTGAAGGTGCACGCCGATTTCGACGCCGGCGACGCTATTGCTCGCAGCGCGGTACAGCGCGGCGACAGCTTCCGGCGACGCTGTGCCAACCGTGTCGGCAAGCGACACGGTGCGGACGCCAACGTCTTTCAACCATACGAGCGTCTCTTCGACGATCTCCGGCCCCCACGGTTCATCGTACGGATTGCCGAAGGCCATCGAAATATAGATCACGAGTTTGCGCCCCGCGGCTTTCGTATCGCGCTGGAGCTTTTCGACCAGCGTTCGCGATTCGGCGCGCGACATGTTCGCGTTGGCGCGGCGGAAGTAGGCCGAGATGGAATACGGATAACCGATTGCCGTCACGCCCGGCGTGGAAAGGGCGCGGTCGAGGCCCTGCGCGTTCACAACAATGCCGATAATATCGGGCGTTTCGCCCGATGGCAACTTCACTGCGCTCAATTGCTTCATCACGGTTTCGCTATCCGCCATTTGGGGCACGTGCTTCGGCGAAACGAAGCTGACGGCGTCAATGTGGCGGAATCCAAGAGACACAAGCGCGGCGAGGTATTTGATCTTTTCCGCCGAAGGGATGATCTGCCTTAGCCCTTGCCACGCGTCCCGCGGGCACTCGACGATGGTGACTGCGTCCGGTGCGGTCACGTTTGCAGCACGCCGGTTTTAAATTCGGCAACGTGGGGATTGAGCGAAGCTGCTTCGAGGGCCTCGATCAGAGCTTCGCGCGTGTGCGCGGGATCAATGATCGCGTCCACCCAGAGGCGGGCGGCGGCATAACGTGGATCGGTTTGATGTTCGTAGGTGGCGCGAATCGATTCGTGGAGCTCCTTCTTCTCGGCATCGCTGAGCTTCTTGCCTTCGCGCTCGAGTTGCTTGATTTTGATTTCGACGAGCGTGCCGGCGGCGGAATCTCCGCTCATCACCGCGTATCGCGCCGTGGGCCACGCGAAAATAAACCGCGGATCGTAGGCCTTGCCGCACATGGCGTAGTGGCCCGCGCCAAAGCTCCCGCCGCAAATCACGGTAATCTTCGGGACCACGCTGTTCGCCACCGCGTTCACCATTTTTGCCCCGGCGCGGATGATCCCGCTCCATTCGGCTTCCTTGCCCACCATGAAGCCGTTGACATCGTGCAGGAAAACGAGCGGAATCAGATTCTGATTGCAGTCGAGGATGAACCGCGCAGCTTTGTCGGCGGACTCGGTGTAGATCACGCCGCCGAATTCGATTCGCTTCTCGCCGGTTCCCGGCGCAGCCACCGTAACGTGTTTTTTCTGGTTGGCCACGATGCCGACCGCCCAGCCTCCGATCCGCGCGTAGCCGCACAGCACGGTTTGGCCGTATTCGGAGCGGTACTCATCGAATTGGCTTCCGTCCACGATGCGCGCAATGATTTCACGCATGTCGTATTGCTTCGATGGCTCGGAAGAAAAAATCTCATAGATTTCTTCGGGGGGATGCGCAGGCATCTCGGGAGCCTTGCGATCGAACGGAGCGCGAGCGGGATGTCCCATTTTGTCCACCAGGGCGCGAATCCGCTTGATGCAAGCGGGATCGTCGGGCTCGCGAAAGTCGATCGTTCCGCTGATCTGCGCGTGCATTTGCGCCCCGCCCAATTCTTCCGCCGACGTCTTCTGCCCGATGGCGGCCTGCACGAGCGCGGGGCCGGCAAGGAAGAGTCCGCTCCCTTCGGTCATAAGAATGTGATCGCACATCACCGGCAAGTAAGCGCCACCCGCGACGCACATGCCCATGATCGCCGTAATCTGCGGGATTCCCATGGCGCTCATTACCGCGTTGTTGCGGAACACGCGGCCGAAATCGTCGGTGTCCGGGAAGACATCCTCCTGCAGCGGAAGAAAAACTCCGGCCGAGTCCACGAGATATATCGTCGGGATGCGATTTTCGATGGCGATGTTCTGCGCGCGGATCACTTTCTTGGCGGTCATGGGGAAGAAAGCGCCGGCCTTTACGGTGGCGTCGTTCGCGATCAGCATCACTTGCCGGCCGGATACGCGCGCGAGGCCCGTGATTGTTCCTGCGGCCGGGGCGCCACCCCATTCCTCGTACATTTCGTACGCGGCATATAGGCCGAGCTCGAAGAAATAGGTTTTGGGATCGATAAGGGCGGCGATGCGTTCGCGCGCGGTAAGCCGGCCCTTCTTGTGCTGCGACTCGATGGCCTTTGCGCCGCCTCCCTGGCGAATCTGCTCTTCTTCGTTTTTGATCTCGGTGAGGCGATCCACCATTTGCCGGCTGGCTTTCGCGGACGCGTCGTTCTTCTGGTCCGCGCGCGTTTCGATTTTGCCCGTGCGTTTGGTCATCGAGGTACCGCCGTGCTGGCCGCGAAACCTCGGATTGTATCATCCATGGCTGCGCGGCCCATCCATGGATCAAGCGAAGAGATCACGCAAGCTTGGTATGGGGCAGTCGCGTGCTCACCGTGGGTTCAGGCTCCGTGAGAAGCGGCCGGGATGCGCTGGCGGATGAAATCCACGATGGCTTGCGTGGGCGTGCCGGGGAGAAAGACTTCGGCGATGCCAATCTTTTTGAGCGCGGGGATATCGGCCTCGGGAATGATGCCGCCGATGAGCACGGTGACGTCGTTCATTCCTTTGCCGTGCAAAAGTTCCATCAGGCGCGGGCAAAGCGTATTGTGCGCGCCGGAAAGAATAGAAAGGCCGATGACGTCAACGTCTTCCTGCGCGGCGGCAGAGGCGATCATTTCCGGGGTCTGGCGCAAGCCCGTGTAGATGACTTCCATCCCGGCATCGCGAAGCGCGCGCGCGATTATTTTCGCGCCGCGGTCGTGGCCATCCAGGCCGGGCTTGGCGATCAGGACGCGAATCTTCTTGTCGGGCATTCCCTTGTATTTGCCTCTCGCGTTGCTTTGGCGGTGCGTCCGGAAGAATACTTCAAAACGGCTGCGTAGCGATAGCGAAGGCAGTGTGATGAAGCAGAATTATCGTTCCTGAATGTCAAACAGGAAATCCTCGAGGAGGCCGTTGAAGCGGTCGGCGTCGTCAACAAAGAGCGCGTGGCCAACACCTTCGAAAATCTCGATCCGTGAGGTTGGTATACGTCTATGCATGTCCTGGTAGCGCGGCACGAAAGGGCTTTGTGCTCCCACGATCAGAGTGGGCTTGTCGATCTTCGCGAGCGCGGCGCGATTGTCTGCGGCCCACGCTGAGGTGATCGCTTCGATTGCTGGTCCGGTCGGCATTTCAAGAGAGGCTTTGGTCAGCCTGGCCAAATACTCCTCCGTTTGCGGCTTGCGGAACATGGAACGCACGAAATCTGCGGTTTGTTTCTGCCGGTCGGACTTCATCGACTCGATGAACTCGTGGATGCCCTGCGGAATCTGCCCGGGATCGCTTCCGGCGATGCCGTCAACAAGGACGATACCGTTGAGACTGCCTGTCCCAAATTGGTCAACATAAGATGCGATGTCTGTCACAGCCAAGGACCATCCGACAAGAACGACAGGACCAAGTTTTAGACGATCAATGACGGCTTTGATGTCGCGCGCGCGTGCGGCGGGGGTGTAATCGCGCCCATTCTTCGACGAGTCGCCCTGGGCGCGCGGGTCCATGGCGACAACGCGCCAATCGTCAGAGAAATATTCGATCTGCTTACCCCAGATCCATGCAGGCATGGTCCAGCCGGGGACGAAGAGTATGGAAGTGAAGCGGTGCGGCGATTCGAGAGAGACTTCACCCTTGGTCATGGTGGCGTCGGTGGGAGTTGGATGGCCGACTGCTCCCGCGAATGCAACTTTCGTCTTTCCGGCTTCGAGGTAGTGAATCTTTACGCCGTCGGGCGTGGTGATGAAGCCGCTTTTCGGCGACGCGCCGTCGTGCGCGGGAGAGGCGGCTGCTGAAAACACGGCGCAGACCAGAGCCAGAATCAGCAGGACGAGCTTCGGTCGCCGCGATTTATTCATGGTGTCCATGGTTACAGAATCAGGTTAGCGCTAGATGAAAAGATTGCAAGGATGTAGTTGTGGATGTGCAGTGGTTTTGATACCGGATCGAAGGCAGAGAATACGGGCGAGGAAGGATTCCTTATTTCAAATCGTACATCATGTTGCCGACGTGACGCCGATTCTCCGTGCCCTCTGTGGCGACCTTTGTGCTCTCTGTGTTTCGCTTCGGGTTGGGCGTTCCCTCGTCCTCTTCATAGAATGTAGCGGCGAAGACCGTCCTTGAGAATTGGCACGTTGAAGTTGACTAGCAGGCCGAGTCTGCAGCCCGACAGACGCAAATACGTGAGCACAATGGCTTCGTGAACTGGGGCAAAGCCTTCGATGGACTTTAGTTCGACGATGATCCTCTCCTCGACGAGCAAATCGGCCCTGTAGCCGCACTCAAGTTTAACGTCCTTGTAAACAACTGGAAGGGCCTTTTGCCGTTCAAAGCGAATTCCGCGGAGAGCCAACTCCCTGGCGAGGCATTCCTCATAAGCGGATTCAAGTAGCCCGGGGCCGAGGAGCCGGTGTACTTCGATAGCGGCGCCAATGATTTCATGTGTGACCTGATTCTCGTCCATTTCGGCCGCCGCGGGAAAAGACTCTAACACAGAGGACACAGAGTGCAGCACGGAGAACACCGAGGGATCCGAGAGAAGAACAACTCATGAAGAAACCCGGAGAAGAGAGGCTTGGAACCTAGGTGATGGCGACTTCCTCGTAGATGCCGAAGACGTCGCGCATGGCGTCGCAAATCTCACCAAGCGTGGCGTAGGCTTTCGCAGCCTCGTAGAGGTAGGGCATCAGGTTTTCGGCGCCCGCGGCGGCTTTACGTAGCGCGCCCAGTCGGCGGTTGACTTCGTCGCCTGAGCGTTCGGCGCGGAGTTTCTTGAGGCGCGCGGCCTGGCGGTGCGCAACGCTTTCGTCAATCTGCAAGGTATCGAGCGGTTTTTCCTCAGTTACGTAATCATTCACGCCCACGACGATCTTTTCCTTGGAATCCACGGCGACCTGATAGCGGTATGCGGCTTCCGCAATCTCCCGTTGGGGATAAGCGCGTTCAATGGCGGCGACCATGCCGCCGAGCGCATCAATTTTTTCGATGTAGTCCCATGCGCCGCGCTCGACTTCGTCCGTAAGCGCCTCGACGAAATACGAGCCCCCGAGCGGGTCGGCGGTGTTGGTGACGCCGCTTTCGTGCGCGATGATCTGCTGTGTGCGCAGCGCAACCGTGGCGGCGAATTCGGTGGGCAAGGCCCAGGCTTCGTCGAGCGAATTCGTGTGCAAGGACTGCGTGCCGCCCATCACGGCGGCTAGGGCCTGCAACGCTGTGCGGACGACGTTGTTGTAGGGCTGCTGGGCGGTGAGAGAGCAACCGGCTGTTTGCGTGTGAAAGCGGAGGGCCCAAGAGCGCGCGTTTTTCGCGCCGAAGCGGTCGCGCATGGTTTTGTACCAGATACGGCGAGCGGCGCGGTATTTGGCGATTTCCTCGAAGAAGTCGTTGTGTGCGTTGAAGAAAAATGAAAGGCGCGGGACGAATTCGTCCACGTCAAGGCCGCGGCGAATACCCCAGTCCACATATTCAATGCCGTCGCGCAGAGTGAAGGCAAGTTCCTGGATCGCGGTCGAGCCCGCTTCGCGAATGTGATAGCCGCTAATCGAAATCGAATTGAATTTCGGGGTGTGCTTCGCGCCGAATTCAAACGTGTCTATGACGAGCCGCATGGAAGGCTCGGGCGGATAGATGTATTCCTTCTGCGCAATGTATTCCTTGAGGATGTCGTTTTGAAGCGTGCCGGAGATTTTCTTCCAATCCGCACCCTGTTTTTCCGCGACGGCAAGATACATCGCCCAGATGGCCGCGGCGGGCGAATTGATGGTCATCGAGGTGGTGACATCGGCGAGGGGGATCTTGTCGAAGAGCACTTCCATGTCGGCGAGGGAATTGATGGCGACGCCGCACTTGCCGACTTCGCCCTCGGAAAGCTCGTGGTCGGAGTCGTAACCCATGAGGGTGGGGAGGTCGAAGGCGACGGAGAGGCCTGTTTGACCCTGTGAGAGCAGATAGCGGAAGCGTTGATTCGTGTCCTCGGCAGCGCCGAAGCCCGCGAACTGGCGCATGGTCCAAAGCTTCCCGCGATACATGGTCGAATGAATGCCGCGGGTGTACGGAGGCTGGCCGGGATAGCCAAGATCGCGCTCGGGGTCCCATCCGGCGAGGTCAGCCTGCGTGTAGATATGGCGGATGGGGTAGCTCGAAACCGTGGTGAACTCGTGAGCGCGCTCGGGCGACTTTTCGAGCGTGGGGCGCAGCGTGTTCTGTTCCCAGTCAAGCTCCGCCGCGGAAGGCTTTCGCTCGGCCGCAAACGTAGTTGAGGCCGGGAACTTCGGTTCCTTGGTCGCCTTGCGGGCCATGGGCATGCTCCTTCGAAAAACGGAGTCGAGTTCGCTCGGAAAGTGTCTAGCTGTTCATTTTAGGGCAAGGAGGGGGGCCCGGCAAGGAGAAGCAGGCAGAGATGCACGCTCCAGCGTGATCAAGCTGTTCGAGCCAAGGACCGCGCCGTTGGAATAAACAAAAGCGAGCGCCTACTGGTTACCCGTGAGCGCAGGCTCCGGCGTCCCGGGAATCAGCGGCGTGCGATAGGGCTTTCCCCGGAGAGAGTCAGCAACGACGATGTTATTCACTTCCAGCGTTCGGCCCATGGCCTGATTGAAATTGACGGCCGCTTCTTCCAGATTCGCTTTCGCACGCAACTCGGTGCCCTGAGCGGCAGTGAGGTCGCGAGCGCGGAGAACGACGTTGTAGCTGGTGGAGGTGCCAAGCTGATACTTCTTCTGTTCGGCGTCGAGGGTCTGTTGCGCGAGAGTACGCGCTTTTTCAGCGGCTTGCACCTGCGCGCGATCCTGTTGCAAAGCGATCAAAGCATTGCGCACGTTCAATAGAATCGTATTCTCGAGCTGGCGCAACTGGACTTCCTGCTGCCTTTCAGCCAGTTGCGCCCTGGCATTGTCCGCCTGGGCCGAGCGGTTGCGGATCGGAAGAACCAGGTTAATGCCGCCGCCGTAAACGGGGAATTGAGCACGGAAAAGACTGGACAAAGCGTCGCCAAGGCCGCCGACCGTGGTGACGTTCTGCGTTACCGGGATCCCGGCGAATACTTCGTTCCCGTTCACCAGGATCGGAGCGCCCGTGGGATCCACCACAGGAGATTGGGTATCAGGCACGAAAGCGGGCGGGATTACGTTCGTGGCGAATGACTTGTTGCCGTTCAGGCCCTGGGCGCCACCTTCGATGAAGCCATTCAGCGACGGCAGCAGGGCGTTGCGAGTTGTGCGCGTTTCGATCTGTGCATTCTTCAGGTTGAGTTCCGCCTGCAAGACTTCGGGCCGTTTCGTCCAAGCCTCCTGAACAGCCTGGTCGAGCGGGATATTGTCAATGACGTCGGGAGTGCTAATCGGGGTGGTAGGAACGATCTCGACGCCCTTCAAGTTTCCAGCAAACGAGTCCTTGGTGATCGCGACGAGCAGGATGGTTTCATCCTGAAGCTGTACGGTTTGCGCGACGATCAGGTTCTGAGTGTCGTTGGCAAGCTGGGATTCAGCGGTGAGAACATCGAGCGGAGCCATCGTGCCGATTTCGAGCTGTTTCTTGTTGTCCTCGTAAAGCTTTGTCGATACACCTACGGCTGCTTCCTGGACCTTCACGTTCCCGCGGGCATACACCAGTTCCCAGTAGGCGTTCTCGACCTGCGTGACGGTTGTGATCACCTGCTGAGCGAATTGGGACTTCGCGGCCTTGAGCGTGTTCTTCGCCTCGATAATAAAACGCGTATTCGGGAGAATGCCGAATCCGTTCAGAAGCGGCTGCGAAATCGCAATCGTAAGAGAGGATGTCCACGCCGGGTTGAACAGGTTCTGGCCGGAGTTGTTCGTGCCGCGATCATTATCGAAGGAAACAGAAACACTCGTTCCGGTGTGGAAGCCCTGCGAGTACGTGAAGTTTATGTTCTGATTATTGCTAATGATGGACGGCGTCGTCTGCGAAATAACGCCAAGCCCTGATAGGAACGGGTTATTGACGGGAACGTCGCTGCGTATCCAGTTGAGCTGACCCGAAATGACCGGGTCGAAAGAAGTCTGGGGAGCGCTGCCGAGCACAACGCTCTGAGAGCTACCGCTCTGCGGCACGCCACCCGCTTGGGCTTTCAGCAATTGCGTTTCGGCGATCCAGGGCGTGAAGCGCTGCACGTAAATGTCGAGATTGTTCTCCAGGGCGATGGAGATCGCATCCTCCAGGCTTAGCATTAGCTTGCCACCCTGAATAATCTGGTCGAGGCGCGGGGTGTTCGTCAGCATCGGCACATCCACATGCCGGGGCTTGTACGGCGCAATAAGATTGGGAAAGAACGGATTGGGCTTCGAATAGTCCGGCCCCTCCGTAAGCTTGAGGTTACGTGCGCTATCCGCGGCAGAGGTGGCGGAGGGATTCACAGATAACGGCTGTTGCGGAGTCCCCTGCGCCTGCGCTTGGCCCTGTCGCTCTTGCGGTTGCGCGACCTGCGATTGAGCATAGGCGGGCGAAACCACCAGCGAGGCGGCCGTGAGAAATACAAACGCCACGTGCGATAATCTTGAAATCATCTTTTTCCTCTCCCCCAAAACAAGCGATACCTGAAAAGTGCATGGAATCTTCAATTGGTTAAACGCGCGAGCACACTGATTTGTTTCAGAAATCGTGCTTCTTGCAACGCAGCGGCCACCCGTATTCTCTTGAATCGCCACGGTTAAGCAGGATTTTAGGCGCGCTGAGCGTTCGCTCGCGGACACTTCTGTGCGTATCCGAACAGACCGATGCGAAGTGTAGCATCGCACCGGCCCGCTGACAATCAGAGTGGATTGACACCTTGCCCTGCTGCACTCAGAATGATCGGCAGCGAGCAGGCTGTTTTCTGCGGGGGCGAATTCCAACCATAGAATACTTTCGGCGAGCTTCTTGTGTCTTCGGAACCGCCAGAACGAGGTCTTTCGAGCGATGCGACCCTATTCGTTTGCCCTGGTAACGCTTCTAGTTCTTGCATTCCCCTTTGCGGCGGGAGCTCAAAGCACGAGCGCCCACTATGAGGTGACTTCTGCGCCATCGCCAAACAGCGTAGGCTGTTCGGGCCCGGTGGACGCCGGAGCTGCCGACGACAAATCCTCCCATGGCTTCAATCTTGCGGACCTTGACCGTTCTGTAAAGCCGTGTGACGACTTTTATCAGTTCGCCGAAGGAAGCTGGGAGAAGAACAACCCGATTCCTGCCGACCAATCGGATTGGGGCTCCTTCGAGATCCTTCAGCAGCGCAATGAGGGGGTTCTCCATGAAATCCTCGAAGAGGCAGCCAAGGACAAGACAGCCGCGGCAGGCTCTAACTGGCAGAAGATCAGCGATTTTTATGCGAGCTGCATGGATGAAGCGCAAATTGAAACTGCGGGTCTTAAGCCCCTGGAGCCGGAATTAGAGCGCATCGTCGCGATCCACGACTCCGCGAGCCTGCAAGCCGAGATCGCGCGCCTGCAGCGTGCGGGAGCGAACGCAGTGTTCGGGTTCGGTTCCGAACCGGACTTCAAGAACAGTACCCAAAGAATTGCCGGTGTGGGGCAGGGCGGGTTGGGGTTGCCGGACCGCGACTACTACATCCGGGACGACGAGAAATCGAAGCAGCTCCGAGACGCATACGTGAAGCACGTCACAAACATGTTCAAGCTGCTCGGCGATACGGACGCGGCGGGAGAAGCCAAGTCGGTGATGGCGATCGAAAACTCGTTTGCGAAGGCATCTCTCCCGAACGTTGATTTGCGCGACCCGGACAAGAACTACCATCTAATGCCTCTGTCGCAGATTGCGAGCCTGACGCCGCATCTCGCATGGGCGGAGTTTTTCAAGGAAGTGAAAGCGCCTGCCGTCTCCTCCATGGATATCGGGCAGCCCGAGTTCTTCAAGCAGGTGGACGCGGACATCGCCTCCATGCCGCTGGCCGATTGGAGGGCTTACTTGCGCTGGCAGTATGTCCACGCCCTAGCGCCGGCGCTTCCCGCGAAATTCGTGGAGGAGAATTTCAATTTCTACAGCCGCACGCTGACTGGAACGGCGGAAATGCTCCCGCGCTGGCAGCGATGTGTCCGCGCCACGGACGCGCACCTTGGCGAGGCGCTCGGCCAATATTATGTGAAGCGGGAGTTTCCACCGGATGCAAAACAGAAGGCGCTCGTGATGGTGAAGAATATTATCGCCGCGCTGCGCGCCGATCTTGCAACGCTCGATTGGATGAGTCCTGAGACGCGCCGGAAGGCTGTTGAAAAACTCGATGCCATCGACGTGAGAATCGGGTACCCGGACAAATGGCGCGACTACTCTCCTTTTCACGTGGATCGCGGTTCCTACGCAGGGAATACGCTCAGTGGAAACACGTATAGTTTTGACTATGATGCCGCGAGAATCGGCAAGCCCGTGGACCGCGGGGAGTGGGACGCTTCGCCACCGACCGTCGATGCTTACTACCGCCCCACGATGAACGACATCACGTTCCCGGCCGGCATTCTCCAACCGCCGTTCTTCGACCCCAATCGCGACGACGCCCTCAACTACGGCGGCATCGGCGCCGTGATCGGGCACGAATTGACGCATGGCTTCGACGATCAGGGCGCCAAGTTTGACGCGCGGGGCAATCTGAAAAACTGGTGGACGCCGGAAGATCTCAAGAATTTTGAGGAGCGCGGCAACTGCATCGCAAAGCAATTCGACGGCTACACGGTTGAGCCGGGGCTAAACGAAAACGGCAAGCTCGTGGAAGGCGAGAGTATCGCGGACTTCGGCGGCCTGACGATCGCTTACGCCGCGCTGCAAAAAGCGCTGGCGGAGAAACCCGCGCCCGCCATCGATGGTTTTACCGAGGACCAGCGATTCTTTCTCGGTTGGTCACAGATCTGGGCGGATAACTTCCGGCCGGAATTTGCCCGATTGCTCGTGAATACAAACCCGCACCCTCTGTCGCATTTTCGCGTGAATGGTCCGCTTTCGAACATGCCTGCATTCACGAAGGCATACGAGTGCAGCACGAATTCGCCGATGGTCCGTCCGGCTGCCGAGCGCTGCCGGATCTGGTGACGCGCGGGGAAGTCGTCCGACGGCTTCTCAAGCTCCGGGAGATGCCATGGCGTGGCTCATCGCCGGTTCAGGTTCGGTAACGGGAGCGCTTGCAAACGCGTCTGCCTGATACCGACGATACCAAAGCGCCTCGCTCGCTCGCTGCCACAGCCGGCAGGCCAGCCAGAAGACCATCATGGTTTGACCCAGAAAAAACGCGGTTAGGATTGAGTTGGGCTGCAAATAATTTTTCCACAATTGCAGGGCGAGTCCGAAAACCACCCAACTCACCAAGCTGATCCGGGAATAGAGCCAGAAGAGCGATCCGAAATTCCGGCTCACGACCGCAGCGGCGCGCCGCAACGCCTTGTGCATCCGGCGCTCGTCCTCGGCCACGGCGATTACCTGGGCCATGTCGAACCAGAGGCGCAGGCACATCAAAAGAAACAGAATCACGACGGCAGACGCAACGAAGACCCATACGGAGGGGAACGGCGAAATGGAAGTCTTGTCAAAGTGATCGTAGAGTTTGCCGAAAATGGCGGCGAGAATCCCGATGGGGATCAGGGCAATCGCGAAGTAAATCAGGAGCCGCAAAAAACGCCAGAAATGATAGCCGGACGCCTCGAAGAAAGGCCCCGCCGTCAAACGCTCGTCGCGGTAGTAAGTGGCTAGCACTCCTCCCGTTGCGAATAGCATAAATACCATGAAGACGATCGAGAAAAACAGGAACGCCGGGCCCGGCCCTTGGAGGGGAGATTCCGGTTGAGCAGCGAGTTCGAAAAGGGCGGCAACATCGAATCCATGGACAAGACGATCCGCCGCGAAGCTGTGATGCAGCGCACCTGCCGCGGGCTCCATCATTTGGATCGCGGTGAAAACGGAGAGAAGCGCATTGACGATGAATATCCACCACAGCACGGCCTGCCTGCGCCATACCAACCCGGCCCCGTCCAGAAATGTTCTCGGTTTCGCAGCCATCTCGAATTGCCTCCGCTTCGGTTCCCGTTTCGCTGAAGCGACTCCGTCGCTAAACGAGCGACCTGTGTGAATGAGCTATGTGAGCCACGCGATCCACTGCGCGAACCATTCGCTCGCAAAAAGCCACAGATTCCCGAGCTTATGAACGGCGCGGTGATCTTCCTTGACCATATAGCTGTTGTTGAAAAAGTTCCGGTCCAGCCAGATTTCATGCTGGGGATCGATTTCCGCGGATTTCACTTTTGACTTGCGATCGTATTCGTACCGCACCCAGCGGTCGCGGCCGTCCCAATGCTCGACGACCGATTGGCCGTCGTTGAATGTGACCACCAGGTCCACGGGGAAAATAAAATCGCCCTTCCGGTGAACGCTGACATAGGTGCGATAGATCTGGCCGGGATCCTTGGACTCCGCGCCGAACATCGGCTTCTTTTCGTACCAGTTGATGGGATCGGAATGCGCGTTCAGGATTTCATAGTCGAGGATATTGGTCCCATAGACTGCTTGATCGAAATACCAGCGCAGGTTTTTTCCGGAAACCTCCTCGATCGTTTTCAGGAAATCCTCGCCGGTTGGATGAGTGAACCGATAACGCATGAAGTAGGTGTGCAGCGCCTGCCGCATCGTGTCTTCACCGATGATTTTTTCAAGGGTAAGCAATACGGTAGCCGTCTTGCCGTAGGTGATCCCGCCATAAGAGTTGCTTCCATAGAACTGCCAGCCCAATCGCGTGATTGGGTCCCTGTCGGGCTGGCTGATGTAGGAGAGCCGTTGCTGTTCGTCTTCTCCCATGTGGGCGAAGGGAAAATTAAGAACGGAAGTGCCTTTTCCGTAGAGCGCGTCCATCACTTTCACTTCCGTGTAGCTGTTGATTCCCTCGTCGAGCCACGCTTCCTCGAATTCGTTGGTCGCCACCATTCCGTACCAGTATTGGTGCCCGAATTCGTGTTCGAGCACGACTTCCGGAAAGAGCGCTCCCTTGGGCATGTTCCAAGTCGTGTCCGCTGTGATCAGCGTCGGATACTCCATGCCGCCCGCGTCAAGTGCGCCATGTGGAGGGTCCACGACCGTAATTCGATCATAGGGATACGGGCCGTACCATTCGTCAAAAAGCTTGAGGGTGCCTTTCAACGCGCTCAGGTATCGCGGCACCGTCCCCATGTTCCCCGGCGACATCAGCAGGTGAATTTTCACCGTCCCGGCGCTCCCGGTCCATTGATCTTCAGCCAATTGGTAGCTGGGGCTGGCCGTCCACGAAAAATCGTGCACGTCTTCGGAGTGGAAGACAAGCGTCTTCGTTCCATCCGAATTGTTCGCGCTCGACACGAGATCTCCGCCAGCGCCGACGACTTCGTTCTGCGGAAGGGTAAGTTTCACGTCGAACGTTCCGAAGTCCGCGAAGAATTCGGTGGTGGCGTGAAACTGATGGCAGTTCCAAGCGCCCTTCCACCACACGCCAACCTTCGGAAACCATTGCCCGACCATGAAGAAGTCCCGCTTGTAGCCCGTGCGCTCCACTACCTCGGGTATCAAATCCTGGAATGTCATCCGGAATTGCACGGATCCGCCCGTTGGAACGGGCCTTGGCAGCGTTACCTGAAAGACCGTGCGATCGTTCGTGTTGTGATCGTCCGGCTGAATGAACTCTATCTTATTGGTCAGGTCACCCATGCCCTCAGCTTCGAACTTGCTCACGGTTATCGAGCCGAAATGCTTGGGGTCCCAGCCTGAATCGGGGCCGTTCCCCCGCGTCCCGTACAACCGCACCTCGGTCATGAAGGTGGATTGCGGCTGAAAGGCGTTCAAGTATAGATGGAACGGAAACGTTTGCTGCGGCTGCCCGGTGAGGTTTTGGTAAGTCAGCGTTTCGGTTGCCGTAATCGTGTGCTTCTCCGGGTCGAGCTTCGCTTCGATGCCATAGGCGACGACGCGAGTGGAGAGCGGCTTGCCTGTAGAGGAGGCGGGCTGCTGATTGGCCTGGCTTGGCGAGGCAAATCCTGCACCTGAAAACGCGAAAGCTGCCGCGCCTGCGAAAATCACGGCGCGCGTAAGATGCCGCATGAACCCTCCCTGAGGCGCTGCTTGGCGCTACTTCTACCTAATTGAGCCAATTACGCTGCAATAACTTTGCGGGGCCGAACTGATATTGGTCGAGCGCATTATTCGCGGACAGCATAGAATACGAGCGGGATGCACGCAAGTTTCATTGAGCCTTATTCACAGTGAAAACTCGCGACCGAATTCATGCTTCTTTCGCCGCGCCCTTGCGGACAAAGTTGACGCGCTCGTTCCGCACGACTAAAATTTAGATACGTGAAGGATGTCACGTTTGTTTCGTCCCGGCAGAGAGGCTGCTCGGGCTGCTTTCGCGATTCGATATCTATGTCCGTCCTACAGCAAAAACGGCACCAGCAGATACTGACCGATGTCGTGCGCGTATACATCGAGACGGGCGAACCCGTGTCGTCGCGCAGTGTGGCGCGCCGCCATCTGGATCCGCTCAGTCCCGCGACGGTTCGCAACGTCATGGCCGACCTCGAAGACGAGGGCTATCTCTACCAGCCGCACACATCCGCCGGCCGTGTTCCCACTGCCAGCGCGTACCGGTTTTTCGTCGAGCAGGTGGCTGCCCAGGCTACGGCGAGCCCGGAGGACCGGCAGTGGATACGCCGCGAGCTCGAATCTGCGGAGACGCCTGAAGCCGTGATGGAGCGCGCGAGCCATGTGCTCGCGGCTGTTTCGCGCGGCCTTGGAATCTTCATTTCGCCGCCCCTTGCGCGCAGCGTAGTGGAGCATCTGCGGTTCCTGCTCCTACCGGAAAATCGCGTTCTCGTCGTGCTGGTGACGTCGGGTGGCCTGACGCGAGACAAAGTGATTCGTCCCGAGCGCGCCTTCCTCCAGCAGGATCTCGATCGCATTGCCACGCACCTCAATAACCATTACAAAGGATGGACGCTCGAAGCCATGCGCTCCGACCTGCGCCTCCAGGTGGAACGTGACCGCGAGCAATATGGCCGAATTTCCGGAGACGCTCTTCTGCTCTGCGGCCCGACCGTGCTGGGAGACAGCGGCGAGCGCAAGATATACGTTGAAGGCGCAGCCCAGATTGCGTCGTCGCCGGAGTTCACGGATCAGGCGCAATTGCGTGAGTTGCTGGAAGCGATCGAGGAAAAAGACCGGCTGATCGCGCTCTTGAGCGGCTGCATCGAATCGCCCGAGCCGGTGCACGTGGAACTTGGTTTGGACAAAATGTCGACGGCGGGAAAGCATCTCGCGCTCGTCTCCGCGTCGTACACTTCGAAGGATCAGGTGCAAGGTACGCTCGGCATTTTGGCTCCCATGCGCATGCACTACGAGCGCGTGATCACCGCAGTCGCCTTCATGGCGCAATTTTTTTCCGAGAACCAGGAGGAGAGCTGATTTGGCGTCTTACGGGAACAGAGAAAAGCCGGAGAGGGAAGATGCAAAGCAAGGGGTCGCAACCGAAGGGAATCTTTCGACGGCGGACACCGGCGCGGCATCTGCATCCCCCGGGGCGAACGATATAGAGCTCGCCGACCAAATTCAGAAGCTGCTCGCCGAAAAGCAGGATCTGATGAACACGCTGGTCCGGCGGCAGGCCGATTTCGAAAATTATCGCAAACGGGTCGAGAAGGAGCGCCATCACGATCGCCATCGTGGCGTGGAAGCGCTTATCGAGCATTTGCTGCCGGTTCTTGATGCTTTCGATCGCGCATTGGCCGCATACGACGATCCGGCTTACGCCGAGTACAGCAAGGGATTTGAGCTGATTCGCAAGCAGCTCGGCGACATCCTTGGAAAGCAAGGTCTCGAACGCATCGAAAGCGTGGGCAAGGAATTCAATCCGCACTTCCACCATGCCATCGAGAGCGTCGCAACCGCGGAATTGCCCGACGGAACCGTGCTGCAGGAATTGCAGCCGGGTTATGTGTTTCACGGCCGGATTCTGCGGCCGGCGATGGTCCGCGTCACCAGCGCGCCTGAAAAGACGCGTGACGCGCAAAACTGAATGAACTAGCGGCGCAACACCTGAATCGAAAGGTAAAAGAGGAAAATGCCCAGCACTCCCCGCGATTACTACGAAGTTCTTGGCGTGGCCCGCGACGCTTCGGCCGATCAGATCAAGTCGGCATACCGCAAGGCGGCGCTTCAATGGCATCCAGATCGCAATCCGGAGAATAAGCAGCAGGCGGAGGGAAACTTTCGCGCCGCGAGCGAAGCTTACAGCGTGCTTTCCGACACGCAAAAGCGCGCTATCTACGACCGCTTTGGTCACGCGGGACTCGGCAGCCGCGGGTTCGAGCCCGGTGGCGGCATTAACTCGACGATCTTCGAGGAATTTCAGGACATCCTCGGCGATCTCTTCGGCATTGATGATGCGTTCGGCGGGGGCGGCCGGCGCCGCGGACGTGCCGCGCGCGGGCAACGCGGCAACGATTTGCGTTACGACATGAGCCTGAGCTTTGAAGAGGCGGCCGCGGGTGTCACGACCAAGATTCAAGTGACACGCCTGGAAGCCTGCGAGACCTGCAAAGGCACCGGTTCAAAAGCCGGCACGGGCACCACGACGTGCCGCACCTGCGGTGGCCGCGGCCAGCTCGCCTACCAGCAAGGGTTTTTCTCGATCACGCGCACATGCCCTGCTTGCCAGGGCGTCGGCCAGGTAATCAAGGATGCCTGCGCTACGTGCCGGGGCCAGGGGCGCATCGAGCGCGAACGAACACTTGAAGTTGGCATACCCGCCGGCGTGGATTCCGGCACGCGGCTCCGCATGGCTGGCCACGGAGAGCCCGGCACGAATGGGGGCGGTCCCGGCGATCTCTACATTTTCCTCGAGGTGAAAGAGCATGCGCTGTTCGAGCGGCGGGGCGCCGACCTTTACTGTTCGATTCCCATCAGCATCACGCAAGCCAGCCTGGGAGCGAAAATACAGGTGCCCACGCTGCACGGCGAAGAGGAGCTCGAAATCCCCGAAGGCACCCAGTCCGGGCAGATCTTCCGCAAGAAAGGGAAGGGACTCCCGAATCCGCACGGAGGCCGCGGCGATCTCTACGTCAACATTCAGGTTGTCATTCCGTCGAAAGTTTCGCGGGAGCAGCGCCGCCTGCTTGAACAGCTCGGCCAGTCTCTTAAAGTGGAGAATAAACCCGCGGAGCGGACCGCGAGCTTTTTCGACAAGGTGAAAGACATCTTCGGCTAGTGAAGCGTACGGCTTGCGTGATTCTGGCTCGGTCACCCGCAAGACCCTCCTCTGTGTTCATGCCTGGTTGCAATGCCTTCGTCATAGTGGATTGCGCCGGCGCGTTCCGGGGATACAATTGCACCCATGCGCCGGCGCTTCTTCGTGGATCAATTCGGCGATGATTCCGCCACTCTTCGCGGCGATGCCGCCGAGCACCTTGGCCGCGTCCTGCGCGCCGAGCCTGGCCAGCTCTACGAACTAAGCGACGGCGCGCGCGTCTGGCTGGCCCGCGTCGAACGCGTTTCCCTGCGCAAAAGTGGCGACAACCGCGTCGAATTCGCGCTCGTCGAACCCGTCGCAACACGCGAGCCGCCGCTATGCATTCAGCTTCTCATCGCACTCGTGAAGTTCGACCGTTTCGAGTGGTGCCTCGAAAAGGCAACAGAGCTGGGCGTCGCCGAGATCGTTCCTCTTCACGCGGCCCGTACCGATAAGCTGCTGCTTGCGGCAGCGAACAAGCGGCTCAAGCGCTGGCGAAGAATCCTGCTTGAATCCGCGCAACAATCGCGACGCCTTCGTCCGCCGGCGATTCGGAATGTAATGCGCGTGGAGGATGCTTTCGCGCAATCCACGGCGGCCACGAGAATTTTCATGTCGGAACGCCGTGACTCGCGGCCGGTGAATGAGGCGCTCCGCTCTGCGAAGGGGCCCACTGCCTGCCTGGCGATTGGGCCGGAGGGCGGCTGGACCGACGCCGAAGTTGCCGCTGCGCGTGCAGCCGGTTTTGTCGAGACTTCGCTCGGCGAAATCATCCTGCGGACCGAAACTGCCGTCCTGGCCTCGCTCGCGATCCTGCACTTCGCGTTGAACGACTGATTCATCCGGCCAACGGTTTTGGCCTGCTTATCCTTATCTCTGCGGGCGACTTGGTATAGAATCGGTGCGGCTTTCAAACCTCGCGAAGGTGGTTCCGATGAACGAATTCTATTTTCGGCACGTCTATCCCGCACTGGTGATCCTGGCTTTTCTGGTCCTTACGTCCGTATTTGTTTTGCCTGCGGCCGACAATTCTTCGCTCCCCACACCGCCGGTGGCCAAGAAAGAGCCCAAAATCACCGAGATCAATGGACACAAGATGGTGGATAACTATTATTGGCTGCGCGAAAAAACAAATCCAGACGTGAAGGCCTATCTGGAAGCCGAAAACGTCTACACCGACGCGGTGATGAAGCCCACCGAGCCGCTGCAGAAAAAGCTCTATGGCGAAATGCTGAGCCGGATCAAGGAAACTGACGTGGAGGTGCCCTACAAGGAAGGAGGCTATTTCTATTATTTGCGAACGGAAGCGGGAAAGCAGTACGGGATTCGTTGCCGGAAGAAGGGCAGCCTTGACGCGCCGGAAGAAATAGTGCTCGATGTGAATGAACTCGCGAAGGGGCAGACCTTCATGTCCCTGGCGGCTTTTGACGTCAGTGACGACGGGAATCTGCTGGCTTACACGACGGACAACACTGGGTTCCGGCAATTCACCCTAGCCGTGAAAGATTTGCGCACGGGGAAAATGCTGGTGGAACACGCCGAGCGCGTTGATTCCGTCGCATGGGCGAACGACAACAAGACTATCTTCTATACCGTCGAAGACGAGGTCTCGAAGCGGTCCTATCGGCTATACCGTCATGCTGTCGGCACGAGCGGCCCCGACTCTCTCGTCTATGAAGAAAAAGACGAACGGTTCGAAATTGGGACCGTCAAGACGCGCAGCAAAGACTACTTATTTCTCATCTCCGGCAGCCACACCACCAGCGAGGCGCGTTACATTCCCGCCGACCAACCCATGGCGGAATGGAAACTCCTGGAACCTCGTAAACAGGGCGTCGAGTACTATCCGGATCACAATGGCAAATTCTTTTATATTCGCGTGAACGACACAGGGCGTAATTTCCGTTTGGTCAAGGCGCCGGTCTCCGATCCCGGCAGCAAGAATTGGCAGGAAGTGGTGCCGTATCGCGCCGATGTGATGCTCGACGACACGGACTTCTTCAAAAACTACTTCATCTCCTATGAACGGGAAAAGGGTTTGCCGCAGATTCGCGTCACCAATCTCGAAACCGGAAAATCCCGGCGCATCGAATTTCCGGAGCCGGCTTACGTGACCTACGCGTACATCAACCGCGAATATGACACCACCAAGTTCCGGTATGGCTACCAGTCGTTTATTACTCCCCAATCGGTTTTTGAGGATGACCTGCCGAGCGGCACTACCACTTTGCTGAAGCAGAAGGAAGTGCCCGGCGGCTATGATCGCACGCGATATCAGGTAGAACAGATTTACGCGACGGCATCCGATGGCGTCAAGATACCGATCTCGGTGGTTCATCTGAAAGGCGCCGCGCTGGACGGCAAAGGGCCCATGTACCTCACCGGCTATGGTTCTTACGGCATATCGTACGACATCAGCTTCAATTCCAATATTTTCAGCATGGTCGATCGTGGCGTGGTGGTGGCGGTGGCCCATATTCGCGGCGGTGGAGAAATGGGGAAGGCGTGGCACGACGACGGCCGCATGATGCACAAGAAAAACACTTTTACCGACTTCATTGCTTCTGCAGAATACCTTGTGGCCAAGGGATATGGTTCGAAGGATCGCTTGGTGATCGAAGGGCGAAGCGCTGGCGGCCTGTTGATGGGCGCCGTTCTGAATATGCGGCCGGATTTGTTCCATGCGGCTTTGGTCGGCGTTCCGTTTGTGGACGTGATGAACACGATGTTGGATGAATCCCTGCCGCTCACCGTCGGCGAATTCGAGGAGTGGGGCAATCCGAAGGAAAAGCCGGCATTCGATTACATGATCACCTATTCGCCCTACGACAACATCGAGGCAAAGGGTTATCCCAATATGCTTGTCAGGACCTCCTTCAACGACAGCCAGGTGATGTATTGGGAGCCGGCCAAGTATGTCGCCAAAATGCGTGCTCTCCGAACCGACCACAATACTATGATTCTAAAAACGAACATGAACCCTGCCGGACACGGAGGCGCGTCGGGGCGCTACGATCGCCTGCATGAAACAGCCTTTGATTACGCCTACTTCCTGACACAAATGGGAATAAACGATTAATGCGTTTCGGGCGGTCTTCGGAAGTGGGCCCGAAAAAGAAAAAGGCGCCGGAATCGGCGCCTTTTTTCTTCGAGGAGTAGAAACAAATCTACGGCCCGGTAGGACACGGTGTAAACGGCGCAGTCCCGCCCGCGACAGTCAGCACTGTCGGGTCCGGGAAGCTGTAGTCGCCGTTAAACGCGTTCGACGGATTGATGCCTTCGAACCATTGCAGCAGCGCCAATGTTTGAGGGTTATACGTAAAGCCATTCAGAGTAATCGGTTGCGATGGGTTGGGCAGCGCTTCGATAATGTCCCCCACCTCCAGGACGTTTTGGCAGGCGCCGGGAGGGAAGCCGGGGAGTTGGTAATTCGGCGTAATGTTGTTGATGAAGGGATCGTTGAGAGTCTCACCGAGTTCGTGTGACAGAGGGAAGATGTCGGCGAAAGTTGTGGGATTACCGAAGATGTCGTCAGCTATGACCGCATCGAGCGAGACAGCAAAGTCGAACGTCTGCACAAAAACTTTGTTTTTGACCTGGTTGGCCTCAAACGCGGTATGGAATCCGCCGATGCAGCAATCCACAGGCTGTTGCTGGAAGAAGTCGCCGTACACCGCGTTGCGCGTGAGAAAGATCGGAATCTGGTGCACGTCAATGGGCTCGGTCTGAACCAGAGTGTTTAGTTGGGAAATGATGAAATTGAAGTCGATCAGCGCGAAGAAATTTCCGGCTGGATCCACGAACACCACGGACGATCCGAACGGAACTTCGATCTGAACCGGAATGAGTGTCTCGGGACGGCCGAGTATGACGTGGAAGCTGTCGTTACCATTGTTGTTCTTGTTGTTGATCGAAGGAAAGAATTCCGCCCGCATTAGCCCGTCCTCATACTGCAAAAATCCGTTGGGTAACTCCGTGGGGACGAAAAGGGGGGAATTCTTGATTTCTTCGGTGATCGTCGTGGAATCGATCACAATGTTGTTGCCGTTCTGGTCGACGAATTCGTCAAAAAAGAACGACAGCGGGATGTACTGCGTCGGGACCAAGGTGCTCTTGTTTCTTGAGGGGTCCTGACCGACCATCGTGAAAGGAAAATTCTGCCCGCCGAAAGTAAAAGAACGGGTGAAATTGGGCAACGAAATGATGCGTGGATCCTGTTGCTTGGTGGCGGTATTGGTGGACGCGGACAATTTGTTGAACGCCTTGTGCTTTGCTTTGGTGTTCAGAGATGTGAAGTAGCTGTTGTTGGCGGCAAGCGGGGAGCGGGGTACCTTCGCCGTGTTCTGCTGACCGAACGCGGCGAAACTACCGAACAAGCTGAGCGCAACTAGGCACACACAAACCAGGGGCTTTCGCATTCCTATTTTTCTCCTTCAAGTTACAATCGTAAGGTTGGGAAACGCTGAGCGAATTCTGCTTGTGGGCTAATTGAAAGTCAAACCAATTTGTAGACAATCTTTTGGGTGAGCCGAAGCTGCTCACCGATGGCTGCAAACGTTACCGCCTCCTTCTAGTACTACTAGACCAGGATGCCATCGCGAGAAGAGAAGTGATCCCGGCAGAAATAAAAGGCCGTTCCTCCAAAGCAAGGGCCAGGCCTTGGTTTTAGGTTAGTGCTTGAATGCCGTCACTACGGACCGGCAACAATGGTGAACCTCGGCTCGATTGCTCGCCTCATCTCCGCAATTGTTGCCAAACCGTAGTTGATTTGGAACCTGAGCGAAGGCCGGCGGCTCGGGTAATTTGGCGCACCGCGCCCCGGCATGGTATAAATGTTTCTCTGAGCATGTTGGACATCTCCAATCCTGGCCCTGCCAACGCCCCTGAAAATGCGTCGGCCCCGCAATTGCGCCGCGAATTGCGCAGTTGGACGCGCGATCTTGCCGTTGCGCTCGGCCTCGCTCTCGTTATCATTATTTTTCTATATCAGCCGGTTAAAGTGGAAGGCACCAGTATGGCCCCGCTTCTCAGCGATCAGGAGCGCATCTTCATCAACAAGTTCGTCTACCGCTTCGAGCCCATCGAGCGTGGGGACGTGGTCGTTTTCTGGTATCCAATCGACCACTCGAAATCCTTCATCAAACGAGTCGTCGGCCTGCCTGGCGAGACGATTGAGATTCGCGCCGGGCACGTGTACGTGGAAGGGAAAGAATTGAAGGAGCCGTATGTTCCGGCGAGCTACCTCGATGGCTCGAGCTATCCTTCTGTCCAGATTCCTTCGGGAAATTATTTCGTCATGGGCGATCATCGCGATAGCTCTAACGATTCGCGCGTGTTCGGGCCCGTGGGGCGGCCATATATTTATGGCAAGGCGGTATTCGCGTACTGGCCCGTGGACCATTTCGGCTCGCTGACTTCTTCGTCCACGGTGAATGCGGCGTCGAAATGAACTTCTTTGGAGGACACACTGAACGAGCCCCTCGCAGGTCGCGCGACTCTCGCGCTCGAGGACGGTCGAGTCTTTAAAGGCCGCGCGGCGGGCGCTCGCACCCGTCGCGGCGGCGAAGTCGTTTTCAATACCAGCCTCACCGGCTATCAGGAAGTTTTCACCGATCCGAGCTATTCCGGCCAGATTGTTTGCCTCACGTATCCGCACATAGGAAATGTCGGCGCGAATAGCGACGACGAAGAATCCGCGAAGCCCTACATCGAAGCGCTGATTGTGCGCGAGTTCGCGCAGCTCGCGTCCAACTGGCGCGCCAGCGAATCGGCGCAACAATATCTCGAGCGCCACGGCGTGCCGGTCATTTGGGATCTCGACACGCGCGCGTTGGTGCGCCACCTTCGCGAAGTTGGTGCGCTGCGCGGCGTGGTCTCGACGGACGGCGCAGCGGCCGAGGCGCTCATCGCCGAAGCGCGGGCGCTGCCGACAATGGCCGGCCAGGAGCTCGCGAGCCGCGTCACCTGCGCGAAGCGCTACGCCTGGGAGCACAGCTCAATCGACTTGGCTGCGCCTATCGGCGCCGCGGCTGCCGCAGGCAGTTTGCGTAGCGAAGGTCAGAGCTCTAGAGCCGTGGAAGGGCGGGGCTTCAGCCCCGCCGTGCAAGCAACGAAGGTTCGGGCTTCAGCCCCTGAAGCGCGACAACGCTATCGAGTCGTCGCCTACGATTTCGGCATCAAGCAAAATATCCTGCGCCTCCTCGTTGACCACAACTGTGATGTCACCGTTGTCCCCGCGAAAACTTCCGCCGAAGACGTCCTCGCGCTCAAACCGCACGGCGTCTTCCTCTCGAACGGTCCCGGCGACCCCGAGCCCATTGGCTACGCCATCGCGAACATTCGTAAGTTGCTGGGGCGCGTCCCAATCTTTGGCATTTGCCTCGGCCACCAGCTCTGCGGCCTGGCCCTCGGCGGCAAGACATTCAAATTGAAATTTGGCCATCACGGCTCGAATCATCCGGTGATGAATCTACTCACCCAGAAAGTCGAGATCACGGCGCAAAACCACGGCTTCTGCGTTGATCCCGATTCGCTTCCGTCGAGCGACGTCGAGATCACGCACGTGAACCTGAACGACCACACCAACGAAGGCATGCGCCACCGTTCGCTGCCGCTCTTCAGCGTGCAGTATCACCCCGAGGCCTCGCCCGGCCCCCACGACGCTCGTTACCTCTTTGATGATTTCATCGCACTCATGAGCGGCAGGGCCTGATGCCGAAACGTACTGACATCAAGAGAATCCTGATCATCGGCTCCGGCCCGATCGTCATCGGGCAAGCGTGCGAGTTCGACTATTCGGGCACGCAGGCATGCAAGGCCCTTCGCTCCGAAGGCTACGAAGTCGTGCTCGTCAATTCGAATCCCGCGACAATCATGACCGACCCTGAAATCGCGAACCGCACCTATATCGAGCCCCTCGCGAAGGAATATCTCGAAGCGATTATCGCAGTCGAACGCCCCGACGCGCTGCTCCCGACTGTTGGCGGACAGACGGGCCTCAATCTCGCCGTCGAGCTGGCCGAAAGCGGCATCCTCGAAAAATATGGCGTGAAACTCATCGGCGCACAGCTCCACGCGATCAAAGTTGCCGAAGATCGCCTGCTCTTTAAGGATGTGTGCCGCAAGATCGGCCTCGAAGTGCCCGCTTCCGAAGTCGTCAACGATATTCCGAAAGCCATCGAGCTTGCCGACCAGCTCGGCTATCCCGTCGTGATCCGCCCGTCGTTCACTCTGGGCGGCACGGGCGGCTCCATCGCCTACAACCGTGAGGAATTCTCGGACGCAATCTCTCGCGCTCTCGACGCCAGCCCCGTGCGCCAGGCGCTGATCGAAGAGTCCGTGCTGGGCTGGAAAGAATACGAGCTTGAGGTGATGCGCGACTTCCGCGACAACTTCGTGGTCATTTGCTCGATCGAGAATTTCGATCCGATGGGGATTCATACCGGCGATTCGATCACGGTGGCGCCCGCGCAGACGCTCACCGACAAGGAATACCAGCGCATGCGCGACGCCGCGGCCGCCATCATCCGCGAAGTCGGAGTGGAGACGGGCGGCTCGAACATTCAATTTGCAATCGAGCCGGGCACGGGCCGCATGGTGGTAATCGAGATGAACCCGCGCGTCTCGCGCAGTTCTGCGCTCGCCAGCAAAGCCACGGGTTTTCCGATCGCGAAGATTGCCGCGAAGCTCGCGCTCGGCATGACGCTCGACGAAATTCCCAACGACATCACGCGCACCACGCCCGCGTCTTTCGAGCCGACCATTGACTATGTCGTCGTGAAAATTCCGAAATGGCAGTTCGAGAAATTTCCCGGCAGCGACACAACGCTCTCGACGCAAATGAAATCCGTCGGCGAAGTGATGGCCATCGGCCGGAATTTTCAGGAAGCGCTGTGCAAGGGCATCCGGTCGCTCGAGCCGCATTCTCCGTGGCGCGCGCCCGCCGAAGTCACCACCGCGCTTCTGCGCGAGCGGCTGTCCGTGCCCGGGCCGGACCGCATCCACTGGCTTTTTGATGCGCTTGAACGCGGGATGACCCGCGATGAAGTGTGCTCGCTTACGAAGATCGATCCCTGGTTCATCCGCCATCTCGAAGAAATGGTCGCGCTCGACCGCCGGACCGCTTCGTCGACTCTCCGCAATGTCCCGCGCGAATTGCTGCTCGAAGCCAAACGCTCCGGCGCAAGCGATGAAGAGCTCGCGAAGCTGTGGAAGGCAACAGCCGCCGAAGTCCGGGCTCGACGCCACGCTCTCGGCGTGCGCCCCATTTTCAAGCGCGTGGACACGTGCGCCGCGGAATTTGAATCCTTCACTCCGTATATGTACTCAACCTACGAAGAGGAAGACGAATCCGGCGCTGTGGACCGCCCGAAAGTCGTAATTCTCGGCAGCGGGCCGAATCGCATCGGGCAGGGAATTGAATTTGATTACTGCTGCTGCCACGCGGCCTTCGCACTCAAGGAAGACGGCTACGAAACCGTGATGGTGAACTGCAATCCGGAAACCGTTTCCACCGATTACGACACTTCCGACCGCCTGTATTTCGAGCCTCTTACGCTTGAAGACGTTCTGGCGATTCTCGACCGTGAGAAGCCTCAGGGCGTCATCGTTCAATTTGGAGGGCAGACGCCGCTGAACCTCGCTCTCGAACTGAAGCGCAACGGCGCGCAGATCATCGGCACCGACCCTGAATCCATTGATCTCGCCGAGGACCGCCGCCGGTTCGGGCGGCTTCTTGACGACTTGAAAATTCCGCAGCCCCGTGCGGGAACGGCGCTTGCGCCCGAGGAAGCCGCGAAGGTGGCATCCGAAATCGGCTTGCCGGTTCTCATCCGGCCCAGCTACGTGCTGGGCGGGCGCGCGATGGTGATCGCTTACGATTTGAAAACGGTTCAGGATTACGTCGCGCAAGCGGCGCTCATCGGTTCGGCGTCCGATCCGCGGCGCCCGATTTTGATTGACCAGTTCCTCGAAGACGCCACGGAAGTCGATGTGGACGCTCTCGCCGACGGGGAAGACGTGGTGATTGCCGGAATCATGGAGCACATCGAAGAAGCCGGGATTCACTCCGGCGACTCTTCGTGTGTGCTGCCGTCCGTCACTCTCAGCCCCTCGGTTCTCGAGCGCATCCGCGATTTCACTGCTCGCCTGGCCCGCGCGCTGCATGTGGTCGGGTTGATGAACGTGCAGTATGCCATCCAGCGCGACACGGTGTTCGTCCTCGAAGTGAATCCTCGCGCGTCGCGTACGATCCCCTATGTCAGCAAAGCCACGGGAGTCCCGCTCGCGAAAATTGCCGCGCGGTTGATGACCGGCCGCAAGTTGCGCGACCTCAACCTGCCCTTCATCGAGACGAACGGCGTGAAAGAGTTGGCCGTCCGCGATTTCTACGCCGTGAAGTCGCCGGTATTTCCGTTCAATAAGTTCCGCGGTGTGGACACCATTCTTGGCCCCGAGATGCGCTCGACGGGTGAAGTGATGGGCGTTTCATCCACCTTCGGACTCGCGTTCGCGAAGGCGCAGCTTGCAGCCGGCCAGGGCCTTCCGCTCGAGGGAACAGTTTTCATCAGCGTCAACGATCACGACAAGCGCCAGATCGCGCCCATTGCCCGAGACCTCGTCGCGGCAGGGTTGAAAGTGGTTGCCACGCGGGGCACCGCCATGGCTCTTTCGAAAGCGGGCATCGAAGTGGAATCGGTTTACAAAGTGAATGAGGGCCGCCCGAATATCGTGGACCTGATCAAGACCAACAAGGTGGGTCTCGTGATCAATACGCCGCTCGGGCGCGAATCCTTCTACGACGAAAAATCCATTCGCCGCGCCGCAATCCGTCACAACGTTCCATGCATCACAACGCTTTCCGCCGCGAAGGCCGCTGCCGGCGGCATTCGCGCCATGGCCGGCCATGCGGTGGAGGTTGCCGCGCTTCAGGATTTGCATCGACGCAAGACGACCGCGGGGGCTCCCAGCGAGCACTCCTGAAGTAGAATCGCCTGATGTAGAGTTGCGAAATGGAACTTCACGGCATTTTCGCTCCGCTCACCACGCCCTTTGCGGCAGACGGCGCCATTGCGCCCGAGCGCCTGCGCGAAAACATCGCGCGCTATAACCGCACGGGCCTCGCGGGCTACGTCCTCAATGGTTCAACCGGTGAATCGGTTCTCCTGCGCTGGGAAGAAATCTATCGCCTGTGGGAGGCGGCGAAGGAAGCCGCCGCGCCGGGAAAAATCATGGTTGCTGGCAGCGGCGCCGAAGCCACCGCCGAGACAATCGAGCACACGAACCGCGCCGCCTCGCTCGGCTATGATTTCGCTCTCATCCGCACGCCACACTACTTCAAGCCACAAATGACCGTGGACGCGCTCGCCGAATATTACATTCGCGTCGCGGATGCCGCGCGGATTCCCCTGATGGTCTATTCGGTGCCCATTTTCACCCATCTCACGGTCGAAGCGCCGCTGATCGTGCGCCTGGCGAAGCATCAGAACATCATCGGGATGAAGGACAGCTCGGGTGATGTGAAAGGCATCGCCGAGATCATCGCTGCCGCGCCCCGCGAATTCCGCACGCTGGTCGGTTCGGCATCCACGCTCTTCGAATCCCTGCAACTCGGCGCGGTCGGCGCAATCCTTGCTCTCGCCAACGCGTTCCCCGAGCTATGTGTCGAAATCTACGAAGCCTCGCGCGCAGGTGACTCCGCGAAGGCGCACTCGCTCGCGCAGAAACTCATCGCTCCTGCAAAGATGCTGGGTCCGCAGTACGGAATTCCCGGCCTGAAATACACACTCGACCGCCTCGGCTATTACGGCGGCCCACCCCGCCCGCCGCTCCTGCCCATCAGCGAAGCCGCCAAGCGCGAAATCGACGCCATGCTTGCTGCCGTCGTTTCGCACTCTGCTTCGCACTCGTAACGGCGTTGCTTAATTCGTCTTATTCGAACGGACAGGGAAATATGTCGAGAGCGGCACGCCAACCGCGCCCGCCATGCCCGTTGAGTTGTCACGGAGGATTACGCGGAGTTGCGCCGCTTCGGGCAGCACCTGAACAGCGTTGGTTAGTGTAAATCCTTCCACCGGTGACCGTTCGTACGTCCCTGGTAGGAGGTTCAATTGATACGGCTGTTTCAGCGTGTGAATGATCCGATTCTGGTCATCGAGCTGGAAGAACAGCAAATCGACGACTCCGCACCAGCGGCCGTCCTGCGGCTTCAGGTCCAACTGATGCGGGTCCATCACAACGCTAACGCCTAGTGTCCGCGGATTCTTTGGACTCGAATCTGCCGCATCGACGCGCACTGTCACGTCGATTTCGTGGGCTTCCAATAGCCTTGTCGTCGCTTGCGAAATTCTCGCTTGGCGAGTTTCTGGCGTCATCTGCGGCACGGGAAGCGCAAAGTATCCCTTCCGCGTGCGAACGTGCGCCCCCGGCCGATTCACCTTCACCTTGAGGGTGTGAAAGCTGCCGTCCCATTTCGTGGTTTCGGGGTAAAAGCCCAGCTCATACGTCACGCGCGAATCGTCAATCGCCATACGGATCGCCCCGCCAATATCGTTCGTGTTGAAGAAAGCTCTCCCGCCGGTGTCCGCGGCCAGGTTTTTCATGGTCATGAATTCGAACGCATCAGGAGGCGCGAAGCTTCCCGCGAGGTCGGGCGGGATTAGGCCGCGCGCATCCACGGGATAGATCACCATGGCCTCATTGGTGATTGCCTGCGCGGTGCTTTCAACGTCCTTTGCAAAAACCATTCGTTCGTGCGCAGGAAGCAATTGCACAAAACCGGTAGCCAACGGAAAACTGCCTGAAACCCAGATGAGATTCTTGCGGCCAGGCAGGGCGCCAGCGTGGTTTGCAATCGCCGTCATCGCATCAAGCGTGCGGCGCACCCGCTTCCCTAGAAGGATTTCGCTCTCGTATAGCTGCTCGTCCTTGGTAAATAGATATCCGATGCTGCGTTTGTTGCCCATGTCGGGAATTGCCGAGGAGTCAAGATCAGAAAGTTGTCCTTTGTAGTTCTTCAGCGCTGCCAGCAGGCTCGTTGCATCGTTCGTGAAATCTTGCAGAATGCGCAAGCGGCTCCCCAGCGTGTAGAGAGCGATACGGTCCTGCGGCTGGAGTTGCTGGAGGAACTTCATTACCCGTTGATTCGCGAAGGCCTGGTCTGCAAAGGGCGTGTTGAGCGCGTCGAGTAGAATCACGGTTATGTTTGCCGGCGCGTCCCCAGGCCCCGGGACGCGGTTTGAGTAAGTGTTCGGCGGAAGCGGGCGTGGTGGTGGACCGGACAGCAGTTGATTCGTCGTGACTGAAAAAATTTGGATGGCCTGCGGCTTTCCATTGTCGAGTAAAGTGAAATCGCCCTTCTTCAAACTCCCGATGGGTTCGTCGTGGTTATCTTTCACGACCACGCTCAATTGGACGAGTCGCGTCGTCGCTTCCAACGGTGGTCCCGAGGAGTTTGACGGCTCCTGCGGCACCGCAGGCGAATTCGTGGTGTGCTGCAGTTGCGACGACGGCGCGGACGTTTGACTCGACTGTGTGGATTGCGCGGTAGGCTGTGTCTGCTGTGCAGCCGATGGAGCTAAGCGTTGAGCCAATCCAGCTACGGGTTGGGCCAATAAAAGAGCAGAGAGGAGGAGCGCGGCGTTGCTCTCGCCCACCAGTTGGCCCGCCTTAACAACGGTGAAGATTCCTGTGATCTTGCTTACTCTCGCCATAGATGCCCGGAGACTAGTTGCCGGGATTAGCCAGGGGGAAATACTTCGCCAGGGGAATGCTGACGGCACCCACGGTGCCCGTTGTGCCGTCGCGCAGGACCAGGCGGAGCTCGACCGCTCCCGGCAGTATCGGCACGTCCTTCGAGTAAGTGACGCCTTCTTTCGCCAGCCGCTCGTACGTGGCGGGCTCGAGGTTCAGATGCGTCGTTTCGTCGATGGCGTTGATGATCTGGCTCTTGTTGTCGAGTTGAAGGAAAACGGTGTCAATGGCGCCCGACCATCGCCCGTCCTTCAGTTGCAGCGCAAATTCGCGGAGGTCAAAGACGCCGACTGCATGGAGCTTCCGGTCGCTCCGCGGATCCAAGGGTTTGACGCGCACGATCACTCCGATGCCGGTCGGCTCCAGCGGGCTTGTGGCCGACTGCGAGATGATTGCCTGCCGGAGCTGTGGCGTCAACTTCGGCTCAGGCATTGCAAAATATCCTTTTCGCGCGCGGACGTGCGCGCCCGGCTTTTTCACTTCAACCTTGATCTCGCGGAATTTTCCGTTCCAGTCCACGCCCTGTGGGTAGTAGCCGAGCTCATACGTCACGCGCGAATCGTCGATCGCCTCGCGGATCGCGCCCCAGATATCGTTGCGGTTGTAGAATGCCCGTCCGCCGGTGCGGTCCGCCAGCATATTCATCGAATCGAAGTTGGAAGTGCTGGGGGCAGGGAACGAGCGGTCTGATGCTGTGGTGCTGCGTCCGTAACGGTTTCCCAGGTTCGATCGCACGCCCGTGTCTGCTGTCATCAAGCCGCGCGCGTCCACAGGATAGACGGCCAGGTCCGCATTGGTCAGCGCTCGCGCCGCCGTTTCGATATCATCCGCGAAGAGTTCCTTGGCATCCGACGTATTCGCTTCGATATTGTCGTAGCCGATGCTGAACGGAAAGCTCCCCGAGACCCAGATGAGGTTTTTCCTTCCGGGCAGAGTCCCGACGTGATTCGCAATCGCCGTGAGAGCGTCAAGCGTCCGGTGCACGCGGTCCTTGATAAAATAATTGGCTTCCCGCTGGTAGGCTTCATTCAGAAACGCCGCCACGGCGGGAACCGGGTTGTCAGACACCTGCGGATCGGAGGCATAAATCAGGGGAGTATCCGCTCCTTTATAGGCAGCTAGAGCAGCGAGCAAGCTGGTCGAGTCGCTCGTAAAATCGTGCAGGATGCGCAGGTTGCGGCCCATCGAGTAAATGGCCACTCGATCCTGCGGATGCACCTGCGTTTGGATGAATTTTACCACCTGCTTCTTGGCGTATGCCTGGTCCGTAATTTCCGTGTTGAGCCCGTCGAATAGAATCACGGTGATGCTTGTCGGCACGTTCCCCCGTTCCTGGATTCGATTCGTGTAGGTATCGGGGGGCAACGGGGGAGGAGCGTGAACCGGCAACTCGTTCGTTTCCACCGAAAAAATGCGAATCTCTTGCGGTTTCTTTTCATCCAACACAACGAAGTCATCTTTTGTCAGGCCTGGCATCGGATTGCCGTGTTTGTCGTGCACGACCACGCTGACCTGAACCAGCCGTGTCGTCGCGCGAATCGCCGGCGGCGGCTGTTTCGACTGCGCCGCTTGTGCGGAAGAAACGCCCGGTGACGCCTGTGTCTCTGGCACGGGGGATTGCGGCTGCTGCGTTTGCGCTGGTGCTGATTGCGCCGCGGGCGCTTGCGAGTTCGATTGATTCTGCGTACCGGCCCAGGCTGCTCCGATTGCGGCTAGCGCGCTCGCAGCCACAAAGGCGCACACGGATAGAGCAATTCTGTTTGCCATATGCGCGGGAGTTTACTACTGAATGACTTATTCCGGCAACTCGGGCATCGCGGGCGGAACTTCTTACACGGCTATCCTTTTCCCCTCGCTTTCGTCTTCATCTCCGTTGGCTTTGTTGACGGATGATGGCCTGCGTCTGCTTTGGACTCGCTACTGCTGCCGTTGCTCGCCTCAGGAGTGCCGTGTATCATGACTGCTTCGATGGAGTCCCACTGTATTTCCTTCCGCGACCTGCCTCATACGACCAAGCTCTTCACCACTTTTGTTGAAGATTTCCCGCGCGTCGCAAAGTATTTCGGCCATCCCCAGACCGCCGCGGGTGTTGCAGCCGCAGCCCGCGAAATCCAGTTGGACCCCGCGGTTCGCCGCGGTGTCGTGGAAGTCCTGCGCGAGCAAAATGGATTTTTCGGCGCCGGGGGCGCGCTTGACCCGGCTACGTCTCGCAATCTCGATCGTCTTGCGGCGGGGGCCGTCGCAATCGTCACGGGCCAGCAGGTCGCACTCTTCTCCGGTCCTGCCTTCAGCTTGTACAAAGCCATCTCCACCGTTTGCTGGGCGGACCACATCACGCGTAGCGGCCTCGACGCCGTTCCGATTTTTTGGCTTGCCACCGGGGACCACGATCTCGCCGAAGTAAATCATTCGCTTTGGAACACGCGCGACGGTATCGCGCGCTACGAGATTCCTCCCAGTGAGGCGGACGCAGGCCGCCGCGTTGGCGAAGTAAAATTAGGCGCCGCCGTTCGCGATCTCGTGGCGAAGGCCGCGGACAGTCTCGAAGGTCCCGGCGCTCCTGAAGTCGCGCGGGCGCTTCGCGAAGCCTACGCGCCGGAAGAAACCTACGGGTCGGCATTTGGCAAATTGATGGCTCGGCTTCTCGCCGGGCGCGGGATCATCTTCGTGGACCCGCTCGACGTTCGGCTGCAGCGCTTTGCCGCCGGCGTCTATCGCCGCGCCCTCGACGAAGCCGCCCCGTTGCGCGATGCGCTGACTGCGCGCTCGAAAGAGCTGGAACGCGCCGGCTTTCATGCGCAAGTGAAGGTTTCGAGCGCGTCCACACTCCTGTTTTACAACGTCAACGGCCAGCGCCTGCCTCTTCGCAGCCGCAACGGCGGCTTCGCCGCGGGGAAGGCGTCATTCACTCCAGAGCAATTGCGCGCGGCCATCGACAAAACTCCCGAGGCTTTCACGCCCAACGTGCTGCTGCGCCCCGTCGTCCAGGACACGCTTTTCCCCACGGCCGCCTACGTCAGCGGCCCGGCCGAGACCGCATACTTCGCGCAGACGCAGGTAATCTATAAGCAGCTTCTCGGCCGGATGCCCGCAATACTTTCGCGCGCCAGCTTTACTCTTGTGGATCCTTTAGCCGCCAGGCTTCTTAAGAAATTCGATCTCGATGTGCGCGGCGTTTTTGGCGGCAGCCAGACTCTTCGCGCGAAGGTGGAGCGCGTAGCGCTCCCTCGCGGGCTCTCGCGCCGTTTCGAAGACGATGAGAAGAAGCTTCGGAAGCTCCTGAAAGCCTACCGCAAGCCGCTCGAACGCCTCGACCGAACACTCTTGGGCGCGCTCGATCTCTCCGAGCGCAAGATGCTGCATCAGTTTGCTAAGTTGCGGGAAAAATCCGGCCGCGCAGAGAACCTGCGCACTGGCGTACTTGACCGTTACACGCGCTTGCTTCTCGATTCGCTCTATCCGCTACACGGCTTGCAGGAGCGCGCCCTTTGCTTGCTTCCCACTCTTGCCGCCTATGGCCCCGAGCTTCTCGATGAACTCGCTCGCTTCTACTGCTCGGGCGCTCCCTCCGGTTGCGCCGGCCAGCACCACGTTGTCTTCCTATAGCCTGACGGTTTCCTGCCTCGACCTCCTTGTGCTAAACTCCGGCGAAACTCATCCGACCCCATCTTGCGTGGAGGACAGCCATGAAGATTACCCCCGGAAAACAGAAGGGCATGAAGGCGGTATCCGACTCGCGCGGCGTGATCGCCGCCGCGGCCATGGACCAGCGCGGCTCGCTCCGCAGCGCCATTGCCAAAGAGCGCGGTGTGGACAAGAAGGAAGTCACGGACCAAATGCTCTCGGAATTCAAGACGTGCGTCACGCGCGTCCTGACGCCGCATGCCAGCGCCATCCTTCTTGACCCCGAGTTTGGCTTGGAAGCCGCGAAGGCGCGCGCCAAGAATGCCGGTCTGCTCCTCGCGTACGAAAACAGCGGTTACGACAACACGCGCCCCGGCCGCCTGCCCGATCTCCTCGACATCTGGTCGGTTCGCCGCCTCGTCGCCGCCGGCGCCGACTGCATAAAGATCCTGCTCTACTACAATCCGTTCGACTCCGCCAATATCAACGACATCAAGCACGCCTGGGTGGAACGCATCGGCAGCGAATGCACCGCCGAAGACGTGCCGTTCTTCCTCGAGTTTGTCACCTACGAAGAGGGCAAGGACGAAAAAACGGTCGAATACGCGCGCAAAAAGCCGGATCTTGTCATGGGCAGCATGAAGGAATTCTCGAAGCCGCAATACGGCGTGGACGTGCTCAAGGTTGAAGTCCCCATCAACATGAAATACGTCGCCGGGACGAAAGCCTGCACGGGCGAGTCCGCCTACACGCGCGACCAGGCTAAGGACTATTTCCGCAAAGCCGCGGCCGTGGCACAGCGTCCATTCATTTATTTGTCCGCGGGCGTCACCAACGACGTTTTCGCCGAGACCCTCGAACTCGCCTCCGAAACGGGCGTGAATTTCTCCGGCGTGCTCTGCGGCCGCGCCACGTGGTACGACGGCATTCCCGTTTATGCCAAGAAAGGCGCTGCGGCTCTCGAGGATTGGATGAACGGCCAGGGCGTGAAGAATATCGAGAACGTGAACGCGCGCCTCAAGGCCGCCAAGCCCTGGTACGGTTTCTACGGCGCCAGCTCCGCCGCCGCGCTCGCAGATTAGTGCCGATTTAAGGCCCGGCTGCGAGATATCATGCCGGCTGTCATTCCTCTGTGGCTGCGCCTGCCTCTGCGTCTTTTGTTTTCGTTGTCATTCTGAGTGCCCGCCGCTCGGGGGGCACGAAGAATCTCAGCGCCGCCTCCGGCAACACCGTACACCACGACCTCCTCGTCGCCCCGGCCTGCTTTGTGTCCTCCGTGCCTCCTCTGCGATCTCTGTGTTCCGCATTTGAACTTTCGATCTTCGTTCTCAACGCTCGCCGCTGCGGCTGCGGTACAATCGTCTCTTCACAATGACCCTCGGCATATACATCCAGGTGCCGTTCTGCCAAACGAAGTGCACCTACTGCAATTTCCACACAGGGGTCGTCTCCCGCGACCGCTACGACCCCTACGCTGCCGCCATCTGCCGCGAAATTGAGTCCGTCGGCTCTTCAGGGGGCCGGAGCTTTAGCTCCGACATCAAGGCACAAACAAGAGAAGGGGCTTCAGCCCCTGCAGCAAGCCTTTTGTCGGCTGCCGTCGTCGACACCGTTTATTTCGGTGGCGGCACGCCCAGCCTCCTCGATCCCGCTGCCCTTGCGCGGATCATCGACTCGCTACGCCGCAACTTCCAATGCGCCGCCGCTCCCGAAATAACCCTCGAAGCCGATCCCGAAACTATCACTCCCGAAAAAGCTCGCGCTTGGCTTGCTGCTGGTTTCAACCGCATCAGCCTCGGTTCGCAATCCTTCGACGATCGCGAACTTCAGGCCGCCGGGCGCATGCACCGCCGCGCCGACATCTTCGAAGCCGCGCGCATTCTCCGCGCCGCTGGTTTCGACAACATCAGCATGGACCTCATCGCCGGGCTCGCGCACCAAACGCGCGCGTCCTGGGAGGAATCCGTCAGCCAGCTTCTCGCCCTTGGTCCCGAGCACATTTCCATTTATATGCTCGAAATTGACGAAGGCAGCCGCCTCGGCAAGGAATCGCTCGCGGGCGGCGTGCGCTATGGCGCGAAAGAGATCCCGCCCGACGATGCCATCGCCGAATTCTACGAATCCGCCTGCGCGCGTCTCGCGCCCGCGGGCTACGAGCACTACGAAATTTCCAATTGGGGTTTGCCCGGCCGCCGCTCGCGCCACAATCTGAAGTACTGGCGCCGCGAACCTTATCTCGGCTTCGGTGCCGGCGCGCATTCCTTCGACGGCGCGCAGCGCTGGGCCAATGTCCACGACTCCGCGCGCTACGTTGCCTGCATCGAGCAGGGAATTTCGCCGCATGAGCAAATCCAAGACGTCACGGCCGCGCAGGCGCTCGAAGAAGAACTTTTTCTCGGGCTGCGCCAGCTTGACGGCATTGACCTCGCGCGCATCGAGCGCGAATACAAAATCAGCCTCGCCCCCCGCATCGCGACGCTGCGCGCGCAGGGCCTCGTCGAGCTCGACGGCCCGCGCCTTCGCCTCGCGCCCAATCGCCTCACCGTTTCAAACGAGGTCTTCATCGACCTCCTCGGCTGAAATGACCGCCAAGGGGCAAGAACGAGCTTCAGTTTGGATCACGTATTGACCGGCGAGTGGTCCGTCTGACGGTCGACCCGGTCGCTGGCGTCTTGCATGACGGCGACAGTCCCCTAACCCTTGCGGGATCAACAGACGCGTACTACCTAAGTTTGTATATTGACTATCTTGCTATTCTGTGCTATTCTTTAGGTCGATATGATGAAAGCATTGGACTTATGGACCTTGAATCACCAACGCCATGCGCGAGGCGCTAGAGCCAACCCGAGCTGATGCCCACGCTCGAGCGAGCGTGGGCCGCCTGACACAAATTTCCTCCCATTTTTTTAATCGCAACATACCAGTATTAGAAGGTTCTCTAACTCATTCAGAATCTCGAACATCCATTTTTCTAATCGCAACAAGATCGGCTTTTCGGTTTTCTTTCCTTTCGCCCACACTCCGTCTTTCGAAACCCGCGAAAACGCGATATCGTTCTCCCGCTATGCGCCCATCCAAAATGGAGGCAGATCGATGACTGTCCCCGCCAATCTCGTGGACCTGCGCAGCGACACCGTCACTCGCCCCACGCCTGCCATGCGCCGCGCCATGGCCGAAGCCGAAGTCGGCGACGACGTTTACGGCGAAGATCCCACCGTCAATCGGTTGCAGGCGCGCGCCGCTGAAATCTTCGAGCGTGAAGCCGCGCTCTTCGTTCCCTCTGGTTCGATGGGCAATCTCCTCGCCATAAAAGGCTGGACGCAGCCCACCAACGAAGTCATCTGCGAGCAGCGCGGCCACGTGAATCTCTACGAACTCGCTTCGATGTCCGCGATTGCCGGTTGCATGCCGCGCACCGCGTCCGCGCCCGAAGGCGTCCTCACCTGGGACCTGATCGAGCCGCTCATCCGCCCGAAGATTTATTACGACTCGCAGACCGCCCTCGTCTGCCTCGAAAACACGCACAACATGCACGGCGGAACCGTGTACCCGGCGAAAATTGCCGAAAACGTCTGCGAGCACGCTCACGCCGCGGGCTTGCGCGTTCATCTCGATGGCGCGCGCATCTTCAATGCTGCCGTCGCCCTCGGCCGCAGCGTCGCCGATCTCACTCGCAAATTCGACTCCGTCATGTTCTGCCTCTCGAAAGGGCTGGGCGCGCCCGTCGGCTCCATGCTCGTCGGCTCGCGCGAGTTTATTGACAAGGCGCACATTGGACGCAAACTTCTCGGTGGCGGCATGCGCCAGGCGGGCGTGATTGCGGCCGCCGGGCTCGTCGCCCTCGAGGAAACGCCGAAGCTCCTTCATCGCGACCACGAAAACGCGAAACATCTCGCTGAGGGCCTCGCGCAAATCCAGGGCATCGCTCTCGATCCGAAAAAAGTCGCCACGAACATTGTCATCTTCGACGTTCGCGGAACCGGCCGCACCGCCGACGACATCTGCGCCGACCTCGGCAAGCGTGAAATTCTGTGTGGTTCCACCGACAAATTCTACGTGCGCATGGTCACGCACTACGACGTGGACCGCGCCTCCATCGACCGCGCCATCGCCGCCGTCTCCGAAATCCTCAAATCTCCCGTTCGCCAATCGCAAGGAGCCGCATGAGCACACGAGTGATTTGCACCGCCATCGCTTTTGCTGGAATACTAATTGCAGGTGGGATGATGACCATGCACGCAGCGAAATCCGCAACCGCGGGCCCGGCGCAAGCGGCCCCGACGGTTGACGACGCGCGCCGTTTCGTCGAAGCCGCCGAAGCGCGCCTGATGGATTTGGGCGTCCAATCCAGCCGCGCCTCGTGGGTGCACGAAACCTTTATTACCGACGACACCGAAAAGATTTCAGCCGACGCGGCGCAAGCGCTTCAGGCCGCCACGGCCGAGCTCGCCGCGCAGGCGCGCAAATTCGATGGCCTGAAACTTCCCGAAGATGTCACCCGCAAGCTCATGCTCCTCAAACACGCGGTGGATATTCCTGCCCCGCGCGATCCCAGGGAACAGGCCGAGCTCGCTCAAATCGTCGCCTCGCTCGATGGCGACTACGGCAAAGGGAAGTGGTGTCCCGATTCCACAGTGGGCCGGATCGAGAAGGGGAAGTGCCTCTCGCTTGGCGAGATGGAGAATATTCTGGCGTTGAGCCGCGACCCCAACGAATTGCTCGCGGCGTGGCGCGGATGGCACTCCATCGCGCCTCCCATGCGCAAACGCTACGACCGCCTGGTCGTCCTCGCCAACAAGGGCGCGAGCGACATGGGTTTCGCCGACGTGGGCGCGATGTGGCGCGCCGGTTACGACATGCCGCCCGACGCTTTCGGCGCCGAGCTCGACCGCCTGTGGAATCAGGTGCGCCCGCTGTACGTTTCCCTGCACGCGTATGTGCGCACGCAGCTCGTGAAAAAGTACGGCCCCGGAGTGGTCCGCGCGGATGCTCCTATCCCCGCGCACCTTCTCGGGAACATGTGGGCGCAGGCCTGGGACAACATCTACCCGCTGGTCGCGCCGCCCAACGCCGATCCCGGCAATGACCTCACCGAAATCCTGAAAGCGAGGAAAACCACTCCGCGCGAAATGGTCCGCTACGGCGAGCGCTTCTTCATGTCGCTCGGTTTTCCCGCGCTGCCGCCGACGTTCTGGGAACGCTCGATGTTCACCAAACCCGCCGACCGCGACGTGGTGTGCCATGCGAGCGCCTGGGACGTGGACCTCGTTGACGATCTTCGCATCAAGATGTGCATCGAAATCAAGGACGAAGACTTTTCGACCATTCACCACGAGCTGGGCCACAATTTCTATCAGCGCGCGTACAACACCCAGCCGTTTTTTTATCGCGACAGCGCCAACGACGGCTTTCACGAAGCCATCGGCGACACCATCGCACTCTCCGTCACGCCGGAATATCTTAAGAAGATCGGCTTGCTCGAAAGCGTTCCTCCGGCTTCCGCCGATCTCGGCCTGCTGATGCATCGCGCGCTCAACAAAGTCGCGTTCCTGCCATTCGGCCTGCTCATTGACAAATGGCGGTGGGGCGTTTTCTCCGGAAAGATTTCGTCTGCCGATTACAACAAGGCGTGGTGGGACCTTCGCCGCCAATATCAGGGGATTGCGCCGCCCGTCGCACGTTCGGAAGCCGACTTCGATGCGGCCGCAAAATACCACATTCCGGCCAACGTCCCCTATGCGCGCTACTTCCTCGCCGACATCTTGCAGTTCCAGTTTCACCGCGCTATGTGCCGCCAGGCCGGTTACACCGGCCCGCTCCATCGCTGCTCGGTCTACGACAACAAGGAAGTCGGCGCGCGCTTGAACAAGATGCTCGCGATGGGAAAGAGCAGACCGTGGCCCGAAGCTCTCGAGGTCCTCACCGGCGAAAAGCAAATGGACGCCACCGCCATCCTCGAATATTTCGCCCCACTGAAAAAGTGGCTCGACGAGCAGAACAAAGCCAGCGGCGCCAAACTCGACTGGTGAAATAGCCTCGGGAGGTGTCATCCCGAGCCCGGTCGCGTCTTTTGCGAACGAGGGCGAGGGATCTGCTTTTGCCGTATCGCCTTTGCCTCTTTGGGTGTGATATAAAAGTTGCATATAGCAATTGCAACTTTCTCTTATATGCGAGGAACCGTGGAATTTGCGCTGACCGATGAACAGCAGCAGCTTCGCCGCACCGTCCGCGAGTTCGCGGAAGGGGAAATCCTGCCGCACGTGATGGAGTGGGACGAAGCCTCCAAGTTCCCGTCTGAAATTATCACCAAGCTCGCCGACATGGGTTTCCTTGGCGTCATTTTTCCCGAGAAATACGGCGGCGCGGGAATGGGCTACGTCGAGTACGCCATCATCATCGAAGAGCTTTCGCGCGTGGATGGCTCCATCGGCATTATCGTCGCCGCGCACAATTCGCTCTGCACCAACCACATCTACAAATTCGGCACCGAAGCGCAGAAGAAGAAATACGTCGAGCCGCTCGCGCAGGGCAAGAAGCTCGGCTGCTGGTCGCTCACCGAACCCGAAGCAGGCTCGGACGCCGGCGGCACGCGCACCGTCGCCGCAAAGAAAGACGGCGGCTGGGTCATCAACGGCTCGAAAACGTTCACCACGAACGGCCACTACGCCGACGTGTGCGTCGGCATGGCCGTCACCGACTCATCGAAGAAAAGCCACGGCATCTCCGCGTTCATCGTCGAGAAGGGAACTCCCGGCTTTCGCCCCGGCAAAAAGGAAAACAAACTCGGCCTGCGCGCGAGCGACACTTCCGAAGTCGTATTCACGGATTGCCGCGTGCCCGCAGAAAACCTTCTCGGCAAGGAAGGCGAAGGTTTCGTCAATAGCCTTCAGATTCTCGACGGCGGACGCATTTCGATCGCGTCACTCGGCCTCGGCATGGCGCAGGGCGCCTACGAATGCTCGCTCCGGTATGCGAAACAGCGCAAACAATTCGGCAAGGCCATCTCCGAATTTCAGGCGATTCAATTCAAGCTCGCGGACATGGCCACGCAAATCGAGGCCGCGCGCTTGCTCACCTACCAGGCCGCATGGCTCGCCGACCAGGCAATTACCAAGGGCGCTTCCGGCAATCACGACGCACGCATCACGCGCGAGTCGAGCATGGCGAAGCTCTACGCCGGTGAAGTTGCCGTGCGCGTCGCCAACGAAGCCGTGCAAATTCACGGCGGCTACGGCTTCATCAAGGATTATCCGGCGGAAAAGTATTACCGCGACGTGAAGCTCTGCACCATCGGCGAAGGCACAAGCGAAATTCAGCGCCTCGTCATCGCGCGTACCCTTCTCGGCAAGAAGTGACGATGCGAAGAGCATCGTCATCCTGAGGTCCGTCCGGGTTTGGGACGGCCGAAGGATCTCTCTTGTAACTGCTAACTTTCAACTTTGAACTTTCCGCGTTCAACCGTAAACTTTCTGCTCGACCGCAGCGGAACTCATTTCTGAAATGACGACGACTGTTGACAACTGGGCCTCGCAGATTCGCGCCGGCGACGTTCGCGCCATCTCCCGCGCCGTTTCCGCGATTGAAAATCGCACGCGCGATGCCGAGGAAATTCTCCGCCAGGTTTTTCCGTACACGGGGCACGCGTACCGTGTCGGAATCACGGGAGCGCCCGGAACAGGGAAGAGCACTTTGGTGGACCGCCTCGCGGGACACTACCGCGGCGAGAAGAAAACCGTGGGCATTATTGCGGTGGACCCCTCGAGCCCGTTCACAGGCGGCGCGATATTGGGCGACCGCATCCGCATGCAGGGCCACGCGACGGATTCCGGCATCTTCATTCGCTCGATGGCCACGCGCGGTTATCTCGGCGGCCTCGCGCAATCCACCGGCGATGCCGCGCTGCTGCTCGACGCCGCGGGCAAGCAGATGATCCTCGTCGAGACCGTCGGCGTGGGCCAGGGCGAAATCGAAATCGTGCGGCTCGCCGATTGCACGATCGTGGTTCTGATGCCGGGCATGGGCGACGATGTGCAGAGCTTGAAGGCCGGACTGATGGAGATCGGCGACATTTTCGTCATCAACAAATGCGACCGCGAAGGCGCCGATCGCTTCGAGCAGCAGCTCCGCGCGATTCTGCAGCTTGTGCCGGAACGCGATGGTTGGAGGCCTCCCATCGTTCGCACCGTCGCCACGGAAAGCAAAGGTGTAGACGAGCTGGCCAGCAAGATTGAGGCGTTCCGCAAGCATTTCGCGCAGGCGCAGGATCGGCCCGCGCGCGAGCTGGCCTACTGGCGGGAATGGGTTTTGCGCCTGCTGCAAACGCGCCTGATGGACCGCGTCGCGGGCGCTTACCTGAGCGAGCAGGCGCTCGACAAGCTGGCCGCCGATGTCGCCGCGCGCAAAACGGATCCATATACGGCCGTGAACGAAATTCTCTCCCGCGCCGGCCTGGCCGGGAGGAAGTAAGAAGCGAGCTCGCGAAATTGGTTTGTTACTTGCCGCGCTTTGAACTTTCCGCCGTGAACTGTAAACTCTTGGTTTGTCTTATCCGTGTTCATCTGTGTTTATACGTGATTACGTTTTTCTTTCTCGGGGAGCGCTCCTTGAAACTCGGTGATCTCGAATTCCACATTCTCCTCGATGGCCACGTGGGCCTCGACGGCGGCGCGATGTTCGGCGTGATTCCGAAGCCGATGTGGGAGAAAAAGGCCGCGCCCGACGCGCGCAACCGCATCCGGCTCGCCATGAACTGCCTGCTGATTCGCGCCGGCGGGAAACGGATCATTGTTGAGACCGGCGCGGGCGGTAAATTCAACGCGAAGCTGCGCGACATCTACGCGCAGGACGGCCCGCATCTCGTCGAGGGCCTGCGCGATTATTCACTCAAGCCCGAAGACATCGACATCGTCGTGAACACGCATCTGCACTTCGATCATTGCGGCGGCAACACGCAGATCGAAAGCGGCAAGGCTGTGCCGGCGTTCCCGAACGCGCGCTACATCGTCCACAAGAACGAACTCGAACACGCGAAGCATCCCACGGAGCGCGATCGGGCGAGCTATTTTCCGGATAACTACGCGCCCATGGAAGCCACCGGCCAGTGGCAGCTCGGCGGCGACGAAGTCGAAGTCGCTCCCGGCGTCCATCTGATTTGCGTTCCAGGACACATCGCGCACATGTACTGCGTCAAGCTCGATGGCGGCGGCAAGACGGCGTTTCTTTTCGCCGACCTCGTCCCCATGACGTCGCACCTCGGGCTGGCGTGGATCATGGGCTACGATCTCTACCCCATGCAAACGCTCGAAAACAAAAAGAAATGGATTCCCAGGGTTGGCAGCGAAGGATGGCTTGCGCTCTTCGGCCACGATCCGAATGTGCCTGCAGCTTACCTGCGGGACCGCGACGGCCAATGGGAAGCCGAACCCGCAAAGGTGGATTGAGAATGGCGAAGGCAAAAAAGACTGGGAGCAAGCAGGAACGGCCGAAAATCGGCATTATCGGCGGCAGCGGCCTCTATACGATGCCCGGCCTTACCGATGGGCGCGAAGTTCGCGTGAAGACACCCTTCGGCGATCCGTCGGACGCGATCGTTACCGGCACGCTCGAAGGCCGCCGCGTCGCTTTTCTCGCCCGCCATGGACGCGGCCATCGTTTTTCGCCGAGCGAGATCAATTATCGCGCGAACATCTGCGCCCTGAAAATGATCGGCGTCGAGCGCGTCATATCCGCGAGCGCGGTGGGCTCGCTTCGCGACGATCTTCCTCCGCTCGATTTCCTGATTCCCGACCAGTTTTTTGACCGTACGCGCGGCCGCGTCGCCACTTTCTTCGGCGGCGGCATCGTCGCGCATGTCAGTTTCGACAAACCCACCTGCACGCATCTCTCGGCTCATCTCGCGGACGCGTGCGAACGCACCGGCGTGAAAGCTCATCGCGGGGGTACATACGTGTGCATGGAAGGCCCGCAGTTTTCGACCCTCGCCGAATCGCACACCTATCGCCAGCTCCGTTTCGACGTGATCGGCATGACCAATCTCACGGAAGCCAAGCTCGCCCGCGAAGCCGAGCTTTGCTACGCTGCCTTCGCCATGATCACCGATTACGATTGCTGGCACCCGCAACACGATGCGGTGACGCTCGCGGAAATCCTGACGAACCTCAGCAAGAACACGGAGAACGTGCAGCGCGCCATCCGCGAAGTGGTCGCCAAGCTGCCACGAGGAACGCATGTGCAAGTGCGGCTCGGCGCTGGCGCACGCCATCGTCACCGATCGCAAGGCAATTCCGGCGGCCGCGAAGAAGCGCCTCGCTCCGATCATTTCCAAATACATTTCATAGCCCTGGAGACCGCATGTCATTGCTCGTGGTGGGATCGGTTGCATTCGACGCGATTGAAACGCCGTTCGGCAAGGTGGAGCGCACGCTGGGCGGCGCGGCGAGCTATTTCGCGCTGGCCGCAAGCTACTTCACTCCTGTCCGCGTCGTCGGCATCGTGGGCGACGACTTCACCGAAAAGGACCGGGCTGTATTTCGCAAACGCAAAATCGATTTATCCGGCGTCGAGCACGCCCCCGGCAAAAGCTTCTTCTGGGCCGGCCGCTACAGCCAGAACATGAACGAGCGCACGACGCTCGCGACGGAACTCAACGTCTTCGCGGATTTCCATCCCACGCTTCCCGCTTCCTATCGCGATTCGTCGCACATTTTTCTTGCCAATATAGATCCGACCCTCCAGCGTTCGGTGCTGAAGCAAGTCCGGCGCAAGCCCAAAGCGGTGGGCCTCGACACCATGAACTACTGGATCGAACGCACGCCCGCGGAGCTGCGCGAAACGCTCAAGCACACGCAGATCCTGATGATCAACGACGACGAGACGCGCCAGCTTACCGGCGAACACAACCTGATGCGCGCGGCCAAGCGCGTGTTCCAAATGGGCCCGCGCACGCTGGTCATCAAGCGCGGCGAGCACGGCGCCCTCATGGTCCACGACAAGTTCCTTTTTTCCGTTCCCGCATTTCCGCTCGAGGAAGTCCACGACCCCACGGGTGCGGGCGATTCCTTCGCGGGAGGGTTCATGGGCTATCTCGCGAGCGCCGGGCATGTGAACGCGCAATCGCTGCGCCGCGCGATGGTGTATGGTTCGGTTCTAGGCAGCTTTACGGTGGAAAAATTCGGCGTCGAGCGCCTCACGCACCTCACGCGCCGCGAAATCGACGCGCGCGCCCGCCGCTTCGCGCACCTCACATCTTTTCGCCTCTAGCTCTCCGTCTTGGGTTTCAGTCGCTCCTGTTTCTCATCCGTGTTTGTGCGGGCTCACCAGTGGTCGCCTTTGCTTTTGTGTTTTTCGGGTGTCCTGTTTCTCATCTGTGTTTATCTGTGTTCATCTGTGGTTGCGCTTTCTTTTGTGCTGTCAACTCTCCAGCCGCTTTTGTAGAATCCCGCCAGCATTGAGCTCCGGGGGGTGCCATGCTGCACGATCTGAGTCTCTACATTGTCGGTAGATTGCTCCTCGCCGCTTTACTCGGCGGTCTCGTGGGCCTCGAGCGCTCGCTGCGCCACAAGCCCGCAGGCCTGCGGACGATGATGCTCATCGCCGTCGGTTCAACGCTGTACACGATTATTTCCTACGAGGCGGCCGGCTCGTTCGGCGGCGACCACACTCGCATCGCCGCGCAGATTATTCCCGGCATCGGATTCATTGGCGCTGGTGTCGTGATTCGCGATGCAGGCTCGGTCACCGGCATCACCAGCGCGGCGACGATCTTTATTATCGCGAGCGTGGGCATGGCCGTGGGGGCAGGCCTTCCCATCACCGCAGTTTTCACGACACTCTTGCTGCTCAGCGCGCTCGAAATCCTCGGCGCCCTCGAAGATCGCTTCGGCCTGCGCGCGCGCGGCATGTCGTTCTTTTTGATGATGCCGCCCGAGACGTCCCTGGTCGAACAAATACACAAGATCGTCCTGCAGGATATCGGCATCCAAGTGAAGCGTTGGAAGACGCAGGCGACGCCGAACGGCACGACGGTCGAGATCGATGCGGAGGTGTCCGTCCGTCAGGAACAGGATCTTCTCACGCGTCTCGAGGTCCTCAAGGTGCCTTGTGAGGCTCGCTCCACGAAGCCCTAGTTTGCCACTCCAACGCGTGGCTATCGGTTCTCAGCCTCCGCTTCTTGCGCCCAGCCCGCGGCGGCGGGCCTGCAACCATTCGCGCTTTCTCCGAATCCGAGTTGACGGGCCGCGCGCGGGAGTGCTATCACTAGTTGTTGTTCGCAAGGTTGAGTTTGGACCGCGGTGTCGTTTTTCCCTCGTTCCGCTTTCCCGGCTGCTGATGCCGAGCGGCTTCGGGAACCCGTGAAGCCTGACTAGGAGGATGGGACGGATGCGTTTGCGCTGGGCCGCGCCGGTTGTGATTGCCGCGATGCTTGTTGCGATGACGGTCGTCCTTGGAGGTTGCGGCAGCAACAGCACGGTCCTCAATCCCACACCCATTGTCACGGGGCTTTTCCCCGACAGCGCCACTGCCGCCGAAGTGGGCAATCCAGCTTGTGTGAATGGTCCGGTGCTCAACGTGAACGTTGCGGGCACGAACTTCATCACCACTTCGCAGGCGCAGTTCAATGGCGCGAATCGAACTACTTCGTTGAACACCACGACCGGCCAGTTGACCGTCTCTGTGCTGGCCTGTGACACAGATACGCCGGGAACGGGGCAAATTACCGTCACGAATCCTCTTCCCGGTGGCGGCATATCCGGCGCCCTTACTTTCACAATCAATCCTCCGAATAATCAGGTGCCAACCATCACATCTCTGGATCCCTCCAATACCAACGCCGGAGGCCCGGCTTTTTGCCTTACGGTGAACGGCACGAATTTCATTTCCAGCTCCACGGTGGCATGGAATGGAAGTCCGCGTTCTGCCACGATGATGTGCTCGGGCGCTTCGTCCACTGCTCTCGTGGTGCAGATTAATCCAGCCGATATCGCCACGGCGGGCTCAGCCAGCGTCACGGTCACGAATCCCGCTCCCGGCGGCGGCACGTCCGCGCCGTTTACGTTCACCATCAATTGAACCGTCGTTTGCCTTGGCTCTCTGTATCCCTCGCGCCTCGACTCTTAACTCTTAACTCGTAGCGCTGCTTCTTCGCCTAGACTCCCTCCGGCAAATTCCTTATTCTCGATTGCGGCACATGCCTCAACCTCTCAAGCCATCTGCGCTTCGGCCGGGCGACGCAATTCGCATTCTTTCGCTGTCGAGCCCGGTGGAAGAAGCTCGATTCGACCGCGGCTGCGAGGAGCTCACGCGCCTGGGCTATAAGCCCAGCTTCGATCGCGCGTCCATTCTCGCGCGCGATGGATTCTTCGCGGGATCTGCCGCGGACCGGCTTGCGGCGCTAAAACAAGCGCTCTCCGATCCGGCCGTGCGGGCGGTTTTTTTCACGCGCGGCGGCTACGGTGTGAATTACCTGCTCGACCAGCTAACGATTGCTCCCGGCGCGCCGAAAATTGTCCTCGGCTATAGCGACGTCACGTCGCTGCAAATCTTCCTCTGGCACAAATTGGGGTGGGTAACTCTCTACGGTCCCATGGTGGCGTCCGGCTTCGACAAAGGCGCGTCGCAGGGCTACGACCTCGACTCGCTGACGCGCGCACTCACCGAAACGAAACAGGTCTGGTCGATCGACCTGCACGGCGAATCGCTTGCGGCTGGCTCTGGCGAGGGGATTCTCCTCGGTGGCTGCCTGACGCTTGTCGAAACCACTCTGGGCACGCCCTGGGAACTCGACACGCGCGGTGCGATCCTGATCCTCGAAGACCGCGGCATGAAACCCTGGCAAGTGGACCGCGCTTTGATGCACCTGAAGCAGGCGGGAAAATTCCTCGGCATTCGCGGCATCATTCTCGGCGACTTTCCGGAATGCGAAGGCCCGGAAGGAAGCGAGACGGTAAGAGATGTCGCGCGGCGCATCCTGGGTCGGCTCGGTGTGCCTACTGTCTGGGGCGCACCCATCGGCCACACGTCGCGCCCGATGCTGACGATTCCATTGGGTGTTCGCGCCGAGCTTTCATCAGCAGGCGCTGGATCTCTTCGAATTGCGGAGGCGGCGTGCGCTTCGTGAAACCTTCCCATATCAGTGTTTATCTGTGCTCATCTGCGGTGGTCTTTCAATGATTTCGACCTCGCAGCGAAAAACCGCCGGGCACATCCACCTGCTGGGTATCGCGGGCGCGGCCATGGCGCCGGTCGCCGGAATGCTCAAGGAGCGCGGCTTCCACGTCACCGGCTCGGATGTGCACGTCTACCCGCCCGCTTCGACGCTTCTCGATTCGCTCGGCATCCGCTGGAATGACGGCTACCGGGAGGAGAATCTGAAACCCGCGCCGGATCTCGCCGTCGTCGGCAACGTGATCGCGCGCGGAAATCCCGAACTCGAATTCATTCTCGACGAAAAAATCCCATACTGCTCGATGGCGCAGCTCCTCGAGGATTTTTTCATTTCAGGGCACAAATCCATCGTGGTGGCGGGCACGCACGGCAAGACGACCACCACCGCGATGCTTGCCTGGATTTTTCACGTGGCGGGGCGCCGCCCGGATTTCCTCGTTGGCGGCGTGATTCCGAATTTCAACGATCGCAGCTACGGCCTCGGCGGCGGGGAAGAATTCATCATCGAGGGCGACGAATACGAGACGGCGTTCTTCGACCGCGGCCCGAAATTCCTCCACTATCATCCCGATGAGTTGATTCTTACTTCGCTCGAATTCGACCACGCGGACATCTATCCCGACCTCGCTTCGATCTCCAAGCAATTCCGGCTGCTGGTGAATCTTGTCCCGCGCCGCGGGCGCATCCTGATCTGGGGTGAAAGCCCGGAGTTGAGGGAATGCACGGCTAAGGCGTTGTGCCCCGTTGAGACGTTCGGGCTTACGCCCGAATGCGATTGGTGCGCGGGCGATATTCTCTGGAACGATTCCGCCACCCAGTTCCGCGTGGCGTTTCGCGGCAGCGAAGTCGCGCGCATCCAAACGCCGGTCGCGGGGCGCCACAACGTCCTCAACGCGCTGGCAGCCATCGCGCTTGCCTACGGCCGCGGGGTGGAATGCGAGGCCATCGAACGTGCTCTCGCGACATTTCAGAGCGTGCGGCGTCGAATGGAGATTAAGGGCGAGGCGGGCGGCATTCTGGTGGTGGAGGATTTCGCGCACCATCCCACGGCGATTCGCGTGACGCTGGAAGCCGCGCGCACGCGCTGGCCGGGCCGCAAGATATGGGCCGCCATCGAGCCGCGCTCGAATACGATGCGCCGGAAAATCTTTCAGGACGTCTTGCCGGAGGCGCTGGCTGTTGCCGATGGCGTCGTAATCGGGCCGGTGAGCCGCGCGCAGTTGCTCCCGGATGAAGACCGCTTCGCGCCCGAAAGCGTTGCCGAGGCGATTCGCCGCCGCGGGCGCACGGCGCAGGCGTTTGCAGCCGCCGCTGAAATTGCGGAATATCTCGCGTCTCATGCGAAGCAGGGCGACCTCGTCATGGTAATGTCCAACGGCAGCTTCGACGGTCTGGTCGGCAAGCTGCTCGAAAAACTTAAAACCCTTTCAGGTGCCCACCGATGATTCCGATTTGTGTTTCGCGGAAGTATCTGCTTTTTCTTCTTTTTGCAGTTTGCTTCTTCGTCCGCCAAGCTTCCGCGGAAATTCGTTACAGCGTGTCGGTTTCTCAGCCCGAGCAGCACATCTTCCGCGTGGAAATGGTGGTCTGGGCGAACTCGTCTAACGACACTGATATTGTTGTCGCACTGCCCGCATGGAACGCTTTGTACCAGGTTCGCGATTTTTCCTCCCGCCTTAGCGATCTTCGGGCGTTCACATTGGACGTAAAGCGCCAGCAACTCGCCATTACGCCCATCGATAAGCAGACATGGCGCATCGCGATGCCGGCCTATGATCCTTCTTCGCCCACCCGAGGTGCCGACATCACCTATTCTATTGTTTGGGATGATCCCGGCCCGTTTGGCACTCAACTGAACTCTCACCACGCGTTTATCAATTTTGCCGAGATCCTGCTCTACGTTCCCAGCCGGCGAACCGAGGATTCCACCGTCGTGTTTCACGGTTTCCCGGCCGGATGGAAAGCGGTCGCCGAATTGCCGGAAGCTCCCGTGGATGAATCCCGGTTTGCCTTTACTGCTCCGACTTACGACAAGCTGGTGGACGCTCCCGTCGAAGCAGGGAAGTTTGAAGAATTCGACTTCGACAATGGCGGCGCACACTTCCGCGTCGTTGTGGACGGCAAGGAGTGGGACAAGAGCCGCTTGGAAGATTCTCTTCGCCGCATCACCGGTTACGAGCTGAAGTTGATGGGCGGCCCGCCGTTCAAGGAGTACACGTTCTTTTTCCACGTGGGCTCGTATGCCGAAGCTGGCGGCGGAGGCATGGAGCACTCGAACTGCACGGCGATTTCGGCAGGCTCGATGGAAGGCGCAACGGCCGTCGCCGCGCACGAATTCTTTCACGCCTGGAACGTGAAGCGCATTCGCCCGCAAACTTTGGAGCCTGTGGATTACACGAAGGAGCAGTACACACGCGCGCTGTGGTTCGCCGAAGGCGTCACGAGCACGTACGGCGCGTACACTCTTGAGCGCTCGGGCATCTGGTCGAAAGCGGATTTCTACGGCGACCTCGCCGGGCAGATCCACGAGCTGCAATCGCGCCCCGCGCGCGCGTGGCAGAGCGTGGAGGAATCGAGCCTCGACGCGTGGCTCGAAAAATACGACGACTATCGCACGCCCGAGCGCAGCATCAGCTATTACAACAAGGGGCAGCTCGACGGCGTGATGCTCGACCTCGCGATCCGCGACGCGACGGACAATCATAAATCGCTCGACGACGTCATGCGCCGCATGAACGTGGAATACGCTCAGGCGGGGAAGTTCTACAACGACAGCGAAGGAATCCGCCGCGTCGTCGAAGAAGTCGCCGGGCAAAGCTTCGAGGATTTCTTCCGGCGCTACGTCGCGGGAGTGGATGAAATCCCGTACGACAAATTTCTCTCAGCCGCCGGCCTCGAACTGAAGATTGAAGCGGCGCGAACGGCTGACCTTGGATTCCACGTGGCCCGCGCTCCTGCCGCGGGACTAGCGGTGGGCCGCATCGAGCAGGGCAGCGCGGCGGAAGCGGCCGGGCTGCGCCAGGGAGATGTCCTCCTTACATTTAATGGCGAGCCGTTCGGGCGAAACGTCGGCGCATGGCTGCGCGAGCATTCCGGCGGAGAAACGGTGAAACTTCGCATTCGCCGCGACGGCGAGGAATTGGAGATTTCTTACGCTCTCGGATCGAATGACGATCATCGTTACTCCATTTCCGAATTGCCGCACCCGAGCGACAAGCAGCGCCGCATCCGCGACGGACTTCTCCATGGCACGACCGACTGAAATGCCGCACACGCGTCGCCGATGATTCGCACCGTCGCTCTGGGACTCTTCTTCGCGCTCGCGGTGCTTCTCGTATTGCCTTGGCTGATCCTCTGGAGCGCGCTCACCGGCAGCGCCGACTTCATGTATGCGGTCGCGATGAAAGCGGTGCGCCTCGGCAATCGCATCGTGGGGATCCGCGTGCGCGTCGAAGGCATCAAAAATATTCCCGCGGGCGTGTGCGTGTTCGCGGCGAACCACATTTCGTCGGTGGACCCGCTCGCCTTCGTCCCCGCGATTCCGCGGCGCGTTTCGCTTCTGGTGAAGAAAGAACTGTTCCGCATCCCCATTTTCGCGACGGCGATGCGCATGGCGAAATTTGTTCCGGTGAATCGCCGCGATCCGGAGGCTTCACTCGGGAGCGTGGAAATCGCGATTGCGCACCTGAAGGAAGGGCTTTCGTTCGCGGTGTATCCCGAGGGCACGCGGAGCCGCGACGGCCGCTTGCGCCCGTTCAAGAAGGGCGCGTTCGTGATGGCGATCCAGGCGCGCGTGCCGGTGGTTCCCGTGTCCATCGCGGGCGCGCAAGACCTGATGCGCAAAGGCGATTGGGCACTGCATCCCGGCGAGGTGACCGTGCGCTTCGGTCCGGCGGTCGACGCGTCGCAATTCACGATGGAGCATCGCGCGGAATTGTTGGCGCGCGTGGAAGCCATGGTCGCCGCAGGTTTGCCCGAAGAGCAGAGGCCGCTTGCGGCGCCGTCCACGAGGGGCGACGACGCGTAGAAAAGGGAGCAGCCCCGCAGTTGCATCCGGGGCGCAAGAAGCGCGCATGCTATGCCCCTACAATTCACCTCGTTCTTTTTTACTCGCTTCCGCGCAGACGCTCGACTTCGGCGCGAAGGTCGCGCAGTTCACGCTGCAAATCAGGCAAGCGGTTGAACACCGCGACGGACTTGCGCCAGGCAAGATTGTCCATCGCGGGATAGCCGGAATAAATCGCCCCGGCAGGAACGTCGTTCGGGACGCCGCTCTGCGCCGTAAGCGTGGCGCCATCACCGATGGTGAGATGTCCCGCGGCGCCCACTTGCCCGGCGAGAATGCAGCGCTTGCCGACGCGCGTGGTGCCCGCGAGCCCCACCTGGCCGCAGAGCATCGTGTCCTCGCCGACCTTGCAGGCGTGGCCCACCTGGACGAAGTTATCAATTTTCGCGCCGCGGCCAATGTGCGTCTCGCCAATCGTGGCGCGGTCGATGGCGCTCTGCGCCTGAATCTCGACGTCGTCGTCAATCACGGTGATTCCGGCCTGGCGAATTTTGTGCCAGCGGCCGTCGGCGCGTTTCGCGAAGCCGTAGCCGTCGCTGCCCAGCACGACGCCGTTCTGGAGCAGCACGCGATGGCCGATGCGGCATCGTTCGCGGATGCAGGCGTGCGCGTGAGCAAAGAAATCGTCGCCGATTTTCGTGCCGCGATAGATGACCACAAAGCTGTGCAGCACCGCGTTGCGGCCGATCTCGACGTCTTCATCCACGAAGCAGTAAGGACCGATGTGCGCGCCCGCGCCGACTTTCGCGGACTTCGCGATCACGGCAGTCGGATGAATTCCCGCCGCGAATTTCGGCGTGGGATGGAAAAGCTCGATGGCGCGGGCGAAATCGAGATAGGGATTCTCCGAGCGCAGCGCGGGCAATCGAACCGCGCCCGCCTCTTTGCCCACGACGATCGCCGAAGCCTGCGTGGTGGCCAGCGCGGGGCGGTATTTGCGGTTGACGAGAAACGTCAACTCGCCCGCGCGCGCTTCTTCGATTCCGGCAACGCCGGTGATTTCGACGTTTGCGTCGCCCTCAAGCGCGCAGCCCAGCGTTTCGGCAATATATCCCAGTTTCATGACGGCTCTCCTCGCGGCAGCTCTTGCAGCCCGGCTTTTTTCTGCGCGGTCACTGTACAACAATTCCGCGGAGGCGAGGGGATTGCGGTGGCCGCCAGAGTTCGAAGACCGGGCCGGGACGCGAAAAGCGCGGAATGCCAACTTGTTGCGATTAGAAATTTCGATGTCATTGGTTTTGCGAGGGTTAGCAAGGCTTCTAATAATGGAATGTTGCGATTAGGAATGAATTGGCGAGCCGGTAGTAGAGAGGGGCCCCTCGGCTCCCGTTGGTCGCTCGGGACGACGATCCTAAACGGATCGTCGAGGCGCGGAGCAAGCGCAGCGGGGGCCCACTTTGTTGTTGGAATTTGCGCGCAAAAGAGGGGTGATTGAGTGACGATTAGGAGAAGTGGTTTCGTTGGTGCGCAAGGATTTAAGTGCGTTTCTAATCGACACGAGTGACGATTAGAAAAGCGTTTGATCTCCCCAGGCTCAACTGATCTCCCGAGCTCGACTTGCCGTCGACTCGGGAGCCCTGTATGCCGGGGACCTGGGCGGCCCCGTCCTGTCGGATCGTCGAGACGCGGAGAATCAGGATGACGGATCGCCGGACACATTGTTTCTCCACGCTCCTTTCTGCTGACTGATAGATCCCCCAGGCTCCCCTCACCGGGGACACTGGGGGCCCCGTTTATTCCCCCAAGCTCGACCGATCTCCCGAGCTCGACTTGCCGTCGACTCGGGAGCCCTGTATGCCGGGGACCTGGGCGGCCCCGCTTTGTGCGCACACGAGTACACACACGCGTGGCAGAGGCGCACACACTTAATTATTCTTATTTTTTATTGTGGAAATTAAAGTGTAGCACAACTGTGGTGCAATTGCAAGGGGAAAAAGCCGAGCGTGTGGAGGTACAGATTTGATACAGAAATAATTGGGCCAGTTCTATAACTCGACTACCAGTACTAGCCGAAAGGACAGGTGGGCGGAAAGGCAGTGGCCCGCCACGGCGGGTAAACGAGTGGCGAGTGGCGAAGACATGCTGCGGGTGGACCTGCGCAAGGAGCGCGCTGCGCGGGCAGCTCTTTATGTCGGAGCCCTTCGGCGAGTGCCTCAGGGTAAACTGAAAGCTCCGACCCCCTAAAGCTAGGTTCATTCAGCCCCCAGCAGGATTTCGCGAAATGCGCGCGACTTCACGCTACAGAAAACGCGAGTGGCTATTCGCCGAAGAGTTTCGACTGTTCGGCGACGGGGCGGACGCCGGCCGCGGGACGCGGCGTGCGGCGGGCCACGCCGACCACGCCGAGGACTTTCATCTCCGCGAGCGCCGAGCGCGGGATGAAGACGCGCAGCGTGTTGCCGTGCAGGTCGGGCGGCGTGAGCTGAACGCCCGCGTCGAGCAGGTCCACAAGATCGTTCGAGATGATGCCTTCGATCACGTCCTCGTCGCGGAAGCGGAGGCGCACCCAGAGGCCGTCGAGCTTGGGACGGCTGAGAAACGTCTTGCGCTCGAGCTCGAACGATTCGGTGAATTCGCGGACGAAGTAGACGGCCTTCACGTCCTCTGTGGGGATGGAGCGGTGCTCGCCATTCTGAGAGAGGAGATCAATCGTATCTGTCTTGCCGAGCGTGGCTGCATTCAGGTAGCCGGATAGGGGCGTGCCGTCGAGAAGCAGAACGACGACCTTCTTGTGCGTCGAGGCTGGGGCTTTGCTTTTCACGCGGGGATGATGTTACTCCGAGGACGCTCAGGCGTGAATGGCGTAGTTCGCAATTTGTGACGATGCGTTATCGGGGTAGTGTGAGCAGGGAAACGGTGCAGTTGAGAATCAAGAGTTCAGAGCGCAAACGTCCCTGCGGACACTTGAGCTAGAACGGGTTGACCTGGGGAAAATGAATGTTCAGCTTATAGCAAACGTAGAGAACCAGGATGGCGCCCAGTGTGGATAAAATGAGGCCGGCGGGATGATACCGGTCGTTTGCCGGGCGCGAAAACATGTGGGCCACGCCGCCGCCGATGATAGATCCGATGATGCCGAGCACGATGGTCCAGAACATCGTCAGGTGCACGTGCATCACCGATTTCGCGATAACCCCCGAGATCAGCCCGATGAGAATGTACCAGATTAAGTGAAACATACTTTCCCCTCCACGGTTTGCCTTCAGAACGTCGTCGAGTGTAACCCAGGATTTGGCAATTAACCCGACTTTCCTATGGGATTCTACCGTGGCAGGCGGAACTCCATGGTGACGTCCTGTTGAGCCTGGACGGGCTTTTCGTTCAAGAGAGTGGGCTTGTAACGCCACTGTCGAATGGCGCTCGTTGCGGAGGAAAGAAGAAAGATCGGGCCGCTCACGGGCCTGACGTCCATCACTTGGCCTTGCGGTCCGATGGTGGCGCGGACCTTCACGGTTTCTGCCGATCTGTATCCATCCCCGGGCCTTGGTTGTCGAGGCGCAACGTAGGAGACAAGGTCGCCAGCCTGCAATCGAGCGGGTTGATGAGCCACTGCAGGTCCGGGATCAGGAGAAATAAGAACAGAAAGTTGCGTGACAATCGTGAGTGAAGACGAGAAGGCGATCTGCTTCTGCGGGAAAACCTGCTTCAGCGGCTTGCTGCCTTTGGAGGGGACAGTGACGAGGTAGTCGGATGGCGGCGGATTCGGCGCCGCGGGCGTGGCGGGTTTCGCCGCAGGCGTGGCGGGATTTCCTGGCGCAGAACCTTTCGGGCCTGCAGCCACAGCTGGATGCGCGGGTTCGGAATTCGCGGGTGGCGGCGGCTTCGGCACCGCGGGAGTGGCGGGTTTCGCCGTGGGAGTGGCGGGATTTCCTGGCGCAGCACCTTTCGGACCTGCAGCCACAGCTGGATGCGCGGGTTCGGGATTCGCGGGTGGCGGCGGATTCGGGACCGCAGGCGTGGCGGGTTTCGCCGTAGGAGTGGCGGGATTTCCTGGCGCAGCACCTTTCGGACCTGCAGCCACAGCTGGATTTGTAGGCTTGGGGCTCGCGGGTGGCGGTGACGGCTTCGGCACCGCGGGAGTGGCGGGTTTCGCCGTGGGCGAAGCGGGATTTCCCGGCGCGGCACCTTTCGTGCCTGCGGCCACAGCTGGATGATCGTGTTTGGTACCCACTGCTGGCGGTTTCGGCGCCTCGGCCGCGGCAGGTTTTGCGGTGTGCGAAGCGGGATTTCCGGGCGCGGCACCTTTCATGCCTGCGGCCACAGCTGGATGATCGTGTTTGGTACCCACTGCTGGCGGTTTCGGCGCCTCGGCCGCGGCAGGTTTTGCGGTGTGCGAAGCGGGATTTCCAGGCGCAGCACCTTTCGTGCCTGCAGTCACAGCTGGATGATCGTGTTTGGTACCCACTGCTGGCGGTTTCGGCACTTCGGCCGCCGCAGGTTTTGCGGTGTGCGAAGCGGGATTTCCTGGCGCTGTGCCTCTTGGGCCGACAGCCACAGCCGGATAAGCGGGCTTGAGGCTCGCCGCTGGCGGCGACGGTTTCGGCGCCTCGGCCGGCGCAGATTTTGTGGTGAGAAGGGCACGACTTCCTGGCGCGCTATGGATTGGCCGGTCAGCCACCGCGGAATGTGCGAGTTCGGCGCTTGCCGGCAGCGGCGCGCTTCGCGCAATTAGTCCGGTCAAGTCATTGTGGTTGGGAGGCTCTTTGGGATTAGAGGATGGTTTAGGTTCTCGTGTCGTAGATGAATTTGAGTCTGTCGAGGGCACTTTCACGGAAGGCTCAGAGTCCCGGGCACTTTCTTTGCCTTTTTCTTCGGGAGGACTGGAACTGCCAACCGTATTGGCTCCCGCGGAGCTATCGGGATCGACGGAGGACCGGCTCGTTTGTGCCGAAGATGTTTCGGTTGAGGCTACGATGGGAGCTGAATCTGATGGTGGCCCACTGGCGGATTGGGTGTGTGGACTTGGTGAGCGCAACCGCATTTGTTTTCCGAACGGGCTGCGTCCCAGCGAAGTCAAGACATCAACGCTGGCTCTCGTCGCCGCGATTCCAATGATTAAACCGATCACCGCGAACAAGAACACCAGTGCGGCTACCTGCAATCCGGATACATCAACAATGACTGGAGTATCAGGCGCGCTGGGAGCGGCCAGCACCGCGGCGGTTTGCACCTGAGGCAAGCTGAAAGTCTGAGGAAGATGGCCTGTTGAGATTTTCGCAGCGGAGTGGAGCATCGAATCACCGGGGTCGGTGGTTAACCTGACAGTAGCTGGGAGCGGACCCTGCTGTGGTTTGATTTCGTCGACCGAGATGGCGTGTTTTGCATGAGCGCTCTCAGAGGGGAACATTTCCACGTAACTCGCTGCTTTTTCCTCATCGCCAATGGATGGGTTGCTAAAGATCCTTCTGGACTTGCGAAAACTGATTTCCAAAGACTGATTGTCGCGGCGAGGGAGCTTCGATAGTTCAAATTCGAGGGCTGCCTTTTCCGACGCGATCCAATTTGAAATTTGATTGCGGGCGCCGGCGTTGAGATCAAGAAATCGGATGCCAGCGCCTTTCTTCGATTCCGCGAGCCACACAATCTGCCCGGAGATTTTGATGCTTTGCCTGGAGCCGGGAAATTGAATGCGAATGCCCGGGAGGTAGTCACTTACAACAAGGAGGTCGGCTGCGGCAACGGCCATGCCGGTCTCACTTATATTGAGGATAATGCCGCCATGGGTATCGCCGAACATGACGTATGCAAGGGAAGCAGGAGTGGCGCGCAACTGAAGGCGGCGGTCACGCACAGGAGTCAGGGCCCAGAAGTACTCTTGCAGATTTGACATGTCCCTATCCCCGGAGACTTACAACGGAACCTCGAGCCGAGCCCGTAGAGAGCTTTCAATCGAGTTATTGTGAAGGCAGGACCAGGGCCAAACTTCTTCTGTTGGGGATGTTGTGAGGCTAAGGCTACTACCGACTATGTGTTAGACAAAGGTCCGCGAAAATTTAATGTTTCCTGGGCCTAACAATTCTGGTGGATTTCACGCGGGGGTGGTGGTTCTCAACCACCCTCCGGGCTAATCGGCCAGTGCCGAAGGGGCGTCACTAGATCAAGTAAAAGCGTCCCCACCCTTCGTTCGCCGCGGCGAACGAAGGATGGGGCAACCAAGGGGGAATTAGTTTTCGAGGCTTTAGGCCCCGGCTGCGCGCGTGAGAGGAACCGCGACTAGATGTTCGGCGAGGAACCAGACTTGCAGTTCGTTGGTGCGAATTACCTCGCTGACGAGCAAATCGTTGGTTCCGTCGTCGCCATTCTCCGCCGCGGCCTTGGCCATGGTGTGCGCTTCCTTGAGCAGGATTTCGTGAGCTTCGAGAAGGCGCGAAAGTTGCACCGGCGCTTCCTCGCGACCGCGGGGCGGCCGGGGGATGGAGGTGGTTTCGGCGACGTCGGCAGCCATGGCAATGCTGATGCCGCCGAGAAGCTGGATGCGTTCGGCGATGGAATCAACCAGCTCATCCTGTTCGCCGTGATGCTTATCGAAGAGCAGATGGAGTTGATAGAACGTGCTGCCGGCGACCTGCCAATGGTGCTTTTTGTACATGTCGCGGAGCGTCATGGTGTCGGCGAGAATCTGGTTGAGGTTGGCGACGCTGTCCGAGCAGACTTTTTCGTCGAGGGCGATGGGCAGCTTTGCGATCTTGCCGTAGGGCTGAATTTCGCGGGCGTGCTGATGGAGATGCGGTTTGGCGCGCTCGGCGCCTTCCTCGATTTGCGAGTAGCTGGGACCGCGCTTCACTTCTTTTGTAGCCATTCGGGTTCTCCTTTTTATTAAGAGCTGACTTGCGTTTTGATTGGGCCGGACACACGCTGGAGGGGAGGCATGCGCTCGCCACCGCTCCTGTGGCGCAGTGACATTATCCCGCAAAGGGGACGAGTCGCGCCAGAGCCAGCTGATCTTTCCCGCCCGCTCGATAAAGCGGCTCCGCGCGCGACTTTTGCGCGAAGTTTGATAGACTTCCGGCATGGCCAAGAAAAAAGCGGCACCCAAGAAGAAAACCATCGGCAGGAAAAAAACACGCATGAAGAGTCAAACAAAGGCAACGAAGGCCGCGGCGAGAAAACGGGCTGCGGCGAAGCGGAAATCGATTCGGCGGAAGAGAATCGGCACGCGGAGGAAGGCAGAAATCACGAATGCCGTTGCGATCCGGGGGCGCCGCGGCCTGGGATCGGATTCCGGCGGACAATCCGGCGACACGCAGGGGCTTTCCCGCAAGGAAAACTTTGATTCCGAAAGCGTGGAAGAGTTGCTGGAAGAAGGGCAATCGTTCGAGGCGGAAGCCGTGAGCGGCGTCGAAAACGCCAAGGACCCGGATCAGGGCGAAGTGACGACGACGGAAGTTCCCGAAGACGATGTTCCCCCGGAATACACGGACCGCACCAAGATCTAGAGCCGGACCATGCCATGCCCCATCCGAAGGCGAAGAAGAAAAAAGCGGCGGAGTATGCGGCCGACGCGCGCGTGCACATCGGGCACGTCCACCTGAAGGTGGCCGATCTCGAACGGGCGGTGGGGTTCTACCACGGAGTGCTGGGGCTTGAAATCACGCAGCGCATGGGCGATCGCATGGCGTTTCTCTCCGCGGGCGGCTACCACCATCACATCGCTCTGAATACCTGGGAAAGCCTGGGCGGCCCGCCGCCCGCGCCGGGGACGACCGGGCTATATCACACCGCGATTGTGTACCCAAGCCGCGCCGCGCTTGCGGAGGCGCTGCGAAGGGTGCTCGATGCGGGGATTCCGCTCGAAGGCGCGGCGGATCATGGAGTGAGCGAGTCCATTTACCTGCGCGACCCGGACGGCAATGGAGTGGAGCTGTATCGCGACAAGCCGAAGGAACTGTGGCCACGGACGTCCGGCGGGCAACTGGCGATTTACGACCCGCCGGCGCCGCTCGACCTGCAGAGCCTGCTGAGCGAAGCGCCGGCGGAATGAAGGCGTCCAAGGAACCGCGGGACTGGTAAGTGCCTGCAGCGTTCCTCGTCTTCGCTCGGAAGATATTCCGGCGCAGCCCCCGCAGAGCTAAACCAAAAAGCCTCAATCAATGAAGGGCCAACGCAGATGCTCGCGCAGGACAGCGCGGTGTTGCTATGGCGTAGAAGTTATGTTAATCTTACGCGAAAATTTTTGCAAGTGATTGGTAATGCTAGGGTTAGTCACGGAGCTTCCCACGATTGACCAGCAAAGGTCAGATCCTAAAATCTGCCTCGGTTATAGCCGTCGTTACCGCTATCAGCCGTATTTGCGGGTACATACGCGACCAGCGAGTAGCCCTGCTGCTGGGAACGTCGCCCGCGGCGGACTCGTTCATCCTGGTGTTCAGCATTCCCAGCATGGTCCGGCGGATGGTGGCGGAGGGAGCGCTGAGCGCGTCGTTCATTCCGATTTTCTCCGGGCAACTGCGCAACCGGCCCCGCGCGGAAGCGTGGGCGTTCGCGCAGAAAGTGTTCTGGGACATAGCGCTCGTGCTGGCGATGATCGCGGTGCTGGGTGCGGTGTTTTCGCGGCAGGTGATTTACCTCTTCACGATGTTTGGCGGCAACCCAGCGCACTGGACTCTCGCGGTGTTCCTCAACAAGATTGTTTTTCCGTGCGTTTTTCTTCTTGGGTTGGCTGCGGTGGCGGCGGCGATACTGAACAGTTTTCATGTGTTTGCCCTGCCGGCCTCGACCGCGATCTTCTTCAACATCGCAATCATCACGCTATCGGTGGGCGCGGTGTACCGCCCAGTGCTTCAGTGGGCGCCGGAGCGATTTCGAACTCCGGCGGTGGCGTTGGGCGCGGGAGTTTTGCTGGGCGCGGCGATGCAGTTCGGAATGCAGGTGCCGTCCCTGGTGCGGCGCGGAATGAAGTTCGCACCGAAGATTTCGTTCCGCGATCCGGACGTGCGGAAATTCGGCTCGCTGATGGGCCCGAGCCTCTTCAGCATGGGCGTGTATCCGATCAATTTGCTCGTGGACAAACTTTTTGCGACGTCGTGGCGGATGCCGGCGGGGAGCGTTACGTCGCTGTACGTGGCGGAGCGCGTGGTGCAGCTCGTGCTTGGCAGTTATGCGATCGCAATGGCCACGGCGCTTCTGCCGGCGATGTCGCATCAGTTCGCGGCCGGGAACCACGCGGAAATGAAGCGGACGTTTGCGTTTTCGCTGCGCGTGGTGTCGTTCATCGCGATACCCGCAGCGGTGGGACTGATTCTCTTGCGGCGGCCCATCATTCAGGTGCTGTTCCAGCACGGCGAATTCGTGGCGGGGTCCACGACGCTGACGGCGCGCGCGTTGCTGTACTACTCGCTGGGGCTGCCCGCTTTCGCGGCCATCAAGCTGATCACGCCGATGTACTACTCCACGCAAGACACGATGACTCCGGCGCGCATCGGGGTGTGGACGCTGGGACTGAATATCGCGCTGAACACGGTTTTTTTGCTGGTTTTCTTCCGCTATCTTTCGAACGGAAGCCCGGCGCTGGCGAGCACGCTTGCAGCGTATTTTAATTTTGCGATGCTGTTCGTTTTGTTCCGGCGGCGATATGGGCGGCTCGGCGGGCGGGCGATCATGCGGTCGGGCGGGAAGATGGCCGTTTGTGCTGCGGCGATGGCGGCCGTGTCATTCGGGGCGCTGAAGATTTCGGGGTTCGCGACGGCGCAGCATTTTCTTTCGCAGGTGTGGATGCTTGCGGCCGTGATTCTAGCGTCCTCGGGTGTTTATTTCGGCGTCGCGTGGCTGCTGCACTGCGAAGAACTTTCGGAATTGTTTTTGCTCTTGCGCCGCGCGGAGCCGGGGCCAGCGGGCACGGCAGCCGAGTAATCGCGCGGAACTTTTTGTGCGGATCAGAGCGCGCAATCGCGCGTGTGGAAAAAGCCTGGGGGCGGGGAAGTGGAATCCGACATTCGAGCTTTCTTGGACTATCTCCGCGTGGAAAAAGGACTGGCGGAGAATTCGTTGCTGGCTTACCGGCGCGACATCTCGAAGTTCGCCGCGTTTGCCGGTAAGCGCGGTCTGAAGACGGCCGAAGTTAGGCGAAGCGACATTGTGGATTTTCTGGGAGCGCTCTACCGGCAGGGCCTCGACAGTCGGTCCGTGGCGCGCTATCTGGTGACAATCCGCCATTTTTTCCGGTCCATGCTGGCCGAAGAGATTGTAAAGGAAGATCCGGCGGCAAACATCGAGTCGCCGAAATTCCGGAGCAGCCTGCCGGAGTTTCTGAGCCTGGAGGAAGTGGATCGTTTGCTGGCGCAGCCCACCACGGAAACGGCGGTGGGGTTGCGCGACAAAGCCATGATCGAGGTGCTGTACTCGACCGGGCTTCGCGTTTCCGAGCTGTGCGGCCTGCGCGTCTCCGACTTGCACATGGATATGGGCTGTCTGCGATGCATCGGCAAGGGCAACAAGGAGCGCATCGTGCCGATTGGGCGTAAGGCGCTTGGCGCCGTCGAGGATTACTTGAAAAAGGCGCGGCCGGAACTGCTGGGAGAGCGCGTGTCGCCGCATCTCTTCCTGAACCGCACCGGCAGAAAAATAGATCGAATCGCTTTCTGGCGGCTGCTGGGCGAATACGGCCGCAAGGCGGGTTTGCGGAAATCGCTCACGCCGCACATGCTGCGCCACAGTTTTGCGACGCATCTTCTCGACCGCGGCGCCGACCTGCGCTCGGTGCAGATGATGCTGGGGCATTCGGACATCTCCACCACGCAAATTTATACGCACGTAGTGGAAGAACGGTTGAAACAGGTTTATAAGGCGCATCACCCGCGCGCTTGAGCCGTACGGCGCGAGAACTCCGAGGAGGCACGAAACTTCATGCCCGATTACATGTACTTGCTGGAAAGCCGGCTCTCCCCCGAGCAGCGCGCGGTGCTGGAGCGCGTGCAGGAGCTTTCGCGCACGCAGGACGTCAACATTTACCTTTCGGGCGGAGCCGTGCGCGATCTGATTTCCGGGATGCCCATCCGCGATCTCGATTTCACGATCGAAGGGAATCCGGTGCGCATGGTGCGCGAACTCGAAAAAGGCGGCGCGCGCGTGACCTGGGAGAGCGAAAAGCTGCGCCATCATGAAATGATTTTTGCCGGCGACGTGGACGGTTCCATCTCCGGCGCGCGCGACGATTACTATGAACGCCCCGGCGCGAAGCCGGAGTACCGCTTCTCCAGCATCATGGAAGATCTTCGGCGGCGCGATTTCTCAATCAACGCCATCGCCATCTCGCTGAACACGCAATCGCGCGGACTCCTGCTCGATCCCACCAATGGACTTGCGGATCTGGAGAAGCAGGAAGTGCGCGCTCTCTCGATTCATGCGTTCACGAATCAGCCCATCCGGTTGATGCGGATACTCCGGTATTGCGCGCGGATGGGGTTCAATATCGAACAGCGCACCCAGGAATGGTTCGATCTGGCGATGGAGCGCGGCCTGAACGAGCAGATCGGGGGCGCGGACGTGGGCAACGAAGTGCGCTCTCTTTCGCGCGAAGAGAATCCTGTGTTGACGCTGAAGCAATGGGAGACTCGGGGCCTGTTGGAGGCCGTGCATCCCCAACTGCAGAGGCGCAAGCCCGATTACGACAGCCTGAACAAACTGTCGCGCGTGCGCTCGAACCTGCTCGCCGCCGGCCTGCGTCCGCGGCTTCAGGTTCCCGTTACGTATTACGTCCTCGGCCGGCTCAAAACGCGGGACGCTTCGGCGGCCATGCGCAACATGGAATTCCGCGCCAATGAAGTGGACGCCGTGGCCCGCCTGGCCCCCGAAGCAGAGAAGATCGTCAAGATGCTCAAAAACAGGAAGCTCAATCAACCGCGCGACGCATATTTCTATGTCGCGGGCCTTCCCGCGGAAATGCTCGCCTTTATCGAGGTCGAGTTTCCAAACCCGCGCGCACTCCAGAAGATTCGCAATTATGTGCAGAGGTGGCGGCCGTTGCGGCAGTCCCTTCCGCTGGCCGAGCTCGATGCCCTCGGAATAGCGCGCGGACCGAAGTTTGACAAGATCATCGAGCAGCTTTTCGAAATGCAGCTTCGCGGCAAAGGGCGAAACGCGGAGGAGCGTATCCCGATTCTCCGCAAGCTCGCGGGCATCAAGGAAGAGCCGAAGAAGAAACCGGAAAAGGAGAAAAAGAAAGCAAAGGGGAAACAGGCGGGCACCGGAGAATCCAAGCCGGTCGAAAAAGGCAAGCCGGAAGCAACACCGGCGCCCGGACCACCTGCCGCTGGGAAGGTTGCTCCCGCAGAGACGAAGGTTCCGCAGAGTGCCTCGAGCGCTCTCACGGCGAGGGCGAAGCAGAAACACGCCGCATCCACGGCCGGCGCGAAAGAGAAATCCGCAGCGGCCGGAAGGCACAAGTCGAAGACGAAACATGCGAAACCAAGGAGAGGCAAGAAGCGGCGGTAACCGGCGGATTGCGGCTCGCCGTTTGAAAAGAAAGCTCCTCTTTGGCGGTACCCGATTCCTTCATACTGGTTTAGAATACGTTCTTGATGGGCTCCTCGAACTTCGTACACCTTCACCTGCACACGGACTACTCTCTTCTCGACGGCGCCTGCGAAATCGGTGAACTGACGGCCGAAGCCGCGCGGCGCGGGATGCCCGCGGTTGCCGTGACCGATCACGGCAATCTCTTCGCCGCCGCGAACTTCTACCACAAGGCCACCACGCATGGCGTGAAGCCGATCATCGGCTGCGAAGTGTATGTGGCGCCCGACAACCACAAGAATCGCGGCTCGGATGCCGAGAGATCCAATCACCTGCTTCTTCTTTGCGAGAACGACGAAGGCTACCGGAATTTGATCAAGCTGGTGTCCACCGGTTATCTGGACGGTTTCTATTACAAGCCGCGGGTTGACCACGAACTTCTGGCCAAGCACAGCAGCGGGCTGATCGCGCTTTCGGCCTGCCTGCGCGGCGAAGTGGCGGACGCGCTCATGACCGAAAAGTACGACCAGGCGCGCGCCAACGCATATCGCCTGCGCGATATTTTCGGGAAAGGGAACTTCTTTCTCGAGGTGCAGGACCAGGGCCTCGAAATCGAGAAGCGCATCAATCGCGACCTTGTGAGCCTTTCGAAAGAGACCGGCATCCCGCTCGTGGCCACGAACGATTGCCATTACCTCACCCGCGCCGACGCGCACGCGCAGGAAGTCCTGCTGTGCATCCAGACCGGCAAGACGATGAGCGATGGGTCCCGCATGAAGTTTCAGACGGACCAGTTCTATTTCAAGACGGCGGAAGAGATGGCGCGGGTATTTGGCGAATTGCCCGACGCCCTTTCGCGCACGGTCGCCATCGCCGAGCGTTGCAACGTGAAAATTCAGCGCGTGATTAATCCTTTTCCGGAGTTCAAGGTTCCCGAAGGCCACACGACGGACACCTATTTCGAGAAGGTGGCGCGCGAGGGATTCGCCGCGCGAGCGCCTCAGATCGAGCGCCTTGCGAAGGAAAACCGGCTGCGCCATACGCTCGCCGAATACGAGCGGCGCCTCACCGACGAAATCCAGATGATCCAGAAGATGCGTTTTGCGGGCTATTTTCTGATCGTATGGGACTTCATCCACTACGCTCGTGCGCAGGGTGTTCCGGTAGGTCCGGGCCGCGGGTCGGCGGCGGGCAGCCTGGTGGGTTATTCGCTGCACATAACGGATGTGGATCCTCTGCAATACGACCTGCTCTTCGAGCGGTTCCTGAATCCCGAACGCGTTTCGATGCCCGATATCGACATCGACTTCTGCATGCGCCGCCGCGGCGAAGTGATTGACTACGTGCGGCAGAAATACGGGGCCGAGAACGTCGCGCAGATCATCACCTTCGGAACCATGGCCGCGAAGGCCGTGCTGAAAGACGCCGGACGCGCGCTCGACATGCCCTACGGGGAAGTGGACAAAATCGCGAAGATGGTGCCGACCACCCTCAATATCTCGCTTGAGGACGCGCTGAAGCAATCTCCGCAGCTCGATTCGGCGCGCAAATCGGACGAGCGCGTCAAGGAGCTTATCGAAGTTGCGCTGCGTCTCGAAGGCCTTGCGCGGCATGCCTCCACGCACGCGGCGGGCGTGGTTATCTCGCCTCAGCCGCTCACCGAGATCGTCCCGCTCTACAAGTCGAACAAGGATGAAATCACGACGCAGTACGACATGAACGCGCTCGAGCGCATCGGCCTCCTGAAAATGGATTTCCTCGGGCTGACGACGCTCACCGTGCTCGACGATGCCGTGCGCCTGATCAAGCAAAACCGCGGCGTGGACATCGATCTCACCGCGCTCGCTCTCGACGACGCGCCTACCTACGAGATGTTCGCCCGGGGCGACACCACCGGGATTTTCCAATTTGAGTCGCACGGCATGCGCGACATCCTGCGCCGCTACCAGCCCACGCGCCTCGAGGATTTGACCGCGCTCAATGCCCTCTACCGTCCGGGACCCATTCAGGGCGGCATGATCGACGATTTCATCGCGCGCAAGCACGGCAAAAAGAAAGTTACGTACGATCTGCCGGAGCTCGAGGAATTTCTCGCCGAGACCTGGGGCGTCATCACCTATCAGGAACAGGTGATGCAGATCGCCAACCGCGTCGCGGGTTTCTCGCTTGGTGATGCGGACCTTCTTCGTCGCGCGATGGGCAAGAAGAAGCCGGAAGAGATGGCCGCGCAGCGGGAGAAGTTCCTCGTCGGTTGCCAGGCGCGCAAGGTTCCCGCGAAGAAAGCCGAAAGGCTTTTCGATCTCATGGCCGAGTTTGCCGGCTACGGCTTCAATAAGTCGCACTCCTGCGCTTACGCGCTGCTCGCTTACCAGACGGCCTGGCTGAAGACGCACTATCCGGTCGAGTTTGTTGCTGCGATGCTCACTTCCGAGACGGGCAGCACCGAGAAAGTGGTGAAGTACATCAATGAAGCGCGCAGCATGGGCATTACGGTTCTTCCCCCGGACGTCAATTCGAGCGATCTCAATTTCACTCCCATCGGCGATAGCATCCGTTTTGGCCTCGCGGCGATCAAGAACGTGGGCGAAAACACGGTCAAGGGAATTCTTGCGGCGCGGGAATCGCTCGGCCGCTTCAGCACATTCTTCCAATTCTGCGAGTCCATAGATTCCCGCTTGCTCAACAAGCGCGTGCTGGAGAGCCTCGTTCGCGCCGGAGCGCTGGATGGCCTGGGGGCTCACCGCGCGCAGATGATGGCTGTAATCGATCGCGCTCTGGAGCGGGCTCAAAAACTACAGCGCGCCCGCGAGAGCGGCCAGCATGGCCTGTTCGGCGGAGGCTCTTCGGCGACTTCTGCGCCGCCGCCTCCCGAAGTATTGCCGGAAGCCGAAGAATGGCCGGAGCATGAGCTTCTGGCTGCCGAGTATTCGACGCTGGGCTTTTACATTTCCGGCCATCCGCTCGATAAGTACGTGGGACGCCTGAAGGAGCTGAATGCGATTGATTTGGCCACCATCGAGGGACGCCGCAACGGCGAAGACATCGTAGTCGCCGGCATCATCGTGCAGACGCGCGGGATGCGCTCGCGGCGCGGAGCCCGCTGGGCGATTCTTACCTTGCAGGACCGCACCGGAGTCGTCGACGCTCTCATTTTCCCCGAAGCGTTTCAGAAGCTCGAGCCAATCCTGAAAGCGGCCACTCCGCTGCTGGTCAAGGGCCGCGTGGCTGTCGAGGAAGCGGGCACGCGGCTTATCGTGGCGGATGCGCGCGTCCTCGACCAGGTATCCGATCGTCCTCCGGTTCTGCTTCGCGTGCGCGTGGGATTGAGCGCGCTCAACACCGGCGCGCTCGACCGCTTGCACGAACTATTCTCGAGCCGTCCGGGACGTTGCCGCGTTGCCTTCGAGTTGGTGAATGAAGACGGCACCGAAGCGACCCTCGAATCTTCGAGCGCCGTGCGCGCCGACGCGGAACTTCTCAACCGCGTTCGCGAGATCTGCGGGAATGAATCCATCGCGGTGTTGCAATGAACGATAAGCGCAGGCGGGCGCGCGAACGCCTTCGGCGCAGGCGCGAGAATGCCAAGCGCAATGCGCAGCAGGAGAAGCAAGCGGCCGCCGCCGCGCGTGGCGGGGCTTCCGAGACAAAATCCGAACGCGAAGGCCGAAACCTGCAGCGCCAGCAAGTGATTGACGCTCTCGAGCGGGACGTCGAAGAATTGAGCCGCCTTTCGGTTCCCACGAACGAGTCCACCACGGAGATCGAACGGCTGCGTCGCGAAGTCGAGGATTTGAAGCGCGAGTTCTACATGCACCTGGGCCCCTGGCAGCGCGTGCAGATCGCGCGCCATCCTCACCGGCCGTACACGGAAGATTACATCCGGCTCCTCTTCGAGAACTTCAGCGAAATCCATGGGGATCGCAATTTCGCCGACGACAATGCGCTTCTGACGGGCATGGCCTGGTATCACGGCAAGCCCGTGATGATCGTAGGCAACCAGAAAGGGCGCGACATTCGTCAGCGCCTCGAGCGAAATTTTGGCCAGGCGAAGCCCGAAGGGTATCGCAAGGCGCTTCGCGCCATGCAACTCGCCGCAAAATTCCGCCGCCCGGTGCTTGTTTTTGTGGACACGCAGGGAGCTTATCCCGGCGTCGGCGCCGAGGAGCGCGGCCAGGCCGAAGCCATCGCTCACAACCTGCGTGAGATGTCGCGGCTGCCCGTGCCGATTGTGGTCACTATCACCGGAGAGGGCGGTTCGGGCGGCGCGCTTGCCATCGCCGTCGGCGACCGCGTTTACATGCTTGAGAATGCCGTTTATTCCGTAATCTCGCCGGAAGGCTGCGCTTCCATCATGTGGCGCGATTCGTCCAAGGCGGAGATCGCCGCCGAAGCCCTGAAGATTACGGCGAAAGACCTTCTCGAACTGAAGATTGTTGACGAAATTGTCCCTGAGCCTGAAGGTGGCGCCCATTACGACCACGAAGCCGCTGCGAAATTTCTCGATCCGTACCTCTCTCGCGCTCTCGAGGAGCTTTCCGCGCTTTCGCCGGACGAATTGATCGAACAGCGCTACCAGAAGTTCCGCCGCATGGGCCAATTCTTCGCCTGACAAGCGCCCGCTGCCTTATCTCTACTGGGAAGCCTGTATTGACGGTTCGGCTCGTTCGTTGTCAGATGGAAGTCATCGAGGCTCAGATGGCTCAAACTGGAACAACTACCACTTCACCCATGTCGACGCTTGGAATTCTCTGGGCCATTTACGGTATCCTCCGCGTGCTAACCGCTGCTTTCCTGCTGCTGTATAGCGGAACACTCACGCTGATGTGGGGTGCGCTGCTAAACCGCGTTCCCGACCCATTTTCTTGGATGACGCTGTTTCACTTCGTCTGGGCGGGCGCCGTAGCGCTGGCTATCATCTCCGCGCTCTTTTCATTTTTGGCGGCATTTGCTCTGCTGGGCCGCACGGGATCGGCAGCAGCGCTCGCGGTAATCGCGGCGTTTCTCGGCCTCATCAGTGGTCCGCTGGGCATTGCCTTGGGAGTTCCCACGCTGATCATCTTCCTTCGGCGTCCCGCGGTGTAGGCCTAGCGAGGGTGAGCGCACGCAATCCCAGGTTAGCTTCGCGATTCCTTCACCAGTAGAGCATTGGGCACGCGGTTGTCGCGTTTCCGTTGCCCTGCGTCCCCCGCTCCTTTAACTTCAAACCAGAGGCACATTGCAATGTCCGAGAGCGAGGCGTCGCTCATGTCCGATGTTTTCCGGCCCTATGAGAAGCTCGTCGAGATCACCATCATGGGCAAGACGTTTCTTGTTCCGGAGCGAAACTCGCTGCTGCGCGCGTTTCAATTCATCAGCCCGGAAACGATCCCTTACGGGCGCTTCTGCTGGAATCAGGATTGTCAGTATTGCCGCGTGAATTGCCGGCTTTCGGACGACGACACAGCCCGCCCGATTCTTAGCTGCAAGTTCATCGTCTCCGAGGGCATGAACATCTCCGAGCTCGCTCCCGAGCTGATTGGCTGTCTCCGTACCAAATTGGGACCCGCGAAACCGCCAGAGCCTGAGTCGTAGATCCTTCGAGCTCGACATACTTTAATTCCCCCACTTGCCGTCGCCGCCGCTGCATGACATCCTGTGCGCCTCACGGAGGAATAAGCATGGCTCTCTGCGATGGCTGCGGCGCGCAGGCCGACGACGCGCACATTCGCCGGCGCATCGAGCGGTTGGAACTCGCCACGCGCTTCCGCCCGATTCACATCCAGGTTCTTGTTCTCGACGTGGCTCCGCCTCCGCGCCCGGAAGATTATTTTTATCGTCCTGCCGCGGACCGCTCCGTCCGGTCGCTCGCTTCACGCATGTACTTTGACGAACTTGCCAAATGTGCCGGGCATGCGCCGGACACGGTCAACAACGAAGAATCCGCGCTGGCCGAATTCCAGCGGGGAGGATTCTTCCTTGCTTATGCGGTGGAATGTCCCGTCGAGGAAGCCGGAGAAGATGCGCTGAATCGCCTCGGGCCGGAGGTGGTCAAGCGCATCCAGGCGTCCTATAAGCCGAAGTTCATCGCGCCTCTTGGCGACGCCATGAAGCAACTGATTCCGCTCTTCGAGCTCTCGGGCTTGCAGGACCGCCTCATCCTCAGCGGCGGTGGCCCTTTCGTCGACCCATTCCTGGGCGATCCGCAGAACCAGGCTGAGTTTGGCACGGGCGTAGGCGAACGCATCGCTCGCGCACTGTCACGTATGGCTTGATATCGTATGCTCGAGCCGATTGCCGAACGATGCGCGGCCCGGAGTTAGCACTAGGGGCTAGTACTGAGGGAACTCTCTCCTTCGCCCTAACCACCCCAGGAATCGCCCTTTGTTCTCTATTGAAATTTCCGCGAACAGAGTAAACTCCCACCCGGATTTGACCGTCGCCCCCGCTGCGGCATCCAACAATCATGGGAGAGTGCACTCCCAGAGGGGACACAATGATGAGGAACAGACAAAAGGGTTTTTCGTTGATTGAGTTGTTGATCGTCGTGGCGATCATTCTGATCATCGCCGCCATCGCTATTCCGAACTTGCTTCGCTCCCGCATGTCGGCCTACGAAGCTTCCGCTGTGGGTTCGCTGCGGACATTGAATACGTCGGCCATCACCTATGCCTCGGTGTACGGCAACGGTTTCCCGCCCACGCTTGCCTCGATGGGCACCCCCCACGGCGGAGCGAATGCCGCGGCGACGTGCGACGCAGCTCTCTTGATTGCCGATGATCTGACGACGGGCACCAAGAGCGGATACGTTTTCGTCTACACCATGACCAATCCGAATGCGACGGCGCCCCAGGGATGTGCTTCGCCGGGCGGCAATAGCTACACGATTACAGCCACGCCTTTACAGGTCGGGACCACCGGGCAGCGCATGTTCTTTACCGACCAAAGCGCGGTGATCCGGTTTGATCCCACGGGTGCCGGTGCGAGTGCAGCGAGTTCTCCGCTTCAGTAGTCACGCTTGCTGCTTTTGCGAGTGAACGACGAGGGGCTCGGCTATGCCGAGCCTTTCGCTGCTCGCTCCGATTAGCAGATTTGGTTTCGCTTCAGATTTGCTGTCCTGCCGGTCAATTCTTCGCCTGTACCTGGCACCTGTCCCCGCTCACCGGCCTGTCCCGAATACGCTTTCGGCGGCGCTGGAACCGTTGTGCTAGAATTCCTCTGTTTTCGGGGAAGGAGGGTGCGCCTGCATGAAAGCCCGTACCAAGTTCGTTGTCGGCTCGGGGATCATCGTTGTCACGCTGGTCCTGCTGGCCTACGTGGGATACACGCAGAGTAAGACCTACTACCACACGATTTCGGAACTCGGCACGTTGCAGGGAGCGTCCCTGCACCAGCGCATGCGCGTCTCCGGCAACGTCCGCAACGGAACCATCGAGCATGTGTCGGGCCGCGTGAACTTTACGCTCACCGAGCAGGGAAGGGACCTGAACGTAAGCTACGTCGGCAGTGATCCTCTTCCCGACACGTTCAAGGATGGCGCGCAGGCGCTGGTGGAAGGCCGCATGGCGCCCGACGGTCATTTCGTCGCCGAGCTGGTGCAAGCCAAGTGCGCTTCGAAGTACGAAGCGAGTCCCAACGCGGCGCCGGGGGGCGCCCAGCCCGGCAGCGCGCCCGCGGACTCGGGCTCGCCGGCATCAGGAAACAAGACTTAGTTCAGCAGGAGCGCTCGCAGAAAGTAGCCCATGGATATATTTGGCTCATTCGCACTGATGCTCGCGCTTCTGGCCGCGGTGTATGCGTTCGTCGCCGGAATCGCTGGAATTGTCACGCGGCGAACGCTGCTCACCAAGAGCGCGCGCAATGCCGGAATGGCCGCCTGTGTTTTGGTGACGCTGGCCGTCGCCACCCTCGAGTATTTCTTCCTTACCGACAATTTTTCGATGGCCTACGTGGCCGAGCACAGCAACCGCGCCCTGCCTGTGTTCTATAAGTTTGCCGCGTTGTGGTCCGGGCAGGAGGGCTCGCTCCTCTGGTGGAGCTGGCTTCTTTCCGTCTACGTCTTCTTCGCCCTTTTCCTGAATCGCAGGAAGCATCCCGAGTTGATGCCCTACGCGGGAGTGGTGATGGCCGGCGTGCAGATTTTTTTCCTCACGCTCAATAATTTCGTGGCCAGCCCGTTCGCCGTGCTGGGTGGCGCGGACGCCACCGGAGCGCTTCGCATGGCCACGCTTTCCGATGGGCACGGCCTGAATCCGCTTCTGCAATATCCGGAGATGGTGATTCATCCGCCGATGCTCTATCTCGGCTACACGGGGTTTACCATCCCCTTTGCTTTCGCCCTGGCCGCTTTGCTGGGCCGCTATCCGGGCGAGAAATGGATTCACATTACGCGCCGCTGGACCATGGTGGCCTGGTGTTTCCAGAGCGTCGGAATTCTTCTCGGCGCGCACTGGGCTTATGCCGTCCTCGGCTGGGGCGGTTACTGGGCGTGGGATCCGGTCGAGAACGCGTCGCTTCTCCCCTGGATCACGGCCACCGCCTTTCTGCACTCCGTCATGATGCAGGAGAAGCGCGGCATGATGAAGGTGTGGAACATCTGGCTCGTCTTCACCACCTTCATGCTTTGCATTCTCGGGACCATGCTGACGCGCTCGGGAGTGGTAAGCTCGGTCCACGCTTTCGCGCAATCGTCCATTGGGAATTGGTTTGTCGGCTTTCTCGCGCTGATTCTCCTCGTCTGCCTTTTCGCCTACTGGAAGAATCGCGATTATCTGCGCAGCGACAACCAGCTCGATTCGCTCGTCTCGCGCGAATCGAGCTTCCTGTTCAATAATCTCGTTCTCCTCGCCGCCTGCTTCGCCGTTCTCTGGGGCACGCTCTTCCCGGTTCTTTCCGAATGGGTTTCCGGCAGCAAGATCAGCGTGGGGCCGCCGTTCTTCAACAAGGTGAATATTCCCATCGCGCTCTTCCTGCTGTTGCTTACCGGAGTGGGCCCGCTGCTGGCCTGGCGCAAGACTTCGCTCGATGCGCTGCAGCGCAATTTTGCGTGGCCGCTGCTGGGCGGCGTGGTCGCCGGTGTGATTGCGTTCGCGTTTGGTTTTCGCGACGTGTATTCGCTCATCTGCCTGATTCTTTCCGTTTTTGTCACCCTCACGATCGCTTCGGAGTTTTATCGCGGCGCCCGCGTGATCGCCGCGCGCGACAATACGAATTTGCTCTCCGCCATCGGCGAGCTCACCATGCGCAACACCCGCCGCTACGGCGGCTACGTCGTTCACTTCGGCATGGTTCTGATTTTCATCGGCATCGCGGGCGTTCCATTCAATAAGGACGTTCAGAAAGAGATGATGCCCGGCCAGAGCATGGCCATCGGCCCGTACACGCTTCTTTGCCAGAATTTTGACCAGGTGGCGAACAACAACTTCCAGTCCGAGCGCGCCACCATTGAGGTCTTTCGCAACGGCAAGTCGGAGATGATGCTTTATCCCGAGCGGCGCTTCTTCCTCGCGAGCCAGGTAACGGAAACCATGGTCGCCAATCAGAGCACGCCCCTTCGCGATCTGTATGTCGTCTACGCCGGGCGCAGCCCGGAAACGGGCAATCCCGTGATTCACGCCTATCTGAATCCGCTGGTGAAATGGATTTGGTTCGGCGGCATCGTGGTGGTGCTTGGGACGGGCCTGGCGCTTTTGCCGAATCGCCGCAGCGCGCTCGTTCTGCGCCCGGTCTCCGAAACATCCTGGGGGGATGCCGTCGTGCCGGCCGCTCCCGCCGTTGGCGCCGTGGTGCGCCGTTCGGGTGCCGACGACTGACGGGCAGAAATTCTCCGCACATGGAAATGCTGACCACAACACAAAACGAAAAGCGTAACCCTGCGATGAGGGCGCGCCGCGCCGGCGCTATCGTCGCCGCTTTGTTCCTCGTAGGCGGGCTGTTCGTTGTTCCTTCCGCTCGCGGCCAGGAGACGCCCCGCGCCAAGGCTTTGAGCGGCAAGTTGATGTGTGTTTGCGGCTGCAACCAGATTTTGGGCGCTTGCAATCACGTGGGATGCTCCTATTCGCACGGAATGATTCGGGAAGTGGACGAGCGCGTTGCGCGCAACGAATCGGACGACCTCACCTTGCAGGGTTTCGTTCAGGAATACGGTCCGACGGTGCTTGCGGAGCCCCCCGCGAAGGGTTTCAACCGCGTTGCATGGATTATGCCGGTTGTGTTCCCGCTCGTTTCTCTGTATCTCCTTTGGGAAGTCGTGCGGCGTTGGCGCCGGCGTTCTGCCGTTGCCACTGCCGGTGGCCCCAACGTTTCTGCCGAGTTTCTTGCGCGTGCGCGCAACGAAGCCGGCAAGGAATCCGATGAATAGCATGGACATCACCGCCCTGGTTGCGTGTGCGCTGCTGCTGGCGGCCGTCATCGTTTTCATCTTCAGCGTTCGCGCGGACGCTCACGACTCCGCGCCGCACCGCACCAAGCTCGATCAATTGATGGAACGCCGCGATGCCATCTACGAGAATCTCCGCGACCTTCGCTTCGAATACCGCGCCGGAAAATTCTCCGAGCACGATTACGAGGAAACCAAGCAGTCGCTCGAAGTGGAAGCGGCGAGGGTCCTGGCCGATATGGACCGCCTGACGGGCGGCGCTCCCACTCCGGCCACGCGGCAGGCCGCGGCGGAGAAAGGGCGCGTTTGATGAGATTTCGAGGGGCTTTGTTGATATCTCGTTCTGCGAGAAATGGGCACGACATCTTGGCTCCCCCCCGCGTGCTTGTCATTCTGAGCGGAGCGTTCCGGCGGCTTCTTCCTTCCCACAGATTGCGCCTTTGGCGATCTGTGGGCCGGGACGCGCAGTCGAAGAATCTCTCTTCGGCGTCGCGAACGAGAAAAATGCCACCAGAGCCATTTCGAGTTTCACATTTGGCATCCCTTCGTTCGGCAATGCGATTCGCGGCTTTCGTCCTTGTCCCGCTCGTTCTTTGCGTCTTTGCTTCCCCTGTTTCCGCGGGAACCGTCAGCGGCACGGTTCGCAATGGAACCACGGGGCAAGTGGCCGCCGGCGTGGATGTGATTCTCATCCAGTTGCAGGGCGGCATGAAGCCCGTGGCGAACACGAAGACCGATGCGCAGGGGCGCTTTCAATTTGATAACCCGGTGATCGGGGCCGCGCCGGTGCTGATTCGCGCCGTCTATCGCGGCGTCAACTATCACGAGCCTGTCCCTCCCGGCAAAACCACCGCGGACGTGCAGGTTTTCGATCCCACGGATAAGCCCGGTTCCTTCACCGTTCCCGCGCACGCCATCATTCTGCAGCCGCATGCCACGGAACTTCTCGTCGGCGAGGAATACAGCATCGAGAACAAGACGAAGCCGCCCATGGCTTTTTACCGCGCCGATGGCTCGTTCCTTTTCTCGTTGCCGGAAGGCGCGCAGTTGAATGAAGTGTCCGCCTCGGGATCGTCCGGAATGGCCGTCGTGCAGGGCACCATAGACAAGGGCAAGAATCAGGAAGCCATTGCCTTCGCATTCCGGCCCGGCGAAAGCGGGGTGCGGATTTCTTACAAGCTTCCGTATCCCGGAAATCAAGCCAAGCTTCGCTTCGTTTCCCCTTATCCGGCGGAGCGCCTGGCCGTTTTTGCGCCGCCGGCCGTGCAAGTATCGGGCGAAGGGTTGACTGCGGCCGGTCAGGATCAGGGCTTCAACGTTTACATGCGCGAGTCGGTGGCCGCGAACACGCCGCTCAGCGTTTCCGTCTCCGGCACGGCGCCGATGCCGGCAAACGCCGGAGGCAGCGGCGGGGCTGTAAGCGCTCCTCCATCGGCGCAGGATGCGCAGAATCCCTCCGTAAACTCGCGCGTCGAAGCTCCTGGCTCCGAAGCGCCTTCGGTGACCGCCACGGCGTTGCCCGCGCGGCTCGATGGTTTGAAGTGGTACCTGGTCGCGGGTTTCGGCGTTCTTTTCGCGCTCGGGTTTGCTTTCGTTTGGCGGCGTCCGCAAGTCGCTGTCGCGGGTGCCGGTGCTGCGATGATGGATGCGCCTGTGCCTGCTCGCCGCGTGGCGAGCGCGGCCGAGTCCGTTTCGCCTGTGCCGCCATCGTCCGCGGCTCCGTCATCTTCCGCCGCGATTGCGGAAGTGGATCGCGAGGTTCGCGGGAGTCTCGACGAGCTGAAAGACAATCTCTTCCGTCTCGAGCTGCGCCGCCAGGCCGGCACCATCACCGAAAGCGACTACGCCCGCGAACGCGAGCGCATGGAAAAAATCCTGCGCGATCTGGTTCGAGGCTGAGCGGGTCGCCTTGCCTGCACCTGGTGCGGCCGCAACTTTCGGCATTCGTTTCGACCGCATCGAGAGGCGCTTCGGTTCCCTCGTTGCTCTCCGCGGAATCTCGCTAGCCATTTCTCCCGGCGAATTCGTCGCCCTGGTGGGCCCGAACGGAGCAGGGAAGACGACTCTGCTTCGCATCACCGCGCTCTTGATGAATCCCACGACGGGCGAAGTTCGATACACCGATGCCTCCTCCGAAGTTCCACATCACGCCGCGAAATCGTTCGTTGGCATGGTGGGGCACTCGACGCTGCTCTACGACGAATTGACGGCCGCGGAAAATCTCGCGCTCTTCTCGCAGCTTTATGGTCTCGGCGAAGTTGCGGCCCGTGTCCAAAGCGCGCTCGATTCCTGCGGCCTTGCTTCGCGCGCGGGAAGCCTCGTAAGAACGTTTTCGCGCGGCATGCGGCAGCGGCTCGCCATCGCTCGCGCGCTGCTGCACGGCCCGCGGCTCTTGCTTCTGGACGAACCGGCCGCGGGGCTCGATCGCCAGGGGCTTGCATGGTTCGGCGAAACGCTTGCGCGCCTTCGCGGCGAAGGCTGCACGATTCTGATGAGCACCCACGCCCGCAATGAATCGCTCGACATGGCCACCCGCGCGATTTCGCTGGCGGCCGGCCGCGTGGAGCATGACAGTGGGCCAAACGGCGACCCGCGCGCGCTGCTTGCCGCGCTTCGCGCGGAGAACGAGCCGAGGCCGGCATGAGCACCGCGCGCGCCGCCGCCATCCTGCTGGTCAAGGAACTTCGCGTGGAATTCCGCACGCGCGAGCTGCTGACCGCCACGATCGTCTTCGCGCTCGTGACCGTCGTCCTCTTCAGCTTTGCTTTCGACCCGACTCCCGCGGAATCGCGCCGCTACGGCCCGGGCTTGCTGTGGATCGCGTTTCTGTTTGCCGGCTCGCTGATGCTGAATCCGTCGTTCGCCCGCGAGCAGGCCAACGACACGCTCGACGCGCTGCGCATGGCCCCGGTTCCGGCGTTTGCGATTCTGCTGGGAAAGATGCTCGCGAATTTCGCGTTCATGATGCTGGCCGAAGTGATTCTGGTTCCCGTCTTTGCCGTGCTGTACAACGTCTCTATCGCGGACGTGGTCGGCAGGCTGGCTCTGGTGCTGGCCCTCGGCACGCTGGGCCTGGTTGTCACCGGCACGGTATTTTCGGCGGTTTCGGCGCGCGCCCGCATGCGCGAGCTCCTGCTGCCGCTGCTGCTGCTGCCGATTCTGACGCCGCTGCTGATCGCGTGCGTGCAAGCCACTTCGGCGCTTTTTTCGCTCGAGCCCGAGCTCGACTGGAACTGGGTGGCGTTCCTTGCCGGATTCGATGTTGTGTTTCTCACCGCATCTTGGATATTGTGCGAATATCTGCTGGAGGAGTAGAAGACGCCGGGATGAAACTCCGCATCGCAGCAACGCTCGCCTTGGCCGCGCTTGTGTTTTATGCGGCGTACGCCGCGCTCTACATCGCGCCGGACGAGAAGACCATGCACGCCGTCCAGCGCATATTTTATTTTCACGTGCCCAGCTGGAGCGCGTCGTTCAGCGCCTTCTTCATCGTGTTCCTGGCGAACATCGCGTATCTCGCCACGCGCCAGCAGCGCTGGGACTGGCTCGCCGTGTCCGCGGCGGAGGTGGGCGTCGCCATCTGCTCGATTGGGTTGATTACGGGCCCGCTGTGGGCGCGGCCCGTGTGGGGCATCTGGTGGACCTGGGATGCGCGCCTGACCACGACCTTCATTTTGTGGCTGCTGTACATTTCTTATTTGATCCTGCGCAATTTGCAGGAGGATCCGGGCCGCAAGGCGACGCTTTCGGCGGTTTTCGGAATCTTTGCGTTCCTCGATGTGCCGCTCGTGTACATGTCCAACCGCTTGTTCCCCACGCAGCACCCGAAGCCGGTTTACTTTGGCGACGCCGCTTCGGGCGCGGACCCGCGCATGACGCGCGTGCTGCTCCTGTGCATGGCGTCCGTGTTCTGTCTGATGATTTTGGTGCTCATCGATCGGTATCGGCTCGAGCGTTTGCGCCACGAATATGAGGAGCTTCGCTTCGAGGTCGAAGAGCGCAGCTCCTCCGTGGCGGTTTCTTCCACGGGGGTATCATGAAAAACTTCGAGTTTCTTTTCACCGCTTGGATGTGCGTGTGGGCGGTTTTTTTCGTGTACGAGATCAGCGTGGGCGTGCGGGTCTCCCGCCTCCGCGACGAAATCGAGCGGCTGAAGCAACAGCTTCGCGGGAACTGAAGGAACGCGGACATGGAAATCCATGCTACGGCGGGCAGACGCCGCCTCCGCGACGAAATCGAGCGACTGAAGCAGCAGCTTCGCAACGGCCAAGGGCGCGCCGATGAGCGGTGCGCGAAATTCTGCACTGCGATTCGCGATTGGATTCGATTGCCGCGGGACACACGAGGAGCTAGACTCCATCCAGGTGCCAAGGCCATGCAGGGGAAAAAAAGAATTGCCGTCATACTCTTCCAACTGGGCGGTCCGGAAAATCAGGCAGCCGTAGAGCCGTTTCTCTACAATCTTTTTTGCGATCCCGACATCATCAATTTTCCCGGCGCGTTTCTCGCACGGAAAGCGCTGGCGAAATGGATCTCGACGCGCCGGTCGAAGAAGGTGGGGCAGCACTACGCCGAAATCGGCGGCGGCTCGCCCATCCGGCGGCTGACGGAGCAGCAGGCGCGAGCGCTCGAAGTGATGCTGCGGCCGCACATTTCCGCGCGCGCCATCGTCGCGATGCGCTACTGGCATCCGGACACGGCGGAAGCGATCTCCGCGCTGGAAAGCTCTCCGTACGACGAGCTCGTCCTTCTGCCGCTCTATCCGCAGTACTCCTTCGCGACGACGGGCAGCAGCCTGAAGGAATGGAACCGGCAATTCAAAGCGAAAGTCCCGGTACATTTGATTGATCACTTCTACGATCATCCGGACTACATCGCGGGAATCGTCGAGCGGGTCAATACGATGCTCGTGCGGCTGCCGCAGCCCGACGAGATTCAGCTGGTCTTCAGCGCGCACGGGCTGCCGATCTCCATCGTCGAGAAGGGCGATCCGTACCCAAAGCAGATTGACGAGACGGTGAAGCTGGTGCGCGAGCTGGGCGCGTGGCCGAACGCGCACGTGCTGTGCTATCAGAGCCGCGTGGGACCGCAGAAGTGGCTCCAGCCGTCGCTGACCGGCACGATCGAGAGCATGGCGCGCAGCGGAGTGAAGCGCATGCTGGTGATCCCCGTTTCGTTCCTCACCGAGCACATCGAGACGCTGCACGAAATCAATATCGAAGCGCGTGAGGAAGCGGAATCGCTCGGCGTCACCGAGTTCTACATGATGCCGGCGCTGAACGATTCGCCGCTCCTGATCCGCGCGCTCGCCGATCTGGTGCTGCGGTCGGTGGGCATGCGGTCCGGCGTGGCGTCGGTAGCTTCCTAGCGCGAGCGATTGCTTGCGGAGGAAGGGCAACAAATGCCATTTCGGGTCCCGAGAAATTGTCTGGTGGAAAATCATTGTGGGATTGCTGCTGATTTTTGTGGAGATCCACACCCATCTATATCCCGCGCCAAATCTCCTAGAGGCCGACAACCCAGGCGAACAGCTCGGAATGAATGCGATGATGGTGATCCTGATTGCAGTAGCGTGCGCGTTGGTCTACTTCGGGATCAAGCCGGCGCTACGCAGGACTCGGTGAATAGAAACTGGCGGATGCCCTTGACAATGCGGAGTGCGGCATCATATAAAAACGTGTTCGATAGATTGAATTCATAGTTTCTGTTCTTAGGGAGTCGAAAGCAGCACTTAACCGGCCCATGCCAGAAAATCCGGAAGAGAAAGTCGCAGGATCGGCCGCCCCACCCGCCGCGACACCGGCGGGGAGCGCGACATCGACAGCAGCGGCAGCGCCGGACCCCAAAGCGGCCGCAAAAGAAATCAACACCACGCGCCGCCGGATCGTCTGGGCGTGTATCTGGGGCTATCTGGGCGTCAATTTCCTGATGTTCCTGCGGTTCTTCTTTCCCCGCGCGCTCTACGAACCCAACACCATTTTCACGATTGGCTATCCTTCCGATTTCGCTCTGGGCGTGGACCAGCGCTTCCTGATGACCAACCGGTCGTGGGTGGTCCGCGAGCCCGACCGCATTTTCGTGATTTTCGCGCGCTGCACGCACCTGGGGTGCACGCCGGAGTGGAAGTCGGCGGAGAACAAGTTCAAGTGCCCGTGCCATGGCAGCGGGTACGACAGCGAGGGAGTGAATTTCGAGGGCCCGGCGCCGCGGCCCATGGATCGCGCGTTCGTTCAATTGGATCCGACGGGGAAGATCATTGTGGATACGAGCCGGCTGTTCGTGAATGATCCGCGGGCGGGGACGAATCATTTCAACGATCCGGGCGCGTTTTTGAACGTGTAGGTGCTAGAGGTTAGAAGTTAGAGGTTGGAGGCTGGAAAAGACGGGCGGGAAGGGGGCGCAGCAAGCAGCGCCCCTACGAAGCGCGGAGATAGGTCAGAGGCGATTTGAAGCTTCAGCGAAGAGCAAAGCGGCGTCGAGCCGCCGCATTCCATAGGGGTCATTGATGGCGGAAGAGAACGGCAAAAACGGAAAAGTGGGCGTCGTCGAGAAGGCGAAGGAAAGCGCTGCCGAGCTGCGCAAGACGCTGGAGGAGAAGGCCAAGCAGCAGATGGTGGAGCTGAAGGAGCCGGAAAAGACTCAGCTCTACCGCTCGATGTTCCGCGTGAAGCACGACGAAGAGCCGCGCAACCGCGCGCTGAGCGTGCTCTCGAACGTTTTCTTCCACCTGCATCCGGCGAAGGTGAATCGCGACGCGACGAGATACAACTTCACGTGGGGCATGGGCGGCATCACGTTTTATCTCTTTATCGTGCTGACGTTCACCGGCGTGCTGCTGATGTTCTATTACCATCCGACGAAGGTGCAGGCCTTCCGCGACATTCTGTATCTCGAGAACGACGTGCCGTTCGGCAAGCTGCTGCGCAACATGCATCGCTGGGCCGCGCACCTGATGATCATCGCCGTGTGGCTGCACATGTTCCGCGTGTTCATGACCGGGTCGTACAAGCGCCCGCGCGAATTCAACTGGTGCGTGGGCGTGCTGCTGATGGTGCTGACGCTGCTGCTTTCGTTTACGGGTTACCTGCTGCCAGACGATCAGCTGGGCTTCTGGGCGGTCACCGTGGGGACGAACATGGCGCGCGCCACGCCGCTGCTGGGCAATGAGGGCCCGCTCGGCGCGCAAATGGGCATGACGCCGTATAACGACGTGCGCTTCGCGCTGCTCGGCGGGTCCATTGTGGACGCGAACGCGCTGTTGCGCGCCTACATCTGGCACTGCATCGCCATTCCGCTGATTGTGGCGATTTTTCTGGGTGTCCATTTCTGGCGCGTGCGAAAAGATGGAGGCATCTCGGGTCCAGCGCCGGTGATGCTGGAATCGGAAATCAAGGAAGAGAGAAGTCCGCGGCCGGTGGTATTGCGGCCGAGCGGCACGCCAAGCCAGGGTTGAGGTAGCTCAACACTGGCTTCAGGGGCTAAAACCCTTCTACATAGGGCGGCTGAATGTCGGAGCTGAAGCTCCGACCCCCTAGAGAGAGTTGGAACGAGCAGGATGGGTTTGGTGGCGTAGGTACACGCGAGGATGTTGAATGGGCGGTGATTGGCGGCAAATCTGGGAGATTGCGTCGGCGCCGGACAATGTGCCGATTGTGGCGCTGCTATTTCTGGTGCCGTTCTATCTTTGGTATGCGCTGCGGCAGGCAATCGCGAACGACCGACTGATCGCCGTCCTCGAAGGCGATGCGGCCGCCGCGAAAACGAGATACCGCAAGACGCAGGAGTGGGACCCGAAGTGGGAGCGGGAAGTCCACACCTGGCCCTACCTGATGCGCATGGAATTTCTGGTGGCGATTATCGTCACCGTTCTGCTGATGGTGTGGTCGCTCACGCTGAATGCGCCGCTGGAAGAACCTGCCAATCCAAACGTGACGATGAATCCGGCAAAAGCGCCGTGGTATTTCCTCGGCTTGCAGGAAATGCTCGTCTATTTCGATCCGTGGATCGCGGGCGTGGTGATGCCGACGCTGATTATCGTCGGGCTGATGGTGGTGCCGTACATTGACTCGAACCCGCTCGGAAACGGCTATTACACGTACAAGCAGCGCCGCTTTTCCATCCTGACGTTTCTGGCGGGTTTCATCGTGCTGTGGGTGGGCATGATTTCCATCGGCACGTTTATTCGCGGGCCCGGCTGGATGTGGTTCTGGCCGGGGATGACGTGGGACGCGGAGCGCGTGGAATACACGGTGAACCGCAACCTCGACCAGGTGGTGGGCATTAACGGCTCGTGGCTCTCCGCTATCACGCACATGCCCCAGGATCAAGCGGCCATCTGGGCGCGCGTGATATTCGGATTTTTCCCCATCGTGCTGTTTTTTATCGGGGCGGCGTTTATCGTTCACTGGATTTGCATGCGCACGGAATTCAGCCGCAAGATTTACAAGCGCATGAGTCTGGTCCAGCTTGTCACCATGTATATTTTCCTGATCCTGATGATTTCGCTTCCCATCAAGATTCTGCTGCGGCTGGTCTTCACCATTAAATACATCTGGGTGACGCCTTGGTTCAGCATATGAGCGCCCGGCATATAAGTGTCCCGCAAATAAGCTCGCGACCGATCCTCGAGGAGGTTCTGGGTGGCTGAAATTCCCCCTGCCTCGCAACCGGCTCCGCCGGATGATCCGATCACCAGCCGGTCGTTTGCGTTTCCGCTTTTGATCGCCTCATTTCTTCTGATTCTCACGGTGGCGTGGTCTTTCTACGACGAGGTCTACGGCCTGCGACCCTGGCGCACGTACCAGAACCGGTTTGCGCGCGCCTATTCCGGCTATCTGGATAAGAAAATCAAGAGCGAAAAGAACGACGAGAGCGCCGTTTACTCTTCGCCGCAATACAAAGCGCTCGCCGCCAAGGTGGATGCCCTCCAGAAAGACGCCAAGGCCCAGGACGAGCAGATTGCCAAGCAGATTCAGCTTCTCGACGACCAGCGCGCCGCGATGGGCGACGCGTTCAAGGACGCGCGCGGCAAGATCGGGCACCTCACGTACGAATACGAAATCGTCCCGGCATCGGACAAAGACCTGAAGGCGAAGCGCCTGAAGGAATTGATGGCCGGGCGGAACGATACCTGGAAAGTGGACTGGCCGGTTGCCGAGGGCAAGGTGGAAGAGAACAAGATTTTCACCGGCGACCAATTGAACGACACGTTCACGAGCATCATGGCGCAGCGCGCGGCGCTGGTCGCCAAGCGCGGCAGTATTGACGCGCCGGCGAAGGAAGCCCAGGCCGAGCTTACCAAGTATGTTTCCGAACATCTTCCCGGCTTGAGCTCCGCGTCGCTCGAAGGGCTCCAGCGCAGCATGCAGGGTTTTGACGAGCGGATTATCCAGATCAACGTGAATCCGTCGGGCGCGTCCATCAACGATCTGGGGGGCGCGGGCCTGGTGGATCGCTGCCAATCGTGCCATGTGGGCGACGATCCGAAGTATGTGCCGTCGCAATTGACGCTAACGAAGAAAGATCTCGGCCTGGACAAGAGCACCGACGCGCCGTTCACCAGCCATCCCGATCCGGACCTCATCAAATGGCACACGCTCGAAAAATTCGGCTGCTCGCCGTGCCACGGCGGCAACGGCCGCGCGATTGATTCGGTGAAGCGGGGCCACGGGCGATATGCGCACTGGCTGTGGCCGCTCTACTATCCGGAGAATTACGATGCCGGCTGCCAGCAGTGCCATTCGGCGGACATGGTCACCGAGCACGCGCCGGCGCTGAACGAAGGCAAGGACCTGTTCCGCAGGCGCGGTTGCATCGGCTGCCACCGGTTCCAGGGTTTCGACAATCAGGATGAAGAGCTGGTCAACGCGCGCCAGACGATTCTGCAGCTGGCGAAGACAAAGTCGGATGACGAGCTCGAGATTCCGCGCATTCAGAAGCTGGGGGACACGGCCGCCGACAACGCCACGGCCAACGCGTATTACGCGCAGGCCACGAATCTCACGGTCGAAATCAGCCGGATGGATGCGCAACGCGAATCGCTCGAGCAGCGCAGCCACAATTTGCTGCAGGAAATCAAGAAGCTGGGTCCGAACCTGAAGGACGCGCGGCTGAAACTTCGCAAGGAATGGATTCCTTACTGGATCGGACACACGCACGAATTTCGTCCCACCACGAAGATGCCGCAGTTCCGGCTGTCGAATGAAGAAATCCAGGCGATCGCGGCGTTCATCTGGCAGGACGCGCTGGCGGGACCGCCGCTGGAGCATCAGGCGGCGGGCAACGCCGCACATGGCAAGGAACTTGTCGAGGAGCGCGGCTGCTTGGCGTGCCATGCCATCGGCGAAGGCGCCAACGCCGTGGGCGGCACGTTTGCGGGAAACCTGAGCCGCATCGGCGAAAAGGAAAATTACGATTACGTTGTCCGCTGGGTGCACAATCCGCGGCAGCGCACGCGTCCTTATTGCCCGTACGAGAAGCGCGACCTGGGTCCGGAAGATTACGCGAAGCATAATTTGCCTTACGTTTTCGACGCCGATCATTCGCGCTGCCCGAACGACGGCCACGAAATTGTCGTTATGCAGCCGACGGTGATGCCGAGCCTGCGCCTATCGGTGGAGGATGCGCGCGACGTGGCGAGCTATCTCGTCACGCAGAAGCACGCGGACGCTTCCTATGCGGACGCCGGCTTCATGGACGATCCCAAGCTGAAGGACAAAGGCGCCGACCTAGTTCGTCATTACGGCTGCGCGGGCTGCCACGAAATCTCCGGACTGGAAGACGAGGGACGCATCGGCACGGAGCTGACCAACGAAGGCTCGAAGCCCATCGAGCGTCTGGATTTTGCGCTTTGGACCGAAGACGCCAAGCGCGGCGTTCTTCCGGACGGCAAGCCTTCGCCGCGCGGAGTTTGGTACGACCCGAAAGGCTTCTTCGAGGAGAAACTTCGCAACCCCGGCCTCTACGACGAAGGCAAATACCATGTGAATCCGATGGATGCGCTGCGCATGCCGAAGCCGAACCTCCAGTCCGAGGATGAGGTTCAGTCTCTGGTCACCATGCTGCTGGGCAGCACCGACCCGACCCTGCCCCCGGAATACATGTACAAGCCCGCGGACCGCCGACGGTACGTCCAGGAGGGCTGGTGGATCGTCACCAAGTACGGCTGCACGAACTGCCACCAGATTGCCGTGGGGCAGCAATCGGTGCTGCAGACGCTGCCGATGTATCAGGGCGAGAACCATGCCAATCTTCCACCCGCGCTGACAACGGAAGGCGCGCGCGTAAATCCCGAATGGCTGCGGCAATTCCTCGCGAATCCCGCGCTCAATACCACGGACACGAATCGCAACGGAGTTCGCCAGTACCTTCAGGTGCGCATGCCGACGTTCTATCTGTCGGACGACGAGATTCGCAAGCTGGTGCTGTTCTTTGAGGCCATGTCGTCGCAGCCGGAGCCGTTCATTCCGCCGAAGGTGGAGCCGCTCACGGAGGCCGAACGAGCCATGGCTCGCAGCCTGTTTACGAGCCCTGCGGCGCCTTGTCTGAAGTGCCACATGACGGGCAATGCGGCGCACGATAAAGTGGCGTCGGCGCCGAACTTCCTGCTCGCGCATGACCGCTTGCAGCCCGCGTGGACCGAGCGCTGGATCACCGATCCCGCGAAAATTATTCCCGGCACGGCGATGCCGTCAGGCCTGTTCCACCGGGATGGCGACCACTGGGTATTCTCCGGGCCGCTGCCGGCCGGTTTGCAGCAATACCACGGCGATCACGCCGATCTGCTGGTGCGCTACATGTTCTCGTTGACCCCGCAGGAGCAGGCGGCGCTGGTTGGCCGCACGCCTTCTGGGGCGGGAGCGGGCGGCGCAAAATCGTCTGGCGGGGCCGGTGCAGGACGCTGAGGTTTCCTGCTGCGCGCTTTTGTGATCGAGCTGTCCGGATTCTCCAAGGATGTTGGCGCGCACTCCCGGCGGCTCGCGTGGACGGCGCAAGCAGCGCGGCGAGAGTAAAGAAACGCTGTCTCACGCAGACGGGAATTGTTAAGATAGTGCGTTTTGATAAGGAGGAAGGGCAACATATGAACAACAAGTTCCTGCAATTTGTGCTTCCCGTTGTAGCAGCTGTCGTCATCGCAGGCTGCGGCGGCGGTAGTTCGACGAAAAACGAATCGACCTCACAGCCCGCCACCACTGCGCCGGCTTCCGCAAAAACAGTGGATGCAGCGACTGCCGGCTCCGTAACTGGCACCATCACGCTGGACGGCAAGGCGCCCGTGGCGCGTCCCATCAACATGAGCGCCGAGCCGTATTGCGCGAAGGCGCACTCGACGCCCGTGGTCCCTCCCGAAGTCGTGACGGGCGACAAAGGTTCGCTCGCCAACGTCGTCGTCTACGTAAAAGAGGGCCTTGGCGGCGGCTATACGTTCGACACGCCCAAGGGCGCCGTCGTGCTTGATCAGAAGGGTTGCATGTATGAGCCGCATGTGATGGGTCTAATGGCGGGCCAGACTCTTGAGGTGAAGAACGACGACCAGACGACGCACAACATCCATCCCACGCCGAAGGATAATCGCGACTGGAACCAATCGCAGCCGCCCGGCGCTACTCCCATCGAGCAGAGCTTCGCCCGCCCCGAGCTCGCCATTCCCGTGAAGTGCAACGTTCACCCGTGGATGAAGAGCTACATCTTCGTCTTCAAGAACCCTTATTACGCGGTGACCAACAAGGACGGCAAGTTCGAATTGAAGGGCCTTCCGCCGGGCACGTACACGATTGAAGCGTGGCAGGAGAAGTTCGGAGTTGTGGACCAGACGGTGACGATTGGCGCGAAGGAATCGAAGGACGTCAACTTCACTTTTAAGGCCAACGCTTCCGGCGACTAGCGTCGTTCGTAACTCTGTTCGATTCGGTGCTTGCCTCATCCGGGGCAAGCCGGTTCGGTTTCTTGCGGAGGGCCGCGGCGAATCATCGTCGCGGCTTTACTCCGCTCGTCGAAGGGAATTCTTTTCAAGATGTCCCAGACGCACACGCAAACTCCATCAGCCATTCATCGTTTCGCGATTGCCACGGCCGGCTCAACAATTTTGCTTCTGATGGCCGGCGCTCTCGTCACCAGCAATGACGCGGCCGACTCCGTCCCCGATTGGCCCCTCGCCTACGGCAAGATCATCCCGCCGCTGGTGGGAGGGATTCGCTACGAGTATGCCCATCGCGTTGCTGCCTTCCTGGTGGCCGTTCTCACGACCATCCTGGCTGTCTGGCTCGCGCGCGTTGAAAAGCGCGCATTTGTCCGCCGCCTTGGCTGGTCCGCGCTGGGCCTGGTGATTGCCCAAGCGCTTCTCGGCGCATTTCGAGTTCTTTTCGGGCACCCCCCGCTGGTTGCCACGATTCATGCCACCGTCGCGCAGGTCTTTTTCATCACCACAATCTGCCTTGCCCTCGTCACGAGCGAGTGGTGGCAGAGAGATCTTCCGCTGCTCGACGACGCGGGCTCACCACGCTTGCGTTCGCTCGCATTGTGGACGACCATCGCGATCACCGTTCAGCTCATACTCGGGGCCGGCTTCCGCCACGGCGCTTTCGGCATACTGCCGCATATTGTGGGCGCGGTCGTCTTGATCGGATTCGTCGTTGGGACCGGCCGGACGGTGCGGAAGCGCTTTGGCGGCGTTTCCGACCTGCGCCGCGGCGTCGTTCTGCTGCACGCGACGTTCGGCACTCAGTTTTTGCTGGGCATCGCCGCGTATTGGGCGGTTGCCAAGGCTATCGAGGAAGTGCAGCCCACGATGCCGTATGTCGTCATCACCGTCGCGCACGTGCTGGTCGGCGCGCTCACATTGGCTTCGAGCGTGATCCTAACTCTGGCTTGTTTCCGCCGCATTCGTCCTGTAGCATCCGTCGCTGTGGTTGCAGACGTGGATGCGCCGCCGCTTCCGTCGCGCGCTGCGCGTTCCGAGGGTTCCAAGGCCTGACCCATGAGCACACTTCGCGCCGACGCCATCGCGTTTGAAAAGCCCTGGGCCTACGTCGTGCTCACGAAGCCCGACGTCACCTTCCTCGTCGTCATCACCACGGTTGCGGGATTCTATCTTGGCTCAGTGGGGCCGCTCGAGTGGCCCCGCCTGATGCACACGCTGTTCGGCACCACGCTGGTTGGAGCGGGAACTGCCGCTTTGAATCAATACATCGAGCGGGGAATGGACGCGGTCATGCGCCGTACCGCATCGCGCCCATTGCCCTCCGGCCTCCTGCAGCCCGTGGATGCGCTTCGCTTCGGCGTCGTTCTCGCCGTTGCCGGAGCAGCGTGGCTTGCGCTCACTGTGAACGCGCTGTCCGCGCTGCTCGCAGCGGCAACCAGTCTCCTGTATCTCGGGCTCTATACGCCTCTCAAGACGCGCACCACGCTCGCGACGGCTGTGGGCGCCATCCCCGGCGCGCTGCCGCCTCTGATTGGCTGGGCCGCCGCGCGCGGCTCGATCTCCACGGGCGGCTGGATTCTGTTTGCCATTCTTGTGCTCTGGCAGTTCCCCCATTTCTTCGCCATCGCCTGGATGTACCGGGAAGACTACGCGCGCGCCGGAATCAAAATGCTTCCGGTGGTGGACCGCTCGGGCGACGCAACATTCACCCAAATCGTGTGCACCAGCGCGATTCTGGTGCCCGTCAGCCTGCTGGCTTCGGTAATCGGCATGGCGGGAATGCGCTACTTCACGGGTGCGCTGATCCTGGGGATGATTCTTCTGCAGGTTTCTCTGTGGGCGAATTGTTCGCGCACCAACCTCCGCGCGAAATGGCTGATGCACGCCACCGTGGCGTATATTCCGCTGCTGCTCATGCTCATGATTCTAGACAAGGCCGGCCGCTGATGAGGCCGTCGGGAGTGGGAAATTTCGAATGACGCAAAAAGGGAACTGGATCGAGACGGGCTTCATCTGCGTCCTTTTCATCTTGATGTGCCTGGTAGGAATTGTTTGGGACGTTACGAGCGGCACGCTCCGTAGCGGCATTGACGGCATCATGCTGATTGCCATTTGCCTGATGATGGCCGGCATTTTTGCGCTGATGCTGCTCATGGTGATGCACCAGGCCGGCGTGCTTCCTTCGTTTCGCAAGCCTGACGCGAAGGCCAAGAAGTAAGGCGCCTGCCGCCCGTTCCGGCGGCAACGCGGATCCCCATGACAATCATTCGGCTCTCTTCGCTTCCCGCGCTGAATGCGTGCCTCAATGCCGCAAGCGCCTTTTTTTTGCTCCTGGGATACTCTTTCATTCGCCGCGGCAAAATGAACCCGCACCGGATCTGCATGCTCACCGCGTTCGCGTGCTCCACCGTTTTCCTCGCGTCCTATCTCTATTTCCACTTCCACGCGGGCCTGATTCGTTTTGGCGGCCAGGGCTGGATCCGCCCGGTGTATTTCGCGATTCTGATTTCGCACACGATTCTCGCCATCGTGATTGTTCCCATGGTTCTCGTGACGCTTTCCCGCGCGTTGCGTGAGAAGTTCGACCGTCATCGGGCCATCGCCCGCTGGACGTTCCCTCTGTGGCTGTACGTTTCCGTCACCGGCGTCACCGTCTACTGGCTGCTTTACGTCGCATATACGCCGATTGGCGCTCCCGTATAGCGCGCCACTCTTGCTTGTCACTTTCCGCTTGCCCTTGTAATCTTTGGGCGCATGACAGCCGATGCACAACCGCGCGCTTCGTTCGGCGGACGCTGGACCTATGGCGTTATCGCTCTCGCGCTTCTGTTCGTCCTGATGCCGTTCTTGTTCTGGAACGCCACGTGGTTCGGGCGCCCTCTTACGGACGACCAACTGGCCAAAGCTCTCAGCGATCGTTCGCATCCGCGCGACATTCAGCACGCGCTCGCGCAAATCGAAATGCGCATGGAAGCGCACGACGCGTCCGTTCGCCGCTGGTATCCGGAGATCGTCGCGCTCTCCGCCGATCCCGTGGACGAAATCCGCGTCACCGACGCCTGGTTGATGGGCCAGGACAATACTTCGCCCGCATTTCACGACGCGCTCGCAAGGCTTCTCGGCGATTCGCAGCCGATGGTTCAGCGCAACGCAGCCCTTTCGCTCGTTCGCTTCAAGGACGATTCGGGCCGCGCGCAGATCCTCGCCATGCTGCGTCCGTACGCGATGCAAGCGCCGCTCGCGGGCACGCTCGAGACGCGCCTCAAGCCGGGCGACGTGGTGAACCCGGGCACTCTGCTGGCGCACATCAAAGCCACGGGCGATACCAGCGGGAAGGCGAGGGAAGTACGCGCCACGGTTCCCGGCGCGCTCGGCCGGTGGCTCGTGGCAAACCATTCGACGGTTTCAGCGGGCCAGCCGATCGTCTCGCTCGATCCAAGCGAGGCCATGGTATGGGAGGCTCTGCGCGCGCTTTACCTCGTCGGGCGGCCCGAGGATCTTCCGGATGTCGAACGCTTTGCGAGGGGAGTTGACGGGATGTCGCCGCAAATCGCGCAGCAAGCGCAGGCGACGTCGCGCGCCATTCGCGACCGCTTGCACTCCTGACGAATCCGCAATCGGAAGCTATTCTTGCTTGTAGGTGATTTGCGCCTGGCCGTTCACGATTTGAATGTCGCTGATGTCCGCGGGCAGCTTAAGCTTTTCGCGGTTCTCGGGCGACGCCATCATTTTCTCCACGGCCGAATTGAGCGTGGACTGCGGCAGCGGCAGCGATCCGAGCATTCCGCTGACGGGTTCGAATCTCAAGTAGCCGTTCTCCGCGCGCAAGTGGCCATCGAATTCCAGCGACAAATCCTTCCCGTGAAAATCGAAAATGACATACGCCTTCACAACGTCGCCATCCATATCCACTTTCACGTCCTTAACGGAAGATTGCACCTGCTCGAGCGTCGGCTGGTCGCTTTCCGGAACGCCACTCGTTGGGTTGGCCGCTGGTGCAGTTGCAGGCGTTGCGGATGGTGTGGAGGGCGTTGTGGCTTGCCCCTCGAGCTGCAAATTCTGCGCGAGATAGGAGTTCAATTCGGAGCGATCCAGTTGCACCTGCGCCGCTTGCCCGGAAGCTTTCGCCTGCCCGGCGGCCTCGAATTTCTGTTCCGCGCGCGCAGCGGCGTTGGGATCGTAAGGCACCTGCGGCGCCGGCGACTTCCGTAACACGAGGATGATCGTCAGAATCAATCCTGCAAAAGTAACCCACGTAAATATTCGATACACCTTCTTGAATAGCGTCAGGTCGGCCATAGCGCTCCTCGTTGATTCCAGTCTAGCAAGCAGGAAAAGTGTTTGGACTCGGCCTGCACGAGCGCGTGCCCAAATCACCATGAACTGGACGAAGGTACAGGTCGCGAGCCGCTGCCTCATGTGTCTGCTCGCGTCACCTTGCCCATGTCGCCTGCGCGGAGAGTTCTTCTTAGGGGGTCGGAGCTTTAGCTCCGACATATGGACTGAGAATACGAAGGGCTTCAGCCCCTGAGGAGAAACATTTCACGATTAGGAAGCTAGCGACGCACGTCATATGTTGGTGCTGCGCTCCTTGCAACCCGCTTTCAAATTGCGCCATTCCCCTTTGACCCTCGCTGCATTTCCCATTTTTCGTACATGGGCCCTTCGATTTGCACGCAGTTCTTGCGCACGAAAGCTCCTGCATCCGAATCGTCATATACGCGGCTTCGGACATCGTTCCATCCATCATCGGTTTTCTCTCTCGCGATTTTGATAACTCTCTCCGTTTGAAGCGATTCCGCTCTTCCTCGCTTTGGCACTCGCCGTGCCTTCTTCATCGCGGCGGTTTGCAACGCGCGCCGGACGTTGCGAAACATCCTGTGTTGTTTGCGGACACTGTACGAAAAATCGTAGTCACGTGGAGGGTGCGAATTTATGAACTTCAAGCGATGGTTTTTCCTGAGCGTCTTGTTGTTGCTCGTGGTCGCGTTTATCGCGCCCCAGCTTCCGGCGCAGACTCAAACCACCGGCGACATCGCCGGTGTGGTGACGGATCAGTCCGGCGGCGTGGTGCCGCAGGCGAAAGTAGCTTTGAAGGATAATGCGAAGGGCTCCACGCAGGACACCTCAACCAACAAGGAAGGTGTCTACCGTTTCTATCTGCTGCCTCCGGGGAGCTACACGGTTAGTGTCTCCGCGTCGAGCTTTCAAACCGTTTCTCACGTAGTGGACGTGAATACCGGCCAGGTTGCCACCGTTGACATTCAATTGTCGGTGGCTACTTCCAGCACGACAGTCACGGTCACCGAAGCTGCTCCGCTGATTCAATCCGAGAATGGCAACGTTGCCACCACCATGTCGGAGCAGCAGGTTTCGGAAGTCCCGAACCCTGGCAACGACCTCAGCTATATGGCCCAGACGGCTCCGGGCGTGGTGATGAACACCTCGGGTGGTTTCGGCAACTTCGCGGCGTTCGGAATCGGCGCCACGTCGAACCTCTTCACCGTTGACGGCATGGACGACAACGATCCCTTCCTCAATGTGAACAATTCCGGCGCAACCAATCTTTTGCTGGGCGCGAACGAGGTCCAGGAAGCCACGATCGTAAGCAACGGCTACTCCGGTGAATACGGCAGCCTGGCTGGATCGAGCATCAACTACATCACCAAGTCGGGCGGCAACGATTTCCACGGCAACGCGATTTACTACTGGAATGGCCGGGCTTTGAACGCCAACGACTGGTTCCTCAACAATAACGGCCAGGGCCGCACCTTCAGCAATGCGAATCAATGGGCCGCCTCATTGGGCGGGCCCATCAAGAAGGACAAGGCCTTCTTCTACTTCAACACGGAAGGGCTTCGCGTTGTGATCCCGACGACGAGTCAGGTCACTTTCCCGAGCGCCGCGTTTCAGTCGGCTACCATCGCGAATTTAACCAATGAATTTGGGCCCACTTCGCAAACAGTGGCCTTCTATCAGAACATCTTCAATTTGTACAACAACGCGCCGGGCGCTAAGAATGCGCAAATCGGCAGCGTTCCCAATGACACGACGGACGGGTGCTTTGGCCAGGCCCCGGTATCGCCGTTCTTTCCTGCGGGAACGAAGTGCTCTCAGTTCTTCCAATCGTCAATCTCGAATTTGACTCACGAGTACCAGGTTGCAGGCCGCGGCGACTGGAATGTCACCAACAACGACCGCGTGTTCCTGAGACTCCTCTACGATCACGGCGAGCAGGCTACATTCACGGATCCAATCAACAGCTTGTTCAACACCGTCAGCGACCAGCCACAATGGCAGGGCCAACTGAACGAGACGCATACTTTCGGGTCCAGCTTGGTCAATCAGTTCATTCTCTCCGGCGCTTGGTACTCGGCGATCTTCGACAATCCGAACCGTGCCGCCGCGCTCGCCGCATTTCCAACAACACTCAGCTTTCCGTTCGGTGGCATTCCCTGGACCCCCGTAGGCGGTGGGGAATTCAACGAAGGCGATGCTTTGAATCCGTCGGGACGTCGGGTGACTCAGTACCAGGCATCGGACGACCTTTCGAAGACGTTTGGCAAGCACACCTTCAAGGTCGGCACCAAGTTCCGCCGTAACGACGTCACGGACTTGGACTTCGGCCAGCTTACCAGCGGCTTGATGTTTCCGCTCAGTCTGACCGCCTTCTTTAACGGTGGAAACGTTCCAAACACGGGCGACACGTCAGTGCTCGTTCAAGCCTTCCCAACTTCCCTCGTCCAGCCGTTTGCTCTGTACACGCTGGCTTTCTATGGGGAGGACGACTTCAAGGTGAAATCAAACTTGACCCTCACCTTTGCACTCCGGGCCGAGCATCAATCGAATCCGGTGTGCAACACGAATTGCTTCTCCCGTCTGAACGGACCCTTCCTCCAGGCGGACAACAATGTCAACACGCCGTATAGCACTGATGTCCTGACCGGTCTGAATCAGATGGTGCAGCACTTGCCCGCCATCGTTCTTCAGCCCCGCTTCGGATTCGCGTGGGAGCCAAGGCACAACACGGTCGTCCGCGGCGGCATCGGGATATTCAACGATGCCTTTCCGGGTGTGTTCGTGGACGATTTCTCCGGCAACCCGCCGAACGTCAACACCTTCACCGTCTTCGGAAACAATCTGACGCCAGGAGAGACTCTCAACGGCGGCAATCTGTTCACCGATGCATCCAACAACAACATCGCATTGCGGAATGGCTTCGCGAACAAACAGACGCTGGCGCAAATAGTGGCGGGCGATCCCAACTTCACAACGCCGAACCTCTTCAGTGCCGATCGCCACTCGAGGCTCCCGCAGTACCAGAAGTGGAACATCGACGTGCAGCACCAGTTCGGGGCAAACACTTCTCTCTCCCTGAGCTACAACGGGAACCACGGCGTGTATGAGCTCATCAACCGAAACGGAGTAAACGGTTTTTGCGTTCCGGGCGAAGGCGGTTGTGCGAACCTCCCCAACTTCACGGGTCTTCCGGCAACCCCGTTTGATGCGCGGTTCAACACCGTCAACCTGCTGACGAATTCGGCTAGCTCCAATTACAACGGAGGCACCATCTCGTTCAAGCAGAACATCCATGGCTGGGGATCCGGAGTTTTCCAGGCGAACTACACCTACAGTCATGCATTGGACGATGTTTCGAACGCAGGCCTCGTGCAGGTCCCATTCACGCTCACGGCCATCACGGCTGCGGAGAACCCGTTCAACACTCGTTTCAACTACGGGCCTGCAGACTATGATGTGCGTCACTCGTTTACTGCTAACTACGTGTGGCAGTTGCCCATCCGCCGCGCGCTTGGCGGCCGTGGCTGGGCGCCTGTGGTAGACGGATGGCAGGTTTCGGGCACGATCTTCGCCCGTACCGGCTTCCCCTACACCGTGATCGACGCGGCACTCGACGGAGCCTTGGGCAATCAGGGCTACGGCGGAGCAGTATTCCCGGCGTTTCTAGGTGGCCCAGTAGGCAGCTGCGGCGAAGGCGCCGCAGGTGCGGCTGCGCACCCGTGCCTTTCCACCTCGCAATTTGTTGGCGCAGGGAACGAGACGGGCTTCACTCCGGGACTTCGGAATGCCTTCCGCGCACCGGACTACTTCAACACTGATTTCACGGTGGTGAAGAACACGAAGATCCCGGGTTGGGAAAAGGGTGAACTGGGCCTTGGTTTCCAGTTCTTCAATCTCTTCAACCATCCGAACTTCGGCACCCCGAACAACGACATTTCTTCGGGGCCGAGCACGTTCGGGCATATTTTCAGCACGGTCAGCGTGCCGACCAGCATCCTCGGCTCGTTCTTGGGAGCCAATGCTTCGCCCCGCTTGATCCAGGTGAAGGCCCAACTGCGGTTCTAACAATTTCCGGAGTTGCGGCCCGGGTCCAGCCCCGGGCCGCAACTCCGCTTGAAAATAAAAAGGGCGGGCCGAATCCGGCCCGCCCTTTTTATTCCGGTCTCAACGCAGCTCAGTAGGGCATCGTGCCGTACTTCGCCTCGAACTCCGCGAGCGGCACCATATCAATCGCATCCCACGGGCATCCTTCGAGAAACGCGCCATCCGGCCCCTTGCTCGTGCACAGCTTGCAGCCGATGCACAGGATGGGATCGACCACGATGCGGCCGAACGGCGGATGGTCAGGGTCCTTGACCCAGAACATGCAATCAGCCACCGGGCAATAATCCACGCACGCAGGCGACCCGGCGCAGCCCGTGCACATCTCGTTGATTACGGCGACGATGTGCGGCTTTCGTTTCCGCTTCTTCGTGTCCCCCTCGGATATGGGGTACGACTTCTCGACCTCGCCGTTCACGAACTTGGCTACTTCCAGCGTCACTTCAGCCACAATTCCTCCCGTGGACCCAGGTGCTCCGCCCATTTTCTTCGGACGCGCGGTCCAAGTCAACGACGTAGTCGCCGCAAAGATGCGGACGCTACGAGCCCGCTGCGCTGCGGCTGGAAAGCTCGGCGATGAGAGCCTCGGTGAAGGCCCCGGTCGAAGCAGTTCCGCCCACGTCGCGCGTCAGCGTTTTTCCTTCGCGATAGACGCGATGCAGCGCGCCTTCCACGTTTCTGGCCGCTTTTGCCTCGCCGATGTGGTCAAGCATCATGATGGCGCTCATCAGCAGCGCCGTAGGATTGGCCAGACCCTTGCCGGCTATGTCGGGAGCCGTGCCGTGCACGGCCTCGAATATTGCGACAGTCTCGCCCATGTTGGCGCTCGGAACGACGCCGAGGCCGCCCACAAGCCCCGCTGCCAGGTCGCTCATGATGTCGCCGTAGAGGTTGGTGAGCAGCAGCATGTCGAACTGGTGAGGGTCCAGCACCATCTGCATACAGGCGTTGTCAATAATCAGCTCTTTGTATTCGATGTCGGAGTATTCCGCCGCCACATTGCGGACGGAGGTGAGGAACAGTCCGTCCGACAGCTTCATGATGTTCGCTTTGTGAATCGCGTGAATCTTCTTGCGCCCGTACTTTCGCGCATACTCGAAGGCATATCGCGCAACCCGCGTGGACGCCTTCTCCGTGATGATCTTCAGGCTCTCGACCACGCCCGGCACCACGGTGTGCTCGAGCCCGGCGTACAGATCCTCGGTGTTCTCGCGAATGAGGACGATGTCCACATCCTGAAATCGGGATTGCAGGCCGGCGAGATTTTTCACCGGCCGCAGATTCGCGTAGAGGTCGAGCGCCTTGCGCAGCCCGACGTTGATGCTTGGCGCACCGGTGCCGACCGCTGTTTCCATCGGTCCTTTCAGCGCGACTTTGTTTTTGCGGATCGATTCGACGACGCCGGACTGCATGAAGCTGATGCCGCGGCGCTCCACTTCGGCGCGCGCAGGCGCTTCCTCCCACGCAATGTCCACTCCCGCCGCTGCAATGATTTTTTTGAGCGCGCTGGAAACTTCCGGCCCGATCCCGTCTCCGGGAATAAGAGTGATGGTGTGTTTCATCGTAGGCCTATCATTGTAGGTAAATTCGTGGCCGGTGACCAGTGAACGGTGACCCGCGACGAGATAGAGCTGATCGCCAGGTAATCGCAAAACGGTGTTTGTGTTGCGATTAGAAAAATGGATGTGCGAGATTCTGAACGGGTTAGGGGACCTTCTAATACTGGAATGTTGCGATTAGAAAATGGGAGGGGTCTCGCCTTCGGTTCGCCCGCTCTCACCGGAGAGCGGGCTTGGAATCGTGCGGCGTCTTGGTCCTCGGCTGCCGTCACAGCTTAACTCCCTGGTTCTTTCGGGGCCCTCGGCGGATCCTTCGACCGACCAACCCCGAAGGCGTCGATCTGAGGATGGCGATCCCGCCAGGGAAACGGCGGGCAAGCCTCTTCGGATCTCCAGCTTCAATACGTTAGCATTTTAGGTTGCCGCATTTCGCCTGTCCTAACGGACAGATTTAGGCCAGGTCGAGGAATTCCTGAAATCCGGGCCCGTGGTTCAGGGTCGTGAATCGAGTGTGGGTTACCTTGCTCCTTGACTCTTCCGCGCGCTCGCTCTTTCACTCGGGGGCCATCCATGGCTATAATAGCCATGACGGAGGCAAATGAAGATGCGAAGCGTGAACGTGGCGGAACTGAAAAACCGGCTGAGCAAATACCTCACATTTGCCAAGGGCGGCGAGGAGGTGGTAATCCGGGACCGTAACCTTCCCGTGGCCAAGCTGGTCCCGTTTTCGGCGGAAGATGCCAGCGAGCAGGAACTCCTGCTGGTTGCCGCGGGGAAAATGCGCTTGCCGAAGGCGCGGCTGGACGTGAAGGAACTTTTGAAAATTCCAACCGGCCGCGTTGCCGGAAACAAGGCCGTACAAGCGGTTCTCGACGACAGAGAAGAAGAACTGTGAAGAAAACAGCGGCGTTTTGGGATGCCAGTGCGTTGGTTCCTTTGTGCGTACACGAAGCCGCCAGCCGTTGGGCTCAGTCTCACCTGCGGAGATTCGCTCCCGTAGTTTGGTGGGGAAGCCTGGTCGAGGTTCATAGCGCCATTTGCCGCCTGCATCGTAAGAGGGAGATTGCGAATATCGAGAGGGAGGGTGCACTGGCGCGTCTGCGATTGCTGAACCGTGGATGGAGGGAGATTCTTGCAGACGACCAGATTCGCGAGTTGGCGACGCGTCTGCTCGATACGCATCCGCTGAAGGCCGCTGACAGCCTGCAACTCGCTGCATCGTTGGTCTGGTGCCAGCAGCGCCCGTCGGGGAGGAGCTTCGTTTGCGGCGACCAAAGGTTGAGCGAGGCCGCCAGATCGGCCGGATTCGCGGTCATTGAGCTGCCGCGGGTTGCTCCCTGAGCTGCCGCGGGATTCTCCCTTGCCCGGCACAGCGGGAGTACATGATCTATAAGAACGCAGACGGCAAGCGCGTCACCGTCCCCTTTCATGCTTTGAAGATCCTCCATCCGAAGGTATTGAAGAGCATTCTGCGCGACGCGGACCTGTCTCTGGAGAACCTCCAGAACCTTCTCTGACAAACCTGCGCGGAGGCACTATTGCAGGGGCGGGGCCGCAATGCACTGTGCTGTGAATTGGCGCGCTGGTATCATGCTCCGCGGACGAACCCTCCACGAATATATGCGCGATGTCTCGGGACAAATCCGCCTGGCGGCGACTGACCTCAGCAATCATCTGGCGTGCGGCCACCTGACAACTCTTGAGCTTGGCGTCGCGCGCGGCGAGAGGGCTGCGCCGGAGTGGCGCGCGCCGGACCTGGTCGTGATTCAGGAGCTGGGGTTGCGGCATGAGGCAGCGTATCTGAAGTCGCTGGATGACGGAGCGGGGTCGCTGGTGGACTTGCGCGGGATTCACGACGAGACGCGGGCGCTTGCCGAAACGCGCGCGGCGATGGAGCGCGGTGCGGCGGCAATCGCGCAGGGAGCGCTTGCCGCTGGACGATGGTTCGGCCGGCCGGATGTGCTGCGAAGGGTGGCGAAGCCGAGCCGGCTGGGAGATTGGTCGTACGAAGTGTATGACTGCAAGCTTTCGCGCGAAACGAAGGCAGCGACGATTTTGCAGCTCGCGTTGTATTCGGACCTGCTCGGTGAAATTCAGGGCGCGCAGCCGGAGTTCATGTACGTGGTCCCGCCGGGAAAGAACTACGAAGCGGAAAAGTACCGCTTCGCGGAGTATGCGGCTTACTACCGGCACGTGAAAGCGCGGCTGGCGAAAGCGTGTGACGACGGGCAGGCGACGGGGACGTATCCCGAGCCTTGCGTGCACTGCGACGTCTGCCGGTGGTTCGAGGAATGCGACACGCGAAGGCGCGGCGACGATCATTTGTCGCTTGTCGCGGGAATCCGGCGCCTGCAACGGAACCAGCTGGAAGAATGGGACACGGAGACGATGGCGAAACTGGCCGTGCTGCCGGTGCCGCTGAAGGAGAAGCCGGCGCACGGGTCGAAGGAAGGCTACGAAAAGGTGCGGGAGCAGGCGCGCGTGCAGGTTGCAGGGCGGACGTGCCACAAGCCCGTCCACGAGCTGCTCGAGGTAGCGGAGGGCATGGGGTTCTCGAGGCTGCCTGAGCCTTCGCGGCTGGACATGTTCGTCGATCTCGAAGGCGACCCGTTTGCGGGCGATGGCGGGCAGCAGTATTTGTTCGGGTTCGTCACGGCGGGGGATGGTGGCGCGCTGGCGTATGAGATGCGATGGGCGCTCGACGCGGAAGAGGAGAAGCGGGGATTCGAGTGGATTGTTGACGAGATTATGCGCCGGTGGGCGGAAGATCCAGCGATGCACGTATCACTTCGGCGCGTATGAGCCGGGCGCGTTCAAGCGGCTGATGGGAATTTACACAACGCGCGAGGACGAAATCGACAGAATGTTGCGGGCCGGGCTGTTCGTCGATCTGCACTCGATTTTGAGGCAGGCCGTGCGGGCCAGCGTGGAGGAGTATTCGCTCAAAAAGATTGAGGCGTTCTACGAGTTCGAGCGCGCGACGCCGCTGGCGGAATCGCGCGCGGCGATGCGCTACGTCGAGCACCGGCTGGAGCTGGGATGGAAGGCGAGTTGCCAGAGCAGATGCGGGAGGCGCTCGAGGGATACAACGGAGAGGATTGCAAGTCCACAGCGGCGCTGCGCGTCTGGCTGGAGGTGGAGCGGCGGAAGCTGGTCGAAGCGGGGACCGCAATCGCCAGGCCGGCTCTGGGAGACGGCGCGCCGTCGGAGGAACTGGACGAGCGGCAACAGCAGGTGGCCGCTCTGGTGGCACAGTTGACAGCGGATGTCCCGGCGGAGGTGATGGCGCGGTCGGCTGAACAGAGCGCGCGATGGATGCTGGCACAGCTTCTAGATTGGCACCGGCGCGAGAACAAGGCGACGTGGTGGGAGGGTTTTCGTCTCGCTGATTTGGACGACGACGATTTGATGGACGAGCGTGCCGGGCTGGCGGGGCTGCGACACGTGGAACGCTTGCGCGTGGACCGTAAGATTCCGGTGGACCGCTACGCGTTCGAAAAGCAGGAGACGGAGGTGCGCGCCGGCAAAGACGTGTACCGGCGCGGAGAGAGAATCGGGTCGGTGGAGGGAATCGACCTGCTGGGGCGAACCATTGATATCAAGAAGACGAAGAAGGCCGCGGAAATGCATCCCCGCGCGGTGTACGCGTGGGACCGGCCGGTGCCAGTGAAGGAACATGCCGATGCGCTGATGCGCATGGGCGAATGGGTGAAAGAGAATGGCGTTGACGCACCGGAAGCGTATCGCGCGGGACGCGACCTGCTGTTGCGCCGGGCGCCGCGGCTGTGGGGACACGAGACGATTGCCGCGCGGCGAGGCGAAACGACGGTCGAGACGGCGTGCCGGATTGCGGGCGCGCTGGAGCATTCCTCGTTTGCGATTCAAGGGCCACCGGGCGCAGGGAAGACGTACACCGGCGCGCGGATGATTTGCAGACTCGTGCAGACGGGGAAGAAAGTCGGAGTGACCGCGCTGAGCCACAAAGTGATCGCGAATTTGCTCGAAGAAGTGGTGGACGCAGCGCGGGACGAAAAGATTGCCGGCGTGCGATGCATGCAAAGGGTCAAGGAAGACGCCGAAGAAGATGTGCCGGAGGGAATTGCTGCGGCGACGGACAACGGGACGCCGCTAGCGGCGCTGCGATCGGGCACGGCGAACGTCGTGGGAGGTACTTCTTGGCTCTGGACGCGTCCAGAATATTTCGAGGCTGTCGATACGCTTTTCATTGACGAGGCGGGACAGTTGGCGCTGGCGGACGTGATGGCGGTATCGCAGGCGGCAAAGAATCTGGTGCTGATCGGCGATCCCCAGCAACTAGAACGGCCGCTGAAAGGCAGTCATCCGCCCGGCGCAGAGAAGTCCGCCCTGGAGCATCTGCTGGGAGAGCGCAAAACGATTGCGGACGACGTGGGAATGCTGCTGCCGGAAACGTGGAGGATGCATCCGAAGATTTGCGAGTTTACATCGGAAATGTTCTACGAAGGGAGGCTAGGCTCACGAGAGATTCTGGGCCAACGGGTGCTGGGCGGGCATCCGTGGCTGAGCGGGGCGGGATTGTGGTTTGTTCCCGTAGCGCACGATGGGAATTGCAATTCGTCGGCGGAGGAAGTGGAAATGGTGGCCCGAATCGTGGAGAGTTTGGTGCGGCCCGGAGTGAAGTGGTCTTACGGGATGGGCAATCGCAGGGCGATTAAGCTGGACGACATTTTGGTGGTCGCGCCGTACAACGCACAGGTAGCGGACCTTTCGGCGCGGCTTCCGGACGCGCGGATCGGCACGGTAGATAAGTTTCAGGGGCAGGAGGCGCCGGTGGTGATTTATTCGCTGACGACGTCATCGCCGGAGGACGCGCCGCGCGGGATGGAGTTTCTCTACAGCCTCAACAGGCTGAACGTGGCCACGTCGCGAGCGATGACGAACGTGATTCTGGTCGGAAGCCCGAAATTGTTCGAGCCGGAGTGCAGAAGTCCGCGCCAGATGCAATTGGCGAATGCGCTGTGCCGGTATCTAGAACTCGCCGAGCAGATTGACCCGAGGAGAATCTAGCGCAGTACTTGCTGCGGGTAAGGCGGCGCATAGGAGGCCCTGCGCGCGTCTGTTAGGTACGCCACCTACGGGGTAGAGCCCGTACCTACAGCCCGCACCTGAATTGCAAAGCGGTGGGACGCGCGGAGGTTGCCCGGTCCCGCACGCCCAAGCGAAGCAGGCAAGCAGAATTTGCGCCATCTGGTATAATAGGGTTGTGGTCGGGCGCTGAGATGGCGCGCCCTCTTTGGAGGAACAAAGGAATGGTTCAACTATCACCGGTTGCAGTGACGAAAGTGAAGGAAATTTTGTCGAGCCAGACACCGATGCCGGCGGGCCTGCGCGTTGCCGTGGTGGGAGGAGGCTGCTCGGGCTTCAGCTACCACATGGCGTTTGAGAATCAGATCAACGAGGCCAGCGACAACGTGTACGAATTCGACGGCCTCAAGGTCCTTGTGGACCAGATGAGCGAGATGTACCTCGACGGCATTTCGATCGATTACGTCGAGTCCATCGAGGGATCCGGCTTCAAGTTCAACAATCCGAACGTGAAGTCCACTTGCGGCTGCGGCAGCTCGTTTAGCGTGTAAAGGTAGCGGCCGAAGGCAGCAGCTAACCGCAGCGGCTACGAATTTCTCTCTCCTTGTGAGCGCTCCCGGGACCCTTGGTCCCCGGAGCGCTTCTTTTTTCTCCAAGCGAAAGCGGTCCGCTGCGTCCTATTCTTACCCTCGTTCTTGTCCCTCGCGCCTATGTGCCTTGGGGGTCGATTCCACCATTCTGAGAATTGAAAAGCGGCGTCCCACCCCGTATGCTATGGCCTCTGATGAAGATTGCTCTCGCGCAGTTCAACCCGACGGTTGGTGACTTCGAAGGTAATTCAGCCCGCATTCTCGAACTGGCTGGCGAAGCAAAATCCCGCGGCGCGGACATTGCCGTTTTCTCCGAGCTGTGCCTTTGCGGCTATCCGCCGCAGGATTTGGTCGAGCGGCCCGCATTCGCCGCGCGAAATCAGAAGGAGCTTGCGCTCCTGGCGAAAGCGATTCCCATGCCGTCGCTCGTGGGTTTTGTCGGCAAGGCGCAGGACGATACGGGCAAGGGCGTCGCTAATTCCGCCGCGTTGATTGCCGGCGGCAAGATTCTCTTCGAGCAGCGCAAGATGCTGCTGCCAACTTACGACGTGTTCGACGAGTCGCGTTATTTCCAGCCGGCGCACACGCAACACGTTTTTCGTCTCGAGCCCGAGGCGCTGGGCATCACGATCTGCGAGGATTGCTGGAACGACAAGGCATACTGGCCGCAGCGCCTTTACGACCGCGACCCGGTGGCCGAGCTGGTGGGGAAGGGAAGCACGCTGCTGCTGAATATTTCGTCGTCGCCCTACACGATTGACAAGCGCTCCCTGCGCCACGACATGCTGCGAGCCATCGCGCGCGAGCACCGCGTCCCCTTTGTGTACGTGAACCAGGTGGGCGGCAACGACAGCCTGATCTTCGACGGCTCGAGCGTGGCCTTCATGCCCGACGGGCGGATCGCCGCGCAGGCGAAGTCGTTCGAAGAAGATCTCGTTTTGTTCGATACGCGCACAGGCGAGGGCGATATCCGCCCGCACTCGGATGACGAACTCGAAGGCGCCTACCGGGCGCTTGTGATCGGGACGCGCGATTATGTTCGCAAGTGCGGATTCCGCAAAACTGTGGTGGGCCTGAGCGGCGGCGTTGACTCGGCGCTGGTGGCGACGATTGCGTCCGACGCTTTGGGCGCCGCGAATGTTCTCGGCGTCGCCATGCCGAGCCCGTACTCTTCCGAGGGCAGCATGCGCGATGCGCGGCGCGTGGCCGAAAACCTCGGCATCCAGTTTCTCGTGCTCCCCATCACGGAGACTTTCGATAGTTACCGCAAGACGCTGGCGCCCGCTTTCGCCGGCCGCGCCGAAGACGTCACCGAAGAGAACATACAGGCGCGCATTCGCGGCAATCTCCTGATGGCCATCTCCAACAAATTTGGCTCGCTCGTTCTGAGCACCGGCAACAAGTCTGAAATGGCAGTAGGCTATTGCACGCTCTACGGTGACATGGCAGGCGGCCTCGCGGCAATTTCGGACGTTCCGAAAACGATGGTTTACGCGCTCTCCGAATTCGTGAATCGCGAAAGGGAACGAATTCCGCGCGAAACGATCACGAAGCCGCCGTCAGCCGAGCTGCGCCCGAATCAAACCGATCAGGATACTCTTCCGCCTTACGATACGCTCGATCGCATTCTGAAAGCCTACGTCGAGGACCTTCGCAGTCCGGAGGAAATTGCGGATCACTTCAGTTTTCCTCTCGACCTCGTCCGCTCGGTTGCGCGCCTCGTCGACCAGAACGAGTACAAACGCAAGCAGGCGCCGCCCGGACTCAAGGTCACTTCAAAAGCCTTCAGCGTGGGGCGCCGTTTTCCGCTGGCCCAAAAATTCTAATGCCAGCCGATCTTATTTGCCGTCGAGGAGGTTTCGTGAAGATGCCACGCACTGCATTTGTATTTCTGGTCCTCGCAGCTTCTCTCGTCGCGCTGCCGTCGGCCGCACAAACTACAGGAGCGCCGGCTCCGGCGCCCGCGGCGGTGTCGCCCGAACAGGCTGCGCTCCTCAAGTCGGCCGAAGCATATGTCCGCAACCTTTTCGCCTGGGGCCCGGACTTCAAACTCGAACTCGGCCCGCTTTCGCCGTCGGCCTCGCCTGATTTCTACACGCTTCCGGTTCGCGTGACTCTCAATGGCCAAACCGACGCGGGCACCTTCTACGTCAGCAAAGATGGCAAGACCTTCATGCGCGGCGACATGTATGACATGTCTGCAGACCCGTTCGCCGACCCGCGCGCTAAGATTCATCTTGAGAACAATCCGTCGAAAGGTCCGATCGACGCGCGCATCACAGTAGTCGAGTTTAGCGATTTTCAGTGCCCGCACTGCCGGCTGCTCTACCAAAACTTGAAGGCTCTTGAGCCGCAATATCCACAACTGCGCTTCGTCTTCAAAGACTTTCCGCTTGTTCAACTCCACCCCTGGGCCTACACCGCGGCCCTCGGAGCGCGTTGCGCCTTCATGCAACGGCCGGACGCGTTCTGGAGGGTCCACGACTCGATCTTCGACAATCAGGATTTAATTTCGACCGAAAATGTTTGGGAAAAAGTGCTTGGTTTCGGTAAGCAGGCGGGACTTGATCCGGACGCGCTGAAATCCTGCATGGCGTCGCCCGAAGCGCAGCAAGCAGTTAAGGCCAACCTGGCCGATGGCCAGGCTGTCAGCGTCAATAGCACGCCGACTGTCTTCGTCAATGGCCGGCCAATCGTCGGCGGCGACAAAGATACGTTGCAACAGTACATCAACTACGAAATGCGCATTCAGCACGTGGATACCGCAGCGCATCCATCCACTTCACCGCCTCCCAAACACTAAGTGCACTGAGCCTTTGGGATTGACTCGATCGAGCGGCAAGGCTCGGCCCTTGCCTGCTCAAGCATTGGATCTTGTCTTCGCAGCACATCATGCAAAGGACGGTGAACAACCGCGGCTGATCGAGGTGGAGCTTGCCGAAGCGGATTCGGTCTCGCAGAAGCAATTCCTTGGACGCTTGCACCAACTGACGTCTGCAAACAGCAGGAGTCTGGCCTGGCCATCGCGCCTCCTGTCCTGTTGCAAAGAACCGCGTCGAGAATGTCAAAAAAGCCGGATCGTCTCTACCGCCCATTGCCCTCGCGATCACAGCTTTCTCGATCGGCTCTGAGGCGGCGTTAGCAGTGCGGTCTGCAAGCTCACTGCATCTATTGTGTACCAATACTTAGCAAGCGTATTGCCGCATCGAGGACTTCAACATAGTTCGGTAGCTCAAGCTCAATCGCATTTGCGATCGTTGCAGCTTTCGCGATCGCCCCTGTCGCGACCCTTACCTCGCCGCACGCGTTGGATGTCAGCAGACGTCAGAGGGCCTCGGGACGATGGCGCGCCCGGTTGGCGTGGCCTCGGGTGATGGAGACTGCCTTGCGCGAAGAAGCGGAAGCTGTGAAGCGGTTCGGGCCGGACGGCGAGTTTCAGTCTCACGAACGCCATTGCCAGCAACAACTCCATCGTTGCCGGTGTCATGGTCCATGTCATGGGCCTGCTCGATGCGATCCGCGGCGTCCACATGCTGAGGAAGCGAGCTCTGGCGTGCGCGGGCGGCAGATCGCGAGGCGAGAGATTTGCGCGGACCCGGCTTCTGCGTTCGCGGTGCGAGGAAAGCATATTCCGGGTCTTTGTCATGGTCTGCGTCATGGTCCTGGGCGCGCCGGCCTTCGAGAATCCAGCGGGCGATTCGCGCCTGGATTTCCGCCTCGACGAACTCGTCGAGGACCATTCGCAGCTCCTTGCGAAGATTTGCAACATGCGAGAGTCGCGACAATTCAAACGACTCCAGCGATTCCTCGGAAGACGAAATTAAGTATTCGAGCGGTGGCTGGGCGGACGCCATTTAGAAATCCTCCACATCGTCAGCCCCAGGCACATTGCAGGAGAGGGAGTAGAACCAGCATGATAGCATAGATAGTAAATAATAAATAGTTATTTATCTAAGAGTATCGCTTATTCGTGGGGACGGGTGTGCCTGGTTGCATCACGGCAAGGTCGTGCGACGGACGCAGCCCGGCAAGTGCATCAGGGGCGCAAGAATCGCGCATGCCTGCCCGGCCGGCAGGCGGGCTGCGCCCCTACGAAGAACTGGGAGGGGGGATGGCGCACGAGCAAGTGGAAAACGCAACGCCGGTGGAAATCCCAACGAAGGGCGTCTGCAAGAGGCGCCGATATAACCGCGAGTACATGAGGAAATGGCGATCCAAGCCAATGAATCGAGAGATGGAGCGGAAGAGTCGAGGGTGGTATTGCGAACGTAAAGCCTCCAACGTGAGGCAGGAAGCGCCTCGAAGCATGGCAAAGCGGGAAGAGGAGGTGTGCGGCTGCTGCGGACACCGCGCGCCGGTAACTACCATCCTGCGGCTGCGCATCTGCGAAGAAGCGCCAGGCGGCTACGTAGAAGTACGTATGCCGTACTGCGGCAAATGCTGATGAGACGAGGCCGAGACTGCCGGTCACCCATATGAATCGCCTAGATCGCATCGGGCGGCTAGATCAGGTCGACCGAATCGACCGGATGAATCGGACGCGTGCGCGATAAAGACTACAACACGGGGCTGCGCGGCGTGCTGTTTGAGGCGCGACACCACGTGCGCATGGGCGCGGCCGTGTGGCTCTTCGGATGGCTGGTGCTTCGGCAAACGTTCCAGTCCGGCCCGGTGGGCTGGGTGCTGGGCGGCAAGCCAATCAGCTATCGCGAGATCGAGGAAGAGACGGGTTTCAATCGCCGCACGCTCGAGAATTGGATGCGCGTGCTGCGCCGCCACGGCTACGTCGAGACGGAAACGGCGCAAGGCGGGGTGATCATCCGCATCATGAAGGCAAAAAAATTTGCACAGCCCCCCCGCAACTCCGCGGGGGGTGTACGCAATCACGCGGGGAGCGCCCCGCAAAGCTGCGTAGGGAATGGCAGCAAACGTTTTTCGCATCAGCAACTTGCCGCCGGGATAGGTAGTTCATCTGTAGTAGGAGAAAAAGAAAGAGCCACGGCCACACCGTCCTGCTTAGAGGAAAACCAAAACCAGCACCAACACCAACCGCAACACCAGCCCACCGGCAACTCTCAACAGCCACTTCATTTCGAACCGCGCGGGCGGCCGGGCGACAGCAAGTTCCCGGAAATTCTCCGCCGCGCGCTGCTTCGTGCCGACCGCGAGGACGCGATACGGCGCGAGCTCGCCGTGGGCTCCGGCCCGGAGGTGCGACGCTCATGAAACTCGTGCAAGTACTCGGCAGGGAAGTGGGACACGGAGGCCGCATTCCGCGCGGCTTCCAGATGGCGTGGTACGAACCGCGGCGGCGCGTGGGCGTGTATTTTCCGTCGCCGCTTCACTGGATTCTGCGCGCGTTGCGCGAGCTCGCCTACCGCCTGCGCGTGGCGTTGCAAGCGCCGGCGCTCGAGCGCGCCGACGTGTTCGCGATGCAGCGCATGCACCGCGAGCGCCAGCGCCTGGCCGAGGAATACGCGCGCGGTTATCTCAGCGGGTGGCGCGAATGTTTCGAGTCGTGCATGGCGGCCGTCGAAGACGAGATTGTGCGCATGGACGATGTGTGGGACGCGACCGCGTTGCTCCTCGATGACGGCAAGCACGGGGACGGGAGCAATTAGCGCAACGGCGCGGCGTCCGGAAGTGCCTGCCACGCGCGCGCATTTCTGTTGTCATCCTGAGCGGACCCGACGAGGTGTCCGCGAAGGATCTCGGTTCGAGACGCGTCGCACGTGGCTGATCGGATCGCCGGCTGTTTACGCTGAGATCCTTCATGCCCGCCGCGCCTACCCCGGGCATTTGTCATTCCGAGGAGCTCGCTTTTCAGGCGACGAGGAATCTGTTGTTTGTTGCGCGGCGGAAAAGCAGATCCCTCGTCGCCCTGGACGACGGGCTCACTCGGGATGACAACGTTTTATTTGGCCGGCACCGCCAAGGTCATGCGGCGGGCGCAGCCCGCAGAGACATCGGGGCGCAAGAATCGCGCATGCCTGACCGTCCCTGCCGGGTGCCCCACCCTTCGCATTCAAGGGTGGGGAATTCTGCGGAAAGCTCCCACCCTTAACACCGAAGGGTGGGGCACCCCGTCAAAGGGCTCACCCGCGCGCGCAAGGAGGAACCGCGATGAAAGCAGCGGAGATCTTCGACGATTGCCACGGACGTTACCGCGGGCTGCGCGAATGGCTCGCCGATACGGCGTCGCAGGTGCGCGCTCTCGCGCTCGACACGCCATCGCCGGGCTATCAGTGGCGGCCGGAACGCTCGCGCGCCGTCGAATACATTGCCGATTTCGAGCGCATCGGACGCCGCGCGCTCACTCGCCCGGAATGGAAAGGCCGGCTGAGGCTCTTCGAGATTTATTTTCTGCACTCGATTGAATACCGCCGCGCGATTACGATGGTCGGCGTCGCGGAGGGAACGTTCGATTACTGGATGGCCGAAGTCAAGCGCGCCGCCGGCCGCGAATTCAGCCGCACCGGCCTGTTCCCGCCTTCGCGATATTTCCACCCGAATGGACGATCGCGTTCGTAGCGGCGGGGCGCCGCTATGAAGCGGTTTTCGTAGGGGCGCAGCATGCTGCGCCCGGCACACGACCTTGGCTCGACGTCCCGCAACGAAACGGTGTCATCCCGAGCGAGGCGTTTTTCAGCCGACGAGGGATCTGCTTTATTCCGCGCAAATGACCAACAGCGGATTCCTCGTCGCCTGGAAGGACGGCTCCTCGGAATGACAACGCGGTGGGAGTGACGCGACAAAAAGCGCCAGCGCCACAGCGGGCATCCGCCGCGGCGGACTGTTCGCCTACTAACCCATGCTATCTGCGGTCGCGGGAAACGAAGAGGTAGCGCAGCAGCGTGTATCCGCCGGTGAGCGGCACGAGCAAAAGATTCTTGAGGAGCCCGGAGCGGCGCTCGATGCGGTCGTGGATGACGTCCGCTTCCGCCTGCTTGGCGCTGACGACGGCGGTGACGTACTTGACGAAATCAATCTGGCAAGCGTCGCAGGTGCCGCCGTGGCGCTGTTCGTGAGCGCATGCCGGGCATTGATAGCGCAGCGTTGCGTGGCACCGGGGACAGAACCGCGCGATGTCGCGTGCGTTGCCCCCGCACTTCGGGCATTTGATCATCACCACCGGCACGGTCGGCGCGAGCGGATCGGCGGAAGGCACTCTGGCCCCCGCTGCGGCGCGCGAAACCGCGCCAGGAGCGGGCTTCTTTTGAGCCGTGTCGCTCATGGTTCGATTCTACCGGGATGCGCGCCCAGGCGCGGGAAGTCAAGCGGCGGCTGCGCCCTGGGCGTTACTGTCCGAACGGCCCGGCAAAGCCGGGGCGAAAGATTGAAAAGGGCGGGGATTTTGATTTTGTCCGTGCGACCCCGCGGTGCGCCTTGAGGTGTTTATGTGGCGCCGTGCTTCAGCACGGCAGCCTCTGCGCGTTGGAGGAAAACCAAGATGCCGCGCTGAAGCGCGGCGCTACATTAAAGGCGCTAAACCACGACTCATTCCCATGATCGCCATCGACAAGATACGGGGCGCGGCAACCTTCGCGGGTGATTGCGAGGGGCACTGCGCCCCGACGAGAGGAATTGGAACATCACAGCAAGATCAAGTGGCGGGCGTCCGCTGCGCCTATTCCCGGCATTTGTCATTCCGAGGAGCTCGCTTTTCAGGCGACGAGGAATCTGTTGTTTGTTCCATTGGCCGAAAAGCAGATCCCTCGTCGCCCTGAACGACGGGCTCACTCGGGATGACAACGTTTTATTTGGCGTTCCCCACCCTTAAAATCGAAGGGTGGGGCACCCACGTCCAAAAAAACGAACCGCGGGCAGGCGCTTACGACAGCCGGAACCAGGACTTGCGCGCGGGCTCGCTGCACTTCGGCTTCGGCGCGGGGCGGGGCGCCGGACCAGGTTGCATCTTGGCGCGTTCCGTCGGTGCGAGCAGACGGACCACGTGGCCCAGGCGCTCCTGCTTGTACGGCTTGGCCATGCAGACCACCGCGCCCAGCGAATGCGCGTTCGAATAGTCGCTGGGATAGCCGGAGCGCGTGGTGAGAACCACCGGGATGTGCTTCAAGTGCCGCGTGCCTTTCACGTGCGCGCACAGGTCGAAGCCCGGGAGTCCCTCGCCTTCCACTTCGGCGATAATCAGCGCGGGCGTAAACATGTTGAGAATCTCGCGCGCGTCGGCGCAGTTGTTGACGGCGATCACTTCATAGCCTTCGTTGCACAGATACGTCTTGAGCGCTTCGCGGACGGCATTGTCCGTATCCACGGCGAGGACCAGCGGACCCCTGGTCCCGTTCGTTGTTGAACCTGTTCCCGGCGCGCTAGCGGAGGCTGATTTTGCCCCTGCCGCGGATTCAGCCGTGCCCACCACGGGCTCGGGCGTTTGCATCATCCTGCGTCCGCACGAGTCCACGAAATCGTAGTTCGACGGTTGCTCGAATTGCTTGCCCAGCGCGACGGCAACGGCACGGCGGCCGTCTGACATTTCGACAACGCGCGCCACGCGGCCGCTTTGCTCGGCGTGAATGGCCGTGGGCGCGTTGCTGTAGGGGAAGGTGACTGCGACATCCATGCCGCGCCGGAATGATCCTTGCTGCGTCAGGAACAGAAGGCCGCCGCGCGACACGTCTATCGTGACCGAAATTTCGTCCGGGCACTCCTGATCGGTCACTTGCACTCCGCGCACGCGCACGGGCGCGGAGATCAGCGCGCGGCGACGGCGCCGGCGATCGGGAGCGCGCAGGGGCGCTGCTGCTTTCGCAGCGGGCGCCGCCGTGGGACTCTTCGGCGCATCTTTCTCGCTCTTGCAAGGCGCCTCGTAAGAATCATTGAGTTGCGATGCGGACGCCTCCGCGCCCGCCGGAATTTGCTGCCCCTGGCTGTCTCCCGACAGCGGGAAATTGATTGCGTCACTCATCCCTGGAATGGACCCCTTTTCATTTTGGCTCGCGCCTTCGCTGTTGAGCGGCCGGCCCCGCTTGCGACACCGGACCCCGCCTGCTACAAAGATACGTATTCTCCGCAGCGGGCGCAGTAGGGTAAAAGTCACATTCTCGCAGTACTCGCGTCGAACCAGCGGTAGTACCGGGGTACTGCCCCATAAGTGGCTCCATGCAGGGTGGTTACGTCCGCCGCGGCGGACTGCGCCCGCTGCATGATCTTGGCGTGATGTTCGAAACCGGAGATGACGGCGCTTTGTGTGGGTGTTGCGAATTCGACCCTATTGTGGTATAGTGTTGTCTGCGTTTGCCGCTCTTGAGATTCCTTTTGACACGCGCTCAACAAGGCTGCCGGGAAATTCCGCGCGGCCTTTTTTTGTGAAGCAAGAGGATAAATCAGTGGCGCAAATAGCCTTCCGGATGGCCGTTAAGTGCCGTCTAGTGAATTAATTAGGAGCAGCATCAGTGGCAAAAGAACAAGGTACAGTCAAGTGGTTCAACGCAGCGAAGGGTTTTGGGTTCATCCAGCGGCAATCCGGTGAGGATGTTTTCGTGCACTTCTCGGCGATTGAAGCCGAAGGGTACAAGTCCCTCAACGAGGGACAAGCGGTCGAGTTCGAGGTGAAGCAGGGACCGAAGGGCCTGCAGGCGGAGCACGTAGTCGGTCTTTAATCCGTCAAGAAGCAGTCGGGGCGGCCATCGAACGATCGGGTGAGCCCCCGCCACAATGCGGGGGACGGGCTAGGCTCGTCCTCTGCGGGGCCAATCGCGAAATCTTGGGCAGATCAGAAGAAAGACAGGGAGGATGCAGTGCAGATACTAGTCGAAGGGCAGACAATTCGTCACGAGCAATATGGGGTCGGCATCGTAACGGAATCCAATACGGATCGGACATCGGTTGACTTCGATAATCACGGGATGAAGAAGTTCGTTACCTCGATTTGGAGCGCGGAGCTGATCGGCGAACCGCCGGCCGAGCGTCCCACCCGCCGCAGGGGCCGCCGCAAGGCCGCCGTCAAGAAGGCGTAGGGTTTCGTAGGGGCATAGCATGCTATGCCCGCCGAATGACCTTGGCATCGCCGCTCAAATAGGATGTTGTCATCCCGAGTGAGCCGTCGTTCAGGCGACGAGGGATCTGCTTTCTTATGCGGAAACAACCAACAGCAGATTCCTCGTCGCCGGGAAAGCGGCTCCTCGGAATGACAATACGGCTCACACCTCGAAAACGCTGCGCTGCTACGGTTCCACCAATCCGGCGCGGATGGAGAAACGCACCAATTCGCTGAAGCTCGTGAAACCCATCTTGTGCATGATGTGATTGCGGTGGCTCTCGATGGTGCGCGTCGAGACGCCCAGCTTGGCCGCCACTTCCTTGTTGCTCTTTCCTCCCGACAGCAATTGCACGATCTCGACTTCGCGTTGCGTGAGCGAAGTGCCCGGAATCGGATTTTCCGGCGTGGGCTCCTGCGCCTCGCCGGCGACGAAGTTTTCCAGCATGGCCGCCGCCAGTTGCCCGGTGATGAAGCACTGCCCGCGCCGAATTTGATCCACCGCAGCCACCAGATCGGTCTCGCTGTCGCTCTTCAGCAGGTACCCGCGCGCGCCCGCGCGCAACACATGCCGCGCAATTTCCTTCGAGAAGTGCATCGTAAAGATCAGGATATTCGTGTCGGGTTGCGCGTCGAGGATGGCGTGCGCCGCCTGCAGCCCGTCCATTTCAGGCATCGTCAAATCAAGCACAACAAGGTCGGGCTTGGTCTTCTTTGCCGCGTCAAGCGCTTCGCGGCCATTCGCGGCTTCGCCGCAGACTTCCAATCCGTGTTGCGAACCCAGCAGCGCCTTCACCCCGTGTCTCACGATGGAGTGGTCGTCCGCCACGAGGATCCGATAGGGCCGCGGTGTTGTCGACATTCTACGAGCCTCCACGAGATCACAATCTGCTTGTGGGCCGTGTCGGCCCCAGTCTCCGCTCTGCAACATCGAGCGAAGCCGCGCGCCCAGGAGGTCCGCCTTTGCCAATGCACCCCAGCAGTACGTTACTTGTGCGTTAATTTGGTGTCAAGGATTTCTTGCGAGCAGGTGTGCCAACGCGCACCGTTTGCGGGATTTGCCGGGATAGCAGGCTCGGTTATCGCGGAACTAGTACTAGTCCTTCCCGAAAACCATTTTGGGTATTCATCCGAATTGCAGCGCCAGGGCCTCTGGAGTAGGGTCAACGGCCTAACCTGCAAGGGGTAGCTGCTGTCTACTAACGTTCCGCCCCGGATTCACCGATACGTATTTCAGGGAATACCGGGACGGACGCTCCGTCTCGCTGGAGTTGCCGGCGGGCCGCCGTGAGTGCGATGCATTTCACAGCCTCCGAAGCCACCTGCCTGTTTAGCTCCAGCGAGACGGATTTAATCTTCAAAATCATATCGCTCTTATGGAAGAGGACTTGCACGACACGATAGGCATACGAATTCTCGCCGTCGGAGAAGCTCGCCGGAACACGCTCGCAATCCTGGAACGCGCCGCAGGGCTGGGCTGGGCGTCTTATCCCGTTTTGGGAATTGTCGAAGCAGAAGGCGTGCTCAAGACGTTTCGATTTGAGGTTGTTCTCGCCGAAGAGGTATTGCCGGATGGCCGCGGCTACGATTTGACGGACGCCGTGGTGCAAGCTGGGACCTCGCTATTCGTGGCCGTGGCGCTTTCCGAGAGCTCGCTGTGGCTGCCTGTCGTCGACCTTGGCGAAAGGACTCTGGGCAAGCGGGCGCTCAATCAGGCGGCGCTCGAAGCGGAGATCGAGATCATTCTCTCCTTTGAGGATCGCCGAACGGCGCGTCCCAATTGTAGGAGCGAGATGCCGCCACGGCGGAAGAGCGCATCATCGCCCATTGCTGCGGCCGCAACTGAAGCAGCGGAAACGTATCGCGCGACGCACTCGCGTTGATGTGCGGTATGGGCGCAGCATGCTGCGCCCGCCCGTCACACGACCTTGGCTTCGCGCCGCCCACCAAAGCGTTGTCATCCTGAGCGGACCCGACAAGGCGTCCGCGAAGGATCTCAGCTCATGACGCCTCGCACCTCCCTGATTGGACTGCCGACTGTTTACGCTGAGATCCTTCATGCCCGCCGCGGCGGGCATTCAGGATGACACCGCTATGATTTGGAAGAGGCGCCGCATTTGTAGTGAGCGCAGCCGAATCCAGGCTGCACCCACACGAAGAAACAAAGGGGAGGGTTGGGTGCCCCACCCTTCGGTGTTAAGGGTGGGGGTTTTGATGTTGCTTCCACCACAGCGCGGCGCCAAGCACCACCGACGCCACGCTCGCCGCCTGCGCGTTCGTCAATCCGAAGAACGACCGCGGATTGATGCGGATGAACTCCACCAGGAACCGCGCGGCGCCCGTCAGCATCAGGTACGCCGCAAACACCTCGCCCGCGGGCCTTGCCGTGCCCGCAGTTTGCGTCGTGGTTTGCTCGGATATTCCGGTGGATGACTTTCCGGCTGACGGCTTGCCTCCCGGCAATCTCCCGGCCGCGCCGGCTGCAATTCGCCGCCCGCCCATTCGCCACAGCACCCACGCAATCGCGCACGCCACAATCAACTCGTAAATCGGCGTGGGATGGACGCGCTCGGTCGTGGGCACCAGCCCATTCGGGAAGCTCATGCCCCAGGGAAGGGAAGTCGCGACGCCGTAATCGCCGTCGCCCGAAAGCAGGCACCCGATGCGGCCGATTCCGTAACCTAACGCGGCGGCCGGCGAGCCTGCGTCGAGAATCACCAGCAGGGGAATCTTCTTGCGCCACGCAATCAGCAGGAACGCCGCAATTCCCGCGATCAGCCCGCCAAACCACGCGAACCCGAACTGGCTGAAAATCTGCCCCACGGGATCGGCGAAGAGGTCGCGCGGCGTCTCGAAAACGTGATACAGCTTCGCGCCTGCGATCCCCGCGAGGCAGGGAATCGCGACGAAGGATTCCGCCAGCCCCGATTTTTTGTCCGCGATGCCGCGCCGCGCGAGGTCCGCCGCCAGCACGAAATACGCCACCACCATCGCCAGCGCCACCATCAGCCCGAATGTCGGCACCGCGATCGGCCCCACATGCAGAAACGGAATCATCGCCGAGCAGTATACCGGAACACCGCGGACGTCAAAGGCGCGTCAACGAAAGCGCCGTCATTCTGAGCGAAGCGAAGCCTGCCCGCCGAGCAGGTGGGAACCTCTCTTTGCTTGCGCCCCCACGAAGAAACACAGGGGAGGGTTGGGTGCCCCACCCTTCGGTTTTAAGGGTGGGGATTTTGCCGTTGGTTTTTCTTCGTAGGGCGCAGCATGCTGCGCCCGCCGAGCAGGTGGGAACCTCTCTTTGCTTGCGCCCCCACGAAGAAACACAGGGGAGGGTTGGGTGCCCCGCCCTTCGGTTTTAAGGGTGGGGATTTTGCCGTTGGTTTTTCTTCGTAGGGGCGCAGCATGCCTGCCCGTCCGGCAGGCGGGCTGCGCCCGCCAATTGACCTGGCGTGATGTATTCAACAGGGCGCTCGTCATCCTGAGGGCCAGACGTATCGGCCCGAAGGATCTCTCCCGATGTTTGCACACAACATCGAAGAGAGATTCTTCGCTGCGCTCAGAATGACGGCGAGGTGGGTATGGGTTGTAGCGTTTTCCTGCAGTACG
>CAVPUS010000028.1:0-148025 GCA_963709005.1 uncultured Acidobacteriota bacterium
TCGTCGAATGCAGTGGGCGTCTGGTTCTCGGCGAGGAATCCGCGAGCCTGCGCGACCTTGTCAAAGGTGCGCTAACCGAATCAAAGCACATCGTGCTCGATCTCGGAGACGTCGTCTTCATAGACAGCGCCGGCATCGGCCTCCTCGCCAGGCTCTTCTCCTCCGCGCAATTGGCCGGGGCCACGCTGAAGCTCGCGCACCTGAGTCCGCTCATGCAGGATATGCTCCAGCTCACGCGGCTCTACACGGTATTTGAAGTGTTCGACAATGCAGAGGACGCGGCGAGATCCTTCTAGCCGCGCTATCGCAGTCTCGCTGCTTCCAGGAACTCGTAGTCCCCGGTCGGCGAGATAGAGATATTCTCAAGCCGCTTGCGGTGCACGCACACGTTGTCGACGTACCACAGGTTGATGTAAGGCTCGTCTTCGGCGACAATTTTCTGAATCTCCGACAAGAGCGCTTTTCGTTTGTCCCGGTCCATCTCGACACGTTGCCGGTCAATCAGGGAATCGAGCGCCGCATTGCGATAATGCCCGCGGTTCGCGCCATCGGGCGGCATCTTTTTCGAGCTGAATACGAACTCGAACATGTCGGGGTCGTTGTTGCCTCCGACCCACCGGTGCGTGTAGAGCTGGAAACTTCCTCGCGTGATGTCCGCATAGAACGTTGCGAACTCGAGCGGCCTCAGGTCCAGCACCACTCCCACACGCTTCCACTGATCCGCGAGCGCTTCGGTCAAAATGCGCGCGGACTCCTCGGTCGAACTCTTGATCTCGAGATGAAATCGCACACCGTCCGCGCCACGGGGGAATCCCGCCGCGTCGAGCAGTTGCCCCGCGCGCGCTGGATCGAACTCGTACTGCTTCACGTCCGGCTCGAACGCCCAGTGATTCGGCGGCAGCAAACTCGATGCGGCTCGCGCCTGCCCGCGCATCAGATACCGTATCAGCGTCGCGCGATCCGTCGCAAATGCCAGGGCTTGGCGCACCTCTCGATGCGCCAGGATCGGATCATCGAAATTGAATGCCACATATCCAAGCATCGTGCCCGGCTGTTCGTCCGCGAGAAGCCCTTCCTCAGCGAGCGTCACGGACATATCCGGCGTGAGCGAATTCATCGCCACATCCGCCGAGCCCTTGCGCAGTTCGAGCGCGCGCACGATCGCGTCGGGCACAATCCGAAAGCGAACCCGGTCAACCACCGTAGCGCCCGTCTCTTGCCGGCTCGTGTCGTCCGGGTTCCGCTCGAGCATGATTTCCTCATCTGCCGCCGCGCTCACGAACCGGAACGGCCCGCTTCCTATGGGATGTTGCGACATCTCAGCGGCGCTCGAACCGCGCGCAACAATCCCCACTCCCGGCCGCGCCAGATTCCACAGAAACGACGCATACGGCTCGCTCAGGTGAAATACGATTGTGGCGTCATCGGGCGCTTCGATCGATCGAACCATGCGAAACGCTCCGCGCTTCGCCGTCTTCACGCCCCCCGACAGAATCGAGTCGAACGTGAATTTCACGTCGGCGGAGGTCAGCGCGCGGCCGTCGTGAAACTTCACACCATGGCGCAGATGCAACACGTACGTCACGGGGTCCGGCGTTTCCCATCGCTCGGCAAGGTCCGGCACGATGTTCATTTCCGAGTCATGAGCCACCAGGCTCGAAAAAATCAGCCCGTCAAGGTATTGCGAATTCGCATCCGTGCCAATGCGCGGATCGAGGTTCGTGGGCATGGACTCAATTAGGAAGTTGACGGTTCCAGTTTCGCGCGAATCGTTTTTGGGGGAGCACCCCGCCAGCACGATGCAGGCAAGAAACGCCGCCAGCACCATAATCGCGTTCCGCGGGAATTCATTGTCTCTATCTATGTCCATCTGTGTTTATCTGCGGTTCCTCTTCTTTTGCTTTCCCACGCGGACGAGTTTCCCCATTACCGCCGGATGCCGCGCCCCGGTTGCCGACGGCAAATTGTTCGCGCGTCCGTGATACGCCTCATACGCCAGCACCGCAAATGCGAAGGCCTCTTTGGCGTCTTCGGGGACTCCGAAACGGCTGGCGGGAAGAATCTCAATTTCCGGCAGCGCTGCCGCAAGCTGGGCCATCATCAGAGGATTCCGCGCGCCGCCTCCCGCAACAATCATTTGGCCCACGCGTGCGCGGGGCAGGACGAACCTTCGCAAAGCATCTGCAATCGAAAGCGAAGTGAACAGGGTCGCGGTGCGCACCAGGTCTTCCTGCCGCGCGCGACGCCGCTTTGCCCACTCGAGCAAATCTTGCGCATACTCCCGCCCGAACTGTTCGCGCCCCGCCGTCTTGGGAGGCGCCTTCCGCAGATACGGATCGCGCATCAGCCGCTCGAGCAGGCTCGGAATCATTCGTCCGCGCATCGCCATTCCCGCGCCGCGATCGTAGCGCGCGCGTCCCCTCGTGAAGCTCTCTATCAGGGCGTCCACGATCATGTTTCCCGGACCCGTATCGAACGCGAAGACGTCCGCCGGCTGCGCGCCCGCCGGAATCACAGTGATATTCGCGATGCCGCCGATGTTCAGCGCGACGCGCCCGCGCCGCGCATCGCGATACAGCAGATAGTCCACGAACGGCACGAGCGGCGCGCCCTGTCCTCCGGCGGCCATATCGGCGGGACGAAAGTCGGCGATCGTGGTGATTCCTGTCCGCTCTGCAATCACGCTTGGCTCGCCAATCTGGAGCGTCGAAGCTATGCGCCGTGCGCCGGCGAAACGCGTCGCCACGCCCTGATGAAAAACTGTCTGGCCGTGCGAACCGATCAGCGATATTTGTTTGAGTGAAATGCGCCACTGCTTGCATGCAGCGATGGCTGCCGCCGCGAATTCCTCGCCGAGCAGAAAGTTCAGCTGGCTGATTTCGGCGGTCGTCGTGGCCGCGCCGTTCGCGAGCCGCAGAATTGCATCCCGCACGCGGGAAGGGAATCGAACGTGATGGTGCGCCTCGAACTTCACCGACAACTTCGGCGGCGCGCCGGAGATACGCGCGAGCGCGACATCAATGCCGTCCGCCGACGTTCCCGACATCATCCCCAGCACGCGCATCGCTTGCCCTCGCCACAACCGGCAATCAGTTTCACCACAGATGAACACAGATGAACGGAGATAAGAAGAGAAACTAGAAACCTGGGACGCCAGGATGCAACGAGGTTCGGTCACTCCAATTGTTTTTGCAGCGCTGCAAGCAGATTCAGCGCTTCGAGCGGAGTCAACTTGTTCAGATCGGCGCCGCGCAGCGCTTCGAGCACTTTCTCATCAATCGCCGTGAAACTCACCTGTTCTGCCACAGGCGGTTTCGCGCCCGGCGACAGCTCTTCCGTGAGCTTCTCCTCGCTCTGCTCGTGCTTTCGCAAAATCTCGCGTGCCCGCACGATCACATCCTGCGGCAATCCTGCGAGCCGCGCGACTTCGATTCCGTAGCTCTTGTCCGCGCTCCCCGGCTCGACTCGCCGCAGAAAGACAATCTCGCTTCCCGCTTCGCGCACCGATACGTGCACGTTCTTCACGCCCGGCAGCAATTGTTCGAGCTCCGTCAGTTCGTGATAGTGCGTCGCGAAGAGCGTCCGCGGCCGCGCGCCCGCGTGGAGCGCTTCGACCACCGCCCACGCAATCGATAGCCCGTCGAAGGTCGCACGTTCCGCGCCCCACTTCGTCGAGCAGCACCAGGCTCGCCGGCGTTGCCGTATTCAGGATCGCCGCCACTTCGCTCATCTCCACCAAGAAATGTCGAGCGCCCGCGCGCCAGATTGTCCGACGCGCCGATGCGCGTGAAAATCCGGTCGACCAGCGGCAGCTTCGCCTCGCGCCGCCGGAACGAACGATCCCATCTGCGCGAGAATCGAGATCAGCGCCGCCTGCCGCAGATAAGTCGATTTGCCGCCCATGTTCGGCCCGGTGATGAGCAGCAGGAATTGCGATTCGTCGTCGAGATACAGATCGTTCGGAACGAATCGCTCGCCGCGCTCTTCGAGCAGCTTTTCGATCACCGGATGCCGCCCGCCGGCAATCATCAGGATTCCCCGGCTGCGCCTTGCGTTCCGGGACTCTCGTCGGCTTGCCCGAGAGTCGTCTCCGTGAATTCCGGCCGCGTGTAGTTCCGTGCCGCCGCAAGCCGCGCAAAATTGACGAGCACGTCCAGTTGCGCAATGGCCGCAGCCGCCTGCCGCAGCCGTCCTGCCTCGCGCGCAATCGTTTCGCGGATCTCGGCGTAGAGCCGCCGCTCGATTTCGAGCACGCGCTCCTCGGCCGACAGCACCTTCCGCTCGTGCTCTTTCAACTCCGTTGGACGTAAAGCGCTCCGCGTTCACGAGCGTTTGCTTGCGCTCGTAATCCGATGGCACGAGATGCAGGTTCGCCTTGGAAACTTCGATGTAGTAGCCGAATACCTGGTTATAGCGAATCTTCAGCGACGCGATTCCGGTGCGCTTGCGCTCGCGGTCTTCCATCGCGGCGATGATCTGCCGGCCTTGTTTCGTGATGTCGCGCAGCTCGTCGAGCTCTGCGTCGAACCCGCGCCGGATCACTCCCGGCTCGTTCGCCATCGCCGGCGGATCGTCCGCAATCCCGCGCGCGATCACGTCGCGCACGTCCGCCATCTCGTCCATTTGTTCGCGCAACGTCGCGAGCCTGGATCGGCACGCTCGCGGCCCCGGTGCGCTGGCCTGTCGCGAACTCGTAATCTCGGCGACTGATTCCCGCAATCGCGGAATCTTATCGAGCGATCCGCGGAGCGCCAGCAGATCGCGCGGCGTCGCAATTCCCAGCGTGACGCGGCTCGTCAATCTCTCGAGGTCCAGAATCCCTTCGAGCTGACTTGCGAATTTCCTCGCGCGCGACCGTCTGCGCTTTCAGCCCGCCACCGCATCGAGCCGCTCCTCGATTTCAGCGAGCGAGATCTCCGGGCGCAGAATCCAGGCGCGCAGCAGCCGCGCGCCCATGCCCGTCGCCGTGTCGTCCATCGCCCGCAGCAGTGTCGCCGAGGATTCGTCTCCCGCGGCCGCCTCGACCAGCTCGAGGTTTCGCGCCGTCACCTGGTCGAGAACCATCGCGTCCTGCTGCTCGTAGTACGTGATGCGGTCGAGGTGCTCGAGTCCGGCCCCGGCGGGCCGCAGCGTGGGAATCACCGCCGTGTCCTCGGGCTTCCGCGCGCCGATGGCGGACGTTTCGCGCAGGTAGTGAATGATCGCGCCCGCCGCCGCAGCCGCCTGCGTGTGACCGTTCAAGCCGAATCCGTCGAGCACCGCCACGCGGAACTGCTGTTCGAGCAGTCGTGTCGCGTATTGACTTTCGAAGATCCACTCCTCGACGCGGGTCTCGACCGCACCGAAGCCATTCGTTTCCTTCGTGGCCTTCGCCGGGAACAACGTCACTGCCTGCGGGAGCAGCACCTCGCGAGGCCGCAGGATTCCCAGCTCATCGCGCAATCGCGCTTCGGCTTTTTCGCCGGCAAATTCCGTGGCGCGAAAATCGCCGGTCGAGAGATCCACGTAGGCCAGGCCGATCACTTCTTCGCCTCTCGCTGCGGCCCCCACTGCGGCTTGCATCCCTGGAAGTTGTCTTTGTTCGCCTACACCGCGCGATGCGCGCGCACCTCGCGCCACCGCCGCGAGGAAATTGTTCTCCTTCGCTTCCAGAAGTCCCGTACCACCGGCAGTTCCCGGTGTCAGCACGCGAATCACCTCGCGGCGCACGAGTTTCTTTCCCGGCCCGGGCTCTTCCATTTGTTCGCAGATGGCCACTTTGTGCCCTGCGCGAATCAACCGCGCAATGTAATTCTCGGCCGCATGGTAGGGGACGCCGCACATGGGCACGGGGTCGCCTCTTTCCTTGTTGCGTGCGGTCAGCGTGATTTGCAGGATGCGTGAGGCCAGCTTGGCGTCGTCGAAGAAGAGCTCGTAGAAGTCGCCCAGCCGAAAGAGCAGCAGCGCGGACGGGTGTTGCTTCTTTAGCGCGTGGTACTGCTGCATCAATGGAGTCGTCGGCTCAGTCATGAGCGTGCATTTTGCTCCGGCAGGGAAGCGATTATGCTGGCTTGCTCGCGTCTTTGGCAACTGCCAAGAGGTCTGCTCACCTGCCGCGGCGTTGCTCCTGTGAGCAACGAGCAACCCACGACCGAATCGCGCGTTCCAGGGCGCCAGGACTCAATCTTGAAGTTGCGTACAGGTTTGAAAATTAAACCGCAGATTAACGATGCCGCTCTTGGTGTTGCGAACGACTTCAATATCTGCAGGCGAGATATCGGATGGCAGCGCCGACGCGTTTTCCTTGAAGAAGTTCTCGATGGCTCGACCAGTAAAGATGTCGCCCGGCTTCAGTCTTGACCTCAAGAGAGTTTCCATCGCTGGGTTGGGGCCAAAGACTTCGACTGTACACACTCGATATTGCTTTTCCTGATACAGCTCCATGGTGAGCGAAATCCGCTGGTGGGCATCATCGACTTCTGTTAAGGGTGTTGCGACAAAATCGATGTATCCGTTGGACCCATACAAATTCTTTAGCGCATCGAGACCCTCTCTGATTTGCTTGGCAGCGAAGAGGTCTCCTTCACTCATGGGGATCAGTTTCCGCAACTCCTCGCGCGGAAAGGCCAAGTGATCGTCAGGATCGTCTGTACGGAACTGAGTATCTCCTAACCGGTATTGCAGTCCTTCGTCAACGTCAATAATTAACGAAACGTGCTTGGTCAGGGAGTCGCCGCTTATGAATTGCGCCCGCGCGGTCGCTTCCACCTTGAAGAAACCCTGATCCTGCCAAGCACCCCTGATTGGCACCTCCTCGAGCTCCTTCAACCGGTTGAAATCAGCGTCGAGGTCGCGCTGCGTCAACTCCGAGATTAGCTGGTTACGAGCTGAATCTGAAAGATGTATTGGACCTGCAAATTTGACACTGTCAATGATGACTCTTGGCTGAGGCTCGTCTGCTCCCACCCCGATTCTCATCTTTGCTTCCACCTCTTCGTGCATCTCTCTGATTTCTTGAGCGAGAGTGGGATACGGAAGACACCGTTCAAGCCTCCGAGGTAGATGGGCGTCAATCAGCGGGGGATAAAGCAGGGCACAAACGACCCCCAGTAGGACGAATGCTAAGGTTGTCGCGAGGCGCACGGAGAGAATTATAGAATTGCACATAAACAAGTGCAATACTCAACGATACTTACAGGATGGCATCACCTACGCGCGATCACCGCGAGATCGAAATCAAACTTCCCGTTGCCGATGTCCCTGCCCTTCTCAAGGCGCTCCAACGCCTCGGTGCAAGCTGCCATGGGCGCGTTTTTGAGCAAAATACGCTTTACGACACGCCGCAATCGGACTTGCGCCGCTGCGGACGCCTTCTTCGGGTTCGCATTGAGACCCCTGCGCAAACCGTCCTCGTTCGCGCCGGAGCCAGGAACGCGGTCCTTACATCGAAGGCGCCAGTCGGTCCGTCCGCCGGCCGCGGCTCGGCCGAGCGCTACAAAGAAAAGCTCGAAAGTGAAGTGCCGATCCTGCACCCCAAGCAGTTGATACGGACCCTCCGCTCGATTGGGTTCCGCGCGAGCTTCCGCTACGACAAATACCGCTCGAGCTTTCGTTTTCGAGGACTTCATTTGGACCTGGATGAAACGCCGGTCGGCGTGTTTCTCGAACTGGAAGGCACTCCCCAGGCGATTGATCGCACCGCTCGCGCGCTCGGATTCTCGCTTCGGGACTACATCCGGGCAAGCTATTGGGACCTCTATGCTGCCGATTGCCGCCGGCGCGGCCGCAAACCAAAAAATATGCTCTTCCGCGCATAAAAAATTCGCTAATCATGCACTCTTCGCTTGACAAAGTTTCATTCTGCCTTTACTAGTCAAATCGGGGACAAGCGTGAAGTATGGAATGCTCGTCCAATTCGGAGCCGGGAAGTAGCCGTTTCGCTGGGCGCCTGGGGAACTTGAAGCGCCGCCCGGAGGGCTTCCCGCTCGTTTTTGTTCGCCGGGCCCGCGTTGAGGGGGGATCCGGGGAGGCGAGAGCCGGCCAAGAGTAACCGGGAGATTTCGGTCTGCCCGTGGCCGGGCGCAACCTCGGCTCCGGGCATTTTTTTTTGGTGGCCCCGTGTGGACGCCGCTCGGAACGGGCCGATTAGGTCCGGTAGCCGCCCCGAAGTTCTGCTCAAAGGAGTCGCCATGTTGCACGCAACGGAAGTCCTGGGGGCCGAAACGTACGATTCGCTCGGCAACTTTGTCGGCCGCGTAAAGGAATTGTTCATCGAGCCTGCCGACCAGCCGAACCGGGTATCCCGGCTACTGCTGGGCCGCGGCCAATACCGCCCATTGGTGGCGCGGTACGACCAGATCGCGTCCGTCGCCCCGGGGCGGGTGAACCTCACAACCGACGAATCGGCCCTCGAACTGTACCATCCGAACGAAGCCTGGCTGGCGGTCCGCAAGGACCTGCTCGACCAGCAGATCATTGACACCAACGGCCGCAAGGTGGTTCGCGTGAACGACGTGGACCTTGCCGACCAGCGCGTGAACGGCAACACCGAACTGCGCATCACGCAAGTGGACGTGGGGTTGCCGTCGGCCGTGCGCCGCCTCTTGCAGGGAATCGTTCCGCCGATGGCCATCCGCCGCATCCAGGCCAAGCTTCCCGCGCGCACGATCCGTTGGGAGTTCGTCAACCTGATCGAGCAGGATCCCCTGCGGCGCGTCAAACTGCGAATGTCCAGCACCAAGCTCGCCGAACTCCATCCGGCCGACCTCGCCGACATCATGGAAGAACTGTCGCCGGCCGAGCGCCAGTCCATTATTGACTCGCTTGACGAAGAAACTGCCGCCGAGACCATTTCCGAGCTCGACAAGCGCCTTCAAACGCAGGTCGTGGAAAAACTCGATCCGGAGAAAGCTGCCGACATCATCGAAGAGATGAGCCCGGACACCGCCGCGGACATCCTCTCGACCCTCTCGCCCGAAGACTCGAAGGAAGTGCTCGACGAGATGGAGCATCGCGAAGCGCGAGAGGTGAAGGCCCTGATGAGTTTCGAGGAAAACACGGCCGGCGGCATGATGACCACGGAAGTCGTCGTGGTGGGAGAAGATGCCACGCGCGGCGAGGTGGTGGACTACATCCGCTTCCACGAAATTCCGATCGACCAGCTCGACAACATCGTGCTGATCAACCGTGATTCGGAGCTCGCCGGCACAGTCCCCATTGCGCGCCTTGTTCTGGCAGACGGCGAAGCCGCGGATGTCCGAGATGACCTTCGAGCCGCTCCTTTCCGTCAAGACCGATACGAAAGACAAGGAAGTGTTCGAGCTGTTCGACAAATACAACCTGCGCAGCCTCACCGTCGTGAACGCCCAGAGCCATCCGATTGGCGCGATCACGGTGGACGACATCGTCAGCCGCCTGCGCGCAAAGATCTAGCGTCTGAATGAAAGCAGAACGAACTCATCGCCTCTAAGGTGGCGAACAACATTTCACTAAGCCCAAGGCGGCAGAGAAGAAGTCATGAACACCTGGCCCACACTGACGCGAGCGTTCGACGCGTGGAAAACGCGGAGCCGGGATTTCTCCCGGCGTTCGCGCATCATGCGTCGGCGCCTCGCCGTGTTCTTCGCCGTCGTAGGGCCGGGGCTGATCACGTCGAATGTGGACAACGACGCCGGCGGCATCAGCGTGTACACGAGCGCGGGCGCGCAGTTCGGGTACACCTGCTGTGGTCGCTGATTCCGATGACGATCGCGCTGTACGTCAGCGAGGAAATGTGCGCGCGCATGGGCGTGGTCACGGGAAAAGGGCTTTCCGACTTGATCCGCGAGGAATTCGGATTCCGTTCCACGTTCTTCGTGATGGTGGCGGCGCTGGCCGTGGATCTGTTCAACACCGTCGCTGAGTTTTCCGGAGTCGCCGAAGCTTCCGAAGTGATGCACGTGAGCAAGTACGTTGCCGTGCCGCTGGCGGCGATCGCCGTGTGGCTCTTGGTTGTTTACGGTTCGTACCGCGCCGTGGAGAAGATATTTCTCGTGGCGTGCGGCTTCTATCTTTCCTACGTCCTCTCGGCGTTCCTCGCGAAGCCGGACTGGATGCTCGCCGCGCATGAAACGGTTGTCCCTTCCATGCACTTCGACGCCGCGTATCTGCTGATGCTCACCGGCCTGGTGGGTACGACCATCGCGCCATGGCAGTTCTTTTACCTGCAAGCGGGGTTCGTCGAGAAGCGCGTGGGGCCGCGCCAGTACAAACAAGCGAAGTGGGACGTGCTGGTGGGCAGCATATCGTGCATGGTGATCGTCTTCTTCATCATCGTCTGCTGCGCGGCCACCCTGAACAAGCACGGACTGACAAACGTCACGAGCGCCAAGGAAGCCGCTGTTGCGCTGATACCGCTGGCGGGGAAGTGGGCCGGTTGGCTTTTCGCCTTCGGGCTGCTGAACGCGTCGCTTTTCGCCGCTTCGATTCTTCCGCTTTCCACCGCGCACGTGATTTGCGAAGGGCTTGGCTTCGAATCCGGACTGGACCGGAAGTTCAAGGAAGCTCCCGCCTTCTATTCCCTCTACACCCTCCTGATCGTTGTCGGCGCGGGGATCGTGCTGCTGCCGGGAGCGCCGCTGTGGAAAATTCTGATTTATTCGCAGGTGGGCAACGGCATCTGGCTGCCGGTGGTCCTGATTTTCATTCTGCTTCTGATCAACCGGCGTGACTTAATGGGCGACTACGTCAACTCGTGGGCCTTCAACGTGGTCGCCTGGACCATGAGCATCGTCATGATCGCGCTGACTCTGTTCCTCACCTACGCCTCGATTTTCGAGCCGGGCGCTACGGGTATATCCGGCGCTCTGCTGCACCCATCCACCTGGTTCCATTTCCATCTCCATTAGAGATTGACTCTCGTTTTCGCTAAGCGCGGCGGATGGCACGGCAAAGTCACTTTGCCGCGGGTGTGGCAAGGCTTGCGGCGTGGGCTTTGCGGGCAATTAGGAGAAAGCCTTTGTCGGTTGCGTCCTTTTCGAGGGTGCGGAGGAGGAAGCGGCCATTGCCGCTCTTGCCCACGTTCATCAGCATTTCGCCGAGGGCGAGACGCGCGTCGAATTGAAGGGGAACGAAGCCGCGTTTCTCCAGGTCGGCGATTTCGGTTTCCAGAGCTTCCCTGGCTTTTGGTGTCTCCCCGAACCCGGCGGCAACCCTGGCGGCAACAATCCTCATCTCGAAGCGAGGGCGCGGGTCCTGCACATTCACCGCAAGAGGAACCGAGATGTTGACTTGTTTTTGAGCTTCGACAAAGAACTGCGGACCTCCCATATCGAGCAGCGCCCGGGCAAGAGCCGCATGAGCGAGAACTTCTCCGGCATTGTCTTGTGCCGCGCGAAACTCCAAGATTGCCTCGTGCAAAGGAGCGCGCGTCTCGCCGGGGCTTCCCTCCTCCATGGTTACTTTAGCAAGAGCTACTTGAGTTTCCGCGGCTTGCCGCTTGGCTCCTATGCTGTTGAATAGATTCAAAGCCTGCTCGTAGGATTTGCGCGCACCATCTAAATCGTCTTGAGCGAGCATGATGTTGCCCTTGTAGCGCAAAGCGACCCCCGAAAGGGTCTTGTCACTGGATTTTCGAACCGCCGGCTCCGCTTCATCCAGCATGCGCTTTGCACTCGCCAAATCGCCCTGGGTGTAACGGATCTGGGCGAGACCCAGCAGGTCCGGCCCCTGGGCCGGAGCGTCACCGAGAACGCGGGTCATAGCAAGAGACTTTTCGTACGCGGTCTTCGCGCCCGATAAGTCTCCCAGCCCGAGCAGCGCGTCGCCGAGATTTGCCAGGGCCGAGGTTGCCAGGACATTGTCACCTGCTTCGCGGCTCGCACTGAGCGCCTCTTCGGATTCCTTCCTTGCACTGTCGAGATTGCCTTCCAGGACGAGCGCGCTCGCGATGGCGTTGAGCTCGTTTGCCGTGCGGGTCCGGTCGCCGGCTTCTCGGTCCATAGCAAGAGCCTGCTCGAACTTGGCCCTGGCATTTCTGACGTCGTCGTTCTCTGCCAGCAGGACCCCTTCCTTGTGGAGCTCGTCGGATTTCCGGGCGCTGGGGGACGGGGCTGCGGGATTTCGCGGCGGAGTCACGCTAGGAGCGAGAGTCTTGTTGTCCGGATGCGAGGACGGCGCGGGCTTAGCAGCCGCGGGTTGCGCAGAGGCTGGTGCAGGCGTTGACGCCGCGGGCGAGGGCGGGGCTGGAGCAGGAGCCGTCACTGGTGGAACTGGCTGGGGCGCGGCGGCGGGTTGCACTGGAGTAGGCTTGGCAGGCGGATTCTCAATTGCCAGGGACGGCGTGGCCGGCGGTTCCGCCACAGGGCGATGCCGCCGGAGAACGCGGTCGCGCATTCCGTGGACGTTCAGGCCGAAAAGAAGTCCCGCAACGATCAAGCACGCAAGTGCCGCGCCGCCCACAATCGCTTTCCATGGTGGAGACGATTCCGCAGGGGCGGACTCAGGCACAGCGCTCTCACTCGATGCCATCAATTGTGGGTCGGGCTGGAAGGAAACTGTGGAGGAGAGGGCGGCCACACCTTGCAGGGCGGCCCGGAGGTCGCGCGCCGACTGGAAACGTTGCGTAGGGTCCTTCTCGAGCGATTTCGCGATCACACTCTCCATTTTCGGGGAAACCACCGGATTTACGGAGCGCGCTGGTGGAAGCGTCTGAACCAGAATCGCGGTCATCAACTCCGCGGTCTGCGTTTGTGGAAACGGCCGCCGGCCGGTCGCCATTTCGTACAGCACCGCGCCTGCCGCGTAGATATCGCTGCGCATGTCAACGGGCAAGCCGCGCAACTGCTCGGGCGACATGTAAGGGACAGTGCCGGAGATGGCGCCGGACTGCATGGTGACGCTGTGCGTGACGTCGTGCACCTTTTCCGGATGCATCAGCTTGGCGAGACCGAAATCGAGGATTTTTACGCGCCCGTCGGGCGTGACAAAAAGATTCGCGGGTTTCAGGTCGCGATGGATGATGCCCTGTTCGTGGGCTGCGGCAAGCCCGTCGGCGAACTGGGTCCCGAGGCGGACGACTTCGAGCTCAGGCATGGGGCCCGCGTAGAGCATTTCGTCGAGCGACTGGCCCGGAACCAGTTCCATGGCGAGAAAATCCACTCCATCCTGCGAATTGAACTCGTAGATGGTTTCGATGTTGGGATGGTTCAGCTTGGCGAGGGCGAGCGCTTCCTTTCGGAATTGCTTGCGCGCCCCGTCGTCGCTGACGGTGCCGGCAGGGAGGAGCTTCAACGCGACATCACGGTCAAGTTGTTCGTCGTGGGCGCGATAGACTTCTCCCATGCCGCCGGCGCCGATCTTGTCGATAATCCGGTAGTGGCCATAGGTTTGGCCGACCATAGGGGCGCAACGCCTCCGTCGCGCATCTTAGCATCTGTACGCCCCAACAGATTGGGAAGCATTGGAACAGGTGTACGAGAACTAAAGGTGCTGGCACACACACCCCATGTCCCCTCCGTGTCTACGAGTTGCAGACACTTGGTCGCTGTGCTACTTTGCCCGGCGGACATTCCCCGGACGATTTCGAGTGAAAGCCAGCGAACTTTTGAAGCCTGCAAGCCGCGAGGAAGCGGAGCTTCTGGACAAACTCGACCTGAAGCGGCTGCCGCAGCACCTTGCCGTCATCATGGACGGGAATGGCCGGTGGGCGGAGAGGCGCCATCTGCCGCGCATTGCGGGGCATCGCGCCGGAGTGAAGGCGGCGCGAGAAGTGATCGAAAGCTGCGCGCGGCTGAAGCTGCCGTATCTGACCCTCTACGCGTTCTCGCTCGAAAACTGGCGCCGTCCGCAGGCCGAAGTGGACTTCCTGATGCGGCTGCTGCGCGAATACCTGAAGCGCGAACTGCCGTCCATTCACAAGAATAATATCCGGCTGCTTGTGATTGGCCGGTCCGAGCAGCTACCCGAGGGCGTCCGTAAGGACATCGAGAACGGCATGCGTCTGACCGCGCGGAACACCGGCATGAAGCTTGTCGTCGCGCTCAACTACGGCGGGCGCGCCGAGCTGGTGGACGCGTTCAATGCCATGCTCGATCAGATTCGCTCCAACGGGCTTTCCGCATTTCACGCGGACGAGCAAACGATCTCCGAGCACCTGTACACTTCCGGTCTTCCCGATCCCGACCTGCTCATTCGTACCAGCGGGGAAATGCGCGTCAGCAATTTCCTGCTCTGGCAAATCGCCTATGCGGAGATTTACGTCACCGAGACGCTGTGGCCGGACTTTTCGCGCGCGCGGCTGCTCGAGGCGTTGGTGGATTTCCAGAAGCGGGAACGGCGCTACGGCGGGCTGGGTTCACGTCGCGAACGGGCCGCAGCGGGTCAGGGCTGAGGACGGATGCTCAAGCGCATCCTGACGGCCGCCATCCTGATCCCCATTGTCGTCGCCCTTGTGTGGTTGGGACCTCCGTGGCTTCTTGCCGCCGTCGCCGCAGCAGTTGCCATTCTCGCATTGATTGAATTCTTCGAGCTGGGCGAACGCGTTGGCCTTCGAGCTTTCCGGAAGTGGACGATGGCGTGCGCCGCGGTGCTCTTCTATGCGCAATATTCCCTGGGCGCGATGGAAGGTCACTCGTTCCGGTTCAGCGAGACTTTGATCCGGCGCAATGTGAGCTTCACGGTTTCCATCGACAGCGTATTGCTTGTCTTCGTGTTTGGCGCGGTGTCGATCGGACTTGCAACGCGGCGTCCCCTGCAAGACGTTCTTCCAGCGATTGCAATCAGCTCAGCCGGGCTTTTGTTTATCGCGCTGCCGTTCAGCTATCTGGTCCGGATCGATGAGATGGAACACTCCGGCCGGGAGCTCGTTCTCTTCACGCTGATCCTCATTTGGGCGGGGGACGTGTTCGCGTACTTCGTAGGACGGTTCGCTGGGCGCGTTCCGATGGCACCCGTACTGAGCCCGAAGAAAACGTGGGAAGGCGCGGTCGCGAATTTTGCGGCTTCGCTTATCGTGGGCGTTCTCTTCACGCGCTGGCTGGAGACGGACATGGTCGGAATGCTGATCGTGGCGGGGATTGCGAATATCGCCGGGCAGATGGGCGACCTGATCGAATCCGCCTACAAGCGCGGCGCCGCGGTGAAAGACTCGGGAGGCCTGTTGCCCGGCCACGGCGGCATGCTCGATCGCATCGACAGCCTCATCCTTGCCGCACCTGTGGTTTGGGCGCTGTGGGAATGGGGCCGCTTGCGCTAGCACGGTAACGAGTCCTGCAAACAAAACACCGCGGCAAACATCGCCGCCGTGTCATGGAAGCCACTCCAATCGAATCGGCTAGCGGACCAGTGCGATAGCCTCTCTGACATGGAAACGCGCCTTGTCTATATGTTCCAATGCGCGCGCCTGCGAACCCACCGCGGCCGGATCATCTTCCTCGCGCGCCACATCTCTATGCGCGCTGTTAATCAGCTCCATCGCTTTGTGCAAACGCCCGCCCCACGGCATATGGTTGTCAATGGGAGGATGTTCATTGATGTCCTAGCCGTCGTCAATGGCCGCCTTTTTGATTTCATCGATCGCCCTGTCAAGTTCGTGCCGGGCGTCTTTTTCTTGCCGATGCAATTCACCGCCATCGGGACGATCCAGCAGCGCGCGCGCATAGCGCAGATCCGATAGCGCGTGCAAATAGGCTGGATGTTCACGACGTGGCGCTGGGTATGCGTACGCGCCCAACACCAGGAAAAGCACAATCATGGTCGCAGCCAGTGCAATCATGTAGCGTGGCTTCATTTTCGGTTCAGCTCCTTGGATGAAATTCGATGTGGGTTTGGCGCAGCCGATTCATTGAGCTTCGTGCACGAAACGTCCAAGCTGCACTTCATCGAATTCAACACCTTCGGCGTCCGGAAGTTCTGCGGTTGCCAGAATCGCAACACTGTTCATGACGCGGGCTGGCCGCAACCGGCCGGCAGTTGGTCATGGGCCGCTATTCCGCTGTTCATGCACGTTAATCTGTGTTCATCCTTGGCGGCATCCTATAAAATTGCTTGCGCTTCGCCAATTGTCCGGAGCGCACAGAGCAAGCATGAAACGCATCGCCATTCTCGGTTCAACGGGTTCCATCGGACGCCAATGCCTCGCCGTCGTGGATTCCTTGCCGGGGCGGTTCGAAATCGTCTCGCTGGCCGCTGGTTCGAACGTGGCGCTCGCGGCGGAGCAGGTGAAGAAACATCTGCCGAAACTTGTTTCCGTCGGCAGCGAACGCGCCGCTCGCGACCTGCGCGATGCGCTGAAGACCGGCCAAGCCCGCGGTCAGCGCACCCCTATGCCTGAAATAGTTTTCGGCCCCGAAGGCATCGAGCGCGTGGCCACGCATCCAGATGCCGAGATTGTTGTTTCGGCCGCCGTGGGCGTTGTCGGACTGCCTGCAACGTATAAGGCCATCGAGCAGGGCAAACACATCGCTCTCGCAAATAAGGAAGTGCTCGTAGCCGCCGGGGAAGTGGTCATGGCTGCCGTAAAACGCCATGGCATCGCACTGCTGCCGGTTGATAGTGAGCATAACGCCATCCACCAGTGCCTGCGCGCAGGCCATGACAAGGAAGTACGACGGCTCGTCCTTACCGCTTCTGGTGGCCCGTTTCGAAAAACAGCAGTATCCAAGCTCGCGAAAGTTACGCCCAAACAGGCTTTGGCGCATCCAAACTGGAAGATGGGTCAGCGCATCACAATTGATTCGGCCACGCTGATGAATAAAGGCTTTGAGGTCATCGAGGCGCGCTGGCTATTTGGAACGGATCTCGACCGCATGCAGGTGGTGATCCATCCGCAGTCCACGATTCACTCGATGGTCGAGTTCGTGGATGGTTCAATCCTGGCACAGCTTGGCCCAACGGACATGCGCATGCCCATCCAATATGCGCTAACCTATCCGGAGCGAGTGCCGTCGAACGGATGTGCCCTGGATTGGGCCGCGTTGCGGAAGTTGGAGTTCGAAGATGTGCCGGCGCGGAAATTCCCGTGCCTGGCGCTCGCGAAACAAGCGCTGCGGCAGGGAGGCCCTTTGCCTTGCGCTTTGAACGCGGCCGATGAGATTGCCGTTGCGGCGTTTCTCGAACGGCGGCTCTCGTTCCCGGGAATTGCAGCCGTGATCGAAAGCGTGCTCGAGCGTATGCCGCGGACTTCGCTTTACAGTATTGACGACGTGCTCGCAGCCGACGCCGAAGCGCGCCGGCTGGCGCGTCTAGAGGTGCAGCGCGAAACCAGTTAGAATGGAATAGAGGTTTTCATGGGAAGCCTTCAAAACGGACTCATTGCACTGATTTCAGTCAGCGTCGTCCTCGGCATCATGATTTTTGTCCACGAATGGGGACACTTCATCGCCGCGAAACTTCTGGGCGTGCGCGTGGAGGTGTTTTCCTTTGGCTTCGGCACGCGGCTGGCCGGCGTGAAACGTGGCGATACGGATTACCGCTTGAGCATTCTACCGCTTGGCGGCTATGTCCGCATGGCGGGCGACAACCCTGTTGAATCACGCACCGGCGCGGACTACGAGTTCCTGTCGAAACCGCGATGGGCGCGGTTTCTGATTGCCATCGCGGGCCCCGCGATGAACATCCTGCTGGCTTTCTTTATTTTCTGGGGGATTTATTGGCTCGTGGGCATCCCCTCGCCGCCGTACTTGCGTCAGGCTGCCGACGTCGTTGCCGTCCCGCAATACACCGCGCTTCCCCCCGCCGTCCAGCCCGGCGATCGCATTCTCTCCGTCAACGGCGTGAATACGCCTACGTGGGCGAAGGTGCTGGCGCAGGTGGAGCGCTTGAAGCCCGGCGAATCCGTCACGCTCGTGGTTTCGCGCCTGGGCGCTCAACAAACGCTGGTCGAAAAGGTTCCCACTGCGCCTGTGACAGAATGGTCCGATCTCGTCGGCTTTCCCCCGGAACCAGCGACCGCGGAAGAAATCGGCATCGGGACACCTGCGGAAAAGGCGGGGATCAAGTCGGGCGACACGTTTGTCTTCATAGACGGCAAGCCGGTTTCGAGTTGGTTGCAACTTGTGGATGCAGTTCGCAATTCGGACGGCCGCGCAATTCAATTTGTCGTGCGCCGCGAGGGGCATGACATTCCGTTCAGCGTCGCCCCCGTGAAGGGAATGAGTTCCGACGGCCAGCAGGTATGGCAAATCGGCGTGCTGGAGAAGACGCGCGACGATTACGACAAACAAGGATTTGCCGAGTCCGCCAAGGACGCAGTCGAAGCCACAGGCAACGGCATGCGCCAGATCGTAGGCGTCCTCGGCGGCCTCTTTACCGGCAAAGTCTCGGTTCGCGAATTGCAAGGCGTTGTGGGCATCGCGCGTGAATCGGGCCGCGCAGCCAAACGAGGCAAACTCGACTTGATCCTGCTGATGGCGGTGATCAGCCTGAACCTTGGCTTGTTGAATTTGCTCCCGATTCCGATTCTTGACGGCGGTCACGTTCTACTGCTTGCGATCGAGGCTGTGATACGCCGCGACTTGAGCATCGCCGTCAAAGAGCGCTTCGTGCAAGTCGGCCTTGTCTTCCTGCTCGGTATCTTTGCGTTTGTGATGTACAGCGACATCCTCAAGCTCATCCAGAGCCACTAGTCCCTGTCTCATGAGCGGGCACCCCTGAAGCCTTGCTGCTTCTTCTCATCCGAGTGCGCGAACCGCCTCCGTCCGCGACTCCCGACTTACGGCTCCCGCGTCTTTGGTATAATGTCCGCTGCGAAACGAGACCATGTCAGCCACCCCTGCACATCGCGTTTCAACCGGCGAGCGAATCAACGCTCATGAGCCGCCCGGCCGCCTCCAGCGCGAGCTTGGCAAGCGCGGCATACGGCTTACGCGGCAGCGCCGCGTGCTCGTTCAAGTGATCGAAAGCGCGCCGCGCCATCTCGACGCGGACGAAATCCTCGAGCGCGCCCAGAAGCTCGATGAAAACATCACGCGCGTAACCGTCTACCGGACGCTTGAGATGCTTAAGCGCCAGGGCTTAATTGACGAACTCGACCTGCTGCACCTGCGCGGCCACCGCCATTTCTACGAGACGCACGGGCCGCGCGATCATATCCACGTTGCCTGCTTGCGCTGCGGGAAGGTTCGCGAGGTCGAAAGCCCGCTCTACGAGGAACTGAAGCAGCAAATCTCCCGCGACTGTGGTATCGAGATTACGGTTTCCCGCACAGAAGTCGGCGGCTACTGCGAGGAATGCCGCAAAGTGATGTCCCGATAAGCGCCCTACAAGTGAACGGCAAGCCTGCAAGCGAATTTTCCCGGATGATTCTCTACTGGTTGGCTGGGGTCTTCGCTGTAACCTCGAAGTAGTGCTGAGCGCGCTCGATATCCTGCAGAATCTGTTCGCGCAGCGGTTCGGGCCCTGCAAACTTCTGCTCGCCCCGCAACCGCGTGCGAAAGCGAATTTCCATTCGCCCGCTCGTCACATTCTCTGAAAAACCGAACAAATGCGACTCAATCGCCAGTCGCGTCCCATCGAACGTGGGCCGTACGCCTACGTTCGTGACGGAACGATAGGCTCTGCCGCGCACCGATGTTTCCGTTACGTAGACACCGTTCTTCGGCAAGCACTCCTGCCCTGTTGCAAGATTCAGCGTGGGCACAACCAATTTTCGACCCTGGCCTGTGCCGGTTCGGATCTCACCTTCGAGTGCGAACGGCCGCCCCAGGAGCTTTGCCGCGTCTTCCATGCGGCCTTCACGCACGGCCGCGCGAACCGCGGTGCTCGACACAACGGTCCCAGCCTCCACCACGGGCGATACAATCTCCACTTCAAATCCACACTGACGCCCGAGTTCCGTCAATAGCTTTACGTCGCCAGCCTGGCGATGGCCGAACCGGAAATTTCCCCCGACCAGCACCACCTGCGCGCGCATCGCTTCCACCAAAAAACGCCGCACGAAATCTTCCGCGCTGATCTTGGCAACTTCAAGATCGAACCGCATCACGAGCGCCGCATCGAGCCCCGCCTCGTCGAAAGCGTGCAGCCGTTGCTCAAGCGTCGTCAAAAGCAGCGGAGCCGCCGCGGGGCGAAGCACGCGCGCCGGATGCGGATCGAACGTGAGGACGGCGCCAAGCAGATCCTGCTTCGCTGCGCGTTCCACCACCCGCCCCAGGATCTCTTGATGCCCGCAATGCACGCCGTCGAAGTTGCCTATAGTCACCACGACCGGCTTGCGCTCTGCGCCTCCGCGCGCGATCCATTCTTCCGCCGAATGCAGCACCGCCAGCGCCATCAGATCTCCACCTCGAGCTTCAGGCCGTCATAAGAGAGGCGCACATTAGGCGGCAGCTTTGCATTCGTGGCGGCGTGTCCCAGGTCGTGGCAGATGTGCGTGAACCACGCCCGCTTTGGCTTCAGCTCCTCCACCAGGGCGAGCGATTGCTCGACGTTGGAATGCATCGGATGCGGGACGTAGCGCAGCGCGTCCAGAATGAAATCATCGAGCCCGCGCAGCAATTGCTTCGATTCCGCTGGCACGTGGCTGAAGTCGGTGAGATACGCGGCCCCTCCAATGCGGAAACCCAGCACGGGAAGCGATCCGTGTATCGCGTGTATCGGCACAATTTCGGTACCGAACAAGGAGAAAGGCCCGGCAATCGCGTGCAACTCCACGCCGGGCAGGGAACTTTCGGTTGGCGCGTCGTCGAAGATGTACGAAAACGTGCGGCGCAATGTCGCAAGCGTCATTTCCGCAGCGTGGATCGGGATCACGCCTTTCTGCTTCAGATTGTAGGGGCGAATATCGTCGAGCCCGAGAATGTGGTCCGCATGGCCGTGGGTGTAGAGGATCGCGTCCAGCCGGTCGAGCCCCTCGCGCATGGCCTGTAAGCGAAAATCCGGCGTCGTATCAATCACCACTTTGCGGCCCGCGTACGAGAGCAGCACGGAAGGGCGCGTCCGCTTGTCGAGCGGATCTTTCGATTCGCACACCGCGCAGTGGCATCCGAGCGTAGGCACGCCCATCGAGGTTCCCGAGCCGAGCACGGTCAGTTGGAGTGGTGGCATTTCAGAGTGGAACGCCGGCGAAGCCAATTCGAATCATCGCATGAAGGGCAGACATCAGCGCAGATGAGAAATCTACGGCTTGGCTTTGGCCTTCTTCGCCATCGCTTCAGTCGCCGCTTTCGAGATCTCCATGAACGTCAGCTTCAGGCTCCCGATTACTTCGAGCAGAAGATCGTCGTCTGCTTTCGCCAGATTTCCGCGCGTCTTTTCGCGCAGCGCATCCAGCATGTCGATCATTTCGCGCGCGCCCTCCAGGTCCACAAACGGCTGCCCTGTGCGCGGGTCGGCCATTCCGCCGAGCATCGCCGCTGCATTTCGCGTGAGAAAATCCACCAGCATCTGAAAGGCGCGAGATGGTTCGTTGCCTTCGCTGCTTGCATCAGGCTCCGGAGCGATTGCCGTCGCCGCACCTTGCAGCACCGCGCCATCGGCTCCACGCAAGCCCGATTCCTTTGCCGCCGGACGTCCGCCCTCGGGCGCATTCGCGGGAGCCTGGCGCGCGTGAGCCGCTGCATTCTTCGCCGCCGTCTCTTCGTCGCGCCGCTCCTGCTCCACCACGTCTTTTCGAAGCTCACCCTCTTCGGTGAAGTGCCGCCGGTCGATCACCTTGAACGTCTCTTCGTGCTTCGGCTCAGCCAATGGAATCGCCCCCGCAATTGCTCTCGAACGTTGGAAGAATCAGTTTAGCACCCGCGCTCCGGCCGCGACAAGGAAGGTCTGACGCGGATAGTGGGCATTTCCCGGCAATGCGGGCTAAACGGGTTAGCCAAGCTCCCAGCTTGGGTCGACCACCTTGCGGGCGCTTTCGGCCCGCGCTTCGGTGTTAAGAGTTCAACTTCTGTGCCACAATCTGGCAATGAACCCGTCAAAGCTTTCGGTTCGTCTTCTAGCGGATTTGGCGATATCCATCCCGCTGCAGTTTTTGCGTGAAGTATCCCAGGATGCCCGGCACACGCTGAGGCTTTGGGCGAAGCGTCCCTGGCAGACGGGGTTTGCGATTCTGGCCCTGGCCATCGGAATTGGCGCAAACACGGGCGTTTTCAGTGTTGTGAATGCGCTGCTCTTGCGCTCATTACCATTCCACGACCCAAGCCGTCTGGCCTCTCTCGGAAGATTCTTTCCGCCCCACGGCAGCGCGAAAGAATTTCATGAATGGCGGCAGCAAAGCACGTATCTCGCCGATGCCGCACTCATCGAGCAATTCGACGTCAACATTGGGGAAGTGCAGAATCCAATGAGGGCGCATATTTCCTATACCTCCTGGAGTTTCTTCTCGCTCCTCGGCGCGCAGCCGGTGACGGGACGATGGTTTAGGGACGGTGAGGATGCACCCGGAAACAACGCTGTCGCGGTAATCAGCTATGGACTCTGGCAACAGCTTTTTGCAGGCGACCAACGGGCCGTGGGGTCCGCTCTTCGTGTTGATGGGGTGCCGCTGACTGTTATCGGCGTGGCGCCCACCGCGTTCAACTATCCGGGCAACACCGATCTCTGGAAACCCGCGGAGTATTCGCCGGGCAATAATGGCTGGGAAACGATTGCGCGGCTGAAACCGGGCATCACCTGGGCGCAAGCCCGCGCGGCATTTGCGGTGGAGGCGGACCGCCTGTGGCCGCAGCGAACCAAGATTGGGAATTCCGAGCATTACCCGAGGATGACTTCACTGCAAGACGAACTCGCTGGTCCTGTGAAGAACGCCTCGCTGATGTTAATGGCCGGCGTAGTGTTGATCCTCCTCATCGCATGCTCGAACATTGCGAATCTCTTGATGGCGCGCACCGCGGATCGCGCCACGGAACTTTCGATACGCTCCGCGCTCGGAGCAAGCCGGGCGAGAATTGCGCAGCAGTTGCTAACGGAGTGCCTGCTTCTCTCATTTGTGGCCGCTATCGTCGGTCTAGTCGTCGCGTTCTGGACGACTTCGATAGCGGCTACGGTTCAACCGGCGCCGTTATCCACGCAGTCGTATTCTATTCTCGACGGACATGTACTGGGCTTCACGGTTGCGGTCGCAATTGCAAGCAGCGTTCTCTTTGGCGTTCTGCCGTCACTTTATGCAGGCCGCGTCCATGCTTTCGGAGCCCGCGGATCCACCAGCACGCGCGGTGCGCGAGTGATTCGCGAAACGTTGGTCGCCGCGCAGGTGATGCTCACGATCATCCTTCTCGCCGCATCCGTTGCGGTGGGGCGTGCGTTCATTCACATGATGAAAACGGACCGCGGCTTCGACACGAAAGGGCTCCTCACCGTAAGCGTGTCGCTGGACGGGACCGTTCGCGGCGTCAAGGGGCACCAGCTCCCCTACTTCGAGGAAACGCTCGATCGAATCCGGCAGCTGCCCGGAGTCCGTAGCGCCAGCGAAACAGAATTCCTTCCGCTCTACGCCACGGGTTTTGTGGGAGGGCCGTTCGGATTCGATGGGCTTCCAGCCAAACAGAATTCCACGATGGTCCCGGTATTTTCCGACTATTTCAAGACCATGGGAGGACGCATCCTGTACGGGCGTGAATTCACTGACGCGGAAGTGCGCTCGGACGCCGATGTTGTTGTCGTCAACGAACGATTTGCGGAGGAATTTGGTTCAGCGGCAGATGCTCTGAATCATGAGGTCACTATGGGGAATGATCCTCCGTGCAAGATCATTGGCGTGGTCACAGTGATGGACTACATGACCGACACCATCGACACCGCGCACTCAAATCAGATTTTCGTTCCAGCACACTCCCCGGGTGGGTTCGTCTCCACCTTCGTCGTGCGCGTGAACGGCCGCGCCGAAGATTTCCTGCCTGTCATCCGCGACACGATTCGTTCCCTGGACCCGCAGGTTCCTGTATTCGGGGTGAAAACCATGGAGCAGCGCATGGCGGACGCTCTCGCGCGGCCCAAGTTTTACCGCACCGCAGTCCTGTTCTTTGCGGGATTTGCGTTGCTGCTGGCCGTGATTGGCATCTACGGCGTGGTTTCCTATGCCGTTGCGCGGCGAACGCATGAAATGGGTGTGCGCCTGGCGCTCGGCGCCACGCCCGTCGGGCTTCGCGGAACGCTGCTGCGGCAGGGCCTGCTGACTGTTGCGGCGGGAGCAATTTCCGGAATTGCCGGCGCGATGCTTACCGGCCGCTTTCTCGAAAGTCTCGTTGACGGAGCGAAGTCCATTGATCCTGCAACGTTAATCGTCTCGATTCTGTTCATTATGCTCATAGCCTCTGCAAGTAACTGGGCAGCTACTCGACGCATTGCCCGCCTCAACATCGTGGAGATCTTGCGTATCGAATAGCGTTTACAGCCCGCCCCCGATATTCGGAGTGCGATTCAGCTAAAGTTCGCGAGAAGGTTCGGAGGCGAATTTTGGGTCGAGCACCTTGCGGGCGCTTTCGGCCCCTACTACCGGCAACGACTCATCCGTCAGAAGGCCGACCTGCTTTAGGACGGAGGCTTGGTCCCAGTAGATGTGCTCGTGGGCCAGCTTGCCATCGCGAAAACGGACGATGACGACCAGCGGCACTTCGACACGGCGCTTGGTAGGGGGAACGCCCGGGAGCATCCAGGGAATTTCCTGCGTGTGCGTGAACGAAAAGATCATTTCGTCCACGAGCTGATTTTCACCGACCGTGCGCGAGACCGGCGTGAGCGTGGTGTCGGGCGGCATGCTGGGGATGAAATCGCGCGAATAGAAATGGCGCAGGGCTGCTTTGCCGTAGCCGCCAGTCATCACCGGGACATGGTTGACGTAAGCATCGTCGGTCATCGTGGCGAGGGTTGCCTCGGTGTCCCGCGTTGTGAATTCGTGGGCGACGTGTTCTTCCCAAAGCTTGGCAAGGTCGAGTGGCGCCATGGCCGGGATTATACACTTCGCCGCGAATGGGCGATTATCTAGGCGTTAACACAGGATGGTTCACGCAGTCGTTTCTTCAGTGCTGTTTCTCAGTTCGGCGCGGCCGTGAGTGCTAACCGGTCAGTGACGGCGGGAAAGTTCATCCGGAGAAGCACATCCTGAAACCTCGGATCCGAACGAAGGCTGTCGACCTCAGGATCGATTTTGATTAGGGCTAGGAAAAAGGAGCGCTGCAAATACGCGTGCTGGAGTCGCGCGAACGCCTGAGTCTTATCGCCCAGCGCGGCATAGACGGTGGCCAAGATGTATCCCGAGACATAGCTGCGCTTGGAGCGCGAGAGCAGTTCCTCCAAAGTCTGCTGCGCCTCGGCCTGTCGGCCCGACAGTGCATATGCGCGCACCAACTCCGCATTTAACACGAGACTCGAATCCTCGATGGCCCGCGCTATCTTAAGAGTTGCGATCGCTTCGGCAAAGCGCCCCTGTTGCTCCAGCGCCTGCGCTAGAGGATATTCCGCAGGCCAATAGCTGGAATCGAGGTCGAGACTCTTGCGGAGCTCGGCGACTGCCTCGTCGTAGCGGCGGGCAAGATACAGCTCAAACCCCAGGATGTAGGAGATCTCGGCGGAGACGGGATCCAGCGCTTCCGCGCGGCGGGCTTCTTCCAGCCCCTCGTCGATACGTCCTACCATCATCAGGAAGATCGAATAGAACTCATGCGCAGCCGCATAATTCGGACTGAGTTCCAATCCACGCTTGAACTCGCGTTCCGCCAGCGGCCAGTCGTAGTCGTACCACGAAGCCACATTGCCAAGCTCGACGTGCGCCTCGGCGAGAGTGTCGTCAAGTTCCACTGCCCGGCGCGCCGCTTCCTTGGCTTTCGGCATGGCCTCCGTGGGAGGAAAAAGCCAGTCGGAAGCCCAGTTATAGGAAAACGCGATTCCGGCATAAGGCAGCGCATACTTCGGATCGAGAGCGACGGCTTGGCGGAGGTAATCAATCCCTTTATCCGTTCCTTCCCGCGTGCCCTTAGAGGCGTAAAACCGGCCTTTTAGATAGAGTTGATACGCCTCTGGATTGCCGGTTTGGTGCTTCTCCATCCGTGCCATCTGTTTATTGTTCAGTCGCAGCCGCAGCTTTCCCGCGATCTGGTGGGCTATCTCCTGCTGTACCGGCAACGCATCGGCCAGTCCACGATTGTACTGCTCGCCCCACAGGTGGCTGTTGTCGTCCACCTCCACGAGCTCCGCGCTGACCGAGAGGTTGTCGCCGCGCTGTGTAATCCTGCCTACCAGAACGGCGCGCACACCAAGCTCTCGCCCCGCGTTGCGTGGGTCCACGTCTTTGCCCTTGTAGCGAAAGACCGCGCTACGCGACATCACCTTCAGGTTGGGCAGCTCAGAGAGGCTGTCGATGAGGCTCTCCGTAATGCCATCACTCAAGTAGTCCGCGTCTGGACTGCCGCCCATGTTGGCGAAAGGCAAAACCGCGAGAGAATCGATGGCTTCACCTCGCGCGCGGAAGAAAGCGAACCAGGTTCCCAGCCCTAGCAGCGCCGCCAGTGCGACTCCACAAGCAGCCAGAGCCGTCTTTCCGCGCCACCATGGCCTGGTTCCTTCGGGGGGAACGACTGCGCTCGGCGCGGCAACGCGAGCTGAATCGCTATCGCGTTTCATGCGCTGAAGGTCAGCTCGCAAGTCGGAGGCAGTTTGATAGCGAAGCTTGCGATCCTTCTCCAGCGCCTTGTTGATTATCTCTTCAAGCTTGGGCGGCACCTCAGGATTGACGCGACCAGCGGGAATCGGGGCCCGGTTCAGAATTCCGTCTGTGACGACTCCGGTGGTGTTGCCCATGAACGCTTGCCGGCCAGTGGCCATTTCATAGAGCACGAGACCGAAGCTGAAAATATCCGTGCGCGGATCGAGCCCTTCGCCCCGCACTTGCTCGGGCGACATGTAGGCGAGAGTTCCCAGGGCGGTGCCGGACTTGGTGAGCTTCTCCTCGGCGGTGGCTGTCGTCATGGCAGAGAGGCCTCCCTGCGGCTTGAGCTTCGCCAATCCGAAATCGAGAATTTTGGTGTCACGGCGCGCAGTGACGAAGATATTCGCCGGCTTGATGTCGCGATGAATGATCCCCCCGGTGTGCGCAGCCTCCAGCGCATCGGCGATCTGGATTCCGTGGTCAAGCAGGTCTTCAATCGGCAGGGGGCGGCCCTGGATGCGCTGATTCAGGGTCTGGCCTTCCATCAGTTCCATCACGATGAACTGGCGCCCATCGGCTTCGCCGACCTCGTGAATGACACAGATATTGGGGTGATTCAACGAGGATGCTGCCCGCGCCTCTCGGCGGAGCCGCTCCAGCGCGTTCGCGTCCCTGGACACATCCTCAGGCAAGAACTTCAGCGCGACATGTCGGCCCAGTGTCAGGTCCTCCGCCTTGTAAACGACACCCATGCCGCCACTACCGAGTTTTTCGACGATGCGGTAGTGCGAGATGGTTCGGCCGACTAGAGACGAGGAATCCGCCATTTAGCGCACATCTTAGGCTGCGGGTCGGAGGCAAGTCAACGAACTGAACTGAGATCTGCGAATCTACTCGGACGGAGTTGCCGCGGTCAGTGCCTGACTAACGCGGTCCGGAAACTGCCCCACAACTGATTCGCGCAGTGCAACGGACCCCTTTCACCGATTCTAAGCTCGAACCGCTGGCCCCCCAATTCACCACCAATTGCCCGTCTTATGGACAACAGAGCCCGGAAGCTTCCCGTCCCAAGGCTCGCCATTGCGTTTCACGTCGAAGACCTCATAATCCGGGTACTCGGCCCATACCTTGCCATCCGGACCCACCACGAGGGTCCGCTTCGCCGTGCCGTTGGGGAACCGGTCGTACGAGAACCTGCAGATCAGGACGTTCTTGTAATAAAGCACTGTTTCCTTGAGCCAGCGGTTCGCGTCATACGTAAGTCGCATTTCTCGCGTTCCACCCGCATCCTTATAACTCCGTTTCGTGCGCAACTCGTCGTTGAATTCGTCGGCTGCGAACCAATTATGGTTGGAATCGTAGGCGTCTGAGCGAACCAGGTCTGCGTCGGCGTTATAAGTGTACGTCACCGTGACATTAAGTTTGCCGTCACTGAACTGCTGGCGAGACTTTGCGAGGCCGGTGGCATCATCATATTCATACTCGGTGCGCTTGCCCGGATCATCAGGATTCGTGTATGCAGCCCTCCGGGCGAGCGTGCCCTTCGCGGAGTAGTAGCGGACGACGTGCTCGCTCTTTTTTCCTGCCGTTGTGAAGAAATCCTGTTCCACGTGATCGGGTTGGTAGGAGTACTCCACGTATTCGAGGAGCGCCCCGCCGACCGTAAAGGAATTCTCACGAATCCGGTTGCCTGCATCGTCCCGTTCGATTACCACGAGACCTGTCTTTTGACCGGCTTCAATCTTGTCGAACTCGCTGGGAAGTTTCGCGTTCGCCGCAAACCGGAAGACTGTCTCGGAAAGTTTTTGCCCGTTGCGTATTACAGCAATCCGCTCTGTCCGCCCTTGGGCATCCGCTTCGACCTCATAGTGTGCCCCGCCCACGCCCGCCGTGGTCGAAATCTCCCCGGCGAATTCAGGCTCCTGCGAGCGCGTTGTCAATTCGAAGCGGTAGTTGTGGACGCTGCCCTGTGCGCCGGCGGTACAAGCACCCATTGCCACGACAAAAGCGGCGACGAAAATACGGGAAGCGCGCGACTTGCTCATCTCGGTGCCCTTCCGTTACGCTTACCGGCATTGTCGATTGGGCCGAGCGCGATTGTCAAGCTAGCGCCCGTGGAAAGCTCATGCCACCACCCGGCTCGGCAATCGCCAACCTGCTTTCCGCCAGGCACTACTGTTCCCTTGCCACTCCTTGCTGCCTCACTGTAAATTGGTCTGCTTCTCGGGAGCAGCGCATCAGCCGTGCCGCCACGCCACAAACAATCGCGCAAGCCGAAGCCACAACGGCGCAAGAGGCGCCACGCGAACTCCCGCACGGCCCCGAAAGCGCAGATCCGAATCAGCAAGCGCGACCGGCTCGCGGGCCGCTGGTTCGAAAAACTCGTCGCCCTCCAGGCGCGTCTCCGCGCGCCCGCCGGGTGTCCGTGGGACCGCGAGCAAACCCACGAATCGCTGCGCAAATTCCTCATCGAGGAAACCTATGAAGTCCTCGACGCGATGGAATCGGGCGATCCAAAGCAGTTTTCCTCCGAACTGGGTGATCTGCTTCTCCAGATCGTTTTCCATTCGGTCCTTGCGGAGGAGTCAGGGCGTTTTACGATCTCCGATGTCATCGAGTCCATTCACACCAAGATGGTGCGCCGCCATCCGCACGTCTTCGGCAATGTGAAAGCGAAAACGTCCGCCGATGTCCTGAAGAATTGGGAGCAGCTCAAATCGGAAGAACGCCGCGAAGAAAGCAGCGTGCGAGGCGCGCATCCGGAAGCACCGAATAACTCGATCCTCGCCGGAATCCCGCGCTCGCTGCCCGCCGTTCTGGAAGCCTATCAGCTCACGCGCCGCGCCTCGCATATCGGTTTCGATTGGGACAGCTTTTCCGGCATTCTCCAAAAGCTCGACGAAGAAAAGCTCGAGCTGCGCAACGCCGCGTCTGCCAAATCAGGCAACGGGAAGTCGCCTTCCTCCGAGATGGAAGAAGAGGTAGGCGATCTCCTCTTCGTCGCCGTCAACGCGGCGAGGTTCCTCGGCGTTGATCCCGAAGTCGCGCTGAAGAAAGCCAGCCGCAAATTCAAGCAGCGCTTCATCTGGATGGAATCCGCCGCTGCCCGCGAAGGCCTCCCCCTGGCCGATGTCCCGCGCGCGCGAATGGAAGAGCTATGGAACGAATCGAAGAAAATCGATTCACCGAAGGTGCGCCGGTGAATGCATCTGAAATTCAGATACGCCACTGCCATTCGCTCGCCGAGTACGAAGAATGCGTGCGTCTCGAGCTCAGCACCTGGGGCGAACACATCACGGTTCCCTCCGCTATTTTCGTTGTCGCCCATCACTCCGGCGGCCAAATCCTTGGCGCTTTCGATGCCCACCGGCTCGTCGGCTTCACCCTGGCGCTGGCTGGATTTCACTCGCACCGGCAATTTCTGCACTCGCACATGACCGCTGTCATCCCCGAATACCAGAATCGCGGAGTGGCGCGGCGCCTGAAGCTTTTTCAGCGCGAGGATGCTTTGCAGCGCGGCATACCGCTCGTCGAATGGACATTCGATCCCCTTGAACTGAAAAACGCGCATTTCAATCTTGTCCGTCTTGGCGCCGTCGCGCGCAGCTACGTTCCGAACTGCTACGGCGTGACGGAGAGTCCGCTGCACGCCGGGCTTCCCACCGACCGCCTTGTTGCCGAATGGTGGCTCGATTCTCCTCGCGTGAGAGCGATTATCGAAGGCAAGCCCGCGTCCCTCGCTTCCGCGGAGCATGTCTCGATTCCCGCGAAGATCGCCGAAATCAAAGCCCGGGACCCGGGCGCCGGATTGCGAATCCAGTCAGAAACTCGCGAACAATTCCTGCACTGGTTCTCGAAAGGCTACGTCGCCACCTACATCGAATCGCGCGGCGCCACCACCGATTACGTTCTCGAGCCTGCCGGCTCTATCGCCGGCCTCAGCCTCCCTGAAGTGCCGCGGGACTCGAAGGTGGCCAACTAATATGCGCATCCGCAAAATCACGCTGCGCGAAGTTCACCTCGATCTCATCGCGCCGTTCCAGACCAGCTTCGGGACCACCTCTCACCGCCGCATACTGCTCGTTGAAGCGCACACCGGAGACGCTACCGGATGGGGCGAATCAACGGCGGGTGAGGATCCCTTCTACTCTTATGAAACGGTCGAAACGGCGTGGCACGTCATCCGCGACTATCTTTGGCCCATCCTACGGGGCAGGGAATTCGGCTCCGCTTCCGAAATCTGGGAACTCTTCGCTCCCGTGCGCGGACACAACATGGCGAAGGGCGGGCTCGAGACGGCCATCTGGGACGCCGAAGCCAAACTGAAAGACACCCCGCTCTGGAAACTTCTTGGCGGCTCGCGCGAAGAAATCCCCTGCGGCGTTTCCATCGGCATCCAGCCGAATACGGACACTCTCGTTGCCAAGGTCGAAAAGGAACTCGCGGCAGGCTACCAGCGGATCAAAATCAAAGTGAAGCCCGGATGGGACCTCGAGCCCGTGAAGATTCTACGCGAGCGTTTCCCTCGCATCCGCCTCATGGCCGACGCGAATTCCGCGTACCGGCTCGAAGACGCGCCGCTCTTGAAACAGCTCGACGCCTTCTACCTCATCATGATCGAGCAGCCTCTCGGATGGGACGACATCTACTCCCACGCCAAGCTTCAAAAGCAGCTCGACACGCCGATTTGCCTCGACGAGTGTATCCACGACGAATCGCACGCGCGCGCCGCCGTCGAACTCGGCGCTTGCCGTATCATCAACATCAAGCTTGGACGCGTCGGCGGCCACACCTCCGCGCGCCTGGTTCACGATTTCTGCCAATCCAAGTCTGTGCCCGTCTGGTGCGGCGGCATGCTCGAGTCCGGCATAGGCCGCGCGCACAATATCGCCATGTCCACGCTCGCTAATTTCACGCTCCCGGGCGACGTCTCCGCCAGCCGCCGCTATTGGCATGAGGACATCATCACTCCGGAAGTGGAAGTTTCGCGCCAGGGAACCATTCGCGTTCCGTCCGCGCCGGGAATCGGCTACACGCCTCGCCTTGACCGCATGGACGCCCTCACCCGCCGCATCGAGGTCCTCGAATAGCGGGTGAATTCCGCGGCCGCCACAACGGTGAGTTCGGCTTCCCGGCCCCCGGGCCGTTTTCTTCTTTTCCTTGCCCTCGCGGTTGTGCTCGTGATGTGGTCGGTGAACTACATCGCAGCCAAGATCGCCCTGGCCCACTTTGACGCGCTCACCCTCGCTGCCTTTCGCATTGTCTTCGCGGTTCCGTTTATCCTGCCAATCTATCTATTGCAACGGCGCCGGACCCCGCTGCGCCGCCGGGATATCTGGCTGCTCATCTGGTGCGGTTTCTTCGGCGTTGTGGTGAACCGCGGGGGTTTCATCATCGGTCTTGCATACACCACCGCCGGCCATTCCTCCGTGATTCTGGCCATCGGCCCAATCCTCATTCTCCTGCTTGCCTGCGCCATGAAGCTCGAAGCGCTCACGCCTGGAAAAATCTTCGGGATGGCACTATCGTTTGCCGGCGTCGCGATCCTCGCCGTGGAGAACGGCCTGCAATTGCATTCCGCTACGCTTGCCGGCGATTTGATCACGATTGCCGGGACATCGGGCTTTGCCATCTGGGCGGTGCTCAGCAAGAAGCTCGCGGGCGTGTACGACACTGTCTCGATGAATTTTTACAATCTCCTCGTCGGAGCAATCATTGTGCTTCCGCTCGCCGTACGGCAGGGAATGTATCTCGACTGGGGAAGGGTAGGCTGGGCCGGATGGGCGGCCCTTCTCTACATTACGGTGATCAGCTCTGTCGCCGCTTATCTGCTCTTCTATTGGGCGCTGCAGCACATGGACGCGTCACGCGTCGCCGCCACGAATTACTTTCAGCCCGTTGGAACCATCCTGCTCGCGGCCGCATTCCTGGGAGAGCGTCCAACCGCCTATCTCCTCGCCGGCGCCGCGTTCGTGCTTCTTGGCGTTTACTTGGCCGAGCGCCACGCCACCACCACCTAGCGCTGGGGTTTGAGCATTCCTCCTGCCTGCAGAGTCAGCTCTCCAGCTTGAACTCCTGGCTCCTCCGGCTGCGCCATTCCTGCCATTTCGGTTTGAGCTTCGGGAGAATCGCTTCCAAATTTCTCCGTGCGTTTTCACGGCTCGTCATCGGCAGGGGAAATGACACGGACCAGATGCCCCAGCGGTGAGCCTCAAACGGGGCGGCTTGCGCGAAATATGGCTTTTGTGAAACCGCCCAGATCAACCCGGCGCGACTGTCGTCCGGAGCCACCACGAACGCATCCCCGAAGACCGTCGGCTCCGCTTCAAAGTCCGTGATCTTGCCGAATGCGAATCCGTCAATGCTCACGTCTTCTAAGATGGGACATCCGTGGTAAACAGGCGTGTGCGCCCGCCACGCTAGAAACGCGGCCTCATCGCGTGATGCGTAGCGCGCCGCATCGAATGCCACGGACAGTATTCTTTGCCCTTCTCCCCTTTCGTCTTCGCTCATGGAATACCCCTCCATACCCTGCCATCAGAAACCGGTGCAAAATGCCCCTTGCAAACTACCCTTCGCAAATCAAGAGGCCGGTACACCTTCGAGATACAACAGCACTTTGATCTCGCTGGCCCACATAGCCTTCTCCTTTTGCACCTTGCTGCCTATGCGAACGAACAATGGAATTGGCGTGGACGCGGCTTCTTGCGACGCTCCCGCGCCCCACTCGCCGCCTTGGTTCGACTGGCTCGATTGACTCGTCTGCATGAAGCTCGAACTCGTGGTTTTTCCTGCGTCGCGGTGCGCTGCTTTCATTGCCGTCAGTCGCGGCGCATATATAAAGAACCCCAGCGTCATGGAAAGAATCACTGTCGCCGTCTGCATTGCTCTTGTCGTTTTCATCGTGGCCTCCCTCATGAGCGCGAGTTTCTGCCAAGTCCCGGGAGTGTTCAATGCACGCGGCGTACTTTGTGGATGAGCGCGAGGTGACCTGCAGACTTGTAGAAACGAAAGGACCTACGGCTGTGGCAACGCCCTCGTCGCTGCAAGGAGCGGTCCGCGCGGACCTCTGATGAGCCAATACCGCTGTTCTTGGGATTCGGAACCGCCTTAGAAGCTACGGACTTCCGAGGCGAATGCCAGGTTGGCGTTTAGCCGCTGGTCGAGTACCACCGCGGCGTATCTGGAGCAGGACAGCAGTTCATTCGCAGCCCATCTCGACACCGCAGGGCTGCCAAGCACTTTCGCAACCGACCGCACGATCTGGTAGTACACCCGCACTTCCTTCAACCACAGGTTAGACTGCTCGGGTGACGGGCACAGCTTCTCGGACGTTTGCGCCAGACGGTCGAAATGGTCTGCGCTGATTGCATGCTCCGCAATTCCCGTCGCACCCTCTAGGCAGCTCGAGAGTGGCTGGGTGGCGACCGTGATCCACATCGATCTCCACTGAGAAACGGCAAATTGTAGAAGAGCCGTAACCGAGAACACAACTATGAGCGCGGCAATCATCTCCACCTCTCCACCAACAAGTCTGCGGGATAAGGGTGTGCTCCACAATGGAACGATCGTACCATTCCGGCCCATACCTTCTCCCTGCGCCTTCTTGTTAACTATCTGAGTTACTTGGGTTTCCTCACGATTGACTCTGTTGGCGGGGCGAAGCTAGCCTTACAGTGCGGGGCTTGATCTCGGACAAGCGCCTTATTCCATCGCTATGAATAAGCTTGGTCCTCGCGCAGGCGCTAAGGAGTCAAAAACCCGGGCTGGGGACAACTACGAGCGTCTTCGCGCATTGCAGCGGCGCGAATGGTGGTCCTGGGGTTTCTCCCTTGCCGTCATCCTGGTGCTAACGGGTGCCGTATCTTCGCTGGCCCTCCCCGCCATTTTCGATGAGAGAAAGGAAATTGGCTCGGGCGTTTCCCAATCCATCCTCGGCCTGGTGTTCTTAATCGCCCTCTTTGGCGCCTATCTCACCTACGAAAAGGTACTCATCAATCGCCTTCGCCTTGAGCTTGCGCAAGGGCAGTTCCACTCGGCTTTCTGGCGCGACCTCGCGTTGCTCGACCCGCTCACGGGGCTGTACAACAGGCGCTATGCGGAGCGCCGGCTCAAGGCGGAAATCGCGCGGTCCGAGCGCAAAGGCTACCCCCTGATCCTCGTGCTCTTCGATCTCAACAATTTCAAGCAGATCAACGACCGCTTCGGCCATTCCGCCGGCGACCTCGTGCTGCAGGAGTTCGCCGATCGTCTGGGCAAGGCCGTCCGGGAAGCCGACCTTGCCGCGCGCCTGGGCGGCGACGAATTCATGCTCCTGCTCACCGAATGCGATTCTTCGCAGTTGCCGTCCGTGCTCCGTCGCCTCCAGGCGATTGAGGTGAACCTGAACGGGCAATGGACTCCCGTCGAGTTCTCCGTGGGCTGGAAGGAGTACGAAGCGGGCCAGCAGGCGGAGCAATTGATGGCCGAAGCGGACAAAGCCCTGTACGCAGACAAGCAAGGCCGCAAGGTCCCGCGCGTGCCTGTTTTGAGTCCCTGAGTCTTACCCATCCCGTCGTCGTGTCTTCTCCCGAAATTACAGTTCGGTGCCTCGCGAATTTCTGATAAGCTCTGATGTGTTGCTGCTTCTGACTTTTCCCATTGGCAATCAACTGAGAGACGATAGTGGCCCTGAACTACAGCGTCCGTGAAGTGAAAGATGTCGCCGTAATCGATCTGATCGGACATATGACCATAACCGATGCCGTTGCCATCGGCCCGGAGGGAACTGGTTTCCTTCTGAGCGACATTGTTCGGAACTTGGCGGAAAAGTCGAAAAAGAAAATTGTGGTGAACCTCGCGGATATCTCTTATGTGGATAGCACCGGGGTCGGCGCGCTCGTAAGAGCTCTCGCCACGGCCCGCTCCCACGGCGCCGATTTGAAGCTTCTCAGTCCGGTTAGTTCCGTCTTTGGCCTCCTCAGGGTCACCAAGCTCGATAAAGTCTTCGATGTGAAGGATGACGAAGCTGCAGCCTTCGCGTCCTTTGCCACTCCCGCGGCCGGAGGCTAATAGCTCGCCGCTCTAATTCCCTCCGCGGCATCGGATTCTTGCCCGCCATGATTCCCGCTCAGCGAAGCGCCTTGACTTTGTCCTTTACCTTCGCTGCCAGCGCTTGCGGTAACGGTGAATATCCTTCCTGCGCCGCGATTTGTTGTCCGTCGGTGAAGATCCAATTCAGAAGGTCTGCGACCGCCGCCGCTCGCTTCGCGTCGGATGGGGTCGTTCGCGCGTAGACCCAGCTAAAACTTGTTATGGGAAAGGAATCCTCCCCCGGCGGATTTGTCAGCGAAGGGGCGAACTTATCCCACTGCGGCGCTTCAATCGCCCGGCATGCGGCCGTGATCGTTTCCGTCGAGGCCTTCACAAATCGCCCGGAGGCGTTCTGCACGCTTCCGAAAGCGATGTTGTTCTTGACCGCGTACTGCTGCTCCACATACCCGATTGCGCCGGTCTGCGCTTTCACTTTATCCGCCATGTCCGCGCTGCGCTCGGCGGATTCTCCCACCGGCCATTTCGGAGAGGGTGTCACCCCGATCCGCGAGCGGAACTTCGAGCTCGTTTTCGAGAGAAAATCCGTAAAAACGTAATTGGTTCCTTTGCCCGCGGGCCGGTAAAAAACGTTGATCGGCAGATTGGGCAGGCTGACATTGGGATTGAGCCGTGCGATGGCCGCGTCGTTCCACGTCTTTACTTCGCCGAGATAAATTTCCGCGAGTACTTCCCCCGAAAATCGCAGTTCCTGATGGACTGTCGGCAAGTTGTAGACGGGAACCACTCCGATGAGCACGGCCGGAAGCTCGGTTAGATTTCCCTCCGCCCGCTCCGCAGCCGTCAGTTGCACTTCTCCCGCGCTGAAATCGCTGCTGCCTTTCGATATCTGCTTGATCCCTTCGCTCGTGCCGATCGGGAGATACTGCAGTTGTACTCTTGGGTCGCGCTTGTTGTACTCCTGAGCCCACTTGTTGTACAGCGGTCCGGGAACGCTCGATCCGGATCCCACCAGCATGATTCTTTCTTGCGCTACGACCGTCGTGATGCCGGCCGTGATAGCCCCAGCTAGAGCCCCAGCTATAGATAGTCCGGCGGCAAGAAACAAGATGAGCCATGCCGGCCGGCCCGTGGCCGGGCGCGATTTTTCTCCTGTTCCCCGTGCCATCGGAGCCCAAGTTCCGATTCTCATGGTAGGCCTCCTCGCAGATTCAAAGTCCTGTTTGCTTTTCCCTGGGAAGTGATGGCCGTTCGACATTTACCAAACCGATTATGAGACTTTCTCAGGAATCCATCATGTGTGCCAGCCCTTTCCCGCCCGCGTGTGCGTTTTCGGCCAACCCGCTCGGCGGCCCGCATCGCCTTCTCGAGTCCTCGTCCAGCGCGCACGATTTGAGAAGCCTCGAACACCTCGATCGGGCGGACTTAGGGAAACCATTTCTCGCGCTACGGAATCCAACCACACTTGCATGATTGCTTGGCGAGAAAGATTCACGAACCCGCCGCTGGCACGAGGGCACTCCCTGAGAGATAATTCGACACGATGATTCGCCCACACCGGCGGTCCACGCGCATTCTTCTTGGGCCTGTCTGGATCGCAGGAATCGTTTTTTCCTTTCCATCTGTGGCTCAGTCTCAGCAGACCCCAGCCGACGTGGGAGGGACATCAGCCCCCGCTCCGCCGCCTGACCGGCAACCCGATCAGCAAATGGCAGGAAGCATCCGTGGAACAATTGTGGATCCAAGTGGAGCCGCCGTCGCGGGAGCTCGCGTAAGACTTACCCGTGGAGATCAATCCCCCAGCCAGGTGGTGCCGCCGGGCGATGACACGCTATCAGATCAAAATGGTCAATTCTCCTTTGCCAATATCGCTCCCGGGCCCTTCCATCTGACCATTACAGCGACTGGCTTCGCGACCCAGGCATTCTCGGGCATTCTGCATCCCGGAGAGATCAACATCTCCGCGCAAATCACGCTGGCTCTCGCTGCCGAATCCACGGAGGTGCAAGTCGTAGTCCCGCGCGTTGAAGTGGCGGAAGCGGAGATCAAGATAGAAGAGAAGCAGCGCGTGCTCGGCGTCATTCCGAATTTCTACGTCAGCTACATCCCCGATGCCGCTCCTCTCGACACCAAGCAGAAGTTCGAGCTGGCCTGGAGGACGACGATCGACCCGGTCACCTTCGTCCTGAATGGGGCCATCGCGGGAATTGAGCAGGCGCAAAATGATTACCGTGGATATGGGCAAGGCGCGCAAGGCTACGGAAAGCGCTACGGCGCCTCCTACGCCGACATCGTCACCGGCACGTTCATCGGAAGCGCCATCCTGCCGTCGCTCCTGAAACAGGATCCGCGCTATTTCTACAAGGGAACGGGCAGTACGCGATCGCGGATTTTGTATGCCATCGCCAACGCGGTTATCTGCAAGGGCGATAATAAAAAGTGGCAGGTGAACTACTCGGACATTCTGGGAAGCCTCGCCGCGGGCGGTATCTCAAATCTCTACTATCCGTCGAAAAATCGTGGAGCGGCATTAACCTTTGAAAACGCGGCCATCGGCATTGGTGCATCTGCCGCCGCCAATGTCCTTCAAGAATTTCTCATCCGGAAGTTGACGCCGAGTGTTTCTCGCCGCGATCCCTCCAAACCCTGAAATCACGATCCCCGCGCTACCGGCCCCGCTTGCCCATGACGACCGGCTGGGAAAAGATGCTGAAACCCTTCCACTCGTTCCCGAATCCAACCAACGGTGCAAACGAACCCTGCAAACTCAATCCCCAGAAACATGCCCGCTCGATTCAGTAGGACAGGCGCGTCCATTGCGAGATAATTCAAGCCCGATGAACAATCAAAATCTCTCGCACTCAGCCGCCGCTCTTGTAACCATTTTCCTCGCAGCGCTTCTCGCTGCTTTTCCGGCGCTTGCGCAACAACAGCAGCCGCCGCAACAACAATCCCAGGACCAACAACCGTCACCGCCGCCTCCGGCGCCGTCTGCAAAGCCGTCGGCCGCGCCTCAATCTCCATCCCAGCCCGGACAAAAGCCCGGCGAGAAAAGCACCGGGGAGCAGCAGAACGAATCCGGCACGTCCAAGGACCGTCTGTTCTTCACTTTGCCCAATTTCCTCACCATCGAAAACGCCGGCCAGGTCCCGCCTCTCACTGCGGGCCAAAAATTCAAAGTGGTCGCGCGCAGCTCGTTCGACTATGTCGAATGGCCTTACTACGCCGCGCTGGCTGGCATCAGTCAGGCCGAAAACAGCGACAAAGGCTACGGGCAGGGTGCCTCGGGCTACGGAAAGCGCTACGGCGCAGCTTTCGCCGACGGCACCATCGAGAACTTCATGACCGGTGCGGTTCTTCCGTCCCTGCTAAGAGAGGACCCGCGCTACTATCAGCTCGGCAAAGGCGGATTCTGGCATCGCACGGAATACGCGGTCGCCCGCGTCTTTGTGACGCGCACGGATTCCGGCAACAAAAGCTTCAATTTCTCGGAGATCTTCGGCGCCGGGATCGCTGCCGGCATTTCCACCTACAGCTATCATCCGGGATCCGACCGCACGATTTCGACCGTCGGATCCGTATGGGGTAGTCAGGTGGCTCAGGACGTCGGCTCGTTCGTGCTGAAAGAGTTTTGGCCCGACATTCGCCGCAAACTCAAGAAGCAATAGCGCTGGGCGCGGCGCCCTGCGCCGCCTTCGCTTCCTGGGGAACCGCGCTCTGGAAATTCACCATCGGCGAAAAAACGTGCCAGAAGTCACCGCCGCTTTCCGTGAACTCCACCGCGACCGCTTTTCTTCCGCTCTTCTTCGCCTCGATATACACCACCCGGCATTCGCGCTCTTCTTCCGTGATGCTGTGAACCAGCAACAATTTCTGCCCGCGCGTCACCTTCGGCGCCAGCGGCAGCAATCCACCGTGCACGTTGACGCACTTCGTCACCGTGACGTCGCGGAACGGCTGATTGTCGCTCGTGCGTCCGTACACGCGCACCGGAATCGAGAGCGGCAAGCGCTTGCTCCGTCGTTGTTGTCCCATGTTCGAGGTTCTCCGTTGAATCCTGGAAGTGGCTGGGGAATGTGACAACCTTAATCCTGGGCACGCACTCGCGCAATAGTACCGAAGTGGCACTGAAAATTGGCACGCGCGGCCCATTGCAGGTTTCGCCTTACTTTTTCCCGCGCCTCCGTCTCATCCCAGTTTCTTTAGGGGGTCGGAGCTTTAGTTCACCCTGAGGCGCATGCCGAAGGGCTCCGACATAAAGCTCCAAAACACCAGGGGCTTCAGCCCCTGAGGAAAACGCTTTACACATTTGCCGTTGGCATTAGCGCCTCCCTTCCTCCTCGTCCCCGCGTTGACACCGCCATTCCCGGATGTTAGCTTCGCCCTGCTCATGAGCACACACGCCGCGCCTCCCGTCACCACATCCGGAAAAAAGCGCGTCGCCGTCATTCCCGGCGACGGCATCGGCAAGGAAGTGATCGCCGAAGCGGTCAACGTCATGAAGGCCGCCGCCTCCGCCGGAGGCCGCGACCTCGCGCTCTCCGGATTCGACTGGGGCGCCGACCGTTATCTCCGCGACGGCACCACGCTGCCCCCGGACGCCGTCGAAACGTTCCGCCGCGATTTCGACGCCATCCTTCTCGGCGCCCTGGGCGATCCGCGCGTTCCCTCCAACGTCCACGCCGCCGACATTCTTCTCGGCCTGCGCTTCAAGCTCGATCTCTACGCCAACGTCCGCCCCTGCGTTTTGTTCGACCGCCGCATCACGCCGCTCAAAGACCGCTCCGAAAAGGAAGTGAACTTCGTCGTCTTCCGCGAGAACACCGAAGGCCTCTACGCCGGCGTGGGAGGCTTCTTCAAGAAGGGAACTGCCGACGAAGTCGCCACGCAGCAAGACATCAACACGCGCAAGGGCGTCGAGCGCATCATCCGCTACGCCTTCGACTACGCGCACCGCCTCGGCCTCTCGCGTCTGTGCATGAGCGACAAATCCAACGCCATCAACTACGGCCACGACCTCTGGCAGCGCGTCTTCCACATCGTCCGCGCCGAATATCCCGCCATCAAAGCGAGCCACCAGTACATTGACACCCTGCTCTACCAGATGGTGCGCGAACCCTCGCAGTTCCAGGTCATCGTCACCTGCAATCTTTTTGGCGACATCGCCAGCGACGTCGGCGCCGCCCTCATCGGCGGCCTGGGACTCGCTCCCTCCGCCAACATCCATCCGGGGCAAGTGTCGCTCTTCGAGCCCGTCCATGGTTCCGCCCCGCCCATCGCCGGCATGAACATCGCCAACCCCATGGGCTCCGTCCTCGCCGCCGCAATGATGTTCGACCACCTCGGCTGGGCCCCCGAGGCCCGCGCCATCGAATCCGCCGTCCGCGCCGCCGTCGCCGCCGGCAAGACCACCTCCGACCTCGGCGGCCCCCTCGGCACCCGCGAAGTCGGCGACTTCCTCGCCAACGCCGTCTCCCGCGCCGGCATCGCCCGCGGTTCTTGAAGCTGTAGAGGTGTAACGTGCCCCACGATGGAAGGTCTAAAGGTGTAAATGTAGCGCTGCGCTTTAGCGCAGCACTTCTTGCTTCTTGGTTAGGTTGAAGGTGTAATTGTAACGCCGCGCTTCAGCGCGGCAGGTTTTCATGTTGTGCGACGCTCGGAAGACGCCGCGCTAAAGGCGCGGCGCTACATTTAAATCGACATCCAAATCTACCGATGGCCGCTGATTTCAAACGCAAGAATATCCGCTTGCCCGCTGGCAACTACCGCGGACAACAACTCTATTTCGTGACCCTGTGCTTCGACGGCCGCCGCCGCTTTGGGGCAAACCAGCGCCTAGACTCCTGGCTGATCGACCGCCTCCGAAAACACTCCGCCGCTTGCGGATTTTTCGTTCACGCCTACTGCGTCATGCCAGATCACATGCATGTTCTCGCGCAACCGCGAACTCACGAAAGCGATCTGATACGCTTCGTCGAAGCCTTCAAACAAGAAACGGCGGTCGAATTTAGCCGCAGGACACACCGCCGCCTCTGGCAATTCAAATACTACGATCGCATTCTGCGCAAAGCTGATGCCGCCGATCGCGTCGCCTGGTACATCTGGATGAACCCGGTCCGCAAAGGTCTTTGCGCAGCCCCAAGCGATTATCCGTTTCTAGGCTCGTTCACGGAATTAGGGGCCAAACTTCTCCGCAGCGCCATACCGTCGGCTTGGGAGCCTCCTTGGAAGAAGGTTTAAGGGTGTAAATGTAGCGCCGCGCTTCAGCGCAGCATCTTGCTTAGGTTTGAAGGTGTAATTGTAGCGCCGCGCTTTAGCGCAGCACTTCTTGCGTCAGAATCGGTGTCGCGATGGACAGGTTGGAGGTGTAACGTAGCCCCGCGCCTTCAGGCCGGCATCATCCGATTTACAGCTGGGCCTGGGAAACGAAAGTACTCACAACTCCGGGCCGGCGCCGTCGATGGCGAGACCGAACTTTTCCCTTGCAATTCATTTATCACTGTGATACGTTTAGCGCGTAAGTAATTGGCGCTAATTGTGAGCGCCCCGGCGATTTCGCCGTGGGCGCTTTTGCTTTATTGGGGAAGAATCTGCACCTGGAAAGGAGCGCAGTGAAGCGATGATCGAACAAGGGGACACCAACCACCCTGCCCTGAGCGGAGCCGAAGGGCGCACTTCTAATCGCAACATACCATTATTAGAATTCTTGCAAATGCCAGAAAACAAAACAGATGAAAATTTCTAATCGCAACACAACGGCCGATCCGACAAAACGGGCGCTCCCCTCGCGGCCCGTCATTCTGAGCGGAGCATCCCGGCAGCCTCTGTTTCCCTACAGATCGCGCCTTCGGCGATCTGTGGGCCGGGATGCGCAGTCGAAGAATCTCTCTTTGGATTCACGAACGAGAACAACATCAACAGAACAACGGAGGCTCAGCTTTCGAAATGGCCGAACAGATTATTCAGCGACTCGGCCAGGGTGGGATGGGCGAAGACGGCGTCCTGCAGCACGGTGTAGGGCAACTTGCCCATCATCGCGAGTTGGATTTGCGACATGATCTCGCCGCCTTCGATGCCGAGCACCGCGGCGCCCAGAATCTGGCCCGACGACGCGTCCACAATCACTTTCATGAATCCGCGCGTCTCGTCCACTTCGAGCGCTCGCGCCACGTAGCTCATGGGCATCTTCGCCACGCGAATCGCGCGGCCTTGCGTTCGCGCTTCCTGCTCCGTGAGTCCCACGCGCCCGAGCTGCGGATCAATGAACACGGTATAGGGAACCATGCGATTCGCGATGGTCGCGTTTCCTTTTTTGATGAGGTTGGTGCGAATGACACGAAAATCGTCGTACGAAATGTGCGTGAACGCCGGACCGCCCTTGATGTCGCCAAGCGCGAAGATTCCGCTGGCGGTGGTCTCGAGCTTTTCGTTGACGCGAATGAATCCGCGATTGTCGGTGGCGACGGCGGCGGCTGCGAGGTTGAGCGTATCGGAATTCGGCACGCGCCCGGTGGCGACCAGCAGATGCGTCCCTTCGATCGCGCGCAGAGATTTCTTGCCAGAGGAGCCCGCCGCGCGCATCTTCAACACGATTTTCCGCCGCGAGCGGGAAACTTTCTCGGCCTCGGTGTTGAAGAGAATCTCGATGCCGTCTTCCTTCAGGATCGCGGCGACCGCTTCGGCCACGTCGTTGTCTTCGCGGGAGAACAACTGCGCGGAGCGCTGCACGACGGTGACGCGGCTGCCGAGCCGGCGAAACAATTGCCCGAACTCGAGTCCGACGTACCCGCCGCCCAGCACGATAAGGTGCTTGGGAACTTCGGCCAGCTCCATGATGGACGTGCTGTCGAGGTAGGGCACATCCTTCAGCCCCTCGAGCGCCGGGACCGCGGGCCTGCATCCCGCGTTGATGAAGAAGCGGTCGGCGGTGAGCGAGCGCTGGCCGCCTTTCGGCAAGTGCACGTTGATTGCCTTGGGTCCCGCAAACGCGGCTTCGCCATAAATCAAATCGAGGTTCGGAGTTTTCGCGATGCTTTTCTCGTTGCCGGTGCGAAATTCTTTCACGATGTCGCGCTTGCGCTTTCGCACGGCTTCCATGGCGATGCGAAGAGCGCCGGTGTTCACGCCGTAGTCCGCGCCGCGGCGCGCGAGGTAAGCGACGCGGCCGCTCGCGACCATCGTTTTCGTCGGCGTGCAGCCTTCGTTGACGCACGTGCCGCCAACGTGCTTGCGCTCGACCACCGCCGTGCGCATTCCGGCATTGGCCAGCGCCTGGCAAAGCGGCGTGCCGCCTTGCCCCGAGCCGATCACGATCGCGTCGTAATGTTGGTCGGATGCCATGGGTCCTCACAATCGGAATGCCCGCGGACGCAAGCCTCTCGCGCGCGACGAAAAAGTATCGGACTAAAAACGCGAAACAACCCAGAGAGAGCCGCCGATGGTGACGATGTCTTCGAGGAGCGCGACGACGAAATCGGGCGTGCCGAGCGCCTTCACCAGCCGCGTGCGCACCTGGTAGCCGCCGAACGTGCCGGCCAGCGCGCCCGCGATGCCCAGCACGGCGCTGAGAACGATTCCCTCGCCGCCGGCCGTTGCGACGCACGCGCCCGTGAGGGCGCCCAGCACGATGCGGGCGATCAGGCCGGGAGGCGCCGTGCGGCTGGGAGTCTTGGGCAACTTGTCGGAAATCAGTTCGACCAGCGCCAGCAAACTGAAGATTGCGACGGCGGGCGCGGTCCCCATCCAGGCAAGCGCGCGCGGCAGCCTGAGCCAGCCCAAGTGCGCGGCCCATGCAGTGACCGCAGGAGGAGTCAGCGAACGCAGGCCCGTTAGCAAGCCGGCGAGAAAGGCCAACAGAAAAATCATGATCGAGTAACTCCCTTGAAATCGAGCGGTGGTATATCGAGCAAGCGGGATAGTCTACCGGACGCGGGATGCGGATTGAAACTGTTTCGTTGAACTAATACTTTCAAATGCGACTTCAATCATTACTTTAAGTCGCGAGAAGGAAAGAAGCGAGCTTGCAGTTTGACAGCGCAATTGCAAGGCGTACAATGTGAAAACCCCGGGCTCCTGAACGGAGGAACCATGACTCGATTCACGAGAGATTCCGAAGAAACGACCACGGAACTAACTGCCGCGCAAAATGCTCCGACGCAAGAGGAAATCGCCGCGCGGGCTTACGAAATTTATCTGGAACGTGGCGCCGAGCAGGGAAGCGACGTGAACGATTGGCTGCAAGCCGAACGTGAGCTGACCGAGCTCCGCGAAACCGCGCGACGCCGCGCGAAGGCGCACACCGCCTAGGGTTCCGGAGATTCTGCAACCGCAGATCGTGACGACAGCGACTCGCCACGCCTGAGCTGTGCTTCAGTTCTGCTTCACGGCAGGATCGGCTTCGGTGATGCTTGCCGGGGCCAGGTCGGTCTTCAGCGTGAATTTCTGATTGGGCTGGAGCTTCACGTCCGTCGTAAAGTCCTTGTAACCCGGCAGAGCGATTTTGATCTGATGCTTGCCCGGGCTCACCAGCATGGCGCGTCCCATGCCGCCAAACTCGTGGACGTATCCGACGAAAGAATTATCGAGAAAGACCGCGGCGCGGTCCGGCGTGACCTTGAGTTTTACTTCCGACGTTACGTTGGGATACTGGACGCGCGGGTCGGGATCGAGCTTCAATGGCAGATTGCGAACCTCGGCGGGCTCGATAATCAATTTCTCGGTGAGATCCTGGTATCCCGACTGGCGAATGATGAGGGTGTGCTCGCCGGGCAGAAGAAGAACCTTCTTGTCGCCCTTGAGCTCGTCAACGAAGCCGACGTACTGCCCGTCCACCCACACGCCCGCGGATTTTTCAACTTTTGTCGCGGGAGCAAAGTTCAACTGGCCCATCACTTTGTTCTGCGCGTAAGACGGAGCCGCCAGAAAGGCCAGCAGGCAAACCATCAGCAGAGAAACAGAAGCGATTCGCCTGGACAGGAGCGAACGATTTCGAATGTATCGCATGAGACCTCCCCAGAACTTCCTTCGAGCAGTTCCTTTTTCGGGGTTCTTTCGGGAGGCATTTTAACTCTTTGGACTGCCGAGGCACCTATCAGATTTACCGTATTCTTTCTCGGATTTTCCTTTAGATATTTTCACGAGCCGGACCTCAACTAAAACTCAAGTTGTCGGCAAGCCGACCGCGACGTTCTGTCGTCCGATTCGGCCGCCGGAAAAGACTGCAACACAGAGGGACACAGAGCGCGCGCGGAGAACACGGAGAGGGCGATTGCTCACCAACGATCATCCACGTATGCGTAGGCCCTCGGCGACGGCTTGAAAATTCGCGCGAGAACTACTCCAAGCAGGAATCCGCCGATGTGCGCCCACCACGCCACGCCGCCCGCATTGGCGGCGCCCGGACCCATCGAGCCCACCCCGCTCAGAAACTGCACGACGAACCATAGCCCGATGAACACAATCGCCGGAATGCGCACCGTAAACCAGATGATGAACAGAGGCACGAGGGTAAGGATCCGCGACGCCGGGAGCAAGACAATGTACGCGCCGAGGATTCCGGAAATCGCGCCGCTCGCTCCAATCGAGGGAATCCGGGAACCCCACGAAAACGCCGCCTGCGTCAAGCCCGAACCGATGCCACAGACAAGGTAGAACAACAGGTAGGGGAGCGCGCCGAGACGGTCCTCGACATTCGCGCCAAAAATCCACAGGAACCACATGTTGCCGAGGATGTGGAGAAAACCGCCGTGAAGAAACATGCAGGTGAAAACGGGGATGAGGGCGCTCGCAAGCGTGTAGTGCCGCCCCGCGAGGGCGAGTTGAATCTTCGAAGGGACGAGACCCCAGGTGCGCACGAATGTATCGGCCGCCGCGGGGGGGAGCGAAATCTGATAGAGGAAGACCAGCACATTGGCGGCGATGATCAGCAGCGTGACGACCGGCACGCCGCGCCGCGGGTCCATGTTCTTCAGCGGGATCACGACGCTACCTTTACCTTTCGCGCAGGTGCGCTCGTGCGGCGTTGCCGCGCGGCGCCGGCTGCCGCTCGCGCTGCTTCGAGCAGCGCATCTTCCGAATACGCCCGCTCCGAACGCTCGCCGTGCAGGCGCAACTTCTCGATCTCCGCAAAGGTTCCGATTCTTCCGCGCGCTCCCGCGGCGGTGCAATTGATTGCAGCGGCGGCGCAAGCGAACTCAAGTGTTTGTTTAAGTCGCCATTCGCGGGCAAGCGCGCAGACAAAGGCTCCATGAAAGATGTCGCCTGCGCCGGTGGTGTCCACAACATTGACCCGGTAGCCGGGACAGAGCGAGAAGCCCTCGCCGTCCCAGGCGAGCGCACCCGAGCGGCCGAGTGTTGCAATCATCATGCGAGGCTTGAACTCGGAGAAAATTTGCGGGAGCGACTTCAACAAATTTTTCTCCCCCGTGAACCTCTCAGGAAAATCCTTCGATGTGATGGGGAAGTCCACATATTCAAGTAATACTTTCACTCCAGGATAGAGATTGTCGAGATCGGCGACCACCGGAATTTCTTTTTCGCGCGCCCAGCGCGCGGCCTTGGTTGCCGCTCCTGTGTCATGGCCATCCACGAGGAGAGCGCACGCGCCCGCGAGCCAACTCCGTTTGAGGTCCCGGAGCCGGAGTGCAATTGCGGGGTCGCGCTTCCAGAGGACGGTGCGCTCGCCGGAGGGCTCGTCCACAAGGATGTAGGCGAGCTGGCTCGAGCATCCCTTGGCAATGATCCAGTGGCATTTGACGTTCTCACGTTTCATTTCCGCTATCTGAAATTTTCCGGAAGCGTCGTCTCCCACTTTGCCAACGTAGCGCGCATCGAGCCCCCAGCGGCGGCAGGCGACCATGGCGCTGGCCACCTGACCTCCCGGCTTCATCGAGGCGGAGAGGATTTCGACCTTGGAGTCAAGAGTGGGGAATCGCGGGAGGCGGATGATCGTATCGGTGGCATTGATTCCAACGCCGATCACGGCCGCATGCCGATTTCTTTTGCGCCGCGCTTCAGATTTCTCATGTCGAGCGTCTTTTTCAGGTAGAGCCACGGAGCAATTATCCTAGCGCATCGGCGCGGACCAAAGAGAAATCTCGTTGCGCGCGCCGTGGAGAAAGGAGAATGTTCGTTTATCAATTGCGCGGCGTGCTTCGCTGTGATAGAAAAATTTGTTCCGCAGAGTCCGGCTGTGTGCGTCCTGCGCGGTGATGCAGCAGTCGGCGGGCCGACACGCACATGCCACTTCGCGAATCCGAGGCTATCATCCTGCAGAGTTATCCGCTGGGTGAGGCTGACCGGATCGTCAGCTTTCTTTCGCGCAGCATGGGGCGCGTACGCGGCGTGGCGGCGGGGGCGCGGCGCACGAAGAGCCGCTTCGGCTCGACGCTCGAGCGGTTGTCGCACGTGCGCATCTGGATTTACGAACGCGAGACAAGAGATCTGGTGCGCATCAGCCAGTGCGAGCTGATCGAATCATTTCTCGATGCGTATCGCGATTATGCCTGCGGGCTGGCGCTCGCGCTTTTCGCCGAGATCACGGAGGCGGTGTTGCCGGAGCGCGACGCTTCGGACGCAAATTTCCGGCTGCTTCTTCTGGTGGCACAAGCAGTGAAGCGCACAGGAAAGCCTGAGTTGGCGATGGCCTATTTCGCGCTGTGGACGGTGAAACTCGGCGGATGGCTTCCGGCGCTGGACCGCTGCGCGCGGTGCGGCCGCGAGTTTTCGGGCGAGCGAGGCGGCGAGCCCGCGTACTTTTCGCGCAGCGCCTCGGCGGTGGTATGCGGCAAATGCCGCAAGCCGGGCATGCGCGTGATTTCCCAGGTCGCGCTGGCCGCGGCGCACAGGATGCTCGCCGGACACCTCGACCAATTGACCGAGAAAATGATTCCCGCGCGCGCGGCGAGAGAGCTGACCGATGTTATGCTCGACGTGATCGAGAACCAGATAGACCGCAAGCTCGCTTCGCGGGAATTACTGGAGTCGCCTGCTTGAAGAAACGCTCAAACAATTATCGAGGCGGCAGGGAACGGGCGGCGAAGCCGCGCGGACTTACGTTTCAGAATCTTCTACTGAAACTTGAACAATTCTGGGCCGACCGCGACTGCATCCTACAGCAGCCTTATGACGTGGAAGTCGGGGCCGGCACGATGCACCCGGAAACTTTTCTGCGCGTGCTGGGGCCGGAACCTTATCGCGTGGTCTACGCGCAGCCAAGCCGGCGTCCGACGGACGGCCGCTACGGAGAGAATCCCAACCGTCTTTACAAGCACACGCAACTTCAAGTGATACTCAAACCTTCTCCAGCGGACGTTCAAGACCTCTACCTCGAAAGCCTCGCGGCGGTTGGAATCAATCTTAAAGAACATGACATTCGCTTCGAGGAAGATAACTGGGAATCGCCGACGCTGGGCGCGTGGGGCATCGGTTGGCAGGTGCTTCTCGATGGGCTCGAAATCACGCAGTTCACTTACTTCCAGCAGAGCGGGGGCATCAGCCTGGACCCTGTTTCCGTGGAACTGACCTACGGGCTCGACCGCATCGCGGCATACCTTCAGGGCGTGGACAATATTTATGATGTGCGCTGGTCGGACACCATGAGCTACGGGCAAGTGCGGCTGGCGGAAGAGGAGCAGTTCTCCGCTTACCACTTCGAGTATGCGGATGCGGCGGCCGCGCGGAAACAATTCGAGATCCATGAGGCGGAAGCCACGCGGCTGCTTTCCGCATATGCCGGGCTGAAAACGAATGCGAGAAAAAGGTTCCCGATCTTGGCGGCTTACGAGCTTTGCCTGAAATGTTCGCACCTGTTCAATACGCTCGACGCGCGGGGGGCCATCTCCGTGACGGAACGGGCCGCGATGATCGCGCGCGTGCGGAAGCTGGCAACGCGAGTGGCGGCTGATTGGGTGGAGCAGCGCGCGGCCGCCGCGGTGGCACCGGCAATCTCGGGTGCTTCTGCGAGCTCTTCATCCGGGGCGACGGCATGAGCAAACAAAGTCGCGACGGAAAGAAATTGTTCGGCGATCTTCTCTTTGAAATCGGCTGCGAGGAAATTCCGGCGGGGATGATTGCGAAGGCGGCGAGAGAACTTCAAGCAATACTTGCGAAGCATTTGTCGGCGAACGGGCTGGTCGACGAGCCGACAACTCAAGATTCGGTTGAAGCTTTCGGGGCGCCGCGGAGGCTGGCCGCCATCGGGCGAAATATTCGACTGAAGCAAGAGGATGTCACACGCGAAGTGATCGGGCCGCCGAAGGCGATCGCGTATGACAATCTTGGCGAGCCGACACGCGCGGCGGAAAGTTTTGCGGCGAAGCAGGGAGTGCCGCTCTCGAAGCTCGCCATCGTGAATACGCCGAAGGGCGAGTACGTCGCTGTGAAGCAGGTTGTGCTCGGGCGTCCGGCGGCGCAGATTCTTGCGGAGGTTCTTCCGCAGGCGATACAGGAAATCGCCTGGCCGCGCTCGATGTACTGGACCGGCGCGCAAGGCGTGCGATTCATCCGGCCGATCCGGTGGATCGTCGCGCTGCTCGACGGCAAGACGATTGCGTTTTCGTTCGCGGAGGTGCGGGCAGGGAACCGGACAGAGGGGCACCGCTTTCTGGGGAAGGCGCACATTCCGGTGAGCGGCCCGGGCGATTACGAGGCAAAGTTAAAGAAGAACTTCGTATTGTGCCGGCCCGAAGCGCGACGAAAGAAGATTGATTCGGAGATTTCGCGCGCGCTCGCAAGCCGCAAGGGGCACCGGGCGCACGAGGACGCTGCGCTGCTCGAGCTGGTTGCATACCTTAACGAGTACCCGTCGGTGATCGTGGGGGATTTTGATCCGGCATTCCTGGCGCTTCCGGAAGAGATTCTGATCACGGTGATGCGCGATCACCAGAAATATTTCGCGATGGAGAATCGCGCGGGCGAGCTGGCGCCGCATTTTCTGGCGGTCATCAATCTCGCGCAGGACTCGAAGGGGCTGGTGCGGGCCGGGCATGAACGCGTCCTGCGCGCCCGGTTTGCGGACGCGCAGTTTTTCTGGCGCACGGACCAGAAGGCGCGTCTCGATGCCTATCTTCCGAAGCTTGCGCATGTAACGTACGAGTCGAGGCTCGGAAGCTACGGCGACAAAGTGGAACGCATGCGCGCGCTGGCGCGCTGGTTCGCGGAGCAGTGGTTCAGCTCCGGCGTTGCGCAGGCGGACGTCGCGGGCTCCGACCGCGCCGCCGAACTTGCGAAGTGCGACCTGGTCACGGAAATGGTTCGCGAGTTTCCCGAGCTGCAGGGAATCGTGGGCGGACTGTATGCGCGCGCGCAGGGCGAGCCCGAAGGAATCGCCTGGGCCGTGTACGACCATTACAAGCCGCACGGGCTCGATGATCCGGTCCCGCGGAATTTAACCGGGTGCGCGGTCGCGCTGGCGGACAAGCTCGATTCGCTGGTGGCGTGTTTTGCGGTGGGAGCCGTGCCTACAGGTTCAAGCGATCCTTTCGCTTTGCGCCGCGCGGCGCTGGGCGTCGTGAAGATCATTCTCGAAGAAAAAATCCCGCTTTCGCTTTCCGCGGCGGTTTCGGCCGCGGCGAAAGTGCTTCAGGCGAACGCGCCGAAGATGGAAGCTTCCGAGACGGTGCAAAAGCAAGTGCTCGATTTCCTGATCGAGCGCGCCAAGTATATCCTCCGCGAGCGGCGCGGGTTGGCTTACGACGAAATCAACGCGGCGTTCGCGGCCGGCGCGGATGACCTGGTGGATGCGGCCGAGCGCGTGGCGGCGGTAAAGGCGATCCGGCACACGAAGAACTTCGCGCCGCTTGCGGCGTCGTTCAAACGCATCCGCAACATCCTTGAAAAATCGGCTGGTTCGGGAGATAAGGGGCAGGGCGGCGTGCGGCAGGATTTGCTGCGCGACGCGGCGGAACTGCAACTGCACATGGTCGCACAGAAAATCGGGGAAGAGGCCACGCAACGGCGCAAGGCCAAGAAGTATCGAGAGGCGCTGGAAAAGATTTCCGGACTGCGGCCGGCGGTAGATCACTTCTTCGACAAAGTTCTAGTAATGGTTGAAGACGAGGAGATCCGGCGGAATCGCATCGCGCTGCTCGGGAACCTGTTGAAGGAATTTTCGACGATCGCGGATTTTTCGGAATTGGCGGCGGAAGAGCCGAGAGATGCGGCAAGGGCTGCGGCGCAGCGGTAGCGGCTGCGTGAAGTTGAACTTTAAGTTGAGGGGGGGCAACTGTTCGGCGACTCTCAACCAAAACTTTCGATGTCGCCGCGCCGACAACGATTCGGATAGGCACTCTGTGCACGCAAATATAATCGAGGACAAAAATGAAATACGTCTATTTCTTCGGCGCAGGAAAAGCGGACGGCAACGGCGAGATGAAGGATCTTCTCGGTGGCAAGGGCGCCGGGCTCGCTGAGATGACGCGCATCGGGCTTCCCGTGCCGGCGGGGTTCACGATTACGACCGAAGCGTGCGACCACTACTTCAAGCACGACCGCAAGTATCCGAAAGAACTTCGCGCGGAAGTGGCGAAGAGCCTTGCGCACCTCGAAAAACTCACGAAGAAGAAACTGGGTGACGCGAAGGATCCATTGCTGGTCAGCGTGCGCTCCGGTTCCGCGCGGTCGATGCCCGGCATGATGGAGACCATCCTCAATCTTGGATTGAACGACCGGTCCGTCGAAGCGCTCGCGCGCGGAACAAAGAACGAGCGCTTCGCTTATGACGCATACCGGCGGTTCGTACAGATGTACTCGTCGGTCGTGGTGGGGCTGCCGAAAGAAGAACTCGAAGGCCGGCTGCGGGAGCTCAAGAATCGTCTGGGCGTGAAGGAAGATACGCAGGTGACGGCGCAGGGCTGGCGCCAGCTGGTTGGCGAGTACAAGGCTTATTTCAAACAGAAGACGCAGCGTGACTTTCCTGAAGATCCGGAAGAACAGCTGTGGGGCGCGATCGGCGCGGTTTTTGAATCGTGGATGGGCGAGAAGGCGGTGACGTATCGCCGCGTGGAAAAGATTACGGGTCTTCTTGGCACGGCCGTCAACGTGGTGCAGATGGTCTTCGGCAATACCGGCGAAGATTCCGGCACGGGGGTTTGCTTCACGCGCGATCCTTCGACAGGCGAGAAAACTTTCTTCGGCGACTTCCTGCTCAACGCGCAGGGCGAGGACGTTGTCGCGGGGATTCGCACGCCCATGCACTTGAACGAGCTGGCGAAGCGAATGCCGAAGGTTTACAAGCAGCTCGAACGCGTACGGCAGACGCTCGAAAAACATTACCGCGACATGCAAGACCTCGAATTCACGGTTGAAAACGGAACGCTGTACATGCTGCAGACGCGCACGGGAAAGCGCTCGCCGGGCGCCGCGTTCCATATAGCCGTGGACATGAAGAATGAAGGCTTGATCACACTTGAAGAATCACTTGAACGTATCAAGGGCGAGGACGTCGAGCGGCTTTTCTATCCCATCCTCGATCCATCGCTTCCGCGAAAAGAACTGTCAAGCCGCAAGTTCGCGACGGGGATCAATGCCGTGCCGGGCGCGGCCGTGGGCAAGGCAGTTTTCACGGCGCAGGAAGCCGAAGAGTGGGCCGCGAAAGGCGAGAAGGTGGTCCTGGTGCGCCGCGAGACCAGCCCGGAGGATGTGGGCGGAATGTTCGTGGCGCAGGGAATTCTCACGGCGACGGGCGGCAAGACCAGCCACGCGGCGGTGGTTGCGCGCGGGTGGGGAAAATGCTGCATCGTGGGAGCAGCGAGCCTCGAAATCGATGCAGTGAAGAAGCTCGCCAGCGTGAATGGCAGGGTGGTGCGCGAGGGCGAGTGGATCACGCTCGACGGCAGCGACGGCACGGTCTACACCGGCCAGGTGGATCTGATTCGCCCCCAGCCGCCGAAGGCCTTCGCAACCCTGATGAAATGGGCCGATCAGGTGCGAAAAATCGGCGTGCGCGCGAACGCCGATACGCCGCACGATGCGCGTGTGGCGCTGGAACTCGGCGCGGAGGGCATTGGGCTTTGCCGCACCGAGCACATGTTCTTCAAGGACTTCGAGCATCCGGAGCGCAGCGAAGAACGCCAGCAGGCCATCCAGGAAATGATCCTCGCGGATACCACCGAGGCGCGCAAGAAGGCGCTCGCGAAGCTGCTGCCGTTTCAGCGCAGCGATTTCATCGGGCTTTTCCAGGTGATGGACGGATTGCCGGTGGTGATTCGCCTGATTGACCCGCCGCTCCACGAGTTCATTCCGAAGGATGCGAAGAAACAGGAAGAGCTCGCGAAAAAGATCGGCACCACACGGGAAGCGATTCTTCGCCGCATGGAGCAATTGAAGGAAGCGAACCCCATGCTGGGGCATCGCGGCTGCCGCCTCGCGATCACATATCCGGAAATTCTGGAGATGCAGGTACAGGCAATCATCGAAGCAGCGATTGATTGCCAGAAGCGCGGCGTTAAAGTAACACCTGAGATCATGCATCCGCTCACGCTCGACAAAAAAGAGATGAAGATTCTCGCGGACGCAACGAGGCGCGTCGCAGACGAAATCATTTTGAAAGCTAAAGTAAAACTTCACTATCTTGTCGGGACAATGATTGAACTGCCGCGCGCGGCATTGCTCGCGGACCAGATCGCCGAAATCGCGGAGTTCTTTTCCTTTGGCACGAACGACCTGACGCAAACGACCATGGGCCTATCCCGCGACGATGCCGGCCGGTTTCTGCCGGAATATGTGGACCCGGAGAAGTCGGGGATACTCCCGGCGGACCCATTCCAGTCCATCGACGTTCCCGGCGTCGGCAAGCTCGTCGAGCTCGGCATCCAGCTGGGGCGCAAGACGCGGCCGAAGCTCGAAGTGGGAATCTGCGGCGAGCACGGCGGTGACCCCGAAAGCGTGAAGTTCTGCCATCGCGTAGGCATGGACTACGTGAGCGCGACGCCGTTCTGCGTGCCGATTGCGCGTCTGGCGGCCGCCCAAGCCGTGATCGAAGAGAGGAAGAGCGGAAAGCGCAGAAAATAGCGGAGGCGGGCGATTCGACCACTCGACATTCGGCCTCTGGTCATCGGCATATGCGGCGGCACCGGCTCGGGCAAGACGACGATCACGAGCCGGATCATCGAAGCCATCTCCGAAGCGAACGTCATCGTCCTCGAGCAGGACAACTACTACAAGGATTTCCCGGAGCTCTCATTCGAAGAGCGCACCAAGCAGAATTTCGACCATCCGGATTCGATGGACACGCCGCTTCTGGCCGAGCACGTGCGACGCCTGCGCGAAGGGCAATCCATCGAGCGCCCCAGCTACGACTTCGCGAAGTTTGAGCGCGCCGCAAACACCGTGCGCATTGCACCGCGCCCCGCCATCATTATCGAAGGCATCCTGATTTTTGAGAATCGCTCGCTGCGGGAACTCATGGACGTCAAAATTTTCGTGGATACAGACGCGGACCTGCGCTTCATCCGCCGCCTGGTGCGCGATATCCACGAACGCGGCCGCACTATGGAGATGGTCGTCGAACAGTACATGACGACGGTGCGGCCGATGCACATGGAATTTGTGGAGCCGTCAAAGCGCTACGCGGACGTCATCATCCCCGAAGGCGGGCACAATGAAGTGGGGATCGATCTGGTGATACAGAAAATCCGGTCGCTGGTGCCGCGCTAGATGGACCTTCGCAGACCGAGCGCGTGCGCGCTTTTGTTTTCCGCTTTGCTGGCCCTTCGGTGGCGCGCGCCGGCCCGGGCACGCGGAACTTCTCTGAAAGCGGCGATCCGGCCATGGCGGAACGCGTGCGAAGCGAATTCCTCCACGCGTGGAAGGGCTACCAGCGCTTCGCCTGGGGACACGACGAGCTGCAGCCGCTGACGAAGCAGCCGCACGATTGGTACGGCGTGCCCCTTGAAATGACGCCGGTGGATGCGCTCGACACGATGCTGCTGATGCACTTGGATGCGGAGGCCGCGGCGGCGCGCGAGTTGATTGCGGCGAAACTCGATTTCGATCGCGACATCTACGTGAAAAACTTCGAAATCACCATCCGCCTGCTGGGCGGGCTGCTGAGCTCCTATCACCTGACGGGCGATCCTCGACTTTTGAAGCTTGCCGAAAACCTCGGCGATCGTCTGCTGCCGGCCTTCGGTTCGCCGACCGGCATGCCGTACATGTTCGTGAATCTGAAGACGGGCGGGGTTCGCGGGGCCGTGAGCAACCCGGCCGAGATCGGCACGCTGCTGCTGGAGTTCGGCACCCTCAGCCGGATGACGCGCAAGCCAGTGTACTACGACAAGGCGAAGCGCGCGGCGGTGGAGCTTTATAGACGACGCTCGCCGATCGGCCTTGTCGGCTCCGCGATCAACGTGGAAACCGGCGCGTGGACCGACACCGAAAGCCACATCAGCGGCGGCATCGACTCCTACTACGAGTATTTGCTGAAGTCATCGCTGCTATTCGGCGACAAGGACTGCCAGCGGATGTGGCGCGCAAGCCTGGAAGCGCTCGACCGGTATGTCGCGGGCGATGCGCCGACGGGATTCTGGTACGGCCACGTGGACATGAATAGCGGGGCGCGCGTTTCGCGGCATTTTGGCGCGCTCGACGCGTTCTTTGCCGGCGAACTCGCGCTCGCGGACGATCTCGACCACGCGCGACGCCTGGAGGATTCTTCCTACAAGATGTGGCGGCGCTTCGGGGTCGAGCCGGAGGAAATTGACTACCAGACGATGAGGATTGTTTCGGGGGCCTACCCGTTGCGTCCGGAAATCATCGAATCCGCCTACTATTTGCTTTACTTCACGGGGGACCCGAGGTATTTCGAAATGGGCCGGGCTTTCCTGGAGGGCCTCCTGAAGTATTGCCGAACCGAGGCAGGCTATGCCAGCCTCAGCGACGTGGAAGCAAAGACGAAGGCGGACGAGATGCCGAGCTACTTCCTCGCGGAAACGTTGAAGTATCTCTACCTGCTTTTTTCGCCGCGAGACACCGTAGACCTGAGCAAGGTTGTGTTCAACACCGAGGCGCACCCGCTGCCGCGCCTGCCGGCGGAGTAACCGGGCTGCCGGCAGCTGATTGAAATTCCGTCACGCGCCGGAGCGGCCCGGGCCGCGCGAGAAGAGGAGAGACATGGTGAAGCCCAGGCCGCTTGGCGTGACGATTCTCGCCGTGTTGCTATTCCTCAACGTCGGAACATACGCCGCACTGATCGTTCTGGCGATCCGTTCTCCCGATCAACTTGCGGTGCTTCTCCAGGGCATGATGTCAGGGCCGACCGTTGGACCGTCGCCGTTGCTGCAATTGGGCGCATTCTTGCCTGTTTTTTTCCTCGCCATTGCGATTTTCATGGGTCTTCTTGGCCGCGGGTTGTGGAGGCTGAAAAACTGGGCGCGAATTGTTGTCTTATTCCTTGTGGTAATTTCCGCGGCGATAGGAATCGTGGAGGTTGCGCGAAGCCTTTCGGGAATGGACGCGACCGCGTGGATATCCGCGATAGCCCGAATCGCGATCTCGGTCCTTGTGGCGCTGTATTTGAGTTCGGCAAAGGTGCGCGCGGCTTTCGGTAAGGCGCCCGGCGCCCCAGACCGCTAGCGACAGCCCGCAGATTACGTCGGCATCTTCAAGAAGAAATACACAGCCAGAAAACCGAAGATAGCGTCTGGCGCCCAGCCAGCCAGCAGGGGAGGCAACTGCCCGACGGAACCCATGGCCTCAAATAGCGCGGCAGTGGCCCAGTAAACGATTCCCACTCCCACAGCAAGGGCGAGCCCTCCGATAGCGCCGCGCGTTCCGACAAGAAACGCGAAGGGTGCGCCAAGAAAAACGATAATCGCCGCGATGAGAGGGAACGCGAATTTCTTTTGCCACTGTACCGAGAGGCGGGAAGTGTCGAAGCCCGCGAGACGCAAGCTCTGAATGTACTGGCCGAGCTGCCGCCAGTTCATCTGATAAGACTGACGCACCTCGCGGCGGAAATAGCTGGGCGGCTCGGTGATTTCCGGAAGCGAATCAACCTTGAAGGGGCGATAGCGCGTGATTTGACCATCGTTGAAATCGCGCACCCAGCCGCCGGTGAGAATCCAGGTACTTTCTGTCGGCTCCCAGGTGGCGCGCGAGGCGTAGATCCGCCGGCGCACCTCGAAAGATTGCGAATCGAGCTCGAACACGTTCAGGCCGCCGAATAGCTGGCGGTCAGGATCGAAGAGCTCATAGTTATAAATTTTGTCGTTTTCTCCGAAAATCCACTGCCGAGCGGGCTGAAAGTACGTTTGCGGCGGGCGCCCCTTGATTTGGTTGCGCAGAGCGTCCTGGCGCTGGTTGGCGTAGGGAAGGAACGTGTCGTCGAGGAGGAACATGCCTCCCGCGAGAAGGCACCCGGCCGCCGTTAGGGGCAGGACGAGGCGATAGAGGCTGACGCCGCTCGCCTTGAACGCGATCACTTCGTTGTTCTTCGCGAGCACCGCAAGAGTCACCAGCGTAGCGACGAGCACCGCCAGCGGCGCGAGCTGGTACACCATCAGCGGGATCAAATATCGAAAATAGCTGAGGACCATCGTAAGCGGGATGTGATTCTTCGAAATGTCGCCCAGCAGGTCGAACAGGGTGAATGCGTCGAAGATCAGGACGAAGCCCGCAAGCAGGACCAGGAAATAGTAGAAAAATTGCTGGAGCAAATAAATATCCACAAGCATCGGAAATTGAACGGGATTGGCCCGCTGGACCGCGCGGCGAATGCCTACCGCCGGGTTTGCCAGGGAAAGGCCGTTTGCGGCTGCACCGTTCGAACGGAGCCCGTTCTCGCGGCCCGGGCTTGCAACGACCAGGGGCGCCGCGTCGGATTCACGGCGTTGCTCGCGGCGCCACCGAAGCCACAAGGGTTCGAGGCGGGCGATGAGCCGGTTTTGCTTGCGGACGCGCTCGACAAGCTGGAGAGAGAGCAGCCCGATCGCGGCGCCCGCGATATTCGCGGCCCAAACTCCGGCCCACGGACGAACGGAGCCCTGTTGCGCCATGTGCACGCCCGTAACGAAGACAAAATAATAGGTTCCGATCAAAACGAGCGTCAGAATCAAGCCGGTCGCGCGGCCTCCGCGGCGCGGGCGCACTCCCAGGGAAACGCCAAGGAGCGCGAACACAAGGCACGCGGCGGGAAATGCGATGCGGCGTTGGAACTCCACGCGGGCATCGCGCCATCCTGCGCCCTTTTCAGATAGGAGCTCATGGACGGATTCTTCCGCGTCGGAAACCGCCACGCTCTTGGGGCCCGCCGCCGGAACGTCCACGGGAATATCGTTCTTTCCAAATGTCGTGACGTTGTACTTGTCGGGCTCGCGTGGGTCGTACTCATGCGTGCTGCCATTGCCCAGATGAATCTCCAGATGGCCGGTGGTGGGGTCCACAACGATGTCGGCTTGCCGGGCCAGCGTGACGCTCGAAGGGCTCGAGGGTGAGCCCGAACCGGCAAGGAAAACGCCACGCCAGTGGGTCGCTGCCGCTTCCACGTCCTGGACGTACAACACGAAGTGCGGGAAGCGCTCGTCGAACACGCGCGGCTGCACGGCATAGGGCGCCTGCGACGACCGGAGATCGTCCTCGAGGCTACGCAGGATACGGATGGATCCGGGGCTCAGCCAGAAGGTCATCCCAAGCGTCCCCATGGCACAAACCAACGCAACGAAGCCGATGGGAACGAGCAGGCGGCGCAAACTGACGCCCGAGGCGTGCAGCGCGACAATCTCGCTGTCCGCGGAAAGCCGCCCGAGTCCGATGAGCACGCCCACAAGAGCGCCCATCGGCAGAGTGAACGTGAGCACCGGCGGAAGCGAGCAGGCAAATAGAATCACGACGGTGCCGAACCCGCCCGAGTGGCGGACGATCAACTCCATCAAGCGCACGAGTTGCGGAACGAAAAAAACAAAGGTGAATACCGCGAGACCCAGCGCGGCGTGCGAGGCAACTTCGCGGCAAATGTATCGATCGAGCAGGCGCATGTGAGCGCGCGCCATCATAGCACGTCCGTCCGGAGCGCAAGCCGCACCGAGCCACCGCTACGCCATCTTTCTTTATACATTTCCTGATGCCGACTGCGCTCCCGGAGATTGGCGCCTGGAACGCGTCTCCACGCGCGCCCTTGAAAGCGTCCTGGTTTGCTGCGAAAATTTGCGCGGCATAGATGACCGCAACCAGATCGGGAAATGGGTGAAAAGCTGAAAATAGGCCAAGTGATTGAAAATAAAGGACGGAGCTCCCGCCGGATCGAGAACGAAATGCGGGGCGCGTGCTCGCTAATTGAGCTCCTTCGAATCCACGCTGAACCCGCCAAACAGAATCAGAAGGAGCGCAGAAAAGTGACCGGGAGCGCCCTTCGTTGAGTCCCGTCAATCTCGTCATTCTCTGGCACATGCACCAGCCGCAGTACCGCGAACCCGGCACGGGGCGCTATCTTCTCCCCTGGACGAGGTTGCACGCCCTGAAGGATTACTGGGGCATGGTGCGAGTTCTCGGTGAATTTCCCGGCGTTCACGCTACTTACAACTTCGTGCCGTCGCTCGGCGCGCAAATCGAGGAATATGCGAGCGGGAAATTCAACGAGCCGTGGTTTGAACTTGCATTCGCTTCCTCCGAAGCGTTGAAGACGGAGCAGAAGCGGGAAATTCTCGATCGCGCATTCCAGGTGAACGAACAAATCCTGGGGCGCTGGCCCAGATTTCAAGAGCTGCATTCGCAGGTTCGCCTGGCTGGAACGGAGACCTGCATCGCTCAGTGGACTGCGCAGGACTGGCGCGATCTTCAGACGCTCTCGCAAATCGCGTGGATGGACGAGGAATATCTCGCGAAGGATCCAGTCGTCTGCGCGCTCTCGCTGAAGGGCAGGGGGTACACCGAAGAGGATAAAGCGGCGCTGCGCGATAAACAAATTGAATTGCTGGACGCCGTCCTGCCGGAATACCGCCTGGCGGCCGAGCGCGGGCAGATCGAAATTTCAACGACGCCTTTCTATCATCCAATCCTGCCTCTTGTGTGCGACACGGATATCGCCCGCGTGGCGAATTCGAATTCGCCGGTGCCGCATCCGCCGTTTCGTTATCCGCAGGACGCGCGGGAACAACTCCTTCGCGCGCGGCAGTATCACGAACGCGTTTTCGGCAAGCCTCCGGCTGGGCTGTGGCCTTCGGAAGGATCGGTTTCCGACCAATCGCTGGAAATCGCGATGGAGCTGGGGTTCGCTTGGTTCGCCACGGATGAAGGGGTGCTTGGGCGCACGCGGAATATCGGTTTCTGGCGAGACGCCTCCGGGATACCGGAAAATGCGCAGGATCTCTACACGCCCTGGCGGCTCGAACGCGGCGGCCGCAGCATGAGCGGATTTTTCCGCGATCATTATCTCTCGGACCTGGTCGGGTTCGTGTATAGCCGCCTGAGCGCCGAAGCAGCCGCGACGGACCTGCACGGCCGCATCCGCGCAATTGCCGACCGGATGCCGGAGGGGCGCACTGCCACCGTGAGCGTGATCCTCGACGGCGAAAACGCGTGGGAATACTATCCCGGGAACGGCCGTGAATTCCTTCGTCAATTCTACCGCCGGATCCAGGATGACCCCGAAGTGCGCGCGCTGACTGTAAGCGAGGCGATTCAAGCGGAAGCGAACCAACCGGTTCTCGGAGGGATTTTCCCGGCGTCGTGGATCAACGCGAATTTCGACGTGTGGATCGGGCACGCGGAGGATGTTCGCGCGTGGGATTTGCTCCGCGAGGCGCGCGAGGCATATGGACGTGCTGTCGAAAGATCGCAAAACGGTTCTCAAGCCGCTGCCGCAGGCGGCGGATTGGCAGCCGAACAACTTGCGCGGGCGTTCGAATCGGTACTGGCAGCCGAGGGAAGCGACTGGTGCTGGTGGTACGGGCCGGAGCACGGTTCGGCGAACGACAGGGAATTCGACGAGTTATACCGCAAGCATCTCTCCGAGATTTACAAAGCCATCGGCGAGAATCCGCCGCCCACGCTGGGGCAACCGATCAAGCGCGCTCCGGATCGTGCGCGTCGCGAACCGCCGCTGGCGTATGTGGAAGCAAAAGTGGATGGCCGCGAGAGCAGCTATTTCGAATGGCTGGGGGCCGGATTGTATTCCACCGACTCGCGCAGCGGAGCCATGCACGGACGGAGCGCCGTGCTTAGCGATGTGTTCTACGGTTTCGGCCCCGAGCATCTGTATGTCCGCGTGGACCCGATCGCCGAGGCGATCGCGAAGATGCCGCAATTTCAGCTGCGCGTGTCGATATGGGATTCGCGCGAAATGAGCGTTACAGTTCACGTGGAGAACGGAAAGATGGCGCGATGCGTCGTCGAACAGGCCGGCGTGTGCCTGCTGCATCCGGAATCGGTGGTATCCGCGGCGTTCGGGAAGATTGTGGAGATAGGTGTTGCGCGCGAGTTGTTTGAATGCAAAGGACGCAGGGCCCTGCTTCTCAACGTGGCCCTGTGGGAAGGAGGATTGCCGGTGGACATACTTCCAGGCGAGGGAATGCTGGAAGTCGCCCTGGGCGAAGAGAATTACGCCTGGCCCCTCGAATAGCCGCAAACAAAAGCCTTCCGATTCCCACAAACGCAAGTATTGACTTTCGCATCTTCCCGCGAGATAGTCTGCGCAACCCCTTTCAGCAGGCAGTCGAAAACCAAAACGAAGCGAAGCCGGCGCGCTGGTGTCTGAGCCGCCCAACCTCGAACGAGACGTGTGTTTTCGGCGCCGTGGAGGGCCTGCATGCGAAAGTATTGGCGTTGTGTCTGCCTGCTTGGATTTGCCGGAGCCGCCGCTTTGTTTTTCGCGCACGGAGCGGGCTTTCGCGGGGGCCCTTATATTCAAAGCCCAGTCACACCGGACGCAAGATCATCCTTAGCTTCACGCATACGAAACAGCAGGAGCTTCTTGAGGTCGGTCCCCGTGACGTTCGAGCCAAACGTTGGCCAAGCGGATCCGCGCGTTGATTTCATTGGGCGCGGCATGGGGTTGTCCGTGCTGCTGGCGCGCGACGGAATTGACGTTGTAGGGCCGCGCCTTCCGCATAATCCCCGCGCGAGCGGACGAATACACATCGGTCTAGCAACGGATACGGGCGCGCCTTTGTTGTGGTCTGGCGAGGGGCGCCTCCAGGCCGAGACCAACTTTTTTCTGGGAAACGATCCGCGGCGCTGGCGGACGCATGTTCCGCATTTCACGCGCGCCGTCGCGGCCAATGCGCTTTCCGGTGTGGATCTCGTCGCTTATGGCAACGAAGAAGGGATCGAGTACGACCTTCGGCTAGCACGCGGCGTGGATGCAGACAAGGTTCGACTGCGAATTTCAGGCGCGGATGCATGCGGCTCGATGCCGCGGGCAACCTGCTGATTCAGAGCGGGCCGAATGAAATCCGGATGCGGAAGCCCAGGATGTACGAGGAGCATCCGGGCGGCGCGCGGCGGGACGTCGAAGGCAGCTACTTACTGCGAGCGGATGGCGCGGTGGGATTCCGCGCCGCGGCGCACGATCCTGTCGCGACGCTGGTGATCGATCCGTCGCTTTCGGTTGCCTACGCAACATTTCTCGGCGGGACCGGAGAGGATTCGGCGAACAGTATCGCTATGGACTAATCCGGAAACGTCTACATATCGGGAACGACAACGTCAGCGGCAAGCTTCGCGGAGACCGGTGTGCCAATTGGCCCCTTAGGAGGCGCCTCAGACTTCTTTATCGCGAAAATGAATCCAGCAATGAACGGGCCCAGCTCGCTTGTCTATTTGACGTTCCTGGGTGGAAGCGGAGACGAAGAAGGAGGACTCATCGCGGTAGACGCGAAAGGCGATGTCGCGGTCGCGGGCACCACCACTTCGACGGACTTCCCGGTGACGGATTCAAGCAAGCGCACAGCCGGGCCGAATGACATCGCCGTGAGCGAACTTGATCCGACCGGCGCGAAACTGATTCTATCCACGCTTTTCGGCGGCAGCGGCGCGGAACTACGCAGAATTCGGGCGGTATCGCGCTCAATAGGTCCGGAGGCATTTTCATCGTGTCCGACACGACCTCCACCGATCTGCCGGTTACGCACGGTGCGTTTCAAACAACCTACGGTGGAGGCGCCAGCGACGGATTTCTCGCGGAACTCACGCCAAGCACCACCACAGGGGCATCGCCAACCGTGACGTATTGCACGTATCTCGGCTTGAATGCCACCGTGGGCGTCAGCGGAGTTGCCTTGGACACCGACGGCAATGCGTATCTCGTGGGGTTTACTTCCAACCCCGGCACGAGTTTCCCGGCCATGAATGCGTTTCAGAGCACGTATGGTGGCGGCGAGTTCGATGCATTCGTAATGAAGATACGGCCGTCAGGAACGGGGGCGAGCGACTTGTCCTATGGGACGTTTCTCGGCGGTGGGGACACGGATCAAGCGTCGGCGGTGCAAATCGGCAGCTCTTTGCCCGGCATCGCCTATATAACCGGAACAACTCAGTCCGCGAATTTCCCCACAAACGGAACCAATGCGGCGTTCCAGGCAACTCTGAAGGGAACGGCCAACGCCTTTCTCTCGGTCGTGGCTCAGAACGCAACCACGGGAATGACCTCGCTCACGTATTCGACATATCTGGGCGGTTCCGAGACCGATGCGGGACTGAGCGTAGCGGTCACGGCAGCGAACTCGGTGTACATAGCGGGCAGGGCGACATCGCCTGATTTTTCATTCTGGCAGGACAATTTCCAGCCCTTCACGGGAGACCAGGACGCATTCGTGGCAAAGTTCGATCCGACATCGCCCGGCAGCGCGTCGCTGATTTATTCGACGCCGCTCGGGGGCACGGCAGGTCCGGGCGTGAGTGCAACCGCATCAGGAAATGCAATCGCGGCAGACGGTAATGGACATGTGTACGTCGCAGGGCAAACGACGGCGGGCGACTTCCCGATTGCGGGAAGTACAAGCAGCGGCTTCCAACAGAACTGCGTGAGTTGCACGATGTCGCCGCCTGTGAGCGACGCATTCTTTACGGAAATTGCAGAGAACGCAGCGGCAGCGCCAAGCGTTTCCTTCAACGCCGCGAAACTCAACTTTGGTGCAGTTGCACTCGGCACACAAAACTCCGTTCCCCAGCTGGGTGCCGTAGTGAACACAGGCGATGCCCCGCTGGTTATCTCCGGATCGCCAGCGATCACCGGACCGAACAATGCCGATTTCTCCTTCTCAGACATCGGCAACTGCACCGGCGCGACCCTTGTTCCTGGGACAAACTGCTCGTTTGAGCTCAGCTTCGCGCCGAGCATTGTAGGCACGGAGCAGGCGTTCGTAAGCATCACAGACAACTCGCCGAACAATCTGCCCGGCAACACGCAGGCGCTCGAGCTGACCGGCGTGGGAAATGGACCCCTCGCGGCCGTGTCACCATCGAGCCTCGATTTCGGAAGCGCGCCGCAAGGTTCCACAACCAGCGGGCAGACGGTGACCCTGACGAATACGGGCAATCAACCCCTAGTCATTTCCAACGGGCCATTGATCGCTGGACCGGACGCAGCGGAATTTCAACCGGAGGGAAGCTCTTGCAGCGTAACTACTCCCATGGCGCCGGGGAGCAGTTGCACCATCACCATCGCCTTCGCACCCAATGCAGTTCGCGGCTTCCAGGCGCAGCTCAATTTCTTCGACAACGCAGGGAACGCCGCGGGGGCCGAACAAGTGGTGCCGCTGATGGGCACCGGGACTGCGGCGGCGCCTATCGCACGAATACTGCCATCCGCGCTCGGGTTCGGAACCCAGGCGACCGGAACAACGAGTGGAGCGCAGATAGCGACGCTGACGAACACGGGAAGCGCAGCATTGAGCATCACGAGCATCGGCATCACGGGTAGCAACGCAACGGATTTCGCAATTGTCACGGCTGGCAGTTCTTGCCCCATTACGAGCGGCTCGGTTGCAATCGGCGCGAGCTGTACGGTTGCGGTGGATTTCGCGCCGCAGTCCGGTGGCGCCAAGACCGCGAATCTGACTTTCAACGACAATGCCGGCGGAACCCCGCAGACAATCGCGCTTACCGGGACAGCCGACGCACCTCAGATCCAATTGTCGGCTGCAAGCCTGACTTTTGGAGCGCAAAGCGTGGGGACGATGAGCGCGGCGCAAACCATCACGGTGTCGAATCCCGGGACCGCGCTGCTCGGCTTCAACGGCTCCATCAGCGCAACCGGCGCAAACGCCGGAGACTTCAATGTGGCGAACAATTGCCCGCCAAGTCTGGGCGCGAGCGGAAGCTGCACGATTACCGTGACGTTCAAACCGACGGCACCGGGAAACCGGACCGCTGCCATCAGTATCGCGGACAATGCGCCGGGCAGTCCGCAAACAATTGCACTGAGCGGCACGGCCACTCAGCCGATCGTCGTGTTGTCGCCAACCAGCGTGAATTTTGGGAGTGAAGTGGCGGGATCAGCCAGCCCAGCGCTTCCCCTCACGGTGATGAACAGTGGCAGCGGAGCGCTCATTTTCAACGGCAAGCTTTCCTTGACCGGGGCTAATCCGGGGGATTTCAGCGAAACCGACACATGCACCGGCACCAATGTGACGATCGCGCCCAATACAACCTGCGCGATTCAAGTCACATTCAAGCCGAGTGTGCTGGGCGCGCGCGCGGCGTCGCTAGTCCTGACGGACAATGCTCCGGATAGTCCCCAGAGTGTGGCGCTCAGCGGAAACGGAATGGACTTTTCGATTGGCGCAGCAAATGGAGCGCCGACATCCATCACCGTCACAGCAGGACAGCCTGCAAACTACCAACTCGAAGTGACGTCGTCCGGCAGCGGCTCGCTCGCAATTTCATGCAGCGGTGCTCCTCCGAGCGGAGCGTGCCAGTCGGAGACTGTGGCGGCGAATACGCCGTTCACTTTGACCGCGACGACTATGGCTCGTTCCGGAATGCTACGCCTAAGATGGCCGAGCGCGGGTAATCCTGGAGATGCGTGGCGGATCGGCCAATGGCTCCTGGTCGCGCTCGCGATGTTGGTGATGTGGATCGCGATTACGGCGCGGCATCCACGACGCGGACGCGCTCTGCGACTCGCGCAAGCAGTCGGGATCGTCATCTTGCTCGCGGTTGCGCTGGCAGCATGCGGCGGCGGCGGATCAGGAAATCCGGGCACCGGTTTGGGCACTCCGGCAGGGACGTACACTCTTACGGTGACGGCTGGTCAAGGCGGAACAGCTCATAGCCTGAATCTGACGCTGGTAGTTCAATGAATGGCGGGCAATGATTGATGAGGCGTCGTCCTCTGCTCTAGAAGACTTTGATGGCGAGGTCGCGCGGCTGACTGCCGACCGGGATGAGCGTGATCAGGCTGGAAGTCTTGGCGCGGATGACGGCCAAATCGTTCGAAGCATAATCAACGACGAGGAGAATGTCACCGCCGGGCGTCAGGCGGCAGGTGCGTGGGTCCTGCCCTACCTGAATCGGGCGGCCTGCTTGGCGCACGTCAATTGCGACAGGAACAATGTGGCCGGCGCCCGAATCGGAGACGTAGAGCGTGTCCGTTGCCGGCCCGAAAGATCCCGCCGACGGCGACATGCCCAGAAGAAGGAAATCGCCGACTTCGTTGGACTGCGTGTTGACGACGAGGAGGCCGTGCGCGCTCGCGGAAGGGATGTAAAGCTCGCCCCCATCCGGCTTCAGGATCAGATCGTCAGGCGCCCCGCCGAGAGACAGATTGGCGAGCAGGACCTTCTGCCGCAAGTCCACCACGGAAACTTCATTCGTCGCGCCGGAAGTGACGAACGCCTTCTCGCTCTTGGGAAGGATCGCGATTTGCTCCGGTTGCGGCGCGACGCCGATGACGGCGCGAGTCTCGAGCGTTCCCGCGTCGAGAAGGGAAATGGTCGAGTCGTCGCGATTCGAGACGATAAGAAGATTCCCGTCGGGCGTGACGCGGGCGATCCAAGGGCGGCGCCCGGCACGGCCACGCGCGACGATCTGTCGCGACGCGCAGTCAATTGCGACGATGGAATTCGAGCCTGGCGACGCCACATAAGCGCGGCGTCCGTCAGGCGAAAAGTCCAGCGCATAAGGAGCCGCGCCGACAGCGATGCGCGCGACGATCTGGTTGGACTTCACGTCGAGAACCCACACGTACCCGCCGGCGGAACTCAGTCCCCAGATCTCTTTTCGCAAAGGATGCTCGCGAATTCCCGTGGGGTTCGCGCCCACCGACACGGTTGCCACCCGAGAGAGTTTGACGAGATCAATCACGGTTACCGTGCCATCGCCCGTATTGCCCACGTAGGCGCAAAGGTGCAGGCCGGGACGAAGAAATGACGGCCGGAGTTCGATGGCGATCAGGCGAATCGCGATGGCGGCGAGCACCGCCAGAACAAGCAGGGCCCGCCAGTTGGCGCGGAGTTTCATACGGGCATGGTGCGGCTCAATTGAGCGTGCGGGAAAGGACGCCGGCGATTTGCTGGATTTCGTGGACGAGCTGTTTGAACTCGTCGGGAAGAATCGATTGCATGCCGTCGGAAAGCGCCCGATCCGGATCGTTGTGGACCTCGACCAGCAAGCCGTCGGCGCCAGCCGCCACCGCGGCGCGGGAAAGCGGCAGGACTTTGTTGCGGCGTCCCGTGCCGTGCGAGGGATCCACGACGATCGGCAAATGGCTGCGTTTCTGGACGGCGGGGATCATGCTCAGATCGAGCGTGTTGCGCGTGTGGTCGGAAAACGTGCGAATACCGCGCTCGCAGAGGATCACGTTGTAGTTTCCCTCGGACATGATGTACTCGGCGGCCATGAGGAATTCGTCGAGCGTGGCGGACATCCCGCGCTTCAGGAGGACGGGTTTCTGCGAGCGGCCGGCACGCTTCAGTAGCGAAAAATTCTGCATGTTGCGGGCACCAATTTGGATCACATCGGCGTACTTCTCGACAAGCTCGAGCGAGTCGTCGTCAATCGCTTCAGTGACAATGCCGAGGCCGAATCGCTCGCGAACTTCCTTTAGGATTTGTAGCCCCGGCTCGCCGAGGCCCTGGAAGCTGTACGGCGAAGTACGCGGCTTATAGGCACCACCACGAAAGAGGCGAGCGCCGGCGGCCTTGACACTTTCGGCGACGGCAAAAGCCTGTTCGCGGGTCTCGACCGCGCAAGGGCCGGCGACGATAGCCACCGCAGGCCCGCCGAAAGACACTTCACCCAGCGGCGTGGGAATGCGCACCACTGTGTTTTCTTCTTTGATGTCGCGGCTGACAAGTTTGTAGGGCTTGCTGACCGGAATGCATTCAACGACGCCGGACATGGCTTCGAGCGAGCCGATGTCGACCGCACCCGTATTCCCCGTGATTCCAATGGCCGTGCGGATGGAGCCCGGAATCGGATGCGCTTTGAACCCCAGCGACTCGATCCGGTCGCAAACGGCGCGGATCTGTTCTTCCGTCGCGTGGGACTGCATGACAACCAGCATGAATGCCCCCGTAGAAAAGCCGAATTAGAGAGTTTACTGCAAGCGGCGAAGGGAGGCAAAGGCGTATAGGGCGGTCGGTAGTGATTACGTTTCCGGTTTCCGCGTTAATCAAGCATTAGGAAAGGAATTGACTCAGACCCGTAATTCGGAGCTTTCATCCTCGTCGCTACTTCGTGTATTCCTTCAGTGTTGCAACGTCCAGATTCACGGCATCAAAGAAGCTAGCAACCTCGCTTGGCGATGCACCCTTTGAGAAGAAACTACCCTCGCGTTGAGTTTCAAAGAAATCCTTTCCGACTCCGAAGCTCCCCTTGCCCTGTTGACCATCAAAAAATTGAACCTCCACGATCGGCACAGAAATACCAAACCACGGCGAGCGCCAATTAGTTCGGCGGGAATCCACAAACGCAGCAATTCGGGAAAGCTCCTTTGGATCAGATATTTTCCAAACATACTTGGACCCATCGCTCGCTGAGATCCAAAGGTTGGCGGTTGTTAATGGCCCCAACGGCGGGAAATCACGTTTGCCCCTGCTACAGCCCACCAGCGGCACGGCTACGAGCAAAGCTACAAGGATGTATCTCACGGTAGCTATCGCACTTTTTGGTACACCAACTCCTCGAAGTCGCGCAGCGTTCGAATGGCACCCTCATCGTAAAACGGCAGCACCTGCATCATCATAACGACGCCGATATGCCGCTTGGGATCGATCCAGAACTCGGTGTTGTAAATACCAGCCCAGCTCATGCTGCCCACGCTGCGGAACTTTGCATACTTCGGGTCGCTGGACGCGATCTGAAAACCGAGGCCGAACTTATCGTGGCCGGCGCCCAGCGGAAACGATTTGCTGAGCGATTGGTCGGCGGCCTGCTGCAACTCCACGAAGATCGGTCCGATGTTGTTCTCGCCCATCATCTTTACAGTGTTCTCGCTCAGAATTTTCGCGGGCCCCAGGTGCCCGCCGTTGAGCAGCATCTCCATGAACTTGCCGTAATCCTGGGCGGTCGAGTACAGGCAGCAATCGCCTCGGAATGGGGCCGTCGGCGTCGCCGGTATCGGTTCCTGCGGCTGTTCTTGCAACACACCGTTTATACGACTGTGCTCCGTCGCCACGCGCGACTGTTTGACGAGCGGCACAGCGTAGGACGTATCCACCATGCCCAGCGGTACGAAGATGTGCCGTTGGAAGTATGTTTCGAGTGACTCGCCGGAGATTTTCTCGACGATCATGCCGAGTACCGCAGTGCTGGGGCCGTAGTTCCATTTGTCGCCAGGATCGTTCAAGAGCGGCAGCTCCCACTCGTGCTTTCTCGTCGCCTCCTTCAGCCGGGACACGATCGGGTTAAAAGCCGCGTAGGCGATGCCCGAGGTATGCGTCAGCAAATGACGGATCGTCATCGGTCGCTTGGCCGGTCGCGTTTCGTAGGTTGCGTCCTTCTCATTGAACTTCGTAATGACCTGCAGGTTGTCGAAGCCCGTTAGGTATTTCGACACTGGATCGTCGAGTTTGAGCTTGCCCTGTTCGAACAGCATCATGATGGCCACCGATGTGACCGGCTTGGTCATGGAGGCAATCGAAAAAAGGGCATTCACGGGCATCGCTATATCGTGCGCAACGTCGAGCTTACCGGCTGCGCCTTCGAAGAGCACGCCCTCGCGGCCGACGATGAGGGCGACCACGCCCGGCGCGTCGCCGCGACTGACAGCACTGCTAATTTGGCGCGATAGCGCGGCCTTGTCCGAGTCTGAGAATCCCTTTACCTCTGTCGGTTCGGCCTGGCGAGAGCGCTGTGAGTTTGTCTGGGCGAGCCCCGAGCCAACCAGCGATCCGGTGAGGGCCATGAACGCGGCCAAACGAATGGCGGTCTTGTGCAATCTCATAATTTCGTACCACCCGAGTTTCTCGCTTGGTTGGAGCGGCATGTGATTGAACAAGCGAAGTATAAGCTATGAGGGACGGGACAGGTCCTGAATTACGGGCTTACCGGACGTAATTGGTGGACCAAGTCCCGGTTAGTCGGATTATCGGAAACTGAGTCGGCACCGGGACCCGCCGTAATTGCGGATGTGCGCTGTTTCCGCTACAATGGTGGATTAAGCAGTTGCCGGCGAAGCATCCAGTCGCCCGCGGTCTGTGGCTTCTTCACATCCTGGAAACCCTGAGGGAATGGCGGAAGTAACCGACAGAATTGCCCTGACGTTCGACGCCGCAGACGAGTACCGCCCGGAACCACCTCCCGCACCTGAAATCCCAGCCTGGAAAGACGGAAGCATCCGCATCGGAATCCATACATCCATAGCCGGTGACGTTACGAGCTCGCTCGAAATCGCGCACGGCCTGGGCGCGAACGCCCTGCAAATCTTCTCGTCGAGCCCTCGCATGTGGGTACGCGGCACATCGCGGATTTCGGAAGCGGAGGCGGCGCGGTTCCGCCAGCGGCGCAGGGAATTGGGACTCGGGCCACTCGTGATTCACGACAGTTATCTGATCAATTTAGCGTCACCGAATCCGGTGTTGCGGACACGTTCGGTGCAGGAGTTTCATCAAGAGCTGGTGCGGGCCATGGCGCTCGGTGCGGACTACCTGGTGGCGCATCCCGGCAGTGGCCGCGACAGCCAGAAAAGTGCCGCGATTTCGGCGATTGCGCAGGGCCTGAGGCAAGCGACGCGGGGATTGAAGATCGGCGCCAGCGGGTTGCGGATTTTGCTTGAAAACACGGCCGGGCAAGGCACGTCGGTGGGTTCGCGGTTCGAGGAATTGCGTGACATTCTCAACGCGAGCCCGGACCTCGATCTCGGTGTATGCGTCGACACCGCGCATCTTTTCGCCGCAGGATTCGATATCCGGACTCCGGAGGGCCTGGAGGGCACCCTTCAAGCGATTGAACGGACGGTGGGACTCGATCGCGTGGCGGCAGTGCATGTAAATGATTCGAAGACGCATTTGGGTTCGCGCGCGGATCGCCACGAGCACATCGGACAGGGCAAGATTGGACTCGATGCCTTCCGGGCGATTCTGAATCACCCGCTGCTCGCGGGCCGCGCGTTCATTCTCGAAACGCCGATTGACAGGCCCGGTGACGACCGCCGAAACGTGGCAGTTCTATGGAAGCTGGTGGGAAGGGAAGTGACAGGGGGTCAAGCCCGCGAAATGAGACCCCGGCCGAAGAAGCGAAGCAGGAGCAAGGCAAAACCGGGCAAGAAGCCGTCCAGGAAAAAACGGAGAGGATAGCCGGGATTGCCGCGCCCTGCGCTCTGGAGTTCATGAATCGCAAAACAAGACGTCTCTAGCACGTCTAACATAGAGGACACGAGCAAGGCACAAGGGGCACAGAGAAGTGACCGAATACGATCCGCAGCGCATTGAAGCCAAGTGGCAGAAAATCTGGGGCGAGACCAGGGCGTTCGACGCAGCCGATTGCGACACTTCGCGACCCAAGTATTACACGCTCGAGATGCTGCCCTATCCCTCCGGCACGCTCCATATGGGCCACATGCGCAACTACACCATCGGCGACGCCGTCGCGCGCTACAAGCGCATGTGCGGCTTCAATGTGCTGCACCCGATCGGCTGGGACGCGTTTGGGTTGCCCGCGGAAAATGCAGCCATTAAGCACGGCATTCCCCCGCGCGAATGGACCTACTCGAACATCGCGCAGATGAAGGCCGTGTGCCACCGTTTCGGCTTCAGCTATGACTGGAGCCGCGAAATCGCCACCTGCGATCCGGAATACTACCGCTGGAACCAGTGGTTCTTCCTGCGCATGCTCGAGCGCGGTCTCGCGTACCGGAAGCGCAGCCGCGTGAACTGGTGCCCGTTATGCCAAACGGTGCTGGCGAATGAACAGGTGATCGACGGCTTCTGCTGGCAACACGACACGACCGCCGTCGAGGCCAAGGAAATCGAGCAGTGGTTCTTGCGCATCACGAAGTACGCGGATGCTTTGATCGAAGGCATCGCTGAGTTGGAGGGTGGCTGGCCGGAGCGCGTGCTCATTCAGCAACGCAACTGGATCGGCAAATCGCGCGGGGCGCGTGTAAAGTTTTCCGTGGCGCAAATGCAAGACGTCGCCCTCGATGTTTTCACGACGCGCATCGACACCATCTACGGCGCTTCGGCCGTTATTCTTTCTCCCAATCATGCGAAGGTCGAATCGCTCATGCAGGGAGTGCCGGGTTATGCCGGCACTGAAGCCCGGCTCAAAGCCATGCGCGCCAAGAGCGTGAAAGCCGCCGACATCGCCACCGCTGAGAAAGAAGGATTCTTCATCGGGCGGTTCGCCGTGAATCCGTTCTCGGGTGAGCAGTTGCCTGTGTGGGTGGCGAATTTCGTCCTCGCGGAATACGGAACCGGCGCCCTGATGTGCGTACCCGCCCACGACCAGCGCGATTATGAGTTCGCGGAAAAATATCATCTGCCCGTAAAAATCGTCGTGCAACCGGTTGACGCAGCGCCGCTCCGTGCCGACCGCATGAGCGAACCTTCCACCGAATACGGCACGCTGGTGGATTCCGGCCCGTACGCGGGAATGAAGTCCGAAGACGCCCTTGTGAAAATGACCGCAGACGCGAAGGCAAAGGGTTTCGGCGAGCCGGAAACGACCTACCGGCTGAAGGATTGGGGCATTTCGCGGCAGCGCTACTGGGGCACGCCGATTCCGGTGGTGTACTGTGAGAAAGATGGAATCGTCGGCGCCCCCGATGAACAGTTGCCGGTTCGACTGCCGGAAAATGTGACCCTCACCGGTCAAGGGCAGTCGCCGCTGGCGAGCGTTCCGGAATTCGTAAATACGACGTGCCCGAAGTGCGGCGGCACGGCGCGCCGTGAAACCGACACGATGGACACCTTCGTTGATTCCTCCTGGTATTTTTACCGCTATACCGACCCGCGCAACGATCGCGCTCCGTTCGGTAAGGAGAAGGCCAAGTATTGGTTCCAAATCGACCAGTACATTGGCGGAGTCGAGCACGCCATCCTGCACCTCATCTATTCCCGATTCTTCTGCAAGGTGATGCGCGATCTTGGCCTCGTGGATCACGACGAGCCGGTCAAGCGGCTCTTCTCGCAAGGCATGGTTTTAAGGGATGGCGTGAAAATGTCGAAGTCGAAGGGCAACGTCGTGGGCGCCATCGACATGGCCGACAAATACGGCTGCGACACCGGGCGGATGTACACGCTGTTCGCCACCCAGCCGGAAAGGGATCTCGAGTGGAGCGAGCAGGGAATCGAGGGATGTTCGCGTTTCCTCAACAAGGTGTCCCGGCTGGTGACGAAACATGCGGACCGCCTGCGCCCGGTCTCCGTTGACCTTATATCGAAGACAGACCTCACCAACGCCACCGCCAAGGAAAAGTTGCTGGTGCGCAAGACGCATCAGACGCTCAAGCGCGTCACGAACGATTTCGAATCGCGCTGGCATTTCAACACCTCCGTCGCCTTGCTGATGGAACTGGTAAATCTGCTCGAGAAACAGGAGCCGCTCGATGCCGAGCTCAGCCCCGTGATACTGAAGCGTATCCTGGAAGTCACCGTCCTGATGGTTTCGCCGATGACGCCCCACATCGCCGAAGAGATGTGGGAAATGCTGGGCAATCAGGGCGGAATCGCGCAGGCAAAATGGCCGCGGTATCGCGAAGACCTGACGCGCGAGGAACAGTTTGAAGTCATCATTCAGATCAACGGGCGCGTGCGCGGAAAGATTCTCGCAGACGACAGCATGAGCGAGGATGAAACTCGCGAGCGAGCCTTGAACGATCCACGAATCAAAGTACTGATCGCCGGCAAAGAGATCGCAAAGATTGTAGTGGTGCCGAAAAAGCTCCTGAATATCGTACTCAAATAAGCGTACTCAAGTAGGAGCCAAATGACTCCATCGAACGCAGCCGCAGCGCAGCAAGAACGTGGAGGTACAGTGAGCACACGACACGGAATTGTAGTGCTCGATTTTGGCGGGCAGTATACGCAACTCATCGCGCGCCGCGTCCGCGAGCAAGAGGTTTTCTCGGCTGTCCTTCCGTGCAACGCCCCCCTGGAAGAAATCCGTTCCTTCGAACCGGTCGGCATTGTGTTGTCCGGTGGACCGTGTTCCGTTTATGACTCGAACGCGCCTGTCTGCGACCCAGCAGTGCTTCAGCTCGGCGTTCCTGTGCTGGGAATTTGCTACGGGATGCAGTGGCTGGCGCACACTCTCGGCGGCAAAGTGGTGCCTGCGGAACGCCGCGAATACGGTCCCGCGCAGCTTGAAATCGAGCATGAGTCCGAGCTTTTTGCTGGCGTGCCGGTTCGTCTGAAGGTTTGGGAGAGCCACGGGGACCATGTAGTCGGACTGCCCCAGGGTTTTCATCAAACCGGAAGGACGGACAATGCGGTTGCTGCAGTCGAGAATCCGGTAACGAAGATGTATGGCGTGGAGTTTCATCCCGAAGTGAACCACACCGACAGCGGGACGCATATCCTGCGGAATTTCATATTCGGAATCTGCAGCGCGAAGAAGAATTGGGACCGCGCTGGATTTATTTCCGCGGCCGTTGACGCGATTCGCAAGCAGGCCGAAGGCGCTCGCGCCATCTGCGCGCTCAGCGGGGGAGTCGATTCGACCGTCGCCGCAGCGCTGGTGCATCGCGCGATCGGCGACCGGCTGACGAACGTCTTCGTCGACAACGGCTTGCTGCGCCGTAACGAGTTTAAGGACACGCTCGAACTCCTTCGCAAACGCCTCGGGCTGAACGTGATCGGCGTCGACGCGTCCGAACGCTTTCTCGCGCAACTCGCCGGCGTCACCGATCCCGAGCAGAAACGCAAGCGAATCGGCGCCGAGTTCATCGCCGTGTTTGCAGACGAGGCACGAAAGATTGCCACGGCGTCGCAGGGGCTGCCCGTAAAATTCCTGGTGCAGGGGACGCTGTACCCGGACGTAATCGAATCGGTGTCAGTGAAGGGCCCGTCGGCGACGATCAAGACGCACCATAACGTAGGCGGCCTGCCGGCGAATATGCCCTTTGGCTTGATCGAACCCCTGCGCGACCTGTTCAAGGATGAGGTGCGGCAGATCGGCCGGGATCTGGGTTTGCCCGAGGAAATACTGGTGAAACATCCGTTTCCGGGGCCGGGCCTCGCTGTGCGGCTCCTGGGTGAAGTAAGGAAGGAGAAGCTCGAGACATTGCGCGCCGCCGATGCCGTCGTGGTGGAAGAGATACGGCGCGCAGGGCTTTACGATAAGGTCTGGCAGGCCTTCGCGGTCCTGCTCCCCGTGCAGAGCGTCGGCGTGATGGGGGATTTCAGGACTTATGGAGACACTATCGCTGTCCGAGTCGTGGACTCGCAGGATGCGATGACGGCTGACTGGACTCGCCTACCCCGAGAAGTGCTGGAGCGGATATCCGCACGGGTCGTAAATGAAGTTCCGGGCGTGAACCGAGTGGTGTACGATATCAGTTCAAAACCGCCAAGCACGATCGAGTGGGAATAAGCTGCAAGCCCCCGCAAAGAGCGCCCTTTCGAGCAGGCGTCAGCGGTTGGCCATCTTCTGGGCCATATAAAGCAACAACCGCCGCTCGGGTTCATCAATGCGACCAAGCAGGCGTCGGAAGCGGCCCAGTAAGCGCGCTTCTTTCCCCTTACTGCCCCAGGCGATGTCGTCCGCACTCTTCCGCTTGGGAAGGTTAGGCAGCTCAGGCGGTTCTTCACCGTCGTAGAAAAGCTGGTAGAGCGGGATTTCCATGGCCCGCGCCAGCTTTTCCAGCGTCTCGATCGCCGGAACGGTATGGCCGTTCTCGACGCGAGAGATGTAGCAACGGAGAAGACCGGTGCGCTTCTCGATGTCGCCCTGGGATAGTTTCTTCGTTTCACGTAACAGGCGGATGCGATCTCCGATTATCATAGCGGGTATTGTTGCATGGAGTAGTTCCCTCTGCAACATGGAACTTGGAATACTTCCAATTTTTTTGACGTAACCGAAATCGAATGGCAGACGTCACAAAGAATGTGGCAGCCAGCGCTTCAGCGATCTCGGTCCCTCTTAGCCGGAGGGCCAAGGGGGATGAAGAAAGGGAACTGGTCCGTCTGGCCCAAAATGGAACGGAGTCCGCTTTCGAGGAACTCGTTCGCAGGCATCAGCAGCGCATCTTTGGACTGGTCAACGGAATTCTGCGCCGCCGGGAGGACGTGGAAGATGTGGTGCAGCAGGTCTTCTTGAAGGCGTACGTTTCGCTCAAGCGCTTTGACATGCGCGCCGCGTTTTCGACCTGGCTTTACAAGATCGCCGTGAATGAATGTTGGGACTACCTGCGCAAGAAAAAAGTGCGGCCTCTCGCTTACGAGTCTGATCTGAGCGAGGAGCAAGCCTCCCGGCTGGATGGAATCGTTTCAGCCGAGCGGCCCCCTGAGAGTCCGAGCGAGCGAGCGGAAGTAAAAGAGATGCTTGAGTGGCTGCTCGAAAAGCTGCCGGAGCAAGACAGGGAACTGCTAGTACTTAAGGAAATTGAGGGATTTTCGGTGCAAGAGCTGGCGGAGATTCTCGATGTCAATGTGAACACCATAAAGGTGCGGCTGTTTCGGGCGCGCGGCCGGTTGATGGACGTCTATCGGCGGCGGCTCGGTTCTAGCGGCCAACTGCCGAAGCCCGACTCTACGAAATTCTCCGCCGGCGGTAAATAAGGAGATTTAGGCACAATGGACACGGACCCGAAATACGAAGCTGTGAACCTGGCTTGTACACAGTATGAGCCACTTCTCGAGGATTACCTGGCCGGCCAATTAGACGGCGCGGGGGCGAAGAGCGTGGCCGAGCACGCAAGAAGCTGCGCGGCGTGCCGTTCAGCTTTGGATGAAGCGGAGGCAGGTTCGCGCTTTCTGCGCGTGGCCGGTCCGCTGCTCGACCGTGCGGATAACCCTGGACCCGCGTTTTCGCGCGTGGTGATGGCGCGCATTCGCGCCGAAGCGGGCCGGAGGGAGGAGAAGAGCATCTGGCAGCCCTTCGTTTCCTTCGGTTGGCGATTTGCGATGTCTGCGAGCCTGGCCCTCGCCCTTCTCATTGCATATGCCACCACGTCCCAGCCGTCGAACCAGAACTTTGCTTTAGCGCAGCGCGCTGAAACGCACGATCTCTTCTCGGATCCTTCGATAACCCCTTCCACGCGAGGGGAAGTTCTGATCATGGTGGCGGAAGACAAAAATGCCAAACACTAAAATAGGCCGTGAAGCAGCCTTTCTTGTGATTGTCGTATTCCTTCTCGGCGCCCTGCTCGGCGGGGTGGGAAACCACGTCTGGGACCAGCGCGTCCAAGGCCAACAGCAATCTGGTCCAAAGTCGCGCGATCAGGTGGTCACGGAGTTCACTCGCGAGCTCGACCTTACGCCGGACCAGCAGAAGCAGCTCGCCGCCATTGTGGACGACACCCGCGCGAAATGGCGTGCACTGTATGCTCCGCTCGACGCCCAGCACGAAGACATCCGGCAGCAAGGGCGCGCCCGCGTTCGCGCAATTCTGACGCCCGCACAGCTGCCCAAGTTCGAGGACTTTGTGCAGCGCCTCGACGAGCAGCGAAAGAAAGATCAAGCCGCAGCTCGATAAATCTTAAAAAACCTTCACCGAGATTTCCCCTATCAATTCCATATCCCGCTAAGCTAGCCCCTACGCGCGAATGGAAGGCGTCCGGAAATAACGTCCAGGCGTAGTCCCGAAGGCGCGCTTAAACATGAAGATGAACGCGCTTGTGCTGGCGTAGCCGAGATCAAGGGCGACGCTCGTCACCGGATCGCCTGCCGCAAGCAGACGCAGCGCTTGCAGGAGCCGCAGGCGTTCGCGCCATTTTCCGAACGCCATGTTCGTTTCCGCGTGAAACAGCCGCTCGATAGTGCGAGGGCTGGCCCCCGCCCGTTTCGCGACCTCTTTCAAAGGCATCGAGTCGCTCGGATTGGCGCTCAGCAGGTCCGCTACTTTGCGCGCACGCGGATCGCGCGGTTGTGGAAGTTGCAGGGGCACCGCGCTCAGAATTCTCAGTTGGTCCACGAGCACACCGATCAGCCGCGCGTGAGCGGGAATGGTGCGGTTCAGCATCCCAATACCAATGGTGTGCAGAATCAATTCGCGCAGAAGCGGCGGCACATTCACCACGCAACACTGCCGCGGCAACGACTTCGCGAGGGCCGGTTTGAAGTACAGGCTCCGCATCGCGAGCCCGGCAGACGCCTCGATTCTGCGTTCAACTCCTGCCGGTACCCACACGGCTCGGTGCGGCGGTACAACCCACGAACCTTCCTTCGAATGGATGCTCATCACGCCTTCCGACGCGTAGATCAGCCCGTGCCACTCGCTCCGGCTGGCCGCAAACGTGTACGCCTTTGTAAAACCCACCGCATAAGGACGAACCTGGATGCCGGATTCCGGATAGGCGGGCGAAGGATGCGCCTGGCGTGTTCTCGACATTCATTGACAGTTTACCGCAAGACTGCCAGACCTCCAATCCCTACACTCCGCCCTGCCACACTGCACGTCGGGGAGGGGCACTATGATCAAACAAGTCTTGCTCGCGGCTCTAGCGGGCGGTGCGATTTCGTTCGTTTTTAGTGCCATTCAAAATTCGGTTTTCCGGGGAGGTGAACCCCGGGAACTGCCGGGCCAAGCGGCCATTCTACCGGCGCTCAAAGCAGCAATCCCGCAGGCCGGATTCTACTTCTTTCCCGGCCCCGCCCTCTCCTCCGGCATGACAAAGCAGGAGAAGACCGCCGCTCAAGTTGACCATGAGCGCCGCTTCAAGGAAGGGCCCACCGGAATTCTCGTCTATCGGACCGGAGGCGAAGACTTCCAATTCGGCCGGCGGCTAGCCGTCCAGTTCCTGCTCGGCTTTTTCGCCTCGCTGCTTGCGGCAACGATTCTGGCAATCACTGCAAGCGCGACCACTTACGGCACCCGTTCATTCCTCGTGTTGCTGCTCGGCTGCTTTGCGTTCGCGTATATTGAACCGCAGTATTGGAACTGGTACGGTTTCCCCGCAACTTACACGATTGCGCGGGTCCTGGGGGGAATCGTCACCTGGACGGCCGCCGGACTTGCCATGGCGGCCATCGTCCGCTGAAACTCTATCTTTGCAAGGAGCCTCGATGTCCAATAACGTCAGCCATTTTGCCATCAATGCCGACGACTTGAAGCGCGCCCGCCGTTTTTACGAAAACGTCTTTGGCTGGAAGTTCGAGGCCTGGGGGCCTCCCGGCTTCTACCTGATCCACACCGGCGCTTCGGACGAACCAGGCGTTTTGGGGGCGCTCCAGCAGCGTCGCGAATTGGTGCCCGGCCAGCGAACGATCGGCTACGAATGCACGGTCGGCGTGGCATCGGCCGACGACATCGCCAAAACGGCCGAAGCGAACGGCGGGAAAATTATCATGGCCAAAACGATTCTTCCGACCGTCGGCGAGCTGGTCTGGCTTCAGGATCCTGAGGGAAACGTGGTCGGCGCAATGAAGTACGAGAAGAAGCCGGGCTCCCGCTAATGCCCGTCCACAGGGTTCTCGCGAAGAAGCCTGCCTTTCCCGGAAACTTTTTTTGCGCTTCTGCGTATCATTGAAAGCCATGCGGACGCGCATTCATCTGGCTGTGCTGTTGCTCACCGCATTGGTGTCAGCGACGCCTTCGTCTGCCCAAGACGCGGCTCAAGTGATCAACCAATATGTGAAGGCCGCCGGAGGAGCGAAGGCGCTCTCCCATATCCAGACGTTGACGCTCGAAGGCACCGCCACCCTCGCCAACGATGGAAAATCGGGCACCTACACACTCGATACCAAGCAGCCGAACCGCTACTACGCGGAGTTGATCGTCGGCGACACCCACCTCATCGAGGCCTACAACGGTAAATCTGCGTGGCGCCAGGAAGGGTCGAGCGGCACGGCCACCATGCTTGGCCCCGAGGCAGCCCGGATGGAAGCTCTGGCGCAAATCGCGAATTCGCGGCTCGTGAATCTCAAGAAGAGCAAATCGCTCGCGAGCTTCGTGGGCCATTCACAAGTTCGCGGGAAAGACGCGCTGCAGGTGGAGGTAACCAACATATCGCGCGTAAAGTACGAGATCTTTTTTGACCCTCAGACGCACTTCATCGTGAAGGAAGCCGCCGGAGATGGGAATCCCGACGCAATTTTCTTCGACGACTATCGGCCCGAGAACGGAATCCAATTGCCGCACAAGATCGAGTTCCATCGAGGTGGCCAGGAATTCGATATCTCGGCTACACGCGCGGTCGTCAACGGCTCTGTCGGCGAGCGTGTGTTTGATCTTCCGTTGACGTCGCAGGTCCGTCTGCCGGATCTAAAAGCCCTGTTCAAGGAAATTGACGACAACCAGAAAGCCATCGACAAGATCAAGGAGAACTACGCCGGCACGCGCGTCGAGGAGCAAACCGAGTACGACTCCGACGGCAAGGTGAAGAAGCATGAGGTGAACGAGTACACGTTCTTCTATTTCAGCGGCGAAGAGATCTCCACCCTCGTGAAGAAAGACGGCAAGCCGCTCAGCGAGGCGGAGCAGAAGAAAGAAACCGACAACGCGCAAAAGCGGATCGAGGAAATCCAAAAGCGTAAGGCAAAGAAGGAAGCAAAGGAAGAGAAGGCCAAGGAGGAAGGCGCCAAGGAAAAGGACAGCGACGATCCCGACATCGAGACGTTCCTGCGCGCTTGCCAGTTCGTCAACCCGCGCCGCGAGCGGTTTCGCGGCCAGGATGTGCTGGTCTTCGATTTCGAGGCAAACCCGGAATACAAGCCGCGGAACCTGGTCGAGAAGATCGTGCAAAAGCTGGCTGGCGTCATTTGGATCGACGAAACAGCGCACGACGTGGTGCGCCTGGAGGCCTATTTCGCGAGCGACGCAAAAATCGCCGGGGGATTGCTTGCGACTTTGCAGAAGGGAACCAGCTTCACCTTCGAGCAGGGCTTCATTAACAACGAAGTCTGGTTGCCTACTTACGAAGAGGCGCACGCGAATGCGCGCGTCCTGCTCGTGAAGGGGTTCCGCGTCAGCGGAGTAACGCGCTACTCAGACTACAAGCGCTACCACGTGGACGTTCAATCTGTCTTGGGAGAGCCCAAGCCTCAATAAGTGTTCCCGCAAGATTCGCTAAAAAGGAATATCTTCGTCCGAGATTTCAGGGCCGGGTGCCGCGCCGGACGCCTCGTCTGGCATCGGGCCGCCTTCGAAGTCGGCGTCTTGCGAGCGGCCGCCGCCCATTCCAGCGCTTGCGCCAGCGCCGGCTCCCGCTGCAGCGCCTTCCGCGCGTCCGCCGAGCATCCGCATGACGTTGGCGACGATGTCAAAGCTCGTTTTCTTCTGGCCGTCGCGCTTGTCTTCCCATTGACGGGATTGAATGCGCCCCTCGATGTAAACAAGCGATCCCTTTTTTAAATATTGCTGCGCGATTTCCGCGAGCTTGCCCCAGAGCACAACGCGATGCCATTCGGTGCGCTTCTGGCGCTCTCCCGCGCGGTCCTTGAACGTTTCGTCCGTTGCCACTGAGACGTTTGCGACAGGCTGCCCGCCCGATGTGAACCGAGTCTCCGGATCGCGGCCGAGGCGCCCAACCAGAATCACTTTATTGACAGACATTGTTTACCTACCTGTTTAGAGAATCCTTGAATGACGCGAGTATAGCCGAACTGCGCCGGGGCGGGAAGAAGCAATGAAGTCTGGCCATCAAGAAGATGATCCGGAATGGGCAGCCGGATCTTCGGCGCGCATAAACCGCTTCACTCTTAGTGCGTGGCTGGACGGGAAGTAGTCGTTGCGCCGATCTCGTGCAGTTTCGCATTGGCGCGGCGCGATTCGTCCGACCCGGGAAAACGCCGCACGACTTCGCGCAAATCGCGTGTCCCCGTTGCTTTCTGCCCTACCTCCAGCTCCGCCATCCCCTTTTTCAGCAGGGACGCGGCAATCTTGAAACTCTTCGGATAGCTTGAGAGGACGCTGTCATACGCAGCAATGGCATTTTTGAAATCGTTCTGCGCATAGGCAATCTCACCCAGATAAAACTGGGAGTTCGAGGCCAGGTCGTTTTGCGGGAAATGGCGGATGTAATCGGAAAACTCCTGGCGCGCGAGATCGTACTTGCCGCTCGTAAAATCGCGCAGGGCGTTTTGATAGAGCGTGTCAGCCGATATCGGCGGCAGGGCATTTGACGACGGACTCGGCGCTGCCGAGCCGTTGTCGGCAGGCGGCGCGTAGCCCCCTGGAGCGCTGGCTCCGCTCGGCGCACTGCCGGCGCCGCCGGAAACCTTCGAATCAATGCTCTGCAGCAAGTTCTGAACGTCGGTTAATTGCTGCGACAGTTTTCCCACGCGCGCCTGGACGTCCTGCAAGTTATCGGACAGTCCCTGCGTCGTCTGGCTCATCGAATCAATGCGCGAGCCGGAGTTGGCCTGGACTTCCTGGATCACTTTCTGGACCCCGCCCATTTGCCCGTTGAGTTGATTGGTGGCGTCGAGCGATTGCTGAACGAGCGTGCGCATCGTCGCGTAGTTCGAATCAATGGCGCTGCGCAGGTCATGCTGGTTCTGCAGCACCTGCGCCACCTGTTCCTGCAATTGAATGATTTCTCTTGAGACGGCGCCGGCCGGCGGGGGAGCGAGTGCGGAGCCTGCGAGGGCGCCGATGAACAAGACTGCAAATCCGATAACGATCCATCGTGTGCGCAAAGGGAATTCCTCCTTCCTAAAATCTGCGTGCTTTGATTTCCGTGGCTGGGCTGCCGCCTATGCTCATCGAAACATGGCCTTCGGGCTCCGCACCGCGGAGCCCGAAGCGCCAAAGAGGCTTGCGTTTTAGTGGGCCATCACAAAGTGCGCCCGGCGATTCTGCTGCCAGCAACCTTCCGTGTGCTCGCTGCAGAACGGCCGCTCTTTGCCCCAGCTCACCGTGTCAATTCGCCCGGCCTGGATTCCCAGCGAAATCAGATAATTCTTTGCGGCTTGCGCGCGCCGCTCGCCGAGCCCAAGGTTATATTCGGTTGAACCTCGCTCGTCGCAGTGGCCCTCGATTGTCACGCGTACCTGAGAATAGGACCTCAGAAACTCCGCGTCTTTCGTCAACGCATCGCGCGCGTCGCCGCGAACGTCCGACTTGTTGAAATCGAAAAACGCGTCTTTCACGTTTTGATCGAATAGCTCGCTGAGACCCGGTTGCGGCGCCGGCGCGGGTGCAGGGGCTGGCGCTGAGACCGACACGCTGGCAGTCGCCGTGGCCGTGCCTCCCGGTCCATTGGCCGTAATCGTAAACGTCGTGGATTGGGTCACGTTGGTCGAGGTCGAACCCTGCGGCGCGACTTTGCCGATGCCCGGCTCCAGATCCAGGTCTGTCGCATTCGTGGACGACCACGTCAGCGTCACCGTTCCGCCGCTGTCGACCGCTGTCGGCGAAGCCTTCAACGCAACCGTCGGCCTCTCCGGGGTTGGCGCCGGAGGTGGTGCTGGCGGAGCCGTTCCGACCTTCTTCTTACATCCCGCTACGAAAATGAATATGCCCAGTATTGAGAACAACAGCGCGAGCCTGCGAACGTAACTGCTGTGCATTGTATTGCCTCCTTCAGCCCCGCCGCCAGGGCAGCGTCGAAGGCCGAGAATAGTCTGCATCAACGCCCTGCAACTGCACCTTGGGAAGAATCATCGCCACCCAAAAAATAGGCGGCGAAGTTTGCAAAAATCTTAGCGGGGCGACCAGTTGGGCGACTCGTTCTGCCCCGAGTACGTCAATTGGCGCGGCTCGCTGCCATCCGCCAGCATGGACCAGATCTGCCGCGTTCCCGTGCGTGTGGACTCGAATACAATGTGACGCCCGTCCGGCGCCCAGCTCGGCCGCTCGTTGCGCCCCGCGTCTCGCGTCAGTTCAACCAGCTGGCGGCCCACAATGTCCATGACATAGATATCGAAATTCCCGCTCGGGCGTCTCCAGCTAAATGCTACCAGTTGTCCATTTGGTGACCATGCCGGGTCCACGACGTACCCCATGTCCGGCATTTCGAGCTTCTGTACATCGGTGCCGTCCGCGTTTGCCAGATAGAGCACCGGCTCGCCCGCGCGGTCGCTGACGAAAATAATTTGCTTGCCCGTCTTCGGATTCCACGCCGGCGACGTGCTCACGCCCGCCGCGAACGTGATCCGGTGCAAATGGCTTCCGTCCGCGTCCGCCACGAAAAGTTGCGGGTCGCCAAGCTGGCTCGACATGAACGCGATCTGCGCGCCGTCCGGCGACCACGCCGGCGAGCTGTTGGTTCCCTTATAGTGCGGGAACGAAATCAGCCGGTCCGACGCCGCCGAAAAAATGCAAATCTGCGGCGAGGTAGTCCCGCGGAACGCAACGAAGCAGGTGAACGCGATTCGCGTCGCGTCCGGCGACCACCGCGGCGTCAACGCCACCGACTTCAAGTGCGTGAGCTGGTGCTGGTTCCCGCCGTCGTAATCCATCGCCCAGATTTCTTTGTTGCCGCCTTTCGTGCTCACGTAGGCAATCTGCGTTTGCGCGATGCCGGGAAGCCCGCCGCTCAGCCGCGACACGATGTCGTCCGCGAATTGGTGCGCCAGCCGCCGCGCGTCTGCGTCCGTCGCGCCGCCGCGATATATTTTTTGCAACGCGATGGGCGCGCTCGGATTGCGAACGTCCGATAAAAATCCCGCCACGGCGAGGTTCGTTCCGTCCACGGTCAGGTTGCCGTACGCCAGCATGTACGTATTCGCCGGAGCGTTCGCCCATTCGGCCGCATTCAGCTCGCTCGGCTGGCTCGGCACCTTCAATGGATAGAAACTCGGGCTCACCAGATCGAGGATGCCGGAATACTCCAGGTCCGCCGACAGCACGTCGTGAAAAGTCTTCTCGAGCGGCTGCCCGTTCGTCGTGCGCGCCGCAAGATCAGGCGCGGCGAGGCGCGCTTTCGAAACGCCAAGCCCCGTCCCGGTCTTGAACCAATCCTGTGCCGCCGCCGGAACTGCGCCGGCCAGCGCCCATGCCATCAGAAACACAAATAAGAGTGCCGTTTTCTTTTTCATAAGCTCTTTTCGCTTCGCATGCGGTTCACGTCCTCTTGTCACCGGTGAAAATCAAACCAGAACTCCACGCCCACCCTCGATCCTGAATATTCCGGCGGCAGCCGGTCGAGTGGGCTCGAGCCCTGGATCGCGCGAACTGCCGACGTGTCCACCGAATAGTTGCCGCTCGATCTGGTCGTCTGAATATTCGTGATCGTGCCGTCGCGCAGAATGTCGAACGTGACCACCACGCGCGGCGCCACGGAAACGCCGGGGTCGATCGAGGATTGCAGCCAATTGCTGCTGACGCGCCTCTGCACGGCCTCCACGTACCATGAAAACCGCGAGCCGAAATCTCCTCCGCCTACTCCGTTGAAGCCGAGCCCTGCTTGCGTTCCGGCGCCGGAGCCCATCGCGAACGACGTGTAAGGAACTGCCGGCGCCCCGCCCGCTCCATAGGGAACCGCATTCGTCGGAGGCGGCGTCTTGTTCTCCAGTATCTTGGATGGCCGGGTGACGTATTTGGGAACGGGCTTTGCTTGCATGAATTTCGGCAGCGGCACCGCGTCGGGCGGCTTCTGCTTCACCTCCGGCGGCGGTTCCGATTTGTACAGCCCTTTCGACTCGTCCACCACCCGGTTCGGTGTCACCACCTCAGGACGCGGCATCGGAATCCCCGGCACGTTGCCCACAATTCCCACCGTGATCGCGCCGCCCGGTCCGCCCCACGAAGCGCCGCGCTGCGAATAGAATCCCTCAATCATCAGAAACACCACGAGCGCGACATGAAACGCCACCGAAAGCCACAGGGGCCGCGTGAGGGTATCGGGTGGTCGAGTTGCTGCGATAGAAGCCATCGCTTTTTTCTACTTTAGTCCTAAGCCCTATTGCGGCTGCGCCCGCTCGCTCAACGGTTGCGTCACCACGCTCACGTTCGTTATGCCCGCCTGGCGCAACGTGTCCACCACGGTCGCCCAACTCCCAAACGGAACCGTTTCATCGCACCGCACATACACCGCTTGGTTTTTCGGATCGCGCGACTGCGCCACCACCTGCTGGCCGATTTCGTGAATGTTCACCGCCTTGTCGTTCAAATATACGCGCTGCGCGCGGTCGATCGTCACGACCATGCGGATTTGCGTGAGCTCCTTCACCGTTTTCGTCTTCGGCACGTCCACGTCAATGCCGGATTGCAGGATCGGCGCCGTGATCATGAAAATGATCAGCAGCACCAGCACAACGTCCACGAACGGGACCATATTGATCTCGGAAAGGGAACTGCCCGTCTCGCGCTGCATCTGCGGCATCACGTCCTTGCAAAAGCGCTTGTCATCCTGAACAGGCCCGCCCAGGGCCTGCGAAGGATCTCAGCGGTTATTACGCCAATCCGCTTGGCCACATGCGCGCGTTTTCGCGCGCCGGAACTCTCTTCCTCTACTCGCTGTAAAGCGTCTCAATCTTCGCCACAAACTCCGCCGCAAAACTATCCATCCTCCCGGCCAGCCGCCGGATTCCTTGCAAATAATGGTTGTAAGCAATCACCGCGGGGATCGCCGCGAAAAGTCCCGCGGCGGTTGTGATCAACGCCTCCGCGATGCCCGGCGCCACCGCGCGCAGGCTCGCGCTCCCGGCGTCTCCCAGCCCCGCGAACGCGTCCATCACGCCCCACACCGTGCCGAACAGCCCGATGAAAGGCGAAACCGACCCTGTCGTCGCGAGCCACGACATTCCTTTTTCCAGGTTCCGCACCTCTTCGCCCGCCGCCACTTGCATCTCCACCCCGATGGCGTTCGCGTTCTTCAGCCTGCCTGCGTTCGCATGGCCGGATTCGGAGGTCGCGGATTGCCCGCTCCGCGCATCTGCGCGTCCAGCTCCCGGTAACCCGCGTCGTACACGGCTACCATCGGCCCGCCCGCGCCCGCTTTCATCGTTCGCGGATCGGGAAGCCCGCCGCCCGAGCGGAACATCTGCAGAAATTTCTTGGTTTGCCCTTCGATGCGGCCGATCTGACTCGATTTTTGGAAGATAATCGCCCAGGAAAAAACAGAGAGGATTAGGAGAATCCCGAGAACGACGCGCGCCACCCAGCCCGTTTGCTCGATCAAACTCTCGAGCCGGCTGGCAAACAAAAGAAGTGCCAAGCCTGAAATTGTGTCCCCCTCGTAAGAAATCTCCTACGAATCGCCCTCAACCAACGTAGCACACGCCTCCCGCAGATTCAAACGATTCACCTGCATCTACATACTTTCCCGGAGTGCCGCAAACGACACAAAAGAGTCACCTGCCGGTCGCCGTCGGGTCTTGGTAGTTCCAGAACTTTGGTTTGACCGCTCTAGCCTTTTCGGGCTCTCGCAATTCTCAGCAAACCTGCTAGAATCCGGCCCAGCGTAGATACAAATGACGCCGATTGGCCTTGCGAACTCGCGCTGCCGCATCCTCACATTTTTGCGCGCAGGTCTAAGCGGACGATGGTGCTCTCCTGCTTGGTGGTCAATCCCTCTGGCAGCCGCAATTTTGCTGGCGCTTCCGTTGCGCTCCTTCGCACAGTCGGAACCGAAACTTCGTGCCGTCTCCTCGACCGAGGCCGAGCCTACAACGGCAATCGTGATCGGATTCCTCGGCGGTCACGTCAGCCACGACAACATTCATCACGCCGAGGTTCAACTCGCTCAGCGCCTTCGCGAGGCATACCCTCCCGGTGTTGCTGTCGAAACGTTTGAGAACCGCCGCTACGAAGACGCGCACAAGGCGATCCTTCGCCTCCTCGATACCGATCGCGATGGCAGCCTCTCCCTCCAGGAGAAGCGCGAAGCCCGCATCATTCTCTACGGCCACAGTTGGGGCGCGTGGGCCGTGGTCGCGCTCTCGCGCGCTCTGGAACACGACGGCATTCCTGTCCAGCTCACCATTCAAGTGGACAGCATCGCCCGCAAGGGGCAAACCGACGCCGTGATCCCGTCGAACGTCCTCAGGGCTGTAAACTTCTACCAGCCGCACGGCATCCTGCGCGGCCAGCCGGCCATTGTTGCTGCGGACCCCGCGCTCACGCAGATTCTCGGCAACTTCCGCTTCGATTATTCAAAGGATCCCATCACCTGCGAGGGCTATCCCTGGTGGGATGTCTATCTCGCAAAAGACCACACCGAAATTGAATGCGATCCCAAAGTGTGGTCGCGCATCGAAGGCCTCATTCGCGCGCAACTCCCGCCCCCCGCGCCCTCCGCCACCATCACCGCCCGCGCTCAGGGAGAGAGATTCAGAAAAACGAGAATGTGCCCACTTTCCATATGACTGATTTTGTTCATCACACGGAAGACTTCTCGGATGAACGGTGGGAATCTGAAGATGAAAGGAAAAGAGTTCTTGCTCTTTTCCTCGACGCAATGAAATCGGCAAATGTAATCCCTGTATCTGCGGCAATAAGTCTAAGAGATTTTAATGGGCTAACCGAATTACAGCGCGGTAGGCTGGTAAGTCCGTATCATGTTGTGTTTCAGCAGGTGACATTTGATATTGGCTTTGCGGTTGTAAACAAAGCTTTGCAAACAGCAAAACAGAGAGAAGACTTTGTTCAAAACAGAGTCGCAATGGTGTATGCCAAACTGAAAAAATATACCGGCCCGGCAGAAGAGTTGTGGAATGCAGTCAAAGAACACAACTTCACTGGACAATGGATGAGTTCTTTTACTATTGGAGAACCTGCTGACTACCCACCGCTCCAGGCGGCGGATATTTTAGCCTACTCACTGGGGCACATGCAGGAACATCATCCTCCAAAGAAAACCGAGGCCGTAATAGCCTTTGATTTTTTTGTTGATATGACCTTTGCAAGCCAACACTTAGGCCATGCCTTTTTCACATTCTTTGATCGTAATAGACTATTGACCAGCCTAGGCGAAATGCCGGATATGGACGAATGAAAAAGCAATCCGAATTTGAAAAAGTAGGATCAAAGCGGCGCGGACAATCCTGTCTGCGCTCGCGGTTCCATGCGAAACCACGTTGCATGGTAGGCTGGGCTTGTGAGCCGTCGTTACGGACATCATGACCAAACCTCCTAAGAACGTGCTCGACCTTCCCCTGGAAGAGCGGGCCACAATGGCCCTCCGGATTGCCGTCGAAAAAGTCATCATCGAGCATGCTCGCCTCGGCTGCCGATCTGCATCTGGAGAGACGGCAAAGTGTTCGAAGTCCCGCCCGAAGAATTGAAAGCCGACGCCGAGCGCATCCTTCCTCAACGAGTAGCTTCAGTTTTGCTGTACGCCCCCGCCTCGAACCGCCAAGAAGGGAAAGGCGAAGAAAAAGGAAATCTATACCAAGGTGGCCCAGCGCCGTCGCGGTCGCAACCGGCTCGGCGAGAACACCTTACGGCGGCCAAATTCTTCGCCTACAGAATGGCCGATTTGCACTGTGTGATATGTTGGCATTGAGATGATGAAACAGGTCGGAACTCGAAGGATTGCTGGCCCGAGGCCGGGCGGATGTTCCCCTGCCACTTTGGGCGGCACAAGCTTTTGCCGGCGCCATCTTCTAACCGCGAACCCGTCGCAATTAGACTTGCCCCTAACTCATAGAGAACAAAAGACCGGTGCGCGTTCTAACCGCGAATTTCTCAAGGGTATCGCGCCAGAAAACGGCAGCCTGCGTCATGCTAGAATCGGGCTTCATCCATGAATAGACCTTTCGACATCGCGATTGACGCGCTCGCTGCGGGGAAGGGAACTTCTCCCCCGTCCGTCATCCCGAGGGCCGATTTCGCCCGAGGGATCTCTCTTGGTGGTGACGCGCCCGGCAAATCGTTCTACATCGAAACCTTCGGCTGCCAGATGAACGTGCACGATTCCGAAAAAGTCTCCGGCGTGCTCCTCGGGCGCGGTTATCGCGCGGTCGAAACCCCCGCCGATGCGGACCTCGTCCTTTACAACACGTGCAGCATCCGCGAGAGGGCCGCGCAAAAAGTCTTCGCGCGCCTCGGCGATTGGAAGACGACTTCGGGAAACAAAGTGATCGGCGTGCTGGGGTGCCTGGCGCAGCAGGAGGGCGAGGAAATTTTCGAGCGTGCGCCCTGGGTGAGTCTCGTGTGCGGCTCGGCGAGCTACCGCAAGCTCCCCGACCTCGTCGCGCAGCTCGAATCCGGCGGCCGCCGCGTGATGGGTCTCGACCTCGATACGGAGGAAACCTTCGAGACCGAAATCACCCGGCGCGACAATCCGTTTCGCGCCTACCTCACCATCATTGAAGGCTGCGATTACGCTTGCGCTTACTGCGTTGTCCCGCATACGCGCGGCCCGGAACGCAGCCGCCCGAGCGATTCCATTCTCAAGGAGGTCCGGCGGCTCACCGATGCGGGCTACACGGAGATTCAACTTCTCGGGCAGACCGTGAATTCGTATCGCGACCCCTCGCCGCGCGGGATGAATTTCGTCGAGCTGCTGCGCGCCGTGGCGGCGGTCGAGGGAATCCGCCGCGTGCGATTCACCACTTCACACCCCAACGATTTCCACCGCGAGATTGTCGAAGCCATTGATTCCGTCCCGGAGCTCTGCGACCACGTGCACCTGCCCGTGCAGTCGGGTTCGCCGCAAGTGCTGCGCGCCATGAAGCGCACGTACACGCGCGACGAGTATCTCGAAAAGATTTCCTGGTTGCACGGCGCTCGCCGCCCCATCAGCATTACCACTGACGTCATCGTCGGCTTTCCCGGCGAAACGGAGCGCGACCTGGACGACACTCTCTCCCTCCTCGACGCCGTGCAGTGCGACGGAGTTTTTGCGTTCAAATACTCCCCGCGCCCGAATACTCCCGCGCTTTCGATGCCGGACGCCATCTCCGAAGAAGAGAAGGGAAGGCGCCTCGCCGCCGTGCAGGAAAAACAGCGTGAAATTCAAATCCGGCGCAACGAGACTCTCGTCGGCGACACGTTTGAAATCCTCGTGGACGCGCGCCACGAATCACGCGGCCAATGGGCCGGGCGCACCTCCAGCAACCGCATCATAAATTTTTCTACTGCGCGCGAGAGTCTTCTGGGACAATATGTTCAAGTGAAGGTTACGCGCGGCGGTCCGAACAGCCTGGTCGGCGAGTTGGTGCAATGATTTGGTGCAATGATTGGTGCAATCAATTGATGCGATAATGCGATAAGACTTCCCCGGAGGCCACCATGGAACACGAGGTCAAGATCAGGGGATTGATGATGGACCCCGTGACGAACATGCCCGTGGTCGTCCTGAAAGAAACCTCGGGTTCCGCGATTTTGCCCATCTGGGTCGGCATCTACGAAGCCAACGCCATCGCCCTCGAAATCGAAAAGGTCCAGACGCCCCGTCCGATGACCCACGACCTTCTGCGCAATGTTCTCACCGGCTTGAACGTCCACGTCCACAAAGTGGTTGTCTCCGATCTCAAGGAAGACACCTTCTACGCGCTGATCTGGATGGAGCGCGACGGCGAAATGATGTCGGTGGATTCGCGTCCCAGCGACGCCCTGGCGCTGGCGCTGCGCCTCGATTGCCCCATCTTTGTCGAAGACGAAGTGCTGAAGAGTTCGAAGATGGCCGGCGCTGTCTCCGAGAAAAGCTCGAGTGAAGAATTGCGCAAATGGCTCGAGAACCTGAACGACGAGGACCTCGGGCGTTACAAAATGTAAGCTGAGTTTTTCTCCGGCTTCCTGCATCCCTTCGATTGAACACAGGGTAGCCTCGTGAAGCACATCGAATCCACTCCCCAATTTTTTCCCGTCGTGCATCTCCGCCGAACTGGATTGCGCCGGAGGGCGCGCCGCTTCTGCGTCGGGTCGTCGCTTTGCGCGCTTGCGCTCCTCGCGGTTTCGCATCCCGTTCGCGGTCGGCAGCAGCCTCCGCCGAAGATCGTCGCTGCCACTCCCGCAACGCAGCCGGCCCCCGGCGCGCCTCCCGCTGTCCTCACCATCGTGGACGCGGACAACCTGTATCGCACGGGTAAGTTCGATGAGGCGGTGAAAGCTTACGGCGCGCTGATCGCGTCGGGAACGGAACCGGCTCTTTCCTACGCGGGACTCGCTCGCGTTTATCTGCAGGAACAGGATCCCGCGGACGCGTACAACGCCGTGGCCAAGGCCGTTGCGCTCTCGCCCACGTACCCCGCGGTGCGCACGGCTCTCGGCGAAGCGTACTTTCGGCAGGGCAAACTTGCCGAAGCACAAAAGGAATTTCTCGCGCTGGTGCGCGACGGCTCTTCGTACGCTCGCGCGTACCTGGGAATGGCCCGCATCTCGCGTGCCGCTTCCGCTTACAAACAATCGAAGCAAATGATCGACAAGGCTCACGAACTCGATCCCGGTGATCCCGACATTCGAAAGTTCTGGTTGGAAACGCTGCCCTTGGCCGAGCGCATGAAAGCTCTGCATGCTTATCTCTCCGGCGAAACGAACGACGACGCGCAGGAGCGAGTGGACCTCGAACAGCAACTGGCGATCCTGCGGGATAAAGAAGGGCGGCCTTTGCGCGCGTGCCGTCTCGCCGCACCGGCCACCTCAATGAAGACCGACCTCAAACAGCTGCTTTACGATCCGCGGCATCTGCGCGCCTACGGTTTGGCGGTCAGCCTCAATGGAGTCTCCGCCACGCTCGAGCTCGATACCGGCGCCACAGGAATTATCGTGGACCGGAAGACCGCGGAGAAAGCGGGCATCAAGCGGCTGCTGGAAACCAAGATTGGAGGCGCCGGAGACAAGGGCGACGCCGCGGCCTACGTGGGCCGCGTTGATTCGTTCAAAGTCGGCAGCCTCGAATTCCGTGACTGCTATGTGCACGTCGTCGAGAAGCGCTCGGTCCTTGATGAGAATGGATTGATCGGCGCCGACGTGTTTTCCGATTTTCTCGTGGACATTGACCTTCCAAACGGGAAATTCAGCCTGAGCGAATTGCCGCATCCCCCGGGCGAGCCCGCGCCTTCCCCGGCGCTCGAAGGGCCGGGGGCGGGAGTTCCGGAATACCACGATCGTTACATCGCTCCGGAGATGAAGTCGTATAGCCCGGTTCTCCGGTTTGGTCACCTGCTCTTAATTCCGACGAGAATCGGCGACGCGCCGCCGAAGCTCTTCTTGATTGATACGGGAGCGTTCGGCAACACCATCTCGCCCGCCGCCGCAAAGGAAGTGACAAAAATCTCTTCCGACTACGACACCGAGGTGAAAGGCCTCAGCGGAAAGGTGAAAGACGTCTTTCGGACGGGCGACGTGACGCTCACCTTCGGCCGCCTGAGGCAGCGGAATCAGGACATGGTTGCGTTCGATACGACGGCCCTTAGCGAGTCGGCCGGAACGGAAATTTCCGGCATGCTGGGATTCACGCTGCTTCGAATGATCGATATAAAAATTGACTACCGCGATGGCCTCGTGGATTTCTCCTTTGACTCAAAGCGCTTCCATGAGTGATTTTCCATCGCGGCGGGGAATGGGGCTGCAATTTAGACCGCTCCGATAGGCCGCGAGCGCCTGAGCCCATCAAGACGGTCATAGTCGCGGCCGAGTTTTTTTGCTTGCGCAAGGGGCCGCGGAGTGGGTACAGTGTGGCTACCTGTGGTGTATCTTGGCCGGGGGCGGCCATATGTGGGCCCGCGGTTGCTGTGAAGGGAGCGAGGGGTCAAGCTTGACCTGCGTCCTATCGATTGCCAATCAGAAAGGCGGCGTTGGAAAGACCACTACATCCATCAACCTCGCCGCCGCGCTCGCTCTGAAGAAGAAAAAAACTCTTCTCATTGATCTCGATCCACAATCCAACGCCACCATCGCTTTCTTCGACGCCAAAGACATTCAGACAACGATGTTCGACATTTTCGCCGAGCATGCCGTGCCCATGAGCGCGGTGATCCGGCCGACCAAAGACGAGAACCTGTTCGTCGCGCCGGCGCGCCTGGCGCTCGCAAGGCTCGAGCAGCAGCTGGCGGGGCAGTTCGACGCGCCGTTCAAGCTCAAGGACGCGATCGCGCCGATCCTGAAGGACTACGAATTCATCGTATTGGACACGCCGCCGGCGCTCGGGATTCTTACCGTGAACGCGCTGGTGGCTTCCTCGCACCTGCTGGTTCCCATCCAGGCGGCATATTTTGCGATCGAAGGAACCGACGATTTGCTTGAGACTTACGGGCGAATTCGCTCGCGTCCCAATCCGGATTTGAAGGTGCTCGGCGTGGTCATCACGCTTTTCGATAAGCGCACGAATATTTCGCGCGACACGCACGAGCAGATTCGCGCCACGTTCGGCAACGCGCTCTTCAAGACCCGCATCAGCAAGAACGTGCGCCTGGAAGAAAGCCCGGCGTACAAGGAAACGATTTTCGCCTACGCGCCGAAATCTTCCGGCGCCGAAGAGTACAAGAAACTTGCCCAGGAGGTAATACAACGTGTCCAAGAGGATCGGGTTGCCCGTCACTCTCAAGATGCGGCATGACGCCCATTATGTAGAGACCTTGACCAGCTTCAGCGGGGCGTCCATCGGGCGCATGATCCCGATCGATAAGATCCGGCCGAACCCGGACCAGCCGAGAAAAACATTCGGCGACCTGCACGAGTTGACCGCATCCATCCGCGAGAAGGGTGTGCTCGAACCGTTGCTGGTGCGCTACATCACCGGAGACGACACCTACTACATCATTTCGGGCGAGCGCCGCTACCACGCCTCGAAAGCCGCCGGCCTGCACGAACTGCCGTGCATCGAAAAGATCGCGGACGACGCGGAAACGCTCGAGCTGGCGCTGATCGAGAATTTGCAGCGCAAGGATTTGACGGCGTTCGAGGAAGCCGACGGCTTGCAGCGGCTGGCGGACCAGTTCGAGTACACGCACGACGATATCGCCAAGAAAATCGGCCGCGCGCGATCGTCCGTCACCGAAACGCTTTCGCTGCGCGTGATTCCGGATTCCATCCGCAAGACCTGCATCGAAGACGGAATCGTTTCGAAGTCGTTGCTCTTGCAGGTAGCCCGGCAGCCGAACGAAAAGAAGATGCGCGAAATGGTGGGACGCATCGCGCAGGGCGGGCTCACTCGCGACGAAGCGCGCCGCGCGCGCAAGGAAGAATCCGGGCCCGAAGCGCGGCCGCATCCGTTCTTGTTCGACTACGGGCCCCCCGACGGCGCATTCCACTTGCGCATTCAATTCCGCAAGAGCCACGTGAGCAGGGAAGAGCTCGCCGCGGCGCTGCGCTCGATTCTGCGCGAGATCGAATCCGGCAACATTTCCTCTTCCGCGGCATAATCGTCGTCCACGGGACGCGCGGAACGCTGCAACTGCGCTGTCATCCTGAATGCTCGCCGCGGCGAAGGCCCCTATAGTGCTCTCCCGGTTTTGTAGCGGCGTCCCTTTAGGGCGCCAGCCTTTCGGCTCTGTGGTGCACAGTTGCCGGGCATTCCCAAGGATGAACGCCCGCCTTGTTGATCGCCCAAGAAAATCAAGATGGCGGGCGTAAAGCCCGCCGCTACAAGGCACGTCTTCTGTATCCTCTCAAATGGACCTGACGCCGCAACAAATCGCGATTCTCGAGCGCCTCCAGAAGCGCGGATTCGAAATCGTGGCGTTCGCGATGTATGCGAATTACATCGGCGTGCGGAAAGGGAACTGCGCGACGTTGCTCGCGCCCGCCGCATCGGGTGCGTTCAGCTTGTTCGGCACGCCTGCGTATCTCATCACCGGCAATTTTGGTGTTCGTGTGCACCGCGACGGGCAAGAGTGGTTCGTGTGGAAGAAGGAACGCATCGAAGCCACGCCTGCGCGCCTCGCAGAGCTTGCGAAATTCTCCGCAGAAGTATCGGATGCGCTGCTTCCCACCGTCTAAAGTTTCGACAATCACCTTTGCGGCTTCGGCGGTCACGCACGGACAGTTGCATCAAATTCTTGGATACCCCGCATCACGATCCGCGTCTTCCAATTTGGCAGGTGCGCGAGAGCGTCAAAGCCCTCACATTTCTTGAATCGCGCCCTCATCGCATGTTCATCTACTGATGAACGCTATGGCGACAGAACCAGTCCCGGCCGCACTCGAGCAGTCGATGCGCGCGGCATCGTCCGCACATCATGCGCGAGCGAATCGCGCCATGGTCGTGTTCTCGTTTCTCTCCATCTACCTGATCTGGGGCTCGACGTATCTCGCAATCCGCTACGCGGTCGAAACAATTCCTCCGCTATACACCGCCGGCATCCGGCACTTGACCGCCGGGACGATCCTGCTGGCATGGGCTCTCGCGAAGAAGTTGCGCCCCACCGCGGCGCAATTGCGCGCGAGCGTCGTGATCGGCGCGCTTTTCTTTCTCATCGGCCACGGAACACTGCATTGGGCCGAGCAACGCGTCCCTTCAGGACTTGCCTCGCTGTTCATCGCCTCTGAGCCGATTTGGGTCTTCTTGCTTTCGGACCTGGCCGAGCGGCGGTGGCGAATTAACGGCAAGCTGATCGCCGGAGTGCTTCTCGGCCTCGCGGGAGTGGCGCTCCTGGTGGGGAAGAGCGTGATGAGCCCGGCTCCCGGGATGACGGTGGGCGCCATGGCCCTACTGGTTGGCGCTTTCTCATGGGCGGCGGGAGTCGTGTACTCGCGGCGTTCGCATCTTTCGGGTCATCCCCTGTTGCTGTCTGCGCTCTCTTTGCTCTCGGGTTCGGTGCTGCTGCTCCTTGCGGGAACCATTGCGGGAGAATATCGCCGATTCTCCTTTGCTGCCGTCACCGGCCGCTCGTGGCTGGCACTGGCTTACCTGATTCTGTTCGGCTCGGTCGTCGCGTTCACGGCGTACACCTGGCTCCTCGAGCGCTATTCGCCCACGCTGGTTGCCACGCACACATACGTCAATCCGATTGTGGCCGTGTTGCTCGGGTGGCTCTTCGCGGGCGAGGCGGTAACGCTGAATATTGGCTTGGCGGCAGCAATGGTGATCGGCGCCGTGATGCTCGTGGACCGCGGCACGCAGCAGTTGCAGCGCACTTGAAAGGGAACTGCGAGCTGCGATTCGATGCTGGGTTCGGCGGTGTCCTATTTGGCGGGTGGTCGCCTGTCATTTCTAGGACTTAGGGGGTCGGAGCTTCAGCTCCGACATCATTAAGCTTAGAAAAACAATGGGCTTCAGCCCCTGAGGAAAGCGCTTTATACACTGCAACCAAGATAAGGTCACTACCAGCGTTCCCTTGCCGTTGAATTACGACAGCTATTGAGCGCACACTATTCCGATGACGAACTCCTACGACGTAATCTGCATTGGCGGCGGGCCCACGGGATTGTCGTGCGCCATCGAAGCCAAGCGCGAAGGCATGCGCCCGCTCGTCATCGACAAAGGCTGCCTTTGCAACTCGCTTTTCCATTACCCGACGAACCTCCTGTTTTTCACGACGCCCGAGCGGATGGAGATCGGCGATTTGCCTCTGACGACTGTCGGCGGCAAGCCCACTCGCGCCGAAGCCCTGAAATATTACCGGCGCGCCGTGGAGCACTATGAGATTGAGACGCGCCTTTACGAAAAGGTGGAACGAATCGAAGGCCACGACGGCGCGTTCGTCGTGCGCACCGAGGATGAGTCGGGCGCGAGGAAGGACTACAGCGCCAGGAAAATCATCATCGCCACGGGCTACTACGACCGGCCCATTCTTCTCGGCGTCCCCGGCGAAGATCTTCCGCACGTGTCGCACTATTTCACCGAGCCGCACCCGTACTGGAATCAGGATGTCGTCGTCATCGGAGGGAGAAACTCAGCGGCGGAAGCGGCATTGGATTTATTTCGCGGGGGAGCGCGCGTGACGCTCGTCCACCGCGGCCGCGAGATGGGAAAGAGCCTGAAGTATTGGGTCAAGCCCGATATCGAGAATCGCATCCGCGCCGGAGAAGTTCGCGCCATGTTTCAAACCCGCGTGACGCGCATCGAGCCCGGACAAGTGTGGGTGAAGAATGGCGATGCCGAGCAGGCCATTCCTGCCGCGCAGGTCTTTGCGATGACCGGGTATCATCCCGATTTTGAGTTTCTTGTGCGGCAGGGAATTCGCCTCAATCCGGAAATCAAGAAGCCCGAATGCGATCCACAGACGCTCGAGACCAACGTGCCGGGAATCTACGTGGCAGGCGTCGTGGTTGGCGGCAAGCAGACCTCGGATATCTTCATCGAGAACGGACGCTTCCACGGCCGCCAAATCATTGCCGCGATCGCGGGGAAGGGGTCCCTTCACGAAGAGGCGCCCGTCGCACCCCCCGGCGAATAATTCAAGCGGGCCAGTAGCTCTCGACACGGAGAGAGGGAATTTGCTGCGCCCGGCGCTTCCACTGCGCAGATTCACACGCAGCAAGTACTCTCGGCTGGAAGACTAGTCGCCTCCCATGCGAGTGGATTCTTGGGACAATTCGATTGGGGTGCTTGCCCCCGGAAAAGCCCCGTTTGCCTCTGCCGCAGCCCTCTGCTAAAGTCGGGTTGGAAACCAATGCCATCCATCGTCCAAGAGGTCGGCGAAACTTTCTTCACCCTCTACAAGGGCTTCAGCGTGACCTTGCGGACCATGTTCCGCAAGACCACCACCGAAAGCTTCCCCGATGCGCCGCCGACCGTTCAAGCGCGCTATCGCGGCATCCACGTCCTGCAGCGCGACGAGACCGGGCTCGAGAAATGTGTCGCCTGCTTCCTCTGCGCCGCGGCGTGTCCTGCCCACTGCATCTATATCGAGGCCGCGGAGAACACCGACGCAAATCGAATATCGGCCGGGGAGCGATATGCCAAGGCCTACAATATTGATTATTCGAGGTGCATCTTCTGCGGCTATTGCGTCGAAGCTTGCCCCACGGACGCCATCACCCACGGCCACAGCATCGAGCTGGCCCCCTACGACATCAACGCGCTGATCTACCGAAAAGAGCAACTCCTCGAGCCCTGGCCGCCGCACTCAGCCTCGCGTTAGCCTCTCCACGCGCGCATCAACGCGCGGATCTATATCGAGGCTGCGGAGAACACTGACGTAAACCATATCTTGCCCAGGGAGCGATACGCCAAGGCCTGCAACATTATTGATTCCTCGAGGCGCATCTTCTGGGGCTATTGCGTCGAAGCCCGCCCCACGGACGCCATCACCCACGGCCACAGCATCGAGCTGGCCCCCTACGACATCAACGCGCTGATCTACCGAAAAGAGCAAACTCCTCGAGCACTGGCCCTCTCACGACATCATGCCCCACGCAGAAAAAAGAAACAGAAAGAATGACGTGTTCCCGAGCGCTTGCGGCACCCTGCATTCTGCGGGTGCTGTGGTGGTGCATTAGGGACTGCTGCGCTAGCAGCTAGTTCAAGATGCGAATAACTCAAACGTCTTGCATCTTTCGTTGCGAGCGACAAAGCCGAAAGGAAATTGATTGGGCTATGCGTCCGCACCGTAGACGGGGCACTTAAGCGAGCGGTGGCCTGGTATAAGAACGTGCTCTGTCCGCGCCGACGCCGCGCCCCGCTAACCTACCTCCTTAGCGGCGAACGAAAACCAAACCGCAAACGCCTTATCGAGCAACATAGTATGCATTCCCGGATGTCAAGTAAGTTTTACGCTGGCACTCTTTCTTGGCTCACCGAATGGTGTGCCGGCAAAATCGAGCGCGCTCACATGGATGCAGAATTCCATGGATGCCGAATCCTCCCGTCGAGATCCACTTGTTCTGAACAGACCGAAGCATGATCGCAGAAGGGCTTCAGCATGGCTCTGCGACTGTGCTCCAACAGCAGCTCCTATGGGGGCCCATGGCGACTCCGTGGTGACTAAGACGACGGCGTGGGCTCCCGGCGACGAGTAGGGTTGGTTGCGTTCACGACGAGGTCGGATTGGCTGCGTTGTCATTGGATATGGGCTCTCTACGGTCCTTTAAACAGATCGCAAGGGTGGCCAACGACATCGGCGAGCGGATTGGTGAGGGTGGCTATGATTTGACGACGTCACTTCCATCGCGGGAATCGAAGGCATCGGTTCGGCGGCATGTCCGCTGAATTCGGCCACGAGTCGGCCAGCGAATTGTGGATCCGACAGCGGTACCCAGAGCGCACACATCGCGCTCTAGGGTGCAAGCCCGCCGAGGCGAGGCGGGCTTGCTTTCGTCGCGCTTGCGTGTGGCCGCTCCTAGTGCGCGCGCACTGCATGCTGCGCGTGAACGAGCTGCTTGCTACGGCGATCCTTATAATGAACACACACCACATGCTGCGGGTGAATCTGCGCAAAGGAGGCTGCTTGGCAGATCTTTAATGAACACGCGCCGCTACCATGCTGCGCATAAGGCTGTTCACGGGATATTGCTTGCGCAGCGATCCTTAATTAACACGCACCACATGCTGCGGGTGAATCTGCGCAAAGGAAGCTGCTTGGCAGCGAGCTGCTATGTGTCGGAGCTGGAAGCTCCGACCCCCTGAGCAATCGGGGTTGTTGGTGCGGCGTCGATTATCTGGCGGAGGGTTTCGGCCTTCGGTCCCAGGAAAAAGGCTGGCGCCCTAAAGGGGCGCCGCTACGAAATCAGGAACTGCGCAACGGACGCCTCCGCCGTGGCGGATTGTGCCCCTACGAGACGGTGCGAGAAGTCTCGGCGTGACACTTCCCTGTCGAGGTCGATTCGGCAGCGCCCGTTCCCCTCATCGCGGAGTTCCCTAGTGGCGGGCTGCGCCCTGCGACAGAGAAAAACAGCCGGCAAGGTGCGGTTGCTGCGCGCACGAGCAAGCAAGTGCCGCGCTGAAGCGCGGCGCTACATTAACTTCTTACGCCTCGCCGAGACGGGCGCGGTAGCCCTTCGCGAAGCGCGCTGGGGGTAAAGCGGCGCCGTTGGGATGTTCTCTTCGATTCATAGCGGGACAAGGAGCTACGAAAAGCAAAGCGCCGCTGCCAATTCCTTAACGCCTCCGCCGCGGCGGATTGTGCCCCTACGAGACGGTGCGAGAAGTCTCGGCGTGACAGTTCCCTTCCGAGGTTGATCCGACGGCGCCCGTTCCCCTCATCGCGGAGTTCCCTAGTGGCGGGCTGCGCCCTGCGACAGAGAAAAACAGCCGGCAAGGTGCGGTCGCTGTGCGCGCGAGCAAGCAAGTGCCGCGTAGAAACGCGGCGCTACATTAACTTCTTGCGCCTCGCCGTGGCGGGCGCATCAGCGATCGACCGTGATTCAGAAGACCGAGGGCGGAGGGCAAAATTCCCCACCCTTAACGACAAAGGGTGGGGCACCCACACACAACAAGCACCCCACAAGGAAAAGGCGGGTTGCTGCGACGGATGCCGTTGCGAAAGAAAAAGCAAAGCGCCGCTGCCATTCTTCAATGATGGGCGACACCACCGAGGGCGGCGGCGGTGGCCCCGCCGATGACGAACCACAGCGCGTTGCGCTGGATGCGGCGCCAGAGGTTGCCGCCTTTGGCGGTGGTTAGGGCGGCGTCGCGTTCGCGCTGCATGGCGGAGAGCTGCTCGCCGGCGAGGCGGAGCTGCTGGTCCTTCGACGTGACGTTCTGCTGTGCCGCATTGAGCCTCACGCTGCATTCCTTGCACGATTCGATCATGTCGCGGATGGCGGGCAGGTCTTGCTGCGGGATTCTGGCGATGGCGTCGGGCGCGGGATTGGCCGCAGTGGCGGACGGGATGCTGACGGCGAGCGGCGCGGGCGTGGGAAGCTGCGGCGGGATCCAACTGGCGATTTGCTGGGGCGTCTGAACGCGCGCGACGACCTGCTGCATGGCGGCGATGGTGGCTTGCGTTTGCGCGTCGCGCTGCTTGGCGGCCGCGTCGAGCGACTGCATCTGCTGCTGCGCGCTGGCGATGATTCCCTGCTGCGCCGCGATGGTCGCTTGCAGGCGAAGCTGGTCGGCGCGCGCGTCGAGGTAGGAACGCACGATGAGCGCGCCTGCAACGAGGATGCAAATTGCGGCGAGCAATTCGATTTTCGCGCGGAGTGTCATGTGTGACCTTCGAGGTTCGTGATGTGGGCGTCGAGAGCGGCGCGGTGCGGTGCGGTGCGGCCGGATTGCGATCGCGATTTGCTAACTATGACCGACAAGCAATGGCAGACAAGCATTGGCCGACAACCAACTACATGCTACGGGTGAGTCTGCACAATGGACGCTGCTCGCGCAGCGAGCTGTTATGTCGGAGCTAGAAGCTCCGACCCCCTAGCAAGGGAACTGCGTGACAGCGCAGTTCCCTTCCCGGCAAGAACGATTTCGTGGCGGCGCCCGTACGAAAGAGAAAGAACATCAAAACCCCCACCCTTAACGACGAAGGGTGGGGCACCCACACACAACAAACACCCAATAAAGAAAATGGCTGCCCGCTGCGCCGGATTAACAACGAGGGTGGGGCACCCGCACACACCAACGGGCATGAGGCAACCGACGAGCGGTTGCCGGAGTCAAACCGGGGAGTTAACCCGGCTCCTAAGATCGAATTGGCAGGGTCACGTACTTTCGATACCAGAGGAGGCACTCGAAGATGAAGAACTACTTTGCTGTTGTCCTACTGCTTGCGGTTCTTGGGCTCGCGCTGCCGGCAAAGGCGCAGGACGAAAGACCGAGGTCGGAAGTGTACGTGGGGTACGACTATGTTCGGGTGAACTCCAACGGCAGTTCGTTCAACTTCAACGGAGGCAGCGGCCAGGTCACTTACAATTTCAATCGTTGGTTCGGGGTAGTGGGAGACTTGGGCGGCTACTACACCGGCAATGGCTTCAGCGCGGGAATCATCTCCTACATGTTCGGGCCGCGGGTTAGTTTTCGGGGGCACGGGAGGGTGACGCCCTTTGTGCAGACCCTGTTCGGCGGGGCCTGGGCAATCGACGCGTCATCCCAGAGCGTCTTCGCCATGAGCGCGGGCGGAGGCGTTGACATCAAGGTCTCCAGACACTTCGCGGTTCGCCCCGTGCAGGCCGAATACTTCCTGACAAGATTCAGGAACGCTCCCACCAACCAGCAGAATAATTTCCGGTATAGCGCCGGAATCGTGTTCCGGTTCTGATGCGCGGGTAAGCGCGTTCCGGCCGTCGTCGCACTCACCGTTCAATTGTCATTCCGAGGAGCTCGCTTCGCAGGCGACGAGGAATCTGCTGTTGGTTGAGGCGACAAAACATAAAGCAGATCCCTCGACGCCCTGAACGGCGGGCTCGCTCGGGATGACAACGTTTGTTTGTGTGTTCGCAGCCAGGCCATTTTGCGCAGTGCGCCATGTGGGCGCATGGGCACCTGCAACCCATTGCGCGCGGCGACACTCTATGTGTACACCACGGCGGAGCGGCGGCGTGAGGCACAGATGGAGGAACGCTCATGAACCGCTTGTTGAACCTGCTATTGGAACTGGGCCGCTACTTCTTCGCCATTGCGATTGCAGGGTTCGGCGTCAACTACATCATTTACGGACAATTTCGCCCGGGACTTCCGCCGGTGCCGCCGTGGATTCCGGGCGGGGCGGTGCTGTCGTATGTGGTGGGCGCGGCGCTGGTGGTGGCGGCCGTGAGCATCGCGGCGAACGGTAAGGTGCGCTCGTCGTCAGCGGTCGTGCCGTTTGCGGTGGGAGCGAACCTGATTGCCGCCGGCTTGAGCGTCGCCGCGAAAGCGAAGGCGCGCTTGTCGGCGACGCTGCTGGGCGCGCTCTTCGTGTTCTGCGCGGTGTGCCTGCACGGAACGCACGCGCGCGCGATTCTCCTGAGCGGGGACGAGCGCACGGGCGCATTCGAGGCGCTGTCGATTGGCGCGGCGGCGTGGGTGCTTGCTGCAACTGTGCCGGGCGCAGGCGGCGCAGTATCCGATGAAGTTGCCGGCAAACTCGCTACCGCGGGCCGATACCTCTTCGCGATTTCGATGATCATATTCGGCGTGCAGCACTTCATGTTAGCGGAGTTCATCGCGTCGCTGATCCCCGGCTGGATGCCGGCGCGGTTGTTCCTGGCGTATTTCACGGGCGTCGCGTTTATCGCCGCAGGGCTGGCGATTGCGACGGGAGTGCTGGCGCGACTCGGAAGCGCGCTGCTCGGCGTCATGTTCCTCCTGTGGGTGCTCCTGCTGCACGGGCCACGGGCCGCGGGTCGCGGCCGCGCTGCGCAATGACGACGAATGGGCCAGCCTGTTCGTCGCGCTGGCCATCAGCGGCGGAGGGTTCATCATCGCCCAGAGCACGCAAAAGAAAAGCAACCTTGCTCGGTAGGGGCGCTTATCAGGACACCATTTGACGGGCGGCCGGAACCGCTCTAAGCTGCGCCGGGGCGCCTCAAAATGCCGAAGCATCCTCCTGCTCGCTACTCCGAAATTGGCTGCCGGATTCCGAAGGATTACTTTTGGGTGATCGGCTGGGGCGAGAGTGATGTGGGAATTGAGACTGGTTCGTATGATGCCGCCCTGTACATGGCCGGCATCGAGAATTACAACGTGATGCTTTATACCTCCGTGCTGCCGCCTGAAACAGTGGAGCTTTCTCACTTGCGCGCCATCCACCATGGCTCCGTGCTCGAGGGCATCATCGCTGTTCAGCATACCGACAAGCCGGGAACGAGGATCACGGCGGGTCTGCTTTTGGCCAAGGTCCATCGCAAGGCAAACGGCTCTTACCTGGGCGCCTTTGCGTGCGAATATGCCGGCAATGGATCGGCGGAAGAAGCGGAAGCCAATCTGCGGGAAGCGATGCAGCAGCTTTTTGCGCGGCGTTATGAAACAAAGCTCTACAAACTCGAGTTCGGGAAATCGGTGGTTCGGACATACACGCCGGAAAAAGCGTTCGGGACGATTCTTGTGGGCATCGGCTTCGCCAGTTACCTTGTGCCGGTATTAAAATCCGAAGTGGAGGTAGCTCCCTCCCACAAAGACAAGTCGCACGTGAAATATACAGTCAGATGAGCGAGTTCGCCTTCCTACTTTGCCTGCAGTGACTTGATGTAGTTCGTCAGGCTTGTAATCCGCAATGTCACTTGAGTTTCGTTCAACCCGTCGCTGGTCCTGAAATCGGCTCCCCAGTTGGGCATCTCGGGCGGGCCATGATCGGGCATTACTACGCCGTTCCTCAGCACCTCCGAAACATATTTGCCCGGGAAGTTGCCACCGTGGCGCCGCGACAGCGTGGTCAGGTCGGGCGTCGTTTCTTTGAACGGATACGGCGCAGGGCCAACCCCCTTGAGATCAATTCCATGGCAGGCGGCGCAATGTTTCCTGTACAGGCGCTCACCAGTTAGGGCTTCTTCGACCGAACCTTTTTTGCCTCGCTCTTCTTGAGACGACGGGGGTGACTGTATCGACTCCAGATACTTCACCAGATTGTCCAACCGGACATTTCCCCGGTCCACATCCCCTTCGATCTGGTGAAAGATTGGCCCCCACACCGGCATCTCCCGCGAACCATGCGACGCGATCATCCCTTCGCCCATGACGATCCTGCCCACGCGCGCCGCCGGAAAACTCCCTCCATTGCTGCTCGCAATCAGCGTGAGGTCAGGGACCGTTGCTTTCAGCCACGGCGCCACTGGCCCGTTCCCTTTGCCGTCTTTCCCGTGGCACGACGCGCAATACGCACGATACGAGTCCGCCCCTTCTACGGACCGAATTAAGGTCTGCCGCTGTTGCAATTCCGGCGCCTTCTGAGTGCTTTGGGGACCTGTCTGCGTTGTAGCCGCCGCTCCTGCCGCCACAGCCGAAATCACCGCAAGGATTAAGTACAACGACAAGGTTCGAGTTTTCGTGACCGTCCTGTCACCGAAGTTGAATGGGAGTTTCATCTTCTGCCTCCCCTCACCGCATTCCTTCCGGCTTCGTTGCAACTACCGCGATGAAGTCCAGTATCCAAGCTTTGCCAGCCACCGTCCCGTTTCCGTTGCACCCTATCAAGATCCTCGAGTGAGGAATGTGACGGCGGGCACGTCGAAGGGTGATGCCCGTCACCGCTTTCGATCGAAAAGGAGTCTAATAATGGAGGTGAAGGATTGAGAGGCACCATGAGAGCGAGTCTACAAAGCAATCCGGGAGACACCCGGAATAAGCCCCGACTCCTCCCCGCCTGCCTCACGTAGTTGAGGAGCCAGGGATGGACCTTGGAGCTCTCTTTGTTTCCTTCCTTCTGTGGCAGCGGCGAGGCGCGAAGTCTTGATCGCAGCGCCCTAAGGCTAGACGGCGCTCGCGGCTCACTCGAGCCGGAATGCTTCAGCGTGCGCCGCTGCCACAGTCGTAAATTCACGCCTAGTACACGGGGACCGTTGCACGATTAAAAGGAGAATTACAATGACAAATTTGATGCTCCGCGACAATTTCTTCAATGATCTCTATGAATTCCGTCATGATTTCGACGAAATCTTCAATCAGATGCTCACCTTCAAGCCATTCCTGAAGGAGCAAATTCCGTTCGAGACGCCGCTCAATTACGCTCCATTCGTCCCCGCCGTCGAGGCCTACGTGGACAAAGAAGCGAAGAAATACATCTGCCGGTTTTCTCTACCCGGCGTTGAGTCAAAAGATCTCGAGATCAACGTGCAGGGCAGCCTGCTCAAGATCAGGGGCGAGAAGAAAGTCACCAAGACCCTGAAAGAAGTGGAAGTACAACACACCGAATTTCTGTATGGTTCTTTCCAGCGCACATTGACGTTGCCCGAGGGTATCGCCGCGGACAAGCTGGTTGCAGAGTTCTACAACGGCGTGCTCGAAATCACGGCACCCATGTCCGTCGCAGCTCTGCCGCGCAAAATCGAAGTCAAGACGATTCCAATTGCAAAGCAGGTAGCTGCTTAAGCGCACATCGCATCAGGCCCAGAGCTTTAATTGGCTCTGGGCCTCTTTTTTTTGTGGCAAGCGAAGCCTCACAATGCGGGTACCTTAAGGTTCCCTGCTTGTGCCAACCAAGAACCCCAGGAAGATGATGTCCGTCTGACATGAAAGTCCTCATCATTGGCAGATGCGTGGTGGGAACATAGCTGGCTGGGCTACCGGAAACTGAGCCATCGCGGGCGGGTCTGGATTCTTGTAGCACGGTGGCCTGGTGTAGGATGGATGCTTGCGTTCTAGCACCTGATTTTTGAGAGGGCCGTCCTGCCTGCCGATGATCTTGCGAGGCTACTTTCGGATCTTCAGCTTCTTTGACGTTGCCGAAGCGATCAAACTCGAGAGTCTGCGCGGCATTCTCGGGCCGGAAGCGGCTCCGCGCACGCCGGCCTTCACGCACCGCACTCCAGATTACGCGCAGGCCCAGACTGCCCCGATCGTTGAATCGGTGGATGCGCTTACGCTCCCGACGGGGGAGAAACTGGACGTTCGAATCAAATATTACTGGTTCGGCGTTGCAGGCGTCGAGCTGACCACGGCATTCGAATGCGACTTTGATTCTCTCTGTACGCAATCCTATCGCTGGATGAACGCGCCGGAGGTGGAGAAGGCCGCGGAAGAATTGCTGCGAAGCCGCCTGGAACGCCTTGGCCCGGCGCTCATCAAACCGTCGCCGAAGTGGCTCGATGAAGATTATCTCGTCATTGATATTGAGTCGGCGCAGCATCCGGGCGGCGGCTCCGCGACCGCCGTCGAAATGCTGCAATCGTATTCCGATCAGATCACGCAAGTCGTCCGCGGCGAACTCACTTCCCTCTCCGCCACCGAGCGGGATGAAATCGTGCGCTCCGCGTTGTCTTACTATCCGAGCGACCTGGTTGTGGTGGGCTGGGCGGCGGCGCTTGTGTACGACAAGCCCGACGCTACGCCCGCGGTGATCGATCTCCTCGAGTACGCGAATACGCAATTGCTGGAGTTTCGCTACTACGACGAACTGCTCACCAACTTGCTCTCCAACGTCTACAGCTCTCTCGAGGGGCACGAAAGCTTTCTCTCCCGCTGGCGATTGCCCCGGCGCGCCGGCCGCTTGAATCGAATCCGCCTGGACATCATGGACCTGGCGGAGAGAACGGAATATGCGGTGAAATTCATCAGCGACACCTATTACGCCCGGGTGTACCGCGTCAGTTCGGCAAGAATCGGGGTGAATGATTACAAGACTCTGGTCGGCGAAAAATTGAAGACGGCGGGGGAGCTGTACGGCTTCATGGTCGCTGAATTCAACGAGCGCCGCATGTTCGCGCTGGAGGTGGTTGTGGCGGTGCTCGTGCTGCTCGACGTAATTCTGTTGCTGCGCGGCGGCAAATGAGGAATGGAAGCAGCGGGCCGGCGAAATATTGGCCGGCGCTCGAATTCTTGGAGGACCCATGAATCTCAATCTGCCGAACGCGCCCATCGCGCCAGACGGCTTTTTCGTCACGCACTTCCTGACCGTAAGGGACCAGGCAAAATCGCGGGACTTTTACGTCGGGGTCCTCGGCGGAAAAGTGGTGAAGCTGGAGAATCCCTGTTACATCAAGCTCGCGAATTCCTGGCTCATTCTGAACTCGGGAGGCGGGCCCACGCCCGACAAGCCCGAAGTGTTCCTCGAAGCGCCGCGCGACCCGAATAAGGCGAGCAGCTTCCTCAATCTGCGCGTCGCCGACATTTGGGCTTGCTACAAGCAATGGCGTGCGAAGGGCGCTCATTTCCTTACCGAGCCGCTCGACAACCACGGCCACGAATGGCGATGTTACATGCGCGATCCCGACGGCTACATCATCGAGGTCGGGCAGTACACCCAGAAGGCGATCGACGCGTTCGCGAAGTTCGCAGGCTGAGCGACGGCGCAGCGCGCACGTTACAGCTTCATAAGTCAAAGTCCCCACCCTTAACACCGAAGGGTGGGGCACCCGCTGTAACTTCTCCACACCATTTTCGCCCCACTTGTCATTCCGAGGAGCCCGCTTTTCCGGCCACAAAACGGCCTCGCTCGGGATGACACCGCTCTGGTTTGGCGGCCGCAGGCAAGAAATAGAGGCGACGCCTGTACCCGCTTTGGGTACGATCGTACCCAAAATGGGTACGCACCCGACCCTGGACGAAGGATTCTGTGCGGGCCTTTACGTTTGCGTCAGCGATATTTTACGAGGCGGGCGAGGACTTGCGCGGCGTAATTCGGGTTTGCGCCGCCGTTCCAGAGTTGCAGTGCGCGCGTGACGTCCCCCGCTGCAGACGCCAGCTTCGCGGCGAACACCGCGCAGCCGATGTCGAGGCCGAGCTCCGGCTCGCACAGCGCGCTCAGGAATTTGCGGTCGAAGCCGTGCTCGCGCGCGACCTGGCCCATCACCTGCATCAGCCCCCACGACATCGAGCGCGCAATCTCTTCGGTCGGCGGCAGGCCGAGCGGCGCGACGTAGCGCGTGCGAAACGCGGTCTCGTAACGGATGGCGTGCGTGTCCCACGCGGATTCCTGTTCGACGATGGCGCAGACGAGCGCGCCGTCGAGGGCCCCCGAGATGGAATGTCTCGCGGCGATCGAGCGTGCGAGTGCGATGAGTTCGTCGGTGGGCATGGAGTCGGTGACCGGTGATTGGTGACTGCTAAACAGAGCGCCGTCATCTCCGGTTTCTGGAGTCCGATGGACTCCACCGGAGTCCTGAAATCGGACCTGAGGGCCAGGCGTATCGGCCCGAAGGACCTCTCTGAGGTTGGACGGAAAACGAAGAGAGGTTCCCGCCTGCCGTGCCCGTACGGCGGGCAGGCTTCGCTTCGCTCAGAATGACGTCAAAACTTAACACCGAAGGGTGGGCCTGCCTGATGCCTGCCGGACAGGCAGGGACGGGCAGGCATGCCGCGCTGAAGCGCGGCGCTACATTAACATCTTGGGTGACAGCGTCTGGTTGCGTGGATTGGGTGCCCCACCCTTCGGTGTTAAGGGTGGGGATTTGCGCGGCGCGGCTTGCGGTCGAGGTCAACCCAGCGGATCGGCGGGAGCGCGCTGCGCTCGATTCCCTGCTGGTCGCAGAGCTTCTCGAGCAGATCGTAGATGTGCGGCAGGTGGTTCGTAGCCATGTCCTCGACGAAGACGCGGTTCACTTCCTCGTTGCGGATCTGGCGGTAGAGCCATCGTGCGAACAACACGAATTGCGCGGCAAAACGGGAGCGCGATGGCGAGCGCGCCGGTGAGCGTGCCATCGAGCATCGCATGTGAGAACAGTTTTGGCATGAGATGTTGTTGACGTAGCTTTCGTAGCGGCGTCCCTTTAGGGCGCCAGCTTTTGGGTCTTCCAAGGTGGGATCCATGCTTCCGCTACGATTGACGCCTTTTTCCAATCCATCGTTTCCGAGCCAGAATCGAAGCCGTCGCATATACAGGCCGCCGATCCTCGCAGCAAATGTAAGGAAATAGATGCCACGTCCACGGTAATGCGCGATCGGAAGGCGGATGCGCTTTCGCTTGAACGGGACGCGCGAATCATAACAGCGAACGCTTTCCGGGCGACGAGCTTTACTCAGTTGATCGAACACGCGTCTCGCCAATGCGCTGGGCAGCGCAACGGCAGTCGTGCATCGCGGGGCCGAAATGCTGGCGCCCTAAAGGGACGCCGCTACGAAAGCTACGTCAACAACGCTAGCCGAAGAGCGAGGCGACGCCGGCGCCCAAGCCGAACAGGCCGCCCGCGCCGCCGACGGACGATCCCATCGACGCGCGCTGGCGCACGCTGAGCAGTTGCGCCGGAACGCCCATCGCGCGGCCCAGGAGATTCGTGTCGATGCCGTAGGTTTGCCCGAGCGCGTTCAGCCCGGCGAGCTGCTCCTGCAACTGCCGGTTGGCGAACGCGATTTGATTCTGCTGCGCCGTGTTCGCCAGGGTTTGCGCCTGCTCGCGACCGAGCTGCGCGGTGAGCTCGGGCTCGGCGGCGGTGTCGTTGGTGGCGGCGGCGCGATTGGCGGCGCGCTCGCGCAGCGCGTCGAACGCGGTGTTTGCCGCGCCCATGCTTTGCTGCGTGATGGCGGATTGCTGCGCGGGCGTGTAGCCCTGCGAGTTGAGCAGGCTGGTGATGGTGGGCATCAGCAGCGAGCGGTCCTGCGTGCCCTGCTGATTGGCTTGCGAGATGAGCTGGTTCTGCTGCGCGAGCTGCTGGTCGGTGAGCTGGCGCGTCGTGCGTTGTGCTCCGCGTGACATGGTAGCCTCCGTGGGAAATGTTTCTGTTGTGTTGTAGGGGCGTCCGCCGCGGCGGACTGCGCCCGATGAAGCGTTTAGAACGTGCTAAGGATGGTGTTCCTGGCGCCGTTCCCGCACAATTGTCATTCCGAGGAGCCCGCTTTCTTCAGGCGACGAGGAATCTGCTGTTGGTTCGAGCGATGCAAGAAAAAGCAGATCCCTCGTCGCCCTGAACTACGGGCTCGCTCCCTTCGTGCCTCAGGGCAGGCGGGCGCAGCATGCTGCGCCCCTACGAAACCACCGACAACCGCGATGATCATGGATCGCGGAGGCGGCGGCAGTAGGGCGTCCAGGCGTCGTCGCGGACCCAGCCGAGCGCTTCGAGGCGGCGCCCGAAGCGGCGCGCGATGGGCGGCGGGAGCCAGGCGTGCGCATCGTCGAGGCCGCGCGCGAGGAGATCGCGTTCGCCCGCGCGATGCAGCGCGACGAGGCGCGCGTAACGCTCGCGCGGATTCCCTTCCCCGGGCGCGGCGAGCAGGTAGATCTCGCACGTCAGGCGCGCGAGCGAAGCCATTACGGCGCGGCCGGCGGCGTCTTCCACGACCAACTTCGAGACGTATATCGGGTCGGCGAGATTTGGAAACGCGTAGTCAAAGCCCTGGCGCGCGTGCATGCGGCGCAGCGCGTCGAGATCGGATTCGGTGTAAGCGCGGATGAGCATAGTTAGGAGGCACCGCCCCAGATAAAACGCCGTCATCCCGAGTGAGCCGCTGTTCAGGCGACGAGGGATCTGCTTTCCCTCCGCACAAACAAACAGCAGATTCCTCGTCGCCTGAGGAACCCGGGCTCCTCGGAATGACAACGGTTGTTGTTGTTGTTGTTGTTGTTGTTTGGCGCAGCCAGGTGGGCGGTGTAGCGCGTCGAGATCGGATTCGGTGTAAGCGCAGATGAGCATGATTTGCTGGCGTGACTGCCTGAGCTAGAGCTGAGATTCTTCGCGGACGCCTTATCGGGTCCGCCCAGAATGACGACGCTTTGTTTGCGGGCACGAAGCAGGGTCGCGCGACGATGCGTCATCCTGAGGGAGCATCGCGACCGAAGGACCTCTCTTCGTTTGCGGAAATATCCGGAGAGATCCTTCACTCGGCACACTTCGCCGAGTTCAGGATGACGACGCCTTGCTTGACAGCGCCGCGCCGAGATCGCGTGGCGGCCACAGCACGAATTCGGCTGCGCTCACCACAAGTGCTGTGCCCGTGCGAATTCAAAATACGCGGGGACGCAGGAGCGGGTGGGCGCGCGCGGCGGCTTCGGCGGCGTCGAACGTGGTGGCGCCGGGCGCGACGCCGTGCGCGGCGAGCGCGGCCTGCGCTGCGTCCGAAATCGGCTTCTGCGCGAGCGCGTGCGGCAGCGCCTCGAATGCGGCGTCGTCCTCGAGCGCGAGATGCGCGCCCTCGTCGGCTTCGACGAGGACGAGGATCGGCGTGGCGTCGTTCGGCGGTGCGGGCTGCGCAACATCCCCACCCTTAACAGCGAAGGGTGGGGCACCCACGGCGCTGGGCGATTGCTCGTCGAGCGCGAGCCAGTGCGAATTTGCGAAGCGCGCGGCGTGGCGCTGCCACGCAGCGAGCGTTGTGATGTAGTAGCGATGGCCGGTCATGGAGAACCTGTCGAGAGTTGAGGGTGAGGCGCGACGAAAGCGCTGCATGTGGCGTTGCTCGTCCCGCCGTCATTCTGAGCTAAGCGAAGAACCTCTCTTCGCCTTCGCTGGAACTATCGGAGAGATCCTTCGGGCTGATAGGTCTGGCCCTCAGGATGACGGTGTTTTGTTTGGTCGCGCGAAGTGCAGGCGACATCCGGCCGCGCGCCGGAGTAAACTCGCGCCATGATGTTCACCAAGCGGCTGCGCGAGGGAGTGCGCCGCGGAGAGATCACCTGCAGCGTGCGCATCTGGATGCGCCCGCACGTGCGCGTGGGCGGGCGATACCCCATGGAAGAAGGCGAGATCGAGGTGGATTCGATCGAGCCGATCGGATTCCCGGATATTACTCCGGCGCTGGCGCGCGAGTCGGGATTCCTCGGCGTCCTCGACCTGCTCAAGGTGGCGAAGCACGGCCGCGGCGAAAATATCTATCTGGTCCGGTTCCACTACGTGCCGCCGCGCGCGAAACGCAAGCGTCGAGCGGGAAAGTCGCGGCGTGGCCCTGCCACGCGGCGCGCACCGTGACGCTTCTACCCCGCACACCGTCATTCCCGTCACACTGTCATTCCACGGAGCCCGCTTTCTTCAGGCGACGAGGAATCTGCTGTGGCTCTTACGCACGACCCCTATGGGACAGGCGACAATCGGATTGTTTCCAAGACCGAACGAAAGACGTGCAGATCTTTTTCCAGATGCTCCGGCCTTGTGTGCAGGTGTAAATCATAATTTATTGAAGGAACAGAGGCGTCAAAGAGTGGGTCTGGTTTACCGGCCTGCGTCACGACAAGAATGTCGATCCAGCCATCGGAGTGGTTCACCCTGGCAGCTGCACTCCGCATTCCGTCAATACCCAAGCGTGGGGGAGCCGGAAGGCACTTTCCCTTGAAAGCGCCCGTGCATTGCGATTTCAAGAACTTAGCGAGGGTCTTGGTGTCTTCTATCTTATTGAAGCTCGCAAAAACATCAATGTACCGGCTGAGCTGTAGATCGCTACAACCCTTTACCTCGGAAGTCCCGAGGAGGAGGACGGGGCCATGATCATGCTCATCGTTCGGCGTGGGGCATAGCAGAAGCTCCTTTGAAACTGAAAGTGTTATCCCAAACTCCTCGTTTTGGTAGATTTGCGGCGTGCCAGTGGCTGCGCTCAACAAAGCCGCGACGGCCACGGCAGCAAAGGCCACAGGGATTGCGCGGGACAACTTAGTCTCCTTCCGGTTCTAATTACCTAATGGGCGTGTTCCTTCGTTCTCTGTGCCAGGTAGGCTGGAGCGGACCGCCTCATCTGCGCAATGCCCTGATTTACCAAGACACCCCAACTGGCGGGGCGATCGGTGTTGTAGACCTTCCAGCCATTCACAGGATTCCCGGACGCGTCACGACCCTGAAGGCCATTCACAAACGCGGTAGCATCGCTGCCGGTTCCGCGAATCTGGTTTCCGTAGTTGTCGAAGAATTGCTTCACGTTCTGCTCAGGAGACTCGGCCGCTGTCATGTGCTTGGTACTGCCTCCCGTCATCCCAAATGCATCGCCAGTCCTGAGGTAGGTACCCTGAGATGCGAAGCCCGATTCTATCCCCACTCCCAACACAAGCGCGGGATCCACATTGTACCTCTTTGCGAGGGAGGCAACCGCGTCGTAATATTTATCGAGGTATGCCTTATCTCTCGCGGACACGTGCGGCTGACGTTGAGCCTGCCCATCGCGGATCAGGACATGGCGGCCGTCGATGGTAACCCAGCGGGTGCCCTCGTCATGCTTCTCTTGCTGGCCCGCTGTGACGGGCTGGCTTGGCGCGCCCTGTTGTGAAGAGAGCTCGACCAGGCGCGCCGCCTCTACTCCGCGACCAAAGGCCGGATTCGCATAAAACTTGCCGCTAATAAAAGGCATTGTCCTCCTCGATCCGACGATCACGAATCACTATCTAGGAGGAAAACGTGTAATTGTGCGTGAGCACGGTGGCGGCGTGGCGGCCGGCGAAGAATTCGTGCGAGGGCTCGCAGCTGACCGTCACCTTTTTGCCGTCCACGACGATCGTTTCGATGCGGTTGAGCGTGAGGCGGCCGAAGCGGCCGACGAGAATGTCCGCCAGGCACAGGCGCTCGGCGCGCATGGGCGAGCCGTCGGCGAGAGTGAAGATGTGGTGCGGGGTTACGTCGAGCGCTTCCGCGTTTGAAAAATGCAGCCGGATGAATGTCTCCGCCGGGCGGATTTCGAGGCGCTCGATGCGCGTCCACATTTCGCCGCCTGCGCTGGCAGGACAGCGCAGGTGTTCGCCGGCGCAACACGTTTCGATGGCGACGGTGCCGCGCTCGCGCGTGAGCACCACCGTTCCGGCGCGCAGGCAGCTTCCGCTGCCGCCGCCCGAGCCGCCGCCGGTGCCGGACGTCGTGGTGGCCGCGGCTATTCCGCCTTGCGAGAGCGGGATGCGCCCTTGCAGCGCTTGCTGCTGCGCGGCGAGATTCGTTTTCGCGGTTTGCGCGTTCGCGGGCGAGCCGGCGCTCCCCGCGATCGCGCCCACCCACGCGAGCGCCAGAGCGGTGTCGTCCCAGTAAGGATAAAAATAATACGTGGTGCCGGGCGTGAGGCCTCCGACGGCGAGCGAGCCGTTGGGGACGGCGGTGGTCGAGCCGTCGGCGCGGGAGATCGCGAGCCCGGACCATGACCACGTGATGGCGTTCGTCGTCGAAACGTAGGTGAACGCGCCCGACCACGTTGGCGGCACCGAGCCCTTCATCAGCACGCCCGCCTTCGTGGGATCAATCTTGTTCGACGTGAGGGCGGCCGCAGCGACACGCGCGAAATTCGCGCCGTCGTTCACCTGGTCGTCGAGCGACCAGCCCTGGTTCGGGCCCAGCGACGCGCTCGCGAGGCGCTTCAGCGCTTCGTACAGATGCGGGTTCGTGCGGCGGAGCGCTTCGATTTGTGGAATGGTAAGCATGGGATTGTGTCGCCCGCGTTCGGCGTGGTGGGATTTCGTAGCAGTCCTGTAGTGGCGCCCGTTGCGCCCATTACCTCACATTGTCATTCCGAGGAGCCCGTCCGCCGCGGCGGGCCAGCCTTTCGGTCCCGCGATGTTCAATGAATCCGAATGGTCTTGACTTTCCCGCACCATTGCCCAGAGGCTGTCATCCCGAGCGAGGCGTTTTTCATCCGACGAGGGATCTGCTTTTGCATTGCGGAACCAACAGCAGATTCCTCGGCCGCTGAACGGCGCGTCCTTCGGAATGACAACGTCTTGGTCAAGACAAAATCCAAGGCTGGCGCCCTAAAGGGACGCCGCTACGAAGGCACACCGAAAACGGTGGGACCCAGCCAAGTTCCATCTGACGGGCACAGCATGCCGTGTCGCTACGAAGAGCACTTCCGACAAACCAGAGGATACGCTATCCCTCTTTACATCCGCTATTATGTCGGATATAATGGATGCTAGATGTAAACGATGATGCACCAGGGAGTTAGACCGTATGGCGAGAAAGAAAGTATCCACCACAATTTCACCGGAAAGCTACGCGTTCCTGCGCGGGCTGATTCGGTCCGGCAAGGCTGAGAATCTCGCGCAGGCCCTCGACCTTGTCCTCGACGAAATCCGCCGCGCGGACAATCGCGAGCGCCTCGAACGCGCCACCGCCGCGTATTACGACAACCTCACCGCCGAGGAAATCCAAGAGGAGAATGAGCTAGGCGGAATTATCTCAGCGTCGAACGAGATTGTGTCCGATGAATAGCAGCTCGCCGCATCGCGGAGAGATTTGGCGCGCCAACGTCGGAGAACCGGCCAAGCCGCACTGGGTGGTTGTCGTCTCGCACGACGCGCGAAATCAGCACCCGAACATACAGACGATCCTGGTGGTTTCTTTCACCAACAAGTTGCGCGCCGGACCCACGACAATGATTCTCGATGCTGACGAGACCGGACTGCCGAACCGTTCTTGCCTGCGGGGGCATTTCATCCAGCCCTTGTTTAAGTCGCGTCTCGTGGAACGGGCCACCCGGCAACTCTCTGATACTCGCATGCGCGAGCTTTGCCTCGCGATTCGGCGGTCGTTTGATCCCGATGCCCCCGCGCAAAATCCCACCAGGTAGTCTCCGCCGCCGTAACTCAATTGAAAACGATGTACGCGATTTTTGATGGGCGGAGAATCACGCAAGTTATCATCGCGATATGGCTTTTCTTGATTTCATAATCGATGCGAGTTTTCGAGACGACGCTGCCGGCCGCGTGGTCGTTTTCTCCGGAGGCCGCCGCCATCAGGGCTATCTGGTAAAGTCCGAGGCCGAAGAGCAGAAAATCCGATCTTTCCTAAGGATGTTTCTTGCCGCTCATCTGGCGATCCTCTTACTAGGCCTCCAATTGGCGGTAGCGTGGTCGCACGAGGTAGCCTACGCATTCGACAGGCCCGCTCATCACTTATTCAGAACAATCGGCATTTTTCTGGGAGTGTATTCTCTCGTCGTCTTGGTTCCATATTTCTTGCTTTGGAGATCCTACCGCAAGGCGCTCTTCAGTTTTGTTTCGGCCCAGGATGAGGTTGTGGTAACGGCGAAGCGTCCAAGGCGGCCGGTTGCCATTGCCATCGCGGTGATGGCGGCCGCTACGTTGATTCTACTTGGGGTCATCCTGGTCCTTCTTGTCCGCGCGAAATGATTTGTTGTTACACCTCGCAGCCTTTTGATCCGTCTGGATGCTGTGCCCGTCGCGCCCATTACCGCACGTTGTCATTCCGAGGAGCCCGTCCGCCGCGGCAGACGCCCTACGAAGTCCAACGCACAACCCTGCCGTCATTCTGAGCGCAGCGAAGAATCTCTCTTCGGTTTTGCGCAAACCTTTCGGAGAGATCCTTCGGTCGCGATGCTCCCTCAGGATGACGATCCTCATCGGATCGTCAATTCGTGCCGCGGACAATGGCGAAGGGGTCGGGCTTGGCCCAGGGGACGAGCTTGGTGAGCGAGAACCACGCGCCGGCGGCGCTGGTGCCGAACTGATACGCGACGCGCTCGGCCAGCACGTTGGTGAACTGCTCCATGTCGCGCGAGGCGGGCGAGGCGAGCGTCCAATTGCCCAACGCGGTGACCACGATATCCCCCGGCGAAAACGCCGAAAGCGCGAGCGAGCCTGCGCCCTGCACGTAAGCCGTCAGGTAGCCAAACAAATTTCGCCCGCTGATGCCCGTGGCGGCGAGAAACGCCGTCGAGTAGAAGGAATTGATCGCCGCGCCGTCGTCCGAGAGCTGGCCGTTCGTGAGCGCATAGATTTTTCCGCTCGCATTGTTCGAGCCGAAGAAAACCTGCGCGACGCCAGTGGGCCGCTCGATCAGCCCGCACGAATTCGCGGAGATCATCCACGGCGCCCATTTGCGCGAACGCTCCGGCGCGACGGAAAACATCGCGGCGAGGGGATCCTCGAATCCCTGCGTGTAGTCGAGGACCAGCACCTGGTTCGGCTGCGTCGCCGCGCCCATCGGCACGCCGACGAAAATTTGCTTGTGCTGCGTATCCACCTGCACCCAGATGAGCTGGCCGTATTGCCAGTTGATGGCGTCCCAGGTGGGCTGAATTTCCTGCGAGATCTTCATGGGAACGCTGCCGTCGAAGAAGTACAACCCGGAGCGGCCCGCAATCACCACCCATTCTTCGCCGAATCCCACGCCGTGCACCGAGGGCGTGCCCACTTTGTTCGACACTTCTTCCACGGCCCACAGGGCGGGCTCGTTCACGCCGTCCGTGGCGGTGACATACATGCTGCGTTCCTTCACGAAATAAAGATTGTTGCGCAGCACGAAAGCCGCGCGAATTCCCTGCCCGTTGTTGACCGCAATTTCCTGAATGCCGGTGACCCCGTCGTAGGATTCGGGCGCTTCGGTGGAGGAGGCGCGCACCAGAGACGCGTTCTGCACGTTGGCCGTCTCGAACACCTCGATATTGTCGATGAGAAAGGATTCACCGCTCGGCGCGGGCGTGCCGTCGGCATAGACGCGCAGCGTGAGATCGGCGGGCAGCGACGTCTGCGGCGGAAACAGATCGGCGATGAATTCCTGGTATGCAGTGGAGGCCTGCACCGCGGTGACGGCGAGGCCGGTGCCGAGCTGGCCCATCGTGGGGCTGAATGCGTTGATGCGCAGCGTGCCCGCGGAAAGATTCGAGCTGCGTTGTACGCGCGCGCGCACGGAGTAGTCCACATTGGCGACCAACAGCGGATTGCCCGCCGCGTCCGTGATGGCATTTCGCTTGATCATGCCGCGCGCCGTGCTCGTGCCGTCGGCGGTGATGCGGTACGCGTCGCCCCATACCACGTTGCTCGACTCGCGGCTGCCGCCGGCGCCGAAGAGCGAATCGAGCGTCCAGCCGAGCGGGCGGCCGGTGACGACAGCGTCCCAGCCGCCGTCAAATGTGAGGTTGCGCCAGTTGAACATCTTGGCACGCTCGCCCCACCAGAAGAGGCGCTCGGCATAGGCTGTCACGCCAAGCTGATTCGGCAACTCGATCTGCGCGAACAAATACTCCATGCTCACGCCCGCGAGCAAAATCGTGTCGGAGAAATCCACCTCGAGCGATGTGGTGGTGTTGTCGTTGATGGTCATCGTGGCGGGAACTTGATAGAAGCTCGCGCCGCCCTCGGCCGTGAACGCGAGAAGGCGCTGCACGATGTTCGACGGGCCCGTGGGAATGTTGGTGACGTTCACTTTTTTTCCGCCCGCGGCGGTCCACGAAACGGGCGGCGACGGCACGGTCCAGTAGCCCTGGCGCGTGACGAAAATCACGGACACCTGGTGCACGCCGGGCGAAATGTTGCCGGCATCGGCGGCGTCGGCGACGGCAGGCCCTTCGGCGGGCCCGATCTGGCTGACGCGATCGAAGTGCACGTCGTCATACTGGCGCGGGATGTCGCGGCCCATCAGGCCGTCGGCAAACGCCATGTACTCGCGGCCAAAATGCGTGGTCGAGGCGAGATAGAGATTGGGCGTGCCGCCCGCGGAGACGAGCGACAGCACGCCCGGCGACGATTCCTTATAGAAGTTGCTGAACGAATCGAGCACCAGCAGCCGCTGGACGAGGTTCGGCGTGATGTACGTCTTCAAGCCGTTGATCTGCGGCGCGCCGCCGAGCACGGCGAATTGCGACGCGAGGCCCGGGCGCGTGCGCACGCCGCCGGGAAAGAATTGCACGTCGGCGAGCGAGGGCGACATCCCGGGCGGAACGTCGGAGGGATCGAGAAGCGTCACCCAGGTGCCGAAGGTGTTGAGCGGCAGCGGCGAAAATGTTTCGATGGACATGGTTGCCTTTGTTTGGATTTTGTAGGGGCACAGAGTGGACGTGGGTGCCCCACCCTTCGGTGTTAAGGGTGGGGGGTGCCGTCATCCTGAGGGCCGGGTTATTGGCCCGAAGGATCTCTCCGGGATGTTTCCCGAGAACGAAGAGAGGTTCTTCGCTTCGCTCAGAATGACGGCGCTTTGGTTGGAGACGCGAAGCCAAGGTCATGCGACGGGCGCAGCATGCTGCGCCCCTACGAAGAAAAACCAACCGCAAAACCCCCACCCTTAACACCGAAGGGTGGGGGGTGTTTCGCCGTCATTCTGAGCGAAGCGAAGAACCTCTCTTCATCCTTTGCGAAAACTACGAGGAGAGGTCCGCTTCTTGAAAATGCCGTAGAACGTGATGGTGTCGCCGGTGATCGCACCGGGGTACGCGCCCGCGGCGAGCTCCGGGAACGCGCCGGCGCTGGCGCCCTGCTGGAAGATTTTCACTTTGTTCGAGTTCATCGCGGCGCCTGGAAAGAAAACGTAATCGTAGCCGGCGAGCCCGTCCATCCAGGCAGTGCCCTGAATGGGCGGCTGCGTGGACGCGACGATCGGCGATTGCGAGAGGTCGAGCGTGTCGCCGCCGGTCGCGTAATTTCCCGATGCGGCGATGGTGCCGCTGACGTGGACGCGCTTGCCGTCGTCCCATGTGTCCACGAGCGTGAATGTGAGTGCCATTGGTGCCTCCGTGAGAAAAGTTGAGAGTCGAGAGCCAAGAGTTGAGAGAGCAGCGCCCGCCGCGGCGTCGAAGTGCCTTCGTAGCGGCGTCCTTTTAGGGCGCCAGCCTTTGATGTTTGTTCGGGTTGGGTGCCCCACCCTTCGCATTCAAGGGTGGGGATTTTAGCGCCGTCATCCTGAGGGAGCATCGCGACCGAAGGATCTCTCTTCCTCTTGCGAAATGCCCGGAGAGATCCTTCGCTGCGCTCAGGATGACGTCGGTTCTGGGTAGGGGAACAGCATTTGTGGTGAGCGCAGCCGAATCCACGCTGTGCCCGTTACAGCGGCACTCGTATGTGAACGACATGCACACCTTCGGCGCACCGAGATTTTGTAGCGGCGTCCCTTTAGGGCGCCATCTTCGGTTTCCTCGATTGGCCGACAAAGGCTGGCCCAGCGCGACGGGCCCTCCGCGGCGGACGACGAGGAATCTGCTGTTGGTCGTTTGCGCAGAAGAAAAGCAGATCCCTCGTCGGCTGAAAAACGCCTCGCTCGGGATGACACCGCTTTGGTTTGGCGACGCCAAGCCAAGGTCATGCAGCGACGCCCGGGGCGCTCTTCTCGCGCCATTCCCACCGCGTTGTCATTCCGAGGAGTCCGCCGCGGCGGACGACGAGGAATCTGCTGTTGGTCGTTTCCACGGAAGAAAGCAGATCCCTCGTCCCGCGAATGCGTCCGGGACGCAAAAGGCGCGTCGCCCTGAACGACGGCTAACTGGGGTCCGATTTCAGGACTCCGGTGGAGTCCATCGGACTCCCGAAACCGGAGATGACACCGCTATGTTGGGCGGCGCATGGCAACGTGCACGCCTTCTCGGTTGTCATCCTGAGCGGACCCGACAAGGCGTCCGCGAAGGATCTCAGCTCAGACGGCTCGCACCTTGTTCATTGGATTGCCGACTGTTTACGCTGAGATCCTTCATGCATCCTGGTCGGATGCATTCAGGATGACAGCCCTTTCCTTCAAGACGCGCAGCCAGGGTTATGCGAAGGGCGTCCGCCGCGGCGGAGGCCCCTACGGAGGCCAAGGCGCGCGAAGCGCGGCGTGCTATCATTGCGGGTTTGCGACGCAACCCAAAGACCTGCAAGCGAATCCAACGCGTCGAATGAAGAAGGAGCTGGCGGTGCGGCGACTGGCGATTGGTTTCACGATGGCGGCGGTGCTGTTGGTTGCGTTCGCGATGGCGCACATGATGTCGCCGCGGGCAGCGGCGCAAAGTGAGTTGTCGCGGGCAGCGGCGCAAGGTGAGTTGTCGCGGGCTGCGACGCAAAGCGCGTCGGCGTCTGGATCAACGGCTGGATCCGCGGCGGCCGTCAGCGGGACAACTCCACAGCCAATCATCGTCGCGACGGGCATCCCGGCACGCGGGATTGCTCTGCATTCCGGGATCGAGCGTGCGGCGACACGCGCCGCGAACGCGCAGCTCTACTTCACCGCAGCAAACCAACTGAACCGCGTGTTCACGCTCGACGCCGGCGCGCAGCCTGCGACGATCGCGGGCTCGGGCAAGGCCGGATTCCTCGGCGATGGCGGCGCCGCTTTTGCCGCGGAATTCAACCTGAAGGCAGATTCGCTCGTCGAGCGCAGCGGAATCGCAGTCGCCGCCGACGGCACGATTTTCATCGCGGACACAAACAACGCGACGATTCGCCGCATCGCCGGGCCGGAAAGCTCCGAGCCGGGCGTGATTCGCAGCGTGGCGGGGCGCTGGGCGCCGCCGCAGAACGTCGAACTGGTCGAACCGATGGGCATCGCGCTCGACCACGCGGGCAATCTCTACATCGCGGACCACGGCGCGAACGCCATTGTCATCCTGCGCGCGGTCACTGGCCAGCCCGCCGCGGGCGAGCCTGAAACGCTCGCGCATATGGTTTCGCCGGCGAGTATCGCGGTGATGCAAGACGGCAGCAAAGTTTTCGCCGCGTCGCCGGAAACGGGCGCGGTGATTTCGATAGAGACTGGCACGCGCGTGATGCAGGAAATCATCGCGCCGCGCTCAGCGACGTCTGCAGCATCAACCAGCGCGGCAGCTGTGATTCCCGCAGGCCTTGCCGTGGATGGCGGCGGGAACTTGTTCGTAGCAAACGCGAATACAAATCAAATCGTGCGATTCAATGCGGCAGCAAGCTCCAGCTTCAAACCAGGCGCGATAACGACTTTCGCCAGCGGGCTGCACGCGCCCGGCGACATGGCCTTCGACGAAAAGGGCAACCTCTTCGTCGCCGACCAGGGCGAGCAGCAGATTCTGGAGTTTCAGGGCGCGGGCGTGGCGGCGAACAGCGTGACGCTTTCGCCCGCCACATTCGATTTTGGCGACGAGCCCAGGGGCGGCACCACGATTCCTCCGCAGACGTTTACGCTCACGAACAATTCCGGCAGCACGATCACGAACATCGTCATCAGCTTTGTGGGCGGCAATAACACGGACTTCGTCCAGCCGAGCGCAAATTGCCTTTCATCGCTGGCAACGGGCTCGAGCTGCACGATCAGCGTTTCGTTCGCGCCGCAGGCGACGGGCGCGCGATCGTCCACCTTGACGGTGACAAGCTCATTCGCGACGGCGGCGACCGCGGCTGTTTCCGGCACGGGCGATGACTACGAGCTGGCGCTCGCGACCGGGCAAGCGAACACGGCCACGGTGATGAACGGACTCACGGCGACCTACAACATGCAGGGCACAAACGACGGAACGTTTCTCGGCACTGTGACTCTGGTTTGCCCGAACAACGCGCCGGTGGAGACCACTTGCATTCTGACTCCGCCGACGCTCGATTTCACCGCGGCGAATCAAACCATTCCGTTCACCGCCGCGTTCCAAACGACCTCGCGCAACCCGAAGAAACCAAAAAGCGGGACGGCCCTGGCGATGATCGTGCCCGTGGCAGGCTCGGGCTCGGATGACGGAGCAGTCCGCGGCGGCGGACGCGCGGCGCAATTCCCTGCCCTGCGCGGCCTTGCCTACGCGATTGCGCTGGCGTTGTTCCTGATGCTGTTGCGGATTGTGTTGTCGCCGCGCAGAATCGTTCCGCGAGCGCCCCGGCTGTGTGCACGTGGCATATGGTTTGACGTGCGCCACGCCATCTGCGTGCTCGGGCTTTTTGTCGCGGCGGCCACCCTCCTCGCGGGCTGCCACCATCGCATCGCCACTACAAACGGCACGCCTGCCGGAACGACGATCATGGTCGTTCAGGGCACGGCGCAAAACGCCAGCCGGCCCGTCACAATTACGCTCGTCGTGCAGTAACGCAAATCCCCACCCTTAAGACCGAAGGGTGGGGCACCCCACGCATCCACCCAATTGTCATTCCGAGGAGCCGTCACTTCCAGGCGACGAGGAATCTGCTGTATGGGCCGTTTGCGCAGAAGAAAGCAGATCCCTCGTCGGCTGAAAAACGCCTCGCTCGGGATGACGGCGCTTTGTCTTGGCGGCGCAAAGCCAAGGTCATGTGGCGGAAAAATCCCCACCCTTAAGACCGAAGGGTGGGGCACCCCACGCAAAGTGCGCATGTTCCCTCGTTCGTTGTCATCCTGAGCGGACCCGACAAGGTGTCCGCGAAGGCGGGCATTCAGGATGACAGCGTCTTGGTTTGGCGGCGCAAAGCCAAGGTCATGTGGCGGAAAAATCCCCACCCTTAAAACCGAAGGGTGGGGCACCCCACCCATCCACGCAATTGTCATTCCGAGGAGCCCGCCCTTCAAGCGACGAGGAATCTGCTGTATGGGTCGTTTGCGCAGAAGAAAGCAGATCCCTCGTCGGCTGAAAAACGCCTCGCCCGGGATGACGGCGCTTTGAGTGGGCGGGGCGCAGCAAGCAGCGCCCCTACGAAGACCCCTGGGTAGACTTGAGTGGAGCGCCTCTGTAGTATTACCCGCATGAAAAAAGCGAATTCGCGTGATCGCAGGCCGGCGGCAAAAGGCCGCCGCGCTCCAAAGACCGTGGGGGAGTATCTGGCCCGCGTCGCGGAACCTGCGCGCAGCACCCTGCGCAAGGTTCGCGCGGCGATCCGGTCCGCTGCGGCTGGGGACGCTACCGAGACCATCAGCTACGGGATACCGGCGTTCAAGCACAAAGGAGTGCTGGTGTGGTTCGCGGCGTTCTCGAACCATTGCAGTTTGTTCCCGGGTGCGGGCGTGATCGAGGAGTTCAAGAACGAACTCAAGGGCTTCTCCACATCCAAGGGCACCATCCAATTCCCAGTGGACAAGCCCCTATCCGCCGCCCTGGTAAAAAAGATCGTAAAGACGCGAATCGCGCAGAAGGAAAAGGAGAAGCAACGCCGATCGAGGTGACTTCGAGATTAGAATAGGACTCGAAGACGGTCGGTTGACCCTCTGTCGCGCGGCGGGGCTAGCCCTTCCAGACGTACTTGCCGCAGGAGCAGGGGACGGTTTCCGTGGGATGCTTCTTTTCGAGCGCTTGCCGGCACACCGGACAACTTCTCTGCCACATATTCAATACCTCATTCATCTCTCACGAATGGGCCTGTTAACGAAGCAAGTCTAATAGGGCTGAATTCGCCTGTCTGTTCCAATAAGCACTAAATGCTCACAATCGGTTACGAGGGGCGCAGGCCGCAAATTGTGAGTTTTCGGGACCCACGCGAGCGCGCGCAAGACCTACAATGCTTCGAGGAGGAGTGAGCCATGAAACATCGCATGGAGCGGAAACACGTCGCTATCGGCGGCGCGGCGGGCATGGCCGGCGCCATGGGAGCGGTGGCGATTGGCGCGTTCGCCATCGGAGCGCTGGCCATTGGCCGGCTGGTGATCCGGAGAATGCTGGTCGGAAACGCCAGATTCAAGTCTTTACAGATCGGAGAGCTTACGGTGACACGGCTTCGCGTCGCAGACCTTGTTGTAAGTGAATCGCTCAGGCTGCCGCCGAAGTCCTCGCTGGAGAATGCGGAATTGGAGTGAAGAGAGCGCAAATCCCCACCCTTAAAACCGAAGGGCGGGGGCACCCACCCAATTGTCATTCCGAGGAGTCCGCCGCGGCGGACGACGAGGAATCTGCTGTTGGTCATTTCCACAGAAGAAAAGCAGATCCCTCGTCGCCTGAACGACGGCTCACTCGGGATGACCGCGCTTTGCTTTGGCGGCGCGAAGCCAAGGTCATGTGGCGAAAAATCCCCACCCTTAAAACCGAAGGGTGGGGCACCCACGACTACAAGACACCAAAGGGTGCGCGAATCTGGGCCCCCACCTACAAACAAAACGCGTCATCCTGAGCGGACCCGACAAGGTGTCCGCGAAGGATCTCAGCTCAGAATGCGGCGCTCCTGGCTGATTGGATTGCCGACTGCCTATGCTGAGATCCTTCATGCCCGCCGCGGCGGGCATTCGGATGACAGCGATTTGTCGGCATGGAGCCAAGGTCATGTGACGGGCGTCCGATGAAGGATGGCGAAGTGCCATGTAAGGGGCTAGTAATGACCGGGAAAGGCGAGTAGGCTCAGTTCGTCTCTTGCATTTTTCCGCCCAGCTGGCGTTCTTTGCGAAATCAGACGGCACCGATTTGCAAGGAGCCTATGACCGCTCCATCTGCCCGGCCGGGCTTTCGCTCTCTAGCTGCCTGGGGGGAAACCGATGGGCGAAGAGGGTCTTGATATTCTCGAATTACTCGAAGAAAATATGAGGTGGTGGGAAGACGCCGCGGCTAGATGTGAACGGATCGCGCGGTGGGCCTCCCGCCGGGAAAGAAAGAGGAATGGTTCCTCATGAGCGCTGTCTATCGCGAGCGCGCCCACATTCAAGAACGGCTCATCGCCCAACTGAGCCGAAACCCCAGTTCCTCCAGGCAGAGGACCTCGCAGGACAATACACAACAGGGAAGGTGAAATGGGAAACAAGCTTCTAATCATTCAGCCTTCGCATTACGCATCCAAGGCCGACCGGACCGTATTCAAATCCAAGTCACGAGCTCTGGTGCCGCTGGCACTTCCCTACCTGGCGGCTCTCACTCCTCCCGATTGGGACGTTACGCTCGTTGATGAGCAGCTCCAGGACTTCAGCTTCGACTCCAAACCGGACCTGGTCGCCATTACCACCTGGACGGTGCACTCGCTTCGCGCCTATGACATCGCCAGCGAGTTCCGCAGCCGGGGTGTCCCCGTAATCATGGGCGGCCCGCACGTGTGGTTTCATCCGGAGGAAGCCGCCGAGCACTGCGACGCCATTGGCATCGGCGAAGGCGAGCCGATCTGGTCGAAGATGCTCGAGGACGCCGCAGGCGGGCGGCTGGAAAAGGTGTACCGCGCGCCGCAAATGCCGAGCATTGCGGGCTTGCCGTTGCCGCACTGGAAGAAGCTCGACCTCAAGAAATACGGGCGATTCAAGACGTTCTCCCTGATGTCTTCGCGCGGCTGCCCGATGCAGTGCGAGTTTTGCTCCGAACGGCTCTATCTGGGCGGAGGCTTTCGCGTGCGGCCGGTCGAGGATGTGATCGAGGACATCAAGCACACCGGCTCGAAGTACGTCTTCTTCGGAGACAGCGATTTCGGCGGCAAGCGGGCGCACGCCATGGAACTGATGGAGGCGATGATTCCGTTGAAGCTGCGCTGGTCGGCGCTGTGGACATCGTTTTTGTGCTACGACGACGAGTACATGGACCTGGCCGAGCGCAGCGGGCTGCTGCATGTGAACATGGGCATCGAAAGCATCGACCGCGATACGCTCAAGGGAATGAACAAGAAATTCAACAAGGTGGAACGCTACAGCGAAATGCTCGGGAACCTGCGCAAGCGCGGGATCAGCTATTCGCTGAACTTTATTTTCGGATGGGACACGGAAACCCACGGGGTGTTCGAATCCACCCTGGATTTTCTCCACGAAGAAAAAGTGCCGGTCGCATACTTCAATATCCTGTGCCCCGAAAAAGGGACGATGTTTTACGAGAGAATGAAGACCGAGGACCGCATCCTGCGGCTCGAGGACATCGGGCGCTTCCCCGGGGAGTTCTGCCACATCAAGCCCAAGAACTTCACGGCGGAAGAAATCGAGAAGAACGTGCAGGATATGTACGTCAAGTTTTACAGTTGGAAGTCCATGCTGAAGCGGCTGCCCCCGCCTGTAACGGTGGCGAACATCGCATCGTGGGTGGTCAACATCTCGCAGAGGCAGCTGGCCCAACGCTCCCACGGGGACAACAACAACAATTTTGACGCCTTCTAGGCGTTCCGCGATTACCTCTTGCTGAGCAATACGACGGTGACGCCGATGCATACCACGGCCACGCCGATCCAGCGCCGCTTGCTGACGCGTTCGCCAAGAAATAAGGAAGCGCCGGCCGCTCCCACGGCATAGTTGAGAGCCGTCACCGGGACAACGAAGCTGACGTTCTCGATGGAGAGCATGGCCAGCAGCGCGAAAAACGCCACCGTCATCATTGCAAGACCAATCCACATCCATCCCGTAAGCATGGCGCGCCCCATGAAGCGCGCCAACGCCGCGGGGCGAAATTCGACGACTTCACCGATGGTCCGCATCGCGCGCGTCATGCACAGCTCGCCGCCCGTGCCCAGGAATACAACCGCCATCAGGAGAAGGAATTCGCGCACGCCTAGGCTTTCTCCGTTTCCTGGTCATGTGTCCGGTGAGGCGTCCCTACAATGATCAGCACTCCCGCGCAAATGATTGCAATGCCCAGCCAGCGCAGCGGCGGCACCGCTTCTCCCAGCCAGAAATAGCCGAGAACGCTGACTATGGCGTAGGACAGCGCCGAGGAGGGCTGCACGTAGCTGTAATCGGCCCACGTCAGCACCAGCATGTAAACGAAGAAGAACGTCAGCAGCGACCCGATCCCCAGCCAGATGTAGCCGGATGTAAAGATGCGGATGAAAATGGGCCAGAGTTCGCTGGGGGCCCACTTCGTGGTGGCCCCAACGTCCTTCATGCCCTTGCCCAGCAGGACATTTCCCAGTGGTCCTAAAATGACGATCACCGGGAGCAGTAGATAGGTCTTGAGATGGAGCCTGGGGAAACTGCTCATGCCTCCGGGAATCCGTCCCTTCTGTGCGCCGCGCGCCCGCTATTCACGCGAGAATGATAATCCAAAGCGATAGAGGATTCCTAACGGCGAGATCACGTCCGAAGGGACGGGTGCGCGGGTCGTAACGTCAAATCAAAGTCCCCACCCTTAACACCGAAGGGTGGGGCACCCGCACCACCCACCCAATTGTCATTCCGAGGAGCTCGCCTTTCAAGCGACGAGGAATCTGCTGTTGGTCATTTGCGCAGAAGAAAGCAGATCCCTCGTCGGCTGAAGAACGCCTCGCTCGGGATGACAGCGTTTCATTGCGTGACGCAGAGCAAAGGTCATGTGACGGCCTGCCGAGAAGGGCGCAGTCCGCCGCGGCGGGCGCCCATACGAATCAAAATCCCCACCCTTAACAACGAAGGGTGGGGCACCCGCACCACCCACTCAATTGTCATTCCGAGGAGCTCGCCTTTCAAGCGACGAGGAATCTGCTGTTGGTCATTTGCGCAGAAGAAAGCAGATCCCTCGTCGGCTGAAGAACGCCTCGCTCGGGATGACACCGTTTCGTTGCGTGACGCGCCTCGAAACAAAAAGCCGTCATCCTGAATGCATCCGACCAGGATGCATGAAGGATCTCAGCGTAAACAGTCGGTGATCCAATCATCCACGTGCGAGGCTTCCGAAGCTGAGATTCTTCGCGGACGCCTCGTCGGGTCCGCTCAGGATGACAGCGCCTTGGTTTGGCGGCGCGAAGCCAAGATCATGTGACGCGCGCAGTCCGCCGCGGCGGACGCCCCTACAAATAAATCACGCGGCGGTGGAAGCTGTAGGGCTGGCGACGGCGGCCCTTCACCTGTTCCGGGCGGACGTAGCGCTCGATGATTTTCTCGGTGGCCATTTGCGCGGCGCCGAGAAGATCCTGCGCCAGCGCGCGCGCGCCGCGTGAGCGGGCCGCGAGCGCGGCGGTGGCAAAGCCGAGGATGTCGGTGGCGGAGCGGATCTGCACGGGGTCGGTGCCGAGCGTGAGCAGCGGCAGAATTTTTTCGTAGCGCATGCGCACGGTGATGGCCTGCGTCGCGCCAATCAGATTCACTTTGTCCTCGCGCCATTCCCACAGGCGCAGATACGTGCTCGGCCGGAGGTTGAGCATGCTGCCTCCGCTGGTGAATTTTTCCATGGGCACGAACACGTCGGTCGAGTTCGCGGTGGCGCGTTCCCACAGCATGTGCGGGACGAGGCAATCGGTGGGAAGCTGCGGGCTGGAGACGTCGCTGATTTCCGTTTGCGTGACGCCCGTGCCGGTGACCAGCTCGAGGTCAATGTCCTGCTGCTCGGCCAGCACGCTGACGCCGCTTTCCGCCAGCTCGCGCTGCAGCCCGCGGTAGGCGGAGTTGAGCAGCGGCATCAGCAGCGCGTCGGTGAACACCACGCCGGCGGAATCGTTCACCAGCGCGCGCGCCAGGTTGAGCGCGTCTTCGGCCTGCGAGTACGCGGTCGTGGGGACGACAGGCATGGGTGCCTCCGAGCATGGTTCGTGGGATTCGTGGGTGGCCCGGCACGATTGTCGGTCCGGGGAGATTTCGTAGCGGCGGGCTTCAGCCCGCCATCCTGGTTTTTTGGCGCGTCAAAAAGGCTCCCGCCCTAAAGGGACGCCGCTACAAATACAAATGTTATTGCGGGATGGGCGATTGGCGCAGGTACAGCGCGACGCCGAGAACGGCGCTGATGGCGGCGCTTACGCCGCCGATTGCCAGCGTGTGGTGCAGGCCGGCGTCGAGATTGAAATGGTTGGGGTCAATGCCAATGGCGGCGAAGCCGGTGACGATGCCGTTCGCGCCGCCGGAAATTCCCGCCGCCGCGATTCCCTTCAGCCATATGCGTACGTCCATGTCCGTGTAGTCCCGGATAAGAAGTGAAGGCAGTCGTAGGGGCGCCGTCCGCCGCGGCGGACGCCCGTTGAAGGAGTCCCTGGGTGCATTTGTCGCGCAATTCCCACCGCGTTGTCATTCCGAGGAGCCCGGTTTCTCAGGCGACGAGGAATCTGCTGTTTGTTCGCCCGGAGGAAAAGCAGATCCCTCGTCGCCTGAACGGCGGCTCACTCGGGATGACAAACGTATTTGGTAGGGGCGCAGCATGCTGCGCCCGCCTGCCGCCTGCCGCCGGTCAGGCAGGGACGGGCAGGCCCGGCACATGAGTGGGGCTTCGCGTTGCCAACAGAGCGCTGTCGGCCAAATTGGCAGGCGCGGCGCGCGGGGAGCGACCGCCGCAAATTGAAGTTCGCCGGACGCGTTGCTAGCATTTCACATCGCGTTTGTGCGGCTCGCGCGGTCCGCACAGCAGCGAATCGCCAAAGGAGACCCTCAATGCCGGAGCTCTCGCAGGTTGCCGGTTCCGTACTGCAAGCCATTGGAAACACGCCGGCGGTGAGGCTGCGCAAGCTGCCCGCGCCGGGCAGCGCTGAAGTGGTGGTGAAGCTCGAGTATTTCAATCCCACCGGCGCTTACAAGGACCGCATGGCGCTCGCCATGATTGAAGGCGCGGAAGCGCGCGGCGCTTTGCGGCCGGGCATGCGCGTGGTCGAATTCACGGGCGGAAGCACCGGCGGGTCGCTCGCGATGGTCTGCGCGGTGAAGGGATACCGGTTCATTCCCGTCTGCTCGGATGCGTTCGCGCGCGAGAAGATACAAACCATGGTCGCCTTCGGCGCCGAACCCATCATGATCGCAAGCGAGGGAGGAAAAATAACTCCGAGCCTGATGCCGCGGCTTAAGGCCGAGGCGGAAAGGCTGGCGCGCGAGCCCAACACGTTTTACACCGACCAGTTCAATAATCCCGACGCGATTGAAGGTTACAAAGGCATCGCCACCGAGCTGGTCAAACAGGTCGCAGGGAAAATCTCTGCGTTTTGCGGCGGCGTCGGGACGGCGGGGATGATCGTCGGCGTGTCTCGCGCGCTGAAGGCCGCGGGGCACGCGACGCGCATTGTGGCGCTCGAGCCGGCGTCGTCACCTTTTCTCACCACGGGCAAGGGCGGAGCGCACCGCGTCGAGGGAACCGGCATGGGCTCGTGGCCGCCGCACTTGCAGCGCAGCGACTACGACGAGGCGCGCACCGTCGAAGAAAGCGCGGCTCGCGAAACGGCGCGGAGGCTCGCGCGGGAAGAAGGGATTTTCGCCGGCATTTCGTCGGGGATGAATGTTGCGGCCGCGCTCGAGGTGGCCAAGGAGCTGGGCCCGGGCCACACGGTGGCGACGGTTGCCGTGGATACGGGCCTGAAGTATTTGGCCGGCGATTTGTATTCGGCGTGAAAGGCCGACGGACGGTGCGAGCAAGGTACGACGGGCGCAGCATGCTGCGCCCCTACCCGCAGAACCGGGGCGCGTCGCGTCATTCCCACCCGTTGTCATTCCGAGGAGCCCGGTTTCTTCAGGCGACGAGGAATCTGCTGTTGGTCGTTTGCGCGTAAGAAAAGCAGATCCCTCGTCGGCTGAAAAACGCCTCGCTCGGGATGACACCGTTTCGTTGCGTTTCGTTTCGTGGCGTGGCGCGAAGACAAGGTCATGCGACGGGCGCAGCATGCTGTGCCCGTTGCCGCGTCATCGGCGCAAACGCAACATCCCCAGCACCTAACAGAGCGGCTAACTATTCTCTCGACTCGCGAAGGGGCGCGCCGTATAAGTAATCCCGAAAGGATCGCTCATGAACCTCACACGCATCGCTCTCGCAGCCGTCGGCGCCTTCGTCGCGTACTTCGTCATCGGGGGTCTCTCGTTTGCCGTGTTGCCGTGGCTTAAGAACGAGTTCCTTAAGTATCCCGCGGTGTACCGGTCACAGGAAGCGATGAAAAGCGTGATGCCGGTGGGAATGGCCGCCATGTTCCTGGCGATGGTGGTGCTTGCGGTGATTTACGCAATGCTTTACCGGGACGGTTCCGGCGTCGCCGCCGGTGCGCGCTTCGGCGCTCTGATCGGGGTCTTCGCGGGTTGCGCTTTTGTGGTGCACAACTACGTCAACCTGAATATCGGACTGAAACTGACCTTCGAACAATCGATAGCTTACTTCGTCGAATGGCTTGTAGTGGGCATCGTCATCGGAGCCATTTATAAGCCATAGGAAATTGCCATGAGCTCGCCCAAGAAGAACAATTTTCCCGCTGATAAATTGGATTTGTACGACAAGCTCGTCAAAACCAATCCGAAAATCGAACGCAAAGGAGCCGCAAACCCTTACACGTCCCTGAATGGGCATATGTTTACATACCTGAATGCATCGGGTTCGCTGGCCCTCCGGCTCCCCAAAGATGAACGAGAAAAGTTTCTGAAGAAGTATAAGACGACCCTGTTTGAGGCGTACGGCGCAGTGATGAAGGAATACGTAAGGGTGCCGGACAAACTGCTAAGAGATACAAAAACGCTGCAACGATATCTTGAATTGAGCTACGAATACATTAAGACCCTGAAGCCCAAGCCGACTAAGAAGACCTAAGAGATTTGGAAAAGTCCCCACCCTTAACACCGAAGGGTGGGCATGCCTGTCGCCTGCCTGACGGCAGTCAGGGCAGACAGGGCACCCACCTTTCTGTTTTTGTATCGCCGTCATTCTGAGCGAAGCGAAGCCTGCCCGCCGTACGGGCACGGCAGGCGGGAACCTCTCTTCGCTTCTTGTGAAACACCGGGAGAGATCCTTCGGGCCGATGCGCCTGGCCCTCAGGTCCGATTTCAGGACTCCCGAAACCGGAGATGACGACGATTTGGTTTGTGCGCACATGCGCGGGCAGCGCCGCGATCGTCCGCCACGGGGCCGAAAGGCTGGCGCCCTAAAGCGCGAAGTCTGCGCTCCGGCTTCCGTCACGGAGGGACGCCGCTACGACACCAAAACGCGCTGCCTGCACAGCTTTCGTAGCGGCGGGCTTTAGCCCGCCATCTTCGGTTTTCTGGCGCGTCAAAAAGGCTGGCGCCCTAAAGGGACGCCGCTACGAAACCAACGTCACAGTCCCCACACCGCACGTCACTCCAGGCCGATGCTGACGACGGCTTGGCCGGTCCATTGCGGCGCGGCGCAGTTGGGCGTGGCGATGGTCGAGGGGAGGGCGCCGCCGCTCGAGGTGGTCGTCGAATTGGACGACGGGCACACGGTCCATTCGCTGACGGAAGTTGTGGCGACCTGCGCCGTCGCGGCGTTGCCGGTGATCGCGATCCAGTAGAGGCCCGGCTGAATCGTTGCGCTCGTGACGCTCTGCTGCTTGTATCCCGTCGTGGTTTCATTTTGCGCGCCGATGTGCGTGACCAGCGGGCAGCTCGCCGTGTTCACCGCGCAGGGGCCGTAGAGGCCGACGTCGTAATTGTCGGACGTGCTCGCGTCGAGCGTGCTGATGTCGTAATCAATGTGCGAGAAGCTGACGCCGTACGGAATTATGATGCCCCACACTTTCACGGTGTTCGACGTGAATGCCTGGCCCGCGCCCGCGTGCTGCAATCCCCACGAGGCAAGCGGCGTTTGCAGCGCGACCGTACCCGACGCGTCGGGCAGCGTGTAGGTGCGATTCGCAGTGTTCGCGTGCGTCAGCGTGCCGGTGAACGCGGTGTTCGCGCCGACCGAAACGTTGCCCGCAAAGTTGTAGCTCGAATATGCGTTCACGGTGCCGCCCGGGCCGCTATCGGCGAGCGCGGCGGGACGCACATCGTTCGGGCTGGCGCCCTGGCTCAAAATCACGTCGTCGAAGTAAAGCTGATTCGGATTTGCGGCCGTGTTTTCGAGGAAGAAGACACTCATCGAGTGCGCGACGGTGGCGGACGCGAATTGGTGTATCCGGCGTTCGGAACGCGAAACGTGATGGCGAAGTTGCGCGTGGGATCCACGTGTTCGCGGCGCCCACCTGCCAGTCCGCGCCCGTCACGTTGCAGTTGCAGGTGATTCCGTTGTTGTAGGTGAGCGACGCGTTGGTGCTCTGCCAGTTCGCGCTCGCCGCGCCGACCAGAAAATCCATCCCAGCGTAGTTGGCGGGAGTCAGCACGCGCGCGTTGGTGGCGACGCTGGTGATTTCGTCGGCGTCGGTGCAGTTCGCGTCGCTGTAAAAGCGAAAGCCGGGGCGGAAATTGATTCCCGTGGGCCCGGCGACGCGAAACGCCAGCGTGTAGTTCTGCGTGGCGTCCATGAACGCAGCCGGAGTTGACGCCGAGACCGCGGTGGCGTTGTCGCCGATGCGCACGTTGAAGCTGCCCTGCGTGAACGGGTCGGCGGGCGTGGAGCTGGATGACGAATTCTGCGCGTAGATGCCGCTGCCCGCCTGATTGATGTTCGTCCCGCTCACGCCGCCCCAGTAGCCGAGCGTCGTCGAGTTTTGCCAGCTCTCAAAGCCCGCGTTGCCCAGCAAATTCGGCCCGGCGAGATCGTTGAAACCGAAGTGCATCGAGGGCAGCCAATTGTGGCTGATGTTGTCCACGGCGACCATGGCGGTTACCGGCTCGTTGGGATTGAGCTGAATCGTGTTGCTCAGAGCGAGATATGTGTCGAGGAAATGGATGCCGATGGCGGAGCCGTCGCTGGGAGATTGGAAGCAGTCGTACACTTTTTCGCAGCGATTGTTGGGACCGAAGGTGACGCTCAGCGCGCCGACGACGTTGTAGCAGATCTGGCCGACGGAGGGGTTCGCGGACTCGCAATCGTTGCCGTAATCACGTCGTTGTTCGGGTAATTGGCGTTGCTGTCTTTTTGACCAGGAAAGCGATCACCGTGCAGCCCACGTGCGGCAGGATGCAGGTGTTCTGCTCGATGACGACCGCGTTGAACACGCCGGTGAGGCTCAAGCACGTGTCGCCCGAGCAGTGCGGCTCGATATTGTTGTGGTAGAACTTGTGTTCGTCGAATCCTGATCGCCGGTGGACGTGTTGCCGAAGATGCCGAAGGAATTTCCGCCGGTGCCGAGGACGATACTGTTGTTCTCGACCGTGGAGTGGCCGATGCTCGTCAGATCAACGACCGTCGAGCTCGCGCCGGTGGCTAGCAGGTACATCCCGTCGATGTGGACGAAGTTGATTTTCCCTGTGGCCTTGTTGGGATTGCGGACCGTGGTGCAGCCGGCAACGCCGCAGGCGATGTATCCCGCCGTGTCGTGTTCGGCAGCGTGTTGATGCCGCTTTCCTGGTAGCCGAGCATGGACGCACCGTCGCCGGTCAGTTCGACGGCGTCGTTGGTGGTCGAGTCGTTGACGGTGAGCTGCGCGGGGCCCCACAGGAGCACGGGCCGGCGGGAATCGCGATGTGATGCGCGCCGGTGAGCGTGCCGTTCAGGCCGCGCGCGTCGCAAACGGTGCACGCGGTCTGCGCGGCGGTGAGGCACGCGTTGATTTGCGCGGCGGCGTCGGCGCCGGCAAAGCGCTCGGCCTTCGTGACTCTGTTAAGCGAGTTGACGGCCGCGGAGCCGTTCACGTCGAGATTGAATTGCGGATTGGTGGTGTTGACGCCGAGCGAGGTGGACGTGAAGCGGTGAGCGGACGCCATCGGGTTGGTGTAGGTGCTCTGCCCCGAACTCCACGGCGAAGGATTCGCGCCGGTGTCGGTGTAGCTCGATGCGGGCGCGGAAATCTGAAAACCGGTGGAAACCTGGAAGAGATTCGCGTTTCCCGTCTGCCGCTGAATGCAGTACGTCAGCGTGGGAGAGGCGCCTACCACCGGAGTCCACGTCAGCGCCACCGCATTGTTTGCGCCGCCCACCACGATTCCGGTGAGATGATGGCCGGTGCAGAATCCGGAGGACCGCTCCGCAATTGCCGCTCGAATTTGAGCGGATGGAATAGAAGTAGGTGCCAGCCGCGAGAGAGCCGCCCGTTGTGGCGCTTCCTGCGAAACTCGATGGCGGTGCAACAGCGGCAAACTGAATGTCGAGGGCTTCTCGCGTCGTTTGGGTAACGCTCTCGGTGTAGCCGTAATCAACTCCCGAGCCGAATAGGACGCCAGCAACGGGGTCCCCGGCTAGCGCGCGCTGTTGGTTTCCGCTGGCCGTCAGCGCCCAGCCGGGAGCCGGAGGGTTCTGATTGAGAAATAGCTCAGTACTCAGTCGGCGCGGGTAAGAACTGCCTCGCGGATCATCGTTGCCGGTGAACACAATCGCATCATTGCCGTTCTGGTTGGTTACAATCTGCACGCCACCAGTAGGATTCCCGTTGCCATCCACAACAGGAAGAACAGAAGAACCGCCACTCGCTGAGACAATCGAATTTGAAAGCCTTCCACCGCTCACCTGAATTGAAAGACCAGAACCACCATTGCCCGCGATGGAGTTGCGGATGTTGAGACTGGTTATCAAGCAACCGGCCATTGTTGCATCGGAATGGATAACAGCCATTGTCGTTGGGGAGGCATCCGCATCAAGAAAGTGGTCAACCGTGATGTCACTTACCCCACCAGGAAGGGCGGTAGTTCCGCAATTGTTTCCAGTACTATTTCGGAGAAGGATAAAATCCTGCCCCGCCGCAGCATTTTCCCGCGTGACATTTTGAAAGAACCACGTCCCTTGAACGCCGGCAGCGAAATTCTGGCGCACGTCCACGATGAATTGGCTTCCGTTCAGCTGGATGTTCTCCACCGTTTGGTCGTAGGGCCCTCCGCCGCTATTATCAACAGGCATGAGAGCGTTCCCAAAAAGCACGCCGTCAGTCCACTCGAACCAGAATCCCTTCTGCACGAGCGCTACGTTGTCGGTGTATGTCGTGCCGCTGCCCGTGAATCCAGTGGCCTGATTCTTCAGGAAGACATTTCTGAGGTTGGTGTTGGTGGCAAAATTGTAAAGAGCCTGGTTATAGCCGGCCAGAACCAAGTCCTCAAAAGTTATGGAGTTGTTTGGGTTGCTTCCCCCGCACCCATTCAGGCAAAAGATCGGCCCCGCGCTAGGATTGCTTCCAAGGGTCACAACATTTATGGCCGTGGCGGGAGAGCGCACAAATTGCTGACCACTTGCGCCGCGCTGTCCGCCGCCCCGAAAAGTGAGTCCGCCACAGGGAATCGTGAAAACAGGCGCCAGGGAGCCGCTTCCACCTTGCGCCTGCTTGACCGCATATCCAGCCGCTCCTTGCGCGGGGAAGTAGATAATCCCGCCGCCCGATGTTCCAGAACTGGCATTGCACACCGCGTTGATGGCCGACTGAATCGCGGCGGTATCGTCGGTGGCGCCGTCGCCTTTCGCGCCGTAGGGCGAAGCGGTGACGTCCACCCAGGGGCGAGGGCCGGCGAGGTTGGCGTTGCCGGAGACGTTGAGCGACGACGGCGTGAACGTGCCGGGGTTGAAGTTCGAGGTCGTCAGCGTACCGGAGATGTTCGCGTTGCCCGCGACGCTCAGATTTCCGCCGAGCGTGAGGCCGAATGCGGAAATGTTGTTGCCGGCGCCGGAGGAGGAAGTGTCGGCGGGCAGGATTACGTCGTGGTACGTGATGGCGCCCGAAATTCCCGGCCCGGTGATTTGAACCATGTAGCGGCCGGCCGGCGCGTAGAAATGATAGTTGCCGATGCCGTCGCCCTGGAACGGGTTCGCGGCGACAACGGTGAGCGTGGCATCGGTGTAAACCGTGGCCAGGGGCGAGCACGGCGTGCCGGTGGCGGTGGACTGGCAGACGGTGACGGTCGCTCCTGCGACCGGGTGGCCGGAGGGGCCGAAGACGATGTCGTCTTTGCGCGAGCCCTGTGCGCGCGCGCCAGGCGCGACTGCGCCGAGCGCGACCGCGGCGGCAAACGCGAGCAGGATCGCGCGCGCAACGACGCCGCGTGAACCACGTGCTTTCATCGCGCCGTCATCCTGAGGGCCGGATGTATCGGCCCGAAGGACCTCTCCGGGTGTTTTCGCAAGAAGCAAAGAGAGGTTCTTCGCTGCGCTCAGAAGGACGGCGCTTTGGTTGTACGGACGCGAAACCAAGGTCGCAGCAGCGCCGCCGAGACGCGGAGTGCTTTGCGGTTTGGTACGGGCACAGCATGCTGTGCCCGTTACCGCGATACCAACGCGTGAACCACGTACTCGCTGCTCCATGACGTCAGCATTCATCACATCTCGATTTGTGGTCACGCTTCCCCTCCCGCTCGCCGTTGCGATTTGCCTCTTATGCGACACCTTCCACTCTTCCTGGGAACGTCGGCACATAGTGCCATGGCACACGGCTGCGTAAGCAAGCCTTTGTAGGGGCGCAGTCCGCCGCGGCGGACTGTGCCCGATGTTCCGCTTCGGGGTGTGCGTGACAAACCAACCCTGTGGCGCTCGACAGCAACGGTGATAGCGCCAACACCGTGCCCTGGTAATACGACGGGCGCAGCGTGCTGCGCCCCTACGACTCCTCCCCACCCTTAACATCGAAGGGTGGGGCACCCACCAACCAAACGCGTTGTCATCCCGAGTGAGGCGTTTTTCAGCCGACGAGGGATCTGCTTTTTGTTGTGGCCTTCGGCGGAAAAACGCAACAGCAGATTCCTCGGCCGCTGAACAGCGCGGCCCTCGGAATGACAGCGTTTTGGTTGCGGCGCGGCTACTTGTCGCGCGCAACGGGCGCCGCGCCAGGCGCGGACAATCCGTGCTTCGCGGCTTTCTCCGCGTCGAGGATCGCGCGGCAATGCCGGCACACGGCGACGCCCGGCTTCACTTTCTCGCCGCACGCCGGACATTCCGCCATGCGCATCGGCACGTAGGCCCAGTCGCGTTCGATGCCGAGAGCAATCGCGGCGCGCCGGTGCAAATCGGAAATTTCGCGGAACGAATGGCCGCGCGCCCACATCGTGTCGCCCTCGGAGACGAGCTGTTGATAGTAGGCGTCGCGGCGCGTTGCGGCGGCGGCAAGTTCCTCGGGCGTGGGGCGCGCGCCGGCACAAACGAAAATTCCGTGGTCGTGCAAATCCTGAAGCAAATCTTCCGCGATCTCGCGGGCCGAGATGGTGAACGGGAAGCTAGTTTGGGGCCGAAGAACCTCTCTTCGCTCTCGCCGGCCAGTCGTTCATGGGGGGAGCATTTCACAAAGGCTCGGGGACATGCAAGAGAGGTTCTTCGCTTCGCTCAGAATGACGGCGCATGGGGATAGACGCAGAGCTGGAAGAGGCACGGTCCGCCGCAGCATGCCTGCGCCCGTTGCGATCACCCTTTTCAATTGTCATTCCGAGGAGCTAGCCTTCCAAGCGACGAGGAATCTGCTGTTACTTGCGGCGATGGAAAGGAAAGCAGATCCCTCGTCGCCCTGAACGACGGGCTTTCTCGGGATGACAGCGCTTTGATTTGTGCGAGATGTCAGGTCCGCGCGTGCCCTGACTGCCCTGCCTCGCCGGCAGGCGGGCGACAGGCGGGGCACCTGTAGCATAAGGTACAGTAAGGACTTAGGTCGTACTATTACCAGGGCAGCCCAAAGTTTAACAAAATGAAACCAAGGTACTATTTCGCCCCTCTGCGAAGCTTAGTAAAAACTAATGCTGCCGGGGGAGCCGGATGTTTCATTGGGCCTGCAAACGCCCCGAGCACAATCTGAGGTGTAGTGATGAGTACAACGCAAATTGCCTCCGCAGAGGCTTCCAAATCAGGCACCCGGGACGCCAACAGCGTGGAACGGCGCCGCCGCAAGCGCGCCAAGATTTCCGCACAAGTTCACGTCAGCGCGGTGAATGCTCCCCAGCCATTTGAAGAAATCTGCAAGAGCGTGGACGTGTCGCGCGACGGCCTGCTGTTCATAACCGCGCGAGCCGGCTACTGGAAGGGCCAGCGGCTCGACGTTACGTTCCCGTATTCCACCGCTGCCGCAGCGTTGAACCAGCCGCAAACCGCGGAAGTGGTGCGCGTCGAGGACCGGGGCAACGGCCAGCACGGAGTGGGGGTACAGTTCCTCCTGGCAAAAGAAGTTGCGGTGAAAGGCGCGGAAGCCGTTTCCGGCTCGACCGACGGCGCGGTGGGCGCGCAAGCGAAGCAGCAATCCATCGTGCTCGCGGTGGAAGCCGACCGCCGCACGGCCGATACCATGCGCAACCTTTTGCAGAACGACGGCTATACGGTGGTGATCGTGTCCACGGCGCAGGCGGCGCTCGAAGTGCTGCGCACCACGGTGCCGGCCGTGTTCCTCGCCGAAGTGGAAGCCGAGGACATGAGCGGCCAGGACCTTTGCCTGATCATCAAGCGCAACGATCGTCTAAGAGGCGTGCCGGTGATTCTGTTGACGCGCGCGGCGCAACCCGCCGATTACGCGGCGAGCCATTCGCTCGGCGCGGTGGTGTGCATGGCCAAACCGTTCAAGCCGGAGAAGCTGCTGCACGTGGTGAGGCTCGTCGCGCCGCCGCCGCAGGTGAAGAACGTGTACGGCAGCAAGATGCAGGCGAACGCCATCGAACGCGCGCTGTAAGTTTGGTTCGTGTCATTTTCTGGTAACCCGAGGAGAGATCCTTCATGCCCGCCGCGGCGGGTATTCAGGATGACGGCGCTTTGGTTTCGCTCCTCACGCGCGGCAACAATTCCCTTCCCGAGGCGTCCCGAGACATTGGGACGCCTTTTTTGTTTGTGATCCTATCCGCCGCGGCGTGTGGCTGGCGCCTGCACGAAGGCGTTTCGAGCGCGATTCGCGCGTGGTACGATGTTGCGGATGAGCGACAAATTCGTCATCGGCCTCGTGCAGATGCGCAGCACGAAAAACGCCGCCGAAAATCTGGAGCGCGCGAGCGGCAAAATCCGCGAAGCCGCCAAGCGCGGCGCGCAGATCGTCTGCATGGACGAGCTCTTCGGCGGCGAATATTTCTGCCGCAAGGAAGACGCCGCGCTGTTCGATCTCGCCGAGGCGATTCCCGGCGCGGCCACCGAAGCGCTCGCGAAAGTGGCGAAGAAAAACAAAGTCGCGATTGTCGCTTCCCTTTTCGAACGCCGCGCCGCGGGCATCTATCACAACACGTGCGCCGTGCTCGACGCGGACGGCACGCTGCTCGGCAAGTACCGCAAGATGCACATTCCCGACGATCCGCTCTACTACGAGAAGTTTTATTTCACGCCCGGCGATCTCGGCTTTCCGAATTTCGACACGCGCTACGGCCGCATCGGCGTGCAGATTTGCTGGGACCAGTGGTATCCGGAAGGCTCGCGAGCCGTGGCGTTGCAGGGCGCGCAGGTGATTTTTTATCCCACGAGCATCGGCTGGCATCCCGCGGAGAAAAAGGAATTCGGCGCGGCGCAGCTCGACGCGTGGCGCACCATCCAGCGGGCGCACGCCATCGCGAACGGCGTGTACGTTGCGGTGGTCAATCGCGTGGGATTCGAAGGCAATCCGAAAGCGGGCGATACCGGGCTCGAATTCTGGGGCAATTCCTTCGTGGCCGATCCGTTCGGGCAAGTGGTGGCCGAGGCGTCGAACGACAAAGAGGAAATCCTCGTCGTCGAATGCGATCCCGCGAAGAGCGAAGACACGCGCCGCAACTGGCCGTTCCTGCGCGACCGCCGCATTGACGCCTACCAGCCCATCCTGAATCGCTGGCTCGGGAAGTAAGTGATAGCGGCGCCCGGTGCGGCGTGGCGAGGCGTGAACCACGTGCGTACCCCGTCCGTTCGTCATTCTGAGGCCCGCAGTTGGGGCCGAAGAATCTCTCTTCGTTTGTGATCGAAGCCTGAAGAGAGATTCTTCGCTGCGCTCAGAATGACGGCACGCGGGATGGGCTCGTAGCGGAGTCCCTCCGGACACAACCGGAGCGCACAACTCGCGCTTTAGGGCGCGAGCCTTTCGGCTCTGCGATGCAAGATTGCTCGACGCTGCTAAAGCAAAGAGCTGTCATCCCGAGCGAGGCGCTTTTCAGCCGACGAGGGATCTGCTTTTCGATGCCAACGGAACAGCAGATTCCTCGGCCGCTGAACAGCGCGTCCTTCGGAATGACACTTGAAGGGTAAGCGATGAAGAAACGCCAGCGATTCCAATTCGTGTGAAGGACGTAACATCACGTTGGCGCCCGAAATAAATTTCCGCATGCCGGCCGAGTGGGAGCCGCACGAGGCGACCTGGCTCGGCTGGCCGCACGAACTCACCGACTGGCCGGGGAAATTCTCGCCGATTCCCTGGGCGTTCGCGGAAATCGTCCGGCACCTCGCGCGGGTGGAACGCGTTTTCCTGATCGTTCAGGATCGAGCCGCCGAAGCGCGCGTGAAGGCGATCCTGCGCAAGTCCGGCGCGGCGCTGGACGCAATTACGTTTTTTCGAATTCCCACCGACCGCGGCTGGATGCGCGATTCCGGCCCGATTGCGGTGGCGGGCGCGCCTACGGGCGGCGCACCCAACACGCGTCGTCATCTCCGGGTTCTGGAGTCCGATGGACTCCACCGGAGTCCTGAAATCGGACCTGAGGGCCAGACGCATCGGCCCGAAGGATCTCTCTCAGTGTCTACGCAAAATCAAAGAGAGATTCTTCGCTCCGCTCAGAATGACGGTTCTCCCACGAGCGGAGCGCTTGTCAATTTTATCTTCAACGGCTGGGCGAAGTACTCGAACCACAAGAAGGACGCGCGTGTGGTGGCGCGCGCGAATCAGAAACTGAAGCGCCGCGTCGAGCTACCCGAACACAAGGGGCGGCGCGTGGTCCTCGAAGGCGGCTCGATTGACGTCAACGGCCGCGGAACGTTGCTCACCACCGAAGAATGCCTGCTGAGCGGCGTCCAGGAGCGAAATCCCGGATTCACGAAGGACGATTACGCCGAAATCTTTCGGCGCTATCTCGGCGTCACGAACGTGCTTTGGCTGGGCAATGGAATCGCGGGCGACGACACGCACGGGCATGTGGACGACCTCGCGCGGTTTGTTGATCCTGCAACCGTGGTCGCAGTTGTCGAGGATGACTCGAGCGACGCGAACTACAAACCGCTGCGCGACAATCTCGCGCGCCTCAAAACGATGAAGGACCAGGATGGCCGGCCGCTGCGCGCCGAGACGCTGCCGATGCCGAAGCCGGTATGGTTCGCGGGGCAGCGCCTGCCCGCGAGTTACGCGAATTTTTACATCGCGAACAAGATTGTGCTCGCGCCCACGTTCAACGATCCCGCCGACCGCGTCGCGCTGAACACGCTCGCAGCGCTCTTCCCCGACCGCGAAGTGGTGCCCATCTATTGCCGCGACCTGGTCCTCGGCCTCGGCACGATTCATTGCATGACGCAGCAGCTTCCCCGTTCTTCGTAGGGCGTCCCAAGGGACCCGCCAGCGTCCAGGAACGCTTCAACACGCTCTCGAATCTCCAAATCGAAACGTACGAGTACGGCATTCCGCCGATTTACGCCGATAGCGAAGTGCTCGATTTCGACGCGCTGCAAAATCAAACCGCCGAGCCCGGCGCGCACTATCCCGCGCGCGCCAAACCGGGCCAGTCGCTCGCCGCCGGATTTTTCCAGCCCGCGCCCGCGGAAGTTCCACCGGACCTCGCGCAGCACGCCGCGAATTTGATGGGCCCCGTCGCGCAATTTCTCACCGGTGCGTTCCCCGCGCTTTTCGGCGGCGTGATGACCAACACCGACACGGCCGCCGGCTGTGTAAACAATTTTCGTCCAAGGTGACATCGCGTAAGAGCGCGTTTTCGTAGGGGCGCAGTCCGCCGCGGCGGACGCCCGTTGCGGCGTTTTCGGGGTGGGCGCAACAAATGCAACAAGACAACACACCGCTCCGTCATTCTGAGCGAAGCGAAGAACCTCTCTTCGTTATTCGACACAAATTGCCGGAGAGATCCTTCGGGCCAATACCTCCGGCCCTCAGGATGACGAGCAGAACCAAAGGCTGGCGCCCTAAAGGGACGCACCTACAAGGCGCGGGGCCGTCCAGGCCCCGGGCTAGCGTCACTGCAATTGCGGAAAGCAATTCGGGGACGGATTCGCCGCGGAGTTGGGCGCGGCATTCGGCTGCGGCGCGGGCGCAGCGTCGGGCGATGGCTGCGGCGCGGGTGCGGCGTCGGGCGCGGGGCGCAGCGTGATGCTTACGCCGCGCTTGGCGTTGACGTCAACCGTGTGCTGGATGTCAATCTGGTCGAGCGGGACGCTGTTTTCACCGCCGTACTGCGTCTTGTAGTGCAGCTTGCCGTCGGCGACCCAGTAGTTCGAGAGCGCGTAGACGCTGCCGTCCTTGAGGTAGAGCATCACGAGCGGCGCGTTGGCGCTTGCGCCGGACTGCGAATCATTCGATAGAGATGGGGACAGCGACTCCGCTTCGGCGCCGTAGTAGGGATTCTCCGCGAGGCGATTCTCCATATTGGCCGTCTGGCCCTCGACGTTCGCTTCGATATCGCCGCTCATGGACGGGTTGTAGGGATAGCCATAATTCGTGTAGCCGTAGCCCCAATCATCGAAGCCATAGCCCCACGGGCCAAAGCCGTTGCCAAATCCGAAGCCGAATCCACCAAATCCAAAGGGAAAGAAGCCGCCGCCGCAGAAGCCGGGGAAGAATCCGTTGAAGCAGCCGCCTTCACCAAAGAAGAAGCCCCGCCGGTGGCCAAGAAATGGCGAGCGCGGTTGCACGACCGCGGGGTTGAAGGAGCCATAGAAAGGACGCGCCACTGCGCGGGATGATCGCGAGGATATCGAGCCTGGCGGATCCACAAAGTGGTTTCTCGCGGCGTTGAAGTTGGCCATGGACGCGCTGCCTGCGCGCGGGGCCACGCCCGCGGGACGGCCTGCGCCGCCCACTGTTGCGTGCGGCGCCGATGCGTGTACCGGCGCGCCTCCACCGGAGAAGTGACCGCCGGAGCTGCCGGCGCTGCTTCCGCTGCTTGCGTGTCCGCCACCACCGCCCGAATGCCCCCCGCCTCCGCCGCCACCGTGCTGCGCGAAAGCAGGATTCGGCGCGATGCCGAATGCCGCGGCAAGCACAGCCGCGCCGAGAATTTTCAATGTCTTTGTCGTGCTTGTCGATACGTGAATGCTGGGGGTATTCATGGCCGTTAACTCCAGACCAGCCCGGAAGAGGATGGGCACGTGACTGATTCTACCCTATTGGACGCGCCCCTGCACTACTTGGTTGCAACATCCCCCACCGGGTTCTTCGTAGGGCCACAGCCCGACGGGCGGGCATGTTTCACACAAAGCGCTGTCATCCTGAATGCATCCGACCAGGATGCATGAAGGATCTCAGAGCAAAGAGTGGGCGATCCAATGAGCCACGTGCGGTAATTTGTCCGCTGAGATCCTTCGCGGACGCCTTGTCGGGTCCGCTCAGGATGACGGCGGTCTCGTTGGGTGACCCCACGCCAAGGTCTTGTGGCGGACGCAGTCCGCCCCGGCGGACGCCCCTACTAAGGCCCTTCGTGTCATTCCGAGGAGCTCGCCTTTCAAGCGACGAGGAATCTGTTGTTGGTTGTGCGCCGGAAAAGCAGATCCCTACCCGTCCCTGCCTGTCCGGCAGGCAGGCGGCAGGCGGGCCTCGTCGCCCTGAACGACGGGCTCACTCGGGATGACAACGTTTTATTTTGGCAGTCGACGATGACGCTGACGTGAACGGAACGCCAAGGTCAGGGCGGGCCTGCCTGTCCGGCAGGCGGGCGCAGCATGCTGCGCCCTACCACTTCTCTTCGTGGGCACCCTCGTGGCGGCGTTCCGGCATCAAAACAATTTGCCGTATGATTGAATTCATGCGCAGACTCACAAAACTGACGGCGGCGCGCTCCTTGGCCGCGTTCGCTCTCGCGGCGATGCTGCTCGGCGCGGCGACGGCGGCGCACGGGCAATCGTGCCCGAAGGACAACCCCAGCAGCGTGGACATCGCGCCCGAAGCTTCGACGCTGCACGGCACGGTGGTGTATCACGACGAGCTGCGCGAATGGCTCGGGCTGCGGCTCGACCAGCCCGCCTGCGGCGAAGACGAAATCCAGCTCGAATTCACGGACAAGAGCGGCAACGGCTTCCGCCGCGCGGTGGCGCTGCGCAATTGCGGCGTCACGGCCAAGGGAAAGCTGTACAACAGCCCGAGCGGCTACTACTCGACGGGCGTGGCGATGAACGATCCGCCGCTGGTGCCCGATGCATCCTGCCAGCCGTTTCCCGTGAAGCGCGATCCCGCCACGTTTTACGTCCCGGACGAGGTGAAGCTGGTACACGCGACCATCACCGTGGACTACCGCAACCGCGGCCACGTGGACGTGAAGACGTGGTACGAAGCGAAGAAGGAGCAAATCCAGCTCAAGCCGTGGCAGACCTACATCAATTATTTTCTCACCGGCGGCGGCGACGTGATGTGGATCGGCTGCCGGAAATATTTTCGCATGGACAAAAACATCACGCAGGACCCGAAGGCGTCGGCGGACCAGATTATTCCCGCCGAAGAGGATGGCTCGACCAGCCTGGTGATGGCCAATCTGAAGGGCGTCAACACCGTCACGTTCACCTGCAAACGAGTCGCGCAGCCTTACGAAATGCAGGACAACACACGCAAGCCGTACGACCCGAGCGTGCCGGATTAGG
>CAVPUS010000029.1:0-147481 GCA_963709005.1 uncultured Acidobacteriota bacterium
GCCCAGGCCGAACAGAATTCCGGTGACTATCGCCAGGACGGCGGTGAATGCCAGCACGGGTCCGCTGACACTCACTTCGTTCAGGCGCGGAAGGCTTTCGGGACCGAGCTTTTTCAGCAGCTGAACGCCGCCGTTGGCCAGAAGGATTCCCGCAGCTGCTCCCGCAAACGCCAGTAGCACGCTCTCGGTCAACATCTGTCGTATCAGGCGCGATCGTCCCGCTCCCAACGCGGTTCGAATCGCGATTTCCCGGGCACGAACCGAGTTGCGCGCCAGCAGCAGGCTGGCGATGTTGGCGCAGGCGATGAGCAACACCAGGGCGACGGTCCCAAGAATCACGAGCAAAGCTGGGCGAACGTCGCCGACCAGCTCTGTGTGAAGCGGAACCAGGCGCAAGCCCCAAGTCGTGTTCGTCTCCGGAAATTCCTTCTCCAGGCGCGCGGCAATTCCATCCATGTCCGCCTGCGCTTGCCCAAGAGTTACGCCCGGCTTCAGCAAACCCAGGAGCACGAGGAAATGTCCGACGTGCGAGCGCATTCCTTCGTTCTCGTAAGGCGCGGGAAGCCAAAAGTCAGCATCGAGCAAAATGGGAATATCGGCCGGGAGAACACCGACGATGGTTTTCTCCTTGCCGTCCAGCCGCAAGGATTTCCCAACAACAGCAGGGTCTCCGCCGAACCGCTCCTGCCAGAGCCGACGCCCGAGAACCACCACTTGTGGCTCTTTCGCCTGTTCATCGGATGGAAGAAAGGTGCGGCCGAGCAACGGTCGAAGTCCGAGTGTTTCGAAGAAGCTGTACGTAACAATGCCGGCCTTTGCCTGTTGGGGTCTGTCCGCGCCGGCGAGATTGGCGAGGCTGGTTTCCATGAAGAGGGCATCGAGGCGCTCGAAGGCGCTGTTTTGCGCGCGGTACACCAGAAAGTCCGCCGGCGAAACCGCCGCTTGATCGCTGAGTGAAAACCTGCCGTGCATCCATACCAGCCGCTCAGGATTCCGGAATGGCAACGGACGCAGCAGCACAGCGTCGACGACACTGAAAATTGCCGTGTTTGCACCGATGCCGAGCGCGAGCGTGAGTATCGCTATCGCGGTGAAGCCAGGATTCTTCGCCAGCATGCGGATGGCGTACCGAATGTCCTGCCATAGCGTTTGCATCAGCTTGTCTCCACGACTTGCAATTCAAAATTCGCGAACATTGTATTCGTGTGCCTCACTCGTAGCGGAGCGCCACCATGGGATCCACGCTCATCGCTCGCCGCGCCGGCAGATAGGACGCGAGCAGCGCTACGCCGATCAGCAAGAGCGCGACTCCCGCGAACGTCACTGGATCCGTTGGTTTCACTCCAAAGAGCAGGCTTGAAAGCAGGCGCGTCAACGCTAACGCTCCCGCCGCTCCCAATACGATTCCAATAAGAGCCAAACGTGCCCCCCGCCCCACAACGAGACCCAGAATGGCGCGCGGTTGCGCACCCAGCGCCATGCGAATGCCCATTTCGCGTGTGCGCTGCTCCACCGCGTAGCTCATCACTCCGAAAATCCCCGCCCCGGAAAGAAGCAGAGCGAGAACGGCGAAGACGCCGATGAGCACGGCCGAGAAACGTTGCGGCGAAAGAGAATCCGACACGAGCGCGTCGAGCGTTGTGATTCTCGTTACCGGCAGGTTGGGATCGGCATTGTGGATGATGTCCTTCACCGCCGCGGCCAGCGCTGCCGGGTCCGAAGCCGAGCGGACTACCAAATATTGCTTCCAGCCTCCGGCAATGTAGATGTCGTAGGTCAAGGTCTTATCGAGCCCAAACTGATGCACATTCCCGACCACACCGACGATCTGATACCAGCACGGTTTCGCATCGAGCGAGCACAGATCGATTCGCTTCCCCAGCGGATCGCCGCCCGGCCAAAATCGTCGCGCCATCTGTTCGTTGATAAGGATGTTGGGCGTGGGCCAGTCTTCCGGCGTGAACAGCCGGCCGCGAATCAGGGGAATCTGCAACGTGGAAAAATAATCGAGGCTGGCGGAGCGGAATTCGACGATCGGGCGAGCGCCGCTGGCCGGAAGTGGCTGGCCTTCAATCACAAATCTCGAAGCTTGGCGCTCTTGTGAATCGAGCGGCATCAAGTCGATGCCGCCAACGCCCGAAACTCCGGGTAATGCGCGGACCCGAACTGCGATGTCCTCGAATTCACGCGCTTGCTTGCGCTGGAGCTCGAATGCCTGCGCCTCAGTGAGCTGGTTCTGTTGCGCGAAAGAGAGCCCGGCTTGAGGAATGTCGACGGCCAGCACATGCTCGCGCTGGAAACCGGGACTGACATCGAGCAATCGCTGGAGGCTGCGCGTCAGCAGGCCGGCTCCTATCAGCGGAATCAGGGCCAAAGCAACTTCGGAAGCGACGAGGACACTGTGCACGCGGTGGCTCCCAGAGCCCGCGGCTCCTTTGCTCCCTTGATTTAGCACGCCACTCAGGTTCCGCTTCAGAACCTGCATCGCCGGTAAAGTCCCGCACAGCAGGCTTGCCAGAATGCATACAACGGCGGTGAATCCCAGCACCCGCAGGTCCAAGCGGACGCTGCGGAGCGAAACGAGATGCGCGGGAGCAAGCGAGACCAGGACTTTCAGGCCGAATACCGCGGCGAGGAGTCCGAGCATTCCGCCACCGGCAGAAATCAGCAACGCTTCCGTAAGCATTTGCTGGATCAATCGCCACTGGCTGGCGCCCAGGGCCGATCGCACGGCAAATTCGCGATCGCGGGCGGCGTTGCGAGCCAGCAGCAGGTTCGCGATATTCGCGCACGCAATCAGCAGGACGAAACCGACAGCGCCGAACAGGACGAGAAGGGTGCGGCGCAAGCTGGCGGCTTCCGTTTCTTCGAGGGGCTTCACCCTCACTCCGAAGCTCCTGTGCGAAGCGGGATAAATCACCGTTTCCTGCTGGTTCAACGTCTCCATCTCCGCCTGCACCTGGCCCAGCCTAACGCCCGGCTTCAGCCGCCCCACGAGAACGACGCCGTGATGGACGTGCTCGGTGAGATCGTCCGGGTACTGTCCGAAGGGCATCCAGATCTGGTCCTGGCGCATGATCTGAAACCTAGCGGGTAGGATTCCCACCACCGTGTAGCGCTGGCCGTCGAGCGAGATCGCCCGGCCGACTACTGCCGGATCGCCGCCGTACCGGCTCTGCCAAAAAAAGTGGCTCAACATGACCACCGGAGCGCTGCCGGCTTTGTCCTCTTCGGCAAGAAATGTGCGGCCGGCGACGGCGCGAATCCCGAGCATGGGAAAGAGCGCCGAGGTTGCATATCCCGCAGAAATGCGTTCCGGCTCGCCATCCCCGGTGAGATTAAATTCCTGTGTCGTATCGTAGTAACCGCCGCAGGCCGAAAAGCTTGTAGCCTCGCGGCACCAGTCGGTAAAGTCCCCTGGCGAGAGCCCCGCCTCCGGAACGATCGGTTCGTAAGTATTCTTCACTTCCACCAACTGGACCGGGTTGTCGTAAGGGAGCGGACGAAGCAGCACAGCCTGCACCACGCTGAAAATCGCAGTATTCGCGCCGATGCCTAGCGCGAGCGTCAACACGGCCACGGCCGTGAACCCCGGACTTTTCGCCAGTGCCCGGAGGCCGTACCGAATCTCCTGCATGAGCGTTCCCATGGTCATTCCATGCCGCGGCTCGCGCCCCCAACGAGGCCACAAGATTTTCCCGCGCTGCCGTTTCCGCAGCTAGGCGGCGCCCGCTTGTTTCTGTCCGTCCACGATCCAGCCGTCCGCAAGCTGAATGATCCGGTTGCCGTAAGCGGCCCAGGCGTCGTTGTGCGTCACCTGAATGATCGTGGTGCCGTCATCGTTGAGTTTCTTCAGCAGGTCCATGATCATTTTTCCCTGGCTCGAATGCAGGCTGCCGGTTGGCTCGTCCGCGAGAATCAGCTTGGGCTTTCCAATCACGGCGCGTGCGACAGCCACCAGCTGTTGCTGGCCGCCCGAAAGTTGGTTTGGATACAGAGACTTCTTGCCCACAATCTGGAAGCGGTCGAGGATGTCCGCCACCATTCCTTCACGCTCCGCTTTCTTGATGTCGCGGTAGGAAAGCGGCAAATCCAGATTCTCCGCCACCGTGAGATTGTCGAGCAGGTGGTATTGCTGGAACACGAAGCCGATATATTTCTTGTGCAGCTCGACGCGGTGGCGGTTGTCGAGCTTGTGCACCGCGTGCTCCACCAGGTGGTATTCGCCCTTCCACGCGCCGTCCAGCATCCCGATGATGCCCATCAGCGTGGACTTGCCGGCTCCGGAAGGCCCCATGATGGTAACGAGCTCCCCTTCCTTGATTTCCAGATTGATCCGGCGCAGCACCCACGTCTTGCCCGCGCCCGATTCATAGACTTTTTCGACGTTCGTCAGCTTGATCACTTTTTTGCCTCCCTGGAATCTCCAGACTCATTCATATCGAAGCGCGACCATTGGATCCACGCCCATGGCCCGATGCGCCGGTATGTACGCGCCGAGCGCTGCGACGGCGGTGACTACCACCGCCACGCTCGCAAACGTCGCCGGGTCGGTGGCGCTGACGCCGAATAGCAGGCTGCTCATCCAGTGCGTGACTAAAAGTGCTGTGGCCGTTCCAATGGCCATGCCGATCACGGCGAGCCGCAGGCCCTGTCCGATGACAAGCCCCAGCACGTCTTTTCTCTGCGCGCCCAGAGCCATGCGAATCCCGATTTCCCGCACGCGCTGGTTCACGGTGTAAGAAAGCACGCCGTAGATTCCGAGCGCCGCAAGCAGCGTTCCCAGAATTCCGAGCACGGATGCCAGCGATGCCGCTGTGCGGTTTGCGAACATGGAAACTTTGAGCAGCGAATCGAGATTATCCGTCTCGAGCGGCTGCACCTTCGAGTCCTCGGACTTTGCGGCGGCCCGGACGACGCCGATAACGGTTGCCGTCGGCATTTGCGAGCGCACCAGAATATTTGCGTCCGTTCCGTTGGCCTGTAGCTCCGGAAGATAGATGAACGATTCCGGCGGCTCATTCATGCGGTGGTATTTCACGTCACGGGCAACGCCCACCACCGTGCGCCAGTCTCCCCAGATGTGCACGCGATGGCCTGTCGCGTCCTGCCCCGGCCAAAAACGATTCGCCATCGTCTGGTTGACGATCACCACCTTCGCCGCGCCGTCGCGATCCTGCTCCAAAAAGTCCCGGCCGGAAATAAGCGGAATCTGCAGGACGCGGAAATAGTCCGAGCCCACCACGTTCAAATCGATACCCATGTCTTCGTTCGGTTTGGGCGTATAACCTTCCACGCGTGCCGTCGAATAGCTGCGCCCGGTAAACCACAATGGGACGTAGCGCTCGAGGCTGGCCGACTGGATTCCCGGATAGGCGCGAATACGTTCGAGCAGGCGATCGTAATAGTGGATTGCCTGGTCGTCCGAATAGCCGTTGCTGCGCAGATCGAAGGCCGCGAGTGTCATTTGATTCGTGTTGAAGCCGGGGCCCGTTTCCTCCGCCCTGCGCAAACTGCGCAGCAAGAGCCCGGCGGCGACCAGCAGCACCGTGGCGAGCACCATTTCCGCCACCACAAGGACATCGCGCAAGCGATGCCCTCCGGCGCTTGTCCCCGATGTCCGGCCTGCCGCTTTCAACGACTCGTTCAGGTTGGTACGTGAGATTTGCCACGCGGGTGCCAGCCCGAACACAACTCCCGTAACAACCGAAAGAATCAGGGTGAAAAGCAAAACTGTGCCGTTAATGTCCACTCCCAAACCGATGGGCAAATGCGCCGGCGGCATGAAAGCGCCCAGGAGATTCACTCCCCAGAGCGCCAGGAAAATCCCGCCCACGCCGCCTGCCAGCGCCAGCAGCAGGCTTTCCAAAAGCAACTGCCGGATCAGGCGCCCGCGCCCGGCCCCCAGCGCCGCCCGGACGGCGATTTCCTTTTCGCGCACGGTTGCGCGAGCGAGCAGAAGATTCGCCACGTTGACGCACGCGATCAGCAGCACGAGCATGGCAACGATCATCAAGAACCCGAGAACGCTGCGGAGAAAATCCTGTACGCCGTAATGTGCCTTCCACACCGGCGCGACGTAGACGCCCACCCCTTTTTCCGCGTTCGGATACTCCTTCTGAAAATCAATGGCCAGCGTGCTCAGTTCGGCCTGCGCCTGCGCGATCGTGACGCCGGGTTTCAGGCGGCCCATGATGTGAACGAATGTCGGATACCTCTCCTCGATATTTTCGGTGGGCAGCACCTGCGGCTGCATCATCATGGGAACGAAATATTCGGCGTTGATTCCTACGATCGTTCCGTAAAAGGTGCGCGGCATCACTCCAATCACGGTGAACGGATGCCCGTTCAGATTCACGGTTCGGCCCACGACGTTCGGGTCGGAGCCGAAGCGCCTCTTCCACAGCCCGTGGCCCAATACGATATAGGGATCGGAATTCAGTGCCTGATTCGGCTCCGCGTGAAACGTACGTCCTATCGCCGCTTGTGCCCCTAGAAAATCGAAATAGTTTTCCGTGGCGATGATCCCCCACACGCGCTCCGGAGGAGCGTCGTTCCGAAGGCTCATGTCCACACCGGACATCTCAAATCCGATCAGCCCGTCGAAGACGTGGTTTCGGTCGCGGTAATCGCGATAGTCCGGAAACGAACTCGTGTGATATTCGCCGTTCAGCATGATGCTTTCCACGGCCACCACGCGCTTCGCATCTACGATGCCGGGAAGCGGATTCAGCAGCACTCCGCGAATCCAGCTGAACACGGTCGCATTGCCGCCGATTCCGAGCGCCAGCGTCAGTATCGCTACGGTCGTGAAGCCGGGACTCTTCGCCAGCATCCGTACCCCATATCGCAAGTCTTGAAGTAAGGTTCGCATTCGTACCCCCGTTACGAAACGCTAGGCGACCGCCAGAACGATCACGGTAGCGTCATCCGGCCAGCTGCCGCGGCAGAACTCCCCGGCGGCAGCCAGGATCTTTTGCTGCAATTCACGCGCGGGTGCTGCGCTATGCCCCTGCAATACCTGGAGCAACCGGGCTTCCCCGAATTCCTCGCCTTCCGACACGCATGCTTCCGTAACGCCGTCGGTGAAAAGGACCAGGCGATCTCCCGGCGCCAAATCCACCGATCCCATCGCAAACGTCAGAAGCGGGAAAATGCCCAGCACGCCGCCGCCCTCGCGCAAGCGGTCGTGCGATCCATCGGAGTGAAGGATGATCGGAGCGTTGTGGCCCGCGTTTGTATACCGCAAGCGTCGCTTGGGTCCATCGAGTTGCCCATAAAAAAATGTGATGAACCGGTCGTTTGCGATATTCCTCAGGATGAGAGCGTTCAGACGTTCACAAAGCTCGCTCGGAGAAAGCGAAGCGGACGCCAGGCCTCGGACGCCGGCCTGCAAGTTCGACATCAATAGCGCCGCCGGCATTCCTTTGCCCGCGACATCCGCGATGCACAGCCCCAGCGTTTCGTCGGTGAAGGGAAGAATGTCGAAATAATCTCCGCCCACGATTCGCGCCGGCTGCCACGCACCCGCAATATCAAAACCGGGAATCTGCGGAATCTCCTTGGGCAGAAACCCTTCCTGGATGGCACGCGCCTCCACGATTTCCTGCTCCTGTTCGTGCAGATGATGAACGAGCTCGGTTTGCGCCTGGCTTTCCTGCATTGCCTTGCGGTGCGCCTCGCGACGCTCGCGGCCGAGATCAATCTGTGTCCGCAGGATTTCGAGCAGTCGCGTGTTCACCCACGGTTTTTCGACAAAATCGCCTACGCCATGCTGCATTGCCTCCACGGCAAGGCCCACCGTCGCCCATCCCGTCATCACCACGATCGGAGGCGTACCTTCGAGCGATTTCAACTGCCCGAGAAGGTCGAGCCCTTCTCGCCCCGACGTCGTATCGCGCGCATAGTTCAAGTCCATAAGCAGAAGATCGAATTCCTTGCGCGCAACCGTTTCAAGGATAGCGGCCGGCGACGTTACCGCCTCGGTCGTGTAGCCGTGGCCTTTCAGCAGCAGCCGCAACGCTTCGACGATATCGGGTTGGTCGTCGGCGATCAGTATTCGCGGCTGAATCGTCTCGCGATCGTTTGTGATTTCAAGCGCCATTGCATCCATAGGTGTGAGCCATTCGCCTGATCCCAGGCGAATCGGCTGAGAATTTCAATCGCCCGGTCTCCCATATATGGGCAGGCCGGGTTCCAGCCGCAGTGGATTATAACTTGTTATATGCCAATAGTTTACAGGTAAATTATACTTCGCGAATCGGCGGGCGTGACCAGTTGCGGGAATACTCGTCGCGATTTCGGACAGTAGCCTTCCGTACCAATCTCGAGCCGCGTATACCCCGCCCGATCCTTTGCAGCGGGTCATTCGTAGTGCAAAGGAACAATTGGATCGACGCGCACGACGCGGTGGGCCGGGACGTCTGCCGTGACCCCGCGGAGGAAGCCTCCGATGTGGGCACTAGGGTTTTGTTCTGGATTATGGACCCCAACTCGAAGCAGCCTTAGCCGGGCAAGAGCGTTTCCTGGCTCGCGATGGCTAGCCAGCCACGTTGGCCGAAGACATACACGTGAGTAACACGGAACTGCCGGAAAAAGGCATGTCCGTTGTTGGTTCCGTGCGAGCTCCACAGACAAGTGACCACCGCCATCTCCTCAAACATGCGCACGCGGATATCGGTCGCAACAAACGACTTGTACGTGGTGCTGGAATCCTCAATTGCGGCGATCCACGCCGCCTTGTTCAGGACCTGTCCCGTTGGCAATATTGCCACGAAGTCATCATCATAGATTCGCCGGAACAGCGACCCGTTGTTCGACTGCATCGCTCGCGCCGTCTCTTTTTCCAGATTGATTAGGTCCTCTTGCTTGGCATCTTTTTCCTTCGCCAGTTCCCTTAACTCGGCGGCGCTCTGTGCCCGGCTGCAGGGAACCAGAAAGCTCGCTAGTATGGCCACGACCACTGTGGGTAGTTTTCTCATGCCATGGCACCTCGTCATCGGCATAGCCGGGCCGCTCCCTGGACGTTGTCGTTCCGCAAACTTTGCCGCGTCAATCACAAGTATAGCGTGACCCAAGCCTATCTTGCCGGGCCTGCGCCCTTCTTCTAAACAGCTGGAGCGTATCTCGCGAATGCCTTCCGGCAGGACTACGAGGCAGCCGAGCAGGAGCATGCCGGCGAAGTTGACTTCATGATGTTCTCAGCGGCAGAGCAATCGGCGGAAGTTGAGGAGCCGCTTGCTCCCGACAGCATCATCAGAACCAATTGGGCACGAGACCCCCTCCATGAGCGACTCGACTCAATGGGGAAGCCTGCTCCCTGTGCGCCCGTCGGCCGTTGACTTGCGCTTCTTCTCATGCCTAGGATTGCGCCCAGAGTTCGTTCCCAGCGTTCAGCAGGAGGCCGCCATGCGTCGAGGACGAGTGCTGAAGGTTGTGTTGGTCGTGGTCGGAGTGCTCTTTACGGCCGGGATTTATCCGCTGGCGATGCGTCTATTGCATCCACAGATGTGCGAATACTCCGATGTGATGCTGCTGAGTCTCTATGTCACGCTCGGCATCTTCTTGCTTGTCGCGGTCCGGAGCCCATCGGCGTATCGCAGCCTGATCGCCTTCGCTGCATGGTCGAGTTTCGCTCACGCCCTTGTTATGGGCTGGCAGGCATTGCCGAATGCGAGCATGCGCGCGGATCTTTACGGTTCGGCTGTGCTCGTCGTCATCGGTGTGGTCCTGCTCGCCCTGGCTCCGGAAAAGCAGTCCACCATCGCCGCAGAGGCGCGCACTCATGACCGCAGCTGAAACGACCGGATTGTAGAAGCGTCGCCGAGGGGACAGCAAAGTACTTGAGTACCACGGCTCGCTGCGCCTTCCATCATCCCCTATATTTTTTGACGTCGAGCGAACCCTTATTGAACAGGCGGGAATGCCCGGATTCGGTTTCCTTGCCTGGAATAAGCGGGGTATTTGGTGTTTGGAAATATCGTGTGCGCTCAAAGGCATGATGAGGGAAAATATTAGACAACGACTTGCCCAGCCGATTTAGAACCTTTCAGATGAAGGAGAAGCAACGATGAAACGAGTCGCACTTTTGTTGGTTGCAGGGTGCTTACTGGCTTGGAACGCGGCGGCACAGTCGGGGTCCGCGGCGCAACCCGGCGTTCAGGCGGGCGCTTCGGCCAGCAGCAGCACCTCAGCGCAAACGGGACCCACCGGTGCGCAGCTGGCGAGCACCTCTTCGGGTTCCGCGGCGGCGCAGGCCGGTAACAATTCGGCGAGCCTCGCGAGCGGCTCGACGATGAACGCTACGTTATCGCATCCCGTGGATGCCAAGAAGAACAAACCGGGAGATTCGGTGACGGCGCGGACGACGCAAGCAACAACGTCGAATGGACAAGTAGTGCTGCCGAAAGGCACGCAGTTGATGGGTCACGTCAGCCAGGCACAAGCACGCTCGAAGCATCAATCGGAGTCCGCCGTGGGGATCGTATTCGACAAGGCGATTCTGAAGAACGGGCAAGCGGTGCCGTTAAACGTGACGATTCAAGCTCTGGCGGCGGCCTCCACGATGGCGTCCAGTTCCATGGGAGCGGATGATCTCGCACTCGGCGGCGGCGCGGCGGGCGGAGGCATGGCATCCGGGCGACGTTCCGGCAGTGGCGGCGCGGTCGGAGCAGTTGCAAGCCCGGCAGCAAGCGTCGGCGGTGCCGCTAACGGCGCCGTGGGGGGACTCAACGGCAAACGTGGCCGGCGCAGCAAGAGGAACGGTCGGAGGCTTGAATGCCGCGGGACAATTGACCTCCAATAGTCAGGGCGTCTTCGGCCTGAACGGACTGAACCTTACTTCCGTCCCAGCGGGCAGCGCGCAAGGTTCGTTGATCACCTCGACGAGCCAAAACGTCCATCTGGACAGCGGCACGCAAATGGTGCTGAGCGCAACAGGCCAGGCCCAGGCCCAAGCCTCGAAGCAATAAATCACGAAAGCAGGTCGCGGCCGCAGCCCGTCTACCGGGCTGCGTGCCTGCGACTCAAATCAAGAGAGCTCAATGCCCGATTAACGCGACTGGTTTAGAACTGCGTGAACCCGATCACACGCGCGCCCATTCTCGTTTTTCTGCTGTTGTTCATATGGAATGGTGACCACTTCTCCGGTGAATGCGTTAAATCAGGTACTTAGGACGTTTCAGACCAAAGCCGGGTATGCACATTTCTGCGTATCGTTGACTTAGCAACCAACTAAACTCTAACATGTGCGACAAACGGCGGATTCCCTGCTACTCAACGGGCAGACAGTCTCGCACTCCACCATTTCGCGCTTTAGAATACCTTCCGGGCCGCAATCCATTTCCTCGGAGCGTGCTGCCTGCTGCGCGTGCTAAAAACATTGCATAATTCCGTCCGGGGCAAGCGGGCGTCAGAGGCATGGAGGAACGTATGGCATCCGATGCCTACATCGGTGAAAAACCCGATCGGAGAAACCATGGCCTGCGAATTATCCGAAGCGGCGAGCTGGACACCAACACGCCCCAGACTCCGGGACGGACGCGCGCCGAAGCCATCTCCCACGCTCGCGTCGGCGCCCAAAACTCGGGCCGGACCGTCGTCGTGCATCCCAATGCCAGGACGGGTCCTCATCATCACGGCGAAGTTGACCGTCATCTGATATCGTTGCGGCCGCGCCCGCTTCCGCTGGGGCGACCGTCTGGAGTTCGTGGACGAGGCCGGTCCGGGAGATTTCGTCTACGTTCCGCCTTTTTGCCCACCAGGAGCAAACGACAAAAAGGACGAGCCGGTGGAAGCCGTGATCGTGCGCAGCGGACAGGAACCGGTGGTCGTGAATCTGGACATTCCGAGCCCCGAAGAAAATCTCACGACGCCCCAGCCCGATCCTTTTCATTCCGCTCCCGGCAAGCTTTATAGGACCGTCGTCTGCACTCCGACACTCAATCACCCCTCTTTGCGCGCGCTTGCGGCGGGTTATTCGTAGCGCAATGCGACCATGGGATCCACGCGCATCGCGCGCCGCGCGGGGATGCAACACGCGACGAGTGCCACGAACAGCAGCAGCCCCGACACCGCGAAATACGTCACCGGGTCGGTGGGGCTCACCGCGATGAAATTGCCGGCCAGCCGCGCCGCTCCAAATGCAGCGGCCAGGCCCACGGCCAGGCCGATCCCGACGATCAGCAATCCTTTGCCGAAGATGAGCTTCAGGACGTCGGTCGGCTGCGCGCCCAGCGCCATGCGGATTCCGATCTCGTGAGTCTTCTGGCTCGCGTCGAACGAGACCACGCCGTACACGCCGATGATCGCGAGCACCAGCCCCAGAGTTCCCAGCGAGGCAGCCAGCGCCGCTCCCAACTGATACACGAGCAAGCCATTGAGCGTGTACAGCGCTTGCGTCATCGTGCGCACGTCGAACACCGGCAGATCGGGCCCAAGCGATTGAATCACGCGCTCGAGTTCCGGAACCATCGCGCCCGGCGCTGCGATGGTTCGCACCTGCAGCGTTTCGAGCGACGCCGGCGCGTAGTGCTGCACAAAGGGCAGATAGAATCCCGGATTGATGGGACCCGTGACGCCCTGAAACCGCGAGTCTTTCGCGATGCCGACAACTTCCACGGGATGCTGCACGTCGCTCAGCATCGTGAATTGCCGCCCGATGGATCGGAATTGGGCCAGTAGGTTTTCGCCATGGTCTCGTTGATGATGCCGACGAATTTCGCTTTTTCGTCGTCGCGGTCGGCGAAGCTGCGCCCTCGAAGCATCGGAATCTTCAGCGTATCGAAGTAGCCGGGCGAGATGTACGAGAAGAGACAAGTCTGCCCTTGCTGTCCGGGCGGCGGCTGGTAGCCTTCGATGTTGAGCGTGTCGGTGTTGTTGAAATAGCTCAAGGGCACGGAGCTGGTGAGGCTCGCCGATTCGATTCCGGGAAGCGAACGGACGCGTTCGAGGAGGTTCTTGTAGAACTCGCGGCCCTGCGCTTCGTTGTACCCGATTTCGGTCGGGTCCATGCTCATGTCGAGAACATGGCTCGAATCAAATCCGAGGTTGGTTCGCTGGGCTTTGTCGAGACTGCGCGTGAAAAGTCCCGCGATGATAAGGAGCATCAGCGAGCCTGCCACCTGAGCCACCACCAGCGAACCCCGGAGGCGATGCCGCCCGCCCACCAGGCCGCGTCCGCCTTCGTGCAGGATACTGCTGAGATTTCCCCGTGAAATGCGCACCGCGGGAATGATTCCGACGATGATGCCGGTGATGAACGCGGCGGAGAATGCGTACGCGAACACGCGCCAGTCGAAGCCGAAATCGAGCCGCACGGGGAGATCCACTTGGAGATTCACCGAACTGAGCGCGGCGCTGCCGAAGTAGCCGAGAAAAATTCCCGCCACTCCGCCCGCGAGCGCCAGCAGAACGCTTTCCGTGAGCAACTGCCGGATCAAGCGGCTGCGTGCCGCGCCGAGCGCCGCGCGTATCGCCATCTCGCGCTCGCGAATCGTCGCCCGCACCAGAAGAATGTTGGCCACGTTCCCGCAGGCAAGCAGCAGAACCAGCGCCGCCAGGCCCAGAAAAAGGCTGGAGATCACCACGATCGTGTTCGCCGGATCGGGATTGGGGCGCGAGCGAAGTTCCGGAAAAGCCAGATAGCTGATTTCCTGGTCGGAGGGATATTCCTGGGCGAGCCGCTTGGACACCACGTCGAGCGATGCTTGCGCCTGCGCGTTCGAAGCGCCGGGCCGCAAGCGGCCGAAAACCGCGAAAGTCCGAATCCCGCGATTGCTCATGAAATCGGAGGGATTGCTGTCGATTATGGCCATCCCGAGCGGCATGTACGCCTGCACCGTCGCCAGGGAAAAGAGGCCGTAGAAACCCTCGGGAGCGACGCCAACGATCGTCATCGGATGGCCGTCCACGGAAACCTTGCTGCCGACAACCGAGGGATCGCCGCCGAAATGAGTCTTCCAGTAGGCGTAACCAAGGACGATGACGGGATCGGCGCCGACCGTATCGCCTTCGGAAGGAAGAATGAACCGCCCGAGCGCCGGCTTGATGCCGAGAGCGGTGAAGAAATTGCCGGTGACGTAGTTGCTCAGAATGCGATCGGGCTTGCCGTTCACGCTGAGGCCGTCGAGGCCGAACATCAAACCAAAGAGATCGGAGAAAACGCCGGTGGTCTGCGTGCGAATGTCGCGGTAGTCCGCGACGGAAATCTGGTTTTGCACCAATGCTTGCTTCTGGCGGAAAGCAATTACCGTCATCTGCTGGGGATCCTTAACCGGCAGAGGCCGAAGCAGGAGCGAATCGACCATGCTGAAGATGGCGGTGTTGGCGCCGATCCCAAGCGCGAGCGTGAGAATGGCTACCGCGGCAAAGCCGGGATTTTTCGCCAGCATGCGAGCGGCGTACCGAACATCCTGCCAGAAATTCTGCATGGCTGCCTCCACCTGGATAAGAACGATCGTCCTCGAGCATTACTCGTACCGCAGCGCCACCATCGGGTCCACGCGCATCGCGCGGCGCGCCGGAATGTAGCAGGCGAGCAGAGACACGCCGAATAGGAGCGCTGCAACGGCGAGATAGATCGCCGGGTCACTCGTGCTGGTATTGAAGACCAGCGTCGCGAGAAAGTGCGCGACCGCCGCAGCACCCGCAAGACCGAAAACGATTCCGGCAGCGCCAAGCACGGCACCCTCGCGCAAAATGAGTTGAAGAACATCGCGCCTCTGCGCTCCGATGGCGATTCGAATTCCGATTTCGCGCGTGCGGCGGCCCGTGTTGTAAGAGATCACGCCGTAGATTCCGACGGCGGCAAGCAGAAGCGCGGTTGCGGCAAAAAGGCCGAGCAACGTGGTGCGGAAACGCGGCTCGGCGATGGATTCGGCAAGCACTTCCGTCATGGGCTTGAGATTCTCCACGGGCAGCGCCGGATCGAGTGCCTGAACCTGCTCGCGAATCGCCGCGCTCAGTTGGGCCGGGTCGCCATGCGTGCGGACCCCCAGCGTCATGGCCCAAAACGGATTCTGGGGGAAGGGCACATAAATCTGGGTGGGATCCGGATCTGCGAGATCCCTGTCCTTCACATCGGCGACGATTCCCACAATCTCGCGAGAGGCGTCTTCGGGAAAGCCCGCTACGATTTTCCTGCCGATTGCGTCGCCCTGGGGAAAAAACCGCCGCGCCATCGTCGCCGAAACCACGCATACATTCGGAGCGCCCTGGCGATCGGCGGGCGTAAACTCCCGCCCGCGCAGCAGAGGAATCTGCATGGCGTGAAAGTAATTCGAGTTAATCGCAACGTAGTTCGATGTCTGGCTTTCGCTCTTCAATTTCGGCGGTTCTCCTTCGATCTGGAAACCGAGATTGATATATCCGCCGATGAAGGGAAGCGGCAACGCGGCCGTCGCTTCGTCCACGCCGGGTATGCCGTTCAATCGTTCGAGGAGCTGCGATTCAAAAGCAGCCCACTGTTCCGGCTTCGAGTACTGCGCTTTCGGAAGGTCAATCTGCGCGGTGAGCAGATGTGACGCGTTGAACCCGGCATTTACGTTCTGCAGGCGTTCGAAGCTTCGAATCAAAAGACCAGCGCCGGTCAACAGGACCATTGCCAGCGCCATCTCCGCAATCACGATGGTGTTGCGAAGTCCGCGCCGGCGGCTGTCTTCTCCGCGCCCGCGCGCGCCCTCCTTCAAAGCATCGGAGAAGCGAGCGCCGGCGACGTGCCAACCCGGCGCGAGACCGAAGACAATTCCCGAGATGATTGACAGCGCGATGCCGAAAGCAAGAACTCTCGCGTCCACATGAATTTCGGACAGGCGCGGAACATCCGCGGGAATCCATGACGTCAAACCCTGTACCGTTGCATACGCCAGTGCGAGACCTGCGACCCCGCCCGCGATGCCGAGCAGAATGCATTCCGTGAGAAATTGACGCACCAACCGCCCGCGGCCAGGCGCCCAGCTGAAACGCGAATGGCAATCTCCCTTCCGCGCGATGCGGCGCGCGCCAGCTGAAGGCTCGCGACGTTCGCGCAGGCAATCAGGAAAACGAGCCCCACGGCTCCGAGAAGAACGAGCAGTTCCGTTCGAGCGTCGCCAACGACGTCCTCCTGCAGGGACACGAGCCGGATGTTCCAGCCCTTATTGTCGTCGGGAAATTGCGTTTGGAGGCCTTCCTGGATCGAGTCCATCTCCGCTTGCGCCTGCTGATGCGTGACGCCTGGTTTCAGCCGGCCAATAATTTCGAGGTAGTGTCCTGCGCGACGCTCGTGCATTTGCGCGAAAATATCGTTCTGCGCGAGAGGCACCCATATCTTCGCGTTGGGGTCCGGCACCGGCAGGCGGAAAGTGCCCGGCACGACTCCGACAATCACAAAAGGATGCTGGTCGAGCGAAATCGTGCGCCCCAGTATTTTTGGATCCGAACCGAACCGGCTCCGCCACAGCGCCTCGCTGATCACGACAACGGCATCCGCCGAGGGCATATCGTCAGTTTCCTGGAGTGTCCGGCCGAGCAAGGGCTTTTGCTCGAAGACGCCGAAATAGCCGCCGGTTACGCCAGCTGTCTCGACAAATATCGCTTGGCCCTGTCCGCTCAGAGCCATGGTCGTGTCACGCATCGCGGCGAGTTCCTCGAAGCTCTTGTTCTGCCGCGTCCAGTCCAGAAAATTGGGATAGGAAGCTCCGGACTTGGGTATGCCCTTCTCCGGCATGGATTGATGCACGGCGAAAATCCGTTCCGGATGGGGAAATGGAAGCGGGCGCAAAAGTACTGCGTCAACCACGGAGAATATCGCCGTGTTCGCTCCAATCCCAAGCGCGAGGGTCAGCACGGCAACCGCCGCAAACCCAGGATTCTTCATGAGCATGCGCAGGGCGTACTTCAAATCCTGCAGGGTCGCTCCCATGGTCCTCTCCATGCCCTAACGTCGAATCACTCGTACCGCAGCGCCACCAGAGGATCGATGCGCGAAGCGCGCCGTGCCGGGATGTACGCGGCCAGAATCGCGACGGCAAACATCAACACCGTGGCAAGCACCAGCGCAACCGGGTCCGTGGCCGTCAAGCCGAACAGTTGGGTGGAAATCAGTTTCGCCGCGCCGGCCACCACAGGAAGCCCAATCGCGACACCAATCGCCACCAACAGCAACGATTCGCGCAGGACGAGCCACAACACGTCGCCGCCCTGCGCGCCGAGCGCCATGCGTATGCCGATTTCGTTCATCCGGCTTGCCACCGCGTAGGCCATGATTCCGTAGATTCCGATGCAAGCGAGCAGGGCGGCGAGTGCGCCGAAGAAGCCCGAAAGCTTGGTGATCATGCGGTCGCTGGTGAGGGATTCGGAGATGAGTTCGTCCATCGTCTGCATCTCAATCGGCGGAAGCGGCGCGGCCGTTTGCTTCACCACTTGCCGCACGGACGCGGCGATCGCCGAAGGATTGCCCGCAACACGAACCTCGAAATTGGCGAATCGTGTCTCGCTGTCATCCAAAGGCTGGAAAGCCGGCAAGTAAAAACGCCTGGGGGTCTTTTCGTTCAGGCTGTTGTACTTCGCATCCGCCACGACACCGACGACGACAAAATCCGTGTGCGTGGTCGGGAACATGTCCCAAATGCGCCGGCCGAGGGGGCTTTCGTCGCCAAAGTAGTAACGCGCCATCGTTTGATTGATCAAGCCCACGCGCTGGCCTCCGCCTTCGTCCTGCGGCCCGATTTCGCGACCAGCGAGTAATGGGATTCCAACGGTCGAGAAATAATTCGGACCCACGTGGTCGAAGCGCGCGCCCATCTCCTGGCCGGATTTCGGCGTGTACGCTTCAATGGAAATCTGATCGCCCGATTCGGACCCGCTGAAGAGGCCATTGTGCGAAAAGCTGACGGCTCGAACGCCGGGAAGCGCTGCAATCCGGGCCGTCAGATCCTTGTAGAGCTGGGTGATTGCGGGTCCCTTGTAGCCCGCGGTGACGGCGTTGACCCCGAACAGCAGCAAGTGATCGCGATCGAAGCCAAGTTCCACCTGCGTCAGTTTGGCGAAGCTGTGGACGAAAAGGCCTGCAACAATCAGCAGCACGAGCGAAAGGGCCACCTGCGCGACCACCAGAATCTTTCCCAACGGCAGGCGCCCTCCGCCTGCGGCCCCTCCAACCACGCCTCGCGAACTTCCTTTCAGGACGGTGTTCAGATCGACGCGGGCGGCGCGAAAAGCGGGCGCCAGCCCAAAGAGAATTCCCGTCAGCAGCGACACGCCGAGCGTGAAAAACAGAATTCTAGCGTCGGGGTGCACATCGAGCGGAACGGGCGAAGGCCCCCGCGAGACGAGCTGCAGAAGCAGCGTGTCCGCCCATTGCGCCAGCAGCAGTCCGACCGCGCCGCCGATGCCGGCGAGCAACACGCTCTCCGTCAGCAACTGCCGAAACAACCGCCCGGGTCCGGCGCCGAGCGAAACTCGCACGGCGATCTCCTTCTGGCGCGAAGCCGCCCGGGCCAGCAGAAGATTCGCCACGTTGGCGCAGGCGATCAGCAGCACCAATCCGACGACCGCCATCAGAATCACGAGCGGCTTGCCGAATCTCTCGTGCAGATTCGAAGTGCCGTGGCTGCCGTCCGTGAGGGCGAGACGCTGGTTCAGGAAATCCTTCTGTTCACTGCCCGTAATCCCGGTTCCGATCTGCGATTGGAGATACTGCTGAAACGTCAACTCGGCATCGGCTTTCGCCTGCGCCAGCGTGACTCCGGGCTTTCGCCGGGCCAGCACTTGCAGCCACTTCGTTTTCTCGACGGGATTCTTCTCCGTCGAAAGAAAGTCTTCGCCCGGGAAAACTTCGGTCTGCATGGTCAACGGCACCCAGATGTCCGGCGCAAAACCGATCGTGACGCCGCGAAATTGCGGCGGCGCAACACCGATTACGTCGTAAGAAGTGCTGCGAATGCGAATCTTGCGTCCGAGAACCGGATTCGCTCCCCCCAAACGGCCCTGCCAGAATGCGTAGCTGATCACCGCCACCGGGTTTGCATCCCGCACTTTATCCACGTCAGTGGTGAACGCCCGGCCCAAGATGGGATTCACACCCAGCACGGAAAAATACGAACCACTCACCATGTTGATCGAGGCAGGCGCTCCCTCGTCGTTCTGGCCTTCCAAGGCAACATTGATCCTTCGCATACCGCTGTCCAATGCAAGGACGCCGGAGAAAACGTGGTTGCGTTCGCTGATGGCCTGGAATTCGGCGTAGGTGAGAAGGGAGCGGTCTCCGTCTGCGACCCTATGCTCATTCCGTGGGAGTCCGGATCCGTAAGGACCACAAGCTGGCTCGGGTCCTTCACAGGAAGGGCACTCAGCAGAACGGAGTTGACCATCGTGGCTTTGAGGGATCTTTGAAAGGCAGGGGGCGGAGCAAAATGCTGTTCACCACGCTAAAAATCGCGGTGTTCGCGCCGATGCCGAGCGCGAGCGTGAGCAGCGCAACCGCAGTGAATCCCGGGTTCTTCGTGAGCATCCGGATGCCATAGCGAAGATCTTGCAGCAAGGTCGTCACTTTATCCTCCCGTGTCGAGGCACACCTCTACTCTTGCGCGGCAAGAATTTCTCTTGCTGCTTGGGGCCCAGAGGTTGTCGGAATCTTTGGCTAGACGGTTGCCGTGCGCGTGCCCACGGTTTCTTCGACGATGCGGCCGTCAAAGAGATGGATGGTGCGGTCGGCGATGCTGGCGTAGCGCGGATCGTGCGTGACCATGCAAATGGTCGCGCCCTCGCGATGCAGTTGCCGCAGCAGGTCCACCACCGCTTCGCTGTTCTTCGAGTCCAGGTTTCCGGTCGGCTCGTCCGCGAGCAGGATCGAGGGCTGGCCGACAAGAGCTCGCGCCACAGCCACGCGCTGTTGCTGGCCGCCCGACAACTGGGAGGGGTAATGCTTCATGCGGTGCGCCATGCCGACGCGCTCGAGCACTTCCTGCACTCGCTTTTTCCGCTCCGCGGAAGCCATGCTCCGGTAGGTCAGCGGCAGCTCGACATTCTCAAACACCGTGAGGTCGCCGATCAGGTTGAAGGCCTGAAAAATGAAGCCGATCTCGCGATTGCGGATCCGCGTGCGGTCCGAGAGCGAAAGATTCGCCACTGCCTGCTGGTTGATCCAGTAGCTGCCTTCGGTGGGCGAATCAAGCAGGCCAAGAATCGAGAGCAGCGTTGATTTGCCGCAGCCCGAAGGGCCGGCAATCGAAAGAAACTCGCCGTTCTTGATCTCGAGGTGTACGCCCGCCAGGGCGTGCGTTTCCACCTCGTCGGTGTAGAAAACCTTCTTGACGTCTTCCAGGCGAATCAAAGCTTGTGCCGTGCTGTTCATGCGAGACTCCTTCGCTTTCTAGGTACGACTCCAACGCCTCAAAATGTTCCCTACTTGAGCTGCACGCGATCGAAATTATCCCAGGCTGACATGTCCGAGAGAATCACGGTATCCCCGATCTGCAGCCCCTTCACGATCTCCACGGTATTCACCGATGTGCGCCCCAATTCCACCTGGACGCGCACGGCTTCATTTCCATTGTCCACAACCTTAAACAGGCCAACCGTGCTGTGCGCTTCGCCATGCACGGGCCGACCCACATACAGCACATCCGTTAGCCGCTCGAGCTCTATGGTGCCTTCGACGCTCAGGTCCGGCACAGCGCCGGGTGGCAGCGCACCATCCAGCTTCACGTCCACCGTACGCGTGCCGTTCACCACCGAGGGATCGATGCGGATCACGTGGCCGGGAATGATGCCGTTATGTGTGTCAATCGACGCCTTCTGATCGATCTGAACGTCCTTGGCCTGCGTTTCGGCAATCTTGAGCGCGGCCTTAAGGTCCGTCGGCTGCGCTACTTTTGCCAGCGCCGTTCCCTGCACCACGCGCGAGCCCACGTCCACATCCAGCTCCTGAAGGATTCCGTCAATCCCCGGCCGGATGTGCAGCCGCTCGAGCTGCGACTTCTTCAGTTCGTAGAGCGCGTGCATTTGGCTTACTTTCGATTCCTGCACCGCGAGTTGCGCTTCAATCGAGTTCGAGAACGTGGTGACCTGTTCGTCGGCAATTTCGCTTTGCTTCGCCAGCTCTTCCTCCTGCACCCGCGATGTTTGCAGCACGAGGTCAGCCACCAGGCCCAGAGCCTTCAGCTTCTCATTGTTCTCTTTCTGCAACTGGGCCGTACGATACTGCGAACGAATCGCCGCGGCCGCCGCGCGCTTATCCATCAATTGATTCTGAAGTTGCGCTTTGAGCGCGTTGTAATCCGCTTCCGCCCCCTTCAATTGGTACTGCGCGTCCAATGTCGATTGCTGAAGCTCCGGATTCGTCAGGTCGAAAATGACGGTGTCTGCTTTGACGGGCATGCCCGGAAGAAGATAGCGCCGCTCCACTTGCCCATCGGTCGCCGCGGGAATCACGCGAATTGTCTCCGGCACAAGCGTTCCCAGGCCACGCACCTCGCGCAGCATAGGACCTCGCTTCACGGTGTCCTTCCAGATCGTAGCGCTGTCCACGGTGGGCGCGGCCGGCTTCAGGCGCGAGAGCGCGACGGTGATCAACACAGCGAGGAGCAATCCGCCGCTGACATAAATGATCCGGCGAATCCTCTTTTTCCTCTTAACTTCAGGACGAACAATGTCCACGGAAAGCTACCTCGCTACAATATGTACCGCAAATCGAATTCCGGTATCGCAGCTCTGGTAAGGGCTTTATATTGTGCCTGTTACACTTGGTTTGCAAGTATAAAGCAGGCATTCTTGCCCGGTCGTGGGAATCATTCGTCCCGCTACCGGACACCCTGTTCGTACTAGCAACGACCTCGGAAGGACCGGCAAAGCCTCAGGTTGTTGGTTCCATACTGGCGCGGATTTCCTGCCAGCGCTTGGGGCGCCGCTTGGCATCGAGGATTTTCTTGCGCAAGCGGATGGATTTCGGGGTGACTTCCACATATTCGTCGTCGGCGATGAACTCGATCGCCTTCTCGAGCGTCATCTCGCGAGGCGGAATCAGGCGAATGGCTTCGTCGGCGGATGACGATCGCATGTTCGTCTGCTTCTTTTCCTTCGTGATGTTCACGTTCATGTCGTCTTCGCGGGCATTTTCGCCGACGATCATTCCCTCGTACACTTCCACGCCCGGCCCCACGAACATTTCGCCGCGTTCCTGAATTCCCCAGATTGCGTATGCCACGGAAACGCCCGGGCGATCGCACACGAGCGCTCCAGTAAGCCGCATGGCCATCTCGCCGGTGTACTCGGTCCAGCCTTCGAGCAAGGAATGAATCAGCGCGGTGCCGCGCGTGTCCGTCATCAATTGGCTGCGCAGTCCAATCAACCCGCGCGACGGGATGCTGAATTCCATGCGCACGCGCCCGGAGTGATGATTCACCATTTTTTTCATCTCGCCACGGCGGCTGCCGAGCGACTCCATGACGATGCCGATAAACGATTCGGGGCAATCGACGACGAGCAATTCCAGAGGTTCGAGCCGCCGGCCGTTCTCCGTCTTCACGACGATTTCCGGCTTTCCGACCATCACCTCGTAGCCCTCGCGGCGCATCGTCTCGATCAAGATCGCGAGCTGCAATTCGCCGCGCCCCAGCACACGGAACGCGTCCGTGGTTCCCGTGTCTTCCACGCGCAAGGAAACATTGGTCAGCAGTTCCTTTTCGAGACGAGCGCGAAGGTCGCGCGACGTCACATACTGCCCCTCGCGGCCGGCGAAGGGGGAGGTGTTGATGGTGAAAACCATGGTCAGCGTGGGCTCGTCGATGGTGAGCGGTTCAAGCGGCGCGGGATTCACGAGATCGGTGATGCTTTCGCCGATCTGAATTCCCTCGACGCCGGCGATGGCCACGATGTCTCCGGCCACCACCTCTTCGGCTTCGTCGCGCTCGAGACCGCGAAAGGTGAACAGCTTCGTGATCTTCGTCGGTTGCATGGTCCCGTTCAGTTTTACGATGCCCACTTCGGTGCCGCGCTTCAGCGTTCCGCCGAAGACGCGGGCGATTGCGATGCGCCCCAGAAAATCGCTGTAATCGAGGTTCGTGACCTGAATCTGGAGCGTGGCGGCGGGATCGCCGGCGGGCGGCGGAATGGACGTCACGATTTGTTCGAACAACGGCTGGAGGTTGGTGGAATCGTCGCCCACTTTGCGATGCGCCACACCCGTCTTCGCATTCGTGTAAATCACCGGAAAATCGAGCTGGTCTTCGGTGGCATCGAGATCGATGAACAGATCGTAGATTTCATCCAGCACCTCAGCGGGGCGCGCGTCGGGGCGATCGATTTTGTTCAGCACCATGATCGGCGGCAGCTTCGCTGCCAGCGCTTTTTGCAGCACGTACCGCGTTTGCGGCAGCGGCCCTTCGCTCGCGTCCACGAGCACGAGCACGCCATCCACCATGCGCAGCGCGCGCTCCACTTCGCCGCCGAAATCGCTGTGGCCCGGCGTATCCACGATGTTGATCTTCGTGCCGTGGTATTCGATTTCCGTGTTCTTGGCGAGAATGGTGATGCCGCGCTCGCGTTCGAGATCGTTGGAGTCCATCACGCGCTCGATCAGTTCCTGGTTCGCGCGGAAAATTCCGCTCTGGCGCAGCATGGCATCCACAAGCGTGGTCTTGCCGTGGTCCACGTGCGCGATGATGGCGATATTGCGAATGGGCTTCGTCATTTTCGTTCAGCCGAATAAAAAAGGCTGCAAGCGCTATCTTGCAGCCCCGATGTATCGCCTAGAAGGCCCTTCGGACATATAGGCAAGAGCAACAAACGCACTCCTATTTTAGCATGCGAGCCGCGTTTCGCGACCCTGTGAATCAAGCCGCACTCCAAAAGGAGTGCTTCCCCCTATTCAATCGCGCGCGCTGCTGTATAATCCCGCACCATATGGAGAGCACCAAGCCGCACAAACACGAAGGATGCCAGGAGGAAAAACCATGACCTCGCGATTTGCTCTGAGGTTTTTAGCGGTACTGACGATTCTTCTCTGCGCCGCGACTGCCAAGGCGCAGCAGATGCCGAATCCTTACGGCGCGCCGATCTCTCTCGAGAATGCGAAGAAGGCTGCCGCGGCCGCGATTGCCGAAGCGCGAAAAAATAATTGGACAATGGCGCTTGCCATCGTCGATCCCAGCGGCACGCTCGTTTACTACGAGAAACTCGACAATACCCAGGGCGGGAGCGCGCAGGTTGCCATCAGCAAGGCTCGCTCTTCAGCGCTCTTCAAGCGGCCAACGAAGGCGTTCCAAGATCAGGTTGCCAAAGGCGGCGATGGATTGAAATATCTGGGGCTCGAGGGCGCGGTCCCCCTTGAGGGAGGCGTCCCGATCGTGATGGATGGAAAGATCGTCGGCGCCATTGGCATGTCCGGCGGCACCAGCGCGCAGGACGCCCAGTGCGCGCAAATCGGCGCCGACGCCCTGAAGTAAACCGTCAACTTCGTCGCTAGCAACAGCCACGCCGCCCGCGAATGGGCATCCGCTACAATACCCGAGTAGTCTTTGCTGGCACTGGCAGCTAGCGACGGGGCCGTACCCGCACTTAACGCCGAGACAGTCAGTCTTCGCGAAGCTGGGGCGTTCCGGAGCGCGGGAAGACTCTCTTAGTAATTACTTGCATACGCCAAACCCTGCGGTTTCTCTCCCTTTCTCTGAATTTGCTAGCCTGATAAGACGCAGTAGCGTGTTCCCCGCACGATCATCGTGAACCTTCGCGCGTGCTTCGTGAGGGAACTGACGCGAAACGTGCCTACTGATTTGGCACGAAGGAGTGGGACGTGAGAACGGCTTGGGCATTTCTGGCAGTCCTTGGGGTCCTGGTTATTCCGGCACCGGCGGCGATGGGTCAGGCGCAGGCTCCCCCTCCACGGCAGCCGGCGCCCGCACAAACAGAGGCTCCCAAACCGCAGGAAACCAGTCCGCTCTATCGCGTCACCGTGGTGGCGCGCACCACTAAAGCAATCAACTATCGCCATTTGAGCGGCCCGACAAGAATTGATTTTCGCGGCACCATCCTGCTGCCATTCGCCAAGGGCGAGGCCAAAGTCGAGAGCAAAAAAGGGACGGCGATCCGCATCCAGGCACAATTCGAAAAGCTCGAGCCTGCGGTTCGCTTCGGTCCCGAATTCCTCACCTACGTGCTCTGGGCGATTTCGCCCGAAGGCCGCGCGGACAATCTGGGAGAAGTGATTGTTGAAGGATCGAAGAGCAAGCTCGACGTGACGGCACAATTGCAAGCCTTCGCGCTGATCGTCACGGCGGAACCGTATTTCGCGGTCACGCGGCCCAGTGAAGTGGTCGTTGTAGAAAACATCGTTCGGCCCGACACGGTCGGCAGCGTCGAAGAAATTGACGCGAAATTCGATCTCCTGCAACGCAGCCAGTACACCCTCGTGCAGGCTAACGCGCAGCCCGCGTCCGACCCGCGCATCCCGCTTGCCATTCAGGAAGCGCGCAACGCCATGCAAATCGCCAAGGCCGCAGGCGCGGAACATTACGCCGCGGACAGCCTGCAAAAAGCATCGCAGCTTCTGCAACAGGCGGAAGAAGCTCTGGCGCACAAGAGCGACAAAAAACAGCTCGAAATGGCGGCGCGCGAAGCCGTTCAAACCGCCGAAGACGCGCGCGCCATCGCCGCCAAACGCGTGGAAGAAGAGAGAATCGCGAAGGAGCGCCAAGCCGCCGCGGAGCGCGAAGCACACGCCAAAGCCGAGGCCGAGGAAGCCGAAAAGGCCAAGCTCGAAGCGCAACTGGCGACGGAACGTGCCGCACGCGAGAAGGCCGAAGCGGAAGCCGCGCGTCTGGCCGCTCAAGCACAGCAACAGGCGGCGCAGGCTGATGCGGAACGCTCGCGCCAGGCTGCGGAACAAGCTGGACGCGAAAGGACCGAGGCAGACGCGGCGCGTGCGGCCGCTCTCGCGCAACAACAGGCGGCGCAAGCCGATGCCGAACGTTCACGACTCGCCGCACAACGAGCGGAAGAGGAAGCCGCGAAAGCGCGTAAGGCCGCCGAACAGGCGGAAGGCGAAAAGGCGGCGCTGCGCGCGCAACTCCTGAGCCAGCTAAGCGCGATCTTGCAGACACAGGACTCCGCCCGTGGGCTGATCGTGAATATGTCCGACGTGCTTTTCGATACGGGCAGCTACACGCTGAAGACGGGCGCGCGCGAAAAACTGGCAAAAATTTCAGGGATCCTGCTCGCGCATCCCGGATTGACCATGCAGGTCGAGGGTCACACGGACAGCGTCGGCAGCGACGATTTCAATCAACAGCTTTCCGAGCGGCGCTCGGGAATGGTGCGCGATTTCCTCGTGGATCAGGGCGTCGCCGCTTCCACGATCACCGCGCGAGGATTCGGCAAGACGCAGCCGGTGGCATCGAACGACACCGTCGAAGGACGCCAGCGCAACCGTCGCGTCGAGCTTGTGGTTAACGGCGACTCCATCGACGCCGCAGCCAACCCCAGAACCGCAGCCCAATAACGCATTCGATTTTGGTTTTTCCGCTGTAAAGTCCCCACGCCTGCGCCTGCGCGCTGCAATCGTTCTTTGTGCTATGCTCCCGCCGTTTCCAGGAAGATAGGGAATACGGGGGCGTAAATGACCGCGCGATTCATAGGACGGCCCCTTCCGGTTGCAGTCGTCGCGGCACTTTTGTGCACGATGCCGCAGCACGGGCAGCAGGCGAAGCCACCGGATTACGGCGCTCTCTTCACGAAGACGGACGTGATGATCCCCATGCGCGACGGCGTGAAGCTGCATACGGAGATTTACACGCCGAAAGACGCAAAGGAAAAGCTCCCGTTCTTCCTTACGCGCACGCCCTACGGCATCGCCGATGACGATAAGGGCTCCTCGCGCCTGCTCGGCCTCTACAACGAAATGTTCGCGGACGGCTACATTTTCGTTTTTCAGGACATCCGAGGGCGTTATGGTTCCGAAGGAACATTCGTCATGCAGAGGCCGCCACGCGATCGTAGCAAGTCCCGCTCCATTGACGAAGGTACCGACACATATGACACGATTGATTGGCTGGTGAAAAACGTTCCGGGCAACAATGGCCGAGCCGGCGAGGCGGGAATTTCCTATGGCGGATGGCTTACGGCGATGGCGCTGCTAGAGCCACATCCGGCGTTGAAGGCAGTTTCCGAACAAGCTTCTCCCGCGGACATGTTTCTCGGCGATGATTTTCATCATAACGGCGCGTTCCGCCTGAGCTACGGCTTCGAGTACGCCGCACTGATGGAAACCGGCAAAACGAACTTTCAGTTTCAATTCGACAAGTACGACACCTACGACTGGTATCTCTTATTGGGGCCACTCTCGAACGCAAACAAGCTCTACTTTCATGGGACGTTGCCGACGTGGAACGACTTCGCCGCGCATCCGAACTACGACGAATTCTGGCAAGAGCAAGCGTTTCCTCGCTACTTCAAGGATTTCACACCCACGGTGCCGAACCTCAACGTCGCGGGCTGGTGGGACCAGGAAGACTTCTACGGTCCCATTACGATCTACGAACTGCTCGAACGGAACGATGCGAAGCACAACAACTACTTGGCCGTCGGCCCCTGGAATCACGGCGGATGGGCAAGAAGCCAGGGCGACAAGCTTGGTGACATCGATTTCGGCAGCAACACGAGCCAGTACTTCCGCGAAAATATTCAGGCGCCATGGTTCGCTTACTGGCTCAAGGACAAAGGCAGCCTACCCATCAAAGAAGCGGTGACATTCGAAACCGGCGCAAACAAATGGAAGCTGTGGGATGCCTGGCCGCCGCGTGAGGGCGTCACGAAGCGGAAGCTCTACTTCCACACGGATGGCAAGCTGGCGTTCGACGCGCCCACTGAGACCGGGGAAGCCTTCGACAGCTACATTTCCGATCCAGCAAATCCAGTGCCGTACCGCCATCGTCCCATCGAGGAAACATATTCGGAGGGAAGCCGATGGTTCACGTGGCTCGTGGAGGATCAGCGGTTTGTCGAGCAGCGGCCGGACACGCTTTCATGGGAGACCGAAACGCTCAGCGAAGACGTCACGGTCGCTGGCGATATCGTCGCGCATCTGTTCGCTTCGACCAGCGGCACCGATAGCGACTGGATTGTGAAGCTGATTGACGTTTATCCTGAAAAATACGAGCCGGATCACAAGATGGGCGGGTACGAGTTGATGGTCGCCGACGAAGTCCTGCGCGGTCGCTTCCGCAAGAGCTTTGAAAAGCCCGAGCCGATGGCTGCAGGTGAAGTGACGCCGCTCACGATTGATTTGCACACGAACGACCATGTTTTCCTGAAAGGCCATCGCATCATGGTGCAGGTGCAAAGTACATGGTTTCCGATCATCGATCGAAACCCACAGAAATTCGTAGCCAACATTTTCGAAGCCAAAGCGGCGGACTACCAGAAGGCAACACAGCGGATCTACCGCTCGCGGGCGCATTCTTCGAACGTCGAAATACCGGTGGTGGCGCACTAAAGCTTCTGCCTCGAGACCGCAAAAAGGAGATGGACCGATGAGCGTGAACATCAACATGGTGACGACGGCGTTCGAGCTGCCGGGCTACCGCATCGTGCGGACGCTGGGTCTGGTGCGCGGCATCACCGTGAGGTCGCGAAGCATCCTGGGCAACCTGGGCGCTTCGCTGCAAACCATCATCGGAGGCAATATCACGATCTTTGAAGAGCTGTGTGAGAAAGCGCGCGAGGAAGCGCTCGGCAATATGCTGCTGCATGCCACGCAGCACGGCGCGAATGCCGTCATCGGCGTGCGCTATGACGCCACGGAAGTGATGCAGGGCGTCACGGAGGTGCTGGCATACGGCACGGCCGTTCAGGTGGAGCAAGCGACTTAGCCTGATCCAAGGTGGCGCTCGCGCGCCGGGCGGATTAGAATGAGCAGCGACGACCGTTGAGGGAAGGGGCATCTATGAGGCAAGAATTCAAGACGTTCCTGGTGATTTCCGTCCTCGTTCTGTTTTCTACTGTCCTTGCCGTGCGCGTTTCGTACGCACCGAAGGTCTCTGCCCAGGCCACCGTCAAGCCCAAGACGCAAACCGTGCAGTTCCCGAGCGGGAAAGACACGGTGGATGCTTTCCTCGTCACGCCCGATTCTTCGGGCCGCCACCCGGGCATCATCGTGATTCATGAATGGTGGGGGCTGAATGACTGGGTGAAAGAAGAGACGGAAAAACTCGCCGAGCAGGGTTACGTGGCGCTCGCCGTGGATTTGTACCGCGGCAAGACGGCAACCAATTCCGACGAAGCGCACGAATTGATGCGCGGGTTGCCTCAGGACCGAGGCGTGCAAGATTTGTTGGCCGCTTTTGACTACCTGGGCACGCGTGCCGACGTGAATAAGGACCGCATCGGCTCGATTGGATGGTGTATGGGGGGAGGATTCTCGATCCAACTCGCGGTCCACCAGCCGCATCTCGCCGCCTGCGTGGTCAATTACGGCGCATTGCCGACCGGCCCGAACGACATTCAACAAATCTATGCGGCAGTGCTCGGCAACTTCGGCGGCAAGGACCGGGGCATCACACCCGCGGATGTGCAAGCGTTCGAAAAATCCATGCGCACCATGGGGAAGCGCATTGACGTGAAGATCTACCCCGATGCCGGGCACGCGTTCGAGAACCCGACCAACAAGGACGGTTACCGTCCCGAAGACGCGCAAGATGCCTGGACCCGCACGATCAACTTCTTCAGCCACACGTTGAGATAGGCCGCCCCCAACCACGTACTCCTGTGGTCGCGTCCGTTCGTCGTTCGTTGACTCCGGGGTATGTACGAGAGGGCCATGCGAGCAGAACAATGGTAGGCCCGTGCGGGCTCGAACCGCAGACCTGGCCGAGAAGTCGGCCCGCTCTAGCCAACTGTGCCTGCGATCAAGGATGCAATCAATTTCGACGACTTCCACCGTTTGATTTCCAGTTCGCGACGACGCGCCTCCAATAAGGTTGCAAAAGTCTCCTGATGAACCAATGCCCAAGGGCCACGGCCTCGCGTCGCGGGGGAGTGGGAGCGATTATGCTCAGACAAACGCCGCTGGAGATCAGTGGTCGAACCAATGTAATAGCGTCCGGTTGTCTGACTCTGGAGTATGTACAAGATGGCCGTACGAGCAGAACAATGGTAGGCCCGTGCGGGCTCGAACCGCAGACCTCTACCGTGTCAAGGTAGCGCTCTAGCCAACTGAGCTACGGGCCTACTGTTGCAGAATCAATCAGTTGTGCTGGCCAAATTCTACTTCATTTCGCACCCGGTTCACAATTTGGTTCGCGGTTGTTGAATTGTCCCCGTCGCGACCGCTTCAATGGCCCGATTTCGAACGATCTGTCCAGGATGGAGGTCATTTTTCAGCCTGCCCCACCCTACTTATCCACTACTGGAACTACGAATGATGAACTACAGGGTTTGCTTTATGGTGAAGGCGAAAAGGACAGCTTAGTCTAGGCTTCCGCGAAAGTAATTAGCTGAAGCGAAGAGGCCCGCGTCAAGGCAAAGGGGAGCCGAGGCTGGTAGCGCAGGTTGATTTTTCGGTGGAGTTAGAAAGGTATGGCTAGTGGTCGCGCCGTTCGCAGAAATTGAAAGGACAAGAAATGTTGCTGCTCATTTTAACCGTCGTTCTGATACTGGCACTCTTTGGCAGTCTGCCAAGGTGGCCGCACAGCAGGGATTGGGGATATTACCCGAGCGGGGGCATCGGTTTAGTGCTTCTCGTCCTGCTGATACTATTTCTAATGGGCCGCTTGTAGAGAGTCGTCGCCATTGACATGCCGGGAAACGAGTGTCACAGGCTTTGATTTTGATAATGTAAATGTCGCGCGTCGCGAGTGAACAGCCCTGTGCTTCTCGTGAGCATGGCATATAAGATTTGCAAGGAATCGAATGGTGGCCCTTCGAATTTTGATTGTCGACGACGAAAAAACTGTGCGCTCTGCCCTGGGCAGGCTGCTGAGCACGCGCGGCGAATGGAATGTTGTCGGTGAGGCTGTCAATGGGATGGAGGCCATCGAGAAGGCGAAAGAACTAAAACCCGACGTCGTGATTATGGACGCTACCATGCCCGAGATGGGCGGATTGGAAGCGACGCTAAAGATCAAAAAAGTGATCCCGACTGCCGAAATCCTGATATTTACGCAGCACGACTCGACCCAGATGGTCCGGGAAGCCCAGATTGCAGGGGCGAGCGGCTACCTGCTAAAATCGCAGGCCAATGGGCTTTTGGCTGCCATCGAGGCGATGAGTCAACATAAGCCATTCTTTCAGGGCAAGAATCTGCCAAAAGACCTGTAGGTCTCGCGATTTGCAGTGGGCCTTATTTTTCGATCGATTCGAATTTTTATCCGCCGGAAGCACGCGACCGTCCGATGGCATTAGCACCGCGCCCCACCACCCGCCGAATGGATGACCCCAAGGGACCCGTAATGACATCGCGCATCTACGCGGAAATGATGGCCGAAACAATTCGGGAGTCGATCGTGGTTCTTGATGAGAATCTGCGGATCTTAACGGTCAATAACGCCTTTCTGGAAACATTCAAAGTATCTCACGATGAAATTGAGAATCGTCTGCTTTACGAACTTGGTGACGGCCAGTGGAATATTCCAGTCCTACTTTGTTCACTGAGGGAAATTCTTCCGAAGAAGATTGAGCTGAGGAGCTTCGAAGTCGCCCACGACTTTCCGGGGATTGGCAAGAGGGTTATGGTTTTGAACGCCCGTAAAATCAGGAGCGGAAAAGGCTCGCGGCGGCTAATTCTTCTTACGATCGACGACATTACGGAACAAAAGCGGGTGAGCGACGACCTAAGGAAACAGTCGGAACTGTTGCAACTCGCTCACGACGCCATCATCGTCCGCGATGTGAACAGCGTCATCTTATTCTGGAATCGGGGCGCGCAGGAAACATACGGCTGGTCTGCCGTGGAGGCTTGTGGCAATGTGACGCATCAATTCCTAAGAACCGAGTTTTTCGAGCCGTTCGATCAAATGCATGAAAAACTCTTCAAAACTGGATCGTGGGAAGGTGAGCTGGTCCACTCGACTCGGGAAGGAAAGCGGATCACTGTCGCAAGCCGTCAGGTCATGCAACATGATTCGCAAGGCCGGGTGGTTGGTATTCTCGAAATCAACACGGACATTACGTTGCGCAAAGAGGCCGAAGAAGCGCTCCGGAATCTCTCGGCACGGTTGTTACGGTTGCAGGATGAAGAGCGCCGTCGAATCGCCCGGGAACTACATGACAGCACGGGCCAAAGTTTGGCCGCCCTGGTCATGCACCTCTCCGCGGTGAATACGAGAGTGACCGCTATCGATCCGGCCGCTGCCGACTTGCTTCGGGAAGCCATCCTGCTGTCCCAGAAAGCTTCCGAGGAAACTCGAACGCTCTCCTACCTTCTGTATCCTCCGACCCTCGACTATTTAGGATTAGGATCCGCATTGGAGTGGTACATCGAGGGCTTTACTCAGCGCAGCAAAGTGAAAGTAGACTTGAAGGTATCGCTTGGCCCAAATCGGCTCGACGAAATCATTGAAAGAACGCTCTTCCGAGTGGTGCAGGAAAGCCTGACGAACATTTTCCGCCACTCGGAGAGTGACACAGCAAGCGTTCGCGTGGCCTTGCATTCGGAAATCGTTCAGCTGGAGGTAGCGGACAACGGCAAAGGAATGCCTGACGACGTCTTGGCGGTACTCAACAGCAGCGGCGGGCAACTGGGAGTGGGCATTCGAGGAATGAGAGAACGTGTACGGCAGCTCGGCGGCCGGCTGCAGATCATGTCGTCCCGGCCGGGCGGAACTAGGATTGTTGTAAACCTCCCCATTCGCGAACCCACTAGCGGCAACGGCCAGTTGCAGGCGTCAGGGTCAGATTGACTTCCTCGATTCGCGAATGCTCGGCTTGTAGGGTATTTTCGCGGACCGTATTTCCCTCTGTACCGCAAGGTGCCTTCCCAATCTACGTACTTTCACGTATGGCCCCCTTCCGTTGATCGATAATATTCTGAAAATGTATGGCGATGCCAAGAGCTATCAGGACCGGAAGAACAATCGAAAAGGAAAGCGTGGGAATCCAGTCCTGATGGGAAATCAAAAAGGAGATCGGAGAATGGATGGCAATCTTAGAAATCGTTTGTCGCTCTTGGGGGCGTCACTTCTTCTTAGCGTTTCCCTCGCGGCGAGCCCCGTTCGGCAGGATCAGCAACCTGCGCCGGACAATACGAAGACCAACCAGGGCGACGGCAATAAGGGCGCGGTGACAGCCGACCAGCAGAAGATGAATCCGGCGGACCGCCAAATCACGAAGCAAATCCGCTCTGCCATTTACAGGGACAAATCACTCTCCATGTACGCGCACAACATTAAGATCATCACTCAAGATGGCAGAGTCACGCTGAAGGGCCCTGTTCGCTCGGAGGATGAAAAGGCCAATGTGGAAGCGAAGGCCTCTGCCGTCGTGGGCGCAACGAACGTCACGAGCCAGATCGAAGTCGCTCCGGGAAAGCAATCACAGTAGGTGCTTTTCTTGAAATCACAATAGAAATCATAAAAGGAGAAAAACAATGTCAGGAAAAAAGACTGCAGTCTTTGGAATCTATACGCTCTTGTCGAGCGCGGATAACGCGACCGACACGTTGGTTCGATCCGGGTTTGCCGCCACGGATATTTCCGCATTGCTTCCGGAGAATCTCGGTTTCAGGCAAATTGGAACCGAAAAAGCCACGAAAGCACCGGAAGGTGCGGCCACGGGAGCAGGTTCCGGCGCGGTCCTCGGCGGAGCGCTTGGTTTGTTGGCCGGGATTGGCGCTCTGGCCATTCCGGGTGTGGGCCCGCTAATCGCGGCTGGACCGATCATGGCTGCTTTGGCAGGAGTCGGTGTCGGCGGCGCCGTCGGTGGGTTCACCGGCGCGCTCATCGGTCTCGGCATTCCTGAGTTTGAGGCGAAGCGGTACGAAGGCCTCGTGCAGAAGGGTGGGATTCTGTTGTCCGTCCACTGCGAAACTTCCGAGGAGATCAAGAGCGCAAAGGAAATCATGAAGAATACCGGCGCGGAGGACATCTGCTCGACCGGCGAAGCTTCCTCCGACGTTAAGTCGGCGGATTCGAAAGTCCGCACGACTTCTTCCGGAGGCACGCGGTAGTTCCGGGGAGGAAGCTCGTTCTCGGGGCTTCCTCCTCCTCCTTCTTCCATACTGAACTAGGTCCGGCAAATCCACGTGCATGCACGCCAATTCGAAGACAGGAGAAATCGATGAAGAATGGAGCGGAGACACAGGTCTCGTACAAAATCTCTCGGGACGAACTGATCAAATTGTTGAATGAGGATCTGGCTCGCGAGTATCAGGCGAAGCCACGCTCTGATTATTTCAAACCAAATTGATTACCTGGGAGGAATGCCAGGAGTGCAATCCAAACCTGTCCGCACCTCTGAAAAGGCAAAGGACATGTTGAATTTCGATCTGACGAATGAAGGCGAGACAATCCGCAATTACCGCGAACGAGTGCGCCAGTGCGAGCAATTGGGCGAGTACGCAATGGCCGAACATATTCGCGAGATCCTGAAGGACGAACAGGATCACCAGATCGCTCTGGCAACCGCACTGGGCGAAGACGTGCCAATTGTGAAAGCTCCACGGGAATTAAAAAAAGAAGGGTGATTCTTAATTAAGTCGCTCAGACGAAGGTCGAGCGATTCAGGGGGACAATGATGAAAAATAGGGGACATAAACCGGTTAAGAAGGGCGCCGACTTTCTCACCGTGGTTGCGCGCTCAATAGGCTCAACGCTCGGAGCCGTCGCGGGAAAAGTGAGTGCGTCGCCCCGCTCGTCGAGCCGGCGCCGGACTCGGAAGCATGTTTCTGCCTCTCCTAAGAGTGGAAAAACACCCTTCCGATCTACTCGAAATGGTCTCAAGCGAATGGGTCGAAAGAAGTCGTCAAAGTAGCCCAATTCACTTCAATTTAATTCGAAGGGGGAATTCATATGCGACGCATCAGCTGTTCTATATCTTTGATGACATTACTTGCAATCGGAATCCTTTCTGGTTGCACATCCAACCCCCCGAAATCTCCCGACGTTCAAGACAGCATCCGCAGATCCCTCGATCAGGCCGGCTTAAAGGATGTCTCCGTGAGCCAGGACCGGGACAAGGGCGTGGTAACTCTTTCCGGCCAGGTTGCGTCGGACACTTACAAATCGCAGGCCGAAACGATCGCAAGGTCCATCGCCGCCGGACAAGTAGTGGCGGACCAAGTCAGCGTTGTCCCCCCGGGAGCTGAGAGCGATGCCAAGGCTGTGAACTTTGACTTGGACAAGGGTATCGAAAAAAATCTGGATGCCGCCTTGATTCAGAATCGCCTCAACAAATATGTGAAGTATGACGTCAAGAGCGGCGTTGTGACCCTAACGGGCGAAGTGAACTCTCAAGCAAAGCGCTCGTACGCGGAAAAAGTGGCAGCGGGCGTTCCCAATGTTCAGCAGGTGGTAAACGAGCTTCAGGTCAAGAACCAGAAGGCAAGCTCCACAAACTAACGATCGAAAGTTGCAACGAATGCCAGCGAGGATTGAAACGCGGACCCTCGCTGGCATTCGTGTATGCCCTACTGCGGATGTCTTTGTTCCGCGTTTTCAGTCATGCAAGATCTTCGCGAGTGACTTGTACACTTCCAGCCGGCCATTGTGGTCATATTGAATGTAGCCCAGCTTTCTGAATTTATTCATGAACAAATTCACCCGAGGCCGCGTTGTTCCGACCATCCCTGCGAGAGTGTCCTGGTTAATTCTCGACATGATCGATACATCCGCGTTTCCCGCCTCGTATTCGGCTAGCAACAAAAGCGTTCGAGCAAGCCGCTTCTCGCTGGAGTTGAACAGGTGATCAATTAAATCTTGCTCGATCCGGTGATTACGAGCCAGCAGGTAAGTGATAAACCGAGAACAGACAGAAGGGTCCTCTTCGAGAATTGCCAGCATCTTGTTTCGGTTGATGATCATGATTGAGCAGGGTACGAGCGCGACTGCTGATGCCGAATAAAAGGTCTGACTGTTTATGCAGTTCTCTCCAAAGAAATCGCCTCGGCCCAGAAATCCAAGAACTCCTGTCCTCCCTCTTTTCGAAACCAGCGTCAATTTTACGATACCTTCTTTGATGTAGTGAACAGCCGTGCACTCATCGCCTTGCGAGAAGATTGTTTCCCCCGAGTCATAATTCACAAGCTTTGATGCCGGCAGCCCGACTGGAAAGAGAACTTGTGCCTTGTCGGCCCGTTTACTGGATCTCATATAGCCCTCGCCGTAGAACGCCCGCCCGGTCTCATGAATTTCATTCCTTCGTCGCGAGATAGAATGCCAGGCCTCATCTCTGGCGCTATTGTGGCGCCGCTCTTTCTACCTCCCACACAAGACTGAGTCTGTTCAAGGTTGGACACGTAACTTCTGGGCGGCCGTGTAAATTCAAAGCTCCATCGCGCTCCCAGCTTCGACCTGACGTATGGCGTGAGGAAACGCATGAATATCTCCGTCCGGCAGAGGTGAGTATGGGCTTGGGTTACGACATCTTCAAGAAACTTGATGATGGAAGTCCACTGTGGATTATGCAGGTTGGGGTGCTGGATGATGCGAAGAAAAAGCTCGAAGCCTTGGTGAGCGCTAAGCCTGCTGAGTATTTTATCCGGGACGCCTCAACCGGAGAAGTCGTCGTCAAACTCGGTCCCCTCCCGCCGGTTTGAATCGACCTTCCACGCGGATCGGCTCACAATAATCCACGCACCCCGCTCACAATAAAGGCCAGGGACGCTAGGAACATAACAACTGTGGCAGCCCAGCCCACAATGCGGAGATAAAGTGGAAGCGAGAACTTGCCCACGATGGTGCCGTTCACCGACATAATCATCAGCATCACCATGAGCGGAACGGCTACGACTCCGTTGATCACCGCAGACCAGAAAAGCGCGCGTATCGGGTCCAACCCCAAAAAGTTCAACACGATTCCAATAATCGTGGCCGCCGCGAGTACAGCATAAAATTTTGGCGCCTTGCCCGGCTTGCTTTCCAAGCTGGCGCGCCACCGGAATGTTTCCGCTACGGCATAGGCGGCGGAACCGGCCAAGACGGGTACGGCCAACAAGCCGGTTCCGATGATTCCCAGGGCAAAAAGCAGGAAAGCGAGATTTCCGGCGAGCGGTTGCAAGGCTTTGGCGGCATCGGCGGAGGTCTGGATGCCTTTTCCGGCCCCCGCGGAGTGCAACGTCACTGCCGTGGTGAGAATAATGAAGAACGCCACCGAGTTCGAAAAACCCATGCCCACTCTGGTATCCACGGCGATCCGGCGGAATTGTTCCAGAGCTTGCAACGGTCTTCGCTTGAGCGGTGATTCCTTCTCATTAATTCGCACGTCTTCGGCTTCTTCTGATGTTTGCCAGAAAAACAGATAAGGACTGATTGTGGTACCCAGAACGGCGACGAGCGCCATCCAGTACTCGGCGCTCCATGAGATGGAAGGAATGAGTGTCGCGCGAAGCGCCAGTTTCCAGGGAACGTGAACGACGAAGGCCGTCGCCACATAAGCAAACAGCACAAGCGTCATCCACTTCAAATAACGAACATATTCTCTGTACGGTACATAGATTTGAAGAAGAAGAGATAGCAGTCCCAAGACGAGCACATAGGCGTTCAGCGATCCTCCGAAGACGAGCTGGGTCGCCGCGCCCATTGCGGTAATGTCCGCGCCGAGATTGAAAATATTAGCCAGGCATAGCAGTGAAACAAGTCCATAGAGGACCGGTTTCGGGTAGTGCTTGCGAATGTTTTCAGCAATACCTGATCCCGTAATCCGCCCCAGCCGGCCGCAGATTTCCTGTATCGCGGCCATGAGTGGAAATGAAAACAGCATGGTCCACAGCATTCCCATGCCGAACTGCGCACCCACTTGGGAATAGGTTGCGATCCCGCTTGGGTCGTCATCCGCGGCACCCGTAATCAATCCGGGCCCCAGGCGCAGAAGAAAACTGGCGCGGCTCTTGCGCGGAGTTGAAAGTTGATTCATGGCAGGTGCTTCATCGGGTCAGTGTTCGCGCGAAGGATAGAAAGCTATATGCCGCGCAAAATGATCGTTCGATGATCACCGAGGCGGGAGTTTCAACAGGAAGACATTTGGTGTTGGATCGAGCTCGAATTTGTTACGGTTCCTTTTGGGAGTTTCGATAAGACCTGAATTATGGTTGACCATTCGCATCGAGCGCTGGCAGCCGCGACGGATCGGGGAGCGCTCTCCTGCGTGTAGTTTTCTTTGCCCATCGGGTCATTTTTTAGCGGGAACCTTGGCGCCCTTCTTGCGGGCTTCCGATAGCCCAATCGCTATGGCCTGCTTTCTACTCGTTACCCGGCCGCCTTTTCCGCCCTTACCCGAACGCAGCGTACCCTTCTTCTCCCTGTGCAAGGCGCTCTTAACACTCTTGCCGGCCGCCTTTCCATATTTCGCCATGACTTTCTCCTTCAATATGTTTTTCTCGCGCTCCCATTCGTCCCGGGATGGAATCTCCTATAGATACGAGGAGATGGTATCGGCCCATTTTAGGAGAGTCGATACAGTGAAACACGTAGTTACGCGCGATTCGCCGCGGTACGCGGTACAGGGACACACTTCAGCGCGGCAACGCTATTGATTCTTGATCACTTCGCCGCCCTTCATCACGAAGCGCACATTTTCGAGCACGCTCACATCGGCCACGGGATCGCCCTGCACGGCAACGATGTCCGCGAATTTTCCGGGTTCAATCGTTCCAACGCGATCGGACCAGCCAATCAAATCCGCCGCGTTTACAGTTGCCGCTTGAATCGCCTGAAGCGGCGGCAGCCCCATTTTCACCATCATTGCGAATTCGTGCGCGTTCAGGCCATGCGGATAGACGGCAGCGTCCGTGCCGAACGCGATCTTAACGCCGGATTGAAACGCGTGCGCTTCATGTTGACGGGCTATGGGCAGTACCGTGTTCATTTTCTCGGTCATACTAGCCGTGAAACCGAGCGACTTATAATTCTCCAGAAGCCACTCTTCGAGATAGACGGTGGGGCATAGGTAAGTACCGTGCTGTTTCATGAGCTGGATGTCTTCGTCATTGATATAGCTGCCGTGTTCGATGGAATCGACTCCTGCCAGAACCGCGTTCTTGATTCCAAGCGCGCCGTGCGCGTGCGCCGCAACCTTGCGGCCCAAGCCGTGCGCTGTCTCGACGATGGCCTTCATTTCCTCGAGGCTGTACTGCGCAAGCTCGGGATTGTCACCTTCCGAAAGCACACCGCCGGTGGCCATGAACTTGATCACGTCCGCGCCGTACTTGATGTTCTGGCGGACCTTGGCAATTACGGCATCGACGCCGTCGGCAACGCCGTCGCTGGTGTACTCGAATTGTGGCGCAAGATAATTCTGGTCGCCGTGGCCTCCTGTAATGCTGAGAGGGGGACCGGAAGCAAGCATGCGCGGGCCGGGAACGTCTCCCGCCTTGATAGCGTCTCGCAAAGCGAAATCCGCGTATCCGCCCGCGCCGACGTTGCGCACGGTGGTGAACCCCGCTTCCAAAGTCACTCGCGCGTTGCGCGCGCCAATCAGCGCCGCTCGAGGATAGGACGTGTGAAGCCCGGATGGGCCGAGCGTATTGGGCGCCATGGTCAAGTGCGTGTGGCAATCAATCAGGCCCGGAAGAACGGTCTCGTTTGACAGATCGATCGTCTTCGCGCCAGGCGGAACTTTGCTGGCCATGTCCGCAGCTTTGCCGATCGCTTTGATTCGGTCGCCCTCAATCCAGATGATTTGGTCGGCCAGATAAGTTCCGGTCCGGACATCGAGCACCTTCCCAGCGTGGATGGCCACTTCCGCGGGTACGGCATTTCTTGTTTCTTGCGCGTTGCTGACAGCGACTGCAAGAACAAGAAAAGAAATGAGGATTCCCAGACGCTTCATCCGTTACCTCCTGGTGTTTCGCCCGGCGAACTTCATCCCGCGGGCGCGTGAATTGTACCGCCGCTGCGGAATGTCGCCGAATAGTTTCTGGCTGCAAGTACGTTCGAAGCCCGCCGGCCGTCCCAGGTACCAGCGCGATATCGATCCTTCTCTTGCGGGACTTTTTGCTTGACATGCCCGATTGTCTCTGTATGATTATTCATGCGTGTGCATAATCACGCATGGACTTTCATGGGCGACCACAAACGATTTCGGCAAGGACAGATTCTGAAGCTGCTCGCCGGCGCGCAGGTTGCGAGCCAGGATCAGCTACGCCGCCGCCTTGGCCATCTGGGCCTCCGTGTGACGCAGGCGACACTCTCCCGCGACCTTCGCGAACTGAAACTCGTGAAGACGGCAGAGGGTTACCGCCCGCTATCTGACGGAGCGGCCGAAAACGCATTGCCGTTGCCGGTTCTCGCCCGTGCATTGAAGGAATTCTTGCTCGATATGCGCCCGGCACAAAACATGCTCGTGCTGAAGACGCCGCCGGGAGGAGCTCAGCCCCTGGCCGCAGCCGTTGATGCGGAGCATTGGAAGGAAGTGGCGGGAACGCTCGCGGGCGACGACACCATCCTGATCATCACGCCCTCGCGCGGTGCGCGCGCCGCCATTCAAAAACGCATGGAGGAAATGCTCCGATGAACGGCCCCTCCCGGGTCGCCGTCGTTGGAGCAACGGGCTACGCGGGATACGAGCTGGCCCGGCTCGTTCTACGGCACCCATACTGCGAAAAACCGGTGTTTTATCTCCGCGACGCACATGCCAACGTCCGTTGTCTGACGGAGCTCTTCCCGCAACTGCGCGGGTGGGGTGAAGCGCCATGCCGCCCGCTTTCCGTGGAAGCAATTGCCAAAAGCGGCGCGGGATTGGTGTTCCTTTCGACACCGCACGAGGCTTCGCTCGAGCTTGTGCCGCAGCTTCTCGCTGCAAATCCGCAGTTGCGGATCGTCGATCTGAGCGGTGCATTCCGGTTTCGCGATCCCGGAACTTTCGCGCACTGGTACAAACTTCCGCCGCCGGATAGCCGAGTGCTCGGAGAAGCGGTTTACGGCTTGCCGGAGCTGTATGCGGACGCGCTTCCGAAGGCGCGAATCGTCGCAAATCCGGGGTGTTACCCAACATCCGTGATTCTGGGGCTTCGGCCGCTCGTCGATTCGGGCTGGATCGACACGTCGCGTGGAATCGTGTGCGATTGCAAATCCGGCGCGAGCGGGGCAGGCAAAGAACCGAAGCGCGAGACCCATTTTGTCGAAGTGAATGAGAATTTCCGCGCCTATGGCCTTTTCACGCATCGCCACACGCCGGAGGTGGCCGAGCATCTCGGCCTCGCGTCCGAGGATTTCGTGTTTACCACGCACTTGCTGCCCGTCGAGCGCGGCATTCTTTCGACGCTCTATGTCTGGCTGGACGCGCCGCGCAGGGCGGAAGAAATCGAGGCGCTCTACCGGAAATTCTACGCTGCCCGGCCGATGGTGCGCATTCTGCCCGCCGGAAGGCTCCCGGAATTGCAGCACGTGACGCACACAAACTTTTGCGACGTCGGCTTCGCGCTCGATTCGTCGGGCGAACGCCTCGTGATCGTGTCCTGCCTCGACAATCTGGGCAAAGGCGCGGCCGGGCAAGCGGTACAAAATTTCAACGGGATGCAGGGCCATCCGGAAACGGCGGGATTGCTATGAGAATTGTCATCAAAGTTGCGGGCGCGCTCCTTGAGCGCGATGAAACCGTGCGGGCTCTCGCGCGCCAAATCACCGAACTCGCGCGCGCGGGGCACGAGCTCCTCGTGATTCATGGGGGCGGAAAAATCTTCACGTCCACGCTCGCACGCATGGGAATTGAGAGCCGCTTTGTGAATGGTCTCCGCGTTACCGATCGGGAAACGCGCGATGCCGCTGTGATGGTGTTCGCGGGTGCGCTCAACAAGAAACTGGCCGGCGCGATCTCGCTCGCAGGCCAGCCGGCAGTAGGCATTTGCGCGTCCGACGCGGCAAGCTTCCTCGCCGAGCCGATGCAGCTCGACGGTTGCGAGGGCGGCCTGGGATTCGTCGGCTATCTCACCGGTGTGAATCTTGATTTTCTGCGCTCGCAGTGGCGCGCAGGAATCGTTCCGGTGGCGTGCTGCCTCGGTCTCGGCGCCGATGGCGAGCTTTATAACATTAACGCTGACCACATGGCTGCCGCCGCCGCCGAGTTCGTCCGCGCTGACCGGCTGATTTTTCTCACTGACGTGGCCGGTGTGCTCGACGGAGAGAAAGTGCTTCGCGCCGTTCGCGGCGAGGAGATTGAGGATCTGATTCGCCGCAACAAAGTTTCCGGCGGAATGATCCTGAAGCTGGAGGCTGCCAAGCGCGCTCTTTCCGGGGGCGTCGCGGAAGTTCGCATCGTTGGCGGGACGCGCCCGCGCGCGGTGCTTTCGGCGGCCAATGGCGCGCGATGCCCCGGCACACGCGTGCTTCCCATCGTTCATGCGGCTGCAAAAGCATCGCAAGGAGCGGCGAGGTAGCGATGGCCCGGAAGAAAATCACGGCGAAGAGAAATCTTTCTGCCGCGCGAATTCGCGCCGACGAGGCACGCTACATGGTGAACGCATACCGGCGCCCGCCGGTCGTGTTCACGCACGGGCGCGGCTGCCGTCTTTACGATTCCGAAGGGCGCGAGTATCTTGATTTCCTTGCCGGCATTGCCGTGAATGCGCTGGGGCACGCGCATCCGCGTTTGGTCCGCACGATTCGCCGCGAAGCGGGCCGCGCCATTCACGTCTCGAATCTCTTTCACAATTCGTATCAGGGGCCGCTCGCACGCAAACTCTCCGAATGGTCCGGGCTCGACCGCGTTTTCTTCACGAACAGCGGAACCGAAGCGATGGATGGCGCGCTGAAGCTGGCGCGTGCGTATGCGCATGCGCGGGCAAAATCTGCGAACGGCGCGAACCGGAAAACGCGCATTCTGGCGCTCGAGCACTCTTTCCACGGCCGCACGTTTGGCGCGCTTTCGATCACACACCCCGCGAAATACCGCGAGCCGTTTGAGCCGCTCGTTCCCGGCGTCGAGTTCGTCCGCCTCAACGACGTCGCCGACCTCGAAGCGAAGTTCGATGAAACGGTTTGCGCTCTGGTTGTTGAAACGATTCAAGGCGAAGGCGGCATCTTCCCGGTGAGCGAACCCTTCTGGAAAAGCGCTCGCGAACTCGCCACGCAGCACGACGCCGCGTTGATCGCCGACGAGATCCAGTGCGGCCTCGGCCGGACGGGCCGCCGCTTTGCGTATCAGAAATTCGATTCGCTTCCGGACATCGTCACCATCGCGAAGCCGCTGGCGGGCGGGCTTCCGCTCGGCGCCTTCATCGCCAACGAAACATTCGCTTCCGCATTTGCGCCCGGGATGCATGGCACCACGTTTGGAGGCGGCCCGCTCGTCTGCGCGGCGGCCCTCGAGTTTCTCGCGATCGTCGAGGACGATTCCCTCATCGCAAATATTCGCGATCGCGGCGCCGATCTTCGCGCCGGTCTCGAAGCCCTCGCGGCGGGCTTCGATTTTATTCGCGAAATCCGCGGCGAAGGATTGATGCTCGGCGTCGATCTTGCCGTGGACGGCGCGCCTTTTGTAGAGGAAGCGCTGCGCCGCGGCCTGGTGATCAATTGCACGCACGACCACATCATTCGCCTTCTGCCGCCTTTCATTATTCGCCGCCGCGATGTCGCCGAGTTTCTCGGCAAATTCGAAACCGTTCTCGCCCGCGCTCAGAAATCCGCTCTCAAGCTGCCGCCCGACGCTCCGAAAAAGCGGCCGCACGCGGAGACGATGGCGCTGGCAGCCACGAGGTGAACATGACCGCCGTTGCCGCAACGCTCACGCTTACGAACGATCTCCTCACCGGCATGGAGTGGGGCCCGGCTCAGGTCCGCGAGCTTTTCCATCTTGCCGCGGGCATCAAGGCCCGCCCGGACCGCTATCGCGGCGCGCTAGCCGGCCGCTTTCTTGCGCTGATTTTTGAGAAGCCGTCGCTGCGCACGCGCGTCACCTTCGAGGTCGGCATCTCGAGCCTCGGCGGCGCTTCCGTGTTTCTTGATCACACGGGCGCGCGTCTGGGCCAGCGTGAATCCATTCGCGACGTCGCCAGAAACCTCGAGCGCTGGGTGCAGGGAATCGTCGCGCGCACGTTCGCGCAGGAATCGTTGGACGAGCTCGCCGCGCAGGGGCGCATCCCGGTAATCAACGCGCTCTCGGACCGTTTTCATCCTTGCCAGGCGCTCTCCGATTTCTTCACGCTCGAGGAGCGTTTCGGTGGCTTGCGCGGCTTGAAGCTTGCCTATGTCGGTGACGGCAACAACGTCTGCCATTCGCTGCTCACCATCGGAGCGCGTGTGGGAGCGCAGATTCGCGTCGCGACGCCCGCTGGGTTCGAGCCGGACCCTTCAGTTGTGTCCGAAGCAAAACGCGTGGCCCGCGAAACACGCGGTAAAATCGAAATCCTGCGCTCGCCCCAGGAAGCCGTCGCCGGCGCGCAGGCTGTTTACACCGACGTCTGGGCCAGCATGGGCCAGGAAGAAGAAGCGGCGGCTCGCGACATCGCGTTCGCGGGATATCAGGTGAACGAGGCGCTTCTCACGCTGGCGGATCCGGACGCCGTTTTTCTGCATTGCCTTCCGGCGCATCGCGGATCGGAAGTCTCCGCCGGCGTGATGGATTCCGAGCGTTCCATCGTTTTCGACCAGGCGGAGAACCGCCTGCACGTCCAGAAAGCGATCTTGCTCACGCTGCTGAACTAAGGAGAAAAGATTGCCGAAGAAAGTTGTTCTCGCTTATTCCGGGGGCCTCGATACCTCCATCATCATTCCGTGGCTGAAAGAGAATTACGGCTGCGAAGTGATCGCCATGATTGGAGATCTTGGCCAGCACGAGGATCTCCAAGCGGCCCGCAAGAAGGCGCTCTCGACCGGAGCCAGCGGCGCGTACGTGGAAGACCTCCGCGAGGAATTCATTACCGGCTACATTTGGCCCACGCTTCGCGCCGGCGCCGTGTACGAGCACAAGTATCTGCTCGGCACTTCTTTCGCGAGACCCCTTCTCGCGCAGCGCCAGGTGCAGCTCGCGAAAAAACTTGGGGCCGATGCCCTCGCGCACGGCTGTACGGGCAAGGGCAACGATCAGGTCCGTTTCGAACTCGCGGCCAAAGCGCTTGCGCCGGAGCTGAAAATCATCGCGCCGTGGCGCGAATGGAAAATCGCGTCCCGCGAGGAAGCCATCGCTTACGCCCGCGCGCACAATGTTCCCGTCGAGCAAACCACGAAAAATATTTACAGCCGCGACCGCAACATCTGGCACCTGAGCCATGAGGGCGGTCCGCTCGAAGATCCCGCCAATGCGCCGGAAGAATCCATGTGGCAGTGGGTCGCTTCCCCGGCGAAAGCGCCGGACCAGCCCGCGAACGTTGAAATCGCCTTCGACAACGGCATTCCCGTCGCGCTCAACGGCAAGCCGCTGGGCCCTGTCGCGCTTCTCGATCAGCTCAACGATATCGCCGCTGCAAATGGCGTGGGCCGCATGGAGATGATCGAGAATCGCCTTGTGGGCATCAAATCGCGCGGCGCCTATGAAACTCCCGGGGGCACGCTGCTCATCATGGCGCATCGCGAGCTCGAATCGCTCACGCTCGACCGCGAGACGCTCCACTATCAGCAGCTTCTCTCGCTAAGATATGCGGAGATGGTTTACTACGGCATGTGGTTCACGCCGCTGCGCGAATCGCTCGACGCCTTCTTCGCCTCCTCGCAGCGCCGCGTCACCGGCACGGTCGGCCTCGCGCTGTGCAAGGGAATTGTCGGCGTCACGTCGCGCCGCTCGCCGCACTCGCTCTACCGCACGAATCTCGCCAGCTTCACGATGTCGGGCTACAACCCGAAAGACGCCGAGGGCTTCATCAATCTCTTCGCGCTTCCCATCACCGTGCCGCAGGAATGGGCCGCCGAGTCTGCCCCGATGGCTCGAGAAGCGAACGCTCAAGTGAATGCTCGATGAGTGATACTCCCGCGCAGCCGAAGCGAGACCAGAAAATGTGGGGCGGTCTTTTCGGCCGCGGCCCCGACGCCTCGTTCTACGAATTCGAGCGCTCTTGGGCTTTCGACCGCCGCCTTCTGCCGCAGGAATTTGTTCTCGATCGCGCTTGGGCGCGGGCCATCGCCGTCGCTGGAATTCTCACGCACGAGGAAGGACAGCAGCTCGTTGCCGCGCTCGACGAGCTCGAATCCCGCGCGCAATCCGACCGGGCCTGGCTCGATAGCTCGAAGGCCGAAGATGTCCACCATTTCGTCGAATCGGCGCTGATCGAAAAGCTCGGTCCGCTTGGCGCCAAGCTTCACACCGGACGCAGCCGCAACGAAATGGTTTCGACCGAATTCCGCATGTACGTGAAGGAAGCGGCGCGCGAAATGCGCACTGCGATTGCTCGCCTCGCGCGCGCCATCGCTGGTCAGGCGGAACGCCATCTGGGCGTTCCCATGCCCGGCACCACGCACATGCAGCATGCGCAGCCGCTGCTGCTTTCGCACTGGCTTCTCGCGCACGCCGAGGCATTTCATCGTGATGCGGAGCGCGTCGCTTCGGCGGCCGCTCGCGCCGATTTCTGCCCGCTCGGTTCCGGCGCGCTTGCGGGCTGCGCGTTTCCGCTCGACCGCAAAGCGCTCGCGCGCGACCTCGGCTTTTCGCGCATCACGGCAAATAGTCTCGATGCCGTCAGCGACCGCGACTTCGCGCTCGAATATTTGTTCGCCCTTGCGGCTCTCGCCATGCACCTTTCCCGCCTCGCCGAAGACATCATTCTCTTTGCCTCGCCTGAATTCAGCTTCATCGAGCTCCCCGACGAATATTCCACCGGCAGCAGCCTGATGCCGCAAAAGAAAAATCCCGATGCATGGGAGCTGATCCGCGGCAAAACGGGCCGCATTTATGGCGCGCTCGTCGCCCTTCTCGTTGCCTGCAAGGGTTTGCCGTCGAGTTACCAGCGCGACTTGCAGGAGGACAAAGAAGCGCTCTTCGCTGCGCACGACCAGGCTCTCGCATGCGTGCAGATCGCCGCGGCCGCGCTTGCGGCCACGCAATTCCGCGAAGGCCGGTTGCGCGAGGCGGCGCAGGACCCGGCCCTCGTCGCTACCGAAGTGGCGGATTATCTCGTCGCATCGGGTGTCCCGTTTCGCGAAGCGCACGAAATCGTCGGCAAAGTTCTCCGCGCGGCCCGGGAGGAAGGGAAATCAATCCGCGACATTCCGCTCGACCGCCTGAAAGAATTCTCGCCGGCGTTCGGACGCGATCTCAACACCGTGTTCAACGTGGATTCCGCGCTGGCGCGTCACGCCGTTCCCGGCGGCACCGCTCCCGGCGCTGTTCGTGCCGCCCTCGAAGACTTCAAGTCGCGCCTCGCGAAGCTTGAGGAAAACCCATGAAGGCGCGCAAAGCCAGATCTTCGGACGCCGAGGCGATCTACCGGCTCATCTCGCATTACACCGCAGAAGGATTGCTATTGCCGCGCGCCGAAGAAGAGATTCGCCGCAACATCAGCCATTTTCTGGTCTGCGAGGAAAAGCGCCTCATCGTCGGCTGTGTTGCGCTCGAAAGTTACACCAAGGACCTCGCCGAGATTCGCTCGCTGGCTGTTGCCCCGCAGCTTCGCGGGCGCGGCTTGGGCGTGCGGTTGATCGGCATCGCTCTCGACGAAGCGCGGTGCCGCCGAATTGCACGTGTTTTCGCCGTCACTCACGCGCCCGAATTCTTCGTGCGCCATGGATTCGCGGTCGGCTCGCGCCGGTCGCTCACTGAAAAAATCGAGCGCGATTGCCGCGCGTGCCCGAAGCAACGGTCGTGCAGGCTCGTTGCCGTCATTGCCACCGTGATTCCCGAGCGCGCCGCGCTGTCCGTCCTGAGCGATTCGGCGATTCCTGTTTCCGCCGCATGAACGCGCGCCCGAAGGAATCGGATCTTCCTCGCGGCTTTTCGTTCGCCTCGGCGGCCTGCGGCATCAAGAAGTCCGGGCTCGATCTTGCGCTTCTGGTGAGCGAAACGCCCGCATCGGCAGCCGCCGTCTTCACCACGAATCGCGTGCAAGCCGCGCCGGTGCTCGCCTCGCACGTTCATCTTCGGAAGTCGCGCGCGAAGATGCGCGGCATCATCATTAATTCCGGGAACGCGAATTGCTGCACCGGCTCGGATGGCTATGCTGCGGCTGTTGCGACCTCCCTCGAAGTCGCGCGGCAGCTCGGACATTTACACCCCTCGCAGATTCTGGTTTGCTCCACGGGCGTAATCGGTGTGCCATTGCGCGTCGAAAAGATTCTTCGCGCCGCGCCGGATTTGGTTCGCGCCCGCCGCGCAACTGTCGGCGCATTCGCGCAATTCACGCGCGCCATCATGACCACGGACACGCGCCCGAAATGGGCCGCGGCGAAATGCCGTATCGGCGGGAAGCAGGTGCGTCTGATCGGCTGCGCGAAGGGTGCGGGAATGATCGAGCCGCGCATGGCGACGATGCTTTCCTTCATTGCCACCGACGCAGCGATCTCGCCCGCGCTTTTGCAACGCGCCCTGCGCCGCGCCGTCGCGCCCACGTTCAACTCCATCACCGTGGATGGCGACACTTCCACCAACGATACTCTCGCTGTCCTCGCCAATGGCCAATCCGGCGCGCGAAAAATCACGCGCCAGAATGCGGATTACGAGAAATTCTGCGCTGCGCTCGAAAGTGTCTGCCGCTCGCTCGCGCTCGCAATCGTGGCCGATGGCGAAGGCGCGCAGCGTGTAATCGAAATCGAGATTCGCGGCGCGCCGTCCGATCGCGCGGCCGGCCAAGTCGCGCGCACCATCGCGAATTCGCCGCTCGTGAAAACGGCTCTCGCCGGCGCCGATCCCAACTGGGGACGCATCCTCGCCGCGGCGGGCCGTTCCGGCGTGAAATTCGACTTCGAACTCTCCGACGTTCGCGTCGCCGGAATTCTGATGTGCCGACGCGGTCGCGAGCATTCATTCGACGAACGCGTCGCGCACCGCAAGATGCTCGCGAAGCACGTGCCGATTGTCGTGGATTTGCACGCCGGCCGCGGCTTCGCGCGCGTTTGGACCTGCGACTTCACCGGCGAATACGTCCACATCAACGCCAGCTACCGCACCTAGGCGCCGCCCGCTACGTGTCCCATTTCCAGTTGGCGTACTGCTCGCGCAGTTTTGTCTTCAGGAATTTGCCGACCGATGTACGAGGGATCTCATTTGTGAAAACAAACGCGTCGGGAAGCTGCCACTTCGCGAATTTTGTTGCCAGGAACGCGCGCAATTCTTCCGGCGTCACCGTTGCGCCATCCTTCATCACCACCACGCCTAGCGGCCGCTCCTGCCATTTCGGATGCGCGATGCCGATCACGGCCGCTTCGCGCACCGCCGGATGGCACATCAGCGCGCTTTCCAGGTCCACCGAGCTGATCCATTCCCCGCCGGACTTGATCAGGTCCTTGCTGCGATCCACGATCTTGACGTAGCCCTCAGCGTCAATCGTTGCCATGTCTCCCGTGCGAAACCAGCCGTCCTCGCTCCAGCGGTCTTGCGACTCGGGCGCTTCGAAATAACTCGCGGCCACCCACGGTCCGCGCACTTCCAACTCGCCGAAACTCTCTCCGTCCCATGGGGCTTCTCCGTCAACCCGCATCACGCGCAATTCGACAAACGGCATCGGAAGCCCCTGCTTTGTCCGAACTTTGTATTTCTCATCCGCGGAACGCCCTGCCATCGTGGATTTGATCATTCCCATCGTCGCCAAAGGAGTCGTCTCGGTCATGCCCCAGAGATGGACCAGGTCAAAGCCGAAGCGATCCAATCCCCTCATCAATGATTCCGGCGGCGCGCTGCCGCCGCAAGGAATTCGCACGGGCTGCGAAAGCTTCCATCGCTCGGGCTGTTTTTCAAGCGCCGCCAGCACTGCCAACCACACCGTCGGAACGGCGCAGCCGATCGTGACTTTCTCTTTTTCAATCAGGTCCAGCAGGCTCTCCGCATCGAGATACGGCCCCGGCAGCACCAGCTTCGCTCCCACCATCGTTGTCGTGAAGGGAACGCCCCAGGCATTGGCGTGAAACATCGACGACCCGGCCAGAACTACTTCGTTGTGCGCAATTCCGAAGCTGTCCGACGTGCTTTGCGCAAGACTGTGCAGCACGAGGGCGCGATGCGAATAGACCACACCCTTTGGCTTCCCCGTCGTTCCGGAAGTGAAGCACATCGCTGCGGCGGCATTCTCGTCGAGCTTGGGATAGGAAAACTTGCCGTGCGCGGTCTCCAGAAAATCCTCGTATGATTCGTAATCCGCCGGTTTCGGGCAGCCGCCGAACGAAACCACGAACACGCGCTCGAATTTCGCTTGCGCGCGGAACGATTCGTATACCGGCAGCAGGACGTCGTCCACGATCAGCATTCGATCCCTCGCATGGTTCGCGATGTACGCGAGTTCATGAGCATGCAGCCGCAGATTCAGCGCGTGCAAAACGCCGCCCATCGCCGGGATACCGAAGTAGCATTCGAGATGTGTCGCGTGATTCCACATCAGCGTGGCAACACGGTCGCCCCGCTTCACGCCGGCAAGCTCGAGCGCCCTCGCCAGCTTTCGGGCTCGCCGGTAGACATCACCGTACGAGCAGCGCGCGAGCGAGCGGTCCGGGCGTCGCGACACAATTTCGATGTCGCCGAAAAGCCTGCCGGCACGCTCCAGGATGTGGTTGAGCGTCAGCGGAAAATCCATCATGTTGCCGCGCATCGCCCGTTCGCCCCCGAATTGGCCGCATCCTAGCACGATTCTCCATCCGTCCCAGTGCTGTTCGGCTCCTGGCAGTTGTGCCCGGCAGCACTGGCAGGCAAAGTCATTTTTCATGAGGCCGATGGTTGACTGCCGGGGCCAGTTGCAGCAAGATGCTCCGAGCCGCTGGAGCCCTTGCTTCAGCCGGGGAGTAGCCGGTGCATCTGCAGACTGCCCGCGGCGGATTCTGCCTCTTCAGCTTCGGATGGAGTGGTTGAGCAGGTTAGGGGCACAAGGAGAACGGCCGTGAAGAAACTGTACGTGGGCAATCTCTCGTTCAAGGCCACGGAAGAGCAGGTCCAGGCGTTGTTCGCGGAAATCAGCGTGCAGCCTGATTCTTTGACATTGCTGCGCGATCGCTTTACGGGGCAGCCGCGCGGGTTTGGCTTCGCCGAAGTGAAAGACGAGGACGCGGAGAAGGCCATCGGCGCGCTCAACGGCAAGGATTTCCTTGGCCGTGCGCTCGTTGTAAATGAAGCGCGTCCGCAGCGCGAAAGTGGCGGAGGCGGCGGAGGCCGTGGTGGCCATGGAGGTGGCGGCGGTGGTGGAGGCCGCGGCGGGCACGGTGGTGGTGGGGGCGGCGGAGGCCGCGGCGGCTACGGAGGCGGTGGCGGGGGACGCGACCGGTAGCTCGGTCCTCGACATCATCGTCGTCGATATCCTATGGTTTCGGAACGGGCGCAGAGCGGTTGCGCCCGTTCTTGTTTTTGGGGCCATCACGCAATCGCGCTGCCCTGAGCTGCCGCTGCCGCGCGCGGCTCCTCCTCGATCGTCTCCACTCCGCCGTTTACGTATCGCATTCGCAGGAGCGAAGCTCCGCGAACTCCTTGCGCCACGAGCGCGGCCACGTCCAGATTGGCTTCCGCCTCCTCGAGAGCTCTCGGCGACGCGTACAGCGCCGGCATGCGCGGCATGAATATGGGGCAGCAGTCATGGAACGGCTCGGAAGAAATCTCGTACGTGCCGATTTTCTGCGCGGTCGCCAGAATATCCAGCTTGTCCGTACCCACCAGCGGCCGGAAGACCGGCATGCGCGTCGCGGCCTCCACGGCAACCAGATTGCGCAGCGTCTGCGAGGCCACCTGCCCGAGGCTGTCTCCGGTGACCAGCGCAAGCGAGGCGTCCCGGCGCGCGAGCACTTCGCTGATTCGCAGCATCATTCTCCGGTAGAGCAGCACGCGATACGTCTCCGGCGCATAACGCACGATCTCGCGCTGGATCCCTTCCAGCGGCACGCGCCAAAGCTTCGCGTGAAATTGATATCGCACCAGCTGGCGCACAAGCGAACTCGCCACGTGCAACGACGATTCTCCCGGACGCGCGCCCGTGCCGTAAAAATGCACAAAGCTCAAATGCGCGCCGCGCTTCATCATCTGATACGCCGCGACGGCCGAATCGTACCCGCCCGAAAGCAGGCACGTCATTTTCCCCGCCGTGTTTGCCGGCAAGCCGCCCGTGCCCGGGATTTTACGCGCGTAAACAAGGATCGGGCCCGGCGTGATTTCGATGTGGCATGTGAGCTCCGGCTCGTTCAATTGCACGCGCACGTTGCGCCCGCCGGCCCGCAGCTTTTCGAGCAGATAGCGGCCCACCACCGATCCGATTTCCATCGAGGGGTGCGGAAACGACTTGTCGCTACGCTTTGCCCGCACGGCAAAGCTCGAAAAGCGCAGCGGCTCGACCTCATCCCACGCCGCGCGGCAGAGCGCATCCATATCGCGTTCCACGTTTCGCGCCACCGCGTAGTAGGAAATTCCGAGCACCCGCTCGATGCGCTCGATCGCCGCTTCGAGCGAGGCCCCTTCGCCGAGCCGCACGAGAAACCGGTCGCCCGGCTGCTCGATCCGCGCGACGGGAATTCCCTGCAAGCTCTGGCGCAGCGCGGTGAACAGCTTGCCCAGAAAAAACCGCCGGTTGCGGCCCTTGAGCCACAACTCGTGATAGTGGACGACGATCGCCGGATTGGTCATACAGTTTTCGCCTGATTCACACGGAATCGTAACTTCCACAAAGTATACCAGCCGGTAGCGGCACCGGGTAGCGGGACACTTTCGTGTTTTTGCAGCGCCAGGGCGCTGTGCGTAAAGTGCGATAACTCACAGGATACATAAGACGATAAGACGCGACTTTCGGTCCCCGCTGGGGTTATTATCCGCATCGTTCCTATTCCCCGGGAGGGAAGGCGGCGAGTGGCGGATAGCAAGCGACCTGAAGCAGGATTGCAGCATCCAAGTGGATGACGCGGGGCGTACGGGAGGAAGGTATGTGGAATCGGCGAGACTGGGACGATTTCTTCAACATCGCGCGGAAGCGGTGGCAAACCCACCGTCCGCTGCGCCCTGTGGACCGCTCCGGGCGCAATCGGCTGACTCCGGCCGAAGGCTACAGCCTGGCCGAGTTGGATGACGCCGGCCTGAGCATCGAACAAGCCGAAATGCTTGGTCTCCCTGTGGACGCCGGCCGCGTCGGCTCCTACGGCCCGAACGTCAGCTCGCTGCGCGAGTTTATCCGCGCCAGCCGCTCGCGCTTCTGAGCGCGCGGACTCGAAATTCCAGCGACGCATTTTAATTCGATCCCCCGAATCGCGCCTCGCGCACGCTTGTCCAAATTAGGATTTGAGATTTTGAAGCAAAAAAAGGCTGAGCATCTGATAGCTTGAGGTTGGGCTCTGGAAAAGCCAATCACAACGCTAAGGAGGCTCAGCCGTGACTCGAGTCTGCAGTATGTTCTCACAGATTCTGCAGTTAATCCCTCGTCTGGAATTTGAATCAGCCGTACGCTAGCACAACGCGGAGCGTCATGCTCGAGGTTTCACTAGCTGGGGCCAGTTCATCGCCATGCTTTTCTGTCAGCTGGGGCACGCCAAGTCGTTGCGCGAAATTTGTGGGGGATTGGCTGCCAGCGAAGGGAAACTTCGTCATCTGGGGTTGCCCACGGCTCCTTCTCGCTCCACCCTGGCCTACGCCAATGAGCATCGGCCTTGGCAGCTGCAGCGCACCGTGTTTGAGCAGCTGCTGGCGAAGTGCCAGATCTTGGTGGCCAGCCAACCAGAGACCAGAAAGAAGAGGAAGTTCCGTTTCAAGAATCCTCTGCTGAGCTTGGATGCCACGGTGATCGATCTCTGCGCCACAATGTTTGATTGGGCCAAGTTCCGCCTGACGAAGGGAGCGGTAAAACTTCATTTGCTGCTGGACCACGATGGCTATCTGCCGTCCTTCGCGGTGATCACCGAGGGCAAAAAGCATGAGGTGCGGGTGGCGCGACAGATGCAATTTGCGCCGGGGGCGATTTTGGTATTTGACCGCGGCTACACGGACTACGAATGGTTTATGAGCTTGACCGAGCAGGGAGTCTATTTCGTAACGCGTTTGAAGGAAAACGCCGACTATGACGTGGTGGAGAAGCGTGAAGTTCCGCAGCGGCGCGGCGTCCTACGGGATGAAGTGGTCTTTTTCTATAAGCTTGCGCAGGCGAGCAAGGAAGCCTTCTTCCGGCGGATCGAGTTTTACGACGAGGAGCACGATCGCGTGCTGGTATTTCTGACCAATCACTTGGAGTTGGCTGCGGCTACCGTCGCGGCGATCTACAAGGAGCGCTGGCAGATCGAGTTGTTTTTTCGGGCCTTGAAACAGTCGCTACGTGTGAAAACGTTTGTGGGAACTTCAGCCAATGCCTTGAAAACGCAGCTCTGGACGGCGCTGATCGCCATGCTGGTGGTGAAATACCTGCAACTGCGATCGACGTTCGGTTGGTCCCTTTCCAATCTGGTGGCCCTCCTGCGGCAGCAATTGTTTGTTTACCGTGACCTGTGGGCATGGATCGACGATCCTTTCCAACCACCACCGATACCAGAAAGATCGCAGAGCAGTTGACGCTGCAACTGATCTGAGTGGGTGGTAGTGGGTCAGTCTAAAATCCAGCGACCACCCAGTGGCTTGTAAACCAGCATCGTCCGTGCTACGGATAAGCCAATGCAGATCGCACTTCGTCCCGCGAGCACTCAAGATTTCGAATATTGCAAACGTCTGTACTTCGCCGGAATGAAGAAAATCATTGAGGAATTGCACCTGAATATGGCTGCTCAAGCGGTTAGTTTTCGCGAGCAATGGGCGTTGACGCAGGTCCGCATCATCACCGTCGAGAGTTCCGACGTTGGCTGGTTGCAGAGCACAATGCAAGATGATGGTCTTTTTGTTGCTCAGCTCTTTGTAGATGGTCCTTTTCAGCGGAAAGGCATCGGCACTGAGGTGATGCATCGCCTAATCGGCGAGGCCGCACGTCTCAATCAAGCTGTGCGCCTGGCCGTCGTGAAAATCAACCCTGCTTTGCGGCTCTACGAACGACTCGGCTTTCAAACCACACATGAGGATGATCGCAAGTTCTACATGAAGCGCGATCCCGATAGCGCTGTGTCCACTTGAAACTGACCCACTACCGAGTGGGTCGATGGATTGGACAGCAGCGATAAGCCACATGCCAACAATTCGACGTAACTTTGAGATTTCAAGAGAGAGAATTTAGACAGCATCAGATCAAGAGAGAAACGCTTCGCCACCACCAACCTGCCCTGCGTTCAGCGCTCAGACAGCGAATTTTGCCCTTACTCTGGAGATGTTGGCGACCTGTTTTCAGCTAATTTGGACAGCAGTGGCCTCGCGCACGAATCTGCCCGCAAGAAACGAAAATAATCCTCCAGCCAGCGCGCCTCTAATTGCGATAGCCTCCCACGCCAGACCCACGGCAACGGTGACGCCGCCGGCACTCCGAATGGCAGCAATCCCGAACAAGCGATCTTGTTGCGATTAGAAATTTCGATGTCATTGGTTTCGCGAGGGTTAGCAAGCCTTCTAATAATGGAATGTTGCGATTAGAAAACCGGAAGCGAGCCACGGAAGAGCGGAAAAAAGAAAAGAACGAAAGGCTCCCCCATGGCGGCGACGCTATCCTCTGCATCCGGGGTGATGGGCCGAGTTCGTGATGTAGTGTCATAGTTCAGAATCCGAGCAACGGTAACTGGAGAGGTATGCTGAATTCGACTGACCCTGAGGACAGAATTGGTACAAGGCATAGTACTGGACAAAAAGGCACGTTTGGAACAGGTCTTCTGCTTGAGAGGGGCTATTCATCAATCGCTGCCGAAAAGCAAACCGCGGAACTGCTTCCTTGCTTCCGTCCGGCAAAGCCTTTAATTTATGGGATTCTTTGAACGCGAAGGAAGGGACAGTGACGAAGAAAATGCGGGTGGTGCAGTACGGAGTGGGGCCGATCGGGGCGTCGATTGCGCGGTTGATGCGGCAGAAGGCGGCGCTTGAAATCGTAGGCGCGATTGACAGCGATCCGGCGAAGGCGGGGCGCGACCTGGGCGAAGTGGTTGGGGAGAAGGACGCGCCGTGGGGCGTTCTCGTTTCGGCGGATGCGCGCGCAGTGCTCGAGAAGCCGGTGGACGCGGTGGTTCATTCGACATCGTCATATCTCGTGAGCGTGATGGAGCAGCTTCTTGGGTGCGTCGCGGCGGGCTGCTGCGTGGTTTCCACGTGCGAGGAGCTGGCATATCCGTGGCGGAAGCACCCGGAGCTTTCCGCGAAGCTCGACGCGGCGGCGAAGGAAGAAGGAGTCGCGCTGGTGGGCACGGGCGTGAATCCCGGCTTCGTGATGGACAAGCTGGTGCTGACGCTGAGCGCCGTCGCGCAGCGGGTGGATAGCGCGAGGGCGGTTCGCGTGGTGGATGCGTCGAAGCGGAGGCTGCCGCTACAGAAAAAAATCGGCGCGGGGATGACGCCTGAGGAATTCCGCGCGCAGGTGGCCGCCGGCGTGATCAAGCACCACGGACTGCCGGAGTCAATTGCGATGGTGGCCGACGGCCTGGGCTTCGCGCTGGACGATATTTCGGAAACGATCGAGCCGGTGATCGCGGATACGGCGGTGAAAACGGAGTTCCTCGCAGTCCAGCCGGGGCAGGTGGCCGGCGTCCATCAGATTGCGCGGGGGAGCGCAAAGGGCGATGTGAAGGTGTACATGGAACTGAGGATGTATGTGGGCGCGAAGGAGCCGGCGGATTCGGTGGAGCTGAAGGGCGAACCGAATCTCTCGCTGGTGATTCCGGGCGGAACGCATGGCGACGTGGCGACGGCGGCAGTGGTGGTTAATGCGATTCCGCAGATTCTGGCGGCGCCTGCGGGCCTGCGCACGGGGCGCGACCTGCCACTAAGCTTTTTTGCGCCCGGTTTGCGCTAGTGAGATTTCAGGGCGCTTCCCCACCTGCTTTGCTCTTGGCAGTTTGCCAGAAGCGGGCGACAGCGGCGTAGTCAGGATCGTCTGTGGAAGCATCTTTCACGGCGCTGTATGTGGCGTAGGCCGCAGCGGCGGCGGGCAGCGTGAGGCCCTGTTGGCGAGCGAGGTCGAGAGCCAAGCGCATGTCCTTGTGCATCAGACGCAGCGGAAAGCTGCGCGGAAACTCATTCTTCAGGATCAGGGGCGCTTTCACGTCGAGGACGCCCGCGCGCGCCATGCTGGATTGCAGCACTTCGATCAGGCGCTCGCCGGCCACGCCCGCGCGGGTAACAAGCGCAAGGGCTTCTGCGAGCGCGTCCACTTCGAGCGCGAGGATCAGGTTCATCGCGAGCTTCACCGTTTGACCCGCGCCATTTGGCCCGAGAAGGAAGAAGCGCTTGCCCATCGCTTCGAGGACAGGCTTCACGCGCTCGAGCGTTTCAGATTTGCCGCCGATCATGAAGATAAGCTCGCCGGCTTTGGCGCCCCAATCTCCGCCCGTGACCGGTGCGTCCAGAAAATCAACGCCGCGCTCGGCGCAGTCGGCAGCCACGCGGCGAGCGAGGTCGGGGGATATCGTGCTTGAATCTATGTACGTGCTGCCGCGCCGCAATCCGGCGAGTGCGCCGTCCGCGCCCCCCAGCACTTCTTCGAGCGCGGGCGGATCGCTGACGATGGAGATGAGAACGTCTGCCTGCGCGGCTGCTTCGCGGGGATTCGCGGCGAGGCGAGCGCCTTCCTGCACCAGGTCGTCCGCCTTTGCAGCCGAACGATTCCACACGGCAAGCGGAAATCCCGCTTTCAGCAGGTTCCGCGCCATCGGCTTGCCCATCAGCCCAAGCCCGATCAATCCTACAGTCGGTTTCATGGAGCCTCCCGTTTCTACAAGCAGCAATGATACCCGCGGATGGACACGGGCTGCTTCAGAAAGTTGGACGGGATATGAGGTGCGATCTCGAAAGACGATGGCATTGGGAGGCTAGGATCGTTTTCGGGGTATAGGGGCGGGCTTGAAAACGCGAGGGCGCTCCGGCTCAGGATGCACCTCTTCAATTCGAATTACGTACTCGTAAGGGATCTCGACGCGCATGTTTTTTTCTTTTCCGCCCTGGGAGAAACGGTCTTCGAGGAAAACGGATTTGCCGGAGTCAGAAGTCAGCACGCCGATCGCGGAAATATGAATGTCGCCCGCGCGATAGTGAGCTTCGACACGTCTACCCACGAGAGAGGAGTATCGGGCCATCGCACCCCGGGTTGACTACGCCGCACCGAAGGGTCAATGGTACCACATTTAAATGGCGAAATCGGCATTTAGCTGTGTGAGTTACTAGGGGTGCGGATGTGCTGCTGGAGTGGCCTCTTGAGCGATTGGCGAGGCTTCCGCAGACCGCAAATGCAGGTCGGCCGTAAGCATCAGCACGAGCGGCGAAACGACGCTGAGCGCAAGATAGGCGAACACAATCGGAAGCACCCACCCTACGGCGGAGGAATCGCCGGAGTAATGCGCCGACGCGATCCGCCAAACGAAGGCGCCTGCAATGAGCCCTGTAAACGCCGAGATGTTGCGGCTGAATCCGGAGATTGCGAGCGGGCGCCCGCAATTCGGGCAAACGAGATCATTCGAGTACGCCACGATTTTCGTCGCGGGAACCATCGCGAGGCAATTCGGGCATTGGCGAGCGGCCATGCATCACCTCCGAAACGAAGCTGCAAGATACATCAAGCGCGCGGCCCAGAGAAGCCGCCGCACGGAAGAAGTTCACACCAGCGCAAACTCGACGCGATGGCGCATGGGGTCTATGCGCTCGGCGCGCACGTGGACGCGGTCGCCCAAGCGGAAGATCCTGGGCGCTCCGCCGGTCCGGCCGCGACGGTGCGACTCCGCGACGATGGCATGATCGCGCTCGCGGTAGGTGCACCGCTGCCGGGTGATTTCCTCGAGGCGGTCAATGCTCACGAGCCCCTCAACAAAAATCTCGAGAAGCTCGACAAAGAACCCGAATTTCTGCACCGAAATAATCAGCGCGTCAAATTCCTCGCCGAGACGGCTTTCCATGAATTGCGCGGTCTTCCAGTCCATCAGCTCGCGCTCGGCTCCATCGGCGCGGCGCTCGGCTTCCGAACTTTCCGACGCGATTTCATCGAGCTCGACGCGGCGATAGGGTCCTAGCGCCGGGACAGTTTCTTTTTTTCCAGCGCTAGATTTAGTGGAAGCGATGCGCACCGGAGCGACGCCAGGATTTTCGAGCGCCCATTTCAGGGCGCGATGGACGATCAGGTCCGGATAGCGCCGAATCGGCGACGTGAAGTGCGTGTACTCTTCCGTGGCCAGGGCGAAATGGCCCAGCAAATCGGCGGAGTAACGGGCCTGCTTGAGCGAGCGCAACATCAAGTACGAAAGGATGCGTTCCTCGGGCTTGCCCGCGATTTTCGCGGTGAGCCGCTGGTAATGCTGCGGGCGAATATCGACTTCTTCGGCCGCCGGAAGCGTGACGTTCATCGGCCGCATGCGGCCATGCTTGGCCCGGCCAGCCCGCGCAGGCGCTTGCACTTGGCCGTGGCGCACGGCGATGCGGCGCTCGGCGAGATCCTCCACGCCGAGGGAATAGCCGAAGGCGTGCGCGAGCTCTTCGAACTCGAGGACTTTCTTGGGATCGGGCTTCTCATGAACACGATGAAGGGAAGCAACGCCGCGCTTCTCGAGATACTGCGCAACCGCTTCATTCGCCGCGAGCATGAATTCTTCAATGAGCCGGTGGGCAATATTGCGTTCGCTGCGGACGATGCTTTGCATGCGCCCTTCATTGTCGAATTCGATCACCGGCTCGGGAAGATCGAAATCAATCGAGCCGCGCGCGCGGCGCCGGGCGTTCAACAAGAGCGCCAGCTCCTTCATCCGGCGGAATTCCGGAACAAGCTTCGCGTAGCGTTGGCTCGCTTCCGCGTCGCCCTCGATAACCTTATTCACGTTGGTGTACGTCATCCGCTCCGTGGAGCGGATGACGCCCTGAGCGAAATCGGCGCCGATCATTTTTCCGTTGGCGTCCATTTGCATGAGGACGCTCATCACGAGGCGGTCCACCTGCGGATTCAAGGAGCAGATTCCGTTCGACAGCTCTTCGGGCAGCATGGGCACGGCGCGGTTCGGAAAGTAGACGGAATTTCCGCGCAGCCGCGCCTCGCGGTCGAGCGCTGAGCCGCGCTCGACATAGTGCGCGACATCGGCGATGTGTACGTGCAGCTCGTAGTGTCCATTCGGAAGCGAAGCAACATACACCGCGTCGTCGAAATCGCGCGCCGTCTCGCCGTCAATTGTGACGATGGGAAGATCGCGGAAATCGCGGCGGGCGCGCAAATCGGCACCGGCCACCTGCTGAGGCGTGGCGCGTGCCTCGGCAAGCGCAGCATCCGGGAACACGTGGGGCAAATGATGCTTCCGGATAATAATTTCGACGTCCACGCCGATCTCGCCCGGGCGTCCCAGGATTTCGACGACGCGTCCGGCGGGTGCGATGCCACCTTTTGGATAACGGGTAAGCTCCACGTTTACGACAGCGCCGTCGAGCTCCGGCAGCCGCACGCGGCGGCTCAGGGGCATGTCCTTGCCAGACCCGGCGCCCATTTTCTCGCGCAGTTGCGGAGTGAGCTCTTCGCCCGGGGGGATCGATACTTCATGAAGAATGCGAGTGTCGTACGGCAGAACATGATTGCCCTGCGGGCCGTAGCGGAAGATGCCGACAATCGTGGGATTCTCGCGTTCAACGATTTGAACGACGCGGCCTTCCGCGCGGCCGTCCGCGCGACGCCGCTCGACGCGCGCAAGGACGTGATCACCGTGCATCGCGTCGTTGAGTGCGTCGCGGCCGATGAAGAGGTCGCCGTCGACGCGGGGAATTGGCTTGTCGGGCACCAGGAAGGCGTAGCCATCGCGATGCGCAACGATTCGGCCGGAGATTAGGTTCGGGTCCTGAGTCCGCCTGGCCGCAGCGGATGGCGTAGCGGGTGCCGCTGCCCTCGACCCTGCTGATCCTGTTCCAGGCGCAGGCGCGCTATCCGGGCGAGCGGTGCGCTGTGTTTGTGCCTGCTTCGTTCCGGCAAGGCGGTAACGGCCGCCAAAAGTTTCCTCGATGTCCCCCCGTTTTTTCAGTTTTTTTATGATTCGAGGAAGATATCGCCGGCCGCCGTGTTTCAATTCCATCCCGTGCGCGATTTCCCGAATGCTCGCGGGCTGTCGCAGGCTTGCGAGATGCGCGACCACCTGTTCGGGAGACACCTCCGGGGAAGTTGCTTCTGGCAAAGGATCGCTCGGATGGCGCTTGTGAGGTCGGCCCATAGGTGCAAACAGGCTAACGGATTTATCGCGGAGTAGCAAAGAGTGTGTGAAGGGGTCCTCAGCACGGTCTTCGCAATCTCCCTACGGACGCATCGGCTCGGCGGTGGGAGCTTCGTCGAAGACCGCGATCTTGCCGTCGGGCTCAAGCTCGAGCGCCGGCGCATATTCTCCCAGAAGCTCGCGACGCCACCAGTATCCCTGCTCGCGCTTGGTTTTCATGTCGGTGAACCAATACTGATAAATGACGGCGCGTACGCGCACTGGAGGCGAACCTCCTGCAAACGGATTCCCGGCGAATAATTCAAGCACATCCGGCTCGTTTTTCAGCAGACGCTCCTCCGTCCAAACCACGAAGCGATATTCGCGCCACGATCCCAGCGAGGCGAACCACAAATTCCAATCGAAGCGCGGCTGATAGGGAGCATAGATTCCGGGCGCGGTCTTCAAATCCTGCGGCTTGTATCGGAACGGATACGTGATCCAAGTCTTTCCGTCACGCGAGCCCTGAAATTCGATTTCATAGCGCGCGGGCGTCATCACAGCAAACAGACCGTAGCGGTTGGCGATGCGGGAAGGATCGAGCCAGCGCACGGGCGCTTCTGGCAGAGGAAGGCCCGGGAAAAGCATCCACGCAAGCTGGGCCGTAGCTGCGTAGAAGATCATCCCGAGGCAAACCGCTGCGATGGCTATACGAGCAGGTGCGAGCCGGCGGCGCCAACGCGCGCGCCAATTCTCAGCTTGGAGCTTCGGCACCGCATCCTCCATCTGCGGCGCGTCGATCCAATTCCGAATGCGCTGGGGGAGAATCCACTGGATCACGCGATCGTCCAGCAACAGAAACCCGAGAGAGAGAACGATGTAGTTCAGGAAGGCGTAATTGGCGGTGAGAATGATGGAGATTTCGAACGGTGTGACGATACAAAAGCACGCGATGCGAAATCGCCGGGGAAAGAACAGCAACCACACGATGGCGAGCTCGACGGCGAGGGTGAGAAAAACCGCGAACGCGTGAAACCAGTGCGGAAAATGCTGAACGTACCAGCCGATCCAAGTCGGCAGCGGGCCATTTTGATAATACTCGTCCATCGCCGTGAAATTGCGCCAGCTGAGGTCGCCACTCGCAATTTTTGCGACTCCGGACTCGAAATAAATCCGGAACCACTCCCACTGGAGGAGAAAGAGACTGAGGCGTGATGGCGCGTTCGCGCGCCCCAGCCCCGGCCGAAATCCGGACGGGGCGAAAAAGAGCGAGATGAAGCCCGCTTCGAGGAGCATCCCGTCCGATTGATAGCTGGAAAAGTCCTGTGCGGCAGCCACGAACGAAAGAAAGCAGGCGAAGCAAACGGCAAGCATTCCGCGCGGCCAGATATTGAAAACGAGCAGCAGAGACGCGGCAATGCCAATCCAGCAAACTAGCATCAGCGCGCGGTCGCTCGAGCCAAGCCAGAACAGCGAGGGCGCGAACCAGAAGCGTTGTGAGTGGATCGTGGCGGAAACTGCTTGCAGGTAATCGCCCGCGGGGAGAACCCCGGCGGGTCCGATGAGGCCCTTGATTTGAAAGAGCAGCGAGTAGAACGCGGAAAAGTAAATCAGCCCCAGCGCTCGCAGAAAAATCCATCGCGGCCAAAGATGGCCGGGATTCTTTTCGCTCGGACGCTCGGGACCGAGCAGCCAAATAATCGCCGTCGTGAGCCATTCGTTCTCCTGTTCGGGCATGTCCGGGGAATTATACTGTCAGGAAAGGCTTGGGTGCTCCTACGCCGTTCTCGTCATCCTGAGGGCCAGACGTATCGGCCCGAAGGATCCCTCCCGAGGTTTGAAGGAATGCAAAGAGAGTTCTTCGCTTCGGTCAGAATGACGGCGGGCGGGTGATGCCAAGGTCATGTCGCGGGCGCTTCATGCCCCTTATAGAGCACCTGCCTGCCGCGGGTCGAAATTACTTGGGCTGCAGCACCCAGTCGTTCGTTGTCTCCAGGAATTGAAAGCCGTAGCGTTGCCAGGGCGCCCCGGGCGCTTCTCGACGCACCACTTGCGCGCGGCCGGCATGGCGATCCTGCTCTCCGGTCAAGAAGACATCGACGGGCGTGCCTTTGGTTATGGCTGCCGTACAATTGCAGAGGAACCCGGACGCGCTCACATTTTCCGTGGTGACCGATTCTTCGAATGGTTTTCCGCTGCTGTCCGTCCCGCGCAGCTTCAGGATCAGGCGCATCCGAACACGGACATAACCGCGGCGCTCCGGCTGTTTTTTCTCGATTTCCGCGGCCAGAGTCGCCCGCAGAGCCGCGAAATCCACCGGCTTCTCAAAGTAGCCCTTTGCGCCGAGGCTCTTGCAATGCTCGCGGTACTTCTCCGCGGATTCTCCCGTGATCATGAAGATGGGGATGAGCGACGTGTAGCTGAGCGAATGAATGCTTTGGCACAACTCGAATCCCGAGCACTTGGGCATCATCAAGTCCATCAGGATAATGTCCGGCTTGTGCTCGAGGGCCAGACCGAGAGCTTGTTCGGGCTGTCCTGTTTCGACAATTTCGTAAAGGTCGGACAACCGCATGCGCAAGAGACCGCGCATCGATTCTTCGTCATCAATAATCAGGATCTTCGGCAAGTGGCCACTCCCTTTTTCGAGTTTTGTTGATGCAATGCCTGGCAATCATTTCGGGCCAGCAGCGACACGGGAATCAAGCGCCTCACGGACTTTGCGCGCTAGGCCGTCTCGCGAGAAGGGCTTGGCCAGGAAGAAGCTTCCCGGCTCGACGGGGCCCTGCTCGCCGACGCCCTGGCCGGCATACCCGGACATGTACACGACCATCATTTCGGGACGTTCGTGAATCAACTCCTCCGCGAGCGCGCGGCCGCCGAGGCCGGGCATCACGATATCGGTGAGCAACAGATGGATGGTTGCCTGATATCGTTTGCTTACGGCCAAAGCCTCGATACCATCGCCGGCCACAAGCACCGTGTAGCCGCAAAGCTCCAAAGTGTTGCGCACCAGGCTGGCCAGAGACGTTTCGTCTTCCGCTACCAGCACGGTCTCGGTTCCCTTAACTGAAATCGGATCTTCCGAGGAGCTGCGCTCCGTCTTCTCGTAAGCTTCTTCCACTCGCGGCAGATAGATTTTGAAGGTGGTGCCGGCGCCGGGCGAACTCTCGACGTCAATGTAGCCGCCGCTCTGCTTTACGACTCCATACACGGTGGCGAGCCCGAGTCCCGTACCCTTGCCTTTTTCTTTGGTGGTGAAGAAAGGTTCAAAGGCGCGAGCCTTTGTATCGGCGTCCATCCCGATTCCGGTGTCGGACACGGTGAGCTGGACATAAGGGCCCGGCTTCACCGGGTACGGATATCGCCGCACAAAGGCGTCGTCCATCGTCATGTTTTCGGTTTTGATGGCGAGCGTTCCGCCCTTTGGCATAGCGTCGCGGGCGTTCACGGCCAGGTTCATGATCACCTGCTCGAGCTGCCCGTGATCCGCTTTCACTCTTCCCAGCCCGGGTTCGGAAATCGTCTTCAATTCAATGTCCTCGCCGATGAGGCGCCGCAGAAGCTTCTCCATGTCGGAAGTAACGCTATTCAAGTCCAGAACTTTGGGATCGAGTACCTGCTGGCGGCTGAAGGCGAGGAGTTGGCGGGTCAACGAGGCGGCTCGTTTTCCCGCTTTCAGGATTTCGTCCACGCTTCCGCGGAGCGCGTTCGTTTGATCCAGGCGCTCCTGCAGGAATTCAGCATATCCAATGATGACGCCGAGCAGATTATTGAAATCGTGCGCGACTCCGCCGGAAAGCCGGCCCACCGCTTCCATCTTTTGCGACTGGCGGAACTGTTCCTCCAGATGCTTGCGGTCGGTGATGTCGCGGTTGACGATGACGAGCTTTTCCACTTGCCCGGCGGAATTCCGAATCGTGTTGGCCGTGGACTCGAAAACGCGCCAACCGCCGTCCTTGCGACGCATCCTGTATTCGATCCTGCGGCCTTCGCCTCCCATGCGCGCTTCCTTCGCCGCGTCCATGACCACCTGACGATCATCGGGATGAATCTGCTCAAACGCGGATGTGCCTTTCAGTTCGTCGGGACTGTATCCGAGAATTCTTTCATAAGCCGGACTGTTATAAATCCGGTCTCCATCTGCGCCGACGACAGCAATCATGTCTGCCGCATTCTCGGTGATTAGCCGGAAGAGTTCTTCTCGCTTAGCCAGTTGGTGACGCACCCGGTAAATCTGAAGCTGCTGATAAACCGTGTAAATATCGAACAGCAGGACCATTCCCACAAGCCCTCGGACCGTAAGACTTAAATGCAGGGCGTCGAAGTCTTCCACGTGATGCAGCATGGGAAGGGCGAAGGAAACGACTGTCAGCGTCAGGAGTAATGTTACAAGAACAGCCGAGGACCAGAGCACCCATTCCCGGCGCTCAATTTTCCGAATGGTGGACTGAATGGCACTTCCTGGGAGCGTGCTCATGGCCGCGCACATCCGCGTGTGTTTGTGAGAGCACAGCCTGAATGGGGAAGCGTCAGACGCGTTCTGAGTGTGGCTTTGCGAAAAGCAGGATCGAACATACGAATCCCTCTCCGAAGGGGGGCCGGCACGAGAGGGAAACGGCACTACTTTGAGCCGTCCGACGGACCCAAGAGCAATTCCATTTTATCGAGCGCGAGGAGGTGCCGGTCAGTTTACACAGGGGGAGTGCCCCTAAAAGGTAACATCAACGCGATCCATTGGAAGCAAGCCCCTTGCGGCTTCTTCGGATGTGTCGCGAAAGAATCTCCACTGCTCGCAGAGAAGTGAGTATCGCAAAAAGAAACCCACCCTTTGGTTCAAGATTTTGCTCAACAAAGGGTGGGCCATGCGTCCGCGGGGGAACTAGAGCACGAGAACTGAGGCGGGTGCAGGTCACACGCACATCTTGAGCGCGCCTTGCCCGGCTATTGAATCACGTACTCCACTATGACGCCTTTCTTCTGCGAATAAATCAGATATTCGCCGGGTGCGACATCCGCCAAGCGGTTTGTCCGCTTCTTGGCTTCCTCAAGTCCCTCGACGGTTGTGATCCAAAGCGATTTGCCGCCCTGCAGTCGTTTGAAAATATCGAATGTGGCTTCCATAGCCCATCTCCTGCGGAACCATCGAATAGCGAGATCCGTCATAATTTCAATAGTGGACTACGCATATGGATTGCCCTCCAAGAGTTTGAAGAACCTGAACAAGATCAGATGGTTACAGCCTAACTCAAGTTTGGCTACATAGTTTTGCTGAGGAATTAAATTCGGGTAGATTGCCTAAATGGGGTACCAACCATCGCCGGGCTTCTGCAATACTTCGAGTTTCCTCGCAACCTGAGGGTTATTGATGAAGGGGAACTGGAGATCGGCCCAGCCCTCTACCTTGATCTCTCAAGGTCTACGACGTCCCGTTCCCCCTCCGGCCCACATAGTGTTCGAAGCGAAGGCATTCAACAATACAGTTAAGCCGTTAGGCCCTGAGGGAACTTACTGTACTGCTCAGGTGAAAGGATCAGTTGCCGGTCTCTATTGAGTGGTCTGCATCTTTACGCACAGCGCCTAGAAATCAATCCGGTTACGGTTCAACAATCTGATTTCGCACCGCGTATCGAACCAGTTCGCTCACGGTATGAAGCTGCAGTTTGCGCATGATGTTGGCGCGATGCGTTTCGGCCGTCTTGACGCTGATGCAAAGCGAGGATGCAACTTCTTTGCTACTCTTGCCCTCCGCGAGCAATTGGACGATTTCCCGCTCACGAGATGTAAGCCTTTCACGCATTGCCGTAGGGGTTTCCGAACGAGTCCTGCCCTCGTTAAAGCTTGTCAGCATCACTTCCGTAGCTCGAGGCGTAAGGAAGGGCTTATGATTCGCAAGAGTTTCCACCGCGATAATGAGATCCCGGTCCGAATCCGACTTCACGATGTAGCCTCTCACGCCGGCTTCGAGAATATCTCGAATGAGCTGGTCGGAATAATGCACCGAGAGAATGAGAACTTCCGTATCGGGCGATTCCTTGCGGATTCTCTTTGCCGCGTCCACGCCGTTGAGATCCGGCATAGCGATATCCAGGATGGCGATGTCTGGTTTCAATTCTTGCGCCTTCGCAACAGCCTCCCGGCCGGTATTAGCTTCACCGCAAATTTCCCATCCTGCATGCGTTTGAAGTAAAGTCTTGATTCCACGCCGCATGAGATCGTGATCATCCGCGATTAGGATACGAAGCGCTTTCACTTTTTTCTCCGCAAAAGGAGATTTAGACATGCTCAAACGAGTATACACGAGAAGCCGGAAACTGAATCCGTGGTACAGGACAGCCTAGGCCTCCCTCCCATTTCATCCTTTTTGCTTTATTGCACTTAGGGGTCATCCGGGCTTCAAATTCGTTCGGCAAGGCATTGCCGCAACTGCCGCCGCGCACGCGAGAATCGGGTTTTCACGGCTGAATGGGTCAAATCCAGAGCCTTCGCCGCTTCCTTCGTCTTCCGTTCCTGGAGTCCCAAGATCCACACTACCACCCGCAATGTACTTCCCAGGCTCCCGATCGCCTTCCACAGGATTTCCTGTTTCTCCGCTCTTGAATAGAGGACGTCGGGATGACAACCATCGTTGGCACGAAGCATTTCGAGCGGGCCCGGCCCTTGAGCAGGATCAGCCTCGTACCACAGGTGCTGGGCTTCTGAGCGCCGTTTGCGAACCCTTATCATCGCCTCGTTCATAGCGATGCGGAGCAACCAACTTGAGAAACGAGCTTGGCCGCGGAATTGGGCAATATGCACGTAGGCGTTGAGCAGAGTCTGTTGCGCTGCATCTTCAGCATCTTCGCGGTTGCGCGTAATTCTTAGAGCGGCGTGGAATATCTTCCGCACATACGGCTCAACCAAACACGTAAAGGCCGTTTCATCCCCAGCTTGAGCCTGTGTCACGAGCAAGAATTCATCGATCGAATCGGGCGTCGCCGAAACCTCATTATTACTATTATCGGCGGACCGTCCAAGTTCCGTGAGTTTCGTTCGATCGTCTTGCACAGGTCGCACCTCATTTCGATTTCATCTTGCAGATAACCGGCGACTACTCTCGAAGCTCGTTCAATTCCTGACCTGCACCGTTGTTGACTTGCCTAACGCGCCCGCGGAATTGCCAATGCGCCTGCTAAAAAAGAATGAGGCTGGCTACCGGCACAACAGGCGGCCAAGGTAATTCAGGCCACCCGCACCGTCTATCGGAAGCATGCTGTAACGCCGGTAGGGATGTTCCTGTATCTCGGGTGCGGCAGCTTAAATCCTTTTTCCGCTGAGGTTTTGCCTAATCAGGGAATGCAGCCCGGAGAAATACGCTAGAGCATGTATTGAGACGCACTGCGTACCCATCGTAAAACTGGTGACGAAAGCTGCGAGATTCGCCGCCAAATTCGTTTACGAGGAGGACCAAAAAATGCTGCGTTGGGCGCTTGGCTTTTTCATCATCGCGCTGGTGGCTGCGCTTCTTGGCTTTGGTGGAATCGCGGTCGCGGCGGCTGGGATCGCAAGGATACTGTTCTTCATCTTCCTGATTCTTTTCCTGGTCGCTCTACTCGGCGGCCTTGTCCGACGGGCGTGACAAATTGATCGAGACTTCCCCAGCTTATACAGGTGTAGGGTTCCCTAATCAAAGAGGAGGAACAAATAAATGCCTAATATCTGCTATGCCTTCATTGCGATTCTTCTGGTTGCTTCTACGGCCTTCGCGGCCGATGACCAAAAGAAACAAGAAGACCGCCTCGAAAACGCGGGGCAAGTAATGAGTGAAATTCTGAACATGCCAGACAGTATCCCGCACGATTTACTCGACAGAACCAAATGCGTCGTCGTCATTCCTTCCGTGCTCAAGGCTGCCTTTGTCGTCGGCGGAAGTTATGGGCGCGGCGCGATGGTTTGCCGCAGCGGCAAGGATTTCACGGGCCCCTGGGGCGCGCCGGCGATGTACGCGTTGGAGGGCGGAAGTTTTGGCTTCCAACTCGGTGCCCAGGCCACGGACTTCGTGTTTCTAATCATGAATGAGCACGGGGCAACCAGTCTGTTGCACAGCAAGGTAAAACTCGGCGGCGATGCTTCGGTAGCTGCTGGCCCAGTGGGCCGCGAGGCCGAAGCCGACACCGATGCCTATATGCGGGCTGAGATCCTGACCTACTCCCGCTCGCGAGGGCTGTTTGCCGGTATTTCCCTGGAAGGTTCAACATTGCGTCCCGACGGCGAAGCAAATGAGGCCCTATATGGACGCAAAATTAGCGCATCAGAAATCGTGATTGGTCCATCTCCGAGTACCCCTGCTGCCGCCCGCACGTTAGTTGCCTTGCTTGACAAGGCTTCCCCCCACTCAAAAGCCGCCTAAAGTAAAACCGGGGGACGGTGCAAACCGTCCCCCGGCCTCTCTCCTCTTGTATTCTCTCCTGCGGGCCCGTGGCTGAAGATTGCGAAATATGTACCTGGCAATTTGAGATTTTACATATCGTTGCGAGGTCCTCCGGGAGAGCTGGGGGACTGGGTGTGTAAGGTGCTGATTTACAGGGAGTTACAAGCCCCTTTATTAGGGCCCCTGGTAGCCGAATTGCATCTTGAGCATGCGAAACCAAGTTGACAGTCTAATACTAGGCCTTTATCGGAGGGTGATTATGAAGGCGACCTACGATATCTTCAGAGAGCTTCCAGATAGCAGCCCCATTTGGATCGAATCTGTCCAAGGTCTTGAAAATGCCAAAGTTCGTCTAAGCAACTTAATCAAATCACGCCCCGGCGATTACTTTGTTTACAATCCTGAAGCGGCCAAAATCGTTGCGACGGCCATGGCGTTCGCCTAAGTAGCTCCAGGTGTCCAACAGAATCCAAGGCTGGCTACAGCCGTCCGATGAGAAACAGTATCAGAAGAACTAGGAGCACAAGACTGACCCCGCTCCCTGGGTAGCATTTCCAATCTCGGCTACGCGGCCATGTTGGAAGACTGCCAAACAGCGCCATGCCCAGCACAACCGTCAAAATGAAAAGCAACACTGGATTCTCCTTCGATCCAAGAGCTTTGTGCGCTGCACCCGCCTTATAACTGCGCTTCAAGCCTAGTCTCCTCAAAACTTCTTGACCATCAAGCAATCCCTGTATGAGCCATTTGCTGTTCCCGTAGTTTGAACATACGGCATTGGCGCGTGGGCGGGCATTTCTGTCGTTTTCTCAAACAAGGAAGTTGCAGCGAGAACCGTCACGAAGCAGCACAAAGAGAAAGGCCCAATGAAGGGCTACTAAGAGGCGGCCATCAACCGGATTCGTCTGCTCGTCGATGCCGCGACTCGACAAGCCAGCTCCATCCGGCGAAACCCATTTTCCTTCTATTTCTTCCTACCGAACTAGCCCTTGTTTGGTGAGCTGTCTCCCTCGAACGGCGGATCCCAAGCCCACAATTTGAAACCATCCCCTGCGCGGTCTCGCAAACCAAAACTAAAGCTTGACACGTTATTTCCGGATATGCTAAACGGCGCCGGGGAAAAGGTCTGGTTATCATACCGAAACAGAATTGACCGTATAGAAATTTCTAGTAGACGCCTGGGATGCCCGGGTTGGATTTCTAGGTTCCTATTCACACGCCGCGGGGGTAGACCCCGTTCACTAGATCTTTTTGGGGGAGGAAACGAATGCGCTCGCTAAGAATGGCCTTTCTGCTTTTGGCATTAGTGTTTTTCGGCCGAGCATCGTTATATGCCCAAAGCAACAAACCCGCCGACGATCCGTCGAAGGCGGCGCCCGCAGCAACAAAAGAAGAAGTTGAGCAATTGCGGCGCGAAGTGGCGGAGCTCAAGGCACAGATTCAGAGGCTCGTGGAGGCCAGCAGCCAGCAAGCGGCTCTCGGAGCGCGCCTCGTGCAGGCCAACGCCTCCGACGCGACTTCTGCGCAGCCCACGGGCGCTGACGCGAGTGCGCCGGGAACGGCCACTGCGGCCGATGTCGATGCCCTTCAAAAGGAAATCGACATCCTTCAAAAGAAGGCCAGCGACACGCCCGCGGCAACGTCGGGTTGGAACGGCGAGCATTTCTTCCTGAAGAGCCCGGACGGCCTGTTCACAATCATGCCGGTCGGGTATTTGAACGCTCAGTACACCTTCTACAAGGGCGACGGCGCCCCTTCGGATACGTTTGCAATCCGGCGCGCGCGCTTCGGCGTTCAAGGCAGCTACGGAAAGCAATTGGACTATGCGTTCCTGTTCGATACGGCCGCCACCAACGGCATCTCCATCCGGGATGCGTACATCGATTTCAAGCCGTGGTCCGCGTTCCAAATCCAGGCAGGACAGTTTAAGGTGCCTTTCTCCCAGGAAGTCGGCACCGGCGACACCAACGTTGAATTCATCGAGCGTTCCCTTATCACCGTGCTGTACCCGGACGCGGCAGGGACATTCCGCGCTCCCGGCGCTTCGATTCATGGAAATCTCGATGACGGCGTCGTGCAGTACTGGGGCGGAATCTTCAACGGCAAAGGGATCATCACCAATGACACGACCAACGAGCCCGAGTTTGTCGGCAGGCTCCGCATCTTTCCATTCAAGAAAGACAAAGATTCGAAGTTCAGAAACTTTGCGGTTGGCGGATCGTATGAGCACTCGCGCTCGCGGGGCCTCTCGAATGAGTTGAGCTTCAGCGGCCTGACGAATGATTCCACATACACATTCTTCCCGCAGTTCCGGATCAACGGCGGTATTGACCGCTACAACGGCCATTTCCAGTGGCTCTACGGAAAATGGGGCCTGCGCGGCGAATACACCCAGATCCTCGAAAAGCGCACGGGGGTCGGCTCGGAGCAACTCGGAGGAATTGGATTCCAAACCCTCCCCGGGATTACCGGAAAGGGCGCCTATGCCCAGCTGACTTACTTGGTCACCGGCGAGACGGAGCCGGAGAACGCAATCCCCAGAGTGAAGCATCCCCTGATTGGCCCGAACTCGCCTGGCGAGACAGGCGGTCCCGGATGGGGTGCGTTCCAGGTCAAGTTCCGTTACTCGTGGCTGGAAGGAAGGGCGCCGGCGTTTGTCTGCCCGGACACGGTGTGTCCAATCACCCCGGTGATCTTCCCCCTCTATAGCGACCACACGGATCAATTCAGCACCGGGCTGAACTGGTATCTCAACTACTGGGTCCTGCTGAAGTTCGACTTCAACGTGGACCGCCTGGTAAATCCGAGCGTGCAAGGCATCTTGCGGCAGAACTACTTCGTGGCGCTGCAAGGGGTTCAGTTCCGGTTCTGAAAACGCAGCAGTGTCTGAAGCCGCCGGCTTGCCGGAGCTTGGGAGAACAGCATGAGCGTATCGAATGCGCCGTTGAACAAACAGAACGACATTATCGCGGAAAGAAAAATCGCGGGAGGCAATGCAATGAAATTTAGAATGCTGCCAGTTGTATGTTTCGCTGTGCTGCTTGCCTCGCTTTTCCTTGGGAGCAGTTGCGGGAATGGCGTGGGCAACGCGAACTGTCCGGTCTGCGGCACGAACCAGAATGGTTCGGTCGGGATCATTGATGTCATGCTTGTGCCGGAACACAATCCCAACGGCGAGCCCGGCGGCCCTTTCAACATTTTTGACATCAGCTGGGTCGATCCCACTAACCGCCTCTTCCTAGTGACCGATCGTGTCGGCCTGGACGTTCCCATTTTCAGTACAGTTACCAACATTGCGTTGTTCGCGATCGGTGGCGACAACTCCGTCGCCGAGGCGGGAAACAACGCCAGCGTATGTGACCCTAGCATCCCTCCAATCACCACCGCCCAAGGCAATTTCACGAGGTTCGGTTGCAAGAACGCACCCTTCCGCCTCCCTGGTTTCTTCGGTCCCAACGGTCACTTCGGCGGATGGATGGGAGGCCAGTGCTGCGCCTCGCGCGCGAATAACTTGAATCCTTTGACGGGTCCCAACGGCCTGGAAGTCAGCGCCGATGGCAATTTCCTCTTCGTCGGAAGCGGGAGCTCGAGCATGGCCATCTTCGATCTCCGTCCGACATTGCAAAACAACAGCGTCCCGCCAACCGTGATTGCCAACATTTCGACCGGAACTAGCCCTGACTATGACGGCATTGCTCCTCCTAGTGGCGGCATCTCTGGTTGTATGGCGTCCGCTAATGGCCGCGCGTTCGGCGATCCAACGTGCGGCGACCTCCGGGGAGATGAGTTGGGGACAACCGGCGGCTTCGTCACCGCCCCTGACGGAAGCTCTCATTTTCTAGTCGGGATCATCAACGGTGATCCGGGACAGCCGTTCTTTACTGTCATTGACGCATCAGGCGTGATAAACGGCGCGCTCACGCCAATATCGGAGCCCACCATACAGCAACTCCAATTGGAGCACTGCTTGCCATATAACCCCACGGCCCCGTATAGTCCCGGCGGTGCGAACAACTCGCTGATCGGGGACGGATCGGCTGGTAACCCGAACGCAAACTTCTCCAAGAACTATTCCTCCTGCATCCTTGGTCAAATTTACTATGACAACACAATACCGACCGACAGCACGCAGGTGGTTGATGAGGCCGTGAATCCGTGCCCGTTCCCCTCGCTTGAGTTCCCGTTCCCTCCGGGCGGCGTGCGAAACGCTGTTCCCACGGGAGAGTCCGGCGACGCCCTCGGCCCAAACCCCACGGTTCCGTGCCACCACGGGCCCATGCTTAGCAACTCCACCGGCCAATTCTGCGTGGCAGCGGATTCCTTTCCCGACTGCACTGGAGCAGTGGCGTTAGCTGGATTAGGCGGATTGGTGTTTAACCCCAAGACGGGTCACTTCCTGCTGACCAACAGCAATTCGACGTTCAACGTCACAGTCGGAAGCGTTGATGAAATTGACCCCTTCGGTCCCAACGGTCCGGTCGTGGTTAACAGTTTTCCGATGCTCAGTTGCATGCCAACCGGCCTTGCGCTTGGTCCTGGCACCGATGTTCTCGTAGGTTGCGCCGATCATGACGGCAGGGCGTTCGCGCCAACCAGCATCATTTTCAACGGCACCACCGGTCAAATCCTAACCACCATCAACAACGTTGGGTCCGTCGACGAAGTTTGGTTCAACCCCGGTGACAACCGCTACTATCTGGCGGCGAGAGACATGCCCACGGGCCCCGTTCTCGGCGTAATTGACGCGGGGACCAGGCAGTGGCTCCAAAACGTTCCCACCAACGGCAACGCCCACAGCGTGTCGGCTGACTTCAACAACAACCACATCTTCGTGCCGCTAGCCTCTGGCAGCACCAATTGCCAGTCGGCACAGCAGGATGGTTGCGTCGCGGTGTTCGCGCGCGACTAGCGGGCCGTAAGAAGACTCACTGAAACGAGGAGCCCAACCCGGAATTGAGGGTTCGGGCTCCTCTTCATTTCTGGCCGGGCGATACCGCCATACACTTCGAAGGGGTTTTCTTGAGAGACGTGCAGGTGCCCTAAGTCGGCACGCTTACTTTACGCGAGTGGCCTGATACCTCCACGACTTCCATTCTCCATTGCGCTTCACCCAGATCTCGCTGATAAAGATCTTCTCAAATCGCGAGATGGATCCCGGCGGAAACTGGATCACGTTCTCGTAGGTCACCAACTGCGCGCCGGAAGCAATCGGATCCACACGGAAGAGTTGCACGTGATAGTCGTAGACCACACTTTCTCCCACCTCACGAAGCACGACCATCTTGGTGCGCTCTCCCTGCGCATCTTCTTCCACGGCCATAAAATCGTCAGTGAGGAAATCGCCGTACGCCCGCTTGTTCTTGTTCTTGAATGCCGCCCACATATCCCGAATCTTTGATTCGAGCAGGTCGGCGAGCTTTTTGGGGTCGTCGGGCGAAGCGCTGTCCGATGGCTTGCTGGCGTCAGGTTTCTTCGCCGCTGTCGGCGATTTTCCCGGCTGTTTCGTGCCCGCATCCTGGCTCGCGCTCGCCGGTTGCGCTGGTTGCTGACCAAAGGCCGCAGACGCTGACATCAGCGCCAAACAAGCGCAGATAAGATAATTCCTCACGATGTCCTCCCTATCGAAGCGTCGCGAATCTTACAAGCCGCGAGCCTCGGAGTCAAAGTGGTCTAGTTCGGATTGGGCCGGCCCTTTCCGAAGTAAACTCGCGCGCATTTTTCTCCACGCTCCAAAAAGTACCAGATACTCTTTCTCTACACCTGCCCATCGATTCACACCGGCCCCCGGTTTTCTCCCCTATTCTGGATAGGCGAAAATGAGCAAGCCTTCCAATCCGAGCGCGGGTTTCCCGCCCGCGGGCGCGCCCCGCGATTCCAAGGACCGCCACGATACCATTCTCCTGAGCGATGTGCCCGATGCCGGGTCGCTCGTTGCAGAACCCACCGCGCCCCTCGCAGGCCTTCACCTGAGTTCCGTGGCCCTCTCGGCCCTCGGCCAGCGCTACGACATCCTGGGCGAGGCAGGGCACGGCAGCATGGGCAATGTGTACAAAGCGCGGGATCGCGAAACCGGCGAGACGGTCGCCGTGAAGCTCTTGAAGCCCGAAATCGCGTCCGATCAGGCCATGATGGACCGTTTCAAGAACGAGCTTCTTTTCGCCCGCAAGATCACGCATAAGAACGTTTGCCGCGTCCACGACTTCAACCGCATCGGCGGAGTCGCCTACACCTCGATGGAATTTGTCGAGGGCGAAAGCCTGCGGTCGGTGCTGAACCGCTTCGGCGGCTTTCCGTTGCGAAAAGGAATCGATGTAGCGCTGCAGATCTGCTCCGGGCTGAAGGAAGCCCATGCGCAGGGAATCGTTCACCGGGACTTGAAGCCCGAGAACGTGATGATCGATGCCCAGGGCAACGTGAAGATCATGGATTTCGGCATCGCCCGCTCGATGGAGGCGCTGACCCGTGCGACCGGCTCCATGCTCGGCACGCCCGCCTACATGGCGCCCGAACAGGTTGCCGGAAAGCCCGTGGATTACCGCACCGATATCTACTCGTTCGGTCTGATCCTGTATGAAATGTTCACCGGCGCGCCGGCGTTCCATGCGGATACGGCCGTTGCGGTTGCATTGAAGCAGATGCGTGAAGCGCCTCCGCCTCCGCACGAAGTGGATCCCAACATACCGGTCGCCATCGAGCGGGCCATCTTGAAATGTCTCGAGAAAGAACCCGTGAGGCGCTTCCAATCTCTGGCCGAACTCGAAAACGTCTTGCGTGTTCCCGCGGCGCCTGCGCCTACGATGCCTGCCGCACCAGTTGCTGCCGCGCCGGCGCATCCCAGCAACGCCCTTTCCGCCGGTTCCTTTCGCTCGCTCCAGGAACCGCCGGAACACAAGCGTACGTCTGGTTTCACGTGGTTTTTGCTGTGCGTGCTCATAGCCTGCGGAACCCTCGGTGCGATGCGTGCTATGCAAGTGAAGAAGTCCGCCGAATCGCTTCCACCGCCCGACGCACTTGCAACACCCAAGCCTCCTGATTTCGCGCTGTCCGTTCCCTTTGCCGAGCCGTCGCCTGATGGAAAATCTGCGGACGTGACACCGGAAAAACCGGCGCCGGCTGCGGAATCTTCCGCCCCTGTGGCCGCTAAATCCACGCCCGTGGAAGCACCACCGCGTCGCGAGACCACATTTGCCAGGAAGAAGGCCGAGCAACCGGCCCAGGAGTCCGTGCCGCACGACGTGCAGCAGCACGCCCAAAAGGCGTTTGGCGAAGCTGGCTCGTCCTCGGACGACCGCGCGAACACCTATCTCTGGGTTGGGCGGTACGCGCAGGAAGACAATGCGCAAAAGTCAGCGAAGAAACTTGAAGACCTTGGTTTGCCGGCAACCGTCATCCCGCGACGCGGTCCGAAGGGCGCTTTTTATGTTGTGTTTACGGGGCCATTTGGCCAAAAAAGAGTTCCCAGCGTCACGCAGTGGCTGGAAACGCAGGGCTTCTCCGACGTTCATCCGATCACGTTGCCGGGCGCAAACCAGAAGGTAGCCCCATAATTGGGAGTGGCAATGGAATTCGGTGGTCGCACTGACACGGGGCGTGTTCGCGAAAACAACGAAGACAGTTTTCGCGTCGCGCCGGATATAAGCCTGTTCGTTCTCTCGGATGGGATGGGAGGCCAGGCGTCCGGTGAAGTGGCAAGCTCTCTCGCCACGGAAGCAGTGATCGCGCACTGCCGCGAGGCAGAGGCGAATCCGTCGCTGCCTCTTGCCGGGAAACCGATCGAGGGAGTTTCCGGGGCGTCGAACCGATTGGCAAGCGCGATCCAGTTGGCGAACCGCGCCGTATACGAATCGGCGCAGCAGGACGAGCGCCGCCGCGGAATGGGCGCCACCATCGTGGCCGTGCGCTTCTTTGACCAGCGCATGAGCGTGGCGCACGTCGGCGACAGCCGCGCCTACCGCCTGCGAGGCGGCGAGCTGGAGCAGCTCACGCAGGATCATTCCTTCGTGGCCGAGCAGGTGCGCCAGGGAATGCTCACCGAGCAGGAGGCCGGAACGAGTACTTTGCAAAGCGTGCTTCTCCGGGCCGTGGGAATCGAGCCGGAAGTTGAAGTGGCTGTGGAGGAAGAGCTGGTGATGGAAGGCGACACCGTGCTGCTTTGCTCCGACGGGCTCACGCGTGAACTTTCCGACGCGCAAATTGCGGCGATTCTGGAAGGCACCGGAGATACGCAGGAGGCTGCCGATCGTCTCGTGGATGCGGCGAATCGAGCGGGAGGCGGCGACAACATTACCGTCGTTGTGCTGCGTCAATCGGCCAAGCGCGTTGCCGCTTTCGCGCGAATCGGGTTCTTCCGCCGCTGGTTCAAAAACGGCGGCTAGGGATTCAGGCGAGCGGTAGGGGTCCGATCGAGATATTGAATTCTCGAATCACGTTATTTTGAGGGAGGGCGTTGCAATGCCAAAACTGACGCTGAAATTTGAACATTCTGTGCTGAAGGAAGTGCCCATAGGATCCAGCGAAGTGAGCATTGGCCGGTCTCCGGACAACGGGCTCGTGATCGACAATCCGTCGGTTTCCAACTATCACGCGCGCGTCTTCAACGAAGAGGGCCGCCTGATGCTCGAGGACTTCGGCAGCCTGAATGGCACGTTCGTCAACGGCCAGCGCGTAAAGATGGTGATGCTCAAGCCCGGAGATTCCGTCGTCGTCGGGAAACACACCATCGTCGTTTCGGAATCACGCGAAATGGAAGGCGCTGGCAACGGCCATGGCGCTTCGAGGCCCGCGCCGCCGAAGATCAACGAGACCGTCGTGCTCGATACGAAGGAGCGGCGCGAATTCCTTCAGAAGGTTGCCGCCGTCGGCGAAACCTCGCAAGTCGCCCCGGGGCGCGTCAAGGTGCCCACTCTCATCGTGCTCAAGGGCAAAACCGATCAGCGTGAATACTTGCTGAACGACAAGCTCACCGTCGTCGGAAAATCCGGGATGGCCACCGTGAAGCTGAAGGGATGGTTTGCGCCGAAAGCCGCCGCGCAAATTACTCGTCGCGATGACAATTCGTATTACATCGGCGGCGCGGACAAAATACCGAGCGTGAACGGCCAGCCCATCACGCGCCCCACCAAGCTGTCATCGGGCGACATCATCGAGGTAGCCGGTATTCAGCTCGAGTTCGTCTATCGCGACTAAGAATCAGGTCGTGTCCTGGCTTAACGAGCCGTCAGGGCACTGCTTCAGCAGTGCCCCGTACCGTGATAGGAACGAACGAGGGCACCTTGAACCTCTGAGGCTTCAGCGGCTAAAGCCGTCCTTCCGCCGCAACATCGTTCCGCTCTCGCTTTTGTCTTCTGTACTCCCAGTACGCCAGGATTACGACGCCGCCGTCGAGTATTGTCACCATCGCCAGCGTGAATGAATGAGTGTGTGTGTAGCGGTAAGCCTCGTACGATGTGAATGCGCCGAAAACGATGATTGCCAGCGGGTAGGCCCACAGTTTGTTGCGCCACAGGGCCATCACGATCAGCACTTTTGTGAGTCCGTGCGAAAGGAGAAACACGGAGGCAAACCACGGATCGGCCGTCGAAAGCCTTTGCGCAAGATGCGCGAAGTGAGAAGCGAAAAAGTCGTATGGATTGCGCGAAAGTTCATGCTGCAAGAGCCCCAGGACAATCTCATTCAGCCTCGAGGGGCTGATGAACCAGAGCAACAGCCCGCCGATGGTTTCGAAAATGCCGTCAATTCCTTTCAGCGTGATGCCGGTTTGAAACGTCCGGTGGAGCAGGGATGAGGCCTTCATGGGCGGCAATCAATCACGGCGGCGCCGTTCACCCGGTCATTTTTCAAATCGTTGAGTGCGCGATTTGTTTCGCGCAGGGGATAAACCGCCACTCGGGAACGAATGGGAATCTCCGCCGCGACGCGGAGAAAGTCTTCGCCGTCCTGTCTCGTGTTGTTGGCAACGCTTCGGACGACGCGCTCCTGATACAGCAGGTTGTAATCCAGCGGCGGGACATCGCTCATGTGGATTCCGCCGAGCACCAGCGTGCCGCCCTTTTTGAGCGCCTTGAGTGCCAGGGGAACAAGCTCGCCGGCGGGCGCAAAGATAATCGCAGCATCCAGTGCTCGGGGAGATTCAGCCGTAGCTTCCCCGGCCCAGACCGCGCCGAGATCCAGGGCGAGCTTCTGGTGGCTCGCGCCCCGCGTGAACCCGTACACTTCCGCGCCCCTGTGCCGCGCCACCTGAATCGCCACATGCGCTGCGTTCCCGAAGCCATAGAAACCGAGACGTTCTCCGGCCTTGATGCCGGAAAGGCGCAAGCAGCGAAATCCGATGATGCCCGCGCACAGGAGTGGAGCCGCCTGCTCGTCCGAGAAGCTCTCCGGAATCGGGTAGACAAATTCTTCCCGCGCCACGGCATATTCCGCATAGCCGCCATCCACCGTGTATCCCGTGAATTGCGGATGGTCGCACAGATTTTCTTTCCCCGCGCGGCAGTATTCGCAAACTCCGTCGGCGCTATGGAGCCAGGCGATCCCCACTCGTGCTCCGGCGCGAAATCGTTTCGCGCTTTCACCGCATCGTTCGATCACACCCACTACTTGATGGCCGGGAATCACGGGCATTTTTCGCGGCGGTAATTCGCCTTCGATCACGTGCAAGTCCGTGCGGCAAACGCCGCAGACGTGAACCCGCACGAGCGCCTCTCCCTTTCCGGGTTCTGGCGCCGGGACGTCTGCAAATTCGAGAGGATTGGTTTGGATCGAAGCGGTGGAGCGTAGCACGCACGCTCTCATTGATGCCCTTTCATATATCGCTCGTTCGAGATCATTCTATTTCAATTGGCCGTCTTCGCCTACCGCCAGGGCAGCGGAAGTCGCGGAGACTGCGGCAATGCAACTCACCCGTTTCACCGTCCTTTCTTGCTGAATCGAATCGGCGGTTCTGCTGTTTCACGGCTATAATCCTGGGCTTTAGCTTTCGTGCAGGGAGCGAAAATGGCCAAGAAAAGCTTCGGGGATCTCAGCGAACAGGAAATCCTCGCCCTTGCGATTCAACTCGAGGAAGAGGACAGCCGTGTTTATGCGGATTTCGCCGAGGGGCTTCGTGAAACATACCCGTCCACTGCCAAGGTCTTTGTGGAAATGCAGGCGGAGGAATCGCGCCACCGCCGGAGGCTGATCGAAACCTATCGCCGGCGTTTCGGCGAACATATTCCGCTGATCCGCCGCCAGGACGTGAAGGGGTTCGTGGAACGGCGTCCGGTCTGGCTCGTGCGCCCTCTCGGAATCGAGGTGGTCCGCAGGCAAGTGGAGGAAATGGAACTGGAGACGCTGCGATTCTATGAGCGCTCCCTCGATCGCGTCTCCGATGCCTCCACTCGCAAGCTGCTCGGCGATTTGGCGGAGATCGAGCGGGAGCACTTTGATTTTGCCGGAACGCTCGAGGAGAAGCATCTGGCCGCCCAGGCGCGCACGGATGAAGAAAAATCAGGCCGGCGGGTGTTCGTGCTGCAAATAATCCAGCCGGGCCTGGCAGGCCTGATGGATGGGTCCGTCTCCACGCTTGCTCCCATTTTTGCAGCCGCCCTCGCCACGCATAGCAGTTGGGATGCGTTCCGCGTTGGCCTCGCCGCCTCGCTCGGCGCCGGCATCTCGATGGCCTTCGCGGAAGCGCTTTCCGATGACGGCTCGCTTACGGGACGTGGGCAGCCCGTGGTTCGGGGATCCCGGTCTGATGACCACAACGGGAGGAATCGGGCACACCTTGCCGTTCTTGCTCGCCAATTTCCGCATGGCTTTCCTTGTTGCTGTATTGGTGGTTTGCGTTGAGCTCGCCATCATCGCTTACGTGCGTCATCGCTTCATGGAAATGGGAATTCTTTCATCCGCTCTTCAAGTCATCGTGGGTGGCGGGCTTGTTTTTGCTGTTGGGATTCTGATTGGCAGTTCTTGAGCGTTCATTCTTAATTCACGGCTTCCCCGGGGGAGGAGATAGATGAGATTCCGAATCCTGATTGCCCTGCTTGTAGGACTTTCGAGTGTTTCCATCGCCGCCGCGCAGGAGGCTTCGCCGCGCGTCGTGAAATATCACGTAACCATGGACACGGTTAAGTACCTGTACGGTTCCGCGGCGCCGGTGGCCCGCCTCGTTCCGGGAGATATTCTCGATACCGACACAGTGGACGCCTTCGGCAATGCCATCCAGAAGCCCGGCGATACCCTCGCGCTTGTGAAGGGAGACAATCCGCTCACGGGGCCGTTCTATATCGAAGGCGCTGAGCCCGGCGATACGCTTGCAGTTCAATTTCTTGCGATGGACGTAACCTCCGCACAGGGCGTCGGTGCATTCGCTCCCGGCTTCGGCGCTTTGAGCACGACGAACTACACGCCGATGGTGAATCCGCCGCTCCCCGAGCGCATCTACTTGTACCCGCTCGATCGCGAAGCCGGAACCGGGACTTTTCGCGCGCACGATTCGGATTTCTCCGTGAAAGTTCCGCTGCATCTTTTTCTCGGCTGCATTGGTGTGGCTCCGGCGGGCGGCGAGGCGCGAAGCTCGGTGGTGCCGGCCGAATTCGGCGGCAATATGGACGCGCCCGAGGCAAGCGTCGGCAACATGCTTTATCTTCCCGTCAACGTTCCCGGAGCTCTCTTATACATGGGCGACGGCCATGCCGCGATGGGCGACGGAGAAGTGGCCGGAACTGCGATCGAAGTCCCCCTGCATGTGCGGATGCGCGTCTCGCTGATCAAAGGCCAGCGAATCGACTGGCCGCGCTTCGAGAATCAGGATGAAATCATGGCCGCGGGCATCTATCGCCCCGTGGACGATGCGCTGCGCATCGCCTTCACCCAGCTCATCGCCTGGATTCACGCGGACTATGGCTTGTCCGAACTCGACGCCTACGAACTGCTCTCGAAAGTTGGGAAAATCCATCTCACCGAAATGGTGGACCCGAACTACGTGGTCATCGCCAAGATTGACAAGAAATACTTGCCTCCTCGCAGGCATTGATCCGGGTGTTGCCTTCGTGGCAGTTCCTATCGGAGGCGCGCATTTCTAATCGTCACACGTGTCGATTAGAAATGGTCGTAACTCGCACAAAACAAAGGGCCGCACTCTGTCTAATCGTCACTCGCTTTCGCCTGTTTTCGCCCCTATCTCGAACGCGTCCGCTCGCCGCAACTCTTCGTCGACTGCGGGTCTTTCGGGCCTCCATCGCTCAGGCGTTGCTTCGTTGACACCGCGGAGGTTCACCCCTAGAATCGCGGCGGCGCGGGAGAGCCCTCGATTCACTCGTCCCCCACGAACTTCGTCCTATCCCCCGCCGGAGACACGCCATAGCGCCCGGAGCGTCGAAACCAAAGATTGCCATTGTGGACGATGATTCGGCCTTGCGGTCGAAGATCGCCACCGCGCTGCGCGCGCACTTTGAAGTGCTCGAAGGCGAAGACTACGAAGCGGCCTACCGGCTCCTGGAAGAGAAAGAACTCGACGTACTGCTGCTGGCCGTGCCCATGGCATCCGGGGGCGTGCGGGAATGCGCCGAGTTGCTCGGCCGCCTCGACGGCAGCGAAGTTGATACGCTCGTAATCGTCCTCAGCTCGGACACAAGGAAATCCACGGCCCTGAAAGTGATCGATTCCGGCTCCTACGACTATTTTATCAAGCCCATCGACAACGACGTCCTGCGGCACCTCCTCGAGCGCGCGGTAGAAAAACTCCATATCCAGCGCGAAAACCGCATCCTGCGGCAGGAAATCAGCCGTAAGAACGCGCTCGGCGACCTGATTGGTTCCACCGACGCGATGCGCCACGTGTTTGATTCCATCACGCGGATCGCCAAGGCGAACACGAGCGTGATCATTCGCGGGGAAAGCGGCGTAGGAAAGGAATTGGTCGCGCACGCGCTTCACGAACAGAGTCCGCGGAGGAACCGTGCCTTCGTCAGCGTCAATTGCGCCGCGCTGCCGGAAGGATTGATGGAGGCGGAACTTTTCGGCTACGAGAAAGGCGCGTTTACCGGAGCGGTGGCGACGAAGGAAGGCCGGATTGAGGTGGCCCATCAAGGGACGCTTTTCCTGGATGAAATCGCCACGCTCACGCCGGCGCTGCAAAGCAAGCTGTTGCGTGTGCTTGAAGACCACGCGCTCACGCGCCTCGGGGGCAAGAAGTCGATCCGCGTGGATTTTCGCCTGGTCAGCGCCACAAATGAGGATCTCGAGGAAATGGTCCGCGAGGGAAGGTTTCGCGAAGACCTCTATTATCGCATCCACGTGGTGCCCATTTTCGTTCCAGCCCTTCGCGAGCGCGTCGAGGACATCCCTGTGCTTGCTGAATACTTCGTCAGCGTCTATTGCGCCGCGAACAGTTTCCCCCCCAAGCGCATCGGCGATGATGCGATGGCGGCACTGAAGCGCTATCCGTGGCCCGGCAACGTCCGGGAGCTTGAGAACGCGGTGCAGAGGCTTGTGCTGATGACCGACGATGACGTGATCAGCCTGAAAGACTTGCCGCCGGATATTATCGAAACAGCGGGGCGCAACTCCAAGAGGCGGTTCCGGCTGCCTCCCGCGGGTATCAGCCTCGACAAAGAAATGGAAGCGTACGAACGCCGCTGGGTGGCCGAGGCGCTGGAACAGGCCAAGCAGGTGAAGACGGAAGCGGCTCGTCTGCTCGGCGTGGACCGCAACCGCCTCAACTACCTCTGCCGCAAATACAATGTGTAGCCAAAGGTGGGAATTTCCAACTTTCGTTGAGTGCGTCAGCTTCCCCACGCGCCTTCATGACACGCACTTGACATGCCGAGATCGGCTGGATAGCTTGTCGCCATCCCAAACTTCGGGCGCATCTCAATGACCGGAAAAAGAAAGAAATCTCAAGGGAGTAAGAAGAAAGGGTTGGCTTCCGGTCGGTCCTTTATTCGCCCCGAGGAGCGGCCGGACGCGGACAGGTCGGTGCTGAAAAAGCGTGGCAAGTAAATTTCCCTTAGTCCTGGCCGGCTCGACAGACGACGTCGCTGCACGTCTCGTCAGGCAATGGGCGAGCGTTGGCGCTCGTCTTTTGGTTCCAAGGGACCTATCCGAACGAGGGTGGCGATACCGCCTCGGTGCGAAGGGGCCCTCCTTCGGCGTTGCAAGCGAACGCCAATTCGTTTCCAATCAAATAGGCGGGGTGCTAGTCCGTCTTCCGCGCGTATCCGCGGAGGAGCTTGAACATATCGAAGCTGCCGACCGCGAATATGTCGCGAGTGAAATGACAGCTTTCCTGGCCTCGTGGTTATCTTCCTTGGCTTGTCCAGTCCTGAATCGACCGGCGCCGATCTGCCTTTTCGGGCCGAATTGGCGGCCGGAACACTGGGTCCGGCTAGCGACGCAGGTCGGCCTCCCTGTCCGGCCAATACGGCGAGAGGTTCCTTCGGTAGCTGTTCGCAGCAAAGCAGCGAAGAGAACTGTGGTAACACTGACTGTGGTCGGGAATCGGTGCTTCGGCGTTGCAGAAGGAAATCTCAAGAGGGATGCGCTCCGACTCGCCCGAGCTGCGGAGGTCAATCTTCTGGCCGTGTACTTCGACGGCCCCGGCCGCAGGTCACTTTTTCTTGGCGCTAATCCGAGTCCGGACCTGGTGAGTCCTGTTGTTATGGACGCGGTTTTCCAACTGCTTACAGCGGGCAGTGAAGACCGGAGATTACCCGCGCGAGTCACCTCGTGATCCTTCTTTACGGACCTGCACAGGACGAGCCTTTGGCAGAAGTTCGCGCTGCGCTTTCCCGGCGCCGCGCACCCGTTTTCTTCGTGGAACAACACAGGCTGCTGCAGACCAGCATTCAGCTCTCGGTAGGTTCCCGCGTGACCGGGGTCGTCCGAGTAGGGCGTAGGAGAATCGACCTCGAAAACGTCGACGCGGCATACCTTCGAATGTACGACCCGCGCGACTTTCCTAAGATCGCGGCAGCGGGCAAGCATAGCTCCGCATGGAATCACGCCGTCAGCGTACATGAGGCGTTCGAGTGTTGGGCCGATCTCACTCCTGCCAGGGTCGTAAACCGGCCGTCGGCGAGGGATTGGTGTGATTCGAAACCCTACCAGTCGCGCGTGATCCGATCCTGTGGGTTCGATTACCCGGAGACTCTTGTCACAACGGATCCTGAGGCAGCCTTACGTTTCTGGGAGAAATACGAGAAGGTCATCTATAAGTCGTTGAGCAGCACTCGAAGCGTCGTCGCTCGTCTCACGCCCGCGCACCGTAAGCGCTTGGCTGACCTGCGCTGGTGCCCCACTCAATTCCAGCAATACGTCCCGGGGACCGAGTACCGCGTTCACGTAATCGGAAGAAGTGTCTTCGCAAGCGAGATCGTTTCGGAAGCCGTCGATTATCGATACGCAGAAAAAGAGGGACTGTTCGCGGGGATTCATGGCGTCAGACTGCCTGCCGAGATCAAAGATCGTTGCCGCCTCTTAGCCTCCGAAAGGAATTTGTTCGCAGCCGGCATTGACCTGCGGAGGACTCCCAGTGGCCGCTGGTACTGTTTCGAGATAAACCCATCGCCGGCTTTCACGTGCTTTGAGGATGAGGACAAACACTCCATGGCAGACGCAATGGCGGGGCTATTACTGTGTGAAGCTCCGACTCGTGCCCGGTGGATCGCCCCCGCTGCGAACGGGGGGAAAACCAGTCAGGAAACGTGATGCCGCCAGCAGGTAGTGAATTTGAGGGGAAGCCGCCCCGGACTTCTCACTTACAACGGCCTGAGCGACGCACAGGGATCCCCGACGGAGCAAGATCCGATCGAGTACTAGGAGCAGGAAGTTGAGAAATTCAACAGTCCGATGAGAAAGTCAACGCATCTCGGGCCCTCTGGTTGCACCTCAGCGAGGGTAGGTCGGGGTTAAGTGCAACTCCTTCAACGTAACCCCTCGCCCGTTCGCTCAGCACTCGTTTTGGCACGCCGCATGCTATCTAATGCACGGCCATCCGGCCAGTCAGAAAAAGGAGAAACGAACATGGCAGCCAAGAAAAGCACCAAGAGCAAGAAGCTTCAGAACAAGGCTATGGCGAAGGTTCGGCCTCTGAACAAGTTCAGGGAAAAATAACTGGGCGTTTGGGATCTGAAACAAAGGTACTCGGCCTAAGTTAACGTTTAACACCGGAAATTCGGGGCTGCGGCGGATCAGGCCGCAGCCCTTTTTTTATGCGGAAGACGTCACTAATGATGATCTGATCTCAAAATCTCTCGGACGACTTCAGGCCTGACTGGGAACAGCCATTCTCCCTGCCCGAACACGAACGGTGATTGAATTCACAGAGGACCGAGTTCGAATGGTGCAGGCCCCCCAGGACTCCCACTCATTGAAAAATTCAACACGTGCCGCAAAAATTCAACACATTACAGCCGTTTCCTAGTCGTTGGATGCCAACCCGTTGACGGCAAGTGCTTTGGTTTGAGCGTCTTTCGGTCATCGAAAGCGGCGAAACAGTTTGGCGCAATGATTGCACTAGAGAGGGCCAGAGCCGAACAGGCTAAATCTAACGACGGGGGAACAAAGATCATGGCAAACGCAGCGAAGCCGGTGAAGAAGGGCAACAAGCTCGGAGCAGGCAAGAAAATCGAGAAGAAGACCACCTTGATGCGGATTAATCCCCTGAACCGCTTCTAACAGATTCCAACGCTCTTCCGGTTGGGCCCGCTGCCTGGCCGGGGGATTGAAGTAGCTGCATCCCCAAAGGGGTCGCCGTCCCAGGAACGGCGGCCCCTTTTCCTTTATCAGGGCCTTTTCTACCACCAAATGTACGAGCGAACCCAGCGCCAGGCTCCCCGCGCTACCTGCCAGGCAAGCGGACGGCTCTTCGTAGCCACCTTTGCCGTTCCGGTCATGCCCTCGCGAAGAGAACCATCCGGATTGGGAAAATCCATAACGATCGCGAAATAATTGGTTAGTTCCTGGCCCAATCGCTGGAGCTTTTCCGGGCTTGCCACCGGCCGGTCCAGCGCAGCGGCAGGCAATATCCGCTCGACATGGCCCGAATAGGTGCGGTAAGGGTACGGTATGACCTTCACTTCGGCGGGTGCTCCCGTTCGAACATCCGAGATTTCCCAGTCGCGAACCAGGATGCGCGCCCTCATTGTGGTGCGGTCAACGGCGCGGCAAAATTCGCTTCCCGCGTCGAGAAACTCGCCCACCCGCTGATTCACCTCGGTGGTGATCACACCGGAAAATGGCGCGCGGATTTCCAGTGCGTCGACCCTCCTTTGCGCCACGGCCAATTCCTCTCGCAAGCGGGAGCGTTCGCCGCCGGCCTGAGCGGCTTTGTCGAGGTCGGAGCGGCCTTGCTCGTTGCGGACGTCGCTCGAGGCCATGGCGAACTCCTCCGCGAGCACTCGCGCATCCGCTTCGATCTCGGGATTATGCAAAATGGCGAGAACCTGGCCTGCTTCGACCTTATCTCCCTGGTGTACAAAAACCTGCTGGATTAACCCGGCGGATTCCGCGCGCACGCGCATTTCGCGGCCCGGCTCGAGAACAAAATCCGCGGAAATCTTCGAGGGAATCGGCGGCAGCAACAGCAGCAGCGCGATTCCGACAATTCCGGCTTGCTGCGCTCGCGTGATCTTCCAGGCCATATACTCCTCCCTCTTCTCCCGAAACCAGGCGCGTACCGCCGGCAATGCCTTTTTCAGGCCTTTTCTCGCAAAGAAATAGACTAGGCCGGCGGTGAACAAATATCCCCAATCGCCGAATTTGCTGACGAAAATGTTCTTGGCGAACAAAAGCATCAAGAAAATGAGTGTCGTGCTGTAGACGATCGCCGTGACACCAAAGATCAGGAAAATGCGGCGTTGGCGGCGGCTGGCAGGCGGCAAATCCAGATCATGGCGAAGCAGGTATTTTCGCGCCCAGGCGCGCAGGAACGTGAACGCATCTTCCCGCAGATTATCTATATCCAGGAACTGCGAGAGTGCATAGTACCCATCCGCCTTGATCAGGGGGTTCAAATTCAAGACGGCGCCCTGGATGCCGCTCAGCAACATCACTTTGTAAGCGAGGTCGTTGACGATCGAGCCGGGCAATGAAAAATGCCACAGGAGCGCGGCGATCCCGCAGATGACCAGCTCAATCCAGATGCCGGCGAAGATCACCCACTGGCGACGCGAGCCTTCCGGGAACAGAAGGATGTCCGTCGTATCGGTGAAGAAGGCAGGCGTGAAATAGATGAGCAGGAAACCCATTTGATGGACCTCGCCGCCAAAATGTTTGCACGTAAGCCCGTGGCCGAGCTCGTGGATGCCTCCCAGGGCCAACAGAATGATCCAGAAAGCCCAGATATCGTAGGCGCTCTTGTTGGCGAATGAATAGAGCCCGCTGGTGTCCTGCTGAATGCGCGTCCAATCGCCGGCGAGAAGATAGGCGACGGTGATAAAGAGCGCGACGGAAAAAATGACGAAGCCCGGCGTGTACATCCAGCTGAGCCAGGGATCCATCTTGTCGAGGGTTTTGTTGGGGTCCCAGGCTTTGAAGCTGATGTAAAGCACGCTCGACTGATCAATACGGCCTTTTCGCTCGTCGCGGATGCGCTCGAGGACGGCGAGATTCTTCTCCCCGATGGAGCGCTCCCACATGGCCGGCTCGATGCCGTCAATGAATTCCAGCACTTCGGCTTCGGCCAGTGGCTCGCCGGGGTGGAGCTCCGTCATCGCCTCAGCGACTTCGGCGGGCGTGCGCGTGCCGTCGCACAGGCTCAGCAGTTCATATTCGGTGGCGCCGTAGCGATTGTACGAGCTGGTCTCGGCCACCTTGATCACGTAGGTCGTTACGCCGGCAACGGTTTGTTCGCTGACTCGAAGATCCGAGCGCAGTTTGGGGCGTTTGAGCCCCTTGGCGAGGACGCTCGATACTTGCAGGCTGGTGGGACCAAATCGCATGGTTGGTGACGGTTAGGGTTTTGAACGCGCCGTTTGCGCCCCCGGCTGCCAGGAGATGCGCACAGCCATTCCCGGGCGAAGGTCCGACAGGCCGGGGCCGGTTAGCTGGGCCATCACATTGTAGCTATCACTCGCGGGATCCACTGTGGGGCTGACCTTCACAATGCGGGCGCTCAACGGGCGTTTGAAATCGCCTACCAGCATCAAATCCACGGTGCCGCCGCGCTCCGGACGCCGGCTGCTGGATTCCGGCACCTGGAACTGAACGAGTAGCGGTGCAAGCTGGCTCACGCGAAAGCATTTTTCAGACTTGGCGACGGTCTGCCCTTCCCGGACATACCGGTGGACAACCACGCCCGTGAATGGGGCTCGCAGGCGAGTCTGGTCCGTTTCAATCTCGATCCGGTGGATTTCAGCTTGGCTGCTTTCCGTCAGCGCTTCCCAGCCATGCATGTCAAATTCGGCGGCTTTGGAGGCGAACTCGGCCGCTTCCAGATCGGCTTCGCTCGAAAGTCCCAGCGCGCGGAGCTGCTGCTGGCGTTTGTAGGCCGCGCCCTTTTCCTTGAGCTCCGCTTCCTTATATTTCACGTTGTTCTGCGCGACTTTGAGATCATCGCGCGCCTTCACCAACTCCATCTGCAAGGAGCGGTCGTCAATCTGACCCAGGATTTCGCCGGCCTTCACGATGCTTCCTTCATCCTTGGCGAGCGAAACGACTACGCCGTCGCGCTGGCTTGCCACGTCCACCTGGTGCTCCACGGAAAGGACGGTCAGGATGTCACCGGGATCGTTTGCTTTGGAAGCGGGCGCGGAAGAAGAGGGCGACGGATTCGCCGGGGCGGCCGGCGTTGTGTGTGGCGCGGAAGCGACCGGCGAATCGCCGCAGCCCGCGGCGGCAATCGCCAGCGCGGCAGTTGAGAGCCAGGCCAATCGTTTCATCATAATTCTTACCTCTTTCACAACGGACACTATCGGTCCTACGGGAGCATCGACCACACCTTCTGCCATGCCCACCGGAAGGGCGAACGCAGAAGCAGGTATCCCACCGGATACCATCCGCTTCCAGAGTAGCCGCCTCCGGCGCGAGTCCGCGCGCGCCCCACCATCCCGCTTCGGGCGCGATTCCCCGGATTGTCGAACACCGCGCGAACCAAAAAATATTGCTCTCCGGCCTCCGCGTGTGTTTGTGCGCCAATGCGTTCCACCGATCCCTCGAATGTAGCCGTTGGGAATGCATTGAGCTTCAGCACGGCGCGTTTGCCAATTTGAATGAGACCCAGATCGGATTCGGGGACGCTCATTTCCGCGGCAATCCTGTCTTGCGTGATGATTTCGCAAAAGGGGTCGCCGGGCTTCACCATGGTTCCTACCTTGTCCTCTACTTTGGGCGTCACCACGATCCCGGCAATTGGAGCGCGCAACTGCGCCGCATCAAGGCGCTCCTGCTCGAGCTGCACTTCCGCGGCGTGAAGTTCCGCCCGAATTTGCGCCTGGCCCGCGGCGGGGGGATCGTTGCGAAACTCAGCCTCCGCCAGATCGCGCCGCGCCTGGGCCAGACCCGCATTGGCCTGCGCCAGTTTCACGCGATCCTCGCCATCATCGAGTTGGGCGAGCAACTGGCCAGGCTGCACGGAATCTCCTTCATGCACGAACACGCTCCGCACCACGCCTCCATCAATCGTGCTGACCATGCGCCGGTCGGCCGGGACAACCGTTGCGTCGGTGGCAACGCGCATGGGCCCGGGGATCACGACGAGGAGCACAGCGACCAGCGCCGCCCGCTCGGCGTAGACGCGCAGACGGCCCTGCGGAATCGCCGCAAGAAACTTCGCTTTTCGCGCGGCCAGTGGCTGGAGAAGATTGGCGAGCGGCACTTGCTGATAGAGTTGCGCGTTGCGAATCGCGACGGTGGTCTGGCTGGCAAGTATCCCGAGCGTTTCGCGGTTGCTGGGTGTGAGGAAGTCCGCATCGCCGCTCAACAGGGCCATGGCTCCGAGCGTGCCCTGATCGTCGCGAAGCGACAGCGCGTAAAACCCGTTGTATTCGTGCGCTTCGAGGAAAGAGACGATTTGCGCGCGAGCTTCTTCCGGCTCCAGGCGCCAGCCATCCGAATATAAGTCCGCGGAAACGCCGCCCTCCTGGCCGGCGATCCATTCCAGGCGTTCACGCAATTCGTCCATTTCGCGCGATTTGGGGACTTCGGTTTCTCCCGAAACGGCGCCCAGCACGAACCGGCCGCGGTCGAAAAAGCCGATGACGCACTTGTCGAAGGGCACCACCGACGCAGCCTGTTGTACGACGGTAGTCAGCACATGATCCAGGTCGAGCGTGGAGGTAATTTCCTGGGAAATCTTCAGGAGCGCGTCGAGCGCATGCACTTTCCGCTCGGCTTCGAGCAGGTTTGCGTTGTGCAGCGCCACGGCAGCCTGTTCGCTGATGCTCGCGAGGAAGAACAGATCGTCTTCGTTGTACGCAGTGCCGTCTTGCTTGTTCACCAGCTCGACGACACCCAGCACCTGATCGTCCTTCTTCAGCGGCGCGCCCATCAAGGACACGATTTCGAATTCGCCTCCTGCTTTCCGGCGCTCTTCCAGCAAAGGCTCTTCCGCGGGGTTTTCGATGAGCTTTGCATTCGCCTGCTGCGCGATCGCGGCGAGGAAACCCTCGCTTGCGGAGATTCGCGTTTCGTCATTTACCGTGGGGTCTTCGCCCGCTTGATTCGCAAGGTAGAACTCCTTGCCGGCAGGGTCCAGCAGCCACAGGTTGCAAGCGCCGGCGGCCAGGATGTCGCGAATTTTTCCCGCCACAACGGGCAGCAGCACATCCAGCTCGAGCGTTGAAGTGAACGTTCGCCCGAGATCGTAGAGAGCCGTAAGGCGTTCGAGTGTCGCGAGCTGCTGGTGGCGCTCTCCTTCAATCGCGCTGAGGTTCGTAAGTGCCTGGCTCACCAGGCGGCACGCTTCTTCCAGGAACTGTGCGTCTTCGGATGTGAATTCGCCGGACCGCTTATTCAGCACCTCAACCACGCCTGCCTGGCCCTGCGAGCCCGGAAGGGGGGCATATACCGCGGACCTCACGCGTGTGCGGGTTGCCTCTTCGAGGTGCGAAAAATCATCCGGCGCAATCTCCCGCCCGCCGAGCCGCCGTGTCTCTCCGGACTCGAAGATTTCCACAAGCAGCCCTTCGCTTACCCGTTCATTTGCGGGATTGAGCCGCTCGCCGGGCTCGCTCCAGCGCACCTGGCACGCGAGACCTTCAGCCTCCGCATCGAGCAGCCAGACCAGTACGGCTCGAGCGCCGAGCGCTGCTCCCACGCGCGCAACAAACGTCTTTAGAAGGGTATCCTGATCGCGGCAGGCTAAAGACACGCTCGCCAGTTCGAAGAGTGCCGCGGTCGGTTCCATGGATCTCCCTTGCCCTAAGCAAACCCGAAGGGCGGGGTGGGGACGCGCCGCCCATCGCCACTAGTCTTGACCAGGCAAATGGGCAGCGGAGGGCGGCAGCCTAGCAAATGCAACGCCAATGCGTCAAGGAAGTGTCCGCGGTCGGGAACGGAACCTCTTCTTCTTGCATCCCCTTGATTGGCGGGCCTAATTCAGTTAGCTTTGCAACGGATAGAGAGGCACATCCGTGAACATCAGGATTCGGAAGGCTGGCCCGGCCACAATTCTCGATCTCGACGGAGCCTTGAAATTGGGTGAGGCCGAAGAGGCTTTCCGCGACCAGGTCCAGCAGCTCATGGACACCGGGTCGACCCACGTGGCAGTGAACCTTGCCTCGGTCACCGAGCTCGACAGCTCGGGGATCGGAGCGCTGGTCCGCGCGTTTACGGCATTTAAGCGCGCGGGCGGGAAATGCACGTTTTTCGCCGCAAACAAACGAGTGATGATGCTGCTCAAGATGGTCCGCCTGGATACCATTCTCGATCTCGCCGAAGACGAAGCCACCGCCCTCGCACGTATCTGAACGTTTTTCGGAACCAAAATTCGTCCCGGATGCAAATTCGGCGGTCGTCTGCTTATTTTCTTGTGCCGCCGAGGAACTAGCGGCGGTCGAGTGCGGGGTGGCGAACGTCACGCCCGGCAACGAAATAGATGACGTCTTCGGCGATGTTGGTCGCGTGGTCGCCGATGCGCTCGAGATTCTTGGCCACGAGAATCAGTTCAAACGAGGGGAACACCACCGCGGAGTTTTCCATCATGTAGGTGAGCAGCTCCCGGAAGAGCTGATCGCGCAGCCGGTCCACCTGATCATCGCGCTGGAGCACGCTTTCCGCGAGTTCCACATCCGCGCGAACCAGAGCGTTCAAGCTGTCGCGGACCATCGCTTCCGCCAGCTCGCTCATCCGGGGCAAATCCACGTACGGTTTCACCTGGGGATGCCGCAGAACGCGCATCGCCGATTGCGCGATGTTCACGGCCTGGTCGCCGATGCGTTCGAGGTCGCCGTTGATGCGCGAAACCGCCAGAAGGAACCGCAGGTCGGCCGCCATCGGCTGCACCTGCGCAAGCAGGCGCTGGACGCGCTCGTCAATTTCGATCTGCATCTCGTTGATCGCGTCCTCCTCGCTCAGGACGGTCTCGGAGAGATGCTCATCGGCGTCGAGCACGGCATGCACGGCCTGATGGACGGCTCGCTCGGCGAGGCTTCCCATCCACAGCAGGCGCTGCTTCAGTTCCTCGAGATCATGTTCAAAATGGCGTTCCATGGGTCCTCAATTCCGTCGCTCGCGCCAACGGAGTCTCATCCGAACCGGCCGGTGATGTATGCCTCTGTGCGCGGATCGGTCGGCGTGGTAAAGAGCTTGGATGTCTCGGTGTGCTCGATGAGTTTTCCGTCCAGCATAAAAGCCGTGAAATCGCTGGCGCGCGCCGCCTGCTGCATGTTGTGCGTGACGATCACCATCGTGCAGCTGTCTTTCAACTGGAACATCAGCTCTTCGATCTTCGCCGTCGTCACCGGATCGAGCGCCGAGCAGGGCTCATCGAGCAGCAACACTTCCGGGTCCACTGCGAGAGCGCGCGCGATGCACAGCCGCTGCTGCTGGCCTCCGGAAAGGGCGAAAGCGGACTTGTGCAGGTAATCCTTCACCTCTTCCCACAGCGCCGCGCGGCGAAGGCTGTGCTCCACCAGTTCGCTCAAGCGTCCTTTGTATCCGTTGATCCTCAGCCCGTACGCCACATTGTCGAAAATCGACTTGGGAAACGGGTTGGGACGCTGAAACACCATGCCCACGCGACGCCGCAGCCCCACCACGTCCATTTTTCGTATGTCCTGCCCGTCCAGCAGAATCTGGCCCTCGAACCGGGCATTACGGACCGCGTCATTCATCCTGTTGAGGGTGCGAAGAAAAGTGGACTTCCCGCAACCGGAAGGGCCGATCAGCGCCGTTACCCGGTTGGCGGGGATTTTCAGATGAAGGTCAAAGAGGGCCTGCTTCGGGCCATAAAAGAAATTCAGATCGGAGATTTGAAAGCGCACCGGCGCCTCCCTTTGCGACCCCGTTGTCGAGGATTCAGTGATCCGCACTTGCGGTGCGAGCCGTGCGGCGCTGGCATTGTTGCCCTGCGAAATGGAAGCCATATCAAACACTCCGGACGGTACCTCGGCCCAATGCCAGTCGGGTCCCCAGATTTGCAAGCAGGACAAGCGCGAGCAGCACCAGGCCCGCAGCCCAGGCTTGGCGGTGCCAGTCATCATATGGCGCGATCGCGTAGGTGTAAACCATCACCGGCAGAGACGCGGTTGGCTGCTCCCATCCATCGCTCCAGTAGCGGTTGCTGAACGCCGTGAAGAGCAGTGGCGCGGTTTCTCCCGCCACGCGCGCCAGGGCAAGCAACATGCCCGTGATGATACCCCCGCTCGCCGCGGGAAGCACAACGGTTGCGATCGTTCGCCATTTGCTCGCGCCGAGCGCCATCGCTCCTTCGCGCAGGGTGACCGGGACGGCCTTGAGGAACTCTTCCGTGCTGCGCACCGTGATGGGAATCACCATGATTCCCAGAGCGACTCCACCCGCGAGCGTCGAAAAATGTTTCACCGGAAGAACCACCAGCGTGTAAGCGAAAATTCCAATTACGATGGAAGGAACGCCGTTCAGTAAATCTGTGGTGTAGCGGACCACGAAAGAAAATGTCTTGCCGCCAAATTCCGCGAGGTAGACGCCCGCGAGTAATCCGATCGGTAGTCCCATTAACGCCGCGAGCAGAAGGAGTTTCAGGCTGCCCACGATGGCGTTGGACATGCCGCCACCCGTTTCACCCACCGGCTTCGGCAGTTTGGTGAAGAAGTCCCAGTTGAGGGATTTCCCGCCATTCCAAATGAGGTATCCGAGAATAAGGAACAGAACGGACACCACGGCCAGCGCCGCCAAGCCCGTCAGAGAAAGCATTATGGCGTTCAGGGTCTTGCGCCAGACAAGACGGAGGCGGCTCATTACGGGTGTCCTCCGCCGCGCTCGGTCGCGAGGATGAGCAATCGCGCCAGGCCGTTGAGGATGAACGTCATCAGAAAGAGAACGAGGCCCAGTTCAATCAGCGCGCTCAGGTACAAGTCGCCGGTCGCCTCGGTAAACTCATTCGCGATTACGGCCGCAATGGTGTAGCCGGGCGCAAAGAGAGAAGCGGCGATCTTGGGGTCGTTCCCAATGACCATGGTGACGGCCATCGTTTCGCCCAGCGCGCGCGCCAGTGCCAGGAACACGGAGCCCATGATTCCGGTGCGCGCCCACGGTACAACCACTTTCCACGTTGATTCCCAGCGCGTGGCCCCCAACGCCAGCGCCGCTTCACGCTGCTCGCGCGGCACCGTAAGCAGCACTTCGCGAGATACCGAGATGATAAAAGGCACCACCATGACCGCCAGGACGATTCCAGCGGTGAAAAAACCAACGCCGTAGTTGGGTCCCCTGAAGAGTCTCCCAACATAGGGAAGGTATCCGAGGGTGTTAATCAGGGCGGGCCCGATCGTGGTGCGCATCAGCGGAACCACAATGAAGATTCCGAGCAGCCCGTAAATCACGCTCGGCACCGCGGCAAGCAGGTCAATCAGAAAAGCAATCGAGTCGCTGATGCGGCGCGGTGCAAGCTCCGAAAGAAAAATAGCGGCGGCCAGGCCCAGCGGCACCGCAATCGCGAGCGCGACGATCGAAGTGATCAGCGTCCCGTAGATGAAAGGCGCCGCACCGAAATGATCAAACACAGGGTCCCACACGCCCGTCCGGAAGAACGCCCATCCGAACCTCGCCCGGGAGAGATGGGAGTTCAGCCAGAGCTCGTAAACCACCATCGACGTGATGAGGAGGATGGAAGCGGCAAATAGGAGCGTCAGGACGTGCGCCACCTCATCGCCGTGTCGCAGCCGGCGAATCAGTGCACGCGGCCCCGATTCGGGCGGGGTCGCGCGCTCGATAATGGTGGCGGCGGAGGACATCCTACTGGACTTGCGCGATGGCCTTCAGCTCTTTCGCTATGATGGGCTTGGGCAGCCGCGCATACGATAGCCCTTCGTTGTAGTTCTGTCCATCGTTCAACATCCACTGCAGGAAACCCTTGATCGCATCCCGTTTCGCCGCATCCTGAATCTGCGCCGGGATCAGAAGCCACGTGAAACTGGAAATCGGATACGCCGTGGCGCCCGGAGCGTTGGTGATGGAGACGCGAAAGTCGTCCGGAATGTCCTTTGCCGCACCCGCTGCTGCCGCCGTCACCCCTGCCAGGTCGGCTTTTACGAACTTGCCGGCTGCATTTTGCACTTTGCCGTACGAGATATTGTTCTGCACCGCGTAAATCAGCTCGATGTACCCAATCGCGTTGGGGGTCTGCTTCACCAGTCCCGTTACGCCTTCATTTCCTTTTCCACCCAGTCCCACCGGCCAATTCACCGACGTTGCTTTGCCCACCTTGTTCTTCCATTCTTCGCTGGCCTTGGAAAGAAAATCGGTCCAAATGTACGACGTGCCGCTGCCGTCCGAACGGTGTACCACCACGATGCCGGCATTCGGCAGATTCACTCCGGCGTTCGCCTTGGTGATCTCGGCGTCGTTCCACTTCGTTATGGTGCCGAGGAAAATGCCGACGAGCGCTTTCTGCGTGAAGTTCAGTTCAGCGGTTACCCCCGCAATGTTGTAGGTGGGGACTACGGCGCCCAAGACCGTGGGGAAATGCAGCACCTTGAACTTGGATTGCGCGAGCTGTTCGTCGGTCATCGGACCGTCGGACGCCCCGAAATCCACCGTGCCGGCTTGGAGCTGGCGGATACCCCCGCCCGAACCGATCGACTGGTAGTTGATTTGGATCGCCGGGTGCGCCTGGTGATACACGTCAAACCACTTCGAGTAAATCGGATACGGAAAGGTGGCGCCCGCGGCGTTCAAGAGCACGGGACTGGATTGCGCCATGGCGATGGCCGCTACAGCCAGCACCAATGACACTACGAGCATTCGCTTTCGCATGGTCGTTCGTTCTCCTCTCTATCAGTTTTTGTCAGAATTGTTACAGTTGTGTTACATCGGCAAGAATTCGAAGTGAAATCAGACTGCACTCATTGGAAGGTGAGGAGGCGCGGCCTCGGGGGGTGGATCAGGCCGCGCCTCACCTGTGTGGGCAGGTTCTGAAGTGCGTGCTCCGGACGCAAGTTCCTTATGCACAGAAGCTTAGCGCCTGGTCTTTGATAGAAGCCCATCGTTCGCCGTGTGCCGTCCGACGTGTCCGTCGAATCTGCGCCAGAGTTACGCGGACGCAACATAAGCGTCGTCCTTGTATGCAACATGAGCGGCGCATGAAAACTTGATTACGTCGTGGCCGTCGCGGCGTTCTCAGCCAGCGTATCGGCCTGCTTTGCGCGGCCGTGCCGCACTTCCAAGCCGCGTACCCAGAACAAAATGTCCTCGGCGATGTTCGTCGCATGGTCCGCGATTCGTTCGAGGTGCCGGGACGCCAGGATAAAGTGAAGATTCGGCGCGGCCGTCGAGGGATTCTGCGTCATCCCCGTCAGCAGGGCCTCGAAAAGCTGGTCGCGGTAGCGGTCCACAACATCGTCGCTTTCGAGAACCTGCGTCGCCAGGTCCACATTCCGGTAAATCAGCGCCCCCAGGCATTTCGAGACCATTGCACGCACCGCGGTCATCATAGGTTCCAGCTCGGGGGGCGTTTGCACATCGCCCATGCCGGCCAGGGAAATGGCGCGTTCGCTGAGGTTCACTGCCAGGTCCCCCATGCGCTCGAGGTCGTTGTTGATCTTCAGGCTCGCCACGATCAATCGAACATCGGTATCGAGCAGATTCCCCTGCCGCAACATCCGGATGGCATGCTCGTCGATCAGGATTTCCATTTCATTCACGCGCGGTTCGGTGAGGAACACCTCGCTCGCCAGCCGTTCGTTCCTTTCGAGCAGGGCCGCAAGGGCGCGGTTCACCGACCCTTCCACGGTGCGGGCTTGTGAAACCAGATAATTCACAAGCGCGCTCTGCAGAATTTCTTCCGAGGCGGCTGCGGTGGATGCCACTGTTTTCTCCTCCCTTGGAGACTCACCCCCAACAACCGGGGCAGGAATAGCTTCTATATCTGCGGATACACGATGGCTCGGCTGTGTTGCAAGAGGATGACGAGCACGTGAATCGTTGAAGAAAACCGGAGAGATCAGTCGGCGGCGCCCGCGTCCCGCCAACCTTCCGTCGCATTCCGGAGTGCAGAACGATTCGGCCCAGCACGGGGCTTGCTCACCTTGACATCCTACTGGAAGCGATGTATTTTCACCTAGAATGTCTACTAAAGAACAACGCGAGCGCATTGCCCTGCTGCAAGGCACCCTCGACCTCCTGATTCTGCGCACGCTGCTCCTGGCGCCCGCGCACGGCCACGCTATCGCCAAGGCCATCGAATTCAAGTCCGACGAGGTGTTGCAGGTCGAACAGGGGTCGCTGTACCCCGCGCTGCACCGGCTCATCAAGCGCGGATGGATTTCGGTGGAAGAGGGCACGTCCGAAAATAACCGGCGCGCCAAGTTCTACAAGTTGACGGCCGCCGGCCGGCGGCGATTGGTGGTGGAGACCAGCAAGTGGGACAAGCTGGCGGGTGCGATCGCGCGGATTCTCCGGCCGGCCGAGCAGGAGGGCGAAGGATGAGTCGACGCAAGCGCATGCTCGAAAATCTCGACCAGGACATTCGCGATCACATCGAGACGGAGACGCGAGACAACATCGAGCGGGGGATGTCGCCGGAGGAAGCGCGTTATGCCGCGATGCGCAAGTTCGGCAATGTGACGCGGGTGAAGGAAGAAATGCGCGAGGTGTGGAGTTTGGTTTGGCTGGAGCAGCTGCTCCAGGATATCCGCTTCGGTCTGCGCATGCTGGGCAAGAAGCCCGGCTTCACCGCCGTCGCCGTACTCACCCTCGCTCTCGGCATCGGCGCGAACACCGCAATTTTCAGTCTCATCGACGCTGTAATGTTGCGCTCGCTGCCGGTTGAGAATCCTTCGCAGTTGGTCCTGCTTAAGTGGAGAGCGCGCAACGCGCCAAACATTCAAGGCTACCAATCCGCGGGCGATTGCCCAACCGATATGCGCCGTGGCGCTCGAAACCCCTCGGGTTGCTCGTTCTCCGAGCCAATGTTTCGCGAAATAGTACAAGCGAATGCCTTTTCTGGAACCGCGGCTTTTGCCAACGCCGGTAGATTGAATTTGACAGGAAACGGCCCTGCGGCCGTCATCGGCGGCCAGCTCGTTTCCGGGGACTTCTTCCGCACGATGGGCCTCAAAGCGGCAATCGGCCGGCTGCTCAACGCAGCCGACGACACGCCGTCAGCCGCGCCCGTCACCGTGTTGAACTATGGCTACTGGCAAAGCGCCTTCGGCGGTTCTCGCGACGTTATCGGCCGTACGATTGAACTGAACAGCATCCCCTTCACGATTGTCGGCGTCGCCGAACCTCGATTCACCGGAATTACTCCGGGCAGCGACTACGATGTTTGGCTGCCGCTCTCCGACGGTCAACGCATCGGCACCAGCGGTCCCTTCCTTTGGCAAAACCGTCAGGACGATGTGGCTTTTTGGTGGCTGACGATCATTGGGCGGCTCAAGCCGGAGAAGCGACTCGCCGAGACACAGGCTGTCGTGAGCGGCATTTTCCAGAATGAAATGCTTCACGGTTCCGTTCCGCTGTTCCATGGCGGCGGGATGGCGGGACCGCCTCCGTCGCGGCCGGGACCGCCGGCTGGGGGCGGCGCAGTCCGCCGCGAAAAGGCTACTGGTGATATGCCGGCGCCAGTGCCGCTGACGCTGGGAACGGGCCCAATCGAAGCTCCGAAGAAGGCGCTTGGCGCTGCTGCTCCGCAATCCGCCGGCAATAAGCCGACACTCATGCCCGCTCCCTCGGGAGCAGCGCCAGCGAGCAGTCCGACGACGCTATCCACGGCTGCCGATAATCCGGAACTCACGCTTGTGCCCGCGCAGAGCGGCCTGACCGGCGATCGCACCCAGTACTCTGATCCGCTCTACGTCTTGATGCTCTCCGTGGGAATCATTTTGCTGATTGCTTGCGCGAATGTCGCGGGACTGATGCTTGCCCGGGCCGCCACGCGCCAAAAGGAAATGGCGGTGCGGCTGGCGCTGGGTGCGGCCCCAACGAGAATCGTGCGCCAGCTGTTGACGGAAAGCGTGATGCTCTCGGTGGCCGGCGGCGCGCTCGGAATTCTTTTCGCGTACTGGGGCGCGCACGCGATCATTTCGTTTGTCTCGAAGAATCAGACGCGGCCTCTTGGATTCGCGATGGGCATCGACCTCCGCGTGCTCGGATTCACCATTGCCGTCTCGCTGATCACTGGAATTTTCTTCGGCTTGGCTCCGGCCTTTCGCAGCGCGCGCGTGGACTTGACGCCTACGCTCAAGGATGGCGAAGGCAGCTCAGCGAGTGGGGGACATGGCGGAAAGTGGTTCAGCATGAGCAACTTGCTGGTGGTGGCCCAAGTGGCGCTCGCGATCGTGGTGCTCGTTGGGGCCGGACTCCTGGTGCGCTCGCTCGCGAATCTGCGCAGCGTTGACGTTGGATTCGACTCCCACAATGTCTTGATTTTCGGAATCGATCCGACGCTGATTGGCTACAAGGGCCCTCAGGTTGACAGTTTCTATCGCGACTTGCAGGGCCGCCTGTCGGAAACGCCGGGCGTGAGGTCGGCGAGCTATTCGATGATGCCTCTTCTGAGCGGTGGCCTGATGATCACCATGTTTCATTGGCCGGGCACGCCGCAAGATCAGGAATCCGAGGCGGACATGCTTGGCGTCGGGCCGAATTTCTTCGACACCCTGCGCATTCCATTTCTCGTTGGCCGCGGGTTCAACGCTTCCGATTTCGAGATATCCGCTTCCAACGACAGGCCGACTCCAACTTCGGCGGCGACTCCGGTGATCGTGAATCAGGCATTCGTCGAAAAATACCTTGGCAAGGAGAATCCGCTCGGGAAGCGGTTTGGCGAATCGGCGGGTGACGCGCGCGGCCCGGCGAGTCCCGGCTACCAAATTGTCGGCGTCGTGCGCGACTCGAAATACAACGACCTTCGCCGGGAGATTCACGCCATGATGTACATTCCGCAGAGTGCCGGGGCAGCGTCATTCGAGTTGCGCACGGCCGCCGATCCGCAGGCCATTCTTCCCGCGATACGCAACGTGGTCGCGCAAGTCAATGCAGATTTGCCGCTATTCGATGTCAAAACCGAATCGGAGCAAATTGATCGGCTGCTGTTTCAGGAGCGGCTTGTCGCGCGACTCTCGAGCTTCTTCGGTTTGCTGGCGCTCGTGCTGGCTTGCATCGGACTGTACGGATTGCTTTCCTATGAAGTATCGCGGCGCACGCGCGAAATCGGCATTCGCTTGGCGCTCGGCGCGCAGGCGGGAGACATCTTGCGCCTCGTCGTGAAGCAGGGAATCGTTCTTGCGCTGGTCGGCGCAGCCGCTGGCATCGGTGTGGCGCTGGGCGTAACGCGTTACCTGACCTCGATGCTCTACGCCGTCCATGCCAACGATCCGCTGACCATCATTGCCGTCGCGGCGCTGCTGACCCTTGTGGCCCTCGCCGCATGCTACATTCCCGCACGCCGTGCCATGCGCGTCGATCCCATCGTCGCGCTGCGGTACGAATAGGTTTGGAATAAGTGGTGCCGGGGTCCAGATAAATGATGAGTCGCCGCAAGCGTATGCTCGAAAATCTCGACCAGGACATTCGCGACCACATCGAGACGGAGACACAAGACAACATCGCGCGCGGCATGCCGCCGGATGAAGCGCGATATGCGGCTTTGCGCAAGTTCGGCAATGTGACGCGGGTGAAGGAAGAAACGCGCGAGGCGTGGAATTTTGTTTGGCTTGAGCAGTTGCTCCAGGATATCCGCTTCGGTCTGCGCATGTTGGGCAAGAAGCCCGGCTTCACCGCCGTCGCCGTACTCACCCTCGCTCTCGGCATCGGCGCGAACACCGCAATTTTCAGCGTCGTTTATGCCGTGCTCTTGAAGCCGCTGCCTTATCCGAATCCCGGTCAGTTGTTCACCGCGTTTCAGGCCAACACGCAGCAGGGAATTGCGGAGACGGGTTGTTCGTATCCGAATTTCGAAGAGTGGCGGGCGCAGAATCACGTTTTTAGCGAACTGGCGGGAATCAGCGCGCACCAGCTCACGTTGACCGGACGCGGCGATCCTTCCGTTGTCAACACGTCCGTCGTGACTCCCGAGCTCTTTGCGCTTTTGGATGTTCAGCCGCTTGCGGGACGCATCTTTTCCCACCAGGACGGCGAACAGGGTGCGCCGCCCGTGGTTCTTGTGAGCGAAGATCTGTGGCGGGGTCGCTTCGATGCCGATCCCAGGCTCATCGGATCTTCGATTAACCTCGACAAACGTCCGTTCACCGTGATTGGAATCATGCCTGCCTCCTTTCGCACTCCATTTCTCAACAACAGGCAGGAAATCTGGATCCCGCTCGCTCAGGACCCTCTCTTTAGCACCTTCATGCCTCCGCGCGGATCGCATTTCCTGCCGGTCCTGGGGCGGCTGAAACCGGGCGTTTCCGTGGCCCAGGCTCAGGCGGAAATGGACGCCATCAGCGCAAGGCTGGCGACGGAATTTCCGGCGGAGAACAGTGGTTGGACAGTCCGCCTTGTGCCGCTGCAGAAAGAAATTGTAGGGGACGTAAGAACCGCGCTGCTCGTGCTCCTGGGCGCCGTAGGCCTGGTGCTGCTGATCGCTTGCGCCAACATCGCCAACTTGCTTCTTACCCGCGCGGCCTCCCGCTCGAAAGAAATTGCTGTTCGCACGGCGCTGGGTGCCGGGCGCGCTCGAATCATCCGCCAGTTGCTCAGTGAGACCGCCGTGCTCGGTCTGCTCGGCGGAGCTGTGGGAATCGCTCTCGCTTACTGGGGCGTTAAAGCCTTGAGCTCGCTCCTGCCGTCGAGCTTGCCGCAGATGAACCCCGTTCGCGTCGATTACTTTGTCTTGGGTTTTGCGCTTCTCCTTTCCGCCGTCGCCGGCGTGGCCTTTGGCCTTGTTCCCGCCATGTTCGCGGTCAATTCCGATATACAGAGCACGCTTCGCGAAGGTGCCCGCTCCGGCGAAAGCCGCAACCGCCGGCGCGTGCGCGGTTCGCTCGCTGTCGCGGAAATTGCGCTCGCCATGGTGCTGCTGGTAGCCGCGGGTTTGCTGCTACGCAGCTTTTCCAGGCTCACCTCCGTCGGCCCCGGCTTTGACGCCCGGCAGGTTGTGAAGGCGGATATTTCCCTGCCCCGCTTTCAGTATTCCACGCCGCAGCAGTGGACCGCCTTCTCCGGCGAACTCCTCGCGCGCATCCAGGCGCAGCCGGGAATGAACCGCTCCGCCGTGGTTGTTCCCATGCCTATCATCCAGGACAGCGTCAACCTGGAATTTGGTATTGTGGGCGCTCCCCGCGCGTCCGAAGCCGCATCCCGCACCGCCGATTTCGCCTCCGTCAGTCCGGATTATTTTCGGGTGATGGAGATTCCGCTGCTGGCTGGCCGCTTCTTCAACCAACAAGACACCCTGTCCTCGCCGCGCGTTTCGCTGATCAGCAAAACAATGGCGCAGCGCTATTTTCCGAATCAAGATCCCATCGGCAAGCGCCTCACATTTGGATTTCCGCCCGATGGAGACGTCGTGCGCGAAATTGTCGGAATTGTGGGCGACGTTCGCGACGTTTCCTTGGGCGAGGCTCCCGGGCCCATGATGTACGTCCCCTACGCCCAGGCGCCGTTTTGGGGTGCGAACATCATCGTACGAAGCGCGTTGAGCACATCCGCTGTGGCCGCCGCCATTCGCCGGGAAGTTCAAAAAATGGATAAGGATTTGCCGGTCACCGACATCGCCAGCATGCCGGATCTGATCGGCGCTTCCGTCTCGGAGCAAAGGTTTCGCGCGTTCTTGTTCGGCCTGTTTGCGGCCATGGCCCTGGTGCTCGCCGCTACCGGGATTTTCGGCGTGATCTCCTATTCCGTCTCGTGCCGCACCAACGAAATTGGCGTCCGCCTCGCTCTCGGCGCTTCGCACGGTGCGATTCTCCGCATGGTCCTGCGTGAAACGCTGGTCCTCGCCTTCGCCGGCCTGGCCATCGGAGTGCCCTGCGCCCTCGCCGCCTCTCGCCTCATCGGCCACTTGCTCTTTAGCGTCTCCGCCAACGACCCCCTCACCCTCGCCGCCGTCGCCTTTGTTCTTGCCGCCGTGGCCGCTCTCGCCGGATTCCTCCCCGCCCGCCGCGCCATGCGCGTGGATCCCATGGCCGCTTTGCGATACGAATAGTCTTTCGCGCGAGTAACCGGCGACTCTAACTGACGGATCTTCTTGGCCGGCAATTCGCGTGGCCACGAAGCATGCCGTTCCATGTTGCTCTCCGCATTGATCCTCGCACTCCGCTCCGATCGGTCGGGTATTTACCTGCGTCTTTTCTGCAGGATTTGCCCGATTCCATCGCGAAAAACAATTGGAGGATGATGCGCGCAGCTGCTCACACACCTTCCGGAAGTACTGCGCAGCTACAAGCTCAACTGTCTGAGAGGAGAAGCAAAATGAGCACGACCATGCGGAGTCTCCGGGCCCTTTTCGTCTTGGCATTGTTTGCCGTCTTGATATGTCCGAATTCAAGCGCGCAGAGCTGGGCGTCCACAGCCACCAAGGCATATCCAGTACAGTACCTGTCGGGCGCGACTCTCATTGGGCCGCTGAATCCGTCCACCCCGCTGCACATTGTCGTGGGTCTGCAGATACAAAACGCGAACCAGATCCAGCCAACCCTTCAGCGCATGCTCACGCCGGGCGATCCCCTCTATGGAACCTCGCTCACCGTGCAACAGTTCGTTACCCAATTCGGTCCCACGCCCGCTCAGGTGCAGGCGGTCCAAAACTACCTCTCCGGCAGCGGATTTGCGAACATCACGGTCGCCGATAACCAGCTTCTCATCGAAGCGGACGGAACCCCGGCGAGCGTAACTGCCGCTTTCAACACCTCGCTGGCTAACTATTCGGTGAACGGAGCCACCGTCTATGTGAACACGGCGGACGCACAAGTCCCTGCATCGCTCGCTGGTATCGTTGTGGCCGTTCTCGGATTGAACAACGTTGTGGCCGTCCACTTCGACGCACACACCCTGGCACTCAACACCTCTCCAGGGACTGACCCCTGCACGCCGCCGAACTGTCCGACGCCCGCGGTCGCCAACGAGGTCTTCGGCCCCCAGCAATACCAGATTGCCTATGACGCGGCCTGTCCCTCCGACAATCCCCACTGTCCGGCGCAGAACTTTACGTCCGCTTCGGCAACAGCGGTCGGCATCATCGTCGAAGGCGATCTGACCCAGGTGGTCAAGGATTTGCGGACTTACGAGCAGACCTACAATTTGCCCCAGGTGCCCGTCACCATCGTGAACGCCGGCGTCCCGAGCCCCGATACCAGCGGCGCCGAGGAGTGGGATCTCGATTCCCAGGTCTCTACGGGAATCGCTCAGCAGGTCTCCCATCTCTATTTCTACGCCGCCACTACTCTTACCGATTCTGATCTCGCGCTGGCCATCAACAAAGCTGTGTCCCAGAACAAAGTAAAGGCATTCAACATGTCCTTCGGCGAGTGCGAATTTAGCCCCTACATCGACGGCGCCATGCTGATCGACGATGAGGTCTTCGGTGAGGCCGCGCTCCAGGGCATAACTCCGTTTGCTGCCGCCGACGATAACGGCTCTGCTTGTCCCGTGGAAGGATTGACCAACGGCGTTCCTCTCACCGGGCCGCCGGACACTTCCTATCCCGCCTCCTCGCCCTATGTGATCGCCGTTGGCGGCACAAACCTTTTTACCAATGCCGATTTTACTTACGACTTCGAAACCGGATGGGAGGCCAGTGGTGGGGGACCCAGCTACTTTGAAAATCCGCCTTTCTGGCAGAGTTACACCGGATCGGGCACCCTGCCCATCGTTCCCAGTTCCGAGGGATCGGCGGTCGGCGTTGGCCGGGGCGTGCCCGACGTCTCCATGTGCGCTGGCGGATCCTTTTTGGCGATTTGCTCGGCGAACGTGTTTGTCAGCGGCACCGCCACGCTCATCGGTGGAACCAGTCTTTCTTCGCCTCTGGCTATGGGTTCCTGGGCGCGCATTCAAACCGCGCATAAAAACAAACTCGGTTTCGCCGGGCCCTTGATCTATCAACTTGCTAACGGCGGTCCGTCTCCCAGCAGCCCGAATTTCAATGATGTGGTTCTGGGAGGGAATGGACTGTTCACCGCGCTTCCCGGGTACGATTTCGTCACAGGCCTCGGATCGTGGGACATCTATCGAATCAGCAAATTGATTCCAACTACCTACCCGCAATAGCTCGCCTTTCTGGGAATGCCGGCGCATCGCGCGGAAATTTTCTATCCTGCGATGCGCCGGCTCCCGCATGACGCGTGAGGATGCCGCATCCTTCGGTTGGAATCCAATGGCCGCTTTGCGATACGAATAGTCTTTCGCGCGTACTCCACTTTTCCGGTAACCCCGTTAATCAGGGCTTGGTGTGCGGAATCAACACAGGTATCGTTGGACGATAAGCGTCCCGGCCGGTGGAAGGCCCCCGGGCCGTATCTGCGGATTGTTCCCAGGACGAAGTAGCGGTCTGCAAGCGAGGGTGGTGCGAAGTGCTCCTCAAGCAGTTCTATCTGCCGTGCCTGGCCCATGCTTCGTACTTGATTGGAGACGAGGAGACACGCACTGCAGCCGTCGTTGACCCGCAACGGGACACCGATCAATACATTGCCTTTGCCGCTGAGCACGCGCTCACGATCAAGCACGTTTTCCTGACTCATCTCCACGCCGATTTTGTCGCCGGGCATTTGGAGCTGCGTGATCGCGTGAATGCAAAAATCTATCTGGGCGCAGCGGCTAAAGCGGGGTACGCGTTTACTCCTCTTCGTGATGGCGACATTCTCGAATTCGGACGCGTGCGCCTGAAGGTGCTGGAGACGCCGGGCCACACTCCGGAATCGATCTCCATCGTCGTTTACGACCTGAACGCCAGCGATACGCAACCGCATGCCGTACTCACCGGGGACACTTTGTTCATCGGCGACGTAGGGCGCCCCGATCTGCGCGCTGCACTGGGCTGGTCGGCCGCCGAACTTGGCGGCATGCTCTTTGATTCCGTGCACACAAAGCTGTTGGCGCTGCCGGACCAAAGCCTCGTGTATCCGGCACACGGTGCCGGTTCCCTCTGCGGGAAGGCAATTAGCAAGGAAACGGTATCCACCCTGGGAGAGCAGCGGCGGTCGAACTACGCTCTGCAGCCCATGAGCAAAGAAGCATTCATTCAGGTGGTGACGGCCGATCAACCGGAAGCTCCGGCCTATTTCGTCTACGACGCCGTGCTGAACAGCGAGGAGCGTCCCACGCTGGACCAGGCGCTGGCGCGCGGGATGAATCCGCTGACGCTCGATGGCCTGCTTGAATTGCAGGCGGCTGGCGCGCAGATCCTCGATACGCGTGACGCAGTGGAATTTGCTTCGGCCCATCTTGCGGGTAGCATCAACATCGGCCTCGTCGGCCAGTACGCCACCTGGGCCGGAACCGTGCTGGACCGGAAGCATCCTATTGTCATCATCGCCGACCCTGGCCGGGAGAACGAGTCCGCCATTCGCCTGGGGCGCATCGGATTCGATCACGTGGCTGGATACTTGAAGGATGGATTGCAGAGCCTCGAATCGCGTCCGCAACTGGTCGCCTTCACCGAGCGCCTTAGCGCGCAGTTCGCCGCGGAACTTCTCTCCTCGAGTCAGCCGCCCCTGGCGATTGACGTTCGCTCCCTGCAGGAGCGGGATCAGAAGTACATCGCCGGAAGTTTGGGCATCCCCCTCAATCATCTGACGGAAAATCTGGAAAAGCTGCCGAAGGACCGTCCCTTGCTGGTTTATTGCGCGGGCGGCTATCGATCGTCCATCGCAGCGAGCTTGTTGCAGCGCAGCGGATTCGACCACGTCGCCGAAATTGCCGGCGGCATCCTGGGATGGGAAGCCGCAAAACTGCCACTTCAAACCGCCCAGGTTTTGCCGTAGAAACCTCGGAGTCACTCACTTCAACAATAAGCCCCAGTCCGCCCAACGAACCGAGACCCCGGGGCTGCCCTGCCGTTCGTGGTGACCGCGTTAATCAGCCTCTGAGGCTCTTTCAAAACGCCAATGGCGACAACAAGTCGCCGCGATTGTAGAATCCGTCAATGCCAATGGCGCGGTGATGGGAAGAAAAATTCGGCTTCCACGCCTTTGTCGCCGCACATCGCCGGGTGGAACATTACGCCACGGAGTTTTTCTGCCGCGTAGGCGCTCTGAACGATAGCGCCGTGCTTATCGTAGAGCTTGACGCCCTTCACCTTGCCGTCGCTTTCCACATCGAAAACAACCATTGAAAACTCCGACGTAGGGCTTGCGCCTACCATAAGCACTGCATAAGAGCGGTTGGAGGCCGGCATCCAATACGGCATAGATCCAAGCACGAAGTGAGGAGGCTTTTCATCGGGGCACCACGGCATCGAACCGGCTTCTTCGGGTGTTTGAATGCATCGGGCGGCGGATTTTCGAGCACGGTTACCGAATCAATGTTCAACTCGAGTATAGTTTCGCCGCGCAGGGAGTATCGGATGTGATGAGGGAATCGCTTCAAGCCCAGAGGCAAGTAATCACCGGACAGAATGTTCAGTTCTTCAACTTCATCCTTGATGCGCAAAGGGAGCCCGGTCTTGACGTCAAGGCAGATTTCACGATGGGCATAGGCAGTGAATGTTACGTTCACGCAGCGCGCTGAGGTTCCTTGCACGTCTTTCAGGCGCGAAGCGGAAAAGGAACCTTGGTCAAAACTGAACCAGCCGTAACGCCTGAGCCAGCTGTAAAGCTCGAGACTCGCATTCAGGCGCAGCAGCGGGAGCGTCTCTTGGTAGGACGCCTTCCTCCAAATCCGGTCACCAACCACGAATTGGAGCGTGGTGATTCCGAACCAGTTGATTTCCTCGCGCCAACGATCCTGGGCGGCAAAGAGCAACGTAAGTTGTCCGTCGTTGGCTTTTCCGTGTTCGTCGAACGATTTCACCCGCGCGCTTAACTGGAAGGGCATGGTCTGCGCGTCGTCCCAGTTTGTGGCGTCAAACGCAGCCTTCACGAGCGAAGCCTCGTCTTTTTCAGGGAAGGAAGGGACCGAGTCGCTACCAGTGGATGCGGCGCGCACGGCGGGGAAGCTCGAACCGAAGATGATGAAAATCGCTGCCGAGATGAGTACTCGGTGCATGACGTGGCGCGTAAATTACCATGGGCTCAGGCGGCGCGCAATCATCTGCGCTTCTTCGCCCAGAGAGCGGCCCCCCGCGGCACGCAAACGCACTGAAACTGCTTCACGACGAAGCGACGGCACAGTTACTCCCTTCTGGACGTTCTATTTTGCTTATCTTGCATGTGGTCAATTTTGCTCATCTAGACGGGCTGGTCCTACGAGTCTACGATTGGTGACTGCTGGACCAGTTTCCTGAGTTGATTGAAGGAGCCGACCCGAATGGCGAGGGAACGTAGTCGTGTCAGTCACACGCTTCTCCGCAAAAAGTTCCGCACGCGGATGACTTTTCGGAACTACCGGGACAAAGAGGTCGTCTTTTCGCAAGGAGATCCAGCTGATTCTGTTTTCTACATCGAGAGCGGGACCGTGAAGCTCACGGCGGTCACTACGCGCAAGAAAGCTATAATCGCCATCCTGCAGCGAGGTAGCTTTTTTGGCGAAGGCTGTCTGGCAGGGCAATCTCTGCGGATTTGCACGGCGAGATCAATTGGACAATCGAATGTCATTCGACTGCAAAAGCAGAGGACCGTTCGCACGCTCAGGAGAGACCCGCATTTTGCAAGGCTGTTCGTTGGATATTTACTTTCACGGGTTGTTCGAATCGAGGAAGACCTGATAGATCAATTCTTCAATTTCAGCGAAAGGCGCCTGGCGCGGGTTCTGTTGTTGTTTGGGGAAATAACCAAGGAATCGAAGGCGGACTCCCCCCTGAAGGTGAGCCAATCAACCCTGGCCGAGATGGTTGGTACCACCCGCCCAAGGGTAAGTAAATTCATGAACGAGTTCAAGAAGAAGGGCTTGGTCAGCTACAACGGGGGCTTGCAAATAAATAGCGCACGGGTCATCGCGTTCCTGGGAAATCGTCCGATGTCCGTCAAGAAAACGTAGACCCAGCCAGATGGCTCCAATCACTGCCCTTTCTTGCCGTTCACCGGTCACCGCTCACCAATCACCGGTCACCAGTCGCAATCAAACGCGACGTGAGTTCCTGCTGAGGAAAAAAACAGGGCGCTCTCTTAGGAAAGAGAACGCCCCGTTGGACATGCGCAGCTTTCTGCTGAAGTCAACTAGTTCCAACACCCGTGCCTCGCTGGCACTATCAATGTCTTAGTCGGCTGGATCTTCTTGGATTTCTTGAGTTTCTTGGTTGCTTTCTTCGATGCCATGGTTTTTCTCCTTCCTTCGGATAGCCCCCCATGGGCGGTCACGTACTTATAATGCAAATCCGGGGCCGAATGTCGAGTTGAACGCAAGCCACAAGCTATCCCCTGTGGAATGTGGAGGATGGGATGTCCCTCGCTGCTCGCCGCGCCCGCCCCAGCCGGAAATCATGCTGAATAAATCAACGTCGCTTGAAAACTTCAACACAGTGCCTTTTCTTGCCGTTCACCAATCACTGACACTGATCGCTGTGCTCACCGCTACTAGCCCCTACTCCCTACTCCCTACTCCCTACTCCCTACTCCCTACTCCCTACTCCCTACTCCCTACCCCCTATCCCCTGCCTCCTTCCCCCCACCTGTACTTTTCCTGTACTTTCCTCAAATCTTCGACCTGTCCTTGTTCTGTACTCTGAGACAGTTTCTTCGCGTCAACCCCCCGCGCTAACCTCGCTCTGAGGTCTATATAAATTAACTGCAATTACAAACTCGACGATTCGATCAGGATCAAACGGGGCCCCTACGCGCCTGCTTTTCTCCGTGTCTCTGTGTCTCACAAATGGGGCCTCCCAAGTCTCCGGTTAGGAGAGCTTGGGGGATCAGTCCCTAATCGACAATCTAATCGCGGAGGCGCGGAATTAGAAAATGGCGCAACTCATTGAAAACACAGGCGGGAGGCAAATCCTATTCGACACTTTTTGCAGCTCAGTTGTGGCGAAGATCACACGGCGAGGGGGATCGAGAACGAGAACTTCGAGCCGCGGCCAACGGCGCTTTCGACCCACAGCCGCCCGCCATGCGCTTCGACGATATGCTTCGCGATGGACAAACCAAGCCCGGTGCCTCCCGCCTCGCGCGAGCGCGCCGCATCCACGCGATAGAAGCGCTCGAAGATGCGTTCCTGATCGGCCACCGGGATTCCCATGCCCGTGTCCGTCACAGCCACCACCGCCTCGCGCGTGTTTGCGCTTGCGCTCACATGGATTTGGCCGCCCACGGGCGTGTACTGAATGGCGTTGTCGAGAAGGTTCTGGAGGACATCATGGAGCAGACTTGCATCCGCGAGGACGGCCGGCAGCCCCGGCGGCAGGTCGACGTCGAACGAGATTTGCCTGCGGTTGGCTTTCAGCAGGGTCGTTGCCGCGCAGCCTTCAATCACCTCGGCAAGGAACACGGGATGGAATTGGACTTCCAGCTTTCCGGCTTCGATGCGCGCCAGTTTCAGAAGATCGTCGGTGAGGCGGGCCAGGCGCGCGGCATGGTCGCGAATGATTTCGAGAAAATGCCGGTTATTTTTGGGGTCGTCGAGCGCGCCGGCCAGCAGAGTTTCCGCGAAGCCTTGAATCGCGGTGAGCGGAGTCTTGAATTCGTGCGAAACGTTCGCGACAAAATCCTGGCGCACGCGCTCGAGCCTGCGCAGCTCGGTGACATCGTGAAGCACGACGACGGCGCCGGAAGGCTTTTCGCCGTTGCCGGAAGGCGCCGCCGCGCTTGCTTCCAGCGCCTTCACGGGCGCCGCGGTGACCGAAAAACTGCGCTGCTGCACGATGCCCATGGCGATATCGCTCTGGAGACCTTCCTCGCCCTTCAAGGCTCTGCGAATCAGTCCGATGAGCTCCGCCTGGCGAACCACTTCGATCAGAGGATGTCCCTCGCTGCTCGCCGCATCCAGGTTCAGGATTTCCGAAAACGCGCGATTACAAAATACCAGCCGTTCCTGCTCGTCTACTACCGCGACACCCTCGACCATGCTGCGCAGGATGGCGCTCGAACGGTTGCGCTCGCCGCTCAGAGACTGGATCGTGCGGTCCATCTGCGCCGCGGTGTCGTTGAGGGTTTGCGCCAGTTCGTCAAGCTCATCGCGCGTGCGTTCGACGGGCAAGAGGCGAAAGTCGCCTTCCGCCACGCGGTGCGAAAAATTCTTGAGCCGTTCGATACGAGCGGCAAACATCCGCGAAAACACCAGCGAAACGACGCCGCCCAGAATCAGGATGACGACGGAAGTCACCAGCAATCTTTGCCGGGGTTCGGTATCCACCGCGACCAGCACACCGAGGAGGAGGACCAGGTACGTCAGGCCAAACTTCCAGAACAGCTTAGTTCGCACGGGTTTCGAAGAGGTAGCCGGCGCCCCGAATGGTTTTCATGTACGCCGGATGCTGCGGATCGGCTTCGATTTTTTCACGCAGCCGCCGGACATACACGTCCACGCTTCGGGGAGTTACGAATCGTTCGGTGCCCCAAACGGAGTCGAGCAATTGATCGCGGGTGAAGACTCGATTGGGGCGCGCGGCGAGGAAATAGAGCAGCCGGAATTCCAGCGTGCTCATGGGCACAGGTTTTCCGCCGCGCGTGACGCGATAGGCCGCCGGATCGATGCGCAGTGCGCCGACTTCGATGAGCTTCTCGGGAGGGCTTCCGGGCTCGGCGCGCCGCAGGAGAGCTTTTACTCTCGCGGCCAATTCGCGGGGGCTGAATGGCTTCGTCACGTAGTCATCAGCGCCCAGCTCCAGCCCGACCACGCGGTCGGCTTCCTCGCCCTTTGCGGTCAAGATCAGGATCGGGAGGCGATTGAGGCTGACGTCCTTGCGCACCTCTTTGCAGATCTCCAGGCCGGAAAGTTTTGGAAGCATGAGATCGAGAACGAGAAGATCCGGGAGAGCCTTCCGGATTTGGGCCAGACCCGTCGCGCCGTCTCCGCTCGCGGTTACCTGGAAGCCGTCTTTTTCCAGATTGTAGCGAACCAATTCGACGATATCCTTGTCATCTTCAATTACCAGGACGCGTTTCATTGCTTCTCTCTTCCGCGGAGTCGTCCCCACCATACGGGAATGATGCCGCAGGCGCAAGCGACTGCGTCGGGACATAAGGTCTTGCGAAATCCGCGTGTTCGGTTCACAGAGCTAGATGCGTTCCCGGATGATGGGTTCTGGTAGGAACATAAATACTACATTTTTATTGCATCATATTCGTTAACGAAATGTTAACAGAATCTTTCACTGGTGTGAATGCAGTGCTGGATTGATCCTCAGGGAAGTCCCACACGCGGAATTCCAGCACTCGCATGAAATTGCGAAGCTGATCGGTTCGCCTCCGGGATATTTGGGGCACCGCGAGACGCATCCGCGAACCCACGAGGCCCTTGTGGGGTCTAACGGTTTTCAAGACCGCCGCTTCCCAACGGGTTGCAAAGCCCCCTTTTGCTCCTCACGTTCGCGTTTGCGATTTCTTAAAAAAGCAATAATACCGGGAAGAGTAAGGAGACTTCCCATAAATGTGACAATAGGCCCCGACACCATCTTGAGATAATCATCCAATCCGCGCACGACGCTGACAGTGAGGTTGTCGCTTGGGAAAAAACGAACGACGAGAGTTTCTGCCTCGTTCGACTGCTGGTCAATCTTCGCGTTAAGCACAAGAGAATACGAGCCCGGACTACTTGCCCGAATAGACCAGAGCGCAACCAACTCAATATCACGGCCCGCGTGAAGAGGTATCCAATCGTTCGGTTCCACCTCCAATCCGGCCGCTGACAGACGGAAAGAGGGCCGTCTACGTTGGGGGGTAAACACTTCGATTGAAACGGGAGCCGACTGGCCGACTCGTATTCTATTCGGTGCCGTCACGTAAATGAGCGCGGTCGAGGCCACCACATTCGGGGGAGCCGGAAACATGACGTCAATTGTTGTCGGGTCGACAAACACGTGCTGGTTTCTGCGGGAGTGCAGGTCTTGACGGGCGATAGCCAAGCCGAGCAGAACCAATGGAATTCCAAACAGGAAAGCGGCCAGGCGGACGTTTCGGTGCATGATTCAAGATTGTGTTTATCATAGTCGTGTTTGTCGTGCCAATGCATTGTGACAGCAGGTGATCGTGACCTGGCAAAGTAATCTTGAGGCTTTAGCTGTTTCTTCAGTGTGGGTTGCGTCTTGAGCTTGTTACACTCATGTGCGCAAGGGGCCAGAAAATCACGACTGTCACCAAATTGTCACTAAAACTCGTGCAAAATGAGCGAAAACCATGCAACTCAAGAAAACTGAAAAACGAGCTATCTGACGGCTGGCAAAGGGATTTAGTTGGATTTTGTGTCAGATAGCAAATCGGCGATTTGATTTTTCAAGACCGCCGGTTTCAACCACTCACCCACCCCTCCGAGATTAAGTCTTCAAGCATTGTAACCTGCACGGCGATTTAGTGACAGAACTGCCCTGGGTTGGCGCATCTTTGGATGGACGGTCACCAAATTGCCAGCAAGGACCGTCGAGCTTCCGCCCGAATGCCGGAGAAGTTCTGTTTGATCGGCGAGTGCGAAGCAAGCTTCAAATCAACACATGGCGGATCTGTGCAAGATTTGGTGGCATTCCCTGCAAAGCGTGATCAGGTTGGTCTCAGCGTCGTCACCCAGGGCGCTGCGCCGTCTGATGTGGTGAACATCCAGATTCCTCGAGCATCCACATTTCTGACAGCGCCAACCATCGCGTTCGAAGATTTCCAGGCGCAGCCTCGCATATAGCTCAGGCGCCATCCGAATTCGAGGCCGTTCTTGCGAACTAGAGTTACTCATGTCGCCTATTCGTCGAAGGTGGCTGCTCAGAAGCTGCGAGCGAGAAACCGCTGGATACGGAGCATCCGAGATTTTGCTGGGATCCCCCCGCCTCCAAAGCGGCGCCCGCTAGGAAATCGGCGCAGATCATTTCGAGTGAATAGCCTCGGGATTTGTCGCTGCCGAGCATAAGTGCCGCGATTTCGAGCGCCCGCTCGACCACCGGCAACTGGCTCTTGTAGAGCTTGAAATAGATGATCTCCCATGGCTCCGTCTCTTTGCCGGTAAGGTAGCGTTCCACTTCCCGTTTGAACTCTTCCTTCGGAAGCTCCTTGGCTTTGTGCACCCAGGGTGCACAATCGAAGCGAGTCCCTTCTCGTCGCGCTACTTTTACCAGCTCCCTTGCCTTCGTCCATCCCACTTCTCGAAGCTGCCGCTTCGGTATGCGGGTCAGATGCTCGTGAATCGCGAGCAGGTAGTACGCTTTGCGGCGCGATTCGGGGAAACGCTTCTCGAGAAATTCATCGAACGACTTCAGATTTTCGAGTCTCCAGTATTGCCCGGCCCGCACTTCACAGAGGTACTGCCCCAGTTCGACGAAGCGCTCGTCGCGTTCGTGCTCCTTGGTCTGTTCCCAGGACAAGATCTCATCGATTTTCCCGAGAACAATTAGGGCCCGTCGGCGATTGAGTTCGGGAGACACGAGTGTCCGCCGGTCAATCCACAAGCTCGTCAAGCCAATCAAGGTTGCTTGCTCCTGGCTTTCGAATGAGATTCGTTGCGATCAATTCCTGGTTGTCGAGACAGAGCCCCAGATGAGAGCAGCTCACGCATCCGTTTTGCGGGAAGCGGATGCCGCTGTGGGGAGGAAACTGGCCTGATTCGATCTGGCTGACTGTCACCCCGACCAGACGACCGTACTCACACCGCTGCTCTTCCGTGATTGCTGTCCTCAGGTATTGAATCTCAGGGAGATGCTTTCGAACGAACACCACAAGCGCAACATCCGGAATTCCGCTGATCCAGGAATAGCAGATCATCTGCGGGTCGAGCGAGACGAGCCCCTCCGGCTCTTCCGAGTAGCGGCTCGTCGTTGTTTTCCAGTCGATCAGACACCGGGTGCCGTCGAGTTCCCCGAGAGCGTCGATATAAGCGACGAACTCGTGGCCACCGGGAAGACCTCGGCTCATTTTCACCTGCAGATCCTGCTCCGGGCGGGGAATCTGGACGCGATCGTCCTGCGCGAATCGCTCGAGCAGATGAACTCCCTGATGAACGAGGCGGTCCCAGGACTCTCCCTTCTTGTACTCGAATGGAGCGTCCCGGAAAGCGCCCCATTCCTTGAACAACGTAGCCGCGCAGTCCTCTTGGGAAAAGTAAGCCGCAAGAGCCCTTTCAAAGCAGCGGCCAAAGGCCATCACCGCGCGCGTTTCCTTTTCTCGCCATCCGTCGAGATAGCGATAGCGGTAACTTCTGGGGCAGCGAAGATACTGGCTGATCTGCGTATGGCTAAAGATCATGGCCGCTCCCTTGCTCTTGTTTCCCGCCCACGGTCTCGCAGGAAAGCTCTTCCCACTCCGTCGCGGGCGCAAAGGCTTCGAGGTTTTGGAAAGACCGACCGTTCAGCGTGACGTGGGATGTCCGCACGACTCCGCAAAGCTTGAGCAGAGCTTTTTCATCCACTTGATCTTGGCTGAGCAGGTCGGAGTCATAGCCGAAATCGCGCAGGAACCAATTCAGCTTCCAGAGCGCTCGTTCGGTGCAATACAGCCGGCCCGAGAGTGATCGTCCTCGAAACGGTTCGGGCTCAAGGACGATCAACCGGACCGAGAGAAATGGTTTTTGTGGATGCCAGCGGTAGGAAGCCGAATCGACTCGAACCAGAAACAGACCTTCGAGAGGAGTTTCACGATCCTGTTGGCGAGAATGCAGGCCGGGGATGTGTCGTTTCATGGATTTGCCTCCACAGGTTGGGCGTACGAGTTCAATTTGCACACGAGCCCGTCTCGATCTCTCTTGGCCGATGCCGCAAGCTGAGCGATGAAGGATTCGACTAGAGCGCGGCTGGCTTCTTTAAGGGTCTCCGTGCCGCAGAAATCCGCGGCGTAAGCCTTCACGAGCGTTGGATCGAGATTGTGCTGACGGATCAGCAAGCACAGTTGGTCACGCAAGCGGAACTGCCCATTGTGGGAACCATTCCCGTTCGGGTGCGCTGAGGTGACTGCCGATTTGACTGGCTCGGAACTGGAAGTCAAGTACCGAAGTTCTTCAACCGAGCAGAGACCGATGCCGTATGCTTTGCGCAGAGCCCGATTGACGGCACGCGTCTCGGCGATACGCAACTCCGAGCCGCGGACTAGAGGGGATACGTTGGAAGGATCAGCGTCACCGTAGCCGACGAAGCCTTCCCGAGCCGAGGTGTAGACTGTGGCCTTGAAAACCCAGCGGTTGCCCGTTGGATCGGAAAGGCGCTCAACTGCGGTACTTCTTATGCCGGCGCATCTGCGACGAAAACACAAGCCCAGCAGGCCAGCGTGCGTGACATACCAAACATCGTCCAGTATCCTCAGATCACCTGCGGCTACGGACAAGCCGTACGCTTTTGTCAGTCCCTTCAAACGCTGAATGGCACCCGTTGACAACTCACCCCAGATAGATCTAGCAAGTTTCAAGTTCACTAGGTAAAGGGTTGGTCTCTTCCTATCACTCTTGTGGTTCACGACTGCCTCCTGTACTTTCTTTCAGTTGCGCTTAGTCGCGTTGGAATGTAAAAAGACATCCTACAAAGCTGGGGAATTGCTGCTATCACAATATATAGATATTTTATCTATATATGGATTCACATGTCAAGAGAAAAACTGCGAGCTAGGGCCATCATTGACTGGAGAACTGTTGGACGGCGGATCCGAGAGCTGCGCGGATTTGATATGACTCAGGACGATTTTGCGAAGCGTGTCGGCGTGAGCCAAAACTATCTTTCAATGATGGAGAATGGGAGGGTTCAGATCGGGGCCGAAATCCTGTTGAGCATATCTCGTCAGTTCGGGAAGTCGCTGGAGTGGCTGCTCACAGGGGAAATGTGACTCAGGACCACCCGATTGGGTATCTCCTGGATCCTGTCACTTATGTCTCTGTTGTATAAGCGACAGATTTGAGGTCGACTAACTGCTGTTGTCAGGTTGCATGCCAACCACGTGGCACCCACTGCTAGAATAGCGAATGCAAAGCGAACAAGTCAGGTAAACTCTAGTTGTGCCACCGTGATTGCACTTCAGTTTCAGCCCGGAAAAGACGGCCGTAGGCGTTCTAACAGCGCTAACATTTCCCAACGAACCCAAATTGCGTAGCCCCAACACCGTCTCTGGAGTAGAAGATTCGGCACTGTCTGTGCTTCAATCCTATTATATCCTTCTAGGTCAATGATTTAGCTAATTAGAAAATTATACTGTACAGTTCAAATGTATTCTGGTAGAGTCGTGCTTATGACAAGGGAATCCCAGAACCAGCGGTTCACGGCGTCTGACATAAGGAAGGCCGGGGGGATAAGCTACCGGCAGCTTAACGGCTGGGACTCTAAGGGCGCTCTACCAAGGCAGCGCGCGCGGAGTTCCGGGTGGCGAAAATTCGATCCGAAGCAATTTTTTGTAATTCTGGTTTGTGCGGAGATCCGTAAGCAATTCGGCGTCCCCATCGAGAAACTGGCGTGGCTTCAGAAATTCATGCTCCAAAAGGGAGCAGACCACTTTTCAGCAGCTCTCGAAATGATGAAGCACGGGCTAGCCGTTCTCATATTTACCGATCTGAGCGACCAATTCGAAATGGATGCCGACTACGCCATCGGCAGCTCAATTGACATGGGATGTTGCAGATACGATGAGCCTCAAAGTTATGTATTAATCCTCGTAAATCCGATTATAAACAAAATGTTGCTTGCGCTGAAAAAACCTGTGCGATTGCAGATCACTGCGACAATTTACGACGCAATGAGTGATGTCAAGGCTGCCATGATGGTTCGTGATACGGCCGAGCTGGAAGTGCTCAAGCTGATGCGACAGTCAAACGTATCCAAAATCAGCGTTACGCAAACGAACGAAAAGGAAGTCGTCCTCGAAATTGACGAGAACGCTGAAAGAAACGGAACCATTCGGAACCAGATTCCCCTTCCAGATCACGAGAAGGATCAGGTCGTTCCGGTTTCGCGCAAAGTGATTAAAAAAGTGGCGAAGAGGACGATTGGGCTTACAGCCGTCAGTGTGAACTAGTTATTCAGCAAAGGCGGGTGGGCCTAACCAATCGACTAGCTAAGGATTAGGAGGGTACTCATGGGCAATGCAGAATCGAATCGCAAGAACGCACAAAAATCAACTGGCCCTCATGACACGACTTCGACCCGGCTCAACGCGACCAAGCATGGCCTACTGAGGGGAATAACGGAGCTCGATGACGCAGATGCGTACGACTCCCTAACACAACGGCTCACAGAGGCGAAGCACCCGGTGGGAGATTTGGAGCAGTTCTTCGTGCGACGCATTGCCTTTCACATGATCAGGTTACAAAGAGCGGAAAGGCTTGAAGCGGAGTACATCACGGGAGAGATCCATCCCGCGGTAATGGCGCCAGGCCTTAATCTCGATCTTTCGGCACCTGTCGAGGTCGAGCCTGGGCTGCCGGCAGCCGTAGGGGCGCTGAGCGCCATTAACTTGGTTTCTGGTTTTCAGCGTTACGAAACCGCGATCGAAAATAAGCTATACAGATCGATTGGCCAACTTGAGCGCTTACAACGAGCACGGCTCGGAGAGTTTGTTCCTGTCGCGCAAACCTTAGATGTATCGGTACACTCGCAACCTGAACGCGAAGCCTAGAAATGTTGCATCTTGCGGATGAAGCTCTCTATTGCGCAAACATTACGGCCGTAACCGCTCGGAATTGGCTGCACAAGTCAAAACCAGGCGATTCCGGTATGCCAGTCCCGGAGAGCGCGCCAGTTCCGTCAGAATCCTCCTAGATTACTCCTAGTCCGGGACCCATACGGATGCGTATGGATACGCCTTCTTCACTTCCTCAACTTTTGATGGAAACTGATGCCCCGCGCGGCGAGATTTGGTGTACATTTAGGGAGTTGCTCGCTGAGTGCCTCCGAGAAATCCGCTCCGGCTTGAAAGGCTCACGCGATGAATCCGACTAAACCAGCATCCGCCGCAGGCAGCGGAACCTCCGCAGCCGGCAGCCGGGATACGCTTACCATCATTGACAACCGCAACGGGCGGCAATACGAAATTCCCGTGAAGAACGACACGATCCGTGCCATGGATCTGCGCCAGATCAAGATTCAAGAATCGGACTTCGGGATGATGAGCTACGATCCGGCGTATTCGAACACCGCTTCGTGCACGAGCCGCATCACTTTCATTGATGGTGATAAAGGGATTCTGCGCTACCGCGGATACTCCATCGAAGAACTGGCGGAGAAGAGCTCCTATCTCGAAACGGCGTACTTGATTTTGCACGGCGAGCTCCCCACGAAGCCGCAGCTCGCCGATTGGTCCTATCACGTCACCCATCACACGTTCATCCATGAAAGCATCAAGAAGTTTCTCGACGGGTTTCATTATGACGCGCATCCGATGGGGATGCTGATTTCAACGGTTGCGGCGCTTTCCACTTTCTATCCGGATGCCAAAGACATTTTCAATCCGGACTCGCGACGGAAGCAAACGTACCGGCTGATCGGCAAGATGCCGACGCTGGCCGCCTTTTCCTACCGGCACAGCCTGGGAATGCCTTACGCTTATCCCGACAACGACCTCAGCTACAGCGGGAATTTCCTGAACATGCTCTTTCGCACCACGGAGTTGAAATACCGCCCCAATCCCACGCTCGAGCACGCCCTGGACATCCTTTTTATCCTGCACGCAGACCACGAGCAAAACTGCTCATCGAGCGCCATGCGCGGCGTCGGCAGTTCGCATGTGGATCCGTACTCGGCGACGGCCGCTGCTACCGCGGCGCTCTACGGTCCTCTGCACGGCGGCGCCAACGAAGCGGTGCTGCGCATGCTGATCGAAATCGGCTCGGTCAATAATGTCCCCGCGTACATCAAGGGCGTCAAGGCGGGCGAAAAGCTTTTGATGGGGTTCGGGCACCGCGTCTACAAGAACTACGACCCGCGCGCCCGGATTGTGAAGGACGTCGCTTACGAAGTTTTTGACGTGATGGGGAAGAATCCCCTGATCGACATCGCGCTGGAATGCGAGCGCATCGCGCTGGAGGACGATTATTTCGTCAAGCGCCGCCTCTATCCCAACGTGGATTTCTACACCGGTCTCATCTATCAGTCCATGGGCTTCCCCGTCACGATGTTCCCCGTGCTGTTTGCCATCCCGCGCACGTCGGGCTGGATTGCCCAGTGGCAAGAAATGCTTCTCGATGAAGAACAGAAGATTTCCCGGCCGCGCCAGGTTTACGCGGGCGAAGACCTGCGCAGCTATATCCCTCTCGAGCGGCGCAGTTAGCCTGGGATTGCGAGCCGTCCCGGGCTCCGCCACATCAGCAACTCGCTTTTGAGCACGCCATGCCTCATCCTTTGGAAAAGTGATTGCATATAGCTGGAATCTCTGGCAAAACACTGTGTCGTCCCGCGGGGGGCCATTTAGCATGGACATATCCACACGGCAAGTTGGCAACGTTTGGGTTGTGGACGTAGTCGGCGACATCACGCTCTATAATTCTCCGGAAGTGCGCAAGGTGTTGATTCAACTGCTCAGGGAACAGCGCATCGCCCGCGTGATCGTCAATCTACTGAGCGTGAAATACATTGATAGCGCCGGTGTCGCTTCACTTGTGGAAGGACTGAAAATTTCGCGGGACATGAAGAGCAGTTTCGCCCTCTTTGGGCTGAGCCGGACGGCTCGAGAAGTCCTCGAACTTACGCGCTTGATTAAAGTCTTTGAGGTATACAACACCGAAGAGGAAGCCCTCAAGGGCGGCAACAGCGCTGCTACGCCTGTGCGGTGAAGCTCACAGTTCCGTGTGAGTTCCTTCCGGAGCTTCCGGCCGCGCGGATCCAACGATGCCACTGACCGAAAACATCGGCGAAGCCGCTATCAATGGCTTGGCCTATTTGGGCGACCTGGCGCAATTAACCGGGAACGCAGCGCGAGCCGTGTTCATCGGGCCGTTCCGCGGCAAAAGCGTGAGCTTTACGCGGGCCGTTCACCAGGCGATGGCCGTGGGCATCGAGGCGCTTCCCATCGCTTCTCTGATTTCCTTCTTCATCGGCATGATCCTGGCGCTCCAGGGCGCTTACGAGCTTCGCAGGCTTGGCGCTCTCCAATTGGTCGCGAGCGCCGTGGCCATTTCGATGACACGCGAACTGGGGCCGCTGATGACCGCCATCATCGTAATCGGCCGCTCGGGTTCGGCTTTCGCTGCGGAAATCGGCACGATGAAAGTGAATGAGGAAATCGACGCGCTGCAGACCATGGCCCTCGAGCCGGTTCATTTCCTTGTCGCGCCGAAATTCCTCGCCATGATCCTCATGCTGCCTTGTCTCACCACCTGGTCCGACTTCATGGGAGTTCTAGGCGGCGCGCTTTTCGGTATCTCAAGCGCCGGCTTCACGCTGCAAAGCTATCTTCGCGCCACAATCGACGCGATAGTCATGCGCGACATCATCACCGGCTTGATTAAGAGCCTGATGTTCGGCATTGTGATCACCGCGGTGGGCTGCCAGGAGGGTTTCTCCACGGGACTCGGTTCCGAGCAAGTGGGGCGTTCCACCACGTCGGCCGTGGTCAAATCGATTTTTCTGGTGATCGCCGTGGATCTTGTGTTCACGGCAATCTTCTATTTTACGGCTCCACGATAGGAAAAATGGCAACGGAACTCATATCGGCGGACCAAGAAGACGAAAAACCAGCGGGCCCCGCGATTGCGGTGCGCGATCTGCGTGTCCGCTACGGCGAGCGCGAAATATTGCACGGCATTAACTTCGAGGTGCCGACGGCGGAGACCATGGTAATCCTCGGCGGTTCGGGCTCCGGCAAGAGCACGCTGCTGCGCACTCTGGTAGGTCTCGAACGGCCCAGCAGCGGAGAAATCTGGATACGCGGAAGGAATTTCGCGGCGCTTTCCGGCGCCGACCGCGACGACCTTCTGAAAAAAATGGGAATGTCGTTCCAGGGTGGCGCGCTGTTCGGATCCATGTCCGTGGGCGAAAACGTATCCCTCCCGCTTCGCGAGCACACGGAGCTCGACGACGTGACGATCGGGATCATCGTGCGCCTCAAGCTCGATCAGGTGGGCCTCTCCGGCTTCGAGAATTACAAGCCGGCGCAACTCAGCGGCGGCATGAAGAAGCGCGCCGCCATCGCACGCGCCTTGGCCATGGACCCGGAAATTCTTTTCTTCGACGAGCCCTCCGCGGGTCTCGATCCCATCATTGCCGCCGGAATTGACGAGCTCATTTTGAAATTGAAAAAGGCGTTTCGCATGACGATTGTCGTCGTCACCCACGAACTCGCCAGCGCATTTCTGATTGCAGACCGGGCGATCGTGCTGGATAAGGGCGTGATCGTGGCCAATGGAACGATGACGGAGCTGCGCGCGAGCAAGCACCCGCGCGTCCGCCAGTTTCTGGACCGCGTTCCGGAGCCGGAAATTTCCGAGGAAATGGATTATTTGCAGATGCTCACGGGCGAGACCCCGCCACAGCGGCGCTGAGTCTGGCCATCGGCGAAGCTCATGTTATACTGCCCCGCCGGTGGGCCGGACGCTGGAATCGCTCGAAAGGCCAAATCGAGGTAACGAATGGATTCAAAGCGTGAATCAGCTGTTGTGGGTTTTTTTGTCATCGTAGCCGCGGCGCTGCTCATCATCACTTTCTCCATCATGTCCGGAGCCTTCACAACGGGAGACGTTCCCTACCACACCTATTTCAAGAATGCGGGCGGCTTGCAACCCGGCACGGAAGTTCGCTATGAAGGCGGCCCTCCCGTAGGCCGCGTTCGGAGAGTACAGTTCGACCCCCTGGACCCCACGCGCATGAAGGTTGATTTTGACGTTCATCCGGACGTGCCGGTCATGACCGATAGTATCGCTACGATCGCGAGTAACAGCCCGCTCGGGGACAATTTCCTAGGTATCATCCCCGGACCTCCTGGAACTCAGAAAGCCGCTCGCGCCAAAAAGGACGCAACTCTTAAATCCCAGGAGTACACGAGCATCTCCGACGTTACCGCCATGCTGGCGGCGCTCGGCCCCTCGGCTCAGGAGCTGCTTAAGAATTTGAACGACCGCGTTCTTTCACTGCGCGTAACGCTCGACCGTGTCAACGATCTGATCAATGACGAGAATCGCCGCAACATTTCTGTCAGCCTCGCCAACGTCCGCGGCATGCTGGAAGAAGACCGGCCCGCGATTCATTCGACTCTCAACAACATCAACGCTTCGAGTGCGAAACTCGGTCCGCTCATCGACGATTTCAAGAAGACGGCCGCGCAGGCAAATGACGCGATCGCGCACATTGATTCAATGATCGCCGAGAACCGGCCCGACCTCAAAGCGTCGCTCGCGAGCCTGCGGCAGGTGCTGGTTTCGGCTAATTCGCTCACCGATCAGCTCAACCGCACCCTGAACACCAATTCCGAGAACCTCGATGAAATTATCGAGAACATGAAATACATCTCGGAGAACATGAAGGAATTCACGGACACGATCAAGACGCGGCCTTACACTTTGATTCGCTCGTCCACGCCCAAACAGCATGAACCGGGCCAGCCGCAGCATTAGAAGATCAGGCAAAGGAGAGGGAAGAGTGCAGAAACATCGCATCTACCAGGTCGCGCTCGTCCTGTTGGCGGCTGGTATTTCGGCCGGGTGCGGCGCAACACGGCCGTACCAATACTTCGAGATCGACGTGGCGCCGCCCGCTCCCTCCGCTCAAGCCACGCCGCTTCCCATCACGATCGTTGTCGGCCATGTGGTTACCTCGCACCTCTACCACGACGATCGCATCGTGTTCGGCACGGGCAGCACGGAACTTGGCGTGTACGAATACTATCGCTGGGCCCAAATGCCGGCGGACATGATTCAGGACGCGTTGGTTTCCTCCCTGCGCGGCACCGGGCAATACCGTTCCGTCACCCGCATCGGCAGCAGCGCCCGCGGCGATTTCGTCCTCCGCAGCCGCCTTATCTCTTTCTGCGAAGTGGACAAGTCGCCCACCGTAGCCCGCTTCGAAATCGAGGCCGACCTATTTGACACCAAGAGCGGCGCTACCGTTTGGACCGGCAGCTATTCGCACGACCAGCCCGCAGAAGGTAAGTCAATGGCCGTCATCGTTGAGGCGCTCGACCACAACGTTCATGACGGCATCCGGCAGCTTACCGCGAGTCTGGGGCAGTACTTTGCCAGCCATCCGCCACAGGCTCCCGCCGCCCAATAGTCTGGCCTCGGCTCTGTTTCGAAGCGGCACACGCTCTTGGGTAGCTGATTCGACTTTCTAACATCGCCCTCGCATCAGAATCCACTTCCTGCCGATTCGTTCCTAGAGTGTCCGTGTGCCGGAACAATTATTCTGCGGGATATGGAACCCGCGGAATGTGTTCCGTTGCAAGGAGGCGCGTGATGGATTTCCTCAGGCAGCTATTCAGCTCCGGCGATTTCCGGCCGCATGGGTACTGCTATCTCTGGAACACCGGGCTGGTCTGGCTGCACGTCGTGTCCGACGTGCTGATCGCGCTCGCCTATTTTACGATTCCGGTCACGCTGGTCTGGTTCGTGCGCAAGCGTCGCGACCTGCCGTTCAGCTGGATGTTCGTCCTGTTCGGCGTCTTCATCGTGGCCTGCGGTTCGACGCACGTCATGGAAGCCTGGAATCTCTGGCACGCGAACTACTGGCTTGCGGGCATCTTGAAAGCAATCACAGCGGCAGTCTCGATCCCCACCGCAATTCTGTTGATGCGCCTCGTTCCGCAAGCGCTCAATCTTCCGAACGCCAGTCAATGGACTCACACCCGGGCGTCGCTGGAGAACGAAGTTCGCGAACGCCGCGAACTCGAGCTCAACCTTCGCATCAGCGAAGCCAACTACCGGGACCAGGCCGAGCTCCTCGATCTGACTCACGACGCAATTTTCGTTCGGAGCCTTGAAAAGAAAATCCTCTATTGGAATCGCGGCGCGGAGCGGTTGTACGGCTGGCAGAAGGAAGAAGCGTGGGGGAAGATCACCCATGAGCTCCTCCGCACCCGTTTCCGAAGCCACTCGCTGAGATCCAGGGGAGGTCATCGAGAAGGGCTACTGGGAAGGTGAGCTCGTGCACACTCGGCGCGATGGCGCCTCCATTGTTGTCTCCAGCCGCTGGGCGCTCCGCCGCGACGCAGGCGGCAAACCAGTCTCGATTCTTGAAAGCAATCGCGACGTCACTCAACGGAAGCAGGAGGAGGAGAAGTTCCGCAATCTCCTTGAGTCCGCGCCCGACGCAATGGTGATCGTGAACAAGGACGGCTGCATGGTGCTGGCAAACGCGCAAACGGAAAAATTGTTCGGCTACCCGCGCTCCGAATTGCTCGGACAACCGGTCGAAATTCTCGTTCCGGAAAGGTTCCGCGGGAAGCATCCGGGACATCGAAGCGGATTCTTCGCGGCGCCCCGGCCTCGCTCAATGGGTGCGGGCCTGGAACTCTATGGCCGGCGCAAGGATGGAACCGAATTCCCCGTCGAGATCAGTCTGAGCCCGAGTGCTCGTTTTGCCCGCCGCCAGATTCTCGACGAATAAACCTGAATCATCTGATTAAGGAAACGCTCAGCCTGCTGGAGAGGTGATTGGCGGCAATATAGAAATCGAGTCAAAGCTTGCCCCGGAGCTGGCCGTTGTCCGCGCCGACCCCACGCAGGTGGAGCAAGTGCTGATGAATCTCTGCATCAACGCGCGCGACGCCATGCCGGAAGGCGGCCGGCTTGTTCATCGAAACCTCGAACACGTCGTTCGACGAAAAATACTGTGCGGCGCAGCCGTTCGCGCGCCCCGGCCGCTATGTGATGCTCTCCGTCTCCGACACTGGAGCGGGCATGGATGCGGCGACGCTCGACCGCATTTTCGAGCCGTTTTTCACCACGAAAGAAGTGGGAAAAGGAACGGGTCTTGGGTCTGGCCACCGTGTACGGCATCACCCGGCAGCATGGCGGGTTCGTTCAGGTTTACAGCGAAGTCGGATTGGGCAGCCGCTTTTGCGTGTCTTCGTACTCCCAGATGTTGCGCCTGGCCAGCCCGAAAACTCCGTGCCCGTCCGTGGAGGTACGGAAACCGTACTCATGGTTGAGGACCACGAAGGGCTGCGCGAGATCACTCGCGAAACGCTCGAGAGCCAAGGTTACACCGTTGTGCTCGCCACCGATGGTGAGCAGGCTGTGCGCGAGTTTCAATCGCGGCGCGGTCAGATTGATCTCGTCTTGCTCGACGTAGTGCTTCCGAAGCTGAGCGGGCCCGCGGCCTATGCGCGCATTTGCGCCTTGAAACCGGAAGTGCCGGTCCTCTTCGTCACCGGCTACAGTCCTGACATCGCCTTGCTGGAAAAGGTGCAGCAGCAGGGCCTCCCCGTGCTTCAAAAGCCTTACGCGCCGCAGGATCTGGCGCGCAAGGTGCGCGAAACACTCGACCAACATGCCCGGCTTATATCCCGCGATTGAAGTTGACACTCTTTCCGCGCCTGTGGTACTTGGAGTTCATTCGTAGACTCCGGCTCTCAGCCGGGTTGCTGGGAAGCGGCAAACGCGGTGAAACCAGAAAAGTTCCAGCAACAGCTCCACCCACCCCGGGAGGTGGATGCCGCTTGGCTTTCACCTCCCCGTTTTTTTGCGGGAGTCCGCGCCCGGGCCGTTCGCTCCATCTTCGGCCCCCGCTCCGCGAGCAGCTCGGTGGATTCCTCTTTGTTGGGCGGCTTGCGGGGGTATAATGCGCGAACTTAGTGCTACGGCACGTTCCCGGTGTGGGAAGGTCCCGCTGCGGACCGCGAAGGAGGCAACATGGGCCTGCAAATCTCGACGCGGAAATCCGGAACGGTCATCATTTTCGATCTGCAGGGCCGCATCACGATTGGCCCCAGCAACGACGCGCTCACCGCCGAGTTGCGCAAACTCGCTGAGGCCGGACCATCCGACGCAATCATCAACCTTGAGGGCGTAACCCAGATGGATAGCTCGGGCATCAGCACGATCGTGCGGTCGTTCGTCACGCTCGAACGCCAGGGCGGCGGTCTGAGAATTCTCAACCCCGTGGGCCACGTCAAGGAAGTCCTCGAGCTCACGCGCCTCATCAAGTCCATTCCCACCTACACGAACGAAGCCGAAGCCGTCGCCAGCTTCCGCAGCGGCGCCGCCCACGCCTAGACCAAGACCTGAGCATGGCTTACCCGCCTCGCTCTTCCATGCTCGTTTTTTTCACGTTGATCCTTTTCGGATCGCTTTCCACAGCTTCGCGCAATCGAGTGAGATAGCCGCGCTGGCCTCAGAGGCGGCTGCGGCCATCAGTCGCAACACAAGGTACCTGAACGGCAGTGCCAAGGCGATTGTCGTTGATTTCTCGGATAGTGAAGGATCGCAATCGACTCTTGGTACAAAGCTCGCGGACGCATTCGAAGCCGCGCTGAAGAAAAACGCATACGCCTTTATCGTGATAGATCGGGCAGAATACCGGCAAAAATCCCAGGCACAGCCGTCTTCCAGCACAAACGTGATGACGAAGGAAAGGCCGGTTGTTATGCTCCCGAGTTCGCCGCGAATGTCACCATTGAAGGTCATTTCAGGACCCTCCCGGGCAATGCCATAATGCTGTGGATTGAAGCTCTCGAAGATCAGAGAGGCATCTTTGGGAAGAGAATCACGCTCTCTCTCCCTCCGGAAATGCTGGGGCTCCCGTCTGAGCCCGACCGCCACCGGCACCTGACAAGCTCCACGGTGCCCCGGCCTGGGTGCGAACCGGCAGTTCGCACAACAAAAATGCCCATCCTGGCCAATAACAAGACATGAAAAGGCTACAAGCTGCCAGAGTGCCTGTACTGTCCGCCTCCTCACTTTCTGACGAAGCTGTCAAAGGTAAATTAGAGGGAACGGCAGTTCTCGACGTTGAGATTGATACGGACAGTCTGCCAGCGGCCATTGCGGTAGTCAAAGGCTTGCCCTGCGGGCTCACGCAGAAGGCTGTCGAGACAGTCGAAGGGTGGCGATTTGCGCGACAGAACCGGATGGCAAGCTCGGCAGCGGTAATAGTTCTAATCGAAGTCACGTTCCGGTTGTATGACGCGAGACGTCAGGCGTTCTTCTTGAGTTCGGCGAGGACGAGCTTGGCGACTTCCTTTAGCGTATCGAACACGCCCTGGCCGGTGATGGCGACGGCTTCAAGCGCGGTCTCGTTCTTGACGCCGAGCTGCTTCTGCAATTCCACGACGGGCAGGATGTTGGGCAGGTCGCGCTTGTTGAGCTGTAAGACGTAGGGAATCGTATTGAAGTCGAGGTTGTGATCCTTCAGGTGCTCGCGCAGGTTGTCGAGCGTTTCCAGATTCGCGTCGAGCCGCTCTTCCTGCGAATCCGCCACAAACACAACTCCATCGGCGCCCTTCAGGATCAGCCGGCGGCTGGCTTCGTAAAACACCTGGCCGGGTACGGTGTAAAGATGAAAGCGCGTGCGGAATCCGCGCACGGTTCCCAGGTCGAGCGGAAGAAAATCGAAGAAAAGGGTGCGGTCGGTTTCCGTGGCGAGCGAAACCATCTTTCCCTTTTGATTCGATCCCGTGTGGTCGTAGATCCACTGCAAATTGGCGGTTTTCCCGCCAAGGCCGGGACCGTAGTACACAAGCTTGCAGTTGATTTCCCTAGCGGGAAAATTAATGAACGGCACAATTCCCTCGAAATTCGGGCAGCCCAGTACTTATATACCATGGGGTCGCGCCACAGACCAACGCGCTGGCGCGCCGGAGGTTCGCAATTGACAACGCGGCGGCTCGGGCGGCCTCCCCTTTTTTCGCTTGACACGGTTTCCTTCAAGTGTTACACATTGTAACGCTACAATGACTAACACAATAAAAATCCGTCCAAAGAACCTGGGCGACGTCGAACAAGCCGTCATGGACTACGTATGGTCGCACGGCCCGGTGACGGCCGAAGCGTGCCGCGAGGCGCTGGCGTCCACGCGCCCGATGAAGGAATCCACGATTCGAACCGTTCTTCGTCGGCTCGAACAAAAGGCGTATGTCACGCATGAGATCAATGGCCGCACCTATGTGTACCGCGCGGCCGAAGGCCGCCAGAATGTCGCGGTCCGTGCGGTGAAAAATATCATTGACCGCTTCTGCGGCGGCTCCGCGGAACAGCTCGTAATCGGTATGGTGGACAACGCTGTGCTGGATCGCAAACAGCTCGAGCGGCTGGCCCGCAAGATTGCCGAACGAAAGGAAGAGAAGCCATGATTCCCAGTCCATTTGCGCATGCGCTCTCAAGCTTGCCGGCTGCGCTCGCCGAGCCTGCCGCGCGATCCATTGCGCTCGGGTGCATTGCCGGAGTCGCGCTCGTGGCGCTTCGCGTGAAGGGCGTGTCGCCGCGCCTGGGGGTGTGGAAGATCGTGCTCTATAGCGGGCTGGCCATGCCCGTGCTGGGATGGATCGTGCCCGCGCTCCCGTTTTCAGTGCCTGCACCCTGGAAGGTTTCAAGCTCTGGTGAAACTGCGAGGGTGCCTGCCGTCGTAACAACTTCACCGGCCACCGACACGGGTAACAACGGCACGAAGCTTTCGCTTGCGCCCAGGATAGTTGATGCCCCTGCACATCGCTCGCTCTCGCGCGCAAGCGAAGCGGCGCCTGCGCAGGGGATTTGGATGCAATGGAAGATTGCCGCCGGGGCGTTGTACATAGCCGTCGCCACTATTCTCCTGGCGCGCTTTTTGTTGGGGTTGCTGCTCAGCCGGCGCATGGAACGCAGCGCAACGACGGTTGGCGATACGCGCGCGCTGGGCCGGCTCGCGTTTCACGCGTACGCCGCGCGGCTGAAGAGATTGCCTCGCCTGGCGGAATCGGAGATCGTTCTCGTTCCCATCACGCTCGGAGTGCGCCATCCCGCGATCCTGCTTCCCGCCACCTGGCGGGATTGGGACGATAGCGAGCTCGACGCCGTGATGGCGCACGAGGTATCGCACGTGGTGCGGCGCGACGCGCTGACGCAGCGCCTCTCGCTTCTCCATCGCGCTTTCTTCTGGTTCAGCCCGCTCAGTTGGTGGCTCGATCGCCGCCTCGCGGAACTCGCCGAAGAAGCCAGCGACGAAGCGGCGCTGTCTCACGGCGCCGATCGCACGCGCTACGCCGAAACTCTGCTCAATTTTTTTTCACAACTCGAATCGTCCAGCGGCAGGATGCGCTGGCAAGGAGTGTCCATGGCTACACCAGGAACTGCGGAGCGCCGGGTTGATAGAATCCTTGCGTGGAAGGGCGCGGCCTCCAGCGGGCTCAGAAAATCTCTCGCGCTGGGCTTCGCACTGATCGCGCCGCCGGTGGTCTTGCTCGCCGCCGCCGTGCACCCGATGTTGTCTTACCAGGAGTCGCACTCGCAGCAGCCGCCGCAGCCGCAAGTTGCGCCGCTTCCCGCAGTTGCGCCGCTTCCCACGGTTGCACCTCTGCCTGTGGTCGCACCTCTGCCTGACGTTGCAGCGCTGCCTCGGGTTGTGCCCATGCCTGACATTGCAACCCTCCCCAGGGTTGTTTCATTCCCGCAAGATCAGGAGTCCTCGAACAATTACGTGTACGGCGAGAACGGCGGGCAAAGCTACGCAATCTCCTTCGGCAAGAATTTCATCTACGCGGGCCGGCACAACTTCAGCATCGGTTCCTCGGACGAGGGCGATGAAATCCATTGGCTGCGCAACAAAATCTCCGGCGACTTCATCTATTTCGAGCGCGATGGCAAGTATTACGTGATTAAGGATCAAGCCACGGTGAAGCGCGCCTGGGATCTCTTCGAACCCGCGCGGGCCCTCGGCGAAAAACAAGAGGAGCTGGGAAAACAGCAGGAAGCTCTGGGAGAGCAGCAAGAAGCGCTCGGCGAAAAGATGTCGGAAGTGAAAATAAAAGTTCCCGACATGACCGCGGAGCTGGAAAAAGTCCGTCAGCGGCTGAAGGAGCTCGGCGCCGGCGGCACTCAGGAAGATCTCGGCGAGCTGCAATCGGAAATCGGAGAGTTGCAAAGCAGAATCGGCGAACTCCAATCCGAGGCGGGCCGCGAACAGTCGAAAGTCGGACGCGAACAGGGCGAGCTCGGCCGCAAGCAAGGCGAATTGGGGAGGCAACAAGGCGAAATCGGCCGCCAGCAGGGTGAGCTCTCGCGAAAGGCGTCGCGCGAGATGAAATCGCTGCTCGACGAAGCCTTCTCGAAGGGTCTCGCAAAGCCCGAATAAGACTCGGATCGTCCGGAGGCCGCTGCAATTAGTAGCCTCCAGGCGCAAGCCTACGAATCACGCACTCGGACCGGCCTGCAAGCCACCGGAAGTCTCTTCTATGCCAAAAATGGCCGCATTGACGCGGCTTTGCGACTTTGCTATGTTCATCTTTAAGTCCAGCGGAGCGAACTAGTGAAGCGTCGCGCAATCCGAACCACCCAAACAGCTAAAAGCAGACAGAAGTTTATGAAAAAGAAAGACTTAAAGAGGAATGTCAAGATGCAGGCGCCTCCTGATCCTGACGCTCCCGCCAAGCATCTGCAACTGAAGGCATACGAAGAGGCGTTGAAATACTTCCAGGAGCAGAAATATCCCCGCGCGAAGCAGTCGCTCGAGCGCGTGCTCGCAGGCCCCAGCAAGGAACTCAGCGACCGCGCGCAGGTTCATATGCGAATCTGCGAGCAGCGAATTTCGCGTCTTCCCGTTCCTTCCTTGAAGTCGGCCGAGGATCACTACACGCAGGGCGTGGCATTGATGAATCTCGGGCGCTGGGATGAAGCGCGCGAGCATCTGGATCGCGCGCGCAAAGCGGCGCCGAAAGCGGACCACATCGTGTACGCCATGGCTGCCCTCGATTGCCTCACCGGCGAAGCCGAATCGGCCATGCAGAATCTGAAAATTGCGATTCAGTTGCGTCCCGAAAACCGCTACCACGCGCGAAACGACGAAGACTTCGCATTCTTGCAGGAAGACCCGCGCTTCACCGAGTTGCTCTATCCCGAGCGAGATGGTTCAGCCGGTTAACTTGCCTCTTCTCCCGTGAAAAAGAATTTGTATCCGCGACAGCGCCCGGTTCGCATCGTTGCCCTTGGTGGCGGCACCGGGCTTTCCACCGTGCTGCGCGGCCTGAAGGAATACGTGGCCGAGCGGAAGAAGGAGAAGGCGCAGCGGCCGATTGGCGATCTCGCGGCGGTGGTTACCGTGACGGATGACGGCGGCAGCTCGGGGCGCTTGCGCCGCGAATATCGCGTCCTTCCTCCGGGCGACATCCGCAACTGCATGGTCGCGTTGTCGAAGGACGAGCACCTGCTCGGCCGGCTTTTTCAGTACCGCTTTCCGGCGGGGCGCGGGCTCGCGGGCCACAGTTTCGGCAATCTTTTTCTCACCGCGTTGACAAACGTCACCGGTGATTTTCCAAAGGCGGTGCAGGTATCCGCGCGAGTGCTGGCGATCCGCGGCCGCATTTTCCCTTCGACGGACCAGAACGTCACGCTCGAAGCCGAACTCGAGGACGGGACGCGGGTGGCGGGCGAAACAAGTATTTCGCGCTCGCGCAAGGCCATCCGCCGCGTCCGCCTGGTGCCCCGGCGCGTGCAGCCCGTGCCGGAAGTGCTCGCGGCGATTCGCGGAGCCGATCTGATTCTCGTGGGGCCGGGCTCGCTGTATACAAGCATCATTCCCAACCTGCTGATCCAGCAAGTGGTCGAAGAAATTGCGCACTCGCGCGCCACGTGCGTCTACATTGCGAACCTGATGACTCAGCCCGGAGAAACGCAGCACTACTCGGTTGCCGATCACGTGCGGGCAATCTACGAGCACACGCGCAAAGGCCTCTTCGATTTCGTCGTGGTCAATCGCAAGCCCGTGGCTCCTCGCCTGCTGCGCCGTTATGGAGCGCAGGGAGCGGAGCCCGTGGATCCTTCCCTCGCGGATCTTGAACGAATGGGCCTGAGTTGTGTTACCGGCGATCTCCTTCAACAAGACGGCGTCATCCGGCATGACCAGCGGCGGTTGGCGCGCTTGCTGCTCGACAGATTCGTCACACGCCGCAGCCACGCGTAGGTTTCGCTAGGCGTATCATCAGGCTTTCAGCAAGACGGCCTATAACTGAAACGCTTTCCTTGCACCCATTTGCCCGTGTTCGTATACTGACCCGCGCTGTTCGGAAGGCGATTGGATGCCGCGTAAATCCAGGGCAGCCGCAAGCATGAACCTGCCAAAGTTGCATTCGCATTCGTGGAGTCTTACGGGAGGGGTTTGATGTCCGCGCCTGTACAGGACGAGTTGAACGTCTATCAGTCCGCCGAAGCGCGCTTCGAGATTGCCGCGCAGAAGCTGGGATTGGAAGACGGTCTTTACCGTTATCTGAAGTATCCAAGCAAGGAAATCACGGTTTACATTCCGATCCCGCGCGATTCCGGCCAACTGGAAGTGTTCATCGGCTATCGTGTTCTGCACTCTTCGATTCGCGGGCCGGGCAAGGGCGGTATTCGGTTCGCTCCGAACGTTACGATCGACGAAGTGCGGGCGCTCGCGGCCTGGATGACGTGGAAATGCGCCGTTGTCAACATTCCCTTCGGCGGCGCGAAGGGCGGCGTGATTTGCGATCCGTCGAAGCTGTCCAAAAGTGAGCTCGAGCGCATTACGCGGCGCTACACCGCCGAATTGAGCGAATGGTTCGGCCCCGAGCGCGACGTCCCCGCTCCGGACATCGGCACGAACGAACAGACCATGGCCTGGGTGATGGACACCTATGCCATGCACGTGCGCCAGGCGACCACTGCCGTCGTCACCGGCAAGCCCCTCGATCTGGGCGGTTCGCAGGGCCGCAAGGAAGCCACGGGCCGCGGGTTGATGATGTGCTGCGACCGGGCGCTCGCGAAACTGAAAATGAAACGCGACGGCTGCCGCGTGATCATCCAGGGATTCGGCAATGTGGGCTCGCAGGGCGCGCTGCTGATGCACGCGGCGGGCTACAAGATCATCGGCGTCGCCGACATCAACGGCGGGCTTTACAACGAAAGCGGCTTTGACATCCCGAAGGTCTACGACTGGGTTTACAACCAGCGGAAGCCTCTGCCGGAATTTCCGGGCGGCGGCGCCAAGATGACCGCGCAGGAGGTTCTCTTTCATCCCTGCGAAATCCTGGTGCCGGCGGCGACGGAGAATCAGATTACGTCGGAGAACGCGCACCGCGTGGATTGCCGCATTCTTTGCGAAGGCGCGAACGGGCCGACCACGTCGCACGCCGACGCGATCATCGAGAAGAAGGGAATCTTCATCATCCCGGATATTCTGGGGAATGCTGGCGGCGTTACGGTGAGCTACTTCGAATGGGTGCAGGACCGCCAGGGATTTTTCTGGCGCGAGAGCGAAGTGAATGAGCGCCTCCAGGACGTGATGGACCAGAGCTTCGATCAAGTGGTGCGGTACGCGGAAAACCACGGTGTGAACAACCGTATCGCGGCCTACATCGTGGCGATTGACCGCGTCGCGCGTGCGCTGAAGCTTCGCGGAATCTACGCATAATGGCCGGATCTGGACACAGTTCCGGACGCAGTTGTGGATACAGTTGTGGAGGACAATCTGCACCCTGATTCGATCTCGCCCGGCGCGTTGAAAACGGAGGAGGAGCACCGCCGCGATATCTGCGCCGTCGGGCGCTGGATCCACGAGCGAGGCTATGTCGCGTCCACCGACGGGAATATTTCTCTTCGCTTGGATCCGCGCCGGATTCTCACTTCGCCAACCGGAGTCAGCAAGGGGATGATGTGCGCTGACGATCTGGTGATTGCGGACCTCGAAGGCCGCAAGCTCAGCGGGCGCCGGAACCCTTCTTCCGAGCTGGCCATGCACCTTCTGATTTATCGCCGCCGTCCTGACATCAATGCCGTCTGCCACGCGCATCCGCCCGTGGCCACTGGTTATGCCGCGGCGGGAATTCCGCTGAACAAGGCAATTCTCGCCGAGCTTGTGCTCTCGCTGGGCTCCATTCCCGTGGCGCAGTATGGGACGCCGGGAACGCCGGAGTTGACGGATGCAATCGAGCCGCTCGTGCAAAGCTACGACGCGATTTTGATGGCCAATCACGGCGTGGTGACCTACGGTCAGGACTTGCTGAGCGGTTTTTTCCGCATGGAGACCGCCGAGCACTTTGCCCGCGTGGCTCTGGTCACGCATTTGCTCGGCAAACAAGTCTTGCTTTCCAGCGGGGATGTGGAAAAATTGCTCGCGGCGCGGGCGCGCTACGGCGGTCAGACGGCGGCCGCGCTGAATCCGGGACGTCCGGTAACCTCGGACGCCGAAGAGACGGAACGCGTAATGCTGACGCGGCGGGAACTAGAGGCGCTGGTGGACGAAGCGGTGCAGAAGGATCGCATGCGGCGCTGATGGCATCCGAATCTTCGGGAGCAGACGCAACGCGAACGCGGCGACATTGTGGGCAAGAGCTGGAGCCTTTTGGCGGAGGTTGAAGAATGGGCGAAGCACTGGGAATGATCGAGACACGCGGCCTGATTGCGATGATCGAGGCTTCTGACGCGATGGTGAAAGCGGCCAAGGTCACGCTGGTGGGCTGGGAGAAGATCGGCTCGGGCTACGTCACAGCGATGGTTCGCGGAGATGTTGCCGCTGTGAAAGCGGCAACGGATGCGGGGGCAGCGGCGGCGCGCCGGGTGGGCGAGTTGGTTGCCGTTCACGTGATTCCGCGGCCGCACCAGTCGCTCGAGGATGCGCTGCCGATCGGCAAGTCGGCGATGGCCGCGGCGAAGTAACCGCCGCGGTCGTTCATCAGCGGCTCGCCATGCGGAAGTGTCCGTGGCGTAAGCCGCGGTTCGATTGTGGGTTTTCGTTTTGACTCTTAACTCTCTATTCTCGGTTCCCAACTCTCTTCCATGATTCTCGCGCGCATCGTCGGCACGGTTGTCTCCACGCGCAAGGACCCGCGCCTGGAAGGCAAGACGCTCCTCGTTGTGAAGCCCATCAGCCCCGATGGCGCGGACGAATCCGGATACATCATCGCCGTGGACACGGTCGACGCTGGTTTCCGCGAAACTGTGCTGGTCGTTTCCGGCAGCTCCGCGCGCAACGCGGCCGAATGCAAGGACCGGCCGGTGGACGCCGCAATCATCGGCATCGTGGATTCGGTGCAGCTCGACGCCTTGCACGAAGCCGAGCTCGCTGCGGCACGCAAGAAATAAAAGCGGATGATACTGGGGCGCGTGATCGGCAAGGTTGTCGCGACGATGAAAAATACGTCGCTCGAAGGGCAGCGGTTGCTGATCGTGCAGCCGGTTGACCGCCATGGCCGCGACAAAGGAAAGGCAATCGTGGCGCTCGATTCCGTCGGCGCCGGAGCGGGCGAAACGGTCTACTGGTGCCGCGGAAAAGAAGCGAGCTTTCCGTTTCTGCCGATCGAAGTTCCCACCGAGGCCACGATTGTGGGCATTGTGGACACCTTGAATATTCCTGCAGCCGGCTCGAAAAAATAGATGCTGATCGCACGAATCATCGGCGATGTGGTGGCGACGCGGAAGGCGCCGTCGCATGAAGGGCGGAAGATCCTGGTCGTCCAGCCATTGAACCTGGACGGCTCGGATCGCGGCGAAGCCGTACTCGCGCTCGATGGTGTGGGCGCAGGCGTCGGCGAGCGCGTACTGCTCACCACCGAAGGGTTCTCGGCGATGACGTGTGTGGACCGGCCAAATTCGCCGATCGATTCCGCGGTGATCGGCATAATCGATCACGTGGAACTGGTTGAAGGTGTTCGCTAGATTCCCCCTCTCCCCAAATTCTGAAATCCTTTCGCAGAAAAGAAAAGGGCAGCGCTTGCTGAGAGCGCTGCCCGCGGTTTTGCCGCCGATCCGGAGCGTTGTTACTTGCCCGCGATCGCGCCGCCGGAAATCTCGACGTACTTCGATTTCCCGTTGAAATGGATTTCCTTCACCTGGTCGCCTTCGGTCACGATGGCCGAATACCGAGACTTGTTCGATCCATCTTTCCATTGCACGGGGGCTTCGGCCACCACTTTGCCATCGCGAAACACGGTAACTTTCGAATCGTTCACGGCCACCGAATAGCTGCCGGGCTTGAGCTGGGTGCCTCCCAGCGTTGTGGGCTCCAAAATATCCATGGATGCTTTGACGGTGGATTTCGAGTCGTTCGCATCGTGCCTGGCGGCCACGGGCAACGCCATCACGAGCGCTGCGAACGCTGTGAGCATCAAGTTGATTCCGCGTCGAGACATTTTCATTTCCTCCTAGATGGGTTCGCCCCTTGCGATTGCTTAGACGCGGTGAGGCGCGCAGCGAAAGCAGGCGCGCGATGGATTCGCGAAAAAAGTTTCTTGCGCGAAGAAAAAATGCGAGTGCACCGCGAACGGACACTGTCCGTTTCGCAAACGGACAATATCTCTCTCCGAGAACGCGCGGAAATGTTCCCGCCTCCGAAATTTCGTACGCGGGCGTGTTGCACATTGATAGGGCACCGCCCTTCCCGGCGCGGAATGCGCTGATTTGACACCTTTGCGGCGCTAATGAATAATCGCTCGACATGATTGGCCTGCTGCGCGGCAAGCTCGTTGACAAGCGTCCGAACCAGGTGCTGCTCGACGTGGGCGGCGTCGGATACCAGGTGCAGGTTTCTCTCCTGACGTACGCCGAAATCGGCGCGCTGCACAGCGAAGCGACGCTGCTGATCCACACGCACGTGCGCGAAGACCAACTCGCGCTGTACGGTTTCGTGACCGCGCGCGAAAAGCAATGCTTCGAGCTGCTGCTTTCGGCGTCCGGCGTGGGGCCGTCACTCGCGCTGAAAATTCTTTCGGGAATGAGCCTCGAACAGCTCATACCGGCGATTCGCAAAGGCGACATCGCGCGGCTGGTGCTGATTCCCGGAGTAGGGAAAAAGACGGCGGAGCGCATCGTGGTGGAATTGCGGGACAAGCTGGCGGTGGTGGACGTTCCGGAAGCAGGGAAGCCGGCGACGCGCTCGCAGACGGAGGCGGATGTCGCCTCGGCGCTGGTGAATCTCGGATACGACGAGCGGTCGGTGGAGAAGGCGATCGAGAAATCGCGCGGCACGGGCGGCGGCGATTTCGAAACGCTGCTTCGCGCGTCGCTGCAGACGCTGGGCGCGGCCGCCATGCACAAGACGGCGCGCGCCGGACGCGAGGAATGAAGCTCGCGACGGAGGGCGCGGTGGTCCAGTTTGTGTGGGAATTTGTGGCGCGCGAGGACAAGGTGAAGGAATTCGAGCGCTACTATTCCGGGTCGGGGCTGTGGGCCGAGCTGTTTCGCAAGAATGCCGGGTTCCGCGGCACGCAGATGCTCCGCGATTCCGAAAACCCGCGCCGCTACCTTACCATCGACCGCTGGGACACTTTCGAGGCGCACATCGCCATGCGCGCGAAGTTTGAAGCGGAGTACGGAGATTTGGATCGCGCTTGCGAGGCGCTCACCGAAACCGAGCGGCGCATCGGCGTGTTCGAGGAGGAATAGGTGCAACCGAAAATGGCGGACGTCCGCAACCGCGTTGTTTCGGGGAAAGCGTTCGCCGAGGATGCGCGTATCGAGGCGAGCGTCCGCCCGGCGAGCTTCGGCGATTACATCGGGCAGGACCGCGTGAAAGAGAACCTGCAAATCGCCGTCGAGGCGGCGCGCGCGCGCGGCGAATCGCTCGATCACGTGCTGCTGTACGGGCCACCGGGATTGGGGAAGACGACGCTGGCGCAGATTCTGGCGAACGAAATGGGCTCGGCGATCAAAATCAGCTCGGGCCCGCTGCTGGAGAAGAAGGGAGATCTGACGGCGGTGCTCACGTCGCTCGAACCGCGCGACTTTCTTTTTCTCGACGAGATTCACCGCTTGCAGCCGGCGCTTGAAGAGATTCTGTATCCGGCCATGGAAGATTTTCGCGTGGACCTGATTATCGGGCAGGGCCCGGGCGCGCGCGTACATCCGTACCAACTGAACCGGTTCACGCTGGTGGGCGCGACGACGCGCGCGGGATTGATCATGGCGCCGCTGCGGTCGCGATTCGGCATCGTGCACCGGCTGGAATTTTATTCGCCGGAAGACTTGCTGAAGATCGTGCAGCGGTCGGCGAAGATTCTGGGCATCACGATGGACGAACCGGGCGCGAACGAAATCTCCCGGCGCAGCCGCGGGACGCCGCGCGTGGCGAACCGGCTGCTGCGGCGCGTGCGCGACTACGCGGAAGTCCGCGCGAAGGGCGACATCACCGTGGGAGTGGCGCGCGATGCGCTGGCGATGCTCGGCGTGGACGAGCACGGCCTGGACGACACGGACCGCAACCTGATGATGACGATCATGCAGAAATATTCGGGCGGGCCGGTGGGACTGAACACGATTGCCGCGTCGCTGAGCGAAGAAGAAGACGCCATCGAGGAGATTTACGAACCCTACCTGATGCAGCTCGGGCTGCTCGACCGCACGCCGCGCGGCCGGGTGGCCACGGCGCTCGCTTACAAGCATTTCGGCGTGCCCTTCGACCCATCTCCGGGTAAAGACGAGCCGCGGCGCCAGCCCAGGCTCTTCTAGCGCAGCGACAAGGGCGTTCTTGTTGCGATTAGAAAAAGTGAAGTGCTTCATTTTGTGTGCGTTGCAAAGATTCTAATTCTGGTATGTTGCGATTAGAAATTAGAGGCTCGACTTTAGAAGTTGGAGGTTTGAACGAGACAGAGGGGACAAACATAGGTCCCCCGCGCAGAGGCTGCGGAGTTCGACGGCCTGTTGGCTTCGTCCCGTCGTTTCGCGCATTCTCGTTTTCGGCCATGGCGTCAAGTTCTCCGCGTCGCGAATACATAAATCCTCAGAACAAGGCTAGCAGGGGGGTTGCGAATTTATACTGTCCGTGAGGACAGTAAGAGGCCAGTTCGAATCCTTCGTCGCCCTGGTGCCGGAGCTGCTTGACCGCTTCGTAGATGAACCCGAACCCGTGGGTGCGGCCCTCCAGGGTGACCGCCGTGGGGGCTGACCAGGGAAAGCTCGCCGTCCAGCACCGCGATCCTCCGACCCCCGTCGAGCCACGCTTGGGCCTCGCCGATGGGACAGAACCCGAGCGCCTCGAGCCACGAGATGGCGTTGAAGGTGAAGCCGTCGTAGACGAGGGCGACATCCACGTCGGAGGGACGGAGGCTGGTCCGGGTCCACAGGTGGGCGGCCTGGCCGAGCACCTGTGGCTCGTGGGTGATCGTCCCCTGATCCCAGGAGACCCGCTCGAGGATCTGGGTGCCGACGGCCTCGACCCGGATGGCGGCACCGGGCAGGTCTCCGGCCACCGACGCGTCGGACACCACCACGGCGATCGAGCCGTCACAGGGCACGTCGCAGTCGTAGAGCCCGAACGGTGTGGTGATGGGCCGGGCCGACAGGTAGTCGTCCATGGTCATCGGGTCCCGGTAGATGGCCGCCGGGTTGCGACCGGCGTTGGTCCGGCCGTTGACGGCGATGACTGCGAGCATCTCCCGGGTGGCCCCGTAGCGGTGCAGGTACTGGTTGGCGTTCATGGCGATCCAGTTGGCGGCGGACAGCGCACCGAAGGGCGCACGCCACTGGTGGGCCCCCGACGCGGGTCCGCCGCCGGCCGGTCGCAAGCCGAGGGTGGCGAAGGTGGACTCCCACACGGTGCGGAAGCACAGGACGTGCCGGCACAGGCCGCCGGCGATGGCCAGCATGGCGGCGATCAGTGCCCCTCCGGGCCCGGGGATGTCCCCCCCGCCGTTGATCCATGTCGGATGGAGGCGGAGCGCCTCCTGGACCGCGGCCACGCCGCCCTCGGCTCATCCCCATCCGCACGGCACCGGGGTAGGTGGAAAGCCCGTCGATGTCCGACAGCTCCAGGCCGGCGTCGGCCACCGCCGGCCAGGCACACGTCGACGGTCAGGGAGAGGGGGTCGACCGTCGGCCGGGGGCCGATTGCCGACCGCCCCACCCGGACAGCACCGCCCGGTGCTCGAACCGCTCGTCGCCCAGCGGTGTCCGGGGTGGCGGGAGCTTGGGGGTGACGTCCGTCTCGACCGTCGAGGTCGCCCCGCTCGGCTCGAAGAAGGGGAGCCACACCGACTCGAGGTGCTCGAAGCGCACCCGGACCTCGAGGCCGATGTGGACGTCACCGATGTCGGACCCGGTGATGTTGGTGGTCAGACGGACGTCCGGGTCCTCGGCCAGGGCGACCACGGCGATCACGTACGGCGGGGGCAGGTCGGGGTGCCGCTGGTCTGGTTGACGGTGTAGCCGACCACCGTGGCCCGGCCGGAGACCTCGGTCGGGCCGACGACCGGCTCCGGCACACCGGGCAGATGGGGACCGGGGGGTGCACCAACGTGCCGCAGTCGGTGCAGCCCTGGATGCGCAGGGTGCCATCGGCACCGGGACGTCCAGAACCACTCGGTCCACGGGGTGAGCTCGGGTAGCGGCCTCATCGGCGATTCAAACGAGTCGGCTTCAGTGAGGCCCTCCGGTCGCATTCCGGGAGGCGCGGTCCCAGAGGGGCAGTTGCACGCCGTCTCGGCGGATGGGTACGCCATTGACCAGGACATGGGTGACCCCGGTGGGCTCATCGGCCGTCAGCCGGTTCGCCGTCCGCCGGAAAGTATCGGACCCGGTCCGGGCCGGTGCCACCGTGTCCGGGTCGAACACGCCCACGTCGCCCCACTCGCCCGCGCGCAGGTACCCGGACGGTCGAATCCGAACATGTCGGCCTGCACACCGGTCAGCTTCCGGACGGCGGGCTCGACCGGCATCATGCCACGCTCCCGCGCCCACTCCCGAGCAGGTCGGCGGGGAGCGGCGCGTCGCACAGCTGGTTCACGTGGGCGCCGGCGTCGGAGAGGCCGAGGTGCATCTGCTCCTGCGTGAGCAGGTGGGCCACCTGACCGGCGTCGTCGTTGGACACGATGCAGTGCGGACCCGGACGGTCGAGGTCGCCGGCCTCGAGGGCGACGTCGAGGATCACGTCGAGAAGGAGTCACCGCCCGCTCGGCGGCCAGGCGTCGGCGCCGCGCGGCCGGCCGAGGGCGGATGATCGCTCGGCGATCTCGTAGGTGTCAGGCGCACCGGGGCCGCATCGCCTGCACGGTCGAAGCCGTGGGCGGCCGGCGCCCGCCATTCGGGATCGGCGTAGGCGGCCCGACGCTCGGCGCCAGCGGCCCGGCCCATCAGCGGTTGGAAGGCCGGGTTCATGCTGAGCAGCACGCCCGGCTCGGCCATGCTGAACTCGACCTGGACGGGCAGGGGGGTGACCTGGGGCCAGACCTCGGCGCCCGGCGGCCCACCCGTCCCGGTTCTGGCGGACCAGGCGGTCGTGACGCCCGCTCGGTGTCGCTCAGCAGGGCGCCGTAGGTGAACGGAACCCCGGGCCGCGGGCTGGAGCCGGTACATGTCCTCGATGGTGAACTGCGGCCCGGGGGGACACCTCGACCACGCCGAGGCCGACGTCGCCGAGGACCCGCAGAGCTGTGCGAACTCGGCCTGATCGGACAAGCCGGCTCGGGATGGGCCGGCCGTCAGGCGCCGCGATGGGTGACGGCGAAGCTGGTGGACAGCCCGGCCGCCTCCGCGACAGCATGGCCTCCCCGAGCAGGCCGGCACATCCGGGCGGTCTCCGACGGGCGTCGAGCGCTCCGCTCGAAGGCCTCCTCGCCCATGACGTAGAGCCGCAGCGGGGTGTGGCCGACGTAGCACGGCGTAGTTGAGCAGCGTCCCGTGCCGGCGGACCGCGTCGAGGTACTCGGGGAAGGTCTCGAAGTCCCACGGGACACCGGCGGCCAGGCTGTCGCCGTTCATGTCCTCCACGTTTTCGAGGATGCGGACCATCGAGCGCCGGTCGGCGGCCCGGGTGGGGGCGATGGACAGGCCGCAGTTGCCGGCCACGACCGTGGTCACCCCGTGGTACGACGAGGGCGTCAGGGCCGGGTCCCAGAAGACCTGGGCGTCGTAGTGGGTGTGGATGTCGATGAACCCGGGGCTGACGATCTGGCCGGTGGCGTCGAGGTCTCGGCGCCGTGCAGGTCGCTGCCGATGGCGGTGATGCGCCCGTCGGTGATGGCCACGTCGGCGACCGGGGCCGGGCCGCCCGTGCCGTCGATCACCGTCCCATAACGAAATTGCCAGGTCAGCCGGCATCTCCACCTCCGTGTTCCCGGGCCTGTGTCAGGAGTTGCTGTGTCTGGGCGATCGAGGGTCCGCGGAGGTCCCCCCGTCCACCGGGACGACGGTCCCGGTGATCTGCGCCGAGCGCTCGCTGGCCAGAAAGAGCACGGCGTTGGCCACGTCGACCGACGTTCCCTGTCGCTGCAGGGGCTGACTGACCCGGATGACCGGACCGAGGTCGTAGTTCGTGGCGATGCCGGTGTTGATGTCCGGGGGAAGGACCGCGCCAGTTCACCCGGATTCCGTATTCCGCCAGGTCTGACGCCGCAGATCGGTTGAACTGGATGATGGCCGCCTTCGACGTCCGGTAGACGATGGGGGAGGACCCTCCGGTCAACGCACCCATCGAGGTGGTGTTGATGATCGATCCTCCGCCGTGCTCGGCCATGTGCAGCCCGGCGAACCGACAGCCGTACATGGCTGGAAGAGGTTCACCGCCATCACCCGCTGCCGCGTCACGGAGGTCGTTCTGGAGGAGCCGCCGGAACGAACTGGACACTCCGGCGTTGTTGAACATGACATGGAGCCCGCCAAAGTGGCCGATGGTGAACTCGACCAGTCCCTCGACGTCGTCCGGGTCGGCCACGTCGGTCCTCCGGAAGGCGACGGACGGCCCGAGTTGAGTGGCCAACTCCTCACCCCGTTCGACGCCTACGTCGGCGACGACCACCTTGGCGCCCTGTTCGACGGAAGACTCCACCGTGGCGCGGCCGATCCCCCCCGATCCTCCGGTGACGATCGCCACCTTGCCGGCCAGCTCCTGGTCCATCGACTGGTGTGCCTCCCTGTTGAACGGTGTGGCCGCTTTCCCGATCCGCGGCGACGGCCAACCGAGGTGCTCGACGCGGCGACGCAGCCGGTCGTTCGGATGCTCCGGCCGCAGCATCTGCAAACGCTGTTCTTCTTCGGCGAGCCAACGTAGCCCGATGAGTGGCGCACCGAAAGACGAGGCCGGGCCCCAAATACCAATCACGGCCCTTCGCAAGGTCCGGAGTCGGCTTGGTGACATGCGGTCAGGACGATTGCGCTGGATACGGCACTCTCCTACCATGAAAACCGTGTCATCAACGAGATCAGACCCGGTGCCACGGTGATGCTCGACCGGACGGCGGACATCCGGATTTCGGAGGTTCACCACGGTCCAGCCGGCGCCCGTCACCGGGAGTACTCGCCACCCTGGATGCTTCGGGGGTTGGAGGAGCTCCACCTCGAGTTCAGGTGAACGTCCCGGTAGACGTCCCCAGCTCGATCGACCCCCTGGACCTGGTCGAGCCCACCCGTTTCGCCCAGCACGGGTACCCCCACGAGGTGTGGGCGACGCTGCGGGCCGAGACGCCGGTGGCCTACCTGGAGCCCCCGGGTTTCATGCCGTTTTGGGCGATCACCAAGCACGCCGACATCACCGAGATCGCGGCCCAGCCCGAACGGTTCTCGAACGCACAGGGCCTGATCCTCGGCCGGCCGGGGGCTCCGTCCCAGCCGTCGGAGATGGTGGTCATGCTCGACCCACCTCGCCACGGGCCCTTGCGCCGGGTGGCGATGCCACGGTTCACCCCCCGAGCCATCCGGTCGCGCCATGAGGAGATCGACCGTATCGCCGTGGAGCTTCTCGACGACTTGGCCGCCTCCAATCAGACCGGCGAATTCGACTTCGTCGAGCGTGTGGCGGCGCCCCTGCCGATCGGTGTCATCTCCTGGATCCTCGGCGTGCCCGGCGAGGACTGGAAGTTGCTGTTCCGTTCGCCAACGAGGTGATCGGCAAGGACGACCCCGAGTTCCGACAGCCGGGCGAGACTCCGGGCCAGACGATCCGCCGGGCACGAGGCGAGCTGCACTACTGACGGCCCTGATCGAGCGCCGCCGG
>CAVPUS010000030.1:0-323443 GCA_963709005.1 uncultured Acidobacteriota bacterium
CTCCGGGGGGTGTTCCGTGAAAGTGAAGTCGACGCTTATTCCTTTGGCTTCGTTTTTCTTCGCATTCGCCGTGCTGAGCAATCCCGTATGTGGGCAGACGCAGGCCTCACTACGTGGAACAGTTACCGATCAATCCGGCGGTGTAATTGTAGGAGCGTCCGTAACGCTTTTGAACACGGGCACCGGAGCTTCCCGCAACATTTTGTCCGGCTCCGACGGCAGCTACTTGTTTGACCCTGTGCCCGTCGGCCATTACAAACTCACCGTCGAAAAGAGCGGATTCAGCACCTTCATTCAATCAGGCATCGTTCTTGAGCTGAACCAATTTGGACGGGTGGATGTGTCTCTGAAGGTTGGCCACGGGAGCCAGACGGTGGAAGTCAGCGCGAACGTCGCGCAGGTGGACACCACCAGTGCGGTACTCGGCAAAGTGGAAAGCCAGCGCATGATCAACGATCTGCCGCTTCTCGATCGCGACACGCTGCAACTCGGTCTCCTTCAGGCAGGTGTTTTCACGCCGGACCCAGACGACGGCTCCGGGAATCCGTTTTCGGTGGGCGGCCAGCGCTCGGAATCTTTGACGTTTCTTCTGGATGGGGCGAACAACACGGATTTTCTCGGCAACAACATCGTCGTGAACCCTAATCCCGATGCGGTGCAGGAATTCAAGATTCTTACGAACAATTATGATGCCGAGTTCGGACGTACTTCCGGGGGAATCGTGAACCAAATCACCAAATCGGGCACGAACGATTTCCACGGCGATCTCTTCGAGTTCCTTCGCAACAACATTTTCAACGCGCGCGACTCCTTCTTACCCAGTGTGGTCCCCAAGCAGACCTTCAAGAGGAACGTGTTCGGTGCGACGGGAGGCGGACCGATCAAGAAAGACAAGACGTTCTTCTTCCTGGCATACCAGGGATGGCGCAGCCGTGAAGGACAGACGTCGCCAATTCTGACGGTCCTGGACAATAACGAAAGGCAAGGAAATTTCAGCGAACTGCTTACTGGACAGCCCGCAGACTTCTGCCCGGCCGCCGCTCAGCAAGCTGGAGACCCGCAGTTCGACAGCGGTCAGCTCTTCAATCCTACTGGAACTACTTTCTTCACTTGCAGCGACGGCACGCGAATTCCTACAACCACTTATCCTGGCAACCAGGTACCAGTGAATCCGGTAAGCGCAAACTACATCTCGACGTTCCTGCCAAAAGCGAACATTGTGACATCAACTTGTGCGTCGGATCTAAACCTCTGCAATGGATTTGTATCGTCGCCAACGGCCGCAATCGACCAGGATCAAGGGGTCTTGCACGTCGATCATAGGCTGACGGAGCATGACAATCTTTCGTTCGTCTATATCATCAACGACCTGCGCGACAAGTTTCCTTTCTTCATCAATAAGGGGGCTTCGACCGGCGGCAACGTTCCGATCGGCTCCGGCTTTAGCGACGCAGAGCGCGACCAACTGGGCACTTTCTCGTGGACACACACTTTTAGCCCTACCCAATTGAATGAATTCCGATTCGCGGCACACCGCCTAGCAACATTGCAGGCGGTACCACAGGACACATCTAGTCCGGCCAGTCTCGGATTTACCAACGTCAATCCGGACGACCCCGCCGGGACGGCACCTCCGGTCATCTTTACGAACTCCTTTAACCTGGGGCCTTCTCCTCAGGGTCCGACCAAGCTTCACCGAGCCACGTTTCAATGGTCCGACAATTTCACTTGGACGCACGGCAAACACGAATGGAAGTTCGGCGGCGACTTCACTCGCATCCGGCAGAACTACAACTTCGACTTCTTCAACAACGGTAGCTTCGATTTTACGTTTGGAAATTTTACCGGCAACGAACTGGCTGATTTCGTCGGCGGTTTCTGGGACAACTACTTCCAGTTCTCGAACGCCGTGTACGGAATTCGCACGGGCTCACTGGCTGGTTTCGCTCAGGACACCTGGAAGGTGCTGCCGAGACTGACTCTGACGCTGGGACTGCGCTACGAGTATTACGTTCCGCAGTATGATCACCGTAATGAGATACTGGGGTTTTTCCCGGGCACCCAGTCCACCGTATTCCCAGACGCCCCGCCTGACATTCTGTACCCCGGCGACCCAGGGACTCCGAATCGAGCCCTCGTTTTCCCCGACAAAAACAACTTCGCTCCGCGCCTCGGCTTCGCGTGGGACATTTTCGGCAATGCCAAGCTGGTTATGCGCGGGGGCGCTGGCATCTTTTACGATATCGAGGACGGTGCGCTGAACCTCCAGTTCGGCGGCCAGCCACCGTTCGGCGCTGTTTCAAACATCTCCCCCACGGGTTTTTCGGGGGTCACCACCGACCCGATGGCGGACCCCTTCGGGGCTTCTGGGTTTGTTAATCCCTTTCCCTTTGCTTCTCGCGGCCTGGTTGGAACGTTTCAGGTTCCTGAAATTGCCTTCGCATATACGACGTTTCCGCACTTTCGGACCCCTTACTCTGTGAACGCCAATTACGGCTTCCAGTGGCAGGCGACTCGCGACACCATGGTGGAAGCGGTGTACGTCGGCAGCTTTGGGCGCAAGCTCATCGCGAGCGCGGAAACGAACTTTCCGAATCCAACCGTGATGGCGGAACAACTTGCGAGTCCCGCCGGGTTTGTAAATCCGGATTGCGCCCGTCCGCTCGCCGCCTGCGTCGGTGGAACAACGCCGACCGACCCGAATGGAAGCCCCACGGGAGCGCTGCAGTTGCTGACGAATACCAACGGCGGGAACTCGGAGAGCAATCAGTTCCAGGTCACGGTGGACAGGCGATTTGCCCACGGCCTGGCTTTCCGCGTTGCATATACGGCTTCCAAGACGATCGATCTGACCTCCGGATTCCGCGCTCGTTCGTCTCAGTTCACGGATCCCCTCAATCCGTCGCTCGACCGTTCGCTGGCGGACTTCGACGTTCCCCAGCGTCTGGTGATCAGCGGAATTTGGGAGCTGCATTTGGATCGGCCCTTTCAAAGCAACAAGATCATGAAGAAGGCCACGGAGGGCTGGCAGATCAGCCCCATCGTGACATTCCAGAAGGGGCAGCCATTCACTCTGTACTCCAATAGCAATTCAAGCGAACAAAATAACTTCCTCGACCGCCCTGACATCAATGGGGCGATTGCGTACCAAAACGCCCGCAATGTCCAGACGTTCAATTCCGACTGCGCGGGCGGTTCTTCAACGGGGCAGTTTTGGTTTGACCCTACCGTGTTCAATTGCAGCAACGTCGCTTTCTTCACGTTCGGTACGCTCCCTCGGAATGCTCTCCGCGGCCCAGGAATTAACAACTGGGACATGGCCATTGCCAAGAAGACTCCCCTCACGGAAAGCAAGTCGCTCGAATTTCGCACCGACTTCGCCAACCTGTTCAATCACGTTCAATACCTTAATCCCGACAATCAAGGGGGAAGCGGCACGTTCGGGCAGTTGATTTCGGATCGTGGACCGCGGCTGATTCAGTTTGGTTTGAAGCTCTATTACTGACCGAAAACTCCGAACTTCACAAAGAAAGGCCCGAGGCCGCTCGCAGCGGTCTCGGGCCTTTTTTTGCCTCTTCCTCTGAGTGGCCATCCTTTGCCGAAGCCTCGGATGGCGGGGCGGCGGCGGGAACGAAATCAACTCCCTTCGACGGGAGCTGATCAAGCCGCTGCCATTTTCGTACTACGCGAAAAAAATCTTCAGCGCGGGCGCGCCATCGGGCGATAACTTGCCATCGTTCTCGCGCGCGGCCGGAACCGCGGCGCGAGCGGCGGCGGCACGTTGTGCAACGGCGCTCCGCAATAGCTGCAATGTTCCTGCGGCGCGTCCTGCATTCGGAGCCAGCGGCCCCTCGCGGAACAGAACGGATTCAAACACTGCACCGTGCCACCGGGCAAATGTTGCATCGTCCCTCTCGTCCTGCAAAAAGTGTGTGGACAAGCAGCGCAAAGGGGAAAAACGAGCGCCGCGAAGTCCCCCCGTTCAAACCCAGGAAAGGCCCACGCAACTGGCGGAATTGTGCGCCGGAGCGTCTAGTGTGTCAACAAAAAACGCATACAATTAGTTGGGGGAGTGTTCCACAGCGGCTCAGCGCGCTCTCGAGGCTGGATTTGCGGGCGAACCTAGTTTGGATTTTGCGGGGGCTGCGGGGAGCTTGGCGGGCCCAGGTTGGCTTGCAGCTCGTCCACTTTCTTCTGTGCTTCCGCTACTTCTTGCCGCTTTGCTTCTACGTCGCTCTGTTCCCTGTTCAATCGTTCCTGGCCGTCGCGGTCGGACGAGTAGTTGGGCTTGCTGTAGTACTGCTGCTGATCGAGGGTGTACTGGCGCGACAAAATATCCAGGTTAGTCATCAGGGTCTTGAGGTGATCCTTCGCGCTGTCGAGTTCGGACCGCACGGCAGCCTGGTTATTAGCCTCTTTCGCTGCATCTCCCGATGGAGGGGCGGCGCCGGCATTCTGCGCGCCGGCAGGAGCGCCCGCCGCATTGTCCGCGCGGGCTGAAGGAGCGTTTTCGTCCGCCGGTGGAGCCGCGGGCGATCCAACGACGCTCAGTTCGTTGGGATTCGTCGGGATATTGTCGTTGTCCCAGGAGTGCGTGGCCGGGGGGTGGCTCTTTTTCTGCTCGCGGTTGCGCCGGGCTGTTTCCGCGATAGACGCCTGCTGCTGTTGGTCTGAGGTTTGCTGCTTGCCCAGCGGCCGAGCCGCCGCGAATTTCACAGGCAAGGCCAGCAAAAGGATGAAGCCCGCACACGCGATTTTCATAGAACTTCTCTCCAAGGGGCTGTTTCTCTCACTATTTATTTATACCCGTCCCCACCCCCGCGGTGGGAAACACAGTTGGACGCCGCACCCAAAGAGGCAACCTGTACCTCCGGCAGGTGCCACTCAGGTTTGAAGTTGGCGCTTTCTCCCAGCGATTGCGATAAAGCCAAGCGCGGCGGCCGGCGCCAGGTACAAGTTTCGATTATTTCAGGCTGGGCACGTGCGCCTCATATTTTGCGAGCGTGACTTCGAAGACCCGGACTGGTTCCGTGAATCCCTTGGCCCGGATGTCCGGCAGCGGATTCAGGGTGACAGCCCCTTCGAGTTCCGTGGCCACCGCTTGCGACACGAGAATCTGCCCCGGCTCCGCCGCGGAGCAGAGCCGCGCCGCCAGGTTGACGCTGCGTCCGATGGCCGTGTAGTCGCGGCGGTCCTGGCTGCCCATGCTGCCGATCACCACCTCGCCCACGTGAATGCCGAAACCGATCTGCGTCCCGGCTTTCCCGCCAAAGCGTTCTCGAAGCGTGGCAACGATTTCAGCGGCTGCTGCCACGGCGCGGGCGCAGCGGTCCTGCCCGGAGAACCACGCGAACATGGCATCGCCCACGAACTTGTCCACGTCGCCGCCGAAGCGCCGCACGACATCCGCTTCGAGGCCCAGCACGTCGTTCAGCCGTTCGATCACCATCGCCGGATCGCGGCCGTCGGAAAACGCGGTGAAGCCGCGCACATCCGAAAACATCAGCGCCAGCCATTTGCGCTCGGCCGCGGGCCCGGCGCCATCCTGCTCCAGCATCTCGTAAGCGCTCCGCGACATATACTTCGACATCGCAAATCGCTGCTTCAATCCGCCCGCCATATCCACGAACGCGCGCGAGAGCATTCCGATTTCATCGGTGCTCGCTCCTCCTTCCGCGGCATGCGTCGAACGAAGCTGTTCCACTGCTTCATACTTGCCCTGCTCGATTTCACGCGCTGCGTCCGCCAACTGCACCAGCGGCGCCGAGATCGGCCGCGAGACCATGAAACCCACGGACACTCCCAGCAGCAGCGCCGCCACCGCCAGAAAAGCCAGATACTCTTCGAGAACGCGGAACCGGTGCATGCGCTGCGTCACCGAGCTAACCAGTGCGCTTTGTATCCCTTCTGGATTGCGGATGGGTATTGCGTTCGTCCCGCTATCGGAAACGATCACTTCCTCCACTTCATATTCGCCGTCCGCCGTCTGGAAGCTGAACGGGCGACGCAGGTCCGGCTGCGTCGCGAGTGCGGCAGCCAGCGCCGGCTGCAGTTTCGTGTCGCTGATCCCGATCACCTTCGGGGGATTCCCTTCATCCTCTTTCCACAGCACCACATCCACGTCCGTGCCCGCGTTCGCGCGAACCTTGATCATGCCGGCCACCGTGTCGTCTTGCTGCGCGCCAATGCTGAGAGTACCCAGTGGTTCGGGATGTCCCGGCACAGCCGCTGCAAAGATTCGGAAGTGTTTGCCCTCCGGACTCGTCCAGGTGGTGATCTCCGGATTTCCGGACGCCGCTTCATGGATGTCTGGAAGTTGCCACGACATGATCTGCGGGTCGCACGCCGGATGTCCGGGGATCCCGAGCGCGAGAGGCGCGCCATTGGGCAGCCGCAGCGAAACGAAACGGCCGGCGGGAATGGACGTCTTCTTCATCAAGCGCGCCACCTCGGCGCAAGCGGCCTCGCGATCCCGGCGTTCGAAGAGCGTTATCATGTTGGCCTGCGCTGCGGTCGCCGCTGTTTCGAAAGCGGCTGAGCGGTAGCGCGCCTGCTGCGCCGAATCAAACAATTGCCGGCCGGTGTCCAGTTGCTCCTGCACAATCGCCCGCGCCTGCTTCAAGCTCTGCATCCACACCATCGCCAGCACGCTCGCTGTCAGCAACGAAACCGTGCCGCCGATCAGTACGATCAACTTATTTCGAATACTCAGATTGTTAAAGAAGTTGGGCATGGGTCCCGGGGCACCTGTGTGTTTTGTAATTTGTTGCGGCCAGCGGGATTCGCGCTGGTGCTGCTTGAGAGGCGCAACGTTTTCACGCTAACATGCGGGTCATATCGCGGCAATTCGCTGTGCCCATCCGGGCAATGAGACTTTGGGACAGGTCTTCCCGGGCGTCTCGCGAAATACGCCCGTCGTGTTTCACGCGAACCGCATAACGCGGTGCTCCGCACACACCATGGGCGCGAGAAAGTTCGTGTGGACGTCCCGTGGTAGCTAAACCCTCGAACTTGGTGCAGAATCCCGCCGGGGGTTTTCATCTTGAAGAGACTCGCGCTTCTCGCATGGGCCGCTAGTTTCGCAGCGGGACTTTTTCCCAGCTTCGCAGCAAGACCGGGCTTTTTGCCGGCACTCTTACATGTCCAAGCGGTGCCTCAGGGGGAATCCGGTCCCCCGGTGCCGTCCGCCGCTCCGCAAACGCCCGCGCCGGAGCAGCGAAAAGTCACCGCCTACACATTGCCGCCGGACCGCTACAAGCAGGCGCATGATCTCGGCAGGATTCATTTCTATTTCGCGCTCATCGGTTTCGTCTATAGCCTGGCCGTCCTGTGGATCGTGCTGCGCTGGAAGTTCGCGTCCACCTACCGCGATTGGGCCGAGCGATTTTCCCGCCGCCGCTTTGCCCAGGCCATCATTTTCTCGCCCCTCCTGATCCTCACGATCGCGATTTTCACTTTGCCCTCCGACATCTACGAAGAGCACGTCTCCCGCGCATACGGAATTTCCATCCAGAGCTGGGGTTCGTGGATTTGGGATTGGGCGAAAGGCCAGTTCATCGCCATCATCCTGGGAACGATTCTCATCTGGATTCTCTACACCGTGATTCGCAGCAGCCCGCGCCGCTGGTGGTTTTATTTCTGGCTCGTCTCGCTACCCATACTCGTCTTTCTCATTTTTCTAGCGCCGCTTGTCATTGACCCCATGTTCCACAAATTCGAGCCGCTGCAAGCGAAGGACCCTGCCCTAACCGCGAGCCTCGAGCAGATGGTGCAGCGCGCCGGCAAGACGATTCCGCCCGAGCGCATGTTCTGGATGGGCGCGGGCGAGAAAACCACGTCGCTGAATGCCTACGTAACCGGTATCGGCGCGTCGAAGCGCATCGTTGTCTGGGACACCACCATCGCGAAAATGAACACGCCTCAAATCGTTTACGTCGCCGGCCACGAAATGGGCCATTACGTCCTCAGCCACATCCCCAAAGGACTCGCCTTCGCCGCCGCGTTTTTGTTTGTGCTGTTTTATCTCGGCTTCCGCTCCATCTCCTGGCTGCTGCTTCGGTTCGGTGAGAATTGGGGCGTTCGAAGCGTTGACGATTGGGCGTCGCTGCCCGCCTTGCTGCTGTTGCTATCGGTTTTCGCCTTTGTCGCGAATCCGATCCAGAGCGCATTCAGCCGCTACCAGGAACATCAGGCGGACCAGTACGGCCTGGAAGTCACCCACGGGCTCACGCCCGATTCGGGCCAGATCGCCGCTCAGTCATTTCAAATTCTGGGTGAAGTGAGTCTTTCAGATCCCGATCCCAATCCGGTGAATGTCTTCCTCTTCTATTCGCATCCGCCGATCTCAGACCGCGCCCGCTTCGCGCTTTCTTACAATCCATGGGCCGGCGGCGGCCAGGGAGAATTCGTGAAATGACGCTGCCCCTGCGGGCCGCGCGCTCTTGCCTGATCGAGCGAGGTGAGGGGTTGTGGTCTTAGCACGTTCCCGAAGATCGGGCCACGCTACCGGAGGATGCGGGTGTAGAGAAAGACGAGAGCGAAGGAGGCGGCGATGCCGAGGAAGAAGCCGCCGAAGTGCAGGCGCGGGTGAATGGCCCGGGCATAACGGATGCTGGCGACGAGAAAGACGGCGTTGGACAAGACCGCGAACGCAAACCCTCCCAGCACGAGAATTTCTGCGTAGAGCGCACTCCATCCCCAGCCGGCAGGTTCCACGATCATGAAAGCGAGCACGGCGGATCCCAGCGTGACGATGGCGGCGGTGGCGACCCCGTACCCGCTCGCAAAGCCCACATTGGCGTGCAGCAGAAGAAACAAGAAGGCGATGGCATATTCCGCCAACACCACGCCGGCGACGAGCGCACGGTAACGGGCGTCCGTCTGGCCGAAGAGGCTTGTATCGGAAAAGAAGACCGCGGGAATGAGCGCGTTCGCGAGCGCAGCCACGCAGAGCGCCACGCACAGAAAATGGCGGCGCGGGCGGGGAGTAACGGCGTCCTGCGCAGCGCTGGTTGAGATGTCGGCGGACACGAAAGTAATCGCCCAGGATTATACAGCAGGAATCCACGGCGATTGCGCTGATGTTGTGCTGTTTTATCTCGTCTTCCGCTCCATCGCCTGGTTGCTGCTTCGAAATGTAAATTCAGCCTGCGTTGACTTACCCCGGCGCGCAATCTAAGATTCGTCACGCATGGCGGAAACCCAGTCTCCCATCGGCCTCACCATCTCCCACTATCGAGTCATCGAGAAGCTCGGCGGCGGCGGTATGGGTGTGGTCTACAAGGCGGAAGATACCGAGCTCGGCCGTTTCGTCGCGCTGAAATTTCTGCCCGACGATGTCGCGAACGACCCGCAAACCCTCGAGCGCTTCCGCCGCGAAGCCCGCGCCGCCTCGGCGCTGAATCATCCCAACATCTGCACGATTTACGAGATCAGCCAGCAGGAGGGCCATCCGTTCATCGTCATGGAGTTTCTCGACGGCCGCACACTGAAGCACCTGATCACCGGCAAGCCCGTGCCCATGGATCGTCTTCTGGAGATTGCCATCGAAGTTGCCGACGCGCTGGATTCGGCCCATGCCGAAGGCATCGTCCACCGCGACGTCAAGCCGGCCAATATCTTCGTCACCAAGCGCGGCCACGCCAAGATTCTCGATTTCGGCCTGGCCAAAGTCACCGGCAACACCAAGCCGGATGCGCTCGGAGATGCTTCCATGACGCAAGGCGTCAGCGAAGCGCTGCTCACCAGCCCGGGCACCGCCCTCGGCACAGTCGCCTACATGTCGCCCGAACAAGTGCGCGGGCAATCCCTCGATCCCCGCACCGATCTCTTCAGCTTTGGCGTCGTGATCTACGAGATGGCCACCGGCACGTTGCCGTTCCGCGGAGAAACTTCCGCCATGATATCGGACGGAACTTTGAATCGCGCTCCGGTGCCTCCCGTCCGCCTGAACCCGGACCTGCCCGCCAAGCTCGAGGAAATCATCGGCAAGGCCCTCGAAAAAGATCGCGACCTGCGCTACCACAACGCCTCCGACATGCGCGCCGATCTGAAGCGCCTGAAACGCGACAGCGACACCGGCCGCTCCGCAGCCTACCAGGCGATGACAGCGGACGATGCACCCGCCAGATCGTCGGGTTCGTCGCTCGCTATTCCGCCGCACGAGTCGTCGGGCCGGCGATCCGCAATCTCAGCCGTCGCCCAAGCCGAGCCGTCACCGGCCACAACGACTTTCTCGTCCTGGCCTGCCGCGCCTGCCTGGCGGCGCTTCCTTCCTTGGGCGCTTGCCGCCATCCTTGCCGTTGGGTTTCTCGCTTCGCTGCTCGCGCTGCGGCAGGCATCGCATCCTCCCGCGCGCAAGCCCGTGGAGCTCTCGCTGTGGATTCCCCCGAACCAGCAGCTCGATCTTGCCACCGGCCCAGGCGTGGCCATTTCTCCCGACGGGTCGCGACTCGCCTACGTCACGCGCGAGGGCGGATCAGGTGCTGGCCAGCTCTACGTCCGCGAACTCGACAAAGTTGCCGCCGTGTTGCTCGACGGTGCGGGGCCCGCGGCTGCGCCGTTCTTTTCTGCGGACGGCCAATGGATCGGTTTTTTCGGCGAAGGAAAATTGAAGAAAATCTCGGTGCGGGGTGGCGCGCCCATTGTGTTGTGCGATTCCAGTGGCGCTCGCGGGGGAGATTGGTCCGAAGATGGCACCATTATCTTCCCAACGCAATTCACCAGCGCGCTCTACCGCATTCCTGCGGCAGGAGGCACGCCGGCGGCGGTCACGCATTTGGATGCAGCGCGTTCTGAGATCACCCACCGTTGGCCGCAATTCCTCCCCGGCGGCAAGGAGGTGCTCTTCACCGGGTCGTCGGACAACAACTTTTTCGGGCGTTCCAGCGTGGAGGCGGCCCCGCTCGATACGGGCGTGCCCAAGGTGCTGGTGGAAAATGCCTACTTTGGGCGCTACCTCACCGGCGGCTACCTGGCCTACGTCTCCCAGGGCACCGTCTTCGTTGCTCCCTTCGACGCGCAAGCATTGAAGGTGACGGGGACCGCAATTCCGGTGATGCAGGGAGTGAATTACGATATCTCCAATGGCAGCGCGCAGCTCAGCATTTCGAAAGACGGCACGGCTGTTCACTTGGATGGCGGCTCCGCCGGTCAAAATCTGAATGTGGCGCTGCTGGACCGCAAGGGCAACGCCTCGGTCCTGCTGAACAATCAGCCCGACGCCGCCTCGCCGCGCCTGTCTCCCGATGGCAAGCGCCTCGCCTTTCAGCAGGGCACCGGCAATATCTGGGTCTACGACATGGCTCGGGGAACCACGTCTCGTGTAACGCTTGGGACTGCTGGCGCGTCCTGGCCCCTCTGGACGCCCGACGGCGAGCGGCTCACCTACTCCCATCCTCACACCACGCCAAAAGGCTCGGGGCAGGCCATCTACTGGAAACGCTCTGACGGCTCGGGTGAAGAAGAGCCTTTGACTCCCGACATTTTGAATGCCTATCCATCCTCCTGGTCGCCCGACGGCAGAGTTCTGGCGTTCCAGCGGCTTTCGGAAAAGGATGGGAGCTGCTGCGAAATCTGGACCGTCACGCTGGACGAAAAAGGAAAACCCGGTGAGCCGCGCCGATTCCCCGGAGTGGCAACTGGTTTCGGCCCGTCGTTCTCTCCGGATGGGCGCTGGTTGGCCTACACCTCGTTGGAATCCGGGATCATCCAGATTTATGTGGTGCCCTTTCCCGGCCCGGGAGGCAAATGGCAAATCTCCACGGACAGCGGAGTGGACGTGCGATGGTCGAAGAGCGGGCACGAACTGTTTTACCTTACCGGGGGCGACGCGCTGATCGGGGTGCCCTACTCGGTCGAGAAAAACTCTTTCCAGCCCGGGAAACCCGAGAAGCTCTTCGAGGGAAACCGCTTCGAGATGCGCGCTCCGCTCGGTTCCTACGATGTGACGTCCGATGGCCAGCACTTCGTCATGTTCCAACTTACCGGCGGCAGAATGGCCGCCGCCTCCGGCCCCACCGTCGCCCTCAACTGGATTGACCAGGTGCGCCAACTCGTCGCCGCCGGCCAGTCCGGCGCCAAGTAAATCGTCTCTCCTGGCGCGCGCCTGCCCCGCGCGCCAGGTGGCCCTCTCGCAGGGCGAAATTTGTTGGAACAAGGGGAACGTCATAAATGAAAGCCATTCATCTCACTGCCTACGGAAATCCGGCTGAGAACTTAAAGATGGTCGAAGTTTCGGAACCAAACGCCCCGTCTGCGAACGACGCTCTGGTGCGCGTGGAGTACGCGCCAATCGCTTACAGCGATCTCCTTTTAGCGAACGGGGTGTACTTATTAAATCCGAAGCTTCCTTCTGTCATTGGAGGTGAAGGTGCTGGAATTGTCGAGGCGATCGGGCCGGGAGTCACCAGTGTCAAGATAGGCGATCGGGTCACGATCCCTTTTGGAACATTCACCTGGTCTGAAAAAGTCCTGGCTCCAGCCCAAGGTCTTTTCGTCGTTCCTCCCTCAATCGATGCCAAAACGGCCTCGATGTTAAATATCAATCCCACGACCGCAGTTCTTCTCTTAAACGAATTTGTAAAGTTAAAGCCAAAAGACTGGATTGTATTAAACGCGGCGAATTCCCAGGTCGCGCGATGCCTGATCGCGATTGCAAAATCGCGCGCTCTCAACGTTGTAGGCATTGTGAGACGGTCCGAACTTGTCCCACAAATTGAAAAGCTGGGTGTTGATTTCGTTGGCGTCGAATCGCCGGAACTCTCGAAGCAAATTCACATTGCGACCCGCGGAATGCCAATTTCTCTGGGTCTTGATGCTATAGGTGGTCCGTCGACAGCTACGATGGCAAGCCTGCTCTCATCAGGGGCCCATCTCGTCAGCTATGCGTGGCTGAGTGGTTTGCCGATTTACGTGCCGCAAGGCGATCTCATCATCAAGAGGCTAAACATCCACGGCTTCTGGATGTATTACGACGAGTATCTCCCGAAAATTCGGGCGGCACTGACTGAGGCAGCGAAGGTTGTCGCTTCGGGCAAATTAACTTTGCCAATCACCACAACATACAAACCGTCCCAAATCAAAGAAGCAGTCGAGAATTCCCAGCGTGGTGGCAAGGTTCTATTGGATTTCAATCACCCAAACTAGGACCTGCCACAAATTCGTAACTGGCAAGACCAGAAACGTGGTTGTGGGAAGTTAAGCGTTAGGTTCCGGGCGTATTGCCGTCCAGCTTCAAGCACCTAGCCACCAACTTCCAAGGCTTCACCGGTAAATCCTTGCCCATCAATAACACCACTTTTTCTAATCGTCACTCGGAAGGGGGTCAATTTACTGGCCTTTTCTTCCCATTTCTCCGCTCGTCAATCCAGCTTCCAGCACGAGGCTTGCAGCTTCCAGAACGATTCGCCCCGTTTATTTCCCCGGCTTGATGTTTTGATTCACACGAAACAGGTTCGCCGGATCGTACCGCTTCTTGATCTTGGCCAGACGGTCGTAATTCTTGCCGTACGTCGCCAGGATGCGATCTTCGCCCTCTTCCATCATGAAGTTGATGTACGCGCCGCCGGCGGAGTATGGATGGAGCGCGCTCCAATACTCTTTCGCCCACGTGGAGATTTTTTCCTTGTTCGCGGGGTCCGGATCGACCCCCACGATCACGGCGGCCCACGTCGCGTCGCGGTAAGACCACGGCGTTGCGCCGTTCTTGACCCGGCTTGCCGCGCCGTTGATGGGGTAGAGGTGCATGGTCGACTGCATCGACGGCAACTTCGCTGCGTGCTTCAGATGCTGCGCGATGGCTTCGTCAGAGAGTCTGCGCACGAAATCGGCTTTCCAATACCATTGCATGCCGGGCGGATAGAGACCATCGAACATGCTTTGCAGTTGCGGATGCGGAATCGGGCCGACCAAATCCAGCGCGGGAGCCTTGAAGTTCCGGATTGGCTTGAACACTTTTTCCGCTTTCTTGATCGGTCCGGTGTAGCACCACACGATGCCGCACATCTTCTTGTTGTAGAGATGCTCGGGGAAGGGCGGCCACGGCGGCACGGTGTGGAAAGCAAAGAACCCATAGACGTCTTCGGGCGCCTTCGCGATGAAGCTGCGGTACCAGCGCATCATCTCTGCCGCGTCTTCCATCGGCCACAGCATCGGCCCGGCGTAGTCGGTGTGCACGGGTTGCGCCGTGAAGAGAAACGATGTCACGACGCCGAAGTTGCCGCCCCCGCCGCGCACCGCCCAGAACAGGTCGGCATTTTCCCTGGCGCCGGCGGTGACGAACCGCCCGTCGGCCAGCACCATTTCGACGCCCAGCAGGTTGTCGATAGTCAGGCCGTAGCGCCGCGTCAAGTAACCGATCCCGCCGCCCAGCGTCAGTCCGGCCACGCCGGTTGTCGAAATGATGCCCGAAGGAACCGCGAGACCGAACGCGTGCGTGGCATGATCCACGTCGCGCCACAGCGCGCCACCGCCGGCCAGCACCGTCTTCTTCTTCGGGTCTACGCAAACATAGTTCATTGGCGAAAGATCGATCACCAATCCGTCGTCGCACACTCCCAGGCCGCCCGCGTTGTGGCCGCCGCCGCGGACGGCCACGAGCAGCTTCTGCTCGCGGCCAAAGTTCACCGCCGCCATGACATCGGCCACGTCAGCGCAGCGCGCAATCAGTCGCGGCCGCCGGTCAATCATCGCGTTGAATACCTTGCGAGCCGCGTCGTAACTCGCATCGCCTGGCTCGATCAGCTCTCCGCGCAAGCTGGCCCTGAAAGCTGCAATCGTCGCTTCGTTCGGCATAGTCGACTGTCTCCAGCTTCAAAAAACGTCTGCGGATGAAAGTATCAGGTTTTCATGAGTGAAGACTTATCACGGCTTTGAGTTCAGTCTTGACGAGCCCACTCGGTTTGCAGCTTCGGCGGCCGCATCAAGGTTTGCATCACCACGCAATACTGTTCCGTTTTTTCGTGCAATCCACGCAGTTGTTCCGGGGTTGCCTTGGGCGCGGCAACATCAAAATGAAGATGAATGCTCTCAAAGCCGACGGGCACGTCCTTGGATATGCCAAGGGTGCCTCGAAGATCCAGGTCTCCCTCCACTGTGACCTCAATGCGTTCGGTGGCTATGCCCATCGCCGCAGCCACCATCTGGCAGGTGATTTGCGCGCAAGCCGCCAGAGCCCCAAGCAAAAGGTCACCGGAACAGGCGCCGGCGCCCGCGCCACCAACACCCTTGTGAGCTTCGGCATGGTACATGGCACGCCCAATGTCGACCGAGCATGCCACCGGAACATCCGTCTGCCCGCCTTTCGCCCGGAGCGTGATTCGCGAGGCATTTGGGTCAATGCGGTATTGCTCTTTCAGCGGCTTCTGGAGAGTTCGGAGATCCATGGCAACCTCGTTCTTTTATTCTTGGCCATTTTTCGCCGACCAGGAGCAGCTTCGGCCAAGCCGTCTTGAAGCCGCTCCATCTGCATGATAGCATGCGTGCACATCAGGGGACGCCATGCCCAAATTCGTCATCGAACGCGAAATCCCGGGAGCCGGAAATCTTACCGACGCGCAATTGCGGGAAGTTTCCCAAAAGTCGGTCAGTGTTCTGAAGGGAATGGGTCCCGAGATCCAGTGGCTCCACAGCTACGTGACCGGCGACAAGGTGTACTGCGTCTACCTGGCTCCGGACGAGGAGACCATCCGGGAACACGCCAAGCGCACGGGCATTCCTGCCAATCGTGTCTCCGCCGTTCGCCGACTCCTCGACCCGGCAAGCGCGGAATAAGCGCTGGTTGAACTTCCGGCGACACATCCCGGTTTCCTCCGGGCGCTAAAACGCGGGAGATGCCGCCTCGGGCATCAGCACCTCTTCAATAGCTTTCTCGACCGGCATGTTCCAACCTTCTAACCAAGCCGTCGCGCCTGCCGGATTGCCCAATACCTGCCGTGCCGGAGCCAGAATGGCTTCCAGTTTGGCCTGTTCCGCAGGCGTTAGCGGAGCGCCAATATTTTGGCGTAGCGCAGCCGCCGCTCCTGCCAGCCGCAGTGAACGCTCTGCCTGGGATTGAACCGCCGCTGAGCACGCGAGACACTCCAGCAGGTGGGCAATTCCGCGTTTATGTTCCAGCTCCTGGAAAATTTTTAAGCTTTCCCGGTACAAGGAATGCGCTCTCGGACAATCCCGCTGTTCCCTCGCCAAGTTTCCCAGATCAGCCAACGTGCCAGCGATGCCCCAGCGGTCACCGAGGTCGCGAAAAATTGCAAGGGCCTGTTCATACAACGTCTGCGCGGCTGCGGAGTCACCCTGATCTCGAGCGACATCTCCCTGGTGGTTTAACGACCAGGCCACGCCTGTCTGATCTTCCAGTCCTTGGAAGATTGAGAGACACTCCGCGTATAGGGAGCGCGCGCGGGCATAGTCACCCTGCAACTTGACGACACTTGCCAGGTTACTGAGGGAACGAGCGACAGCCTTCTGGTCATCCAATTCTCTCCACTGCAACAGGCTTTCCTCGAACAGAGAGTGCGCGACTGCGACGTCACCCCGGTCCCGAGCTTGGACTCCCAGCGCGTTTAGAGAGACGGCGACTCCCTGCTTGTCGCCCAACTGACGCGCGATGTTTAGACTTTCGATGCTGAGTGCATCCGCCGAGGCGCAATCTCCCTGTTCGTGCGCGAGCACGCTTGCGGCAAAAAGCGCGCGCGCGCGCGACCTCGTGGGAGATGCAGCTCCTGGTATCCTCAGCAGCTTGCCCAGCCTGTCCCTGCCTTCGGCGAAATACTCGCGCGTCTCCCAGAAGCGAAACAGGGCCGTGCCAAGACGCAGTCCCCACTCCCCATCTCCGGTTTCTGTGAGCCATTCAAGGGCCGCGCGAAAATTGTCATGTTCCAACGCGAAGCGTTCCAGCCATTCCGCTCTTTCCTCGCCGCTTTGTTCCGCAGCCTCCTCCTCTGCCAGCACCAGGCAGTAGGCGGCATGGGCGCGTTTTGTCGAGGCCTCCTCCCCGCTTGCCTCCAGCTTTTCCCGGGCGTACTCGCGGATCGTTTCCAGCATCAGGAACCGCGATTCACCGTTCGGTTGCTCGACCTGCTGCATCAGGCTTTTGTCCACCAGGGATGCCATACCTTCCAGCAAGTCCAAATCGAGATCGGCTTTGGTGTCACACACGGCTTCCACGCCTTCCAGAGTGCAACCCCCCACGAACACCGATAATCTTCGAAAAAGCTTCTGCTCGGCAGCGCTGAGCAGATCGTGACTCCAATCGATGGCAGCGCGAAGCGTCTGCTGCCGCTGGGGCAGGTCCCGCGCGCCGCCCGTCAATAACTGCAAGCGGCTGGCCAGACGTGTCCGCATGGAAGAGGGCGAAAGTACTTTGACCCGGGCGGCGGCGAGTTCGATGGCCAGAGGCAGGCCATCCAACCGAGCGCAAATTTCGACAACGGCGGATGCGTTTTGCGGGCTAAGTTCGAAATCCGGTTTGGCGGCGACGGCGCGTTGCACGAATAGCGCGACCGCGGCGTACTGTGACACGACATCAACCGGAGGCATAGACCGCGAATCCGGCACGGCAAGCGCCGGCACCGGAAATTCATGTTCTCCGTATACGTGCAGCGCGGCGCGACTCGTCACCAGGATCTTAAGAGTAGGGCCCACGGCCAGAAGCTCGGCAACGGTAGGCGCCGCCTGAACCAGGTGCTCGAAATTGTCGAGCACGAACAGAATTGGCGAGTTCGATGAATCCTGTAAATACTTCTTGAGCAATTCGAGAGGCGATTGACCTCCGGCCTCGCGGATCCCCAACGTCTGAACGATCACGGAAGCGATCAAGCTCGGATCGCGCAATGTGGAGAGCGGAACAAAATGAATTCCACCCGGAAAGCTCTCCACCAGGGCATTCGCTGCTTCCACGACAAGGCGCGTCTTACCGATCCCGCCGGGACCGGTGACGGTGACCAGGCGCACATCCTGACGAAGCAGCAGTTCTTTGGCGGCAGCTACCTCTTTCTCGCGCCCCACAAATCCGGTCCGCTGCACAGGGATATTGGTCGGGCGAGGTTCCGGCTGCTTAACCGGTTTCTCCGAGAAGCGGTCGCGTATGGCGGCAAGTTCACGTGCGAGATCCCGGGTAGAGGCGTAGCGCTTATCGGGCTCTTTCTCCAGACACCTCTCGATAGCCCAGCACAACGGAGCGGGTACGTCGGGATTTTGCGCTCCGATCGGTTCGGCCTGTTCCCGGAGAATGGCCACGTATGTCTCCGCTGGCGTGCTTCTCCGAAAGGCGTGTCTTCCGGTCACCATCTCGTAGAGCACTAAGCCGAACGAGAACTGGTCTGACCGGAAATCAAGCTGGTGACCGCCGCCGGCCTGCTCCGGTGACATGTATTGCGCCGTTCCAAGAATCACGCCCGGCTGAGTCTGCCAGGCGGACATAGCGGCCGTTTCCGATAGCTCTCCGCCGGGTGGCGCGAGCTTGGCCAGACCAAAATCAAGGATTTTGACGAATCCGTCGGTAGAGACCATCAGGTTTCCGGGCTTCAAGTCCCTGTGTGTGATGCCCGCTTCATGCGCCTTGGCCAGCCCCTCGGCAACCTGCGCGGCGATTTCAATTACTCTCCGTATTGGCAGCAGGCCGGGGACAAGCAATTCACGCAGCGTCTTCCCCTCTATCAACTCCATCGCAATGTAGTGAGTGGAACCGTCCTGTCCGAGTTCGTAGATGGTAACGACATTCGGGTGATTGAGGGCGGATGCCGAGCGCGCTTCGCGCTCGAAGCGGTGCAACCCATCCCTGTCTGCGGAGAAAACCGCGGGCAGAATCTTGATCGCAACACTGCGCTCCAATCGCATGTCGCGGGCGCGGTACACTTCGCCCATCCCGCCCGCGCCTAGCGCGGCGACGATCTCATAAGACCCGAGTTTGGTGCCCGGAGCCAGCATCATGGGGGCGAGATTAGCCGTGAGGGAACCATTCTTCATCCCTCACATGGACGCATAACAAACTTACCATAAATGTGACAACGCGGATTTCGGCATTCGCCGGTGCATATCGGATGTGTTGGCAGATCGCGGCCGGGAATGAGATGCAAGCGTTGCGAGCTCAATTTCGCGCATGCAGCGTCACGCGGATTCCGTGGCGCGGCCGCAGCGTCACCAGCGGCTCGGGGATCACCGGATGCCCCGGCACGACGCGAACACGGAATCGCTGCGCGATCGTTGCGATCACAAGGGATGCTTCGAGCAGCGCGAAGCCCTGGCCGATGCAACGCCGCGGGCCGTCGCCGAACGGAAGATAAGCTCCGGCGGGCAGGCGCTCGGCGAGGCCGTCGAGCCAGCGCTCCGGGCGGAAGGAGTCGGGATCGTCGAAGTAGCGCGCATCACGGTGCATCACCCATTGCGACATCAGCACGGTCGTCCCCACGGGGATATCGTAGCCGCCGATGTTGCATGGCGCGATCGACGTGCGCGCCAGGATGTACGCCGGCGGGTACAGCCTCAGCACTTCGCTGATTACGCCGTGGAGATACGGCAGCCGCGCGAGATCGGCGGCTTCCGGCACGCGTCCGCCGAGCACCGCGTGCAACTCTTCTTCGAGGCGCGATTCGGCGGACGGATTCTCGCTGAGCAGATACCAGGTCCACGCAAGCGTCTGCGCCGTGGTCTCATGGCCGGCGAGAAACAGCGTCATCGTTTCGTCGCGGAGCTGCTGGGGCGTCATCTGGCTGCCGTCTACGTCCATCGCGCCCATCAGCATGGAGAGCAGATCGCCGTGATGGTTCGAGCCGCCGCCCCGCGAGCGGCGCTCCTCGATGATGCGGTACACGATCGAATCGAGGAATTCGAATTCGCGCTCCGCCCGCCGGTTTCTGGGCGTGGGCCAGCGGGACGGAATCCGGATCGGCATGCGCAGGCGTCCAAGCTGGTGGCGCATCAGAAATGTCATGGCGCGGCCCACTTGCTCTGCTTCGCCGGGCAGCGTGGTGCCGAAAAGAGTGCTCACGGCGATGTCGAGCGTCAGCGCCATCATTTCGTGCGCGATGTCGTGCGTGCCGCCGTCGCGCCAGCCGCTGATGTGCGCCTGCGCGATCTCCGTCATCTGCGCGCCGTACTCGTTGATGCGGCTGCGATGAAACGCGGGTTGCGCCAGACGCCGCTGGCGCCTCCAGAATTCTCCTTCGCTGATCAGCAGTCCTTGCCCGAGCATTCGTCCGGTCACTTGCTTGGTGAGCGTGCTCTTGTGAAATTTGGCCTGCTGGACCACGAGCAATTGCTCGATGTAATTGGGACTGTTCAGAAGGATGCGCGTCCCGAGGGGCACGGGGATGCTGGCGATGTCGCCGTATTCGCGCGCGACGCGGCGCAACAGCGCGAGAGGATCGGCGCGCAGCTCAAACGCCACGCCGACGAGCGGCAGGCCCTTGGGGCCCGGCGGCATGCGGTTTCCGTTTCGCGGCATGGCTTCCCGCGGCGCTCGTCGCACGAGTGCGCCGCGCTTCCTCCTGCCGGTTGTTACGCTCCGGCAGCCTATTTTACTTCGATTGTTGCTGAAGCCGTCGAGCGGAGTTTTGAATCGAATGCTTATGCAAGGCTGCATTGGTGGTTTCACGGCGATTGGGTAAGATAGCCAGCCAGCGGATGGGTTGCTGAAAGCGAGTCCCCGTGGAGATCGAAAAACCGGAATGGCTCATGCAGGTGGAGGGCATCCTGGAAACGCTGAACGAAGGTGTGCTCGTGGCGGACGATTGCAACCGGGTGCTTTTCGTCAACTCCAATTTTGAGGAGATGACGGGGATCTCGCGCGACGATTTGATTGGCATAGACGCTGCCACGCACTTCTATGGGCCTGAGGAAGCAGAGTTTATCTCCAAACAGAGAGAGCGGAGCTACCGACACGGCCACAACCGCTTCGAATTCGCCATCCCGCGAAAAGACGGGAGCCGCCTGCCGGTTGTGATCGGCTCGCGAACGATCGAGGATCCCGACGGCCGCCAATTCTCGATCATCACGTTCACCGACATCTCCGAGCAAAAGCTTGCCGAGGCGCAACTGCGCGACGCGAACCTGCAGCTCGAAAAGCGGCAGAAGGAGATTGAGGAAGACCTTTCTCTCGCCGCGCGCGTGCAGCAAAGCCTCGCGCCGAAATCGCTGGTATGGGGCGGCCTGCGCGTGGAGACGATCTATCATCCGGTGCGCACGATCGGCGGCGATTTCGGCCTGGTGAGCCCGCTCGATGAAGAGCATTTGAATCTGCTTGTTTGCGACGTTTCCGGGCACGGCATCGGCTCAGCGCTGGTGGCGAACCGCATTTACAGCGAAACCATCACGCAGCTTCGGAACGGGGCGGCACTTTCCGACATGATGCGGCAATTGAACCGCTTCGTGATGCAGAACATCGGCACTTCGGTTTTCTTTTTTACCGTGGCGGCGGCGCGGATCGATCGCGATGCACGGCGCATGGTTTTTGCGGGAGCCGGACATCCGCCGGCCATGATTGCGCGGCGCGGCGAGGAGCCGATTCTGCTCGAATCGCGCAGCATGGTGCTCGGCGCGCTTCCCGACGCGGTAGCCATGGAAGCGACGCTCGACGTGGACCTGGAGGCGGGCGACCGCATCGTTCTTTACACCGATGGAATCACCGACGTGTTTGACTCGCGCGGCGAAATGCTGGGCGTTGAAGGAGTGCAGAAGTTCGTGCGTGAAACGTCCGAGCTGCCGTTCGGTGAAATGAGCCAGGCTATTCTCGACCGCGTCGCCGAGTGGCGCGAAGGCCCGCCCGCCGACGATGTGTCGCTCGTGCTCGTCGAAGTCCGCTGAAACGACATGGCGGACATCACGCTTTCCTGCGATTTTGCCGCCGCACCCAACGAAATCTTCGTGTTCTTCGTACCGCAGCGCATGCCGCTGTGGTACGGCGCGGAAATGGAGGCGTGCTTCGAGGTGCAGGGCGGCGCATCGGATTTTGCCGCCGGGCAGAAGGTGCGAATTACGGGGAAGCTTGGCCGCCGCGCCGTGACATTGACGGTCGTGATCACGGCGTACGAATGGCTACGCTTGCTCGAATGGCGCTTTCAGGATTCTTACGGGGTGCGCGGCTTGCAGCGGTGGGAGCTTGCGCCGGCGGCTTCGGGAAGCGGCACGCGGCTCACGATGAGCGACACATACGAAATGCCGGGTGCGTTCGCGAAGTTCGTCGATCGCATCTTCACGCGCCACGCAGTCATGCGGCGTGATCGCAACTGGCTCGAGCGCCTCCAGCGCCTTGTTTTGTAATTGTTCCGGATGCAATGAGCCATGCGCGGTAACTTGTCCGCTGAGATCCTTCGCGGACGCCTTGTCGGGTCCGCTCAGGATGACACCCCTGTTGCGTCTGTAGCTCACGAAAAGGATGCCACGGGCACAGCATGGATTCGGCTGCGCTCACCACGAGCGCTGCGCCCCTACGAGACGCCGATGACGCGGAGGAATTTCTTTTTGCCGACGCGCAGCGGCAGAAGATCGCCGGGATTCAGCACGACGACGCGCTTCACGTCTTTCTCGACTTTGCCATTAATCTCGACGGCGCCCTGCTTGATGAGCCGCTCGGCTTCGGTGCGCGAGGCGACCAGGCCCGCCTCGGTGAGCACCGCGTGCAGCGGACGCGTGCCCCACGTCAGGCGCATTTCAGGCACGTCCGTGGGAGCCTTGCGGTCGCGAAACACGAGGCGGAATTCCTCGGCGGCTTTCTTGGCGGCTTCTTCTCCGTGGAACCCGGCGATGATGGTGTGCGCAAGTTGCATCTTCGCGTCCATCGGATGCAGGACGCCCATGCGAACTTCCTCGCGCAGCCGCACGATGGCGGGCGACGGGAAATCGGTGAGCAATTCGTAGTACGACCACATCAGCTCGTCGGAAATGGACATGATCTTGCCGAACATTTCGCCGGGGGTTTCCGTGATGCCGATGTAGTTGCCGAGGCTTTTCGACATCTTGCGCTCGCCGTCCGTACCCACGAGAATCGGCATCGTGAGTATGACCTGCGAGGGCAGGCCGTATTCGCGCTGGATTTCACGGTGCACCAGCAGATTGAATTTCTGCTCGGTGGCGCCGAGCTCGACGTCGGATTGAAGGGCCACGGCGTCGTAGGCCGTCAGCAGGGGATAGAGCAGCTCGTGGACGGCAATGGGCAGATTCTTATCGAGGCGCGAGCGGAAATCCTCGCGTTCGAGCATGCGCGCGAGGCGATAGTGCGAACACAGGCGCACAACCTCCTCGGCATTCATTTTTCCGAGCCATTCGCTGTTGAAACGCACCTCGGTTTTTTTCTTATCGAGGATTTTGAATACCTGCGCGAGATAGGTCTCCGCGTGCTCGGCGACTTTTTCGCGCGTCAGCGGCGGCCGCGTTTCCGATTGGCCGGTGGGGTCGCCTATCATCGCGGAAAAATCGCCGATCAGAAAAACCGCGGTGTGGCCCAGGTCCTGAAACTGTTTCAGCTTTCGCAAAACCACGGTGTGGCCCAGGTGGATATCCGGCGCCGTGGGGTCCACGCCGAGATAGACGCGCAGAGGCTTGCGCTCCTTGGCGGATTTTTCGAGCTTCGACTTCAGCTCGTCCTCGCGAATGATCTCCGCCACGCCTTTGCGGAGCAGGTCGAGCTGGTCTTCCACGGGCTTGAATCTCGGCGTCGCCACTAGTTCCTCTCCACCATCCAATTGTTCAAGCCCCGGCGCTCGCCGGAGTAATTAGCACGCGGCGGCCTTCGATACGATAGCGCCCTTCGAGAACGATGCGTACGGCTTCGGAGTAGATGCGGTGCTCCTCGCGCAAGATGCGCTCGGCGAGCGTCTCCAGCGTGTCATGATCCTCGATCGGCACGACGGCTTGCAACACGATCGGTCCGGCGTCGAGCATTTCGTCCACGAAGTGCACCGTGCAGCCAGAAACCTTCGCGCCGTGTTCGAGCGCCTGCCGCTGCGCTTCCAGTCCCGGAAACGCCGGGAGCAGCGACGGATGAATATTCAGGATGCGGCCACGAAATGCGGCGACGAACTGTGGTGAAAGCAGCCGCATGTAACCGGCGAGGCAGACGAGATCGACTTTCTTATCCTGCAATGCCGCCACGACGAGCTTGTCATATGCTTCACGCTCGAGACCCTTCGACGGAATCGCGCGCGCTTCGATTCCCAGCGCGCGCGCCTTGTCGAGCCCGGGCGCGCCCTCGCGATTGCTGATGACGATCGAGATTTCGGCGTTGGGGATGCGCCCCGCGGCGACGCTCACGGCCAGCGCTTCGAAGTTCGAGCCGCGTCCGGAGAGCAGCACGCCGATACGTTTCTTCATGGCCGCCCGAAGTTAGCACAGTTCTGGGAGGCAGCAAAACGGCGAGCAGTAGCGCGTCCCTATTCCTTTTTCACTGCCGCAGGGTGCGCGGCCGGCTTGTGGCTTACGAAGATGGACTTCGGGACCTCGCAGTGCACGCCCTTGCGGATGTCCACCACCTGCGTGACGCGGCAATCCGCCGCCATCGACGTGAGCGCATAGGCTTCGTAGCGGTCCATCGGCACCATCTTCTGGGAACTCAGAAAATCGACCGTGTTGCGAACCGCAATTTTCATTGCCTCGGTCAGATCCTCATCGAAACCGGTAAAAATCCAGACGTTCTTGTTTTCCGCCCAGGGCCACTCGGTCTTCAGGTCCTTGCGCACAATGGGCTCGATTTCGATCTCTTTGTAGGCGCATTCGAGCGCTTCCAGATTCACTTCGCCGTTCCCCTGCCGGCAATGTGCGTCGCCAATCCAGATCAGCCCGCCTTTCTCGAATACGGGGAAGTAAATCGTCGAGCCGGTCTGCAGCTCGTTGAGGTCCATGTTCGATCCGTTTTTCCACGGGCGGAGCGTGCTGGTGCGCCCTTTGTCATCCTTGATCGGCGGGCCGGCCTTCTCCTTCGGCTCGTTGGGATCCACCCCCACCGCGAGAATTCCGGGGAAAGGCTTGAGGTCGAGCATGATTCCCGGCTTGAACTCGGTCTCGTTCTTCGCCAGGTCCAGTTTGTAGTAGCGCACGAACCCATCGAGAAATTCCTTGGGCAGAAGTCCGGTGGGAAAGTCTTTGCCGGGAAGATTGAAATTTTGCGCGTATTCTTTCGGAACGATCTTCAGGATGCGGATTTCGAGCGTGTCGCCGGGCTCCGCGCCGTTCACGTAAATGGGGCCGGTGATCGAATGTGGTCCGCCGCCGTCGTTCTCCTTGCGCAGCCGCGCGATTTCGTCCATGGGCGGACCATTCAAAGCATGGTCCTCCGCGGACGGCTTGATCTTGTCCAGCGCGTGGTACCACGTCTCTACTGAAACCGTGTCGCCCGACTCCACCGTGAGCTTCGGCTTTTCGTTCACGTCGAACCAGCCCCATTGCACCGTGTCGGGCGTCGCCGGCAGCGAATAGTGCTTATGCGCGCCCGCGGTATTGCCATGCCGTGTCCCCACCGCGCTTTTCTCCTGCGCTCGAGCGATGGATGAAAACGGGAGGGACAAGAGAAGCGCAAACGAAGCACCCGGAATTTTCTTCACGATAGGCCTCCTCGGTGGGAATCGCGCGGATTATACTCTCGGGGGTTGCAATTTCAATTTTCAGGGAGGCTTTTCGATGTCACGTTCGCGTTCACTTTTCCTTTTGCTGGCAGCACTTCTCGCAATGAATTTTCTCGCGGCTTGCTCGACCCCGAAGCCCGCGCAGCCGCCGGACACGCGCGCGGCGGACGAAGCCGCGATCCGCGCCGCCGTGATCGACTGGAGCAAAGCGGCGCAGGCCAAGGACGTGAACAAAGCGGTGTCGTTCTATGCCGATGATGCCATGCAGTTCGACGACAAAGGCCCGCTGGTAAAAGGGAAGGACAATATCCGCACTGGATGGGAACAGATGCTGGCAATGCCCGGTCCGGGGCTGACGTTCGCGACAACGGGAGTGGAAGTGGCGCGCTCGGGCGACCTGGCCTACGAATACGGCACGTACGATTTCGCGACGAAAGACAAGAAGGGCGAAATCACGGACGAGAAGGGAAAGTACGTGACCGTGTGGAAGAAGCAGGCCGATGGATCGTGGAAGGTGGCCGCTGATATTGACAATCGCGACGCGGTGCCAACAGCGGCTCCGGCGGCGCCGAAACACAAACCCGCAGCGCACAAGAAACGCCGCCATCGCAGCACCTCGGCCTGACCAGGCCGAACGGCAAGAAGCTCCATGTTAAAGGTGATAGTTGCCATCGGCGGAGGCGAGATAAGGACAAAAGGAACCGTCGGGATTGATCGGGAGATCATCCGGCTCTCGCAGAAGAAGAATCCCAAGCTTCTCTTCATTCCAACTGCGAGTTCGGATTCCGAAAGATATTGGAAGCACGTCCAGGCATATTTTGGCGGATTCTTGAAATGCAAGACGGACGTCCTGTTTCTCATCAAGGAGCACCCCCCAGCAAGGCAGCTCTATAACAAGATCTTGTCGGCAGATATCATCTACGTGGGCGGCGGAAATACGCTCCTGATGATGCGCGTTTGGCGGCGTCTGGGCGTGGATACACTTCTCAAACGAGCCTACAACAACGGGACTGTGCTCTCCGGCATCAGCGCAGGCTCCATCTGCTGGTTCGATTCAGGCCATTCCGATTCGATGTCTTTTTATAATCCGCAAAGATGGAAATACATCAACGTGCGAGGCCTGAGCTTCATCAGAGGAATTCACTGTCCGCACTACAACAGCATGACGCGCGGCGTTCCTCGAAGGAAAAACTTCAGGGAAATGATTCAGAAGATCGGAGGCATTGGAATCGCGATCGAAAACAATTGCGCCATAGCATTCATCGACCATAGGTTCAAAGTTATCGCCTCCAAAAGCTACGCGCGTGCTTACAAGGTATTTCGAAGCAAAGGTCAAATGGTCACCGAGCAGATACGCCAGGAGAGGCGGCTCGCCTCCGTCGAGTCTCTGTTCCAACGGTCCTGACTTCGTGACCGGAGGCAAGCCTGCGCGCAAGGAACTGTGATCGTGACCGGTGCTACAGCGCGAGCCTGCCTGAATAGGCGACGCGCGGATTTCCGCGTGCGGCGCGCTCGATGCGCCCGATAAGGTAGAATTTTTCACGGCGGCGCTTCAATTCCGCTTCCACGCGGGAGATATGTTTCGCCGGGATGATCAAGATCATTCCCACGCCGAGATTGAACGTTCTCAGGAGCTCTTCGGGTTCGATCAAGCCGAGCTTCGCAAGATAGCGGAAAATCGGGAGCACGGGCCACGAGCCGAGCTCAATCATAGCCTGCGCGTTTTTCGGAAGCGCGCGCGGAAGATTGCCGGTGATGCCGCCGCCGGTGATGTGCGCCATCGAGGAAACCCATCCGCGCGCCAGAATGTTTTTCAGCAAAGGCCAGTAAGCTCGGTGTGGCTTGAGCAACTCCGCGCCAATCTTGTTGCCCACTTCGGCCACGTAGGCGTTGGGCTGGAGCTTTGCGACGCCGAAGACGAGCTTGCGTGCGAGCGAGTAGCCGTTGGTGTGCAGGCCGCTCGAAGGCAGCGCGAGAAGCGCGTCGCCGGGCCGCACGTTGTGCGGATCAAGCTGGCGGTTTCGCTCGACGGCGCCGACGATAAAGCCGGCGAGGTCGTATTCGCCCGCCGCGTACATGTCCGGCATTTCCGCCGTCTCGCCCCCGATCAGTGAGCAGCCGGCTTTCTTCGCGGCGCGGCTCATCCCTTCGATCACCTGTTCGACGACGCGCGTGTCCAGCTTGCCCATCGCAATGTAATCGAGGAAGAAAAGCGGTTCGGCGCCCTGCGTGAGAATGTCGTTGACGCAATGATTGAGGATGTCGGCGCCCACGGTGGAATGAATGCCGGTGGCGAAGGCGATCTTCAGCTTCGTGCCGACGCCGTCGGCGCTCGCGACGAGAACCGGATCGCGCCAGCGCTTGAGGTCGAGATGAAAGAGCGCGCCGAACCCGCCGATGGGCGCGAGCACGCCGCGGCGAAACGTTTTTGCGGCCATGGCCGCGATTCGCCGCTTGGCTTCATCGGCGGCCGAGATGTTGACGCCGGCATCGGCGTAGCGCATGCAGGAAGCTCGTTTTCCGGAGGGGCAGGGTGAACCCGTGAATTTCAAAACGTATGGAACAGGCGTTTCCAGCGCACCTCGCGCGGATGAATCACCACACTGAGGTACGTGCCGAAGCGCTCGCCGATGTGCCCCGGCTCCCATACTTCCTCCGGCGCGTCGATGGACATGTAAATCATGAGCGGCGTGCCGATGATGTTGGCGCGCGGGACAAATCCCCAGTAGCGGCTGTCGTAGGAATTCTCGCGATTGTCGCCCATCATGAAGTACTCACCCTGCGGAACGTGAATCGCGGGGCGGTTTTCCGTCGGGTTGGGCGGATCCTCGCGGTAGGGCTCGGAAAGTTTCTGCCCGTTCACGTACACCACGCCGCGCTTGACTTCCACCGTATCACCTGGCAAGCCGATGCAGCGCTTGATGAAATCCGGGAATCCCTGCTCCGGCAGCGGCGCGCGAAAGACGATGATTTGCTGGCGCTTCGGCTCGCGCCAGAGCGGCACATGATAGTTGGTGAAGGGAATTCCGGCGTCGTAGCCGATGCGGCTCACGATCAGATGGTCGCCGATCAGCACGGTCGGCTCCATCGAGCCGCTCGGAATCACGCGCGCCTGCACGAGCGTTCCTTCGATGAACAGGAACGCCAGAATCACCCAGAACCAGGAGACGATCTCGCGCCAGACTTTGTCCGAAAAGGTATCGCGTTTTGCAGGGATGTCTTTTTCTTTTTCCACGGCCACGGCGTCTTCCACTTCAGCCCTCACAATGAGCCTCCGCTTCGAGCTGCACCAGGCTGGAGAGTTCGAAACACGCGCTTCCAGCGAACTTCGCTGGGATGAATCAGGGCGTTGAGGTACGTGCCGAAGCGCTCACCGAGGTGGCCGGGTTCCCAGACCTCTTCCGGCGCGTCAATGGACATATAAATTCCAAGCGGCGTTCCGATAATATTTTCACGTGGAACGAATCCCCAGAATCGGCTGTCGTTCGAATTATCGCGGTTGTCGCCCATCATGAAGTAATGGCCGGGCGGAACGACCAACTCGCCATTCACGACATTTCTGGCCATCTCCATGGGCCAATCAGGAACGTCCGGAAAAGGCAGTTCGGAGGCTCTCGCGGGAAAATTCTCCCACGGCAGGCGGGCCGCCCCGGACCTGTGAAGCGCGTACGGCTCATTGAGCGGCGCCCCGTTGACGTAAACCTTTCCCTCGACGATCTTGATGTGGTCGCCGGGCAATCCAATGCAGCGCTTGATTAAATCAGGAAAGCCCTGGTCTGGCAGCGGCGCGCGGAAAACGATGATCTGCTGGCGCTGCGGACTGCGCCAGAGAGGCACGTGCCAGGTGGTGAAGGGAATGCCGGCATCGTAACCCAGCCGGTTGACGATCAGGTGGTCGCCGATCAGGACGGTATTCTCCATCGAGCCGCTTGGGATCACGCGGGCTTGCGCGACTCCGCCTTCGATCAGGATGAAGGCGAATATCACCCAAAACCAGGAGACGATCTCGCGGCGAATGCGATCCCCTGTCACCGAAGTTCGCGGCTTTTTACCTTCCGGCGCGTGCTTTTCCACCTCAGCCCTCACGATGAGCCTCCACTTCGAGTTGCACCAGCTCAGTCGGATAGCTGCCGGTGTAGCACGACGTGCAGAATTTTCCTTCCGTATCTTCCACGGCGGTGCGGAGCGAGCCGAGCGACAAGTACCCTAGCGAATCGGCACCCAGGAACTTGCGGATTTCTTCGACCGGCTTTTGCGCGGCGATCAGCTCTTCGCGCCGTGGCGTGTCCACTCCATAATAGCAGGGCGAAATCGTCGGCGGGCAACTGATGCGGACGTGCACTTCCGTGGCCCCCGCTTCGCGCACCATGCGGACGATTTTGCGGCTGGTCGTCCCGCGCACGATCGAATCGTCCACCAGAATCACGCGCTGTCCCTCCAGCATTCGACGCACCGGATTCAACTTCAGCTTCACGCCGAAATCGCGGATGGCTTGCGACGGCTCGATGAACGTCCGCCCGATGTAGTGATTGCGAATCAGCGCCATGCGGAACGGGATGCCGGATTCCGCGGCGTAACCCACCGCGGCGGGCGTGCCGGAATCCGGGACCGGCGCCACCAGATCCGCTTCCACGGGATGCTCGCGCGCCAGCAAGCGGCCCAGCCGTTCGCGGCTCTGGTTCACCGGGCGGCCGAAAATGATGCTGTCGGGCCGAGAAAAATAAACATGCTCGAAAATGCAATAGCTGTGCGGTTTCTCCGGAGCAAAATGAATGGACTCGAGGCCGGCGGAGGAAATACGCACCATCTCGCCCGGCTCGACTTCGCGGACGTATTCAGCGTCGAGCAAATCGAACGCGCAGGTTTCCGAGGCGATGATCCAGGTGGACTCGAGGCGGCCGATGTTGAGCGGTCGGAAGCCGCGCGGGTCGCGAATGGCGTAGATTTCATCGCGCGTCAGAATGACGAGCGAATACGCGCCCTCGACCTGATTCAGCGCGTCGGCAATCGCGCCCGAGAGATTCCGCGCGGAGCTGCGCGCGATGAGATGCACGATCACTTCGGTGTCGCTGGTGGTCTGGAAAATCGACCCGCGATGCTCGAGCTTGCGGCGCAGCTCGATCGCGTTCGTCAGGTTGCCGTTGTGCGCGAGCGCGAGCTTGCCCTTGTTGCAGTCAATCACCACGGGCTGCGCGTTCATCAGCGAGGTATCGCCGGCGGTGGAATAGCGCGTGTGGCCGATCGCAACGCCGCCCGGGAGATGCGCGATTACCTCCGGCGTGAAAATCTCCTGCACGTGGCCCATGGATTTGTGGACGTGCACGTTGGCGCCGTCGGTCGAGGCGATCCCCGCGGATTCCTGCCCGCGATGCTGCAGCGCGTAGAGGCCGAGATACGCCATCTTCGCCGCTTCGGCATGGCCGAAGATTCCGAAGACGCCGCATTCGTCGTGGAAATGATCGTCCTGGAGATGGATGGGCCTGGTGATCATGCGTTCTCGATTGCCTTTGGCAGCGCTTCGCTCCAGATGCAGCGGAAAGACTCCGCCTCGCCTCGAATCACTGCTGCGCCATTATATTGGATGCGGAATTCCCCGCGTGTGACTTTGCCGATCTCGATTGCCTGAACCTTACATTGTGCCGCAATCGCGCTGACTCGGGCAAGCGAGTCGGGCGAAAGCGATAGGACAGCGCGCGCGCCACGTTCGCCGAAGAGCGCGGCTTCCGCGGGTTCTTCGCCTTCAAGCGCCACTTCGGCAGACAGCCCGGCGGCGCCGAAGCAGCACTCCGCAAGCGTGACGGCAAGGCCGCCGTCGCTCGCGTCGTGCGCCGAAAGAATCGCGCGCTCGCTTGCCAGCGCGATAAGGCATTCGATGAGCCTCTTTTCGGCGGCCAAGTCGATTGCGGGAGGCGCGCCCGAGACGATTCCGTGAATCGTCTTCGCATATTCGCTCGAGGAAAGCGCGCGCCACTCCTCGTTAGGCGCGGCGGCCTTCAGAATGTCCGCTGATTCTTTCCACGCCGCGCTTCTCGCCGCTTGCGCCCACTTGCCGGAGCCGTCGAGCAGCAGAATCACGTCTCCCTCGTGCTGGAACGCCATGCCCAGCGCGCTTTCCGCGTCTTCCATCACGCCGAGCACGCCGAGAACCGGCGTGGGATAAATCGCCTTGCCGAGCGTCTCGTTGTAGAAGCTTACGTTGCCGCCGGTGATCGGAACTCCCAGCGCGCGGCAGGCTTCGGCGATGCCATCCACGGCTTCGCTGAACTGCCACATCACCTCGGGCTTTTCGGGATTGCCGAAATTCAGGCAATTCGTCGCCGCCACGGGACGCGCACCCGTGCAGGCCACGTTGCGCGCCGCTTCCGCCACCGCATGCATCGCGCCCAGCCGCGGCGCGAGCTTGCACCAGCGGCCGTTGCCGTCGGTCTTGATCGCGAGCGCGCGCTTGGTTTCCTTCAGCCGCAACACGGCCGCATCGCCTGCGCCGGGGCCGATGCGCGTATTCGTGCGCACCATCGAGTCGTACTGCTCGGTGATCCAGTATTTTGACGCGATCGCAGGCGAGGCAAGCAAGCGGCTGAAGTTTTCAGTAAGGTTAGCGCCCGCGCGGACAAATTCAACAAGAACAGGTTTCGCCTGCGGCGATCCCGGCGGCTGCGCCGCGGGCTTGGCCATAGGCCGCTCGTAGCGCGGGCCTTCTTCAGCGAGCGCGTGCGCGGGAATTTCCGCGGCGAGGTGGCCATGATCGAGCACGCGCAGCTTGCCGTCGTCGGTGACGCGGCCCACTTCGACCGCGTCGAGACCCCATTTGTGGAAGACGTCGAATACTTCGCGCTCGCGTCCGCGCTCGGCGACCAGCAGCATGCGCTCCTGCGACTCACTGAGCATCATTTCGTACGGCGTCATGCCGGTTTCGCGCTGCGGCACGCGTGCAAGGTCAATCTCGATTCCCATTCCGCCGCGCGAGGCCATCTCCGCGCTCGAGCTGGTCAGGCCCGCCGCACCCATGTCCTGAATCGCGACCACCGCGCCGGTGCGCATCGCTTCGAGGCAAGCCTCCAGCAGCAGCTTTTCCATGAACGGGTCGCCCACCTGCACGTTGGGGCGCTTCTGCTGCGATTCTTCGCTGAACTCCGCCGAAGCGAGCAGCGACGCCCCATGAATGCCGTCGCGCCCCGTTTTCGCCCCCGCATAGATCACGGGATTGCCCGCACCGCGCGCACGCGCGAAGAAGAGTTCTTCTCGCCGCGCGATGCCGAGCGCCAGCGCGTTCACCAACGGATTATTCGAATAGCACGGCTCGAATTGTACTTCGCCGCCGACCGTCGGCACGCCGAAGCAGTTGCCGTAAAACCCGATTCCGCGGATCACGCCGTCGAGGATCTGGCGGTTCCGCGCGATTTCCCCTTCCGGGCCGCCGTCTACTGACCTAGGGGGTCGGAGCTTTAGCTCCGACATGGAGGCATTTTCATTGGAGGCGGCTTTAGCCCCTGAAGTGATCGGCCCGAAGCGCAGCGAATCGAGCACCGCAATCGGCCGCGCGCCCATGGTGAAAATGTCGCGCAGAATCCCGCCGACGCCAGTCGCCGCGCCCTGAAACGGCTCAACGAAGCTCGGATGATTGTGCGACTCAATCTTGAACACGGCGCAGAGGCCGTCGCCAATATCTACCACGCCCGCGTTTTCGCCGGGACCTTGCACCACGCGCGCGCCGGTTGTAGGCAGCCGCTTCAAGTGCACGCGGCTCGATTTATACGAGCAGTGCTCGCTCCACATAACGCTAAAGATGCCCAGCTCGGTGAAGTTCGGGTCGCGCCCGAGGGTTTTCTGGATGCGCGCGTATTCCTCCGCGGTCAGCCCATGCTCGGCGGCCACCTGCGGCGTAACTTTGATTTCGGTTTCGATCATCCCGCCGTCGTGCTCTGAGGTTTAGATGTAGCGCCAGGCTTCAGCCTGGCAGCTTCGTCTGGGTCGCGCGCGCTCTCTACCACGCGCGAATTCTCGCAGCAAAAAGAGCCCGCGGCAAGTGCATCGCGAAGCTCCGAAAAAGGCAGGCCCCTCGCCCGCCACGGCGGACTTGGGATGACAACTGGCAGAGGAATTATGCGGGCACCGCGACGCGGCGTGAAAAGCTTTCGACGGCTGAGCGGAAGAGCACAAGGCCATCGGCGGAGCCGAGCGGCGATTCGACGGCGCGCTCCGGGTGCGGCATCAAGCCGACGACGTTGCGCGCGCGATTGCAGATTCCCGCAATCGCGGCGAGCGAGCCGTTCGGATTGGCATCACGGTCGTTTTCCGGTACACCGTGCGCGTCCCCGGCGGGGCGTCCGTCGGGATGGACGTAGCGGAAAATAATCTGATGGTTGCGCTCGAGATCCGCGAGCGTGGCAGGATCCACGAAGTAATTTCCTTCATTGTGCGCGATGGGCATCTTCAGTATCTCGCCGCGCTTCGCCGCGCAGGTGAACGGCGTGTCCGTGTTCTCGACGCGAACGTGAACTTGCCGGCACAGGTAGCGCAGCCCCTTGTTGCGCATCATCGCCCCGGGAAGCAGGCCCGCTTCGAGGAGAATCTGAAAGCCGTTGCAGATACCGAGGACAAGCCCGCCCGCGCGCGCAAATTTCTCCACCGAGCGCATCACGGGAGAAAATCTCGCGATCGCGCCCGTGCGGAGATAGTCGCCGTAGGCGAAACCGCCGGGAAGAATAATGGCGTCGCAGCCTGCAAGATCTTCGGATTGATGCCAGATGAACTCGACTTGCTGGCCGATCACGGAGCCTATGGCGTGGTAGGCGTCGTCGTCGCAATTCGAACCCGGAAACTGCACGACTCCGAATTTCATCGCAGAAGTTCCCCCCTGACGCGCATTCTAACATAGCGAGCCTTCCGTGTAGGAAGGCTGCTAGCGGCGAGTCTTGCGGCGCGGGCGCGATTTAGATTTCGCGCGGCGTCGCGGCGAAGATCTGCGTGCCCGCTTCGTTGCCTTTGGTTTTGCCGCGCGGGCGGCTTCACGGCGGCGCTGCTTCGCCCAACCGGGCTTGTTGATTTGGCGGCCTCGGCCGAGCGCGAGCGCGTCGGCGGGAACGTTATCGGTGATGGTCGATCCGGCGCCGACGTAGGCGCCGTCCGCAATGCGAAGTGGCGCGACCAGCGTCGCGTTGCTGCCGATGAAGACGCCTTTGCCGATGGTGGTCGGATGCTTCGCGGTTCCATCGTAATTGCAGGTGATCGTGCCGGCGCCGATATTCGTGTTGCTGCCGATGGACGCGTCGCCGATATAGGCGAGATGATTCGCCTTGCTGCCTTCGTGCACCACCGATTTTTTCACTTCGACGAAATTGCCGATGTGCGCGCCCGCGCGAATGTCCGCGCCCGGCCGCAGCCGCGCAAAAGGTCCGACCTGTGCTTTCGCGCCGACGCGGCTCGAATCGAGAAGCGAATGCGCGCCAATGGTGGCATCGTCGTCCACGCGCGTGTTATTGAGCACGCTCCCGGTGCGGATCGTGCAGCGCGCGCCGATACGCGTCTCGCCGAGAAGCTGTACACCCGGCTCGACCAGCGTGTCCGGTCCGGCCGTCACTTCGGGATCGATCACAACGGTCTCGGGCAAATAAATCGTTACGCCCGCGTCCATCAGTTCGGCAGCCTTGCGCGCGCGAAACACGCGGTCCACATCGGCAAGATGCGCGCGCGTGTTGCAACCCAGGATTTCCTTCGGGTCGGCAGCGGCCTGCGCGAGCACTCGCTCGTTGCGCTGGCGCAGCAGGCCGATGGCATCGGTGAGATAGAGCTCGCGGTGCGTGTTGTCCGGACGCAGCGCGGCGAGGCAGGGCCACAGTTTTTCGAGCGTGAAGCAATAAATGCTGGAATTCACCTCGTGAATTGCGCGCTGCTCGGGCGTCGCAGCTTTTTCTTCGACGATGGCCTGCACGCGGCCCTCGGAATCGCGGACGATGCGGCCATAGTCCGTGGGATCGTCGAGTTCGGCGGAGAGAATCGTTGCCGCGGCTTCGCCTCGGCGATGCGTATCGAGCAGGGCGGCAAGCGTTGCGGTGCGCAGCAGCGGAGCGTCACCTGGGACGACAATCGCCAGTTTGGCGCTCCTGCGAATCGCGCGCCGCGCAATCTGGATGGCGTGGCCCGTTCCGCGCTGCGGCTGCTGAACAATCGTCTGCGCGCCGAGCCCTTCGACTATGGCGGCAACGTCTTCAGCCTGATGGCCCACGATGACGAGCAATTGCGCCGGCTTGAGCGGCCGGCAGGCGCGCACCACGTGCTCGATAAGTGTGCGCCCGCCCGCGCGATGCAGCACCTTCGCGAGGTCGGAGCGCATGCGCATTCCCTTACCCGCGGCGAGAACGATGACGGCGGTATCACTGGCAGCCATAGGAAAACATTGTCGCTTCCGCCGGAGGCTTTGGCAATGAAAAGGCGCACCTGTGTTGTGAATGGGGCTGCTTGGGCTTTCTATGATGGTTATGAGGCGGCGGAGAGAGGGATGGGAAATCCCGCGGAAGTTTCGGAACCGGCATCGCTGGTTTCAGTCCACAAGGAATGGTCGGCAAGTAGGCGCGTAACAAGCTGCGTATGCAGCGCGTGGCCTGCTTTATGCGCGATGATACGCGCCTGAAGCGGCCGCCCCACGAGCGCCAGATCGCCGATCAGATCGAGCGCCTTGTGGCGCCCGAACTCATCCGGGAAGCGCAGCGGGCCGTTCATCACCGACGTGTCGTCGAGCACGATGGCATTATCGAGCGCGCCGCCGCGTATCAAGCCCATCGCCTTCATCCCGGCGAAATCCTTCATGAAGCCGAACGTCCGCGCCGGGGCCAGTTCGCGGCTGAAGGAATCGCGGTTCACGGTGAGCTCCACATCCTGTGGGCCGACAGACGGATGATTGTAGTCAACGAAACAATGAACGCGGAATTCATCGGCGGGATAAATGCCGATGCGGCGGTCTCCATCGGCGAATTCGAGCGGCTTGAGGACACGAATGTAGCGCCGCTGGCGGCGCAGCCGGCGTGTGCCCGCGCGCGAAAGGAGATCAATGAACGGCTGGGCCGAGCCGTCGAGGATGGGCAACTCGAGGGCGTCGAGCTCGACATAAACGTTGTCCACGCCGCAGGAGTAAAGAGCCGCGAGAATGTGCTCGGTAGTCGAAAGCAACACGCCCTGCTTCATCAGGCTTGTGGCATAGCTCACGCGCGCGACATTGCGAACATGGGCTTCGATCTCGAAGTTATCGAGGTCCACCCGGCGAAAAACGATGCCGGTATCGGCTGGTGCGGGGACCAATCGAAGATGGCAACGCACGGCTGTGTGCAGACCAGTCCCTTCGGTTTCGACGGGGCGTTGAATTGTGATCTGGTATGGCATCCGAGAGAGAAAGGCGGGTCCATACGTGCAAACCGAAGGCCTGTCTATAATATATTAACATGTCTGTAATCAACAGCTTACCTTAAAATATGGCACACCATAATAGATAGGTGTTGTAGAATTACAACAAAACAGTCAAAGGCCGTGGCACGCCATCCACCCTGCTTGTGCAAGTCCGCTCCGGGCCGGCTCTTGCTTTGCCATCGAGGGCCTTGGCTCTGGGACATTGAATTCACAAGCTGCGCTTCTAGAACTGCCGGCTGGCTGGTTGTTTCAACAAGCCCACCCGCGTAAAATGCATGGTTCGAGCACGCACTGATGGCGAGCCCATTCAACATACTTCCGAGCGCTCCTTCGATGCCGCCGCCTGGCGCGCATCCGCGGCCGTCGTGGCTGCGCGTGCGATTTTTCGGCGGGCCGAACTATCAAGAGCTGAAGAGCATCATGCGCACGCTCGACCTGCATACGGTCTGCGAGAGCGCGCGCTGCCCGAACATGGGCGAATGCTGGGAGCACCGCACCGCGACGTTCATGATCCTCGGCAACATCTGCACGCGCGCGTGCGGCTTTTGCGCCGTTCCGAGCGGCAAGCCGCTTGGGCCGCCGGAAGAAGACGAGCCCGAACGCGTGGCGGAAGCGGTCGAGCGGATGGGCCTGCGCTACACCGTGGTCACCTCGGTGAATCGCGACGATCAACCCGACGGCGGCGCCGCGATTTTCGCGCGCACGATTTCCCGGATTCGCCGCCGCGTTCCAGGATGCAAAATCGAGGTACTGATTCCTGATTTTCGCGGCGATTGGACGGCGCTCGAAACGGTCATGGCCGCGCGCCCCGACGTGCTCAATCACAACATGGAAACCGTGCCGCGGCTCTATCGCCGCGTGCGCAAAGGCGCGGTCTACGAGCGGTCGCTCGAATTGCTGCGGCGCGCGCGCGAAATGGCTGCGAAGGTGCCGACAAAAACAGGAATGATGCTCGGCCTCGGCGAAACGCGCGCGGAAGTGCTGGAGGCTATGGAAGAAATCGCCGCGCAGGGCACGCATATCCTGACGCTCGGGCAATATTTGCAACCGACCGCGGAGCATTTGCCGATCGAGCGCTACGTTCATCCCGACGAATTTGCCGAATTCAAACGGCTGGGCGAGCGGATGGGCTTTCAACACGTGGAAGCAGGCCCTCTCGTTCGTTCGTCCTATCACGCCTTCGAGCAGGAAGAAGCGGCGCGCCACTAACTTGGCGATACGCGCTTCCTCGCCGCCCTCCGAACTTCGATGAATCCCTGGCGTGGTCTAAAAGACCTTCCCCGAGAAATCTGGATTCTCGCGGCTGCAACGCTCGTGAATCGCGCCGGAACGATGGTCCTGCCGTTTCTGGTTCTCTATCTCACGCGCACTCTCGGAATCACGCCGGCGCGCGCCGCGCTGGCGCTCACGGTGTACGGAATTGCCGCGCTCGTGACGATGCCCATCGCGGGAAATCTGAGCGACCGCGTAGGTCCTCTTGCCGTTATGAAATCATCGCTGCTGCTTTCGGGCGCGATCCTCTTCCTGTTTCCGCTGGCGCATCACTTCGCGGCCATTCTCGTGATGACGTTTCTCTTCGGCATCCTGAACGAATCGGTGCGCCCGCCGAGCATGGCGATGGTTTCCGATCTGGTCGCTCCGCCGCAGCGCAAGGCGGCGTTTGCGCTCAGCCGGCTCGCCGTGAATCTGGGGATGAGCGTGGGCCCCGCGGTCGGCGGAATTCTGGCTGTCTTTTCGTTTCGCTCGCTGTTCTTTGTGGACGGCGCCACATCCATTCTGGCGGGGATTTGGCTCATGCTTGCGCCGTGGCCTCATTTGAAGGCGAAGAGCCGCGTGGAAGATTGGGAGACGGCGGAAGATCCCGGGGATCTCGGCCGCGAGATGGAAGCGGAATCGGCGGCGCCGCTCGCGGCACCTCATCCCGCCATGGATTTGCGTGCGTTTCGCAACCGTCGCATGCTCTATTTCCTGGCAGCGCTGATTCCCGTGCAGCTCGTTTTTTTTCAACTTACCTCCACGCTTCCGCTGTTCCTGGTGCGATACCTCCGCTTGCCGGAATCCGTATTCGGAACGGTGTTCACGCTGAATACGTTGATGATCGTTGCGATTGAGGTTCCGTTGAATACGGCGATGGCGCGATGGTCGCACCGGCGCACCCTGACGCTCGGTGCACTTCTGTATGCGATCGGTTTCGGTTCCTATGCACTTGTCACCGGACCCGCAGGGGTGTTCGCGGCGGTGGTGATCTGGACGTTTGGCGAAATGATTCTGATGCCCGGCAGTTCCGCGTACGCGGCGGAAATCGCGCCCGCGGGCAGGCGCGGCGAATACATGGGGCTTTACACCATGTCGTTCAGCATCGCGTTTTCGCTGGGCCCGTGGCTTGGCGCGGAGCTTTTGCAGCATCGGGGGCCGCATGTGCTGTGGGGCACAGTCTTCGCAAGCGGCATTTTTTCGGCCTTGCTGATGAGCCGCATCGGATCGAGCAGACGCCACCGCCCAGCATGATCACCAATCCTATCTTGCGCGCCCATTCGTCAGACTACTTTGCTCCCCGTCATTTTTTCCCTCATCATCTCGACGCGCTTGATCATGAATTGGAGGCGATCGCGCCCCCATTTGGTGTGGGTGATCACCTTCTCGATGTCCAGGTAGCTGCCCGGGTCGCCCGCCTTCTCGCGCAATTCCTTCAAGAAGGGGTGGACCTTGGCGAACATCAGAAACATCTCCCCGCTTGCCGCAGGCTTGAGGAACAAATCCTCGTTCAGCGCGCCGAGCAGCACGAAGGAAGCGGCGATGCCCCAGTAACCGCTCACTTGCCGCAGCCAGTTATTTTCCTGTGTTCCCATGGCCCACGCGACTTTCAAGTAATCGTCCGCGGTGCGCGGCCAGAATCCGGTAAGCCACCAATTGCGGGCCTTGCGCATTTCCGGCTCGCGGCGCAGATCGTAAAGCTGGAGTATCAGTTGAGCATCGGCTGCAGTCGGCTTCTTGGGCATCGATTTCTCCATTCTGTTTGGACGGCGTGAGTTGATCGATCGGGGGTTTCCGGTCGAACTTGAAAACGCGCCGTATTGTACATCGGTGGAACTCGTTTAACCCGTTGCCACCCGCCGGTCAGCCAAGTATCATCCGCGCAACCGAACCGCCCGTAGCCCAGGCGGTTCCATCACTTCTGAGGAGATCAAAATGATGATTCGAAGACTGTTCATGTTGCTGGGCGGCGTTGCTCTCGCCGCAGCTGTTTCTCCAGCGCAGGAGGCGCCCAAGAAAACCGCCGCGCCTGCGGCCAAGCCCATGGTTAGCGCGGTGGCTCCGGACGATTTGAAATGGGGTCCGCTGCCCCCTAGCGCGACGAAAGGAACTCCGTCCGTCGATCCGGGCGGTGACTTGCAGATTGCCGTGGTGTACGGCGATCCATCGAAGCCCGGTTACTATGTGCTTCGCGGAAAGTGCACGGACGGCTCCAAAATCGCTCCGCACTGGCACCCGACCACCGAAAACGTTACGATTCTGAAAGGCTCCGTCGCGCTGGGAATGGGAAGGACGTTTGACGAGTCGAAACTGAAGGCGTTGCCGGCCGGTGGATTTGCTTCCGTGCCTCCGCACATGACGCATTTCGCTCAATGCAAAGGCGACACGATTTTTCAGGTGGACGGCAGCGGCCCATTTGTCCTGAATTTCATCGGCCCGGCCAGCGCACCGGCTAAGACAAAGGCCCCGGCGAGTAAGTAGCGGACAGCCAAAGCAAATATCGGCCCATCCGCGTTAGCGTAGTGAAGCGAGCATGGAGTTTGCCAGCTCGCGCGTGCGCGCGGCGCAGGCCGGATCCGGAATCGCGAGATTCAGCGCCGCGTGAAGATACTCCGAAGCCCTCTCCTTACGGCCCAGCTCCGCATTTAGATTGCCGAGCAGGAGCAGAAAGCTTGCATTGTGCGGATAGCTGGCGACGAGCGGCTCCGCTATTGTGGCGGCTCGCTCGTACTGTTGATCGTACGTGCGCAGGTTTTTCGCAAGATAGAAGCGGGCCTCTACGGCCATCAGCACTCCTTCCTTCATCCCGGTCTCGAGCTGCCGGATACCCTCCGCTTTGTTTCCGCCTGGAATACCCATGAAGAATCGCAAAACCTTTACGAACCCAGAGAGCGTGTCCACGTAATAGTTGTAGAGGCCCAGCCCCGCCGAAGCGTCGGCCATCTGCGGATCAAGCTGAAGTGCGCGCATGAATTCCGATCGCGCAGCGACGCCCGCGCGGGCCGCGTTGCGGTTCTCGCTGCGTAAACCATAGAGCTGCGCTTTGATAGCCCAGCCCATCCCCGCATAGAGGTGAAGTTCGGCTGTCTCCGATTCGGCGATCTGCGCTTCGGCGAGATGGATGGCTTTGTCCGCGACTCCGAAGTAGGCGTCGTCTTCGCGCCTCTTGCTGCCCTTTGCCGTATTCACCATGCCGTACTTGAACTCGCACGCGCCGCAGTAGACCTTCCACCATTGCGCTTCGCTTTCAACTAAATAGCCAAGCGGATCCTCCGGATGGACCCGCTCGAAATCGTGTGCGATTTGGATGGCCGCGTCCGGATCGCCGCCGTGCATCTTCTCCATCGCTTGCAAAATCTCCGGAGGCAGCGTGAGCCTTTCAGTCCCCGCACGAACGGCTGGGACCCTTGCAAGAAGAGTCGCGAAGAGCCCGATAGCGACGAAGCATCCGATGCGGGAGCGCATCATTTCACCCTCTTCAGCCAGCCGAGCAGCCAGGCGGCGGTAACATACATCGTGAAGCATTCAAGCGCGAAGGGCAGAAAGCCAAGAAAGCCCGGCGCGGGCATCTCGAAGATTTTTGCTTGTTGGAACATCGGGAAAATGTAATGCCACTTGCCCGCCGCCCAATTGTTCCAGAATTCCCAGAGCCATCCGCAGATCCAGCCTGCAAGAAGAAACCCATATAGCCTGCGCCTGAAGCCCTCGCCCAGATCACCGATAAACGAAGGCAGGCCCAGCCGCCGGTTCATCGGATCGAGCAAGAGCAGGAAGCCGATCCACACCAGGGCGAAAAGATACGCCGCAATGCGCTGCGGAACGGCCAGCGGGAGAATCAAGCACGCCGCGCCGCAGGCGATCAGCGCATTTTCTGCGCCCTTCGAGATTTTCCACGGCTCCGCCGGCAGTGGCGGAAGAAGCGCTTGCACGAGATCCGAGGTCTCGAAAATGGCGGGCGTAATCGTCGCGAAGGACCAGCCGTAGCCAAGCAGCCACTCAAACAGCGGCGTGGGCACACCCACGTAAGTCCAGTTCCGCAAACGAAGATTGTACGCCTCGAAAATCAGCCACAACGGAATCGAGAGCAGCGTCATCCGCGCCATCGTCAGCGGCGCGTCATGAAGCCGCGAGCGGGCCGTCAGCGCCAGCACCGCTGAGTCGGCAATCAAGATGTAAGCGCTCCAGGCAATGGGCGTGAAGTACGTCGCCACAGGCTCCACGCCGCGAAACATCAGCCACTCCGCGGCTCCGAGCGCGACGATACCCAGCCATCCCTGCGCCGGGAACGCCAGCCGCCTGCGCGCACGAAAAAAACCTGCTACCAGGATTGCAACGGTAGCAGCCACCACGCCGATGCCGATTGCAAGCAGCATGAGGCACCATGTTAACGCAAGGCGGCAGGACTTTTAGGGTGTTGCATCCTTTCTTGTTATGCTCTGCATTCTCTGCGGCGCGAATGCGATGAGCGAGCCCGAAAAACTCGAGCGCGGACTGGGGCTGGTCGAAGCGACAGCCCTGAACATGACCTTCATGGTCGGCATCGGCCCCTTCATTGTGATCTTCTTCGTTGTGCGCGCCATGCCCGGCCCTCAATGCTTGATTGCCTGGGTGCTCGGCGCAGCGCTCGCGCTCTTCGACGGCTGCATTTGGGCCGAACTGGGCGCCGCGATGCCGCAGGCGGGCGGCAGTTACGTCTTCTTGCGCGAGGCCTACGGCCCCGGGCGCTGGGGCCGCCTGATGTCGTTCCTATACATCTGGCAGACATTGTTTCAAGGGCCGCTCAGCATCGCGTCCGGAGCTCTCGGATTCGCCGCTTACTCGAGTTTCCTGCTGGGCAAGGTCCCCGGCGTCGCTCCATGGATTCAAGTGCACCCGCATCTGCAGACGTTCCTCTTGAACCACTACGACCCGATCGTCGCCGTCCTTCTCGTCTCCGCCGTCGTGATTGTTCTTTACCGCCGGATTACGACCATCGGAAAGATTTCCGTCGCTCTCTGCGTCATCGTCATCGGCACGATTCTTTGGCTGATCTATGGCGGGGTCACGCACTTCCGCAAGGAATTGCTCTTCGCTTTCCCGCCCGGCGCATGGGATTTGTCCTGGCTGTTTTTCGCCGCCCTCGGACATGCGACCGTGCAAAGCACGTACTCCTATCTCGGCTACTACAATGTCTGCAACCTGGGCGGCGAAATGAAACAGCCTGAGCGCAATATTCCGCGCGCGATTTTCATTTCCATCATCGGTATCGCCCTGCTGTACTTCGCCATGCAAACGAGCATCTTGAGCGTCATCCCCTGGCAGCAGGTGGCAAGGACGCCCGCCGTGGTCAGCCTGTTTGTCGAGCAAACCTACGGCTCCGGCTGGGCCGCCTTTGCCACGGCGCTCATTCTGGTTACCGCGTTCGGCTCCGTCTTCTCGGCGACTCTCGGCTACTCCCGCGTCCCTTATGCCGCGGCGCTCGACGGCAACTTCTTCTCCGTGTTCGCGCGGCTGCATCCCACAAAGCGCTTCCCGCACGTCTCGCTTGTCGTACTCGGCGCCACCGCATGCATCTTTTGTCTTCTGCTCGGGTTGATGGACGTAATTCGCGCCATCCTGGCCATGCGCTGCCTCATCCAATTTATCGGCCAGGCGATTGGACTTGTGCTCCTGAGGCGGCGATGGGGAAGCGAACGACTGCCCTTCCGCATGTGGCTCTACCCGGTGCCCGTGGCGATTTCCATCGTGGGCTGGATCGGCATTTTCATTTCCACCGGGCCCCGGCATATGCTGGCCTCGCTTGCGGCCATGACAGCGGGTATCCTTGTATATCTCGGGCGCGCCTGGATTCTCGGACAGTGGCCGTTCGAGACGAAACCGATGGAGGTAACGGGATGAAGCGTTGGATGGCATTCGCGCTTGCGGCGATCTCCGCGGCGTTTGCAGGCAACGCGGTGGTCGCCACCGTTTCGGCCCAGTCGCTGCCGGATACCGTCGAAGCCATCGAGAAATCGCGCGTCACCACGCGAATCCTTTTCGTCACCGCGCATCCCGACGACGAATGGTCGAGCCTGCTCACCTACCTCTCGCGCGGCCTCGACGCCGATGTGGCCCTTCTCACCATAACCCGGGGACAAGGCGGCCAGAACGCCATCGGCCCCGAACAAGGCGATCCGCTTGGCGTTATCCGCACCGAGGAGCTTCTTGCCGCCGACAAGCGTTACGGCGTGACCCAGTTTTTCACCCGCGCGCCGGATACGGGATACGTGAAGACCCCCGAGCAGGCCATGAAAGTTTGGGACGGCCTGGCCCTCGAAGATATGGTGCGCGTCATCCGCACGTTCCGCCCGCAAGTAGTAATCAACGGCTGGGGCGGCGTGCACGGCGGACATGGCCACCACCAGGCAAGCGGAATTCTTACCCCGCAGGCCATCGCCGCAGCCGCCGATCCCTCAAGATTTCCGGAACAAATTGCCGAGGGGCTTGCCCCCTGGAAGACGACGCTCGAATTGCGTCTGGCGCGCGACAACGCGAGCGGCGCTGTGCAATTGCCGGTGAACGACATTTCGCCCCTCTGGGGCAAGAGCTACGTCGAGATGGGCATGGAAGGCCACGCGCAGCATCGCTCGCAAGGCACACCCGCATTTTTCGGTAATCCATTTTTCCGTCGCCCCGTTTATCTCGTTGGGGAAAACGAAAAAGGTGAAGTCGCTGGCTCTTTTGACCTGCACCTTCTGGCCCAGCCGCTCACGTCGCTTGCCGACCGCTATCCCGAGCCGCTTCAATCAGAATTGGCGGCGGCTCTCACCGCGGCTGACCGCGATCTCGCAGCCGCCTCAAAATCCGCGCTCGCGCTCGACCGTACAGCCGCCGCGAAATCCTTGGCCGCAGCCGGCAAGCGTCTCGCCGCGCTTCGCGAAGAACTCACCACAAAACGCAACCCAGCCCAGCGGATGCCGAAAGGGGTGTCTATTGGATTATTTGAAGCCGAAAATCTTCTCTGGCAAATCGACCGCATCCACGACCGCATCGACAAAGCCCTCGCTGAAACCGTCGCGCTTCCCATCGACACGCAGGCCAGGCGTCACGAACTCGTCGCCGGCGAGAATTTCTCAGTCGACGTGACGTTCCCCGATAAGCCCGCGGCCGCCGCGAAATGGTCCGTCGAAAAATCCAGCCTCGAAGTGCCTTCCGGCTGGACCGTGACCCTCGACAAAAAAAGCGAAACATCCAGCCACTTCGACGTCTCGATCCCCGCCGGCGCAAAGCTGCCGTCAAATCCCGGCGACGCCGTGCGCCCCTACCCGCCGCCGCTCGTCACGCTTGCTCTCCGCGCGGAAGTCGAGGGCTACCAATTCACCATCCGCCATCCGGTCGACTCCGTCGAAGCCACCACCACGGGCATCGCCACTTACCCGCTCGCCCTCGTTCCCGCCGTCACGCTCACCGTCGAGCCGCAACAGGTGATGGTTCCGTCGAAGCGCGCTGCCGCGCCCGTCGAGCTTCTTTCGCGCGTGCGCTATCACGGCACGAAGCCTGCTAAAGTTTCGATTGGCCTCGACACGCCGGAAGGTTGGACAGTCCAGCCCATCGCGCCTGTGGATTTTTCCGGCGCCGGAGATGAGCTGATCCGTTTCGTCGTCACGCCCCCGGCGCAATCCGCGCCCGGCGCATACACGCTGCGCCCGTATGCGAAGCTAGGCGAGCAAATTTTCCGCATCTCGCTCGAACCGATTCCGACGCTTCCCACGCGCGGCTGGAGCGAGTCCGCCGACGCGACCGTGCACGTCCTCGACCTCGTGATTCCTGCCGGCTTGCACGTCGGCTACATCGCCGCGGAGAACGATCCGCTTCCCGAAATCCTCCGCCAGCTCGGCATCCGCGTGGAGCTGCTCGACGATGTCGCCCTCGCCTTCGGCGATCTCAGCCGCTTCGACGCCATCACCGTCGGCATTCGCGCCTACGAGCTGCGCCCCGATCTTCCGCGCTCGAATTCGCGCCTGCTCGATTACGTCCGCAACGGCGGAACGCTTGTCGTGCAATATCAGCGTGATTTCGCGTGGAACAAGAATTTGCCCGCGCCGTTTCCGGCGAAGATGCCGGACCAGACATCGCGCGTCACCGACGCGAATTCGCCCGTGCGGTTCCTCGCGCCCGAATCCTCGCTGCTGAACGTTCCCAACAAAATCACCGCCAGGGATTTCGACGGCTGGGTGCAGGAGCGCGGCCTCTATTTCTGGGGCGATTTCGACGCGCATTATCACGCCGTCCTCGGCCTGAAGGATCCCGGCGAGGCGGAAGCCAATGGCGCGCTCGTCTTCGCGCCCGACGGCAAGGGCATTTACATTTACACCGGCCTCTCGTTCTTCCGCGAATTGCCGGCCGGCGTTCCCGGCGCCTACCGTCTGTTCGTGAATCTGCTCAGCCAGACCCAGAAGAGCAAGGGCACGTAGGGGCGCTGCTCGCTGCGCCCCCTCTCGACAGCGCGGTGCGACGTAGTATCCGATGACCCAACCGCAGCAAACTCGCGAGTCACGATTAGGGGAAGTGCAATCCGCCCAATTCATCGAACCAGCGATGGTGCGCATTCCCGAGGGTTGGTTCCGGATGGGCAGCGGCGCCGGTCACGACATGGCGCAGGACAACGAACGCCCCGCGCATCGCGTTTGGGTCGACGCATTCGATCTCGCCGCGTGCCAGGTGACCAACGCCGACTACGCCCGCTTTCTCGCCGCCACGAACCATCGCAAGCCGCTCCACTGGGACGATCCCGCCTTCGCGCATCCCAGCCAGCCCGTGGTCGCACCCTCGTGGTTTGACGCCGTCGCCTATTGCGATTGGCTCAGCGGCGTAACCGGCCGGCGCTATCGCCTGCCCACCGAAGCGGAATGGGAGCGCGCCGCGCGCGCCGGCCTCGAGCAGAAGCTTTATCCCTGGGGCGATGACCCGCTCGAATCGCTCGCCAATTACGCTTCGCGCTGGAAGACGGCGCCCGAGCCGGTTGGCCGCGCCGAACGAAACGCCTTCGGCCTCTTCGATATCGGCGCGAACGTCCACGAATGGTGCGCCGATTGGTTCGGCGCGAATTACTACAGCGTCTCGCCGGAGCGCAATCCGCAGGGCCCGTCCACCGGCACGCGCCGTTCGTCGCGTGGCGGTTCCTGGCGCCACGCCACCAAGGTTTCGCGCTGCGCCGCTCGCTCCAGCATCCCTCCCGAATTTCAGTACGCGGATTACGGTTTTCGCGTCGCTTCATCCTGAGCGTCCTCGCGGAGGACCGCTGCGCCTGTCCCGTCGAGAAGGTCTTGACAAGACTTAGTCTATAAGACTAAACTAGATAGAGCCAAGGAGGCTTGAGGCGGGGCCAATGCGCAAGGTAAATATCCATGAAGCCAAGACTCATCTGTCGAGATTGCTGCAACAAGTAGCAGCCGGTGAAGAAATAACAATTGCAAACCGCGGGGTTCCCGTGGCGCGTTTGATCCCGGCGGCGCGCCCGGCGGCACGGCGCGAACTCGGCATTGAGTCCAGCCGCGTCCGCGTTGCCGGCGACTTCGACGCGCCGCTTCCGGCTGCGGTTCTCGCGGGGTTTCTCGGGAAGGAGAAAACGACCAAAAGGCGGCGCGTGTGAAATACCTCCTCGACACCAGCGTCTTTCTGTGGGCACTGGCGTCTCCGGAGCGGTTGAATCGCCGGGCCCGCGATGTCCTCTCCAGTGAGCGGGAAGGGCTGTTTCTGTCGGCAGCCAGCTCATGGGAAATCAGCGTCAAATACATGCTCGGCAAGCTGGAACTGCCAGAACCTCCCGCTCAATACATACCTGCCTGGATCGGGAGATGGGGCATCCATCCACTCGACATCACTCATTTTCATGCGCTGGCCGTAAGCGGCCTGCCGCCGCATCATCAGGACCCTTTCGACCGCATCCTGGTCGCCCAGGCCAACATCGAACAGATGGTGCTGCTCACAGCAGACCGCATGTTCGAAAAGTATTCAGTGAAACTATTCTGGTGCGGGAGATAGCAGAGTCAGCGCCGCCCGCTCCAGCATCCCTCCCGAATTTCAGTACGCGGATTACGGTTTTCGCGTCGCTTCATCCTGAGCGCCTTTTGCGAAGGGCCGCTGCGCCCGTCCCGTCGGCACAAAAAAAGCTGTCATCCCGAGCCCGGCCGCCTTGCGGACGTCGGCGAGGGATCTGCTTCTTGTTTAGTCGAGGCGTCCGCGCAAGTAGCCGCTTCCACGCTGCGCCCGGCGTTTCTGCTTCAGATGCAGTCGATATCCCGGTTTCCCCTCGCGCGCTCGTCATTCTGAGCGGAGCGTCCCGGCGATCGCCGGGACGCGCAGTCGAAGAACCTCTCTTGGGCCTCGCGAACGAGAAGGATGTCACCAAGCCGGGCAGGCTCTTGCCGCTTCCACGCAGCCTGTCTCCGCGCGATAATCAAAAACATGGACACCCTTTGCCCCCAGTGCCATAAGCCAATGACGTGCACTCCGGGAAACACCTGCTGGTGTGCCGCGCTGCCGCATGGCCCCATGCCTGCCGAACCCGGCGCCTGCCTTTGCCCGGAATGTCTGCGCGCCAAGCTCCTCGCCGCCGAAGCTTCCGCCTCCGCCGCTCGACGTCCCTCTTCGTAGGCGCCCGCCGCGGCGAGGCCCAAGAAGTTCATATAACGCCGCGCTTCGATCGACCTGCACCAAATCTGTCCTTAGGGACAGTATAAATCGCTAAACCCCCCGTGCGATGATCGCGGTGAGGTCTATGAACGTGAGCGGCAATTGCGCGCAATCTGCGTCTCGGATCAAACGGGGCCTCCCAGTGTCCCCGGCGAGGGGAGCCTGGGGGATCAGTCGCCCCGTCGCCCTGCTCGAACCTCTAGTAATTTCTAACCTCGAACATCCGGTTTCTAATCGTCACCCGCGCCGATTAGAAATCACCGTAAATCCTTGCGCACCAACCACATCACTTTTTCTAATCGTCACTAAATCAGGGGTTACTCCCAGCTTCCATATCCGAACTTCCAAACTTCCGCGCTCATTTCATCGTGCTATGCTCCGATGCGTTCGGGGAGGGGATGGGCATGAGGGAAAAGCTGACGGGAGTTGCGTGGGCGCGGTGCTTGGCGATGGCAGCCGCGGTTCTGATGCTGGTGTCGGGCGCATGGGCGCAGAAGAACAAAAAGGAAAAGCCGCCGCTCGAGGGGCAGCCCATGCCGTCGCTGCCGGTTCCGGCGTCCGATCAGATTGACCACAACATCGGCGAAATGCTCGGCGCGTTTCAGGTGGGCAACATCGAAGCCATGCACAAATATTATGCCGAGAACGCGGTCTTCGTGAGCGGAGCTTACGAGCCGCCCATGGTGGGCTGGCCAAATTATTTGGCGGGATACCAGAAGCAGCGCGCGGCGTATCAGGGAATGCAGCTCGTCCGGCGAAACACGGTGATTTTCGTGCACGCCGATGTAGCCTGGGCGTCGTATCAGTGGGAGTTTTCTTCGATGCTGAACAACGCGCCCGTCAACGCCCGCGGCCAGACCACGCTCATCTTCAACAAGATCGGCGACAACTGGATGATCGTGCACAACCACACTTCGCAAATCTGCGACATGCCCGCGCCCGCAACGCAACCCGCGCCGAAGCCGCAGAATCAACCGGCCGCTCCGCCCAAGCCTTGAACGCGAATGCGATGCGGCAAGATGCAGCTCTCAAGCGCCCGGCGCTACATCGGAAACTAGAATCGTTTGAACCCTTCCCACACCCACATGCCGGCCATGACCAAGAGAAGAGCGCTCGAGGCGACGATCAACAACTTGATGGGCCGGCCGATGCGGTCGATTCGCGCGACAATGGCGCGCTGTTCGTTGGCCATTGAGTCGCCGGCGGAATCGAGGAAAATCTGATCGCCCTCGCGGCTCTCGAGCGTGCTGCGGTAGATCAGCAGCAGCACAAGCACTGCCGTAATCACGCCCCATATGATCAACAGGGTGTACATCGTGGAACTAAGCGATTCCATGGCTGCCTCCCCCCGCCCGCTGGCCGTGAGGAACTTCTGGTAGGCACGCGGCCCCTGCGGGCCCGTTAGGCGCTAAGTTCGGGGATTATACACCAACGAAAGGGTCAGGGAGTCAAGCCGGGCCGGCGTTCCCCGGGGAACTGGATGCCCCAGAAGTTGTGGGCCGGATACAGCATCTCGATGCCAAGTTCGTAGAGGCCGTCTTCCTTGGGACGCACGCGAACCACGCGGAATTCCTGCGTTTCCTGGGAAAGTCCGTGCAGAACTTCAATGCGGGAACCCAGCGCGGGAGACAGCGAAACGTGCAATAGAGCTCCGAAGCGGCTTACCGCGATTGCTTCCGCCGGCGTATCGAGCGGCTGTCCCTGATGGCTGTAGCTGAAGACCTTCACAGGGATGCGGATCAGAACGCGGCTCGCGCGGCGACGCTCCAGCATCGCTCGGGCAGTTGCCATAACAGAACCTCCTCGTTTCCCCCCGCCCCCCCAAGTAATTTAGACAGCCGGGCGGCGCGGGTCAACAGTTCTTGTGGGAGTGTGCTTCGTTGACAAACTATCGGCTGGGCGGCAATATGGTTTAGCCTCGTTTTTGCCTGCCTGCTGCCAGACCTTGTTGCCGCCGCCAGTTCGGAAGAAGCTCACCCATTCAGCGCATGTCGTCAGGGGGCAATTACCCCTGCGCTGATCTGGTCGTCGCGGAGCACGCTGAGGGCAAGAGCTTCCGCTTCGGGCTTTGTCCCAGCGAGAATGCGGACTCGGTAAAAAGTCCGGCTGTCGACTTGCGTGGGGGTAGTTAGCACAGGCCGGTGATATCGCTCGGAGAACCGGAGCGCTAAGCGGCTAGCCTCCGCCTTGTCGAATGAGCCGACTTGTACGGCAAAGGGCAGAGGGGCGGCAAGAGTTGTAATGGCGTCCACGGGCTCTGCGGGTTTGGCTGTCGAAGCTGCGGTTGCTCGTCCGGGCTCGAGGAATCTAAGAATCGAAGGGAACAACCAGAGCGCCAGCAACAAGAGACCGCTAGTGAGCGCGGCTGTGCGAAAGGCCCAAGGCGTCCGCTGAGATTGCGCAAGTGGTTTGTAGGTGAGTTGGGCTGCAATTTCGCGATCAGCGGTTGGAGCAGAGTGAGCGGCTGCCGTCAACGGCCCTGGAATGGCGCGAAGGCTCAACTTGGCTACGGCTGTCCGCACAGTTTCAGGGGCGATCACTTTGCGCCCTTCAGCGTAGCCGAGACACAAAGCGTTGAAGCAGATGTTGTTGATGCTCCGCGGAATGCCGCCACTCGATTCCGCAATTGCAGCCACCGCCTCGGGCGTGAAAAGCGGCTCACCACGATAGCCGGCTACCCTGAGCCGATGATCGATATAGCGAGCTGTTTCCTTGGGTGAAAGCGCTTCGAGACGGGTTAGGACCGTAATTCGCTGACGCAATTGCGCCAAGCGCGGCTGCGCTAGTTTTTCCGCTAATTGAGGCTGGCCGGCCAGAACAATTTGCAGCAGTTTTGTGTGGGAGGTCTCGAAATCCGATAGCAAACGGACCGTTTCAAGGACGGAGTCTGACAGGTTCTGCGCTTCGTCCACCACCAGAACGAAACGCTTCCCGGCGAGCATCTCGGCAAAGAGCATCTCATTCAGCTTGTTGTGCATGTCAACCAGGCCCATTCCTCGCGTATCGACGCCCAGCTCGCTCAGAAGATACTGAAAGAATTCACGCGAGTGGCACTGAGTCTGGAACAGGTAAACGGCGCGCGCCTTACCGCGCAGTCCCTCGAGCACTTGATACAGGAGCGTCGTCTTGCCCATGCCCGGCTCCGCGATCAGCGCCAGAAATCCCCGGCCGCCCAGGATTCCATCTGTGAGCGAGTCGAGCGCCTCGCAGTGGGTCAGGCTCGGGTACAAAAAAACAGGGTCGGGAGTTACACCGAACGGCTGCTGATGCAGCCGGTAGAAATCCAAAAACATGGGCAGGCCTCCTCTCAGTGGGCGCTCGGGGGGAAACACCTGGAGGACTCCCAAAATTGGGGAGCCGACATTGCGCACCACGCGACCAGCGCGTTCGCAGGGAAGTGTTCGAAAAGCGGGGCTGGGCAGTCCTTGCGCCTGTCTTCAATCGTCTGCGCCGCAGGAGAGAGTTTGCTACAACCGGACGGCAGCATGCAAGGCGGCGTGAAGGTATAATGACGTGGACACCAATCAAACCGTCGATGCCATGCAAGGTGTACAACGTCTCGCGCCCGTCAAGGTTGGCCGCGCACTGCAGGCGCGGTTGACCCGTCGTGGTGGGAGGCGGTAACTCATGCGAGAAAATCCGCCGACCCTTGAAAGTCAAAGGGTCGGCTACACGCCCGTTCCCCGCTTCAACCTGTGACCGCCGCGGCTCGGCCTGCTGGATTCTTTGCGCCAGTTAGACCGGCCGAGCCGTCGACTGCGTCAACACGGGCATTTATCGCGCTAATCTATATCGACTTGGAAGGTCAAGGAAGGGTTATCGTATGCGACTGCATACCATAGTCCATCCGCTCCCATAACGAAGTACACGTCTTGCCCGTAAAACCACGCCGGATAGGATCCAGCATAAAACCAATAGCCGCCGTAAGAGTATTCCCGGCGTCCGTTGTAGTAGCGCCCGCCACTTGCCTCAAAGCGGGCATGATGATCCCGGCCAAACCTACCTTCGTTGTATTCGTGGCCGCGACTATCTTTCTGACCATTGTGGGCCCACTGCCCTTGTGCTTGCTCGTGCTGCTGACCTTGCTGACCCTTGACTTGCTGCACGTGCTCCTGTCTTGTGGAATTGGCCTGCTGCTGCTGTTTCTGTTGCTGTCCTTGCTGGCCCTTGGTTTGCTGTTGCTGTTCTTGTCTTGAGGACTTGGCCTGTTGCTGCTGTTGTTTCCCTTGCTGCTGTTGCTGACCCTTGGCCTGCTGCTGTTGTTTCTGTTGCCCTTGCTGCTGACCCTTGGCTTGCTGCTGTTCCTGTCTTGCGGGCTTGGCCTGTTGCTGTTGCTTTTCAGGTTTAGCCTGCTGCTCTTGTTTCTGGGGCTTGGCCTCTTGTTCGTGTTTATCTTCCTGAGCGTACGTGGGGGGAACGGCTCCGAGAAGAAGGAGCAGAACTCCCGCGCTGATAAGTCCAACTGGTTTCATGATTGTTACCTCCTACGTGCTAGTCCGGCAGGGTGCCTGCCGCGACTCAATGACATACGTTACACATTCGTCCGGATGTGAACTGTTCAAAAAGAGACAGTTAGGAGCGGGCCTGTATAAAAGCAGTTTCGCAACGCTGACGTCTCGCGCCCGTCAGAAGGTTCGCCGCGCACTGCCTGCGCGGTTGACCCGTCGTGGTAGGAGCAAGTAAAATCGCAGTGGTGGGAGTTATTCGCTGAGTCCTTTGCCCAAGTGGCGGAATTGGCAGACGCGCTAGCTTCAGGAGCTAGTTCTCGCAAGGGAGTGGAGGTTCGAGTCCTCTCTTGGGCACCAAACATTCAATCTGGTTAGTTTTGGCGGTTGCGGCAGCGCGCTCGCTGCTTCTCATCCGAGAAAATCCGACCCTCACTCCTAGCCGGGCCGTTGTAGCTGATGAATCCACGCTTCCTGAATCGGTTCATGAACAGATTGATTCCCAGGCGGGTGGTGCCGACCACGCCTGATCAGTGTGCCGCGGTTCCGGCTTCGGCGAGCGGCGTCTAGGCAAGCTAAAATCCAAAATGAATCACGGCGACGCCTTGAGCTTGGCGAGCTCGCTGGCAAAGAGCGGGTTTTCGGGGAATTCCGCGACGAGCTCCTGAAGTTGCGTGCGCGCCACTTCTGTCTTTTTCTCGCGCAGGGCCGCCAGCGCCAGCAAAATCTTCGCAAACGGCCGCAGGTAGTAGCCATGATCCGCGGCGATCTCAGCTGCTGGACCCCCGCCTTCTTGTCGCCGTGGATTCCAACAAAGCTGAGGAAAAACTTCTTTGCTCCCGGCAAACTCCCAATGAAATAATTCGCCATGCCCAGCCCTAGATAGGCATCAGCGGCGTCCGGGGCGACCACCAACAGTTTCTTGGCGTACTTATCAGCTTCGCGAATTTTTTTCAGGCTGTCGAGCTGGCGCTTGTCGATGAGGCTGGCATAGTTGGCCTGCATACCCAGGCTTAGGGTCATGGCGAAAAGGGCGTTCGGATCTTCCGGGTTCGTCTTCAATCTCGCCTGCGCCAGGTCCTGCGCCTTTTGGTCCTCGGCGAAGAATGCCGCGCGCAGTTCCGGGTCGGGTTTGAGAGGGATCTTGCCCAGAAAACGTTTGTCGTCCAGGAAAAACCCGGAAGTCAGGACCCCCTGCCGATAGCACTCCTCAAACAGATAGCTCGCCGCTTCCGAGGCGCTCCCAAGAGGGTCTTGCGGATGGGAATTCTGCCAGGTCTCAAATCGGGTGCGAGCCTCTTTAGGCTTCAGTTCGTAGAGAAGGTGAAAGCCGGCCTCGAGCTCTGGCACGTACAGGGGTTCAGTCGAAGTCTGTCCGGGGGCCGCTAGCGCCGCTCGAACATCAAGAACGCCTGCCACCAGCGTGGCGCAGAGAAACAAACCGATCATTGATAAGAATGAGCCACGGCCATCACGGTTTGAATCGATCCGGCTCAACGTGCCCTCTTCAGAGTTTGGCCGCCCCATCTAATCAGACTTCGGGTTTTGAAGCGTCGGAGTCTCTCGACGTGAATCGTAAAAAGATTATAGACGAAAGGCCGCGCGCCTACTTGTGCGCGCGGTACAGGATGACGCGGACTTTTTCGAGCGTGATCAGGCCGCCGCCAATCATTTCGTCGAGCTTGGGCAGAATGCGCTCGATGCGTTCCGGGTCTTCCACCAGTTCGACAACAATGGGCAGGTCCTGAGAGAGCCGGAGAATTTTGTCCGTATGGTAGCGGCTCGTGGAGCCATAGCCGCCGACTCCGCGCAGCACGGTGGCGCCGCTGAATCCCTCGCGGCGGAAAAGCTCCACAATTGCTTCGTAAAGCAGCTTGCCGTGCCACTTATCGGATTCCCCGATATGGATGCGCATCAACGTGCGCTCGCCTTCAAATCGCTCGTGTTCCATCGGCCCTCCTATAAAGCATTACCGAGGCGCATTCCCACCATCATCGCAAGAATGCCGCCTACAACGCTCGCGCCAATGTAGAGCAGCGCCTTGGTCCACTCACCATCCTGCAGCATGCGTAGGGAATCCCAGCCGAAGGTGGAAAACGTGGTAAAACCGCCCATCAGTCCGATGGTAAGACCGATGCGCCAGTCGGCGGGAACGGAAATGTGGTTCAGGCTGAACTCCGCGATCGTGCCCAGCAGCAGGCACCCGAGCAGGTTCACAGTGAGTGTTCCGGCGGGGAAGGCAGACCCGACGCGATATTGAATCCAGCCGTCCAATCCATAGCGGGCCAATGTTCCGGCTGCGCCAAACACAAGCAGAAGCACGATGCGCACGGCCGCTCACTTTCTGTGCGGTGACGCGGCCAATAAGAAATTCCGGCCGCCGCACGGCACCGAGGAAAATTCGTGAGGGGACTCGTTGCTAAGGAAGACCAGAAAGAAACAGATAACTCCCTAGCAAGATCGAACCCTCGTAGGAGTCATCTGCCTCTTTTAGAGGCGGTTTAGGGCGAACTCCAACGCCCACAACGCAATTATTATCGGTTCGGAAAGCGGCGCAAGTCAACCGCTGCGATGCAATCGTTTCAAATCTGCCAACGCAAAATCGCTGGCTGCGCGGCAAGCGCGCTAGTGCGGGAGTTTGAACTCCACCGCGATCGCAGTATCAACCTCGGCAGGGCGGTCCTCATACGTCAGGGGCTCATAACGCCACTTCCGGACGGCTTCCTCGGCGGCTTTTGCGAGGAGAGGGTCGCCGTCTTCGAGAGTGAGCTCTTCGATGCTTCCGTCTTTTGCGATGATGGCGTGAAAAAGCACGATGCCTTCGATCCCGGCCTTCTTCGCTTCTTCAGGATACGCGGGTTCCCTTTTCTCCTTGAGGCGGGCTGCTTGAGCCTTCGGTGAGATCAATACGCGCACCAGACCGTCACCCGGGCAGTTGGCGGCTGTGCCCTCGAATCCGGAAATTCCGGAAGGGTTTTGAGGCAGTGCTGGTGGCATAGCGCTTTCGGCAGGCGGAACGGGGTTCTTATTCTCAAGCGTATAGACGACGGAAATCGTGGTGTCCACCTCAACCGCCCGCCCGTTTAGAGTCGTGGGCTTGTAGCGCCACTGCCTGACGGCGTCCATGGCACTCTTCATCAGCAGCGGCGGGCCGGAGATGAACTCGAGCGTCTCTATCGAGCCATCTTTCGAAATAACGGCGTGCAGCATGACGGTGCCGGAAATGTGCGCCGTCTTGGCAACCTCTGGATAAACCGGCATCACCTGGTTAATCAGGTTGGCGGAGGCAACGTTGCCGCCCACGCGAATGCGCGTTGGCGTGCGAATTTTCTCGTCTTGCGACTCGGTGTTCTTTTGTGGCTCCTGCGCTGCGGCAAGGCCGGTACACTCAACCGTACTGGCGGCGAGCAGAAGCAAGAGGATGAATCGTCTTGGAACCAGGAACATGCGGAAACTTGTGCGCACCACGTGCTCCTAATTTCCATGGAGGCTGGAAAGCAGAGCTGTGTACTTACTTGTTTCTGCCGCAAAAGGCAAGAGCATTTCAAAAGAAGCAGGAATGCCGGAAGCGATCCGGCCCCGCGCCCGCCGGCGGGTGTTAGACGCCGATGGAAGCCTGGAGGGCGGAGGCGAGGGAAGAGGTCCAGCGGTTGACGTCGTCTTCGCGCTCGGCTTCGACCATCACGCGCGCGACCGGCTCCGTGCCCGAGTAACGCACGATGACGCGGCCGGAATTTCCGAGCGCCTTTTCGGCTTCGGCAACGAGTTTCGCGACTTCAGGCAGCAAACTTATCGGCGGCTTCTGCCGCACACGCACGTTGACGATGGCTTGCGGAAAAGTCTTCAGGTCTTCCACCAGGGAATCGAGCGAACCCGCGATCGAGACGATGGAAGCTATCTTGACGGCCGTGAGCATGCCGTCTCCGGTGGTGGCGTCGTCGAGAAACAGGATGTGTCCCGATTGCTCGCCGCCCAGGTTGGCGCCAATCTTTTGCATCTCTTCGAGCACGTAGCGGTCACCCACGGCCGTGCGCACCAGCCTCAGGCCCGATTTTTCGAGCGCGTGCTCCAGTCCCAGGTTCGCCATGGTGGTACCGACGATCGCGTCACCTTTCAATTTGCCGGCGGATTTCAGATAGCGCCCGGCGACGAGGAGTATGCCGTCGCCATCCACGAGCCTTCCCGAGGCGCTCGAAAAAATCGAGCGATCCGCATCGCCGTCGAACGCAACCCCAAACGCCGCGCGGACCCCGACCACGCGCTTGCGCATGGCCTCGGGATGCAGCGAGCCGCATCCGGCGTTGATGTTGCGCCCGTCCGGCGCGTCATTCATCGCGACAACTTCCGCGCCCAGGGAACGGAACAGTTCCGGCGCGAGGCGGCTTGCCGCGCCGTTCGCGCAATCGAGAACGACCTTCATTCCCTCAAACTTCGCGCCCGCGAGAGCGCTGGCGCGAAGCCCCGCGAGGTAATCCTGATGCAATTTCTCGTCGAGTCCCGGATGACTCGCGCCGGCGGAACCCGCGCCAGTGGGAGCCTCGGAAGATAGAATAAAATCTTCGAGCTCGGCTTCCACGGCATCCGGAAATTTCATGCCCGAAGCGGAGATCAGCTTTAAGCCGTTGTCGTGATACGGGTTGTGCGACGCGGAAATCACGACGCCGGCGGCAAATCCCTCGCGGTCCACGAGCCAGGCCACGCCCGGCGTCGTTAGAACGCCCGCCAGAATGGGATCCGCCCCGGACGCTGCAAGCCCCCCTGCAATTCGATCGGCAATGTGCGGACCGGACTCGCGCGTGTCGCGTCCGATCAGGACGCGAGGGCGGCCCTGGAGTGAACGAAGATATTCTCCCAGCGCCAGGCCGACGCGAGAAAGGGTGGCATCATCCAGCGGGTATTCGCCAGGGATACCGCGGATGCCATCGGTACCGAAAAGCTCTTTCGCCATGCGGCCAAAGCCTCACTCTGCTCCGAGAAAGGGCACGCAAGCGATTCTACCATCCATCCGGAGGCGCCTTGGATGAACTGCGCGGCGGCTCCTCCAAATCGTCACTCCGGGCACCAGGCTTTCGGAGGTTGCGCAGGTGAGCACGGCGGTACTCCACCGGCGCTTTGCTGTGCTATCGTACAGAACGCAATGCCTGTCGATGAAACGAAGGAAACCAGAATTGTCTCGCCGAGCTCCGTGAGCGCGCGGATCATCGCGGCGGGAATCGTGATTGCCTTCTGCTACTGGGCGGCGGATGTGCTGGTGACGCTGCTGGTCGCGGTCCTCACCGCGTACTTTCTCGATCCCGTGGTCACATGGATGGAGAGGTGGCGCATTCCGCGCGCGCTGGGTTCGCTCCTGGTCGTTTTCGCAACGCTCGCGCTGATGATGGTTCTCACGTTGTCGCTCGTCGAGCGCGTGGACCAGTTCGGTGCCGACTGGCCTAACTACCGCAAGCCGCTTAAGGCCGCCGTGACTGCCGTCCAGAAAAAGCTCGAAACCTTCGAGGCGCATGTTTCCGAAATCGAGCCGGCCGAGAAATCCACCGAGCGAATTGTGGAGGTTGCGGAATCGCATCCGTTTCGCGGTGCGGTGCTCTCGCGGCTCTCTTCGCTGGCGGGAGTTTTGCTCGGAGCCACGTTCGTTCCCTTCCTTGTTTTCTTCATGCTTGCCGCGAAGCGCCAGGTCTGGCACGCGACGATGCAATTGTTTCCGACCAACGAGCGCACAGGGGTAAAGAACGCGCTCTCCGATGTCACCCAGGTGCTGCGGAGCTATGTGGTGGGAACAGCGTTGGTGGGACTGGTTCTCGTCATTTCGAGCTGGCTGTTTTTCTGGTTCATGGGACTGGAATTTCCGTTCCTGGCGGCGCTCGTCTCCGGCTTGCTCAACCTGATTCCCTATCTGGGAGTGGTTCTCTCGTGGGTTCCACCGCTATTGATCGGGCTGAAGAAATTCCACACAGTGACTCCGTTTCTGATTATCTTTGCCGTGCTCGCGGTCTTGCATTTCATCGCGGCCAACTTCCTCGTTCCCGCGCTGGTGGGCTGGCGCGTGCGATTGAATGCCCTCGCCGTGACGCTCTCTCTTTTGTTCTGGGGCTGGCTGTGGGGACCGATGGGATTGATCCTCGCGATTCCCATCACGGCGGTGATCAAGGTGGTCTGCGATCACGTGGAAAGCCTCCAGCCCGTGGGCCGCTGGCTCAGCGCGTAGGATCGAATTCAGAGGGCCGAGTAATCAACCGGCGTGGTGCAATCGCGCGATAATTTCCTCGAGTGCGCCCGCGTCAACGGCTTCCTGAAACAATCGAATCGCCGCGATTCCCGCTGCGCCCGCGCGGAAACATTCCACTGCGTTCCGCTCGCCGATACCCCCGATCGCGATCACCGGAATCCGCGACGGGCGGCAAACTTCAGCCAACCGCGTAATTCCCTGCGGCGCTCCGAAACGCTGCTTCGAAGGCGTTTCGAAGACCGGCCCGAAGAAAATGTAATCGGCGCCCGCTTTTTGCGTCTCGTCCACATCTTCGAGGCGGTGGCAGGAAACGCCAACGAGGAATTCCCTGGGAGCATTTCCGTCGCGGCACCAGCGAACCACGGCGCCAACGGGCGCGGATTCGTGGCCGAGATGCACGCCCGCCGCGCCGGCAGCCAGCGCGACGTCGAGGCGGTCGTTCACCAGGACGCGCGCCTTGCCGATTGCGACCGCGTGCCGTGAAAGTTGGAGCAGGTCGCGCGCGTTCATATCTTTCTCTCGAATCTGTATCCAATCAATTCCCGCTTCGGCAGCCGCACGAATCCTTTCGAGCACGCCGTTCACTTGATCGGTTGACGGATCAGCGGATGCCAATGCCTGCCGGTCAGTGACGTAGCAAATCAGCGGCAGGCGCCTTCCGGTTTGATTAGCGATGGCCATTTTCGGCGCTAGCTGCGGCTGGCAACGGCGGAGCCCCTGCGGCGGAATGCATCGAGGACCAAAAACACATTCATCAGTCCCAGCCCGGAGATTGCGCCGCGGACAAATGGATTGTTCGCAAAAAGTCCCAGGGACGGGTATTGGTAGACAAAAAAATTGATCTCCCACACCTCGGACCACGGCACGAGGATCAGCGCGAGTCCGGCCTCGAGCCAGACCAGCAGCAGCACAACACGCAGGAGCCGGCTCATCATCGGGCTAGGATTATGGGAGATTCTCGGCGGAGTGGCAACCGTCAGTCTCTTGGGGAGTAAAATTCTCGCGAAACAGGCCGTGTCAAGCAGGACTAATGTTTCTGGATCGTCGCAATGCGGTCGGCCACGTCGCGGTAGTCAATATTCATCGCGTAGACTTGCCGGAAGCTGTCGAGCGCGGCATCGGATTCTCCCGCCGTTTCGAGTGCGATGGCAAGATCGTAGCGCAAAGCAAGGATCGTCTCCTGCTCGAGCGCGGGAACTTCCAGTGCCCGCTTGTACCACAGCGATGCGATCTTCGGCTCGCCCTTGTCCATGAACGAAAGCGCGAGCAGCGTGGAGCAGTTCATGGCGTAGCGAAAGGGTTTTCCCTTCTGAATTGCTTTTGCAACCTTCTGAAATTCTCCGATAGCCTCGTCGAGCAGGCCCATCTCGCGGTAGGCGATGCCCAGGTTGTAGTGCGTTTCCAGATCTTCGTCATCGTCGCCGAGTTCGCCAAGCTCCTCGCGGAACTCCTGGAACACTTCGGCAAGCTGGTTCAGGGTCTCGGCGGCCGGCTCGGGAACGGGAGCGGAGGAAGCCGATTTGCCGTTTCCGGATGCCATGGGCATCGTAGTCAACGATTCGTGCGCTGGAGCAACGTCGGGCACGGGCGCTTCCATATCATCCACTTCAGCCACAAGCTCGGTGATGAAGTCTTCAGTCGTGGTGGCTCCGGCCTTCGTCTCCGGCGCTGCCGGCTCAGGCGTCAACTCCAGTTCGAAAGCACCGCTCTCCGGTGCAACTGGCTCCGCGGATTCTTCGACAATCTCAATCGCCGGTTCGGCTTCAGGTTCGCTCGCAGCTTCGTCAACGGCCTCATCCTGCAATTCGCCCTTTAATTCAACCGTCGCGTCCTCCGCAGCCGCAGGAGCTTCTTCCACGATTTCGATTTCCGGCGCAGGCTCTTCGATGGGCGCGGCCTCAGTCTCTTCTTGAATCACAATTGGTTCCGGCTCGGCCTCCGGGCCAGCTTCGGAAACTGCTTCGGGAATTGCCTCAGGAACCGCTTCGCTTTCCTCGGCGGCAACTTCTTGAACCTCAGCTGCAGAAGCTTGGCTCTCCGCCGGTTCGGCAACCTCCTGCGAAATGGCTTCCCATTCATCGGACAGGTCCACTTCCTCGCCGATGACGTCTGAGTGAGCTTCCGCCGGTTCCGGCTCGGCTTCCGCGAGCGGAACTTCAAATTCAGCAGGCCCGGCAGGAACGCTGCTCGCCTCGGTTTTGGCGGGTGCGGACACAACTTCAGCGGCCGGAGCCTCGTCGCCAACCGCGCTATCGATGCTTTCCTGCGCCTCGGGCACCGCGACTGACGCGAACGGCACTGCGGGTGGAGGAGGCGGCAATTCCTCCGCCGTCAGCCCAGCCGCTTTCTGGAATCTCTGCCGCAATTCGCCAAACCGCTCGGCATTGACCGTATCGTGCCGCTCGATGTGAATTTGTTCCAGCTGCGACGCCAGTTCGGCGGTGCGACGATCGTTGCCCGCGCCGAGATACAGGTCGAGAAGCCTTTCGAGTGTCGGTGTATGCCGTGGCGCGCGCTCGAGGACGCTCTCAAGCAAATGTGTTGCCTTCTGCGTGAGGCCATAGCTTGAAAACAGGTCCACATCCGTGAGCGCTTGGGCCACGTACCGCTGCGTTTCTTCATCGAGAGCTTCCTCGAGAATAGCCGGTGGCGGCGTGGACGCTTCTTCTTCAATCGGTTCTTCCGGCGCTTCGGCCACGGGTTCCGGCGCCTTCGCTTGTTCCACAGGGGCTGCCGCCTCGGGTTCGGCATCCGGGGCCGTGTCGCCGCTGATGCGCGCCCGAAGCCGCCTGAGCCGTTCCACCACCCGCTCATCGTTCTTGTTTCGGTCCACCAGTTCCTGAACGAGCTCTTCGGCGCGGCCATAATCGCCCTTGGCCTCAAACGCATCCGCGAGCTTGCCGATGGCGTCGTTCAGCCGGAAGGGATCGCTGGTGGTCCGGCAGAAGTCCACCAGCATTTCGAGCGGCGCGATGTTTCCAGGCAGCTTTTCCGTGGCGCGCGTAAGCGACTGCAGGAATCTGTCCTGCTCGGCCGCCTCGATCATGGGGCCGCGCAGTTCGGCGAGGAGCGGAAGGGCCTCTTGCGCCTGGTCAACGTCAATCAAATTTTCGGCTACTTTGTAGAGCAGTGCAAAATGGGCGTGCCCGCGCGCCAATTGCTTGCGGGCACGGTCCGCCGCCTTCTGGTTTTGCCCGGACTTGAGTTCGAGGTCCACCAGCAGATTCGTGACCTCGCCGCCCGCGTTGGCTTCGGGATGCGTTTCGAGAATCTTGATGGCTTCCGCGTCTTTGTTGGCACCCGCAAGAACGCGCGCTTTCAGCAGCAACGATGAAGCATTGCTGGAATCGACTTCCAGGGCCCGGTCGATCAACTTCTGCGATTCGTCGAATTCGCCGGCGTCGAAGAGCCGCTGCGCATAGGCCAGGTACGTATGCGCCGCCTCTTTCTTCTGGCCCATCACGTTGTAGAGTTCGGCGAGACGCATCTGCACCCGCAGGTTTTCCGGCTCCACATCGAGCAGGCGGTGCAGCACCTCCACGGCTTTCGGCGCGCGATTCGCTTTCAGGTGGGCTTCCGCGATTTGCAGGAACAGCGGCCGCGCCTCGCTCAGCACTCCCTGCTGGACGTACAGATCGGCGAGCCGTTCGAGCGGGGCCAGCTCATTCGGCGCCAGCTTGGCAATCTTCTTATATATGGCGATGGCTTTGCTGTTGAAGCCGTCATTCAAATAGACGTGCGCGAGGCGCTCGAAATACTCGATCGCCTGTGTCATGTCCCCCTGGCGAGCGAAGAGATCGCCCACCGTCATCAGCGTGGCTTGATCCTTTGGGTCGTTGCGGAGGATCTGCTGATACTCGGCAATCGCCTGAGCGACCTTGCCCTGGTTAAGGAACTTCAGCGCATTTTCGAGCGCTTTGCTTTTGTTGAACGCCATCGATGATTGCCTGTCCCGAACGCGCACCTGTCGGGATTCGCGTCTCTGGCCCGAATGCGGCTCAGACGTGAAGGTTAGCACGCGGGAAAAACAGGGGTCTATGCACCGCAGCGGTCGTGGTGCCGAAGGGGATAACAGGGTCTCTTAGGCCGGCGGCCAGAGGCCGGAGCCTACATCTTCACTTCGCTGACCTGAAAGAACGGCTGGATCTTCGTGTAATTCGGGACGTCCGCCATAATCGCCTCGGCGTGCGGCGCCCACGCCGCTCGAAATGCTTCGACAGAATCGAACAACACATGGCCCATGGCGACATAGGTCGGCGGTGCACCGGGCGTCGCGCCACCGACCCCGAGTTCCACCGCCAGGCCCTTGCATGCCGCGCCAAGCTTTTGCCGCACCATGGGCATGTGCTTCTCCACGTAATAAGCCATGTCGAATTTGCTGCCTCCGCTGTGCGGATAAAAGACGCTGACCTTGATCATTGACGTTCCTCCTGTGCCCCAGCGCCTGTACGTGTGCCGGTACATTGCCCGGCAAATCTGTTCAGCCGCTGAGGATGTCCGCCGCCGGATCGAGCGGAAGCGGACTCTGCGTCGCTCCCGCGGCCCAGCAGCGCGCCTCTCGCACCGGCGCATACGAAAATCGGTGCAGTGCCGTTGGCCCGTGCCGCCGCAGCGCTTCAAGATGGTCCGGCGTGGCGTAGCCCTTGTTGTGCGCCAGGCCGTATTGCGGATAGATCTGGTCGAACTCCTCCATCCGGTGGTCGCGCTCCACCTTCGCCAGAATCGACGCGGCCGCAATCGAAACCGACCGCGCATCGCCGTGAATCAGCGCCTTCTGGTCTATGGGGAGATCAATTTCCATCGCGTCGAGCAGGAGATAATCCGGAAGAGGGAAAAGCTGCGACACCGCCGCCACCATCGCCTGGCGGCTGGCCTGGTAGATGTTCCACGCGTCAATCCGGCTCGAATCAATTTCCGCCGTGGCCCACGCCAGCGCGTGTTCGCGGATCCGTTCCGAGAGTTCAACGCGGCGCTCGTGCGTCAGCTTCTTCGAATCGTCCAGCCCGACGATTCGCCGCTTCGGGTTGAGGACGACTGCGCACGCGACCACCGGCCCGAACAACGACCCGCGGCCCACTTCGTCGAGTCCTGCGATGCGCAGCCAGCCGTGTCGGCGAGCCTCGCGCTCGTAGCGTGCGGAGCAGAGCCTTCCCATCGGCCGGGAATCTTAGCACACGCCTCGCTCGCCGTTGCGCCCTGCCTGTGGATTCGTTTCGCAATCCCGCAACGCAGGTCTATGCCATTGCCCTCAAACTCTAAAGCTTAGGTGATTGGAACGCGGTCGCTCGTGAATGCGTCGCCGGCTTTTCCGGCGGCGTCCAGATAGAGAACCACGTTGAGCTCTTCCACATAGACCGCTTGCAACTTGTGCGCTCGTCCGGCCCGCCGTACCAGCAAGGCGCTCTGGCCATTCGCGGCTGATTGCGAAGCTTCCCGCGCCACAACGCTCACGACTTGTCCATTTCGTCGGATACTGACCAGCCTGTTGGTTCCGTCCGTCTTGACCGACACCGAGTATTGCCCCGGGGTCAGGCTTTTGCCGCTGCACTCGATCGCGTAGGGCAGTGAAACCTTGCCCTGGAACTCGGCCGCTTGCTGCTGGCGCTTGGCAGTTGGTTCCTGCTGTGCCGTCATAGTTGCTTCCGTGTTGCTCAGTTCGTAAAAGTCCGGGGTCACCTCGGCTTGGGCACGGCAGGGAGCGGGCAACAACCCCACAAGTGCAACGCCGGCGATCAGAGTCAAATTCCTCATGACTTTTTCTGTTTTCATCGTAGCCTCCTTTGGCTTGCGATCCGTGCGCAGTGTCAACCAGTTCGGGAAACCACTCAATGCACGGAAGGCAATCTGTGGGTGAAAACTGGGTGTTCTGCCCACTCATAGAATCCATTGGGTTTAGAAGAGCTTCCTCCCCCACCGCTGAATTAAGAGCGGGCGTAATTCGCTCTTCCATTGCGCCAATCCTTCGGGTAACTATGCTGCCGTTCGGCTGTAAGGAGATTCCAAATGGCGGAAACGCAAACTCGCAAGCACGGCTTCTTTCACGACCATTCGCTAACCATTGCTTCGAGCAGCATTCTGATTCTGTGGTTCGTCCTGTACTGTTTTTCAAACCCCAGCACGCACATTGGCTCGTTCTTCGGGAATGCAATCGCCGATTGGTCGGGCGTGGTACTCATGGTTCTTGCGACAAAATATATGTACGAGAGAGATTCGAGGCAAAGCAAGCGCCCGCCGAAGGCAACATTGCCTTCTCGCCCCGAGGAGTTTCTGCGCGATCACTCGCTCAGCATTTTTCTGCTGATCACTGGAATCGGCTGGGTGGTGCTGTTCGCGAAAATGGATGCCGGAGGGAAATGGGGACAGGTTGTCGGAAACATCGTTTCCGAATGGACGCAGGCGTTCGGTCTTGTGCTGCTGACGAAGCGCTACATCGAGCGGCATTCAAAGAAATGAACAGCGGCGTCCGTCGCGCTGTTTGCGGAAGCGCCCACGACTGAGGGGATGTTATTCGGTCGTGCTGGGGGCGCCGGCGGTCTCGAATTTCTCGACGCGCTTGATGCGCGCGGCCTTGCCCTTGCGTTTGCGCAGGTAATTCAGCTTCGCCCGGCGGACGCGGCCCTGCTGCACCACTTCGATCGAGCTGATCATCGGCGAATGGACGGGGAAGATGCGTTCGACGCCGATTCCGAAGCTGACGCGCCGCACCGTAAACGATTCGCCCGAAAGCTCGCCGCGCCGGCTCATTACCACGCCTTCGAATGCCTGCAGGCGTTCCTTTTCCTTCTCGCCCTCGCCTTCTCTAAGCCGCACGTGGACGCGGATCGTGTCGCCCGGACGAAATACAGGATGATCCTTGCGAAGTTGGGACTCCTGCACCTTGGCGACAATCGGTTTCATGACTGTTTTTCCCGGCAGACCCGCTCAGGTGGGGCCAGCGCACAACGCACAATCTCCAATTATACCCAATTTCCCGTTTCAATCCAGCGAAACTGACTATCGGTGTCCCCCGCCGCCCAGCTCGCGCATGATGTCTCCCACAAAGGATCTGGCATCGCCGAAGAGCATGAGCGTCTTGTCGAGATAGTAGAGTGGGTTATCAATCCCCGCGAAACCGGGGCTCATGCTGCGCTTGATCACCATGACGGTGCGGGCCTTGTCCACATCCAGAATCGGCATGCCATAGATGGGACTTGCCGTGTCCGTGCGCGCGGCGGGATTCGTCACGTCGTTCGCACCGATCACCAGCGCGACGTCGGTCTGCGGAAAATCGGAGTTGATCTCGTCCATATCCAGCAGCTTGTCGTAGGGTATGTCCGCCTCGGCCAGGAGCACGTTCATGTGCCCGGGCATCCGGCCCGCTACGGGATGAATCCCGAATTTCACGTCCACGCCGCGCTTGGTCAGGGCATCGAAGAGTTCGCGCACTTTGTGTTGGGCCTGCGCCACCGCCATGCCGTAGCCGGGAACGATCACGACTTTGTTCGCCGCGGAAAGGATCGCGGCAGCCTCTTCGGGCGTCGCGCTGCGGACAGGCCGCTCCTGTTTTTGAGCGGCGCCGGAGGCCTGTTCTTGCCCGAAAGCACCGAAGAGAACATTGGAAAAAGAACGGTTCATGGCCTTCGACATATTCACGGAGAGAATGAATCCCGATGCGCCGTCGAGCGCGCCGGCGATGATCAGAAGTTTGCTGTCCAACACAAACCCCATCGCCGCGGCGGAAAGGCCCGCGTAAGAATTCAGCAAGGAAATCACCGTCGGCATGTCGGCCCCGCCGATCGGGACGATCATCATCACGCCGAACAGGAGCGCGATTCCCACCACGACCGGAAACATATGCACGTGGCCCGGATGCATCACGAGATCCCCCGCCAACCCGATCGCAATTGCCAGCAGCGAAAGATTCACGATGTTCTGCCCCTTGTACGTGATGGGGCGCTGGGGCAGGACCTCCTGAAGCTTGCCGGCGGCCATGAGGCTTCCGGTGAACGTCAGGGAGCCGAGAATCACCTCCATCGAAAGCACGGACATGAGGATCCGGGGAATGGCAGGCGCGCGCAGATAGAACTCCGCCGTGCCCACCAGCGTGACGCAAAACGCGCCGAAGGCGTGGCTGAGGGCGGTTCGCTGCGGGACGGCGGTCATCTGCACCATGCCGAGAGGAACGCCGATGATCGAGCCCAGCACGAGGGCGATGGCGATCCATTTGTAATCCACGATGCTGTGATGAAGCAGGGTTCCGGCGATGGCGAGAAACATTCCAATTTCACCGGCTCGGACGCCGCGCCGGGCCGTGCTCGGCGAGCTCAGCCATTTGAGCGAGAGGATAAAAAGAGCGGTGGCGATCAGGTACGCAAGCTCGATGATGTGCTCGGTGGAGGGCATCAGGGCCGCGGTTTTTGAGTGCGGCTCGCCTTGAACATCCCGAGCATGCGGTCCGTAATCAAGAATCCGCCGACGACGTTGCTTGTGGCGGCAACAATCGCGAGCGTGCCGAGCACCGTCGAGAGAGTCGTCTTGTGTTCTCCTGCCAGGATAATCGCGCCCACCACGGCAATGGCGTCGAGGGCGTTCGTGAGCGACATCAGCGGCGTGTGCAGCAGAGGCGAAACGCGCCGGATCACTTCAAATCCGATGAACGCAGCCAGCATGAAGACGTAGAGGCTGGTGAACAGGTCCGAACTCATTTGGATCTTTCCTCCTTACTTCGGCGCATTCGCCAGGGCCGGCAGCGAAAAGAACTCCCGCGCGCGGGCGTTGACCACCTCTCCACCCCGGGTCAACAACGTGCTGCGGACGATCTCGTCTTCCAAATCAAGCCGGAGCTTTCCCTCCACGAATAAGTGCAGAAGAAAAGCGCTGATGTTGCGGCCGTACATTTGGCTGGCGTGGTAGGGCAAGCTGCTCGCGAGGTTGAACCAGCCGATAATCGTGACGCCATGCTCGACGATTTTTTCACCCGTCTTCGTCAGCTCGCAGTTTCCTCCGCGCTCAGCGGCCAAATCGACGATCACGGATCCCGGCATCATTTTCGCCACCATGTCGCCCGTCACGAGCACCGGCGATTTTTTCCCGGGGATAACTGCAGCCGTGATGACCACATCGCTTTCAGCCACCACCCGGCTCAGCAGCTCGCGCTGCTTCCGGTAAAAAGTTTCATCTTGTGCGCGCGCGTAGCCCCCTCCGTCCTGCGCGTCTTGGGCTTCGATCGGGAGTTCTACGAAACGTCCTCCCAGGCTTTGGACCTGCTCTTTGACGGCCGGGCGCATATCGTAGGCGGAGGTCACCGCCCCCAATCGGCGTGCCGTGGCGATCGCCTGAAGTCCGGCGACCCCCGCGCCGATCACCAGAACACGGCCGGGAGTGATCGTTCCCGCCGCCGTCGTCATCATGGGGAAAAGCCGCGGCAGCGTGTCCGCAGCGATTAACACCGCTTTGTAACCGCAGAGCGTTCCCATCGATGATAGCGGGTCCATGCTCTGCGCCCGCGTGCTCCGCGGCATCAACTCGACGGAGAATGAGGTCACCCCGGTCGCCGCGACTTCTTGAACGCTGTTCAGAGATCCGAGAGGCCGCAGAAAACCGATCAAGATTTGGTCGCGGCGAAGTAAGGGAAGGTCGGCCTTGCCCGTCTGGTCGTTCGATCCGTGGCAGAGCACCTGTACGATAATGTCCGCGGTGCGGAATACTTCGGCTCGCCCGGGGAGAACCTTCGCGCCCGTGGCGGCATAGTCGGCGTCACGGTAACCGGCCCCGGTGCCTGCACCCGCTTCCACCACCACCTCGAAACCCGCCTTCACGAGGCCCGGAATCACCAACGGTACCAGCGCGACGCGCCGTTCCCCAGGAAAGCTTTCTCGAGGTACCCCGACGATCATGTACCGGGCTCCCGGAGATAGTCACGGATGGACCGTTGTGCGGCATCCGCACTCTGTTTCAATAGTTTCTCTTTCATGCGCGTTGCAATCATACTCAGATTGATGGCCGCGAGAATAGAAAATCGAGTATGGAATTATCGCCGTACCGCTGAGCGCGCTTTACTTCCATGGTTTTCAGGAATTGCCGTTCATCGCTGCTCAAAAACGCGCCCTCCAGCAGCTCAGGCCGATTGCGGAGAGCATCGGAAATGAAGCCCTTCTCTTTAGTGAAGCGGCGAGGGATTCGTGACCTCGAAGGTGTTCAGTTCGTGCGCTTGCCTTGCGCTGCGCCCGCCTTTTGCTCCGCAAGAAAAAGGGCCGCGGGAATCCGCGGCCCGTCGGGACTTAGCACGTCTGTCGGCTACTGCTTATCGTAGACTGCCGTGCTGCTGATCTTTTTGCCCTTGGAGTCCGTTCCGCTGATGGTGACGGTTCGGCTCTTACCGTCGGCCGAAACCACAACGCGGCCGGTAACGGTAACCTTGCCGCCCTTCTTGATGGTGAGTTCCAGGGTATGAGCGTCGATCCGCTTATAGGACCGCGCGTCGGACGTGGGATCACCCGTCACCGGGTAATCTTTGCCGTCGAACTTGCCGGTCCATTCGTTATGCGTGGGCTTCCCGTCGGCGTCCACGCCGTCCACGGTGACCTTAATGCTGTCGCCCGCGGCCGCGTAGACGACGGTGTTATTTTTCGTGGCTCCGGCGCCGAACTTTGATTTGGCTTCATTCAGCTTCCAGGTACCCATATTGACGTCTTCGGCGGCCCGGCACACCACCACCGCAGCGAACATCGCCACCACAGCCAACAAGATCGTCCTAGTTCTCATGTAATTTCCTTTCACGATTCTCCTTCTTACTTCGAAAACGTCGGGCATCATACACCCGTTCTTGGCTCTATGCGTTGCTTAAACCGAATTCCATCCGAGCCTCGCCTACGGCGGTCTCACACTCTTGCAATCTCGTCGATATTATTATTGAGTGATTTTGATCGCTCAGTCTGTGCCTTGGAGCAACTCAGGGCGATTCCGCAGCGTCTTTTCGATCGCTTTCATGTGGCGCCAGCGGCGAATCTCTTCGTGGTTTCCGCTCAGCAGCACCTCGGGCACGTCCCAGCCGCGAAACGACGGCGGCCGCGTGTAATGTGGATAATCCAACATTCCGTGCCTTGCGTGATCCGAAGCCGTTGGTAGGGGCGCTGCTTTACCCTGAGCGCCCTTCGCGAAGGGGTGCTGCGCCCCTTTTGGCGCAGCGCTGCCTTCCAATTCGCTGAACGATTCATTCAGCGCGGAATCCTCGTTGCCGAGCGCGCCGGGAACGAGGCGCGTCACGGCGTCGAGCACCATCGCCGCGGCCAATTCGCCGCCCGACAGCACAAAATCGCCGATCGAGATTTCGTCGGTGGCCAGATTTTCTGCGACGCGCTCGTCCACGCCCTCATAGCGGCCGCAGAGCAACACGATTCGCTCGAGCTTCGCAAGGCGCCGCGCCGCATCCTGCCGGAAAAGTTTCCCCGCCGCCGACAGCAGCACCACCGCCGCGCCCTCCGGCACGGTGGAAGCGCTGTCGCATCCGAGCACGGATTCCACCGACGCGAACAGCGGCTCCGGCTTCAGCACCATGCCCTCGCCGCCGCCGAACGGGCGGTCGTCCACCGTGCGGTGCCGGTCGTGCGTGAAATCACGCAGGTCGTGAACGCGCGTCTCGATGAGTTTCGCTTCGCGCGCGCGCCGCACGATTCCGTAGTCGAGCGGTCCGGCGAAAAACTCCGTAAAAATCGTGATGATGTCGAATCGCATTGCCGCTAATCCTACCGCAACCACGCGCCAATCGTGTCATCCCGAACCCGGCCGAGGTTGAGACGCGTTACTCGTTCAATTCGCGGAGACCTTCGGGGAGCGCCACCTCAATCCGGCGCGCGGCCACGTCAATGCGCACGCAAATTTCCTGCGCGAGCGGAATCAGCAATTCGCCGCGCGGCGAATCCACCACCAGAATCGGCGTGCCCGCGAGACCTTCGCCCGTGAACTGCACGTCGCGCACGCTCCCGAGCGTTTCGCCGCCCGTGTCGAACACATCGCAACCCGCCAGGTCGCTGACGTAAAAACTTCCGGCAGGCAATTTCACGCGCTCGGCAAACGGAATCTGCACCTCGCATCCGACGAGTTTTTCCGCGTCGGAAATGGAATCCGAGCCTTCGAAATGAAAGATCGCCTGGCCGCCACGGCTTTGCGAAAGCCAGCATCGCCGGATTTCCGCGCGCCGCGGCGCGCTCCGCCCGTCCCACAATTCAACGGATTGCAATTTTGCGAGGCGTTCGGGAAAGTCCGTGAGGATCTCGGCGGCCACTTCGCCGCGGCGTCCGTGCGGGCGCACGACGCGCGCCACGGTGATGCGAGGAGATTCTTGGCTGGCCACTACTTGTCGCGATTCATTAATATTCAGGAGCGCTACTCGAGAATTTCGAGCGTGAAGCGTTTCCTCAGTTTCATTCCCGCCGCGCCCAGAAGAGTCCGAATGGATTTCGCCGTGCGGCCCTGGCGTCCGATCACTTTGCCGAGGTCTTCCGGATGAACGCGCAGTTCGAGAACGGTTACCTGCTCGCCTTCCACCGCATTTACCTGAACTTGTTCCGGGTGATCTACGAGTGCTTTGGCAATGGATTCCACAAGTTCTTTCATCCCAGCCCTCCACAACAAGTCGAGCTCAGCAGAAAACTCGCCGGAGCATGTGCAAGAGCGCTACTCAACTGGGCTGGAGATTAGACGCTTCAGGCGGGCTTACGGTTGTGTAGGAAGCTGCGCACGGTATCGCTGGGCTGTGCGCCCTTGCTGAGCCAGTACTGCACGCGCTCGTCAACAAGCGTAACTGCCGCAGGCTTCTTCGACGGATCGTAGGTCCCGACTATCTCAACAAAACGGCCGTTCCGCGGGCGCGTCTTTTCCGTGACCACCACGCGATAGAACGGGTGCTTCTTCTTGCCAATGCGAGCTAACCGAATCATCAACACTAAAAAATCCTCCCTTTCGCAACATCTTTATTATAGCCCATACCGGGCGTTCGAGGCCAAAATTAGGCGGCGCTGTCAGCGTAGCAGCCAAAGCGGCAGGGCGGCTTGCGCGCACTGCTCGATCATTCGCTGATCGCGATCTGAAAACGCGTTGGCTTGTTCGCTTTCGACGTCCACCGTTCCAATCACGCGTTCCTCGCCGGGCGCGAGCACCGGCACGATGATCTCCGAAAGCGTGCTGCCAAACGCCGTCAGGTAGCGTGGATCGTTCCGCACGTCGCCCACAACCACCGCTCGCTTTTGCTGAATCGCCGCGCCGGTCAACCCTTTGCTCACGGGGAACGAGGGAAACTCCGGCGCGCCCGGGCCGCTCCAGGCGATGATGGAAACAAGTTCCGCGCCCACATCGTACACGCCAACCCAGCGATAGCCGCCGATTTTTCGGATCAGCTCGGCAAGCCGTTTCGCCTTCTCGATGCGATCGCCGCCAGCCGCGGCGGTGGAGCGAATCTCGTTGAGCGTGTTGTCAATAATGATCGCCATGGCACGTCCTATATCGTTCTTCGATCACGCGAACACCTGCACCGGAGAGATCCCTCGGCTCGCGTTGCTCGCTCGGGATGACGACCCTGGCCGGGTCGTCATTTGATTCCCGAGAGCTTGCCTATGCCGCGGAGGCGGCCGGCCTTGGCCAGGCTGCCGTACTGCTTCATCATGCGGCGCATGTCGCCATACTGCTTCAGCACCTGGTTCACTTCCTGCACGGACGTTCCGCTGCCGCGCGCGATGCGCTTGCGGCGCTTGCCGTCAATCAGGTTGTGATCGGCGCGCTCTTTCGCCGTCATCGAATTGATTACCGCTTCCACCGACTTCAGCCGGCCTTCGTCCACCTGCGCGTCCTTCGGCAAATTCGCGAACGGCCCCACTTTCGGCAGCATGCCCATCAACTGTTCGAGCGAACCCATCTTGCGGATTTGGCGCAACTGGTCGCGAAAATCCTCGAGCGTGAAATCGTTTTCGCGCAGCTTGCGCTCGAGCTCGCGCGCTTTTTTCTCGTCGATCGTCTTTTCGGCTTTTTCGATCAGGCCGAGGACGTCGCCCATCCCGAGAATCCGCCCGACGATGCGGTCGGGCTGGAACGGCTCGAGCGCGTCATATTTTTCGCCCACGCCGACAAATTTCACCGGCGCGCCGGTAACTTTGCGGATGGAAAGCGCCGCGCCGCCGCGCGCGTCACCATCCATTTTCGTCAGCACAACACCGGTGATCCCCAGGCGCTTGTGGAATTCTCCGGCAGAGCGCACGGCGTCCTGCCCGATCATGGCGTCGGCGACGAACAGAATCTCCGCCGGATTCAGTTCGCGCTTCAGCGTCGAAAGCTCGTTCATCAATTCGTCGTCAATGTGCAGGCGCCCGGCCGTGTCCACCAGGATCACGTCGCTCGCCGAGAGCCGCGCTTCCTTCAGCGCGCCGCGCACGATTTCGACAGGCTTGTCCGTGCCCGCGCCCGGCCACAACGGCGTGCCCGTTGCCTTCGCCACCTGCGCCAATTGCTCGCGCGCGGCGGGACGGTACACGTCGGTCGAAACCACCATCGGGCGGTGGCCGTGCTCCGCCAGCCACTTGCCCATTTTTCCGGTCGAGGTGGTCTTGCCGGAGCCTTGCAGCCCGACGATCAGCCACACGGCGGGCGGCCGCGAACCGAATTGCGGCTTGGCCTCGCGTCCGAGCAAGTCGGCCAGCTCGTCGCGCACGATTTTTATGATTTGCTGGTCGGGCGAAAGTTGCAGCAGGACTTCCGAGCCGACCGCCTTCGCGCGGACGTGCGCGATGAATTCGTCGGCGACGCCGAGGTTGACGTCCGCGTCGAGCAGCGACTCGCGAATTTCGACGAGCGCCGCGTCGAGGTGCTCCTCGCTCAGCTTGCCTTGCCCGCGCAGGTTCTTGAACGCGCGCTGAAGCTTCTCGGTTAGCGTTTCAAACATGGTTCATGACCCGTGATTGGTGACCCGTGATCGGTGACTGGTGACCCGTGGTACGCAATTCGCACGACCTCCCAGAACGCCAACTTGTTGCGATTAGAAATTTTCTTGTCCTTTGTTTGCAATAGCTTGCAAAGATTCTAATTCTGGTATGTTGCGATTAGAAAGGCGTCTAATCCCCCAGGCTCGACTTGCCGTCGACACTGGGAGGCCCCTTTTTTGCCCTCTGGGTAACCGACTGATTCTTGGCTGCCTGACTGCGGGCATAGCGCCTCCATGTTTCAGACTACCATGAGGCTCGCCGTGCGCAAGTGGCTGCGCCTGTTTGCGTCTGTGGACAGTGTCGCAGTTTCGCGGCAAATGCAAAGACGTTGTCCTCAGGGGCTAAAGCCCTTAGTCTATGGCTCTCTTATGTCGGAGCCCTTCGGCGAGGGCCTCAGGGTAAACTGAAAGCTCCGACCCCCTAAAGAGGACGGGATAGCAAGTGTTCACAACAGGGAACTGCCATGAAACTCAATTTGGTGACGCTGGCGGTGGCAATCATCCTCTTATCGTTCTTTGGCATGCATGCCGCGCATCTGCCATGGACTGCATGGCGCATTGCGGGAATTGCGATTGCGGCGCCAGCATTTCTTTTGTTTGTAGCGGCGCGCATTGAGCTGGGACGCGCCTTCAGCGTGCAGGCTAAGGCGACGACGCTGGTAACGACGGGCGTCTACTCGCGCATCCGCAATCCGATTTACTTCTTTGGCGCGATTTTCATCCTGGGAATCCTCATCTGGACGGGACGGCCGTGGCTGCTGCTGATTTTTGTGGTCCTGATTCCGCTGCAGGTGGTGCGCAGCCGGAAAGAGGAGCGGGTGCTGACGGAGAAGTTCGGCACCGCGTATCTCGATTACAAGCAAAAGACTTGGTTCTGATGCGGGTTGTTCGGTAGTCAGTCCGTTTGCTTGAACCCATCCCTCAGGGTTGGAATGTTTACAGCGCGACTGAAGTCGCGCCATTTCAAAACCGATCCTGACTGACCCGTACCCCAACCCGAGCGTTCCTTGACCGTGCCGCGCGGGTCGAATAGACTAATTGTTTGGCTTGGGTGTGGGATTTGTGTCCGTTGAGCGAAGGACCGCGCGCCCCTGGCGCCGCGCCGGAGTGCGGCGCACCATAACGCAAACATAGGAGAGGGACGTTGCCGAAACGCACTTTTCAGCCTCATGTGCGCCGACGCCATAAGAAGCACGGCTTCCGCGCACGCATGAAGAGCCAGGGTGGACGGAAAGTCCTTGCGCAGCGCCGCAAGAAGGGGCGCCACAGTCTCACGCGCGTCTGAATCGCCGCAGCGGGATTTTCCGCGCGCCTGCCGCCTGGTGCGCCGCGCCGAATACGACGCCGTGTACCGCGAAGGCCGCCGCCGGACGGGCCGAGAGTTTGCCGTTTTTCTTCGACGCAATGGCCTCGAGATCAGCCGCTTCGGCTGGAGCATCAAGAAGGCGCTGGGCGGAGCGGTTCGGCGCAACCGCATCCGGCGGCGCATCCGCGAAATACTAAGATTGCACCGACAGGAGATTGCCCCGGGATGGGACATCGTGATTCATCCGCGCAGTTCAGTCGAGAGCGCGGAATTCTCAGCGATAACCGAAGGACTGCTGGGGCTGATGCCGCGCAAGGATCCTCAGGGATAAGCGCGCCCGCGCGAGGCGCGTGGCTGCTGCTCGCATTCGTCCGCTTCTACAAGGTTTTTCTCTCCCCCTTCTTGGGCGGCGCCTGCAAATTCTATCCGACGTGCTCGAACTACGCGTATGAAGCGATCGCGCGGCATGGCGCGCGGCGCGGCATGGTGCTCGCGCTCAAGAGGCTGGGGCGGTGCAGGCCGTTTACGCAGGGGGGATACGATCCCGTGCCTGAAGGGGATGAGGACATTTCAAATTTGAAGTTTCAGATTTCAGAAAAGGCGCAGGAAACCGGCGCGCCAGCGAAAGTGTCCGTGCCACTGGGGTCCGGCCGGTGAAGGAAATATCCGATCAGGCGCGGGGAATTGTTTTTGTAGTCTTGGCGATGGCCGTACTTTTTATTTGGCAGCATTTCTATAAGCCTCCCGTTCCGCCGCCGAACATTCCTGTGGCAACACAGACCGCGCCGGCAACCGTTTCGCAGCAAAGCGCAGTGCCAACGGCGAGCGGCGCTTTATCCGCGAGCGCGGCGAAGCCGGTCGCGGCCCAGGCGGCCGCGGAAAAAACGGTGGTCGTCGAAAGCCCGCTCTATCGCGTGGAGTTTTCCAATCGCGGCGCGGTGGCGCGAAGCTGGAAGCTGAAGAAATACTTCACCGAACAGAAGCCTCCGCAGGAACTCGATCTCGTGAACGAGGACGCGGGAAAGCAGCTCGGGTGGCCGTTTTCGCTGCTGCTCTTTGGGCCGCAGCAAACAGAGCTTGCGAACGACGGGTTGTATCAGGTGAGCGCCGCGTACGATGCAGGAACGCATCCGGCGTCCACATCCCAGGATGCGAATCACTTCGACGCGCCGGTGACGCTTACTTTCCACTGGAGCGATGGCCATCTCGACGTCACCAAGAAACTGAAGTTCGACAACGACTACATCATGTCGGCAGAAGTTTCCGTGACGCTCGACGGCAAGCCCGTGCCGGGAACGGGGCTTGCGTGGCGCGGCGGATTCGGCGACAAGGCTGTTTACAAGCAATCGGCTTCCGTCAACGTTTTCTACAAGCTCAATGGGAAGCTGGAGCTTTTGCAGTACAAGAAGCTAGGCGTTTCCGGAAATCAAAGCCAGCCGGTGCTCCAGCCGGGCCCCATGGAATTCACCGGCGTCGAGGACCAGTTTTTCACCGCGACTTTCTTGGCCGACGGCACGGACCTATCGCTGTGGCACTGGACGCAGGATCACGGCATCGTGGACGACGGAAAGCCGGCGAGCGAGCCGGAGGCGGAGATGGCCGCGGGGTCGCCGCTTGCCGGCCCCGTGCGGGCGCGCATCTATGTGGGGCCGAAAGATCTGGGGCGGCTCTCCCAGGTAAAGCCGTCGCTCGAAGAGCTGGTCCAATTCGGCTGGACGGGCGTGATCGCCAAGCCGATCTTGTTTATCCTGCAATGGCTCCACAAATACATACCGAATTATGGCTGGGCGATCATTATCCTGACGCTGGTCATCAACTTCGCGATGTTCCCGCTGAAGATGAAGAGCTGGCGCTCGATGCAGAAGATGCAGAAGGTGGCGCCGGAAGTGCGCTCGATTCAGGACCGCTACAAGAAATACTCGATGAAGGATCCGCGCAAGCAGAAGATGAACGAAGAAGTGATGGCCATCTACAAGCGGGAAGGGATCAACCCGATGGGAAGCTGCCTGCCGATGCTGTTCCAGATGCCCATCTGGTGGGCGTTGTGGCGCGTGTTGAACGGCGCGATTGAGTTGCGGCATGCGCCGTGGATCTGGTGGATTCACGATCTTTCGGCGATGGACCCGTACTACATACTGCCGATTGGAATGACCATCACGATGTATCTGACCACGAAGATGACGCCGCAGGCATCGGCGGACCCGGCGCAGCAGAAAATGCTGGCGTTCATGCCGCTGATGATGGGCTTTATTTTCTTCCGGCTTTCGAGCGGGCTCAACCTTTACATGTTTACCAGCAACCTGGTCGCCGTCGGCCAGCAACTCTATCTGAATCGAACGGATCCGCTTCCTTCCAGGTCAAAATTCAAGAAGAAAAACGAATGAGCGACGAGAAGACAGTGGCCGGGAACGGGCCTGCCGAGCAACGCCCGGCGCGGAAGACTTCCAGGTTTCCCGCGGCGAGGGAACACCATCACGACGAAGCGCCGCTCGACCGGGAACGCGCCGCGGAGGAGCTCAAGCGCTTTCTCGACCTGGCCGTGCGCGAGATGAATCTGGCGGTGAAATATACCGTGATTGTTGCGGCGGGTGGAACAAGCGGAGCGAACGAAGAGGCGGAGATCGCCGTTACGTTCAGCGGAGAAGATGAAGGTCTTTTGCTCGAACGCAACGCGGAGCTGCTTCTTGCTCTCGAACACATCGCGCATCGCTGGTTGCACCTCGATTACCGGCTGCACGATCGCGTGCGCTTCGACTGCGGGGGTTACCGTGCCGCGCGACTGGAAGAGCTGAAACTGACGGCGCGCGTGGCCGCGCAGCGCGTCCGCGAAACGGGCCAGCCATTTCGCTTCAATCCCATGACGTCGCGCGAGCGGCGCATCATTCATCTCGAACTGACCGGCGCCGCCGGTGTGCGCACGACCAGCGAAGGCGTGGGCGACCGGCGCCAGCTTGTGGTTTATCCCGCCACGAAGAAATAGTCCCCAGGAATTTTCCGTTCAACGCGAATCAGCCGCCTAAATTTCCAAGGTATAGCCTTGCTTGCCGATGTTGAAGCACTGCGTCGAGCCGAGGCGATCCTCTTTTCCGGCGCATTCGTGGATGTGGCCGCAGAAAAGGTAAACCGGCTGGACGCGCTCGACCCACTGGCGCAGCGTGGGACTGCCCGCGTGCTTGCCCGGAGCGAACTCGTCGAGCTTGGTTCCATAGGGAGGAAAATGGACGACGAGGTACAAGGGCTTGATTCCTTCGAAGGCGGCAAGCGCTTTTGAAATTTCCTCCTCGGAATATTCGCCGGGCGTGTTGAAGGGGGTGATGTTGCTGTAGCCCAGGCCGGCCCATTGCGTTGCGCCGAGAGTCTTGATCTGGCGGTGAAAATCCGTGAAGCCGAACCGCTCGCAAAGATTGCGCGTATCGTCGTGAGTCTCGTGATTGCCGGGCAGAACCCAAACGCGTTTGCCAAGCGGCTTCAACACCTCGCCGCAGCGGTCGAGCCCTTGCTGGAACGTCGAAAGATCGCCCGCGGCTATGTAGATATCCGCCGGCCGCGCGACGACGCGTTCGAGCGAGCGCAGATCGCCGTGGATATCGCTGAAGATCAGGACTTTCATGGTGTGTCTCCTGCCCGCGGTTTCAAAGTTTTCAACACGCGCCGCAAAAGCAATCCGTTCGATTGCCAGCCCTCCTCGAGAACATTCCCGGCGGAATCGAAGACCACGCGATAGGTGAACGGCTGCGGGTCGTTCTCCCGCCGCCTTCTGCTGATGAAGCGCTGGTCGAAGAAATCGACAGTAGTGCGATCATCCTCGGTCGAACTGCGGATCACGGGGAAGCGCGCGAACTTCCAGTAGAGGCGGACTTCCGGAAGCTGCATCGCGCGCATCGTGAAGATGTCCGGAGGCGAATCCGCGGTGAAATGAAACGCGGGAGCGGATGAATCACGCAGGTCGAAACGCGACGCATACACTCCGTCGGCTGCACGGATTACGCCGCCCCAATCGAGAAGCGAGGGAGGCAACGGCAGCGCGCCCATGCGTTCCACGGCGATGTGATTGGCCGCCGCAAAATCCTCCACCCGTTTGAGTGCGGCGTGATGCGCCGCTCCACAAGCCAGGATATAGGCGACCATGGCATATGTGCCCGCCCGGCACCATGCGGAGCGCTTGATGCGAAAGCCTCTTCCTCCGGCGGCGGGCAAAAAGAAAAGCGCGGCGATGGCAACGCTCACAACCGCGGCGGCCCAGAAATGAAACGAAAAGCCCACGCGGCGGGCCAAAAACCACACGGAAATCGTTGCGAGAGTGAACAGCACCCACATTCCCGTGGCGCGGAAGATGGCTTTTGCGGAGTCGCGATAAATCCAGGCGGCCACCTGCGGCAGCAACGCGATGGCCGTGAACAGGAAATCGATGATGAACAGCAGGTCCCATGCCACGCGATCCTGCGAAATCGGGTCCCACATGCGCGTGCCGAACGAGGTCATGCCGTCGAGAGCAATATGGCTCGCGATGGCCACGCCGTAGATAAGAGTCAAAATTCCCCACGACGGAGCGTCGATACCCCGGTGGCGCGCAACCCATCGCGTGAGCCATGCGAGAATCGCCGCAAAAAACGGCAGGCCGATCCAGGAATGCGTGATGCCGCGATGGAACTTCACGACGGCGAGAGGGTCATTCGATAAGGCTTCGGCGATTACGTCGGTGTCCGGGAACATGGCGCCGACCGTTGCTGCAAACGTGGCCACACGCCCATAGCGATCCGAGAAAAATCCCTTGCCGATCAGCGAGCCGACGATGCCGTGAGTTACGGTGTCCATGAAAGATGCGAAAAGGAGGAAGTGTACACGATTCGGCGCGGGTCAGATGATCTCGATAAGGGGAGAGCGCTTGGCAAAGACTTCGCCGATGACGCGGCCATCAATGCCGCGGCGTTCGAGCGCGGATTGCGCCGCCTTGACCGCTTCCGGCGCGAGCGCGACGAGCAAGCCGCCGGAAGTCTGCGGATCGTAGAGCAGCGCGCGGAAATCTTCGGGCACGGAGGGAGCGAAGGCGACGCAACCTTCCACGAATTCGCGGTTGTTCTTCAGGCCGCCGGAGAGAAAGCCCGCACGCGCCGCCTCCACCGCGCCCGGCAAATACGCAAATCGCGAATGGTCAATGCGCAGCGAAACGCCGCTGCCAATGGCCATCTCTCGCGCGTGGCCCAAAGCCCCGAAGCCGGTGATATCGGTGACGGCATGCACAGGACGCTCGCCTGCGCCGGCAGCGTCGTCAACCTCGTGCAGAGCGTCGGCAGCTTCGCGATTCAGGCGCGTCATCGAAGCTGCCGCGGCCGCCACCCATGCTTCCTCCGCGTGGCGTTGCTTCAATGCCGTGGCGATCACGCCGGTGCCGAGCGGTTTCGTCAACAGCAGAACATCTCCCGGCCGCGCGCCAACGTTCTTCCAGATGCGCCGCGGATCAATCAGCCCGGTAACCGCGTAACCAAATTTCAGTTCGTCGTCGCGGATGGAATGCCCGCCGACCACCGTGCAATTTGCTTCCATCATCTTCGAAAGGCCGCCGCGCAGAATCTCTTCCAGGATTTCCGGCGCGCTCGCCGCGGGAAACGCAACCACTGTAAGCGCGGAAATCGGCCGGCCGCCCATGGCATACACGTCGCTAAGCGAATTGGTCGCCGCCACCTGGCCGAAGAGCGCCGGGTCGTCCACGATTGCGGTGAAAAAATCGATGGTCTGGACCAGCGCCAGTTCGTCGGTCAGCTTGTAGACTGCGGCGTCGTCGCTGGTTTCAAAGCCCACCAGCACGTTGGGATCGTTTTGCCGGGGCAGGCGTTTCAGCACGCGGTCGAGTACGCTGGGGCTGAGTTTCGCCGCGCAACCCGCCGCCTTGGCTGTTTCCGTCAACCGGACAGCTTCTTTCAATGGCATCGCTGACCTCGAATAGAATTGACGATTATAGCGCCTCATTGCACCGAGCGCCGCCCCGCAAAACAGTTTTTGCGAGATGGCTAAACAGAGCGCGGCTCGCAACTTTGCGCTGACCTGGCAGCCAGTTCCCGTACTGCTAACTCATTCAATTCCAGCACTTGCGAAGTACTATTACCCCTTATGCATAGGTGCCGGATTTTTCCGCTTGGGCTTCTTGAGAGCCTCCTACAATCACAAGATAGAGAACTTTTCTTCGGCGATTCTCCGCGACGGCGCAGCCTGCTAGCGACGAAAGGCTTGTGGCTTCCGCCGTGGCCGGAAGATTGCCGGGGCACACACTGGACGTGCGGCAATGATGATCCCGGTTGCACACGAAAATTTAAGAGGCCGCCGCTGGCCCTGGGTGACCATCGTCATCATCGCGCTGAACTTCGTCATCTTCCTTGCAACCAATGGCCGCATCGAAAAGGAGCTGCATGACGCTGGGCGCGTCCAGCTCCACATCCTTCTTCTAAGCGCGCGCTACCCCGACGCACAAATGACGCCCGACGTGTCGCAGATGGTGGCAGCGTTCAAGCGCGAGCATGCCGAGATCTACAAGCAATTGGCGTCGCCACGGCGGCCGGTGGACGAGTGGGACTCTGAAATGCAGTCGGGGAAGCCGACCGACACGGACATCAACGCCGAAATGGCCGGGCTCTGTTCGAAGATCGAGCAATTTCACAACGACTCGCTCGCGTGGAACTACGCGTTTCACCCCTACCGCCCCACCCTTCGGAGCTACGTCACGGCCAGTTTCCTTCATGGCGGATGGCTGCACATCATCTTCAACATGTGGTTCCTGTGGCTTGCCGGCACTGTTCTGGAGGATGCCTGGGGCCGCGTGGTGTATCCGATCTTCTACCTGGTGTCCGGCGTGTTCGCCTTTCTTGTGCATGCCGCCGTGTTTCCCGATAGCTTTGTTCCCGTCGTGGGCGCGTCGGGAGCGATTGCGGGGTTGATGGGCGGGTTTCTTGCGCGCTTCCCCAAGACAAAAATCAAACTCATGTGGATCTGGGCGTTTGGACTTGTGCGCGCGTACAAGCTGGTGCCTGCCTACATCATTTTGCCTTTGTGGCTCGTGATTCAGGTGTTTTGGGGCGCGTTGACCGCATCGCAGGGGATCGAGGCCGGCGTCGCTTACTGGGCGCACATCGGCGGGTTCGCGTTTGGGATGATCGGCGCGGTGATTCTGAGCAAGACCGGCCTGGAAAGCGCGGCGAACAAGGTCATCGAGTCGAAAGTTTCGCTGGCCGTTGACCCGCGCATTGCCCGCGCCGCGGAAGCCATTGGAAGCGATCAGCCCGATGCGGCCATCGCGGACTTGAAGCAACTCGTCGCCGAACAGCCTGACTCCATCGAAGGGCAGGAATTGCTGTTGAAGGCTCAGGAAAAACAGCAAAACTACGCCGGCCAGAAAGAAACGCTCGCGACGCTTTGCCGCCTGCATGTTGCGTCCGGCGAGAATCAGACCGCCTGGAATTATTACGAGCAGTTCACCAACGTGGGCGGCGAGAAGCTTCCCCGCGGCCTGTGGATGGCGCTCTGCCGCTGGCTTGAGGCCGAGCAGAGCTGGGACCGCGCGGTGATGGAATATCAGCGCGTGGCCGAGAAGAATCCCGCCGAGCGCGCGTCCGTTCAAGCGCTGGTGGCAGCCGGCCGAATCTGCGTCACGAAACTCAACCGCGTGGCCGACGCTGAAAAACTCTTTCAAGCCGCGGAGGCATCCGCGGTTCCGCACACCGATCAGGACGCCGCGATTCAGGAAGGTCTGAAATTGTGCGCGGCGGCTGCACCTAAGGTGGGATCCTACAACCGCTGAAATTTGCGCGGGGGGGCCGCGTCAGGCGTGCGCTGCCGAGCGAATCGGAATCGTGATCGTCTTCGCCGCCTGCGTTGTGGCAAGCATGTGGCAGCGGCCGTCGAAGACGGCGCCCGGCTCAATGATTAGGCAGGGCGTATGAATTTCGCCTGTGACGATGGCCTTGGCTTGGATCTCAACCTTCCCTTTCGCTCGAATGATTCCATCGAACCGCCCCGCAATCACCACGTAGTTTGCCGTAATTTCACCTTCGATGAGCGCGTTCTCCCCAAGAATTAGGGTTTCGTCGGAGCTGAGCGCACCCTTCATCTCGGAGTCGATTCGAATCGTACCCGTGGAATCCAGCTTTCCCTCCAGGCGAACGCCCTTTTCTAGAAAGCCGGTCCATTCCCCTGAATCGTGCCGCTTGCGGTCAAACCATCCCCAAGGCATTCCGATCTCTCCCCTTGCATGCGTCGTGCTATTTTCGCATCAGCTGGTCGTAAAGGCGCGTTAAATCGCCATCATCGTAGTATTCAAAGACTAACTCTCCGGGCTTGGGTCCTCGCTTCGGGTGCAGCAGAACGCGCGTTCCGTATTCCCGCTGCAAATCATCGAGCGCCGCCTTCGTATTTGCATCTGGGGCAAGGTGTGTCGAAGCTGCGCGCCGGCGGTTTCCCCGCGAGGCCAGCTTCTCTACTTGGCGGACGGTCATCCCGCTGCGGGCGATTCGGCGCGCGATCGCTAGGCGTTCGACTGCGTTTTCAATGGCGAGGAGAGCGCGGCCGTGGCCGGCCGAGAGCTGTCCTTCTTCGAGGAAATCCTGGATGGGCGCTTCCAGTTTCAGCAGGCGCAGCGAGTTCGCAATCGTGGCGCGATCCTTGCCCGTTCGCTCGGCCACCTGCTCTTGCGTAAGGCTGAATTCGTCCGTAAGCCTCTGAAAAGCGTGGGCTTGCTCGATGGGGTTCAGGTCTTCGCGCTGGAGGTTTTCAACCAGCGTCATTTCAAGCGCCATCTCTTCAGGCACGTCCCGCACGACGACGGGAACGCGGCTTAAGCCCGCCCTCTGCGCCGCGCGCCAGCGGCGCTCTCCAGCAATGAGCTGGTAGCGCGCGCCAGACCTTCGAGCGATGAGTGGCTGCACAATGCCGCTTACCCGAATCGAACGCGCCAACTCCTCGAGAGCCTCTTCGCGGAAGCGCGTCCGCGGCTGGTAGGGGCTGGGATCGATTAAGTCGATGTCGGCTTGCAGAAGCCCTTCACTCAGAGCTGGCGCCACCGCCGCCGCTGTCCTCCCCTGTGTCGCCGGGCCCGACGGGGCCACCACCGGCTCCGGCGGCTGCGGCAGCGGCGACTCCGGCTCCCGAATCAGGGCGCTCAGACCCTTGCCCAAGGCGTTTCTTGTCATTGGCAATAACCTCCTTGGCTAGCAGAATATAGCTCTCTGCTCCTTTACTATGTATGTCGTAGAAAATCACTGGCTTTCCGTGACTGGGCGCCTCGGCTAACCGGACATTTCGTGGGATCACCGATTCGAACACTTGCGAGCCGAAGAAGCTTCGCAGGTCAGCGGCGACCTGCTTGGACAGGATGGTCCTGTCGTCATACATGGTCAGAAGAATCCCCTCGATTGCGAGCGCCGGATTGATCGTCCGGCGGAGACGCATTAGCGTGTCGAGCAGCTCGGAGACTCCCTCGAGGGCCAGGTACTCGCACTGGATGGGAATGAGCACTGAATCGCTCGCCGCGAGAGCATTCAGCGTCAATAAGTCCAGTGCTGGCGGGGAATCAATGAAAATGAACGTGTATTTGTCTTTGAGCGCCTGGAGCGATTGTTTGAGCCTGTACTCCCGGCCTTCCATGGAAACCAATTCGACCGATGCCCCCGCCAGGTTCTTATCGGAGGGAATGATGTCCAGTCCTTCTACCTGCGTGGGCAGGACAATTCGCTCGAGCGGCTCCCCCAGGATTAGATTCTGATAGAGGGTTCTTCTGGCGGGATCCTTTGGAAAGCCGAGAGCGCTTGTGGTGTTTCCCTGCGGATCGCAGTCAATGATAAGGGTGCGCTGCTCGGCAACAGCCAGCGATGCGCCGAGGTTTACTGCCGTTGTCGTCTTGCCGACACCGCCTTTTTGATTGGCGATGGCAATCGTTCGCGCCAAAATGCGTATTCCCCCAGAAGGACTGCAATGTAGCAGAAACGTTTTCTTCTATGCAAGATGTTTCACGTGGAACATCCGAAATTCGCACGTAACGCTGCACCGCAATGCCGCCAGCAGGGCGAGAATGTTCCACGTGGAACAATTTCCGCCTACAAGGGAGATCCGACTAGCAGGACTCTTCGATCTGAGCCGGGAATCAGGATTGGGCTGCTCCATTTCCAACCGGCTGTCTGTGAAATCTCCGCCGCATCCTCTTCGCCAAGCCAAAGAACCACTTTTCCCGACAAATTTAACCTCGTACGCGCCCACTTCAGCATTGTGTCGTGCTGCCCCAGGGCTCGCGCGGCAATGAAATCGAATCGCTCGCCATTGTCCGCCGGGTACGATTCCATTCGGCCGCGGAATACATCGCAACGGTCCAGGCGCAGCTCCCGAATCACTTCCGAGAGAAACGTGGCTTTCTTTGTATTCGATTCGATAAGCGTCACCGACAAGCTGCTTACAACGATCCTCAGCGGCAAGCCAGGAAAGCCTGCACCCGATCCAACGTCGGCGAGCCGACCTCCGCGGATCGGTACGGCGGCCGCCGCAAAAAGGCTCTCTCCGAAGTGGAAACGCAGCATTTGTTCAGGGTCCCGGATCGCCGTTAGTGATATCTTCTGATTCCATTGGACTAGCAGCGCGCAGTACTTCCGCACCGCATCGCAAATCTCGGACGAGGCAATCACGCCATATGGTTCGAGCGCGCGGCGAATGTACGTGTCCGTAAGTCTCATATATGTAGTATTATATACATAGTATATTAAGAATATCTTGACCGGGCACGCTTGTGCTTCTCTTCGCAGCAGCTGCGCGCAGTTTTCTGGGAGCCAGCAGTCCCACTGTGAAATCGGCAAGGAAGTGCGCGACGAAAGGTGCCAGCAGGCTCCCTGTCCAGGCCCGAATCGCGGAAAACAGGATACCTACAATGAAAGTTGAAACCAGGCCTCGACGGCCCTGGTACAGGTGTGCAAGCGCGAAGAATGCGGCCGAGCCGAAGATGGCCAAAAGCAGGGATTGAGCCGGCCACACCAGGAAGATGTGCTGAATGAAGCCGCGGTAAATCAGTTCCTCGCAGCTGGCAACCGTAAGGACGAGAGCAAAGAAAGCGAGGCGCTCGATGTCGTCTTGGGGAAAGATTTTGAGCGCGAGCTGGGGAATGACGCCCTCGAGTTCGGCAGGTCGCGCCGTGAGGCGCCGCAGACTAAGAATCTGATTCACCAGCACGAGAGCGCATAAAACTACGCCGGCGGTAACCGTGAGCTCCGGGCGCGGAATGGCAAGCCCGAGTTGCGCCGCGCGGATCCCGTGCGCTCCCGCCCTCCACAGAACGATCGTGGCAGCAAACCATTGAAATACGATCGTTGACGCGTACAGGGCCAGCCGGTCCATTTTGGTGGTTTGCGGCACTTGCATCAGCTGGCGGATGCGGCGCTTGCCGAGCCAGGGAACCGCGGCGCCGAGAAAAACGAGAATCAGTGCAAAGTCCCAGTGCATTGCGCGAGAGTTTTCCGTTCGAGGGCCAAAGGGCTCTCTCGAAATCAAAGCAGCACTCGATGAAAGCATTTTTGTCAAATTTGGGCAAGCCGAACTCCTGTTGACACTTGGTGACGCGCCGCCGTATCGTTCTTTGCTTGGCTGCGAGGGCTATGAAAATTCTGATCATCGGAAGCGGAGGGCGCGAACACGCCATAGTGTGGAAACTGCGGCAAAGCGCCGTGGTCGAAAAGCTTTGGTGTGCGCCGGGAAACGGTGGAATTGCGGATGACGCGGAGTGTGTTCCTCTCGATCTGAACGACGTAAAGGCCGCCGCGGACCTCGCGGCCGAATTGAAAGCCGACCTCACCATTGTTGGCCCGGAGCTGCCGCTTGTTTTGGGCATTGCCGACGAATTCGCGCGGCGCGGTCTCGGAATCTTGGGACCCACGAGCAGTGCCGCGCGTCTCGAGGGCAGCAAAATCTTTGCCAAGCAATTCATGGAGCGGCACGAAATTCCCACCGCGCAGCTCTACGGAATTTACCATTCGGACGCCGATGCGCGCGCCGCGCTTGGCAAAGTGAAATGGCCACTGGTGATTAAAGCGGACGGCCTGTGCGCGGGCAAGGGTGTCCTGGTGGCTGCGTCGCCCGATGAAGCGGCCTCGTTCATCACGCGGGCAATCGCGAACCGCGAATTCGGCGGCGCAGGCAAGCAGCTGATCCTCGAAGAAGGGCTCGCGGGCGAAGAGCTGTCGTACATCATTCTCACGGACGGCAAAGATTTCATTCCTCTCGCGCCCACGCGCGACCATAAGCGCGTCTTTGACGGCGACGCAGGCCCCAACACCGGCGGAATGGGGGCATATTCCACCGGCGCACTCTTGCCGCCTGCGCTCGAAAAACAGATTGTGAAGATCATCGTCGAGCCAACTCTGGCGGGTCTTCGCTCCGAAGGAATTCCCTATCGCGGCTTCCTATATTTCGGGCTGATGCTTACGCCTGGCGGTCCTAAAGTCCTCGAATTCAATTGCCGCCTTGGCGACCCTGAGACGCAAGCGATCATGCTCCGCGCGGATTTTGATTTGGCGCAGGCATGTGCGGAGGCTGCGCACGGAACTCTCGCTTCGTTCTCGGCCAAGTGGAAGCCCGGCGCTAGTTGTTGCGTCGTGATGGCTTCCGAGGGCTACCCCGAAAAACCGAAGACTGGAAAGGCGCTTAGCGGATTAGCGGAGGCGGCAAAAGTGCCGGAAATTGTCATCTTTCACTCTGCCACGCGGCAAGAAGGATCTGTCTACTATACAAGTGGTGGCCGAGTGCTTGGCGTTGGCGCCTATGGCCGCGATCTTGGCCAGGCGCGCACCTTGTGCTACGACTCGGCTAGTAAGATAAGCTTTGACGGCGCCCACTACCGCAAGGATATTGCAAAAGCTGACCGGGTAGCCGTTCCCGTCGGAGGAAAGAAAGCGAATGCCTGAGGTTGTTCATTTGTTTGTTTGCCTGGTGCATCGATTTCCGATGAAGGAAATTGACGAAGCCGAAGCGATACGGGACAAGGGTCTTGGCGGGTGCATCCACGGCCGGCCGGGCAGCAAGCGTCAGGTTTTGCTGATGGCCGAGGAGACGTTGAGCCGGTTCGGACTTACACCTGGAGTTGTGAAGGAAAACATAACGACGCGCGGAATCGACTTCCAGGCGCTCGCAATAGGGCAGAGATTGCGAATCGGCGAAGCGCTGTTCGAGATCAGCACGCGGTGCGATCCGTGTTCGCGGATGGACGAAATCCGCATGGGTTTGGAGCAGGAGCTTTGGGGGCAGCGCGGCTGGCTTTGCAGGGTGGTCGAGGGCGGAAAGCTCCGGCGCGGCGACCACATTGAAGTGCTGGCCCCGGTCACCAGCACATCTGCCTAGGAGGCAACGCGTGGCAAAGGGAAACAAGGAGAAGCCGGTGCTGGTGGGGATCCTGATGGGTTCCGACACGGATTTGCCGGTGATGAACGAGGCTGCCAGCACGCTCGAGAAATTTGGCATTGCGTACGAGATGGAGGTTTGCTCCGCGCATCGCACGCCGGCCCGCGCACATGAATATGCCAGTTCGGCCGCGAGCCGCGGATTGAAGGCGCTGATTGTGGGCGCAGGCGGGGCCGCGCATCTGGCCGGCGTGATCGCCGCGAACACATCCATTCCGGTCATCGGAGTTCCCATGGCGACCACGACGCTCAACGGGCTCGATTCGCTGCTTTCAACCGTGCAGATGCCGGGCGGCGTTCCCGTGGCGACAATGGCCATCGGCAAGGCGGGGGCGATAAACGCGGCCATCTTTGTTGCGGAGATACTTGGTACGGCGGACGCGGAGATGGCGCGCCGGTTGGCCGCGCATAAGGAAGAACTGGCGCGCGGAGTCGCCGAAAAAAATGCCCGCTTGAAGCAGCAAAGCGCCGAGAAAAAATAATCCCGGCATGTCGTTGATGCCAACGCCGAGGATTAGGAAGGCGGCTTCATCAATGTTGGAGCGCCGGGCTCCCGCTGCTTTTCCCGGCCGGGTTTCTTCGGCTCGGGCGGCGGCGCAAGAATCCAATCGAATCCCTTTTCCTCGCTGATAACGGCCATGGTTTCGTGTTGGCTCGGAGGGGCAATCGCCGCGAAGGCGGCGCGCAAGAATTGCGTGGCGTCGGCGGCGAGAATCTTGCCGCTTTCTCCTGCGAGCAGACGATCCGCCACCTCCCGCATTTTTGAGTCGGAGACGCAGATTTTCTCGAGGCGGGAATCCTTATTGCGGAGCAGGTCCATCAGCGCTGGAGACGCATTGTCGGGCGGATAGTGAAATTCCATCAGGGTGTGCGGCTGTCCTTTTTCTGTAGGCCAAATTTGCAGATACCGCGGACGCAGCACGCGCGTGTCCCAATACTCGCCGTGTTCGGGAAGCTGTTCGAGCCCGTATGTTAGTTGCCACACCTCCGGCCCATAATTGGGCAAATATCCCGCGATAATTACTTCCACAATCGGCTCGTTGGCCGCCAAGTGAATGTTGCTGTGCAGGCGCTTCGCAACCTGGTTCAGACGGCCGAGCAAACCCTGGCCCACGGCTTGAATGTCGGCAGCATCCTTGCCGGACTGTTCCTGCTGGAGGTGGGGCGTCGCCGATACGACAGTCTCCTGGCGGAGATGCGGAAGCTCTTTATCGAGCCGCGCGAGCTCCTCTTGCGATGAGGGAGAAAACCATTCGACCGCGCCAAGAATCACGCCAGCGCGCCGGGCGCTGATTTGCACCGGCGAGGGAGTGCGAGTTTGCGCCTCGATGGGATCCTCGATCGTGCCGATGAGGATGGCGTCCTTCACGACGGCGACGACCACGCGCCCTGCCGCCAGGTTCGCGACGATTTCTTCCTGCGGCGTGCCGGGCGCTTCCTGCGCGGCGGCCTGGCGTGAAGCTCCGCACAGTGCGGCGGCGAAGAATCCGAGCGCCAGCGCGCAGCGGAGAGGGCGCCGCGAAAATGGGAGATAGAAGCGCAAATTCAGTTTTTGTGCGCGCACGAAATCAATTCCCGGTGGTCACAGCGGCATGCTTGCGCGCGATGGCCTGAATGGCCGTGATCGCAATCACGTTGGCGATGTCATCGGCCGAACATCCGCGCGAGAGGTCGTTCGCGGGCTGCGCCAGCCCCTGAAGAATGGGGCCGAGCGCGGTGGCCCCGGCGAGGCGTTCGACTAATTTGTAGGCAATATTTCCCGAGTCGAGATCGGGGAAGATCAAGACATTCGCGCGGCCGGCAACCGGCGAGCCAGGGGCTTTGCGGGAAGCGATCGCGGCGACGAGCGCGGCATCGGCTTGCAACTCGCCGTCAACGGCAAGCTCCGGACGCCGCGCGTTCACGATGCGCAGCGCTTCACGAACTTTTTCGACGCGCGGATGCGTGGCGGAACCCTTGGTCGAAAACGAAAGCAGCGCCACGCGGGGCTCGACTTCAAGAAATGCGCGGGCATTGTCGGCCGTGGCGATGGCGATATCGGCAAGATCCTGCGCCGAGGGATCCGGGACAACGCCGCAATCGGCAAAAAGCAGCGCGCCCTTTTCGCCGAAGGCGGCAGCGTCGCGCGCGGGCGCAATCATCAGAAAAAAACTGGAGACGAGTCGCGCTTCCGGTGCGAGGCCAATGGAATGCAGCGCCGCGCGAACGGTGTCTGGCGTGGAATTCGCTGCGCCGCCGACGCAGCCGTCCGCTTCGCCCGCGGCCACGCGCAGGGCGGCAAAATAGAGCGGCTTGCGCGCCGTTTCGCGTGCATTTTCGACCGATGCGCCGCGCGCGCGGCGGCGCTCGAGATAAATCTGGGCGTAGGAATCCACGCGGGGACTCGAAGCCGGATCGAGGATTTCGATTCCGTCAATTTTCGCGCCCAGGCGCGCGGCCGATGCGCGGATAGCGTCCGCGCGGCCCAGAAGGGTTGGCTTGGCGTAGCCTTCCGCTGCAACGCGCGCGGCGGCCTGGATGATGCGGTCGTCCTCGCCTTCCGGGAGGACGATGCGCTGCGGATAAGCGCGCGCACGGCTCTTGAGCGTGTCGAGGATGTGCATCGGGGAACAAAGTATCACAGAAGAGCACGCAAACGGGATCGGTCCGCAAGAAGCACGGAGAGGTCCCTCGCTCACGATGTTCGCTCGGGACGCCGATCCTATTCGGATCGGCGCTCTTGTTGCGATTAGAAATTTGCAAGCGTCTGTGTTTTGTGCGGGTTGCAAAAATTCTAATAATGGAATGTTGCGATTAGGAATTAGAGGTTCGATGTTGGAGGTTAGAGGTTGGACTTCCGCCGCAGAGGCACGGAGACACGTAGCAAGGGCAACGGGGCCCCGGTTTCTTGTTGGAATTTGCGCGCAAAAGAGGGGTGATTGAGTGACGATTAGGAGAAGTGATTTCGTTGGTGCGCATGGATTTAAGCTCGTTTCTAATCGACACGAGTGACGATTAGAAATGCGTCTGATCCCCCAGGCTCGACTGATCTCCCGAGCTCGACTTACCGTCGACTCGGGAGCCCTGTATTCCGTCGACACTGGGAGGCCCCGTTTTGTCGGAGCTCCGCTCAGGGCGGTGTAGCCCTCCGTGCGCGACATGCGCCCTCTGGGTAAACGAGTGGCTAGTGGCCCGTTCGTCCAGAAAGCAGTCCTCAGGGTAAACAAGTGGCAAGCGTTTGCCACGGAGGCACGGAGACGCGGAATATCAGGATGACGCATCGCTGGAACCATTGTTCTCCACGCTCCTTCCTGCTGACTCAGGCCCACGTTAACACGGAGGGCGGGGCAAGAATAATTGTCCTCGGGGACAAAATTGGTACAGGTCGCAGAAAACGCGAAAACCTGACTCGTGGGACAGGTGTACGCGCAGGATTCGAGAACGAAGGAAATCCTGGCGCCCCAGCGAAGACGGCGAAGCATGCTTAGGACGCACCTGCCGTCGGCCTTAGCCCCAGGCAAAGCTGTCACGAAAACTTGAAGGCCTTGGAAAGATTGGCTGATTTCCTTTGCATGTATTCGGCAATTTCGGCGGTGCGGGGATCACTGGCCAGAGTCTCCTTGTAAAGCTGCTCCCAGTACGAGAATTGGAAATGGTCCCGCACCCTTGTGGGAATAAACTCTGTTGGATCGCGATGATCATATCCTTTGCTGTGAGCACAATTATCCCATCGGGTTCGACTAACCAGATTTATGACTTTCCATTGCTGTTTGTCCATTATCTGGGCCATTGTGCTGGCAAAAACAATCATTCGTAGCAGTTGCGAATGAACTTTTTCACCCACATCCTGTCTGCAAAGCACAGGCTCCCAGAGTTTGTTGTTCTCGATGTACTTTTGAATTAGGCTATCCCGAGATTTTGGCTTTTCATCAGCACAATCTGTACCTTCGATGCAAACAGGGTTTCCGGAAGTAAACTTAGCCTCGATCAGAATTAGTTCGTTTGGGCCGAGCAGCATAATATCCGGCTCGGTAAGAAAGCGCTTGATACCCTTTTCCAATTCCCTGCGAACTTCTTCGAGGCTCTCGCAGGGTTTCGCCTTATTGCCGACAAAATCTAGTTCCAATCCCCACAAAAACAGCTTCACTTGTCCCGTCCCTACACCTTCTCCAGTAAAGAAGTTGTAAGCCAAATGTATCAATCCGCAGCGGTGGAGCTCGCCGAAAACATTCCAGGTTAGGGCATCCTCGCTATTTTCCGACCCAAGGCGATGTGTCTCGGCCTTGTTCTTGTTGCGGAGAATCCAGGTCTTTAGGAACTCTCTTCCATCCGGCAGGAAATTCCTAAGACGAGCTTCGCATTTGTCCTGTAGGGTGCCACCGTTGTAGTAGACAAAAGTCCTTTTGTGGATTTCGAGGCCGTGTTCCTCACAAATCGGGACGGAGTCATTCTTGCAGCCCTTGATCGGACACTCTGACGGCTCTCGTTTGCCTTTCAAATCGTCGCACCAAAACGACCTCTTTGTCGTAATGCTCATGTCGGGTAGTTCTGATGTTCTCACAACTCACTAGAGCTGTGGCGATTTCGGATGCAAGCGGAAACCTCGCCTGCCGGGCGTCTGCCTAGTTGTGAAAAAAACTTAGGTCCAAGTTGAGGTACCGCCCGCGGTGGGGCCGCTGCGGCGAGGTTGCCGGAGTCGTGTTAAACTCACACCAACTGGTTCGGTACATATGAAACTGGGTGACTACAAAACCGTGCTCTACCGTCAGGAAGACGGCTCCTGGGTGGCAGAGATTCCGTCGATTCCGGGCTGCTATGCGCTGATGGATTCGCGGGAGAGCGCACTTTCCGAGCTTTCCAAGGTCTTCGAAATGATATCGGCGGAGTAACGCAGCCCCCTGGCCCTTCTCTGACATGCTGGTTTCATTGAAGTTGTTTTTCTCCCTGAATGGCCACTGCATCAAATCTTCCGCCGACAGCACAGCACCGTGTGTTTTGCGGCGCCATGTTCGTAGTGTTGCCGGGCGAAGAGCACAGACAGGATTGTCTGTGCCACGGGTATCGCAAACTGACGCACTACTCGCGAAGTTCGGCGGGTCGAGGCGGGGGCAATTCGAGTAAAATACAAGATACACAACCGAGAATAGAGGCGAGAGAGCGATGGGAATGCTGGATATGCTGAAGGGAGGGCTGCGGGCGCCCGGCAGAATTCGTCATAAGGGCAAGCGGCTCTCGGAGATACTCGAGGCGCACGGCCGGTTCGTTCGCGGGGATGAAACCGGAACACGCGCGGACCTGGCGGGCGCCAATCTTTCGCGCGCCGATCTGCACGGCGCAAAACTTGCCTACGTGAATTTCCAGGGCGCGAAGCTGGAAGGCGCGAACCTGCGCGATGCGAAGCTGGCATCCGCCGACTTGAGCAAGGCAAATCTGCGCCGCGCGGACCTGCGGAAAGCGGACTTGACGGAAGCCAATTTAAGCGGCGCGGACCTGACGGAAGCGCGTCTGGGGGGCACAGAACTTTTTCGCGCGGACCTGCGCGGCGCCATCCTCCGGCGCGCGGACCTGGGCGCCGCCAACCTGCGCAACGCGGAGGTGCGCGGCGCGGATTTTCAAGGCGCTATCATGCGAACGACGATCCTGCGCGAAACGAACCTCGAGGGAGTGGACCTCTCCGGTTTGGATTTGTCGACGGCGCTGATGCCGAAGGATTACAAACAAGCGAGCGCGGGAAAGAGTTAGTTGCAGGGACGCTCTGCTGGCATGGACAGCTGAGATCCTTCGTCCGCTGCGGCGGACTCAGGATGACACCGCGAGAAGCAGCTCCGGCTTGGATTTGTCGACGGCGCTGATGCCGAAGGGATACAAGCAGGCGAGCGCGGGAAAGAGTTAGCAGGGACGCTCTGCTCGCATGGACAGCTGAGATCCTTCGTCCGCTGTGGCGGACTCAGGATGACACCGCGAGAAGCATCTCCGGCCTGGATTTGTCGACGGCGCTGATGCCGAAGGGATACAAACAGGCGAGCGCGGGAAAGAGTTAGTTGCAGGGACGCTCTGCTGGCATGGACAGCTGAGATCCTTCGTCCGCTGTGGCGGACTCAGGATGACACCGCGAGGGGCGGCCGGGAAGAAACGAGAGCGATGCCGAATCTGCCGTGGATTCTTGTGGAAGACTACAAACAGGGCGCCGGCTGGAAGCGCCCGGAGCAGCGCGAGACGCGCGCCCGCGCCTATTGCGACCTGCTCGAACGGGGCCAGATTCTCTTCTTCAAAGAATTGCCGTTCCATTTCCCGGCGGAAGACCGCGAGTTCCTGGTGACGCAGGAATGGGCGGAACTGCGAATGCACAAAAACGTGTCGTACAGGCCGAGCGAAGACGCGCTGCGCGGGGTTACCGGCGAAGCGGCCACGATCGAGCGGATTCAAACCATTTTCCGGAATTACAGCGCGCAGGTGCTCGAGTTTTTGCGCCAATTTCTCTCGCCCTACGCGGGGAAATGGATGGTGGACTTCGCGAGCTTTCGTCCCATCGAGGAGGAAAGGCGCACGCTGCCGTTGCACAAGCGCAACGACCTGCTGCACGTGGACGCGTTTCCGAGCCGGCCGACGCGCGGCGGGCGCATCCTGCGCGTGTTCACAAATCTGAACCCTGCCAAGCCGCGGGTGTGGAACACGACGGAATCTTTCGAGACGCTGGCGAAGCAATACGCCGAGGCCGCCGGGCTGCGCGAGATCGCCGAGGACAATTCGTTCCTGAGCCGCACCGTGCAGACCTGGGGCGAAAAGCTCGGGTTCAGCGCCGCGAGGCGCACGCCGTACGACATGTTCATGCTGCGGTTCCACGATTTCATGAAAGAAAACCGGGAATTTCAGGAGAGCTGCCCGAAGGTGCGGATGGAATTTCCGCCGATGGCGACGTGGATCGTGTTTACGGACGGCGTGGCGCACGCCGCGATGTCCGGGCAATTCGCGATCGAGCAGACGCTGCTGATTCCGCCGCAGTCGCTGGTGACGCCGGAGGCGGCGCCGTACCGCATACTCGAAGGCATCGCGGGATGCGCGCTGGTTTCGTAGGCAGTCCATGCGGCAGACAACGGCTGCGGCACTTCAGGGGCTAAAGCCCCCCGAGGTTAGAGCAGGTCTATGTCGGGGCTGAAGCCCCGACCCACAAAGCCCAATCGAAGAAATCTGCAGCCGAGGAGGGCAGAATGTCCGAGGTCGTTTACGTTTCGAAGTCTCGAATTGAACGGAAGAGAGGACCCTTGCGCGTGGCCCATTTGCCGGGCGAGCCGCAGCCGGTAATCTTCAGCGTCCACGGGGCCATCGCCGAGCACTACAAAGTGGACCCGGCCAAGCTCACCGAACCTCACGCGGCAACGATCGACTACGTGATTGCCGCGACCGCCGGTTGAATGATGGGCACATTCGGAGGCGCGCTGGAGGCGCGCAAAATCGATGCCAGCAACGGGAAGCTCACGGCGGATGTCACCGGCGAAGTCGAAACCGAAGACGGCGTGCTGGTGATCCGGCGGATCCACGTGGCGATGAAATTGGCGGCGGGGGAAGAGGCTCGCGGAACCGTCCAGCGAGTGCACGGAATGTACGCGATGCGCTGCCCGCTCTATCGCACGCTGCACAAGGCAATCGCGCTCACGTCGTCGTACGAGCTGGTGGCGGGGTAGGGCGGAGGCGGCTGAGACCGGCGCTTGCTACTTTCCTGCGGAAAATTCCATGGAATCGCCGTAGCTTGCGCCGGGGCCGCGGGGAGAGAGGGCGCGGCGGCGCGTTTCGATGCCCAGGCGCTTGATTTTCTGGTTGAGCGTGGAGAGCGGGATCTGGAAGCGCTCGGAGGCTTCCGTCTGGTTCCAGTTGGTGCGCTCGAGCATGTCCACGATAATGCGGCGCTCGACTTCCTCGAGGATTTCGAAGAGCGAGGGAGCAGGCGCGGAGCCGCGCGCGCCAATTTCGCCCGGCAGCGGCGGCAGGAATTCGGCGAGCTGGAGACGGACGCCCCGGACGATCTCGCGCGTGCGCACGCTTTCGGGCAGCAGGTCCGCGTCCATGGATTCCTGGGTGGAAAGCACCACACCGCGCTCGACAACATTTTCGAGCTCGCGCACATTGCCCGGCCAATCGTAATCCATCAAGAGTTTCATGGCGCCGTGAGTGAAACCGCGCGGAGGCTTGCCGTTTTCCTGGCAGAACTGCTCGAGAAAACGGTCGACCATGAGCGGAATATCTTCCTTGCGCTCGCGCAGCGGCGGCAGGTGGATGGAGATGACGTTGAGACGATGATACAAATCGTCGCGGAAGCGGCCCTCGCGGACCAGCTTGGTCAAGTCTTCGTTGGAGGCGGCGAGGATGCGCACGTCGACTTTGATCGTGTCCGTGCCGCCCAAGCGCATGAATTCGCGCTCCTGGATCACGCGCAGCAGCTTGGCCTGCGTTTCAGGGCTGATGGTGGAGATTTCGTCGAAGAAAATGGTGCCCTGGTCGGCGACTTCGAAGAGACCTTTTTTCGAGGCGATGGCGCTGGTGAAGGCGCCCTTTACGTGGCCGAAAAGCTGCGATTCGAGGAGGTCGACGGGAATCGAGCCGGTGTTGACGGGGATGAAGGCTTTGTCGGCGCGCGTGGACGCCGAGTGAATGGCTTTGGCGATCAGCTCTTTGCCGGTCCCGCTTTCGCCGGAGATGAGCACGGTGGAGCGCGAGGGCGCCACCTGGGTGACGAGGTCGAACACGGCGAGCATTTTCTCGCTCTTGCCGACGATGCTGGGAAAATTGTAGCGCTGCTTCAGCGCGCGCTTGAGCTGAACGTTTTCCTCGCGCAGGCGGCGGCCTTCGATGGCGAGCGAAACCTGGGCGATGAGTTCGTCGTTGGACCACGGCTTGGTGATGTAATCCTGCGCGCCGCCCTTGAACGCAGCGCGAGCCATGTCGATCGAACCGTATGCGGTGATGAGAATGATGGAGAGATAAGGATCGCGGCGGCGGATTTCACGCAGCAACTCGAGCCCGTTGCGGTCGGGCAGGCTCACGTCGAGCAGCATCAGGTCGTAGGGGCGATCCTCGAGCTTTTGCAGACCGGCCTCACCGGTGCCGGCGCTGGAAACCTGGAAGCCTTCGGAGGTCAGAAGCGCTTCGAGCCCTTCGCGAATTTCGTCTTCGTCGTCAACTACTAGAATCGTTCCTTTAGGCATGGACGGCTTTCCTGGCTACGGGGAATTCGAGCCGGAACGATGTTCCCTTGCCCGGCGTCGAGCGGACGTCTACTTTGCCCGCATGCTCCTTTATGATGCCGTAGCTCACCGAAAGACCCAGCCCGGTGCCCCTTCCGGAGGCCTTGGTGGTGAAGAAGGGGTCGAAAATACGGTGGAGGTTCTCCGGCGGAATGCCCGTGCCGGTGTCGGTGACCTCGACTTCCACGGAACCGTTCTGCGCGGCGGTGCGCACCTCAACCATTCCGCCGTTGGGCATGGCGTCGCGCGCATTCATGAACAGATTCAGGAACACCTGCTGCAGGCGCGTGATGGAACCGAGCACGGGGGGCAATTGCTCCTTGTAATTCTTGATCACGTTCACGCGCGCGGTCTTGAGCGGGTGCTGCACGAGAGTCAGGGTTTCTTCCAGCACGGAATTCAAGTCCACTTCGACGAATTCGGCGGCGCCGGTGCGGGAGAAGTTGAGAAGGTTGTTGACGATTTCGCTGGCGCGGAAGGTTTGCTTGACGATGCGCTCGATGGTTTTCTGGCGCGGATCGTCGGCGGGGATCTGCTTGGCGAGCATTTGGATGTAGTTGGAGATGACGGCGAGCGGCGTATTCACTTCGTGCGCCACGCCGGCGGCCAGCAGGCCGAGGGAAGTGAGCTTTTCGGTCTGCACCATCTGCTCTTCGAGGCGCATGCGCTGGGTGATGTCGTCGAGGAGAATCAGGCGGCCCAGGCGCGCGCCGTTTTTGCCCACCAGCGGGGCGATCGACGCATTGATGATCAAATGGCGGCCGCTGCTGGTATTCAGGCGGAACTTGTAGATGCCGGAGACATGGTCAGCCGCGGCGCGCGACGAAATTTCGGCAACCAGATCCGGGGGAAGCACTTCGCCGAGCTTCCGGCGAAGCGCGTTGCGCCGCGGAATTTCGAGCAGATCTTCGAGCTGAGGGTTCCAGGATTCGATGCAGTCTTCGAGATCCACGGTGAGCACGCCGATCTTGAGCGACTCCACGATGTTTTCGCTGAAATCCTTCAGGCGCTCGATCTGCATGGCTTTTTGCTCGAGCGATTGATACAGGCGCGCGTTTTCAATGGCGATGGCCACGTAGCCGGCAATGGTGGAGAGCAATTCCAGGTCGTCGCTCGAAAGGTAGTCGCCGTCCACCGTCTTGCCGAGGCCCAGGATTGCGACGGTGCGCTCGCGAAAGCGGCAAGCGATGAAATAGTTGAGGTCGAGCTCGTCGAGCGTGCGGCGGACCGCGTCGGTCTCCTGAGTGGCGGCGCGCGCCGATTCGAAGAACAGGCAGCCGCGCGCGAGCGCCGGCCGGTCGGGGTTGAGGAAGCTCAGGTCCAGCGGGCCTTCGGGGCGCAGGCCCATCGAGCGCGAAAGAACGAAGCTGCCGGGATGCGCGGGGTCTTCGAGAAAGACCGCAAGCCGGTCCACGAGCAAAGTCTGCGAAACGCGGTCGAGGACCGAACCGAGAAGGGGCTCGACGCGGACTTCGTTGGTTAGCGCGCGCCCGAACTCGATCAGGGTGCGGCGGAAGTCGAGGCGATCGCGGTAGAAAAAGCGGTCGAGGCGAGTCTGCACCCAATCGCGCAAAGGCTGGAAAAGAAACGCGGCCACGACGATGGCGATCACGCCACCGGCGGGGCCCGTGGGCCATTTGGTGTGGAGCAGCTCGCCGATCAGCGCGATGGCCGCGAAATAAATCGCCACCACTCCGGCGGTGGCGAACGTGTACGCGATGCCGCGCTTGAAAATGATGTCCACATCCATCAACCGGTAGCGGATGATGGCGTAACCGAAGCAAAGCGGGATCAGCGCCAGGGAGCAGGCGGACACGTTCATCCACGGCTGCGGAACCTGCCCCAGAACATAGGGCACGACATACAACGCCAAATACGGGAGCGCGCCGGCAAACGTTCCGCCGGTGACCCACTTCAATTGCTGGCGCAGCACGCCGCTCGGCGCGCGGCGATAACTCAGCAGGAAAATGACCCCGGCGAGGAGAAAATAAATCGCGAGATTGGCCATCTCCACTTTATCCAGCCAATAGCGCGTGCTGATGGCCGGGAGAAAATCGAGCGCTCCGGTGGCCATGCTGATGTGGAGGAAAAGCAGCGCCGCAGGCACCGCGTACACCAGGGCAAGTTTCGGCCGCAGGCTGCCGCGGCGTTCCGGGAATACCAGCGCGAAATGCACCAGGAGAGCCGGCTGCAACAGCGTGGCGACCACGTTGGCCCAGTAGATAATCCAATCGAATGAATTCAGTTTGCCGGTGTAATGAAAGCTGTAGAGAATGAACGACACGAGGCAGAAGACGTAAAAATGGATCGCGCGTGGCGCGCTCCAGCGGCGCACGAAGATAAAAAGCCCGATAAACAGATACAAAAGCCCCGCCACGCGCAGGTAGTTTTCAATGGAGGGCGAGGTTTCCTGGGGCGCGGTGACGACCGGCGTTTCAAACGACTCACCGTTGCGGCGAATTCCATAGCGAACTTCGGCCCAGGGTCCCACGCGCCACAGCACGCGGGCGACATCCGTGGCGCGATGAATCACCAGGCCGCGAACCGACTGGACGTAATCCCCCTGCTTGATCCCCGCGCGAGAACCGGGCGAATCGGCGACGACGTGCCAGGCCACGACACCCTGGGGGCTGTCCATCCAGGTGATGCCGTCGTCGGGAACCACGAAGCGCGAACGCTGCTGCAGGTTGAGCACGGCGAATATCCCGGCCGCAACCGTAAGGAGCGCCAGAATCACCGCCCCGAGCCGCATTCGCAAACTTTCGTTCATGCAAGAACACCCGTAGCTACTTCATTATAGTGCGAGCACGTCTGTTTCCAGTGAATGGAAGATTCAGTATCCGTGAAGTAGTTTGTTTTGCTTAGGTTACAAGAGGTAAGAGCAGCGGAAGAGGCCTTAATCCCATTTGTGGAAGGCATGTTCCCAATTCCAGTAGACCGGATAATCCACTCGCTAAACCCATGCGTTAGAACTGGAAGGCCAAACCGCCACGGAAATAGCGATACGAGGGTACCAGGATCACTCGCCCGTCACTCGTGGAGATCGGAACATAGCCTTGAGCCAGCAGATTGCCAAAATCAGCTACGGCTTCCATGTGCCACGCGAAAATGTTCGGCAACGGCTGGCGAACCTGCATGCTCAGGTAAGGGTCGAGGTGGTAGGCCGATTCGCCAAACGCGTCGAGGTGCGAAACAACCGGGCCGCTGATCCACTTGTAGCTGGCCGTAAATTTCGTATGGGTTCGAGGGAGTTTGGTTGAAACCCGCCCCGCCAGGCTCTGGCGATACCGCGTCGCCAGTTCATCGCGCAGGACCGCGTCCGCTGATCCTTCGCTGGGCGCCACCGCTCCGGCATAAGCGTAGACAATCGTCGCGCCGAGGTTGTCCGAGAACTTCTGCTGATACGCCAAGCGCGTTCCCATGGAACTCGACGCACCTGCGTCATAGGCGAAAATATCGGAGAAGAAATCCTGCAGGAAATCGGGGCTGGAAACCGCGCCGCGGCCGAAAACGGCCGTGTGGCTCGAACGATCGTGGAAAACGGCGGCGGTAAGGCTGGCATGCTTGCCCAGCGTATGTTCGAGAGCGACTTCCTCATGGAGGTCACTATCGAGCACGGGCCGCCCGTCACGCAGGAGCAAAGTCGGAAAGGCGTCCAAGTTATTCAAGGTGGATTGCAATTCGCCCTGGGTATTGGAGTCTTGCCACGGGCGCGCCGCGAAGGCGAGCGATGCCATCCATCCCGGCGCCAACTGCACGGCCACTTCCGCTCGTGGCCGCAGGTCGGAAGTGGTGCCATTGAACCCGGCCACGAGGTATTCCGCGCCATAGCGAATGCTCACGCGTTCGCCCAAAGCGAGCTGGCTGTCATGGGCCAGCAAGAGGCCGCGGAATGCGGGGCCATCGGGACCCAGCCGCGATTCACGGATCACGAGGCTTGTAACAGGACCGGTTCCGAGCTCACCGGATGGAATCCATTCGGTGACGAAGCCGCCTGCGGGAGAGCCGCCCTCGTAGCTGAACTGGCCGGCTATCAAGAGCTTGGCTTTCGAGCCGACGCCGAAGTCATAAGCGAACGCAGTGGCGGGAGAATCAGCGAGATTCGAAATCGAGCCGGGATGGTCCGAACCCGACGTCAGCTCCAGCCGCGCGCGAACGGCGCGTTGCACCAGAGGATCCCGGCCCTGGGGATTGTCGGCGAGGGTTCCGTCATCCTTCCATCGCAAGACAGGGCGGGTTGCAGCCGCACTTCGAAGCACCCAGGTCCATTCATCGCCGGGAAGTTCCTGATCGGGCTGGCGGCGCAGCTTATCGGCGGAGGAGAAAACAGAACCGAGGATAATCTGGAGCAGCGTGGTGTGCTGATCGCTGACCTGGATGTGCTGCTCCATCGAGGGGAGGAAGCCCGCCAGGGTTACTTTGATCGAATAAGTTCCGGAAGCGAGGGTTGCGGTGGAAAAGCGGCCGCGATCGTTGGTCAACAACTCAACGGGCGTTTCGGCGAAAAGCTTTTCAGACGAGATAAGGACCGTGGCGCCCATTTGCGGGATGCCGGACGGATCCACGACCACGCCGGAAATCTTGCCGGAATTCACCCCCGCGGCCAGGGGAACCGCGTTCAGGCAAACCAGTACCGCGAGCCCCAGGGCACGAATCGTTCGGAGACTCACGCGGATTTACCTCCCTTGAGAACCCGCCGCTGCCGCCGCGGGGGGCTTCACTGTAAATTCCGTCGTCGGCGTAATCGTCTGCTTCGATAGATTGTCGGTCACCTGAACTTCCAGCTTGTATTTTCCGGGGTCGAGCGAGCCGAGGGTCAGCACATCCTCGAGCGTCAACTCCTCGCCGCGCTGGGGCAGTTTGTCCGCCGGAACGTCAAACTTCAGCACGGGTTCCGTGCCCTTGTCTTTGGTGACCCGGAATTGCACGGTCACATCCGGTTTGTGCGTCTTGTCGTCCACCTTGAGGTTGTAAACCTGAAGGAAAACTCCCATGTTGTCCTTGGCGCCAAACGACGCATCCAGCTTGGGGCGGACCTTCACATCACCGAGCACGAACTGGCCGAGGCCGATGTCCTTGATCCCGACGCGCTGGATCTGATCGGCCAGAATCAGGGAACTGGAGGACAGTTGGTCTTCCTGGAATCGGGGAACAGCGAGCCGCTCGTTCTTGACGCCCACGTTGCCGCTGTTTACATCCTTGACCACGATGTCGATGCGATAGAGCCCCGGGCTGAGCGGCACGGCCTTCTGATAAATCCGGGCATTGGACTGGGACTGTTGCAAAAGCGAAGCGGGAACATCGTCGCGCAAGGTGTCTTCAAACGTCTGCACGGGGCGCCCGCTCAAACTGGTAATCCGCGCGAACAAATTCACCGTAGCCGAAGCGATTCCATCTTTTTGTTGGAAGCTCAACTGGCGCTTGGGAATCTGAATGGTAATGGGGACAAGCACCGTATCCGAAGTGATTCGCAGGAAATCGAAGCGGTAATCGAACTTTATCTGATCGCGCAGCACTCGCGACGTCACGACTGCTTCAAGATCCTTGAATTTCACCGGAGGAGGCTGCTGAATCTTGGCGTACTGCTCCAAACGCTCAAATTCGCCCATGGCGGCCGGCCGCATTCCGAGGGGCCGTGCCAGGTGGCTCCCATCCGTGTTGTTGAAGCGGTCCGTCTTGCTCGCGAGTCCCATGGATTCCATTTCGGTCAGCCCGGCGCCGGGGACGTTCAAAAGTGCGTCCTTTTCGCTCGGGTCCATCGTCAAGTGATACTCGCCGCTCATGGACGGGTCGACGAACTCCAATATCACGTTGTTGCCCAGCCCTTCGAGGTAGCGGTAGCGCCATGTTTCGAATGGGTAGGTCGAGGTTGAGCCGCCTCCTTCCTCCGGCGGGCGGTCGTAACTCCCGCCGGATGGATGAGATTCGATCTCATCCGGCGGACCCCACATGATGTAGATCTTGCCCCGGTCGGTCTTCCACCCGGGAATTCCGGAAGCGTAATGCTCGTTCGCGTAGGCGATGCGGCGGTAATGCTCTTCCTTGAAGGTGTTTTCAGGTGAATCGGGATCAGGGTTGCGCCGCTGCCAGAACGACTCGATGAATTGCTCGCGCTCTTCGTTCGTTTGCAGGTGGAGAAATGCGGCGCGTTCCTCGGAAGAGATAATGTAGACGACATCCTCGTCCAACCATCTCCGGTACTGAGGATTCAGCTCTTTGTAGAGATCCTTGTCCCTTTTTTGCTTTGCCTTGGCTGCTTGCTTGTCTGTCTGCTGAGCTTGTTGATCCTGTTGCTGCGCAGGTCTGTTGTGGGCGAATGCCGGGCATACAACTGCCGATGCCAGAAAAGCAGATAGAAACACCTTCGCCCATCGGCCCATGATTACACCCTCGCCCCTGACCCTATTTGGTGAGAAATTCTAACCTGTCCTATAGTACAGGTCAACGATTTCCCCTTGGCTGTCCCCTTATCCCGCTTGGAATCCCCTGATGCCCCAGGGGTTGCCCGGACCCGCTCGGAATCCAGGTGCCGGGTTGGGTACCGATTGCAATGTGGAACATGGGAAGAAGGCTCGAACCCATGAATTGCGCCTGCCGCGTTAGAGGTCTTTCTTTCTGGGAGGATTCGATTTAGAATCATTGGGGTTTTTGGGCTGGGCGGCTCCGTGGAGTGGGCTGCGAATCTGGGAGCTACGAGGTCAAGTTTCAAGGGCTGTTTCCACCTGTCCTTATTCGCCGTCGTGCGTCTAAGCCGAGAAACATTCTGTGCCCTCCGCGCGTAGCTAGATTGTAGCGGGTACACTTGCCGGTCCAGAACCGAGAATCCAGAGGTTGAGGCGATGAAGACGTGGCAAAAAGTCGGCATTGGGGTGGGGGTTGCGGCCCTCGTGGCCACCATTGTTGGGGTGAGCGTCTACCAGGTAAATAAGGGCGTCGTGACGGTGCAGAGCGGCCGCGTAGTCCGCCAGGATCTCACATCGATCGTAACTGCCTCGGGTGAAATCCGACCGAAGAATTACACGAACGTCCTGGGCGAAGGATTCGGGAAGATCACCGAAATCGTGGTCAAGGAAGGCGACCACGTCAAGAAGGGTGACGTCCTGCTCCATCTCGAAAATATTCAGCCCGGCGCGGACGTCCAGGCTCAGAAGGCAAGTATCGACGGCGCGGAGGCAGGCATGCGCGTCGCGGCCTCGTCTTACGACTCTTCCGTCGCAACGCTCGCGCAGCGCCAGGCCGACCTCGAAAAGGCCCGGTTCGACTATGGCCGCAGCCAGGAGCTTTTCAAAGAGCAGCTCATCTCCAAGCAGCAGTTCGATGCCGATAAGGCCGCCTTCGACAGCGCGACCGCCGCGCTGAATGCAGCCAAGGCTCAGGTGGAGCAAACACGCGCCGCGCGCGAGCAGGCCAAGTTCAACCTGGACCAGACGCGGGCGGTCCTGACGCACACCCAGGACATTCTGCGCAAAACGACTTATGTGGCGCCCATCAACGGCATCGTCAGCTACATCGCCGTGCGCGTGGGAGAGAACGTGGTCCCCGGAATTCAGGGAACGGCCGGAAGCCAACTGATGACCATTTCGGACATGAGCGTGGCCACCACGGAAGTAAAAGTGGATGAGACCGACATTACCAACGTCAAGGAAGGCGAGTCCGCCGATGTGACGATTGATGCCATACCCGGCAAAATATTCAAGGGCAATGTCACCGAAGTCGGCGAGCTTGCGATTCTGCGCTCTTCCGGCCAGGCCGCTACGTCGCAAACCACGGCCAACACGCAGGAAGCCCGCGATTTCAAAGTGGTCATCACCCTCGATGCTCCGCCGGACTATCTGCGCCCGGGCCTTTCCGCCACCGCCAAAATTCAAACGGCGCAGAAAAAAGCGATCCTCACGATTCCGATCCAGTCAATCGCCGTGCGCACGCAAAAGGATCTGGACGAGGCGAAAGCAGGCAAGAGCGGCAGCGTGACGCTGGCTGCGGCCAAGCCCGCGGGCGGCGCGCAGAAGGCGGATATTCAGGGAGTTTTCGTTATCCGAAATAAGAAGGCGCAGTTTGTCCCCTTGCAGACCGGAATCACCGGCGTCACCGATATCGAGGTTTTGAGCGGGCTGCAAGAGGGGGATGAAATCGTCACCGGCAGCTACAAAGCCCTTCGTACGCTCAAGCCCGGCGCCACAATTAAGGTGGACAACACCGCGCCGAAGCACGAAGAGTCACCGAGCTAGCGCCGCGCTCGCACACTCGCCGCGTTCTTGGCGGTCTAGAATCTCACGGAGCCCCTTTACCATGGCCGTCGAAGAAATAGTCGCCCAGAGTTACCGCGAAGATCTCGTCTCTGCCGGTGTCGTCATTCAGACCGAAGATCTCTGGAAAACTTATGAAATGGGGACGGAGAAGCTGAATGCGCTCCGCGGCGTCAGCATCGAGATTCCCAAGGGCGAGTACGTGGCCATCATGGGCCCTTCGGGCTCGGGAAAATCCACGTTGATGAACCTGATCGGCTGTCTCGACACGCCCACCAGCGGAAGCTACTGGCTCGCCGGGCGTCTGGTCAGCCAGCTCGACGACGACGAGCTGGCCTACATCCGAAACAAGGAAATCGGTTTCGTCTTTCAGACTTTCAATCTTCTGCCGCGCGCCACGGCGCTGCACAATGTCGAGCTGCCCCTGATTTACAACGGCACGCCGTCCGTCGAGCGCCTCGAGCGCGCGAAGAAATCGCTCGCGCAGGTGGATCTCACCGACCGCATGATGCACAAGCCCAACGAGCTTTCCGGCGGCCAGCGGCAGCGCGTGGCCATCGCTCGCGCGCTGGTGAACAATCCCTCGATCCTCCTCGCCGACGAGCCCACCGGCAATCTCGACTCGCAAACCGGCGAGGAAATCATGGCGCTGTTCGCCCGCCTGCACCAAGGCGGCAACACCATCATTCTCGTCACGCATGAATCAGACATTGCCGCGCACGCCCACCGCGTAATTCGCCTCCGCGATGGTAAAATCGAAAAAGACGAACGTACGCGGTAGCCAACCCTCAAGGAGGTGGCCATGTACTCGTCGCGGCGCGACACCTTTCGTTTCTTATCGCTTTCCGCCTTGTTGGCGATCCTGATCGCAGGTTTCTTCTCGGCGTCATTGGGCGCCGGCAACGAATCCGCGCAACCGATTCCAACCTCAGCGAAATCCTTGATCGCGATTCCCGCAGGCACCGTCATACCCATCGCAGTTCCGATGATTTCGTCGGAGAAAGTCAAGAAGGGCGACGTGCTCAAGGCCTGGGTTGCCCAAACTATTCCGTTCGAAAACGGCGAAAAGCTTTACCGGCGCGCAACCGTTGTGGGTCATGTCGTTGACGTCACTTCCGCTACTCCCCCTCAAGGCAAGGCGTCACTCGTCTTGCGATTCGACACCGTCGTGCAAGACACGCAATCCATTCCCGTCATCACCAGCCTGCGCGCGATGGCATCGCCGCTGGAAGTTGAATCGGCCGAGAACCCGGTGTTTTTCCCTGGCCAGGCTGAATTTTTCGACTGGGCCCCCACCGTGCAAGTGGGCGGCGAAAAGGTTTATGGCCTTGGCGGCCCGGTGGCAAATGGCGCGCGCATCGTGGGACGCGGCGTGGATGGCGGCGTGCTGGCTCAGCTAAGCGCGAAGCCCGGCACAAGTTGCGGCGGCGCTGTGGATGGTAATAATGCACCGCAGGCCTTGTGGGTGTTTTCCTCTGACGCGTGCGGGCCGTACGGCTTTCCCAAACTCATGATTACTCAAACAGGAGGCGACGCTCCTTTAGGCGAGATAGTTCTGAGCTCAGACGAAGGGCCGCTAAGGATCGGCGCGGGCAGTGCCATGCTTCTTTGCGTTCTCGAATCGTCTCCCGCGCCGAGTAAACCGGGATCGAATCAGTAGCGTCCAGTCCGGGCTGGTTCTTTTCGTTTGTAAGGGCGCTGCCCTGAACGGTTTACGGCTTGCGCGAAGGATTGCCGGTTAAATCCCCAGCGAAGGAGAAACAAGATGCCGAAAAGCATTCGAGCCTGGCTGACAAAGCTGACTGCGGCAACGTTATTGATCGTGGGCCCGGCATTCGCGCAAGAGCAACAGGAGAAGAAGGCCGAACCCGCCACTGCGAGCGCACACGCAGGTGCGTCGCCCTCGAAACCTGGCCCGGAGCAGGCATTCCTCGCGAAGCGCGCAGGCGAATACACGCGCGCCGTGAAGTTCGTTGGTCAGCCGGGCGCGGACGCGATGGCTTTCACGGGAACATCGAAAATTTCCGCGGTACTGGATGGCCGTTTCATTCAGGAAGAAAACAACGATGTGGTTTTCGGCAAGCCCGTAACGGGCCTGCGCCTGTGGGGCTACAACAACGTCACGAAGCAATATGAGGCCGTCTGGACCTACACGATGTCCACGGCAATCCTGATGCTGACGGGAACCAGCAACGACGGCGGGAAGACCGTGGATTACACCGGCGACACCTACGAGCCAAGCGGCAAGGTTCCCCTTCACGCCCGCGTTAGCCAGATTGATGACAACCAGTTTGTCGTCACCTTGTACAGCAAGAACGCGGAGGGCAAAGAAACCGCTTTTCAGGAGACAACTTATTCGAGGAAGAAGTAGCAGTTCAAATCAGGAGCGATTGCAGCGCAACAAGGGAGGCCAACATGGCGAAGGCAGCAAAACCGATTCCTGAAGGATTTCGCGCTGTGACGCCGCTGTTGGTATGTCGCGGCGCGGAGAAGGCGATCGAGTTCTACAAGAACGCGTTCGGCGCCGAGATACAGAGCGTAAGCAAGGACGACGGCCAGAATGTGACGCACGCGCAGCTCAAAATCGGCGATTCGATCGTGATGCTGACCGAGGAATTTCCGGGCTACGGCTGCCTTTCGCCGCAGTCGCTCAACGGCAGCCCGGTGACGCTCCACATCTACACGACGGACGCCGACGCCGCGTTCGCAAAAGCAGTGGCGGCTGGAGCGCAGGTGACGATGCCGCTGATGGACGCGTTCTGGGGCGACCGCTACGGCCAGGTGACCGATCCGTTTGGCCATCACTGGTCGATCGCCACGCACAAGCAGGAACTGACGGAGGAAGAGAAACACGCAGCAGCGCAAAAAGCCTTCGCCGAAATGGCCAAGCAGAAAACCGCGGGAAGTTGACGGAAACGGCGTCCGCATGAACGCGATGTGGAAGTGCGACGGCTGCGGGCGGCGCTTTGCGAACCGCAATCAGTCACATTCCTGCGGGCGCTACACGCTCCGCGGCCATCTTCGCGGACGCACGCCGAAGGCGGTGGCGATCTTTCGAGCGTTCGTGAAGATGGCGAAGCGTTGCGGGCCGGTGATCATCCTGCCGGAGAAAACGCGCATCGCGTTTCAGATGCGCATGAGCTTCGCGGCGGTAAGCTTTCGCCGCGACGGCCTCAACGGCCACGTGGTGCTCGCGCGGCGTCTTGAAAATCCTCGATTCACAAGCATCCAGACAATCAGCCCGCGCAACCACGTCCATTGCTTTCGATTGCGCTCGCTCGACGAACTCGACCGCGAGTTGATGAGCTGGCTGCGAGAAGCCTATCGCGTGGGCAAGCAGCTACATCTGAAGGATTGAAAGCAAACTTGGGGAGCAACCGCGCCGGCCGTGAAGAGGGATCCTTCAATCCGGTCATCTGTACCTCCCTATCTCGAAAAGAAATTGCGTGCGAGGAAGAGGACGTTGGCGGGGCGTTCGGCGAGTCTGCGCATGAACCACGGATACCAGAAGGAACCGTAGGCGATGAGCACGGCGGAGCGATAGCCTTCTTGCGCCAGGCGCAATTGCTCGGCGCGCTGAATGCCGTAGAGCATCTGGAATTCGAGCGATGGCTTGGCGATTCCCTGCGCGGCGGCCCAGCGGGTGATCCGCGCGATCAACGCGCGATCGTGCGTGGCAATCGCGGCGCGGACACGGGCGCGGCGCCCTTCCGGACTCAGCAGCCTCTGCGCGAGATGAAAATAGTTTTCGTCCACGTCATTTTTCTTCGGGAACGCGATTTCAGGCGGCTCGTTGTATGCGCCTTTCACCAGGCGAATCGCCGCGCCCATCGGGATCAGCGTGTCGAGATCTTTTTCGGTGCGATAGAGGTAGGCCTGCACGCACACGCCCACGTTGCCGTGGATCTTGCGCGCGCGGCGATAGAGGGCGAGCGTGACGTCCACGTAGGGGCTCTGCTCCATGTCGAGCCAGAGTGTTTTTTCGGCGGGAGTGTGCTCGATGAGGCGCGCCAGATTCGCGTAGCAGAATTCGGGGTCGAGATCGAGGCCGAGCTGCGTGAGCTTGACGGAGATTTCCGCCGGCAAGCCGGCATCGCGAACCTGATCGAGCACGGCGAGATAATGCCGCGTGACGTTTTCGGCTTCGCCGCGATCGGCGATATTTTCACCGAGATGGGTGAACAAGCTGGCAATGCCGTTGTCCGCCAGGCGGCGGGCGGCGGCGAGCGCATCCGCCACTTCTTCGCCCGGCATGAATCGCGCGACGGTGCGGCGCACGAAACCGAACCGCGGCGCGCGTTCGCGGAGCCATCGGCTCTGGGAGGCTTTCAGAAGCGCGCGGCGCATGAAGCTCATGGGCTGGTTCCGCCGGAATCAATGCGCGGAGCTGAGCGCCTTGACGAAGCGATAATAGAAATCGACGCCTTCATAAAATGCCGAGACGCGGATACGCTCGTCGCGGCCGTGCGAGCGGTCATCATCCACATCCATGAAGACGGGCGGAACGCCGTACGTAGGGATGCCAGCCGCCCGCGAAGTGGCTCCGTCGCTCGCGCCGGCATCCATCACGGGGATGATGGGAATTCCCGGCCACATTTCATGGCTCACTTTTTCGAGCGGGCCCAGAACGTCCGGGCGCAGCGGCGAAGCTGGATTTGATCTCAATCCTGTTCCCGTCGCGGCCACTTGCCTGATCGCGATTTTCGAATTGTTGAGAATTTGTTCGATCGTAGCCTGCACTTCATCGGGCGAATGCCCCGGCAAAATGCGGCAATTGACGTTCGCGTGCGCGTAACCGGGCAAGGCGTTGTTGGCATGGCCGCCGTCAATGCGCGTGGCGACGCAAGTGGTGCGAAAGCGCGCGTTGTAATACGGCATCGCCGAAAGCCGCGCGAACGCGGCGGCATCGGGCGGCGCCTGGAGAATGCTCCTCATGTCCGCGCCGGTCTGTCCGCCGACAAGGTCTGCCTCGCGCGCGAAGTACGCGTGGGTGACTTCGTTGAGTTCGAATGGAAACCGATACTGCTCGAGGCGCGTGAGGGCGGCGGCAAGCGCGTAGATCGGATTATCCGCCGTGGGAAGAGAGCTATGGCCTCCGGCGCTGGTGATTTTGAGATCGTAATCCTGGTAGAGCTTTTCACTGGCCTGAATGCCGACGAGCATGTGTCTGCCGTGGTCGAGCTCGAAATCGCCGGCGTCGGGGTTCACGATGAATTCGGCGTCAATGAGATCGCGGTGATTTTTCAGCAGCCAATCCACGCCGTTGGAAGCGCCGCCTTCTTCGTCCGCCGTGAGCGCAAGAATCAGGTCGCGATCCGGTTTGTAGCCTTCTTGTTTCAATCGAATGAAGGTGGTGACGAGAATCGCGTCGCCGTCCTTGATGTCGCCGGTTCCGCGGCCGTAGAAGTAGCCGTCTTTTTCGATGAACTGAAAGGGATCCATGGTCCAGTCTTCGCGCCGCGCTTCCACCACATCGAGGTGGCAAATGAAAAGGATCGGCTTGCGCGCGCCGGTGCCACGGAGCCGCGCGACGATGTTTCCCTTGCGCGCGTTGGGGCCGCCGACATAAATGTCGCTCGCGGGAAAGCCTGCATCGCGCAGGCGCTTCGCCATCGCCTCGGCCGCGACGGTTGTGCTGCCCACGGAGTCCGTGGTGTTGATCTCGATGAGCTGCCTAAAAATATCGTGCGCGAGCTGGTTCGTCGCGTCGCTGGTCTGTGCGCATACGGGACCGGCACTAAAGACGAAGACTATGGCGGCGAGGATGACAAGGCAGAGCAGGCTGGCGAGGGTTACGAACTGCCGGGATTTCATCAGAGGCTCCTGGGTCAAGAACTCAGGAGCCTATCAGACTGAGAGTCGCACTGCCACTGGGCGCTGCAAGTGAGTGACGAGATCCGCGAGGCGGGAAATGGCGGTTCAAAACGGTGGCGGAGAGAAAGGTTCAGCGGAGGGTTTTTCGAGGCAGAAAATCGCGAAGCGGTAGAGAGCGAGCTTCGTTGCGTCGCTGATGGGCCCGGCGTCGAAAATGCGGCTGAAAGCGGCATGGACCTCGCGAATTTTTTCGGTGGGCAGCAAATTCAGCTCCTGGCCGAATTGGTTTTTTGCGGTTCCGACTCGATCGAGATCGTCTGGTGAGAGTGCCGGCGCCGGTGAAGATGAACTTTTCTGCTCGTAGCTCCGGTAGAAATCGTAGCGGAACTGTTTTTCGTATAGGGCGGCGTAAGCGGACTTCACCGCGTCGGCGGGAGGTTCGGTGGCGGCGAGCGCTTTCTCCATGAAGTCTTTCACCGCCGCGTCGAAATTGCGGGAATTCCCGGTGGCGCCCATGAGCGGGCCCTTGCCGGTCTTGGCGAGAGCTGCTGCGAGGCGGTCGGTGCGCGCGTCGTAGCAGGCGCTATAGACTTTGATCGCGCGGATCGTGTTTTCCGGCTTCTCGCCCTTCTTCAGGGTGTACACCGAAACCCATTTCGACGAGGTCGTCCGAAGGATTTGCATGCAGGTCATGCCCATACGATCCGGCGCGGCGCTCGCGGGGTTTGTCTTCGCCTGGCCGAAGCCGCAGGGCGCGAGTAAACCGAAACACAGAATTGTTATGAGAAGTTTCATGGCCGCTATCTTGATGCACCGCCGCTTCCGGAAGCAAACTTGAGAAAAAATGTCTCGCCATCCTTCGGCGCCGGTTCGCCGGTCGGGAGGATCAGCAAGCCGCGGCCGAAGCAGCTCTTGAGACGCACGACCGTCGCGTGCTGCCACGCGCCGTCTCCTATTTGCACCATCCTGGATGCCGATTGCTTCATTCAGCTTGACCGGGAGCGCCCGAGAAGAGCGCGCTCCAGCAGAACCTCGAGGAGCCGCGCGATGCGCTTGCGACGGACTTCCGGCGACTTCGCCTTGGAAAGATAGAGAAGAAACTGGCGGCGCGATCCGGGGCCCATCTTTTGGAGCGTTTTTCGCTCGCGCGGGCGGTTCTTGAGCGCACCTTGCAGCTCGGGCGGAACGGGGAGCGCGCGCGAGGCACGGTCTATGCGGAGTTCGACGCCAACGATTTCGCCCACGTCCGCGTGCGCGGCCTTGCGCAGCGTGGCGTTGAACTGCAGGCGATAGCGGCCGCCTCCGGCCGGTGTGAGCGTGGTGCGAGTGCTCCGTCCATTGGCAATCGCGACGACGGGGATGTGCTTCTTCTTGCCGGATTCTTTCTCGAGCGCGCGGCCGATTGCTTCCGGTACGTCCACGTAGCGGAGCATCCAGATTTTGTAGATCGTCGCCATGAACCGATGCGGTGCTTTGGATTGGACTCTAAGGCGCGTCACGAAAGAATCTTTAGTAGGTCATCGACAGAGATTTCCAGGTCGCGAAGGATCGCTCGAAGAAGCCCAGGGCCGATTGTTTCGCCAGCGTGGGAAGGAACGGAGGTAATTCGGCCATCGGGGTGCTTCAAACGAACGTGGCTGCCGCGGGTCCTCTGGACTTGAAATCCAACGCGTTCAAGGGCGCGGATGAGTTCCCTTGCACGAAGCCTCGGAAGGCGCGTCATATCATGACGCGCTGGACGCCCACAAGCTCCATGGGTTCTGGTGAATCGCCATCTTCGAGGCAGAGTTCGATCACTTCCCGCGCCCGCTTCATCAGTGTATCCAGATTCTTCGCCTGGGTATAACAGCCGCGCAGTTCCGGGACATGTGCGACGTAGTAACCTGCCTCGTCCCGTTCGATCACTACAGTAAATTCCCGTTTCGCTTTCACGTGGGACCTCCAACTGGAAAAGTGTAGCACCAAGGCGGAATCGCAGCACCCTTCGTTTGCTTCGGACAACCTGCGTTACCAAAAGAGAAAAAGGCTGGTCCAGCGAAAATTCAGATTTTGTAGATCGTCGCCATGAAATTTTTCGAGGCGGTTCGCGATTTCATAGGTGGTCCGAAGAGGCAAACCGCGCTTCGATCATATCGATTTCCTGCTCGAGTGTTCGCATCAGCTCGTCATTGATTTCATTCTGATCGCGCATGTGAAGCACGGCGGCGCGCTGCACGGCCCGGACCTGCGCGGAGAGTTCGCGGAAACGGTCATATTCTTCGCGCCGATGCCCGCCGTCTTCGGATTCGTTGCCGGCAGGCAGATTCAGCCGGCGCTGGAGGCGAATCAAATCGTCGTAGATGGGCGCAAATTCTTCGGAATCGCTTTCCCGAGCATGCTCGAGATAGGCAAGGGCGGCTTGGACGAGCGCATTGCGCGCGTGCAACTCCTCGCGATTTTGTCCGGCCGCCGTGCCCGCAAGGCCGAGACGGCGGATAAGGGGAGGAAGCGTAAGTCCCTGAAGCACGAGGGTGACAAAGATCACGCAGAAGGTGAGGAAAATCATTACGTCGCGCTGCGGGAAGGGCGAGCCATTCGCCAGGAATTCCGGCAGCGAGATTGCAGCGGCCAAGGCAATGACGCCGCGCATGCCCGTCCATCCAAGGATGAAGATCGCGCGCGGATTTGGGAGCGTCTCCTGCTGGTGCAGCAGGCGCCGCCGGACAACGTTTGCGACGAGCGCGCCGGGATACATCCATAACAAGCGGAGGAAAATCAGCACGCCGCTGAAAATCAGGCCGAGGACCATCAAATGGCCAATGCTGATCGCAGGGATGCCCTCGAGCACCCAGGGCAACTGAAGGCCAATGAGGATGAAGACGAAGCCGTTCAGCACAAACGTGAGCGTGTCCCAAACGGCGCCGCCGCGGAGGCGAGCGCCCGTCGAAAGGTAGAGCGAGCTCTTGCGGCCGAGATACAAACCGCAGGCGACCGTGGCGAGGACCCCGGAAGAGCGCGCTCCTTCGGCCGCAAGATAGGCGACGTACGGTGCAAGGAGGCTTATCGTAATTTCAATCGCGGCGTCGTCAATCTTCGATTCGACGAAGTGAATCGCCTTGCCGATCAGCAGGCCGATGGCAAGGCTTGCGAAGACGAGATAGAAAAGCCGGGCTGCACCTTCGGCGATTCCGGGCGTGTGGCCCGACACCAAAAGGGCGACGGCAAACTGGAGCGCAAGAAGGCCGCTCGCGTCGTTGATCAGGCTCTCGCCTTCGAGGATGTCCGTGATGCGCTTGGGCAAGTGGAGGCGCTTGGCGATGGCGGTAGCGGCGATCGCGTCGGTGGTGGAAACGACGGCGCCGAGGACGAGGCCCATGCGCCAGTCGAAGCCGGGAATCAGCCAGCGGCATGCGGCGGCCGCGCCGATCACAGTGAAGCCGACGAGCCCGAACGCGAGCATGGTGATGCTCACGAGGTTATAGCGGAATTCGCGCCAGGAGGTGAGAAACGCGGACGAAAACAGGAGCGGCGGCAAGATAACAAGAAATACGAGGTCCGGATTCAGCTCGACGCGCGGCGCACGGGGAAAAAGGCTGAGCAGCGAGCCGCCGATGACGAGAACAATCGGGTAGGGAATGTTGAAACGCTTGGCGAGCGCCGCCAGTCCCGTGACGAACAGCAGCAGCAGGAGAAAAATCAGTTCGATGCTGTGAATTCCGACGGCCTGCATGTCAAAGGCAAAGATAACGCAGATGCGCCAGTTTCGGCATCTGCTTCAGCATGTCTAAATTCGAGACTCTTAGTTAGCTGTTACTTCGCCGCTCGGTGTGAGACGGCGCCATGCATTTCATCGGGATAAGTTCACTTCCGGCGAAATTCCTCAAGAGAGAATCCAGCGTCTCTAAGAATTTTCAGAAACAATTCTTTCGGGAGATCCCCGCGATGAACGGGCACGACAAGAGTCGCGCGCTCAAGATGTTCGAGGATCAGATGGGAACCCGTTTGACGAGCCTTCCGGTAACCCTGCCGCAGAAGGAATCGAGAAGTTCAGCGGCCTTCGGCATTTAGTCGACGGCGAGCGTAACTGTTTCCGCGTAAACTGTTCGAGCGGGGGGAATCGGTTTGCGGTTCTTCTTGCACTGCTCGATGTAGAGGCGCATGGCTTCGAGGATGCTGCGCTTGGCAGCCTCAACTGTTTTGCCAAGACCGTAGACTCCTGAAGATCATCGCTGTAGGCGTAGTACTGCCTGCCCTCTTTTTCAATGGTAATCGGATAACTGTATAGGGTCATTGTCCCTACTTTAACGTGCAGGAGAACCAACCGCAAGGACTGATGAGATACAGAAGTTCAAACGACCCTTTCCAGTTTTACTCTCCTGCAATCGTTTGCCTCGCCGCTGGAAACGGCACCCCCGCACAGCACGTCCAAGCAATTGAGTAAGCCTTGGTGGTGGACAACATGACAAAGATCCTGCTGGGAGTCGTTCTTTTCGCAATGCCGATGATTGCGCATGGCCAAGACACGCAGGATGCGGCAGCGCTGGCTCGTGCCGCGGGATGCGGCCCGAGCGGGAGAGTTCAATGTGAAGACGGAAGCCGGCAAGGCCATGGTCTATGTGTTCGACACAATAAAATTAGACCCCGGGCTTGTGATCGGAACCGTGACGCTGCGGATCGGGCTCGATGGCTCCTGGATGGGAGCGAATCACGGCGACTCGTACTTTTACTTTGCCGTGGATCCGGGCGACCATCGCATCTGCGCACAGTGGCAGTCGACTTTCGAGAGGCTCTCGAAGCTGGCTTCGGCCGCAAGCTTCACGGCGGAAGCCGGGCAGGTGTATTACTTCCGGGCGATTGCCGATGCGCGATCGCGGGATCGCGGCGCCGCAAGGCTGGAGCCGCTCGACCCTGCCGAAGCGTTGCTCTTGACCGCGTCTTCCGCGTACAGCACTTCGCACCCAAAGAAATAGGACTAAATCTCAGCTAGATGGAAAACAAAAAAAGGCTCCGATTGCTCGGAGCCTTTTTGTTGAATTTAATTCTGGCGGCGACCTACGTTCCCGCGCAGTTACCCGCGCAGTATCATCGGCTCAGCAAGGCTTAACTTCCGTGTTCGGGATGGGAACGGGTGTGACCCTTGCGATAAGACCACCAGAAACTTGAAGTCGAAACTCGCAATGGAGTTTCGATGAGCAACTGAAGGAAGTTGGGTACCGCAAATCCGCATTGAGAATAATGCAATGTGGAAAGGCTAGCTTGACAGACCCTACGCGAGCCCTGAGCAGCAGCGAACGAAGGATTAGGAACCCTTCGTCACTACGTTCCTCAGGATGCCCATCCTTACCGGACGGGCAAACGCGTTGGGAAAGTTTTATGGTCAAGCCGAACGGCCGATTAGTACGGGTTAGCTACACGCATTACTGCGCTTCCACCTCCCGCCTATCAAAGTCGTAGTCTTCGACTGGCCTTCTTACCCCCCCGCAGGAGGGTTGGGAAACCTTATCTCGAGGCGAGCTTCTCGCTTAGATGCTTTCAGCGATTATCTCTTCCGGACTTCGCTACCGAGCTATGCCACGGGCGTGACAACTCGATCACAAGAGGTCCGTCCATCCCGGTCCTCTCGTACTAGGGACAGCTCCTCTCAAGTTTCCTGCGCCCACACCAGATAGGGACCGAACTGTCTCGCGACGTTCTGAACCCAGCTCACGTACCGCTTTAATAGGCGAACAGCCTAACCCTTGGGACCTTCTACAGCCCCAGGATGCGATGAGCCGACATCGAGGTGCCAAACCTAAGCGTCGATGTGAACTCTTGGCTTAGATCAGCCTGTTATCCCCGGCGTACCTTTTATCCGTTGAGCGATGGCCCTTCCACGCAGAACCACCGGATCACTAGATCCCACTTTCGTGCCTGCTCGACCTGTGTGTCTCGCAGTCAACCCGGCTTATGCTCTTGCACTCCACGGCGGGTTTCCAATCCGCCTGAGCCGAGCTTTGAGCGCCTCCGTTACCATTTAGGAGGCGACCGCCCCAGTCAAACTACCCGTCTGGCCGTGTCCTCCACCCCGTCTAGGGGTGCAAGTTAGAGCGACAGAACTATCAGGGTGGTATTTCACCGTTGCCTCCCCCTCAGCCGAAACCGAGGGATCCCAGGCTCCCACCTATCCTACGCAGGCAGTACCGTTAATCATGACCAGAGTGCAGTTAAGGTGCACGGGGTCTTTCCGTCTAGATGCGGGCATCCGGCGTCTTCACCGGAACCACAAATTCGCCGAGCCGTTCGCCAAGACAGTCGTTCGATCGGTACGCCATTCGTGCAGGTCGGAACTTACCCGACAAGGAATTTCGCTACCTTAGGACCGTTATAGTTACGGCCGCCGTTCACCGGGGCTTCAGATCAGGCCTTCGAACCTTGCGGCTCTAAGCCCTCCCTTTAACCTTCCGGCACCGGGCAGGCGTCACCCCCTATACGTCGTATTCGACTTAGCAGAGAGCTGTGTTTTTGTTAAACAGTCGCCGAACGCATTTCACTGCGGCCCCCTCGGGCTATAAACCCTAGCGGGGCACCCCTTCTCCCGAAGTTACGGGGCTAATGTGCCTAGTTCCTGAGCGAGCGTTCTCTCGAGCGCCTGTGGATATTCACCTTGTCTACCTGTGTCGGTTTGAGGTACGGGCACCGTACGAACTCCTTAGAGGTTTTTCCCGGCAGCGTGAAATCAGAGACTTTATGGCCGTGTGGCCTCGGAACCGGTCTGACCGTTGAATGACCCCGTGGATTTTCCTGCGGGATCCGGCTTGCACCGGGCCATCGGGACGTCCATCACCCGACTCCCCTATCCTTCTGCGTCACCCCATCGTATAACGTTCGCGCGGCGGGGCAGGAATGTTGACCTGCTGTCCATCAGCTACGCCTCTCGGCCTCACCTTAGGACCCGCCTAACCCTGAGCGGATTAACCTTCCTCAGGAAACCTTAGACTTTCGGCGACACGAGTTCTCATCGTGTTTATCGCTACTTATGCCGGCAGAGTCTCTTCCGTGGCGTTCAGTAGTCCTCTCGGTCTACCTTTGCCACCACAGAATGCTCCCCTACCAAATGACGATTCCCGAAGGAACCGTCAATTTCGCAATTTCGGTCGCAGACTTAGCCCCGTTGGATTGTCGGTGCGTGAACACTTGACCAGTGAGCTGTTACGCTTTCTTTAAAGGATGGCTGCTTCTAAGCCAACCTCCTGGCTGTCTGTGCGCTCACACGTCCTTTCCCACTTAGTCTGCAGTTGGGGACCTTAATTGGCGATCTGGGTTCTTTCCCTCTCGACCACGGAGCTTATCCCCCGTAGTCTCACTCCTGCACTGTTGTCCACGGCATTCGGAGTTTGATTGGATTCGGTATCCTGGATGGGACCCTAGTCCATTCAGTGCTCTACCACCGTGGCAAATCATGCAAGGCTGCCCCTAAAGGCATTTCGGGGAGAACGAGCTATCACGGAATTTGATTAGCCTTTCACCCCTACCCTCAGCTCATCCGAGCGATTTTCAACTCACAACGGTTCGGTCCTCCAGTCGCGGTTAAGCGACCTTCAACCTGGCCAAGGGTAGATCATCCCGCTTCGCGTCTATTCCCACACACTGAGCGCCCTATTCGGACTCGCTTTCGCTACGGCTCGCTTTCGCTTAACCTTGCGTGTGAGAATAACTAGCCGGCTCATTAAGCAAGAGGCACGCCATCAGGCATTACACGGCCGAAGCCGTGTCATAGCCCTCTGACTGCTTGTAAGCATACGGTTTCAGGTTCTATTTCACTCCCCTCGCAGGGGTGCTTTTCGCCTTTCCCTCACGGTACTAGTTCACTATCGGTCGCCAACGAGTATTTAGCCTTGGAGAGTGGTCTCCCCAGATTCCCACGGGGTTTCTCGTGCCCCGTGGTACTCAGGATACCGCTTCGAGTCCGGTAAGCTTTCGGCTACATGGCTATCACATTCTTTGGCCCCGCTTTCCAGCGGGTTCACCTAGCCTCCGGATTGGTAACTCTACTCACGCGGTCCTACAACCCCCCGGTGTAAACACCGGGGTTTGGGCTGTTCCGATTTCGCTCGCCGCTACTCTCGGAATCTCGTTTGATTTATTTTCCTCCAGGTACTGAGATGGTTCACTTCCCTGGGTTGGCTCGTACCCGCCTATGTATTCAGCGGGCCGTATACTGGTTTTGCCAGTATGGGTTTCCCCATTCGGACACCCCCGGATCAAAGCCTGCTTGCGGCTCACCGAGGCTTATCGCAGCTTGCCACGTCCTTCATCGCCTGTTGGCGCCAAGGCATCCACCGTACGCTCTTAGTAGCTTGACCATAAAACTTACCCAACACGCCCCTTCCGGGGCCCTCAGGAACAACGACGAAAGGTCTTGCAGCCCTTCGTCCCGTTCCCCAGAGTTTCACGAATGCGTCTTTCAGCCCGTAAAAACGGGCCTGAAACGCACACGATCCGCGTGCGGAAAAGTTCGCCTTTCCACATTGCGCTACTCTCGAGCAAAAATTTGCGGTTTACTGCGCCATGCGACCTTGAAATCGCATAACGCAATGCCTACTTCCTTCAGTTGTCAAAGATCGTTCGTTCCGCTCAACCGTTTCCGATCGGAACGTCTCCGCTCCCGGCGGAGCGCGTCATCGGTTTGGAGCCGATGCCGCGGGAAATAAAAAACCCGGCGTCGAGCGCCGGGCGAGTCCGTCCATTGCCTGGGCCACTCTGTCCGAGCGGCCTCGAGGACGGAATTGCTCGATTCTCGACTACGTTCTACCCGGTGTTCGTAACCAACCTCACCTCTGTGAGAAGGCAGACCCGGTTCGTCAGACGAAACCCCGACGAATCAGAGGTCCACCGACATCAGGAGAGTGTACCAGTTTTCATAGATTCGTCAAGCATTTACTGAATATTTTTATAGCGTTCACTGTGGAATTCACCGGCCATAGTGGAAATTCGAGAGTGATTCTCAGCGGCGGCTTTTTTTCTCCCACCCTAACTCGCTCGCGTGAATCGAGCGGATTATGCGCGCGTATCCTTGCGGCGCGCCGCCTTAGGGGTTCGTCACCTGAACCGAGATGCTCTGGTAGCGAAGAGGGACGTACCGTTTCTCCCAGGCTTCGTGAAGCGGGCTTTCGGCGTAGGCGTCCGCGGCGTCGCGGTCGCGAAATTCAATCGCGTAGGCCCAACTGAAGTCGCGCGGTTCCAGCCGCTCGGATTTAAGCCACACGTTCCTGATCCCGGGAATCTTGCTCGCCATTTCCTTGATGCCGCTCACCACATCCTGTTTCTGCGCGTCCGTAACGCCCGGGTTCCATTTGATTTCGACAAGATGAATGATCGTTTTCGGCTGCCCAAATTTATTCTGCCCCGCAAGGTAGCCGCTCGAAAAAAGAGTGAGCGCCAGAAATGCTCCGGCTAGAATCTTTGCTGTTTTTGTGAAGCGCAATCGCATGATTTCTCCTTCCGTCATCCGTTTAGACGCACGAGTGTATTCAATAGGAGCGGTGCGCCGCAACTCGCGACAGGCAGGATCGAGAACGCCTGTCATTTTCCAGCTCCTTAGGGGGTCGGAGCTTCGAGCTCCGACACAAGGGCCGAAAATACAATGGGCTTTAGCCCCTGAGGAAAGCGCCTTATGCTGAGCCATCAAAACTAAGCTACACTGCCCAGGAACAGGCCTGGCCCGCGCCGCCACCCAATTGCATGTTGACCCGCGCGTTTCCGGTTCAGTAGGATGCAGACGGCTCTTCCATCGAAAGCTCCGGCTGATCCGGCGAAAGGACACAACATGTTCTGTTCCAAGTGCGGAGCCCAAATGCTCGAAGGCACGGCTTTTTGCAGTGCTTGCGGCGCTCCGGCCGCCATCACCACCGCGCAGATAGCCGCGGATGTTCCCGTCGCGCCGCAGGCCGTTGGCTATGCTCCTGTCGCGCCCGCGATTCCTGCCGCGCCAACCGTGGCCTATGCGGGTTTCTGGCTGCGCTTTGTTGCGCTCTTGATCGACAGTTTTATTCTCGGCATCCCGCTCTTCTTTGTAATCGTCATCGTTGCCAGCGCAATGGGAATTTCTGCGGCACTCCAAAACTTTAGGCCGGGTGATTCAGCGGATGCGTTGTTCGCCATTCTTGGAGCAGGGTTTATTCTCGTAGTCGTGCTGGTCGCGACCGCAGGCACGTGGCTCTATTATGCGGGCTTTGAGAGTTCTGGCTGGCAGGCCACACCGGGAAAAAAGGTGCTGGGGCTTTACGTCACCGACATAGCCGGCCGCCGAATCTCTTTCGCGCGCGCGACCGGCCGCTTCTTCGGAAAGCTCCTGAGCGGACACCTGACGATATACATCGGCTACATCATGGCCGGTTTTACCGAGAAGAAGCAGGCGCTGCACGACATGATCGCGAGCTGCCTGGTCTTGCGGAGGTTGTAGCAGCGAATAAAAGTGCGCCGGAGAGATCCTGCCGGACCGTCACACTCCCCAGCCGTAGCGCTCCGTGTGCACCAGCGAGTCGTGCATTTCCGCGCGAATCTGTTCGGTGAATTCCGATCCGCGCACAATGCGGCTGCCCGGCTGCGCAATATCCATCGTCCGGTAGCCTTGTTCGAGCACGCGATCCACCGCCGCCTCGATGTACTCCGCTTCCACGTCCAGGCTGAACGATTCCCTTAGCATCAGCGTCGCCGAAAAAATCGCGCCCAGCGGGCAAGCCACATCCTTTCCCGCAAGCGATGGCGCCGAGCCGTGAATCGGCTCGTAGACCGCCCCGCTGCTGTTGCTTCCTCGGCTCATCGAAGGGACCACTCCGATGGAGCCGGTGAGCGCGGAGGCCTCGTCGCTCAGAATATCTCCGAACATGTTCGACGTAAGAATCACGTCGAACTGTGCGGGGCGCAGCAGGATCTGCATCGCAGCGTTATCCACATATTGGTGCTCGAGAGCAACGGCCGGATATTCGCGCGCCACGCGCGTGACGGTCTGCCGCCACAGCCGGGAAGTCGCCAGCACGTTGGCTTTGTCCACGCTCGCCAGGCGCCCGTTGCGCGCCATGGCGCGTTCGAATGCATAGTGCGCGACGCGTTCGATTTCGGCGGCCGTGTAGGTGGCGACGTCGCGTGCGCGTTCGCCGCCATTCGCGCCGCGCAGCTCGTGCTCGCCAAAATAAATGTCCCCGGCGAGTTCGCGCACGATCTCGAAATCGCACCGCGCTGCCCGGTCGGGCCGGAGCGGCGAAATTCCCTGCAGCGCCGGCCGCAGGCGGATCGGCCGCAGATTGATGTAAAGCCCCAGTTCCTTGCGCAGTCCGAGCAGGCCGCTTTCAGGACGTTTATCGAGCGGCAGCTCATCCCACTTCGGGCCGCCGATTGCCCCGAGAAGAGTCGCATCGGCGGAGCGGCAGCCTTCGAGAGTCTCCTGCGGCAGCGGCGAGCCCGAGCTATCGATCGCCGAGCCGCCGAACGGCAACTCGCGGAATTCGAAATGGTGATTGAACGCCGTCGCGCAATCTCCGAGCAATTGCACGGCGGCGCGAGTTACTTCCGGCCCGATTCCGTCCCCCTGCAGCACTGCGATGGTTTTCCGTATCTTTTCTCCCCTTTGGTCCATGTCTGGATTCCTTCCGGTCTAATGCGCCACTGCGGCGCTTGGCCTGCGGCCGGTTTGCGCGGGCGCGTTGCCGCGCCGGACTTGATGGATGATGGAAAGCAAATCCCGGTCCGTCACTTCTTTCGCGGCGTCGGCTTTCGCTGTTGCCATGCGGTAGCATTCGGCAAGCTCGGCATCCGTCGTCTGATATCCCAATTCGTTGAGGCGTGCTCGCAATGCGTTGCGCCCGGAATGCTTCCCCAGCACCAGCCGCCGCGCCGGAACGCCCACTTTTTCGGGCACGATGATTTCGTACGTGAGCGGATTCTTCAGAATCCCGTCCTGGTGAATGCCCGCTTCGTGCGCGAACGCGTTCGCTCCCACCACCGCCTTGTTCGGCGGCACCGGAACGCCCGTGATGGCCGTCAGCAGCCGGCTGGTGGCATAGATTTTTTCGAGGCGGATGTTCGTCGAGGCCTCATAGCGGCTCTGCCGGACGTGAATCGCCACTGCAAACTCTTCCAGTGAGGCGTTTCCGGCGCGTTCGCCGATTCCGTTGATCGTGCATTCCACCTGGCGCGCTCCGGCCGCGACGGCCGCAAGAGAATTTGCCACCGCCAGCCCGAGGTCGTTATGGCAGTGCGCGCTCAGGATCGCGTTTGGATACGCGGCCAGCCTCGCGCGAACCTGGCGAAACATTTCCGCGTACTCCTCCGGTGTCGTGTAGCCGACGGTATCGGGCAGGTTCAAAATCCTCGCGCCCGCTTGCGCTGCGGCCTCCATCACTTCGCAGAGATATTCCATATCGCTGCGGCTCGCGTCCTCCGCGGAAAACTCCACCTCTTCGCAATGCGCGCAGCCGAAGCGAACCATTTGCGTGATTTGGTCGAGCGCCTCCTGCCTCGTAATCCGCAATTTGTATTTCAGGTGCAGGTCGGACGTGGCCAGGAAGATGTGCAGCCGTGGCTTCGCGGCCGGCTCGAGGGCAAGCAGCGCCGCATCCACGTCTTCCTGCTTGGCCCGCGCGAGCGCCGCCACGCGGCACGCCTTGATTTCGCTCGCGACCGCGCGCACGCCTTGCAGATCGCCGGGAGAAGCGATGGGGAAGCCCGCTTCGATCACGTCCACGCCGAGCTGCTCGAGTTGCCGCGCGAGCCGCAGCTTCTCTTCCCGGTTCATGGAGAAGCCCGGCGATTGCTCGCCGTCGCGAAGCGTCGTATCGAAGATGTGCACGGTATCCATGGAGTCTCCTTTGGATCACAAGCAGTGAAACGCCCCCGCAGAGCTAAGTCCAATTTATATTTCTTGCATGTTGGATAAATATCTCTTATACATGCCGGTGGAGGTGCGAGGGCGTGGACCTGGCTTCCTTGCAGGTGTTTCGGGCCGTGGCGCGCGAGCAGAGCTTTTCCCGCGCGGCCGAGAAGCTCTACCGCACGCAGCCCGCCATCTCCATTTCGATTCGCAAGCTCGAGGAATGGATCGGCCAGCCGCTCTTCGTGCGCGGCGCGGGCGCCCGCAGGCTCACCGCTGCCGGCGTGCTGCTTCTCGAGTACGCCGAGCGCATGCTGAATCTGCGCGAGGAAATCCGCAAAGGCATGAAGGAACTGAGCGGCCTCGAACGCGGCGAGGTTTCGCTCGGCGTGAACGAAAGCTCGATTCACGCGCTCCTGCCCGCGCTCGACCGCTTCCGCCAGCTCCATCCCGGAATTCACATCCGCGTGCACCGCGTGTTCTCCCGCGACGTGCCGCGCGAGGTGCTCAGCCATCAGCTCGATATCGGAGTCATTTCGTACATTCCGGAGGAACGGGAGCTAACCGCAGCGGAGTTTTATCGCGACGCGCTGGTTCTCGTCGCCTGGCCCGGCCACCGGCTCGCGAAGCGCCGCGAAGTGGACATCACGCAACTAGGGGAAGAAACATTCGTCGCGCACATTGTGGAATCGCCGTACCGGCATCGCGTGGTGCAGATGTTCGCGCGGCACCGCGTGCCGCTGAGGATGGAAATCGAGTTGCCCACGCTCGAGAGCATCAAGCGTTTTGTGGAAATGAAGAAAGGGGTCGCCATCGTTCCGCGCATGTGCGTGGACCAGGAAATCGCGCGCGGCGATCTCTGCGAATTGCGCATCCGCCAGATGCGCATCCTGCGCCGCCTCTACCTGGTCTACCGCCACGACCGGCCCCTCAATGCCGCGGCGCAAGCCCTCGTCGAAATCATTCTTCACAGAAAAAAGCCGCGTGCTGCCCGCCCTCGCAAACAGCCGCAGCATTCCTAGGTTCAACGAAAAGGGAGTTCAGCGTTTTGCGGCGAGCTCGTCGAGCGCGGCGCCGATGCGGGAAAGTCCTTCGCGAACGGTTTCCGTATCTCCGCCGATGCCGATACGGAAATGTTCCGGCGCCTCGAAGAAGCGTCCGGGAACGACGCTCGTCTCGTATTTTTCCCGCAGGAGCTGGCAGAAAGCATCGGCGTGGCCGCTGATAAGTTGCGGGAAAGCGATGGGCCCGGCTTCGGGCCAGATGGTGAGGAGGTCCTTCCGTGAATCAACGAAACTCTTCAAGAGCGCGCGATTGGTGTTGAGCAGTTTTCGCGCGCGCGCGGCAATTTGCGGCAGGCGATCGAGCGCCATCACGCTCAGAAGTTCGGCGGGATGCGCGGCCACCACGCCGAAGAGATCGGTAAGCCGCCACATGCGCTGCGCGAGCGCCGGAGCCGCGATAGCCCAGCCGCATCGCAAGCCCGACAACCCGTAGGCTTTCGTCAGGCTGCCCGTGGCGACAAAATTCGTTCCCAGATGAAACGCCGACTTCCACGGCGAATCCAGGCACGCCTCCAGATACACTTCGTCCACAAGCACGTGCGCGCCGAGGCTTTGCGCAATTTCGCCGACGATCTTCAACGCCGAATCCGATGCGCGTACTCCGGACGGATTGTGCAGGTTCGTGATGACGATCAGCCGCGTGCGCGCGGAGATGGCGCGCTCCACTTCGCGCGGGTCCACTTGAAAACCCGCCTCGAATTTTCGGGGGAAGCGGCGAATTCTTGCTCCCAGATATTGCGCCGCCGCGAGAAGGGCTTCGTAGCCCGGTTCCTCGATCAGGACTTCGTCGCCGGATTCCACCAGCGCGGCCATCGCCAGATGGTTCGCCATGGAAGTGCCTTGTGCGTGAACCACGTTCTCCGTCGCAACGCCTGCCTTCGAAGCAAGCCGCTGCTGCAGCGGCTCGTAGCCGTAGCCGCCTGGCCCGGTGATTTCGAGGTCTTCCATGCGGACGCCCAGCTCGGCGAGCGGGAGGTGCAGCAGGTCGCTCGCCGCAAGATCGTAGCGCGCCTGCGAACGCAGCTTGGCCCATTCGATATACGCCGAACGAACTTCTCGCCGCTGCGGGCTCATGAATAGCTCACTCGAAGCCGCCGGAACGCCGCGCGCGTCCGCGAAACAGGAGATAGACGGGAACTCCGGCAACAAGGATATACATGGCGACGGATGTATTGCGAGGATATTTATAAATTGTGTTGATAACGATGAGAAACGCAGCGATAACAAACGCGCCCGTCGTCCAGGGATGGCCGGGAACGCGATAGCTCTTGCCCGGCGCCGCGGCGGCCGTTGTCGCGCCAATCCGTTTTTCGCGCCGGCGAAAAACGAACAGGCAACCCCCTGCAAGCGCGAAGAACAGCCAATCCATCACCACCACGTAGCTCAAAATCTGCTCGAACGTTCCCAGCAGCACCACTGTTGTCGTGACCGCGCCCTGCAGCGCGATCGCCGCCACCGGTGCGCGGCTTCGCCCGTCGAGCTGGGCGAGCCTGCGCGGAAACAATCCATCGTGAGCCATCGCGAAGTACACGCGCGGATACGTAAGCATGGCGCTCGAGAGGAAGCCCACCGTCGAGATGGCGATCGCCGCAGCGATCAGCCACGCGCCGCGGCTGCCGAGCGCGCGCCGCATCACTTCCGATGCAGGCGTCCCGGTCGCTGCCAGGCCCGCGGGTGCGAGCGCTTCCACGTAGATGAAATTCACCGACACGTACAGCGCGATCACTCCGAGAACGCCGAGCAGCAGCGCGCGCGGCAGATTCTTGCGCGGCTCGCGGATCTCGCTGGCGATGTAATTGGAAGTTTGCCAGCCGCCGTAAGCGAACATCACCGGCACCATCGTGGCGCCGAAGACGGTGAGCAGGTCGAACGAAACAGGCCGGTCGAGCAGCGGATGCCACGCCGGGTGCGGCGCCGCAAGCGAATGCGCGATGGACCACGCTCCGCAGCCGACCAGCAGCGCGACGGCAAGAATGCGCAGCACCATGAAGAAACTCTGCACGCCGCTTCCGGCGCGCACGCCGAGGCAGTTGACCACCGTCAGCGCGACCACCACCGCCACGGCCGTCACATTTTCCGGCAGCGCAATTTGCGTGAGCTCGCGAAAATATTTCGCGAACGTCACGGCCACCGCCGCCGTTCCTCCCGCGCCGATCACCAGCATGTTGGCCCAGCCGTAAAGGAATCCGGCGAGCGGATGATAGGCCTCGCGCAGATACGCGTACTGGCCGCCGACGTCCGGCATGCGCTCGGCAAGCTCGGCGAAAACGAACGCGCCGATCAGCGCCAGCGCGCCGCCGGCGATCCACGCGCCCAAAATCAGCGCCGGCGTGTGCACCAGCCGCGCCACAACGTAAGGGTTGATGAAGATGCCGGAGCCGACGATGCCGCCCATCACCACCATCGTCGCGTCGAAAAGTCCCAGCCGTGCGGCGAGTCCGCCGCTGGAATCATTCATCGGATGCTTTCGATTGCTACGGCTTGCCCGGCTCCATCTTCCAGAAATCAATTCCCGCGGCTTGCTGGCCCACGTCCAGGGTCGCCACGGTTTTCAGCGCATCGAGGTCAATCACTTCCACCGTGCCGGGGTCCGAGCCGATTCCCTCGACGGAAATGAACGCGTAGCGATTGTCCGGACTCACCACGGCGCCGTGAACCACCTTGCGTTTGGTCGCGAGCCGCGCAAGCTCCTTGCCCGTCTTCGGATCGAAAATAGAAACCGACTGGCTGCGCTTGTTCGTCGCAATCAGCCGCCCGTCTTTCGTCATCGCCAGGTTGTACACCCCGTTGGCCGCGGGGAATCGCCGCGCCACTTTCCACGACGCGACGTCCACGGCGATAATTTCGTTCGATTTGTTGCACGCCACGTACACTTCCGAGCCGTCGTTATTGGGCTGCGCCCATGTGGGGACGCAGGTCAGCTCGCTCATCTTCATTTGCGCGTCCGGCGCGCCCTTCATTCCCATTTCTTTTCCGGCGGTAAGCATGAAGTGGCGCGACACGTCGAAATTTGCCGTATCGATTTCCGCGAGCATGTCGTCCATCATGCACGCCGAGTAATGCTTCGTGCCCTGCGGGTTCAGCCGCGACCCATGCGGCATCGTGCAGGTCTTGATGCGCTTCACCTCCGCCATTTCCTCGGTGGCCACCACGGAAATGGACGAGGGCACCATGTCGCCGTGAAAATTCGCGTTGGCCACGTAGATGAACTCGCCGTCTTGCGAAATATCCATCGTCGCGGGAAAGAGGCCGAGCGACGTATAGCGCACGAATTCGTCGGTCCCCGCCTTCAGCTTCCATGCCGTGCCGTCGGGCCGCCCATGGCCCACCGAAACGTAAACGAATTGCTTGTCGGGCGAGACGGCGATGCCGTGCGGCCCGTTGATGTCCATGGGCATCAGGCCGATGTGCGTTTCGCGCTCGATGCGCGCGCCCTTCGCGCCAAAGCGGATGAGCGTCACTTTGTCCGCCGATTCGCACACAACGTAAACCAGATAATCCTGCGCGGGCGGCTTTGATGTCTCTCGTGGCGTTGCCGCTGACGTCGATTTTGCCGTTTGGTGCGCGGCAAACGCGCGCGATGAAAACACCGCCGGCACGGCGCACAACATCAGCAAGCACGCCGCCGCGATTGCGGCGCGCCCGCTCCTTGCGCTCGTTCGCGCGCCGCCATGTTCAGCGTTAAAAATCATTCCCATGGCTCCGTTCTTTCTGCCCCTGCTTTGATTACTCCCCCGCAGGTTGGATTGCAATCGAAAAGGCCACTCGTGGCACAGACAGTTCTGTCTGTGCTCCTCCGTTTCTCTGCTTCCATCCTTCCAATTAGGATTGTCATCCCGAGCGAGCCCGCCGCTCAGGGCGACGAGGGATCTGCTTTTTCGCTGCAATCTTCCGAAGCTCGCGCTTTGGGTTCCCTCTCACGAGGAACGGGCCGGCGCAGAAGGCGGCTGCTCAAACTCGATGCCCCAGAAATTCGGGCAAGGCTCGAGGAATTCCAGTCCGACCACCACATTTCTTCCGGTGCGCACCGACCGCGCCACGCGGCACGGCAGGTCTTCGTCCGTCTGCGCGTTGGTGACGATGATTTTCTGCGCGCGCGCGATCTTCGTCGAAAGCATGATGCACCCGCCGTTCACGCTGACGTTCACCGTCTTGGTGCCCTCCGCGAATGGCTCGTCCCCGGCGCGCGCGTAGACATATACGGGCGTGGCCGCCTCGATGCGAGCGACCCGCCTCCGATTATGATTGTCATCCCGCCTGCCCTGACGCGAGTAGAGCTCGCGGAAGGGAGCGGAGCCGAGGGGCACAGACGACGATCGCCCATTCCCAGCGGTGCCGCTGTTCAGAGAGCCGGGGGCCGTCTGCGTTCCCGGCTGAGCATGGTTCCGTCGCGACAGCAGTTTGAAGAAGTTCATGAGGGGAGTCCCGCTGTGCTCCAAGCTTAGCACGCAAGACCTGCATCCGGCGAAAACATCCGGGAGGAATCTAGGGTCCAGAGTTTAGAGTTGGCAGGGAAGGATTTAAGTCCCGAAGGGACGCCTGAGAATAGCCCAGCACGCGCCGGCTTGTGCCGTCGGCAGCGAAGTGCTGGGTGACAAGAAAGACGCGAAACTCACCTTTGCGCTGCGTCACCCGCAGCATGTTTTGTACTTCTCGCTTCTAACCCCTACCCCCTAATCCCTACCCCCTATCCCCTAACCCCCTAACCCCCCCTGCCTTCTAACCTCTAGCAACAACAAGAGTCCCGAAGGGACGCCTGAGAATCGCCTATTGGGGTGAATTGCTATTCCCGCAGCTTGCCTGTCGTCGGGTCGAACCTGGAATACCAGAAGTAGAACGCGTCTAGCCTGGCCGGAAACGCGTGCTCGAAATTCGGCTCCGCTTCAGAGGCTATACGCCACGAGTGGCTGCCTGCATCGAAAGAGACTGTGCCAAATATTTTTCCTTCTTTGCCGGTCAGGTTCATTGTCTCCGTCAACATTCCACACCTTCCTTTAAGAGCCGTTCCGTTCCGCGCATGGAAAATGGTCATGCTTCATCGCGCGGTGGTTGGCCTCTTCTTCTTCCTTGCGCGCGGATTCAGCGAAGCGCGGCTCAGCCATTTCCTTGGTGACGCTGGCGAGCGTCGCTTTGTCCCTTTGTTTCTTCGATTTCTTGTGCTTCACCCGGATATGGTGGCACCTGCCAGGAACCAATGCTGCCCCATTCGGTACACTCCGCGATATGAGCCTGCCTGAATCCGCGGTTGTGACACGAGAGTCCCGGAGGGACGCCTGAAAATAGCCCAGCACGACCCGGAGTCTCCGAACGCGCGCCGTCCCTGCGCGCATCGGGATGGGAGTGCTGGGTGAGAATGGATACGAACAACCACCTTTGCGCTGTCTTCATGCCCTGAGCCTGCCGAATGGGACCCGCAGCATGTCCTGCGACTAAATGTAGCCCCGGCCCGGAACTTGCCTGCACTGAGCGAACCGAATGGGCGCATGTCGCGCACGAAGGGCCACCCCGCCCCGAGCGGAGCCGAAGGGTGCTTTTCTAATCGTCACCCATGTCGATTAGAAACGCGCTTAAATCCTTTTGTACCAACGAAACCACCTCTCCTAATCGTCACTAAATCACCCCCCTTTTGCGCGCAAATTCCAACAACAAGAACGGGGCCTCCCAGTGTCGTCGAGCCTGGGGGATCAGTCGACGCCCGCTGCTCTTGCTCTGCGCCTCCGGGTCTCTGTGGCAGAAGGCCAACATCTAACCTCCAACATCGAACCTCCAATTCCTAATCGCAACATTCCATTATTAGACATCTCGTTAAGCTCCTCAAAACAAAGGGCATCATTTTTTCTAATCGCAACAAGATCGCTTGTTCCGATTACCTCGTGCGCCATCGTTTGCGCCAATGGCTGCTTGGCAGCCCGAAGCGGAAGGGGTGCATAATAGGGGGCGGGCAACCAAGATAAGGAGAAAACAAATGCAATCATCCCATGTGCAGTCCTCAAACACGGGCCGCAAGCGGGCGGCATGGTACGTAATCTTCGCGCTGGTGCTGGCGTTCGCGGGATACGACGTGGCGCGGGGATCGGACAAAGTTCCCGCGGTGGGAAAGGCCGCGCCCGGCTTCACGTTGAATTCGCAAGAGGGTACGCCTGTCAGCCTGCACGATTTTCGCGGCAAGTGGGTGGTGCTGTACTTCTACCCCAAAGACTTCACCAGCGGATGCACGGTGGAAGCGCACAACTTCCAGCGCGACCTGGCGCAGTACGAGCAGAAGAACGCGGTGATCGTCGGCGTCAGCGTGCAGTCGTCCGATTCGCACAAGGATTTTTGCACGAAAGAGGGACTGACCTTCAAGCTCCTGGCGGACACCAAGCATGAAGTGTCAGACACCTACGGCTCGGTGATGAACTTCGGAGTGACGAAGCTCTCCGCGCGGCATACCTTCCTGATCAATCCGGATGGCGTAATCGTGAAGGAATTCATGGACGTGGACCCGGGCAAGCACAGCCAGGAAGTGCTCGCCGCGCTGACCGAGGCTCAAAAGGCGAAGTAGCTCGCGCGCGCGCCCCGCGTACCTTGCAAAAATAACTCCACATCTACGCGGGCGGCATGTCGTGGGCGTCGAAGCCGGCGAACTCTTCTTCCCAGGCGTAGCCGGGAGTTTGCAGCAGGCGAACGCAGCGGTTCCAGCGCAGGATGGCGTCGTCGTTGGCTGCCGGCCGGATTTTTTCGGCCTCGCTGAAGCATTCGAGCGCGCGTTCAAAAAGCGGGAGCACGGTATGAGGCGAGCGGCCCGCGCGAAGCTGCGCTTTCGCGCGGCGTTCGTGGAAGATTCCCATGTAGTAGAAGCGCTCGTAGGGTTCGCTGAGCTTCTGGAATGCTTCTTCCACTTCGTGGTAGCGGTCCGATGCGCCACCACTGAACTGATCCGTGATGGTGAGGCCGAGCAAGCGCAGGGCGAGCTGGTGCTGCGGGTCGATGGCCAGGATATCGCGGCAGATGGACTCGGCCTCTTCCGGCTCGTTGAGGTAGCGGTAGAGCTCAATCTTGGCGGTGGCCTCGGCGATCCCCGCCTTCGAAATCGACTTCAGCTTGTATTCCATGGCAGTCTCCTTCGAGCTTCGCACGCGCCCTTGCCTGGCGGCTCAAGGCGTCTTTGCGCCGCGAATCTTGCGAACCAGCATGAACAGCGGATCGTAGAACTCGTCCACGACGCGTTCCTTCAACGGGATGATGGCATTGTCGGTGATATGGATGTCTTCGGGGCAAACTTCCGTGCAACATTTGGTGATGTTGCACAGGCCGATGCCCAACTCGTCTTTCAGCAGCCGCGTGCGCGAGACGCCGTCGAGCGGATGCATCTCGAGGCCGGCGACGCGAACGAAGAAACGGGGTCCGCCGAATTGTTCCTGCTTGGCGTGATCGCGGAGGACGTGGCAGACGTTCTGGCAGAGGAAGCACTCGATGCACTTGCGAAATTCCTGCACGCGGTCCACGTCGCGCTGGTCCATCTTCCACTCGACGCCGGGCCGTGGCTGGAACGGCGGGATTTTCCGGTTCACTTTGTAATTCCAGGAGACGTCGGTGACCAGATCCTTGATCAGCGGGAAAGCTTTCATGGGGAAAATTGTGACGGGCTGATCGAGCGGGAGCGAATCCATGCGCGTCTTGCAGGTGAGCCGGGGCCGGCCGTTAACCTCGGCGGAACACGATCCGCATTTTCCCGCTTTACAATTCCAGCGCACGGCGAGGTCGGGGGCCTGATGAGCTTGAATCGTGTGCAACGCATCGAGCACAACCATGCCGGGAACGAGCGGGACGCGATAATCGGCGGGCTGGCCGCTTTCATGGATGCCCCGAAACACTCGCAAGGTTGCTTCCGCCATTTCGCGCCTCCGGCGATCGCCAGTTGTCTTCGCTGCTCGTCTTTGCTATTTATCTTCGGCCAAGATCTGCTTCAAGTCGTCCGGCATCTCCGGCACCGGCTTTTCGAAGAGCTCCATCGTATCGCCCTTCTTGCGGATGACATTATTCTTCCGTCCCCAGGCGTCGTCCAGCTTCGGATAGTCCAGGCGGCTGTGAGCCCCGCGGCTTTCGCGGCGTGCGAGCGCGGCGTGCGTACAGGCTTCGGAAACCGCGAGCATGCACTGAATGTCACGCGACAGGTGCCAGCCCGGATTGAAGAGGCGCGAGCCTTCGACACGCATGCGCGCAGCCCGCGCCTTCAGCTTTTCGATTTCCGCCAGAGCGCTGCGAAGATCCTGTTCGGTGCGAAAGATGCCGACGAGATTTTGCATTGTGTTCTGCAGATCATAGTGAATCTGGTAAGGGCTCTCGCCTTCGGCACGATCAAACGGCGCGAGCAGGTCCCGCTCGGCCTGCTCGATCTGGGCGCCATCGATCGCAGGAGTTCCGGCTTTCTTCGCATGCAGCGCGGCCGCCAATCCCGCGCGGCGCCCGAACACGAGCAAGTCCGAAAGCGAATTGCCGCCCAGGCGATTTGCTCCATGTAGGCCCGCGGCTGCTTCGCCCGCGGCAAAAAGTCCCGGAATAGAAGCCTGCGCTGTTTCTGCTTCCACGCGGATGCCGCCCATGACGTAGTGGCACGTGGGGCCGACTTCCATGGGTCCCTTGGTGATGTCCACATCCGCGAGCTCGAGAAACTGGTGATACATGCTGGGCAGCTTGCGCTTGACGTACTCGGCGGGCTTGTGCGAGATGTCGAGGAACGCGCCACCGTGCTCCGTGCCGCGGCCTTCGCGCACCTCGGTGTAGATCGCGCGCGCAACAACATCGCGCGTGGAAAGCTCCATCTTCTTGGGGTCGTAGCACTCCATGAAGCGCTCGCCGTTCTTGTTCTTCAGGGTTCCGCCTTCACCACGCACCGCTTCGGTGACGAGAATCCCCTGCACGCCCGGCGGCCAGACCATGCCGGTGGGATGGAACTGCACAAATTCCATGTCCATCAATTCGGCGCCCGCGTCGTAAGCGAGCGCCATGCCGTCGCCGGTGTATTCCCAGGAGTTCGACGTGATCTTCCAGGCCTTGCCGATGCCGCCCGTGGCGATGATGATCGAGCTCGCCTTGAAAACGACGAAGCGGCCTTGTTCGCGCCAGTAGGCGAAAGCGCCGGCGATGCGGTCGCCGTCCTTGAGCAGCCGCGTGACCGTGCACTCCATGTACACGTCGATTCCCTGATGCACGCCGCGGTCTTGCAAAGTGCGGATCATCTCGAGGCCGGTGCGGTCGCCGACATGGCAGAGCCGCTTGAAGGTGTGGCCGCCGAAGGCGCGTTGCAGGATGTCGCCGCTCTCGGTGCGGTCGAAGAGCGCGCCCCACTGTTCGAGCTCGCGCACGCGGTCGGGCGCTTCCTGGGCGTGGAGCTGGGCCATGCGCCAGTTGTTGAGGAATTTGCCGCCGCGCATGGTGTCGCGGAAGTGCGTGCGCCAGTCGTCGGCTTCGTCCACGTTGCACATCGCCGCGGCAATGCCGCCTTCGGCCATCACGGTGTGCGCTTTGCCGAGAAGCGACTTGCAGACCACGCCCACGCGCGCGCCTTGCGCGAGAGCCTCGATCGCCGCGCGCAGCCCGGCACCGCCCGCACCGATAATCAGGACGTCGTGCTCGTGGGTTTCGTACTTGGTGTTCACAGCAGCCGGATGTCCTTGAGGACGCCCGCCGATAGCAGGCGGATATAAAGGTCGGTGAGGCCGACCGAAAACAGGCTCAGCCAGGCCCACAGCATGTGGCGCTCATTCAAATACGATACCCAGCGCCAGGTGGTGTGCTGCACCGGGCCAAACGTGGTGCAGGAAAAGCAATCGAGCTTTCCCCCCGCCAGATGGCGCAGCGAGTGGCAGGAAAATGTGTACGTGGTGAGCAGAATGATGTTCACGAGCATCACGAGCGAGCCGACGCCGATTCCGAATCCTTCCGGGAAAAAGAAGGCGCGCACGGCGTCGTACCACAGGAAGCAGAGAAACAGGAGCGCGAGGTAGAAAAAGTAGCGGTGGACATTTTGAAGGATAAACGGGAACGCGGTTTCGCCGCGGTATGGGCGCCCGCTTCGTTCGCTCACCGCGCAAGCCGGCGGATCGAGGAAAAACGCGCGGTAATACGCTTTGCGGTAGTAGTAGCAGGTAGCGCGAAACCCGAGCGGGCCGCCGAGAATCAAGATGGCGGGGGAAAACGGCCACCAGTGGTGGCGAGGATCAATCAGGGGAGAATAGAACGGGGAGAGATACGGCCCCCATTCGTAGAACTTCCCTTCGAACGCGCGGAGGGTGGCGTAAAGGCCGAATCCTCCCAGGACCACTACCACCGGCAGTATTTCGACCCACCAAGTATCCTGCCGCTGCGTGCTGCCGAAACCGCCTACGCCGCCGGCTGCCGATGACTCCGCCATGGGTTCTCCGCCCTGCGCGGCATAGAGTAGTCAGGAAATCCGCATTTGCAAACCAGAATTTTCCGGAGGGCACCGGAAAGCGGGGCTATCGAGGAAGGACGAGAGCCTTAATCGCCACTGGAGAATTGCAGGCATATGGTGGACGTGGCCGGGATCGAAAAGAACAGTAAGCAAACGCCACCCAGAACTCGCTGCAAAATCATTAGGTATTCCCCGAGACTGTTGTTGGTCATTCTTCCCTTCTAGTGTCCGCTATCTGGACTCTTCCCAAGAGTCTCGATATCGCAAAGAGCATGATAAAAAGCGAAATCGTGAACGCGCAGCATGCGATGAGAAATGGCTGATCCACGCCCGTATCGGTGATCGGCCGCGCGGTAAAGTCACCGGCGATACCGGTCCACCAGTAGGCGAACAGCCCAATGTCCATCGCCACATGACCGATCATTCCAGGAATGAGCGATCCGGAGGACCAAGCGAGAAGCCCCAGGAGCACGCCGGCGCCAAACACGATGGGGATCATTCCCGGCGTCGCCCAGGCTTTGGTGAGGTGCAAAGCCATGAAGAAGAGCGAGGAAATCATAATCGCAACCGGCGCGCCATGGCGCTGTTCGATCGGCCGCTGCATGTAGCCCCGAAAGCCGGTCTCTTCGCAAATCCCCGCCGATATTGCAGAGACCACAACTGCCAGCCACCTCAGGGGCTGGGAGGGGATGAAAGAAATGTCGTAACCATGGCGGAACGCCGCCATCGGAAAGGACACACAGCGGAACAGCAAAACGATTGAGGCGTGAATCGTCGCGGCGAAAAAGAGCGCGGCTATAACGGCCCAAAACCATTGCGTGGGCGAGAGACTGCCACGACGGAACGCCGTGGCGCGGGCGGCTTGCGTCGCGCGTGGAGGACCTCCTCCGCCTGTCCACCAGAGAAAAAGCGCTAGGAATATCCCTTCGGCGAAGGCAGCGAGCGGCACGCCAAGGTTCAGAAGCAATAGCGGCCACACGTTGACAGCGGCAAGAGTAAGAAGAAGGCCGGAGGTGATAGCCCGCAGCGAAATGGGCAACTTCGCCCAACAATTGAGCGCGCGATCCTGCGTTGTCATGGCATTGGGTCCATTTTGCTAGTGGGAATCCGCATCCCCCTCCGTCAGTGGGTGGCAGAGTTCTTCGTTACCGCAAGTAGTTTGAAGCTGCTGTCGAGCAAAACCATTGCGCGGTTCGGCTCGTCCGCGCCGTTAATCTCTAATTCCCAGTTCGACCCCACTTTTTTCACTCTCCCGAGGGAGTTGTAGAAGAAAGCCCGCGCGTCGAATTCCAATCTCTTTGGTCGGAAGAATTCAGACCCAAGTTGTTTGTAGAGAAGTATGACCTCGACCCACTTTGTATTCGAGTCCGAAACTGTCCAGCTCCCGCCAATGCTCCGTAACGTAGGACCATGCTTTTTGTCGCGAGTCGAACCTCAGGTTGCAGTGAAAAACAGTGATCCTTCCGTTCTCAGGCCCAGAAATCTGCCCATTCACCATCCTGCAAAAACAGGGCGTGAGGATAGGTCTCTTTACAGGGATCTGCGGTTTTGAAATTGGGTTTGATGTCGTTATATCCCTTTTCTGAGTAACCTGTGCTGCGCCAAAAAAACTCTCCAGAGCCAGGCCTGTAGTAACCTTCCACCCACGCATAGACAGTCTGCCCGTTCCATTGAGTCACAAAGATGCGTTGCCAGTGCTCGTAGGGTGTGCCGTCCGCCAATGTGGCCTTGCACATGGGTTCGAATTGGACAGATACTCAGGCTTGGACGTTTGAGCACTCAACGGCACGGTCGCCAAGAGCAAAATCGCAGGCAGAAAGTTCCACCAGCTCATCTGTGGGGGGAGAGCGCTCAGCGCGTAGCGCACTTCCAGCAACTCCGGCATCTTTTCCAACCTCGCAGGTGTAGAACGAGTGCTCGTATCGGTCTGCTTGGTTTGCGCAAGACAACTCGCCCTTGTAAGGAGTCCTACCACGGCAATCCGCACGACAGATTTCAAACTCGAACTCCTTGTTTCGCAGCTTCGGCGTTGGTGACGCAGGACCCATCCTTGCGGGTTTTGCAAGGGTGAGGAGTCTACTCTCCTGATTCTAACCCTGGCTTTTTTCGTCCTTGTGCGCCGCCCCGTTCGCATTCCCGCGCCCTGCGCAGAACCTAAGCCAGGAGTTTCTCAAGCGGCTCCCAATAGTGCGCTTTCCATCCCGACGCCAGGACCTCCGCCTCGCCTTTAGGAAAGCCCGTATGGTCAAATACGATCTTGGTCCCGGAGCCTTGCTCCACCAGCTCGAATCTCGCAATCGAGTAGACGCCCGGAGCCCAGCCGCCCGTTCGCCAGGCCTGCACGATTCGCACGTTCGGCACAAGTTCGACGTGTCGTCCCCGTGATGTAACCGCCGAACAGCAAGAACGCACCTCCCACTTCACGACTGATCTCCGCGGGCTTGTCTGCCAGGTGCATGGACTTGCATGACTCCACTAAGCTGTATGACCTTGTCGAACTGTTTGGCGTCGGTAAGCGCTTCGTAGACGCGCTTCCGGCTCGCTTTGAAGCCAGCCTCCTGGTGGATGGATTCCGCCGTATGAGAAATCTCCTCCTCGGCTCCCGCCCAAGCCTTAGTTGACCCCAGAGTTAAACCACCGAATGCCATCGCAGCACCGATGATCGCTTGCCGCCGCGTGGGCCCAGTGGTCAGCGCCGCCAGATTATTTCTATCGTTCATCGTCGTCCTCCCCGGTTATTGCGTTCAACCGTCACCGCATGGAAGCACCGCGCAAAAATATGTTCAAGATAATATTTCACTAGGGAGGCGAACGCCCTTCGAGGCATACTTCAGCGTCTAGAGAACGAGGAGATCCTATGCCTTACCCCGCAGGTCATCGCGCGGCAGTAAAGAAAAACATCATTGACAGCGCACGCAAGCTGTTCAATCGGCATGGCTTTGAGAGTGTCTCTCTCAACCAGATCATGGCCGGCGCGGGCCTGACGCACGGCGGGTTCTATAGCTATTTCAAGAGCAAGAGCGATCTGTATGCCGCGGTACTGGGGTGCTTCTTCACCGACCCAGAGTGGAAAAGCTGCTGGGAAGGTGTGCACGTCGATCTGTCATCGACCGACGTGGGGTCGCAAGTCGTCCGCGCCTATCTATCTCGCCAGCATTTCGAGGACGTCGAGAATTCCTGCCCCATGGTCGCGTTGCCGACCGACGTCGCGCATAGCGGCGTAAGTGCAAGGCGCGCCTTCGAGACCGTGTTCAAAGCTATGGTAAGCGTCTTGGAGCGGAGCTTAGTCCACAATGGCCGCCGTCGGCGCACCACTGCACAGAGCATAGCTGCCTTGGCCATAGGAGGCATGGTCGTGGCCCGGACCATGGTTGACCGCGCTCTTGCCGATGAATTACGCGCCGCCTGCACGGCTGTCGCCCTCAATCTTGGCGGATGGGACAAAAAGAGCAAATCGAGAAACGGGAAATCCAAGCGACCCCGACCGCACCGTGCTGCCTAGCATCGTTCCAGCAGGGGTGATGCAGCTCACGTAGATGCGCGCGTTTGCTCCTTGGCCCTGGCGATCGTGCCCGGGTGATGGGCAACCCGGAAGTTATGAACTGGTCCGTCGGATTAGTACCGACAAACGCGCTTGTATTGACGGATTCTGCCAACTTCCGGGTGGTCAGCAATGCGAAAGAAAAAAGTGGTGGACGTGTGTGGATTTGATCTCCTGCCCCCCTGCCTAAATAGCAGGAGTTTTGCTCGGCAATCTTTGACAGTATGTTATTGAAATGCAAATGGTTGGTGGACGTGGCCGGGATCGAACCGGCGACCCCCTGCTTGCAAAGCAGGTGCTCTCCCAGCTGAGCTACACGCCCACAGTGGGATCTTTTATTGATGTTAAAGCATTTGCGCCAGTTCGCAAACTCCGAAAGCTCACTTTTTACGTATCCGGTTATCGCTGAAACAGGGACTCGAAAAAACCGTGACGTTGTCGTGGTAACTTCTGTACAATCCGCACGGCCGGAGGGCCTTGCGCCATACGGCCCGCAGATCCGCAAGGCGCGGTCTCGAAGTCGCGTGCGGAATTTCAAGGTCAAGTGGGGGAATTCTCGTGGCCCGGCGCGCTCGTACAGCTAAACAGCTTGCCCCGCGGATTGAAATCGACTACTTCAAGAAGCCTCATCCGCTTCGCCGTGCTCGCTTTGCGTTGTCGCTCGCGGGTGTGGTGATCGCTGCCGTGTGGCTGCTCGGTCTTGCAGCGGCGAGGAGCCACGGAGTGTACAGCCCGGGGCCTGTATCCGACCCTCACGCTTTCATCGGGCAAAAATGCGAACTGTGCCATATCGCGCAGGGCCCGGGTTTGCGGAAGGCGCGCCTCAAGGTTTCCGACCAGGCATGTCTGGCATGCCACGACGGACCAGAGCATCAAGGCTCGGTTCCCGCCAAGAACTGCGGGTCGTGCCACGCAGAACATCGAGGAAGGCTGACGCAGATCGTCCACGTGCGCGATGTAGACTGCGCGAAGTGTCATGCCACGCGCGACCCCAGTATTTCGCGTTTCAACAAGGACCACCCAGAGTTCGCGGCCCTGAAGAGTCCCAGCAAAGCGACCATCCGACTGAATCACAAGGCGCACCTGGCGCAGAGTTTGACGTGCGACACGTGCCATCACACGGGAGTAGTGGATCCGACTACGTGCAAGCCCGTGGGCGCGAATTGCGTCCGGCCGAGCGATTCCCTGGCATTGATGGTGCCGGTCACGTACAAGGATGACTGCCAAGCCTGCCACGATGCGCTTAATTTTCAGACCGCGTTCGGCGACACCGCGCCGCACGACGCTCCGGAAAAGGTCGATGCGTGGTTCAAGAGCACGCATCCGGGCGACAGTGCCAAACTGCAGGTGGCCGAAGTGCAGCTTTGGGTGAACGGGTGCTCGTTTTGTCACGTGGGAGTGCAGCTAGTGCCGGGATCACTGCCCAAGATTGCGCCGGCGCACGTCGCAGCGCGATGGTTTGACAAGGCGGTGTTCAGCCACGACGCGCACCGAAGCCTCGATTGCTTGACGTGCCATGCCAGCATTTCAAACAGCGAGAAAGCTGAGCAAGTGGACCTGCCGAGCGTGCACACTTGCCAGAGCTGCCACCAGCCGCAGCGGGTAGAATCCGGGTGCTTCGGGTGTCACGTCTATCACGACTGGACAAAAGAGAAGGCGGTTCCCGGGAAGATCACGCCCAAACAGATAGCGGGGCTGGGTGCAGGAAAGCCTGCCAACAATTCCATCGAATCCATCGAACAAAAAACCCTTTCGGCAGACCGTCGCTAGAGCCGGCTACCGAAAGGGCATGATTTCGTCGAGCTTCAGCTACTCGCAGCTTTTTCAGTGTCCTCCTCTTTGCAACCGCCAACGTCCGCGCCAAATCCTCCGCAGCTAGAACTGGAACTTAAGCGCGAATTGGATCTGCCGCGCCGGATAGGCTTGAAGGATCTGATTGTACAGCGGGTCGAAAACGAAACAGGTGAAATTGGGACAAGCGTTCGGAAACTTGGCGGTGAATGAACCCGTCGCGTCAAAGAACGCCGTGTCGGCGCGGCTGTACGGCTGACGAAAATTCACATTGTTGAACAGATTGAAGAATTCCACCTTGAACTGCACGCTTGTCCGCTCGCTCTTTCCCAGGGGCGTATCTTTCAAGATTGAGAAATCGAAGTTGACGAACTTTGGACCCGTGAAAGCGTTGCGCCCCAAGTTTCCAGGGGTCAGGGTCGAGGTCGGCGTGCGATCAAAAGCGCTGGGGGGCACGCCGGGGGAATTGCCGTTATCAATCGGCGCGTTCGGGTTATTGTTGTTGATCGCGACCGGCGGAGTAACGTTGGGACGAAGCGGAGTCCCGAAGTAATCAAAGTAGACGGTATACGGCTGGCCCGACTGCAGCGTGGTGATCCCCGCCACTTTCCATCCCGTGCCAATCCTTGGAGCCCAGCGAGGCACCGAATAGATGTACTCGATCACGGCGCGGTGGCGAATGTCGAAATCCGAGCGAGCTCGTTCTGCGCCAATATTGGTGGAATCCTGCGGAAGACGCGGACGCGACGTGATGATCGGAAGGTCTCCCTGCAAGCTCAAAGCCGGGCTGATGTTGTTGATGGCCGCGAAGTTGTCGGGGTTAATCGTAAGAGGGTTGAGGGTCCCGAAGTTGGCCCCGCCCTCCGATGTGGCAAGACTCGCAATCAACGGAGAGAACAGAAAGAGCTGCGGCTGCATAGAAGAGGCGTCGTCAATCGACTTCGCCCACTGATAGAACGCATGGAATTGCAGCCCATGGAAGTTCCGGGTCGCAAAGCGAAGCTGCAAAGAATTGAAGTTCGAATTGCCCTGATTCGCTTGATCGAGGATGCTGGTGAAGAGAAACGGGTTCTGGCCGAAGTTAAAACACTGGTTGGAACCGGCAAAGAACGTTGCGTAGGTCTGTGCAGACGTGCAGGCGCTGATGTCCTTCAGGAGAGGCAGCCTGCGTCCGAGGGAGCCTACGTATGCCGCTTCGAAGATGCCCGCATTCCCGACCCGCTGCTCGACACCGAAGTGAAACTGATGGACGTAGGGCGTCTTGTTCTTCGAATCGATTGCGGTTATGGAATAGGGGACTCTGCACGTTGCGACTGTGCACAGGGGAAATGTCTGTTCTAGGCTAGTGGGGTCCAAAAATGCCAAGGAAATATCCTGTTGAACAAAAGGAGGATTGGCCAGCATGTTTACAGAGGGTTGGAGCGACTGCTGGTCAAACATCAGAGCATAGCCGCCGCGGACCACCGTTTTGCCGTTGCTCCAAGGGTCCCAAGCAAACCCAAGACGGGGGCCCCAATCGTAGCGGTCGGTCTTGTAGCCGGCTCTGGGGGCAGCAGGGCCAGCAGCGGGAAGCGTTCCGATGACGTTGCCCAGGGAATCGAATATGGTTTTCGAACCGCCCTGAATCAATCCTCCCGATCCCGCTCCGATCGTCGTATCCAATCCCGGATAGAAGTTCACAAGGAAATTCTGGCTTTCCACCGGAGCAGTATTGAGTTCGTAGCGGACGCCGTAGTTTACGGTGAAGTTTTGCCGGAGGCGCCACTGGTCCTGCACATAGCCGCCGAAAGACTGAGTCGAGAAATGGCGCGCGAACGTGCTGTTGAAATCGGGACTCACCCGGGCGATCGAAGTCAAATCCGGCTCGCCGAAGATGGCGGCGGCGGGTGGATTTAGCAGTGTGACTATGCCTCGCGCCAAGGCTTCATTGTCTACGTTCAAACGAATGTGCCGGAATTCCGCCCCGAGCTTCCAGGTATGCCGGCCGCGGCTCAGGCTGAGGTTGTCTCCAACGGACCAGACATTGTCAGCGCGGTTGCTTGGGGTTGCAAAGTTGGTGCCGAGCGTGCTGAACGGACCAAGGGAACCAAGAGACCCGCCGAGCGCGATTGTCGGCAAGCCGAAAGTATTCGAATCCAAGTTCTGGAAGCCAAGGGTGGCGGGGTCGACACTCGCGTCCTGCGATGTAGTCGTCAGTCGAAAGCGATTCCAGCCGAAGCGAAGCTCATTCGTAGTTCGCGACGTGAGCTGCTGCACAAAGTTGTAGCTAAAGTTCTGGTTGCGGCCATTGACGCGCGTGCCGTTGCCGGGATAGGTCGAGCTGGCTGGGATGTCGCCGGCCTGTAGCTGGTGGATGTCCTGGATGTTGTGTTTGAAGCTCATGCTCGTCCGCGAGCTCACGCGCAAATCAATGCGCTCGAGAAAGTTGTCGCTGTTCGTAAAGTTGGAAGCATCTGCAATGTTAAAGGCTCCCGAACCGAAAGGAGGGAAAGAGGCCGGATTGGTGAATGGAGTGGTCGGCACATTAGGTTCAGGATAAAGGCTGAACAAACCGACGGCGACAGGGTCGCACGGTGTTCCGACGGCTGCCGCGCAACTCGCGGCGGAACGGAATACTGTGCCGGGCACCTGTTCGAAAAGGGGCCGGGGGTTCACCAAGCGGAAGCTCTCCCAATTGAAAAAACCAAAAAGCTTGTCTTTGATGAGTGCGCCACCGAGGTCGCCGCCAAACTGGTTCTGGTTCAGACGCGGGTTGTTTCGGTCATAGAGCGGAGCCAACGTGGGGTCCGTGAGAGGATTCACGGCATCGAAGACCTGCAAATTCCGTGCGAATTGGAAGAAAGTGCCTCCGCTGAATTCGGAGAAGAAATTGGAAGCGCTGAGAGCGGAGTTACGGTTGAACTCAAAAAGCTCGCCGTGAATGGAGTTGCTGCCGCTGCGGCTGAGCTCGTTGATCTGCGCGCCCCCGCTGCGTCCGTACTCCGCGTCCTCGGTGGAAGCCTGGACACGAAATTCCTGCAAGGCCTCGACAATCTGGAAGGGCAGAGATTGGTTGATGGTGTAGTCGTTGTTGTCGGCGCCATCGAGCAGGAAATTGTTCATGTCGGCGCGCGCGCCGTTGACCACGAGCGAGGCCCCCTGAAGCACCGAGCCCTGCTCCACGGGGTACGTGCCTGGAACCAGCAGAGCGAGATCAATGAAGTCGCGATTGACAAGGGGGAGGGTGTGGACCTCGCGGCTGTCAATAACGCCACCCAACGTTGTGTTAAGGAGATCGAGTGAGACCGAAGGCGGAGTGACCTTCTGCGTAACAAGTGTCGTAGCGGACGGTGCCGCGGCTGGGGGTGTCGCAGCGGACGGTGCCGCAGCTGGAGGCGTTGCTGCGGGTGCCGCGGCGGAGGGTGCCGCGGCCGGGGCGGAAGGCTGGAGCAAGAAAGGCGGCACAACCAACTTTTCCTCGCCCACTTGAACGATCAAGCCGGAGAGAACCTGCGTGGCGAAGCCCGCCATTTCGACCGAGATCACGTACTCCTCGGCTGGGGGAACGTTGGTGAAGGTATAGCCCCCGTCGGCGCCGGTCGTCTGCGCTTGGGAGAAGCCGATACTAGCGTTGATCAGATGAACGGTGGCTCCTGCAACCTCCTTCCCGCCGGAGTACACGGTGCCAGTCACCGTCGCATTCGGTGAGCCAGCCCAAATGGGAAGCTTCACCAGGGCAACGAGCAAAAGAAGGACGGAACCGAGGAAAACTTTCCTCATCTGCTTGCTCCTTTTTCCAGCCTGAGATAATGCAATACGTGCGGATTGCAACGGTGGGATGCTACTCAACGGCTGATGCACTGTCAAATTGATTATGAGGGTTTCTATTGGCTGTGTGCACCCGCGGCTTCCGCATACAAGGACAAAATCTTGGGCGACACGTATTCCTTCGGAGGCTGAAACTGGCGCGGCTCCTTTTGTAGAGTGCGGAAGTCAACCAACGCGAGTTCCTTCTGGTGCGCATCCCGCTCGCCTGAGAGGTAGTAGCGCGAGGCGTGGACCGCCCCGCGGAAGAAGTATGCCAGCGCGAGTTTGCGCCCGTGATTATCGACATACTGGCCCAAATCCTGTTCTGCTTCATCATACTTGCCCTGGAAGTAGGCTTCGAGGCCCTCGCGCAGCGGCTGTTCGTCGGCCAATTCCTGCGCCTGGGTCAGCAAAGAATGAGCTTCACGATCTCCCGGGTCGAGGATCTCGGCTGCCTTCAACTTTTCAACCGCCGCCATGTATTGCCCTTGGCTCATGTTCTCGCGGGCATCCTTGATGAATTGCTGCGCAGCTTGTTTGGCGTCTTGTCCGGTCTCGGCCAATTTCCGTTTTGCCTGCTCGTGCGCAGCAGCATCCACTTGGAGGGCCGCATCAATTCGCTGCAAATAGGAGCGGGCGTCCGATACATGGGAGCTGTTTTTTTGAACCAAGCCCTGGAAAAGAGTCTTGGCATCGGCATAGTGCCTGTCATTAAACGCCCTCACAGCATTGCTGTAGGCCCGCTGATCGCTATCGGCAGTATCGATCCGGCCCACATATGCTTGGGCCTCTGCCGCCCGCTTTCCCTTCATCTGGATGATCTCCTGAAAAAGGGGCCTTGCACGCGAGAGATCACCCTGCGCGAATGAGTCGACGGCATGATTCCAAACAGATTCCTCGCGGCGCTCTTGGATGCGTTGCAGGTAAGTCCTTGCCTCCGCGCTCCTGATGCTTTTGCTCTGCTCGATTTGGCCAAATTGCTTGGCAGCTTCGTCGTTCTTTCCGTCGTTGAAGAGCTGAACGGCTTGCTGAAACAAAGCTTCATCTCCCGACCGGGCTTCGATTTGCTTCATGTATCCCTCGATTTGCGCCCGGTACTTGGGATGCTTCAAAACAAGTTTGCTGGCCTGTTCGAATTTCTGCTTGGCGTCGTCTATGCGCTCCTGCTTGAACAGGTCAACTCCCTGATTAAAGAGTCTCTCCTCCAGAGCGTAGGTCTGTTTGGCAGAGTTGCAGGCGGGATTGAGATAGGTCTGAGTGTCTTTATAGTCGGGCTTTTCCTTGGCGATCTGCTGAAACAGTTCGCAGGCGTCCTCCATCTTGGCCTGGTTGAAGAGCTCGACCGCCTTTTGGTACCGGCTGTCGAGCGTCTCCTGGGCGGATGCAACAGGTTCGTGGAGAGGCGCGAGCAACACCAACCCAAGCATAGCCAAGGCAACGCAGCTAGTATTGCGACACAATTTTTTGCACCAGATCATTGATCTTGACCGCCGGGAAGGTATACGTAACTGTCGACACCTTTCCTCGCTCGACCGACACTTCCACTTTCCCAGTCGTCGAACCGCTCTTCAGCTCGATGACGTAGCGACCGGGCGGGAGCGCCAACTGCAGAGGGGTTTGGCCCGTGACGTTCAGATGTTCGCCCTTCGCAGTGTTGACGCCCGTCACTTGCCCCCACGGTGTTGCTGTAAGTTGGACATATCCCGGTACGATCCGGTTCTTGAGGTACCAAGTACCAACGCCGGCCAAGGCCAAGACCAACACCACCAACAATGAGGCAACGACGATCCGAGGCATCCTGGCGCTCGCGATGACGGGCGCTGGGGTTGGCTCGGCAATGGACTTCCCCTGCTTGGCCGGAACACGCAGGTCTACGTGAGGAGCAGCAGCCTTGCGCTGACGTCGCTGGGCCTCTTCGAGCAGTGTTTTCGCCTCTGCCGCAAGGTCCGACAGACCCGCACGTTCCCAGTCTGCCGAATTCAACAATTCCGCCACCTGCTTGTACTTCATCTGACCGAGGGCCACCTGCGCTTCTTGGAGAAGCTTCACGCTCTGCTCCCGTTGCAGCCGTGACCCTTCTTGTTGCACGCGCTTTTGCAGTGCGAGCAGCGCCGGATCGCCCGGGTATGGCTCCAACGCCTTCTCAAGCAGCGATTCAGCGGTGCGGATGTCCCCTTCACTCAGGCCTTTGTTGATCTGTTCGACGGCCGTGCGCACGAAATTGGCCCGATCGAGGCCCTGGCGGCACTGCTCGTACACCCGTTGGAAATCGTCGCTTTTGAAAAAGGCTTTGGGGGCAGTTTCGAATAGCGCGACTGCCTTGACCGCCTCACCTGATCCAAGCAATTGCAGGGCGCTCGCGATGATCTCTTTGCGCCGACGGTCAGAGCCTTCTCTCTGCTCCCGAACGGTGGCGAGAAGCTCCTTGAGCTCGTTGCTCGGGGTTTCTTCCTGAGCGCGTGAAAGAACCTTCTCGGCCTCGTCATACTGCTGCTCGCGCAGGAAATTCTGAGCTTGGGCCAAGACGGATTGAGTGCGGTCTTGCCGCTGTTGACGCTGTTGCTCCGTCTGGCGCTCCCGCACGAACTGGAGAAGATCCGTTAGTTCGGGAGATTGCCCAGTCTGGGCCAGGCACCGTTCCAAGGTTTCGATCGCGGCGGTGAAGTTCTGGGAGTGAATCTGTTCGTTCGCTTGGCGCATGGCATCCCGACGAGAGTCTTCTTTCGTGGTCCGCTCGTAGGACTCCTGCACGACCTTCAGAAACGGCTGCAATCGCGGGTCATCCGGGACAGCCTGAATTGCCTGTTCCAAGATTGCCAGGGCCGACGAGAATTGACTCTTTTGCATCAACTCGTGAGCTGCCTTAAGCTGTTCGTCTACATAGCTGCGTTTTTTGTTGGCCTCGACGCGGCGAAGCACTTGCGCATGTAACCGGAGAATCTGGGGATCATCCTGGAATTCGTGAAGCGCCTTCTCAATGGAGGCGAGCGCGAGATCCAGTTGTCCTTTGCCCAGGTTTTCCTCGATGTCGGCTACGCGCTTGATCAGCGACTTCCGCCGCTCTTCTTTCTCCTGACCATCGCGCACCAACCGCGTTAGCGCATCGATTTCAACGTTGGCCGCATCGAGCTCTCGCGCCCGGTCAAGCAGTTCGAGCGCCTTTCCGAAATTCTTCTCCCCCAATTGCGTGCGCGCACCCTCCAGGAATTGCCGCACCTGGCGAAGCCGCTCCTGCTCGGCGAGCTCTTTGGTAACCCAGTCCAGCATCGTGAGCGCCGACGCATTCCGCTGATCCACCGCGAGCACAGCATCGAGTTCCCCTTTTGCCTGCTGAAAATCGGCATCCGCCGCGAATTTTTCCGCCCGCTCGAGGTGGCGCCGGATTCCTTCCGACCGGTCTCGTTTCTGGACAGCAAGCTTGCGGTGTTTCAGCGCTTCTTCATGATGGGGATCGAGACGGAGTACCTCATCCAGAGCCGCAATCGCATCTTCGTATTGCTCAGTTTCCATGGCCTCCTTCGCCTGACGAAGGTGGGTGCCGATCTTTTCCTCGCGCTGGCGCCCCTGAATGCGATCCCGGACCTCGGCAAGCAGGCTCTTGGCCAGCTGGTGACTGCTATCGATCTCGAGAACCTTTTGCAGCGACTCCTTGGCAATTGTCAGGTCGCCCGCCTGGAGCGAGCCCTGACCTTGCTGGAGATGGACGTCGATTGTCTCGCGCCTCAATCCATCCGCGATGCGCTGCAGATCGAAAGCCATGTCCTGGGCAGATTGGTAGCGCTGTTCACGATCTTTGGATAACGCACGCTGGACAACTTGCTCCAATTGGGGCGGGCATTGAGGAATGTACTTGGTAATGGGCTCCAGCGGCTCGTTGATGATCTTGAAAAGGATGGAGGGAACGTCGTCACCCGGGAAAGGCGTCTGGTAGGTGAGCAGCTCGTATAGGACGATTCCAAGAGAGAACACGTCCGTTCGAGCGTCCACCGTTTGGCCTTGTACTTGTTCCGGAGACATGTACTTCACTGTACCCAGCACCACGCCCGTTTGCGTCATCGATGAAACACCGACTCGCGCGATGCCAAAATCGACAATTTTGACTTGGCCGCTGTTCGATACCACGATATTGCCGGGCTTTATGTCGCGGTGAACGATGCCATGTTGGTGGGCGTAGTCCAGCCCTTTGCAGGTGTCGATGATGATCTGAACCTTTTTGAGGACCGGGACATCTCTGTGGTCGGCGATGATCTTCTGAAGATTCTCCCCTTCAAGAAACTCCATGGCAATGAAAGGAACGCCGTTCGCTTCATCAATCTCATAGATGGTAACGATATTGGGGTGGGTCAGCTTGGCAGCTGCCTGGGCTTCGCGGTAAAACCTCTTCAAAAGACTAGGATTGCCTGCGACTTCTGCGTTAGTTGTCTTGAGGGCGACGAGCCTACCGAGCCGCGGGTCTTCAGCGCGATAGACGACACCCATCGCCCCACTGCCGAGCTCGCCGTGGATTTCATACCTACCGAGTTTAGTTAGCATGGCGGGCTGGGATATACCTCGCTCAGGCCGTGAACACAGTCGTCATAGAGTGTCTCGCGATGGCGTGCATATTAGCATCTCGCCGTGGCTGGTCAATCATGCTTGTCCGAGGGTCGTTCCGCAAGCACACGCAGCAACTGCTTGCCGATCATCAGCGTATCTCCGTCGCGTGCAAGCGCGCGCTTTCGAATACGCGCGAAAGTGCCGTTCGTACTGTTCAGATCCTCCAGCACATACTGATTGTCATTTCGCCGGATCCGCGCGTGCATAGAGGAGAGGTATGGATCATCCGGGAACGTATAGGTGCCCTTGGAGCGCCCCAATGTGGTCTCGGCGGCGCGCAGCTCATAGTGTTCCGTTTCCTCATCCTCGGAATTCAATTTAAGCAGCGCGGCTGTCTGCGGAAGCCCCGCGGAACCCGCAGTGAAAACAGCAGTGCGATCCAGCGGAACGCTCTTTGTCGGAGATGAGGAATCCGCGTTGACTACAAAGCGCAGTCGCTGGCCTCCGATTTGAAACATATCGCCATCCTTCAATCGGTGGGATTCGCGAACCCAGAGATACACGCCCGGAGGACTGCCCAGATCCTCGACGTAGACGCCGTCGCCAAGCTGGGTGAACCGGACGTGCTGAGCCGCCACGAGTGGATCATCGGTGAGGGCGATTTCACCTTTCTGACCGGCGATAATCCCCGGGTGATCGAGCGGAAAACGTTTGCCCAGAGAACCGTTGGGGGATATGCGCACCACTGCGAAGCGCACCCCACGGGCGGGCGCTTCCTCGTCTTCCGGCGCACCACGGACGATGGTCTTGTCTGCGCTGGCCGCCGCTAGGGAAGCAGTGCCGAGCTTTGCCGTTCCCGACTGGGCGACCGGGCCTCCGGACTGAGCCACATCTGGAACGACGAGCGGCAGCCCCGTCGCTATGACCAACTGCTCGTTGGAAGGACGCGGGGGTGCGGGTCCCGCTGCTTCCCCCACCCGCCACACGACCGAATACAAATCCAGCTTCTCTGATTTGCCTCTTAATTCTACGCCGGATACTTTCTTCCGAACGGAGAGCTCGGTCCTGTGTCGAATTTTTTCATACACGGTAGGCGAAATTGCAATCTCATCTGGATCCGTAGCGGCTTCGATGCGGGCGGTCACATTCACAACGTCGCCGAAGACATCGTTACCTTTCAAAAGAGCGAGTCCCAGGTTGATCGCAACGCGAACATGAATTTGATCGCCAGGCGGGCTGTTGCGGTTGCGCTCCTCGAGGCCGCGTTGCATGTCGATAGCGGCGCTAATCGCGTCTTCGACTTCACAAAAACGAGCTAGGATTGCATCGCCGATTGTCTTTACCACTGTTCCGTCCTGTTGCTCTATGATTGGAATCAGCAGGTCAAGGCACTTCTGGACCATTACCAGCCCGGCGATGTCTCCGTGCTGATCATAAAACCGCGTGGACCCCGCGATGTCCACGAATAAAACCGTAACGATCTCCTTGCAGCGCTCGAGTTCCACATCCAGACGAGCCCGCTCGCGGATTAAGTCTTCCAGTCTTCTTGAGGGTGCCTGTTCCATGAAAGCCCTGCCCCATTTTTGCCCGGGCGGTAAACAGATAATATACCTGACTTCTCCCGGGGTGAAACGAATCAAGACGAGAAAGTGTGCAAATAAGGTGCAGGGGGCAAGAAGGGTCGAACCCACGGTTTCAACCCCGGAAACCTCGGCGGCTTAAGCCATCCTTCCGCGTTGGTTGGCGGCAGGCTTGAAAGCGGGGCCTGACGCCCGCACGAATCTTCCGTCGAAATGGGGACCAGCGAGCGGAAACGCTTTCCGCATGGAACAATCTCTGGTAGCATCGAGATTTGAATCGTTCGAAAAATTCAGGCAGGGAGCAATTGAACCATGGCACTCGTCTGTGAAATCTGCGGCAAGAAACCGAGCTACGGCAACGTCATCAGCCACGCGCACAACGTCCGCCGCCGGCGGTGGAATCCGAATCTGCGGCGCGTGAAAGCCGTGATCCAGGGTGTGCGCAAGCACGTGCGCGTGTGCACGGCTTGCATCCGCGCGGGCCGCGTAAAGAAAGCCGCGTGAAGAGAACTCCCTCCGGAAGGAGCCCCATTTGAAGCGCAGAATTTCCATCCTTATGGCGCTCGCGGTGTGCGCCATCGCGGCGTCGTGCAAGAAGGAGGCCGCGCCAGGACCCGACGTCTGGGCGGTGGTGAATGGCAAGGAAATCTCGCGCACCGAAGTGGAGAAGTATTATCGCTCGCGCGTGAACGCCGAAGCCCCGGCGCCTTCCCTGGAAGAATCTCTCTCGCTCAAGCTGAGCATTCTCGACGAGCTAATCAACAATGAAATCCTTCTCGAGCGCGCCACGAAGAACAACCTGGTCGCGAGCGACGCCGAGGTGGAGGATAAGTTCACCGAGTCGAAGAGCCCGTACACGGAAGAGGAATTTCAGAAGAAACTTCACGATGCCGGTCTCACCGTGGATGACCTGAAGGGAGATCTGCGGCGCCAGCTCTCCATCCAGAAACTGCTCAATCGCGAAGTGGTGGCAAAGATTTCGATCACGGATCAGGATGTCACCGATTTCTACAATAAGAATCGCGCGCAGTACAACATCGCGGAGCCGCAGTATCACATCGCGCAGATCGTCATCACCCCGCGGGCCGATCCTACGGTTCACAATCGCAAGAACGACAAAGCCACGAGCGATGCCGAGGCCACCCGCAAGGCGGGTCTCATCGAGCAGAAACTCAACGGAGGCGCCGATTTCGCCCAGCTTGCAATGGACTATTCCGAGGATTCAACGGCTTCCACCGGCGGCGACATCGGCTTCATTCCGGAATCGGCTCTCAATCAGTCCGATCCCATCCTGAAGAAGACCGTCCTCGGGATGAGGGCGGGCGAGGTTACGCGGCCCATCCCGGTTAACAAGGGCGGCTACCGCATTCTGAAATTGACTGGCAAGGAACCGGCGGGGCAGCGTGAGCTTTCCGATGCGCACGTACAGCAGTCAATTCGCGACATGCTGCGAAACCGCAAAGAGCAGGTTTTGCGCAAGGCCTACTTGACCGAGGCGCGAGACGAATCGCACGTTACCAACTATCTCGCCATCCAGATTATCGAATCCTCCGCAAAGCTCCCCGTCGGAAACTAGCCGTCACGCGCGCCCGGCGGGCGAGTGCCGTCCGCCGCAGCCTAGTGCGGCGCCGTATGCAGGAAGAGCGCCTTGATTGATTTTGCCGTCGCCGGATCCACGTGCCCCTTCGCGTCGCCGCCGAAGTTTGCGGGGACAAGCGGATCGGTCGACGCCACCAAATCAATCGAAATTGGCGGGATAGCCGCGTGCAATCGTGAGTCCAGTTTTGCGATGAATGTATTCGCGATTACGGCATAGCCCGTGTTCGTCGGATGAACTCCATCCAGCGAAAAAAGTCCGCCCAGGAACGCGTTCGTCAGCGTCTCGCCGTTCGCCTGCACCCCTTGCACGCTCAACTGATGCGCGAGCCGATGGATGTCGACCACTACTGCTCCCACTTCCGCGGCCTTCGCCTGGATGACGTCATTGTAAGCGTCCACGATTTCGCGAATCTGGACGGCCTGTGCCTTCGTCAATACGAAACTGGGCGGAATCGGTCCGGTCGAGGGATTGGCCAGAATGCCGGGGATGAGCGCCACGCCCTCCGGCGTAACGAAATCGCCCGGTGCGATTCCGAGAATCGGCTCGAGCACGCTGATTGGCAAGCCGGTTTCCGCCACGATGACTGCTGTCGGCGTAAAGAATGGAATCACGGTCACATCGGGAATATTTCCCACCACGATGGTCGCGCCCGTTTCCGATAGCGTTTGCATGAGAGTTCGGAACTCGGACCGAAACACGGGAACTGGTGTTGCCAGCGACGGATCCGCTGCGGCTGCCGCTCCCAGCACGTCGTTGTTTCCGATCCAGACGAAGATAGTTGTTGGCTGCAACGCCACGGCCCATTCTGTTTGGCTGAGCGAGACGCCACCGAAGAGTCCGGGCAGGCCCAGCACGAGATCAGTGAGGTCATCGATCGGAAACGAGGGCACTGTGGTGAGGGCATCTTTGAGAAGGTGGCCGGGCACAGCCAGATCTGTCGCCTGAACGAAAATATCATCACGGCCAATGGAGGTCCCCGAAGCCGTGATGATGATCGGCGGCGGGCCCGGGCTGACGAGTTCAAGGACATTGGGAATTCCCGGCGGCGCGATCAACGGAAGCACCAGCGGCACATTGGCCTGGCTTGCCACAACAGCAGCCCAGCCGTGCGGCTGCGCGGTGTCCAGCAGAGAATCACTCTGGAAGCCGGCTGAGAGTGAATCGCCGACCACCACAAGCCGCGACAAATCGGCCTTGTGATGCCCGCGATCTTGCGCCTGAGAGGACACAGCAGCCATGCAAGCAAGCGCGATGACAATCGTTGTTGTTCGCGCGAAGTGAACGAATTTCATAAGGACTCCTTCTTATTCGGCGGGTGGCATCGAGGCAGAAAAAAGCTCGGCTTGCAACATACAAGGAAGCATACCGGACCGCGGCAGAACTGACGCGCGCTTGTCTGCTCTCGCTCGGCAAACCATACGCCTGCCTCTGCGTGATTGCAACTCATACAGGAGCAGGACTGGCAGATTTCCCGGCGCCAGTGCTTCTCAGTGAATGCAGGATTGCTATCAGTAATAGAACCAGTACGCAGTAATTCCATCGCGCGAAAAACAGCAGTGCAGACGCGGCAAACAAACCGTATTGCGAAGCCGCGTTAAGAAACAATCGCAAGTATCTCGGCCGCGGTTACCGTCTGCCCTTCATTCACGAGCAGTCTCTCAACCGTGCCGGATTTCGGCGAGCGGACTTCGTTTTGCATTTTCATGGCCTCGATCACCAACAAGCCCTGGCCCGCCGCGACCGGTTCACCTGCTTTCACTAGGATGCGGATAATTTTCCCCGGCATCGGCGCAAGCACTTGCTGCCGCCCTTCCGCTTCCCGCGCCGCGCCGCCATGGCGTTTCCATTGGCGAGGATCGCGTACCGAAGCGGAGTATTCGCGTCCCGCGACGACCACGCGGGCGCCTTTGGGCGCGGGCTCGATGCGCGCTTCGAACGATCGGCCCTCGATCAGAATTGAATACACGCCTGCCGAAACCTCCACGGCATCGGCCTCAACCGGCTTGCCATCGATGGCCCAGCTGAGACGTTCGCCAATTCGCGAGAACTCCACCATCCGGGCCTTGCCGCCGATTTCGACTTCGAGTTTCACCGCGCGCTCACTCCGCCTTTCTCTTGCTCAAATGTTTAGGGGCATTTCACGAACGCGGCTCGCGATTCATTTGCTCCTGCCGGCCTTCGGCCTTCCAAGGCGACTCCTTCGCGGCACCCGCATTCAGCTTGTTATCAGCGCCGTTTCCGTTGCGTGACATATGCCAAAGCGCCATGGCCAGTGCGGCGGCATCCGTTTCTCGCGAAGTGCTCGCGCTGTCTTGGAGAGCTATGTCCGCATCGCTCTTCGGCGAGCGCAGAAAATCGTCCAGCCAGCTCGTATGGATTTCGCCTTGCTGGAAATCGCGTGTCGCGAGGATGCGCCGGAAAAGCCCGACGTTCGTCTTGATGCCGCCCGCATAATATTCGCCGAGGGCCCGCTCGAGCCGCGCAATCGCCTCGGCGCGGTCCCGGCCCCACGCCACCAGTTTGCCGAGCATGGGATCGTATTCATTGGGCACCGTCCAGCCGCCATAGACGCCGTCATCCAGGCGAATCCCCGGCCCGGTGGGTACGCGCAGCTCGTGTATTTTCCCGGGCGACGGGAAAAAGTGATTCTCGGGATCCTCGGCATAGATGCGGCATTCGATCGCATGTCCCCGAATGGTGATGTCTTCCTGCCGGAACGGCAAAGCGTCGCCCTCTGCGATGCGGATCTGCAATTTCACGAGATCGAGTGAAGTGACCATCTCCGTCACCGGATGCTCCACCTGAAGCCGCGTGTTCATCTCGAGAAAATAAAAACTCTTGTCGGCATCCACCAGAAATTCCACGGTGCCGGCGCTCGTATAATTCCCCGCGCGCGCGAGTTTTACAGCGGCTTCGCCCATGGCGCGCCGCAGCTCCGCCGTCATGATCGGCGATGGCGCTTCCTCGATCACCTTCTGATAGCGCCGCTGCACGGAGCATTCCCGCTCGCCGATGTACACAATATGGCCGTGATGATCGCCCAGCACCTGGATCTCGATGTGGCGCGGCCGGCGCAGGTATTTTTCGAGATAGAGGCGCCCATCCCCGAACGCGTTTTGCGCTTCGGACGCCGCATCGCGCCACGCGCCGGCGAGTTCGGCTTCGCGCTCAACAAGCCGCATCCCTTTCCCGCCGCCTCCCGCGACGGCCTTCAGCACCACCGGGAAGCCGATACTCCGCGCGGTTTCGAGCGCATCTTCCAGCTTTGTGATGGGATCGAGCGTTCCGGGCACGGTCGGCACGCCGGCTCCGCGCGCGATTTTCCGCGCCGCGGTTTTCGAGCCCAGCTGCTCCATGGCCTCGGGCGATGGCCCGATGAACTTGATCCCTGCGCTGGCGCACGCGCGGGCCAGCGCCGGATTCTCGGCCAGGAAGCCGTAGCCGGGATGGATCGCGTCGCAACCGGAGTAGCGCGCGGCGCCGATGATTTTTTCGATTGCGAGGTAGCTCTCGCGGGAAGGCGCCGGGCCGATCGGATAGGCTTCATCCGCGAGCCGCACGTGCAGCGAAGCGCGATCGGCATCGCTATACACCGCGACGCCGCGCACGCCAAGTTCGCGGCACGCGCGCAGAATCCGCACGGCGATCTCGCCGCGGTTCGCAATGAGGATTTTCTTGAACATGGGCGCTGACTTCCGCGGATTCTAGCATGGCGCTAGCGCCACAATTGCCCCAGGTTGATTGCTCGAGGTTAATGCCCCAGGTTGGCAAGCTCCCGTGGACGGGCTATCATGGCCGCCATTTGAGCAGGCACAACTGAGGGAGCTGCTATGACGAAACCGATGGAAGCTTCGCCCCAGGATCAGTGGAAGAAAGCGTCGGCGGTGGCCGCAGCGGCGCTTGTCGAAAGCGGAATGGTGGTGGGTCTGGGCACCGGGTCCACGGCGGCATTCGTCGTCGCCGAGCTCGGACGCCGCGCTGCCGAGGAAGGCTTGCGCATCGTCGGCATCCCCACGTCCGAGCGCACGGCAGAGCTGGCCCGCGGCCTGAAAATTCCGCTCACCACCTTCGCTGAAAACTCGCAGATTGATCTCACGATTGATGGCGCGGACGAAGTCGAGCTTGGCTCGCTCTACCTGGTGAAAGGCCACGGCGGGGCGTTGCTGCGCGAAAAAATCGTCGCCTCGGCAAGCAAGCGCATGGCCGTGATCGCGGACGATACGAAGCTCGTCAAACATCTCGGCACGCGCCAATCCGTGCCCGTCGAAGTGGTGCCTTTCGGTTGGGAAGCGACGGAGCGAAAACTGAAGGAACTTGGCTGCACGCCGAAGCTGCGGCCTGCCGCGGACGGCAAGCCGTTCGTCACCGACGGCGGCCACTACATCCTTGATTGCACGTTCGGGCCGATCAAGGATCCGAAAAATCTCGCGCACCATCTCGACCAGATTGTCGGCGTGGTCGAGCACGGCTTGTTTCTGGATCTGGCCTGGCAGGTTTTCGTCGGCGGGGCCGGCGGGGTGAAGATTCTGAAGAAAGAGCCCGAAGCGCGGACGAGAAAACCCGCGCCTCGCGGTGAACGGCGAAGATTCAGGAAATAAAAACTCTTCTCTAGTTTCTGGACGCGCAGCCCTGAGGATATACGGCGTCCAGCGCGCCCCAGAGCGCCTTCAGCGTGCGTTCGGCCGCGCAAAGAACCGCAACCTCATCGAGATTCTTTTGCGTTGCGATCCACTCGCGCCAGGCGGCGCGGTGGCGAACGTCGGCTTCCTCGTGCACGGCGAAATAAGCGAGAGCGCGCGTTTCCGTGATGCCGTAGAAACGCCGCAGCCCGGAAATTTTCTGCGCGGCGATTTCCGGAACTTGCGATTCGTACGCATAGAACGCGGCGATGGCCTGGGCGATGCTTCCGTGCCCGGCGAGTTCGTCGAAGTTGTCGAGAAGCGCTGAAATTCCCGGCAGCGGGCGCGCATCGTCGAGCGCCGCTTCGCTCACGCCGAGCGACTGCGCGAACTGCCGCCACAGCATCGGGTGCGGCGCCACGGGATCAAGCTCTTCGGCGAGATTTTCCTCCACCATCTTTCGCACCGTGCCGTTCGTGCGGGCCACCAGCTGCTGCAGGTTTTCCGGGAATGTGCGGACGTGCTGGTAGTACTGCTCGGCGTAAAATGCCAGCGACTCCTGCGAAAGTTTTCCTTCCGTCCACGCGCGGTAAAACGGGTGCTTCAGCAAATGATGCTTATGCACGAGCGCGTCGAGCGACTCAACCAACGTTGCGACGGGTTTCACTTTCTTGGCCACGATCTTCCCCCAGTTGTCTCTTTATGATTGCAGAGGCAAAACCGCGCTATGCTACGCGAAACCTCTCCAAAAATCCACTCGCTCTGTGTCTTGGTAGAGTCGTGTGGTGTCCATGGTGCTGGAGTCTGAATCTTACGGGAGTTGCTGCATAGCAAGATGCTGCGAGAAAAGCCAAGGCAAAAGCTCCGGATCGGCAAACGCTTTTTCCCACACGTTGTGGCCCCAGTTGGGAACTTCCGTGTACTTCGGCGCGCCACCGGCTTCCCGCAGAGCGGCCACCCAGCGCCTGGCATTTTCGACCGGTACGATGGGATCCGCATCGCCCTGCCAAATCCACGCGGGTGTTTTCGCATCGGGCGTAATTTGGTCGTCGAATCCGCGCCCGCAGAGCGCAATCGCTGCCGCGAACCTTCCCGGCGCCGTGGCCAGCGCCGCCCACGCACCTTCCCCACCCATGGATTGCCCCGCAACGTATTCGCGCTCGCGGTCAATGCTGTAATTTTTTTCGATCGTATCGAGAATTTCGAGCGCGAGGCGTAGTGAAACCGGCGGCGTATTTGCATGAGGCCGCGCCCACGCTTTCGTTTCCTCCACCTGCGGCGCCAGCACGAACGCATGATATTTCGCCTGGTTTTCCGGCGTGGTCCACACGTGCGTGCCGGGAAAATTGCCGCCGGAAATCTGCAAGAGATTGTCCCAACCTCGCCCCGCCGCGTCATGGAGCCAAAGCACCACCGGATACCTCTTCGTTTTATCGTAGTCCGGTGGCACGAATAGACGATACTGCATCGTTTCGCCGCCGGGGCTGTGATACGCCGCCTCGAGAAATCCCTTTTCGGGAGATTCCTGCTGCGGACTTGCCCCCAGATTCGGCGCCAGCGAGAAAACCACGACCATTCCGTGCATCGCGCTGCGAGAAAATCGCATAAGGGAATAGTCTCCGTGCTAACGCGAATATTTCCGCACGTGTTCCGGCATCTCAACGCCCGCGATCAATTTGGGATCAGCCACGGGCGCAGCCGACGCGAGCCGCAGCGGAATGACGCCGGCCCAGATCGGCAGCTCGTAATCTTCCGCCTCGTCTTTCGGCGGGCCGGTGCGGATTTTCGCGGAACCTTCAGCCAGAGGAAGCGCGAGCACGATCGTCGCCTTCAACTCCGCATCCGTCACCGGACGCAGCCCGCTCCAGCGCCCGGCGACAATATGCTCGGTGAACGCTTCGAGCGCCTTCAGTTTCTCATCGCGTTCTTCAACCGCCGTCGCGCGCCCCAGAATCACCACCGACCGGTAGTTCATCGAGTGATGGAACGCCGAACGCGCCAGCACCAGCCCGTCCACCAGCGTCACCGTGACGCATACCTGCACTCCCCCGGCCAGCGTGCGCAGCATCCGGCTCGCAGCCGATCCATGAAGGTAGAGTGTGTCTTCCACGCGCGCGTAGCCGGTGGGAATTACGAAAGGCTGTCCGTCCACCACGAATCCTACGTGGCAGAAAAATCCCTCGTCGAGAATCCCGTAGATAGTTTCCGAGTCATATTTCCCGCGGTCGGGCAGCCGTTTGACTTGCGTTCGTTGTGTGGGCGTGAATTGGCTCATCCATCGAGCGTAGATTCACCTCGGCCTTGCCGCAAGAGCCAATCTGGATGGATGCCTTGCGCCTTCCGTCGCACCAACCAAGGCGGCGTCGAATGTGCTACTTTCGAATGCAACAGGGAGGATTTGCGATGGCGATTAGCAGGGCTCAAGCGCGCGCCGAGCACACCGCGAACAACACGGGCCACGAGCAATTCACCGAAACGATCTACGGCGTCATCTGCTCGATGTGCCACAACTATATTCTTATAGACCAAACAAACGATCCGCGCACTTGCCGCGAGCACGAAACCTGCCGCCAGGCCTATTCCTAGCTACTTCGTGCCCGCCAGCCGGCAACAAGCCGGAGTTCTATGCATCCATGGCTGGGCCAAGCAATTGTTTCAATGCCTGGACGTATTCGGTGAGGGCTTGGCGGCCGGCTTCGGTGATGCGATAGAGGGTTTGCGGCTTGCGCGACACGAACTTCTTTTCGACCGCCACGTACCCGGCTTCTTCGAGCTTCAGCAGTTGCGCGCCCAGGTTGCCGTCTGTGGCCTCCGACTTGGCGCGGAGCCATGTAAACTCCGCTTCTTCCACGCCGCTGAGCAGCGATAGCAGAGCCAGGCGCAGCCTGCCGTGAACCACGGGATTGAGCTCGGGCAAATCAGGCATGGATTGGACCGCGCCGTTTGCGCTTCTGCGCTTCGGCCATCGCGCAGTAGATGCCGAACACGATCTGGCAGAGGAAGATGGCGGCCAGAAACACGATGGTGCTCTGCGTATCGGTGCCAAAGCACGCCGCCACCGCCGCCGCCCACCACACCACCGCGCACGCAAACTGCACCTTCCAGCGAAGAATCAGGGCTGCGGCTCCGTTGGCCATGCCAAGTATGGCCGATATCACGGCCGCAAAGAGATGCTGATCCGTCAGTCTTCCGCTCGCGCCGAGGGCTAGAAACAGCAGAAACATCGAAATTCCCAGGGCAATCCAGATGGAACCGATTGCCCGGCCCAGCGTGGTCCCCGGATGGTTGCCGGCATTCAAGGAAGCAACCACAACGGTAACAATGAGCGCGATCAACATAGTGGCCGGCCAAGCCCACACGCTATGCCCCCACGCGGACCAGCCGATAGCGAGATAGTAAGCGACTCCCCACAGAACGAAGGTCCATCCCCAGCTCTCTGTGGTCCGGCGCCCCTCGGCGATCATGCTCTCGATGAGGTTCAGCCTGTCCTTCAATTCCTGCTCGTTGATGTGGTCCTGCATGGCAGTTCTCCTCTGACGAAGTTCAAATTGTGACGATTCGTCGCTTCACGGCTGATGTTGAAGCAGCATGTCCACGCTGCGATGCGGAGGATTGCTGCCAACGGTCGCCTCGCTGACCTCTTCCCACTCGCCTTTGCTGGTCAGGTGCATGGTGTTCACAATGTGCGCTGGCCCGGCCGTAAAGCTCCACGAAAAGCCGTTCGCGGGCACCGAAAGCTCGGTGTCGAGGTAGTGCCCGTCATGGTAGGCGCGGAAGCGATAGGTATGGGAGGCGTCGTCGTACGCAATCGTGGCCAGGGCGCTGAACTGTACTTTGCCGTCGGCGCCGGTGCCCTTGCCCTCGATGAGCAGGACGAGGCCGTCAAGCTTGTAGTCGACATCTTCCGTCTGCGTGAGATGCAGCGCTTCGCCCGGTCCGCGAACGATGTTGGCAGGCCCCGACCAGTGACCCGCCAGAAACGAAAGCTTGCGCATGGCCTCACGCTGCACGTCGGCGCTGTTCGAGGCGGGCTGCTGTGCTGCAAGCGAGAGACTGATCGAGATGAATGCTGCCGCGAGCAACGCTGTGGAAAGAAAGGGCGAAAGATTGAAGTTGGGAAATGCGGTTTTCATTGGCGACTCCTTGGCACCGTTGCGCCGAAACCAAAACCTAAGAACCCCCGGGGTTTTTCACGGTGTTAGAGTACTCTATATTATGGAGTAATGTCAAGGACATTCAATATGCGTGGTCCGGAGGAGAATTGACTCCCACTTCTTACGGCGGAAACCGAGCAGTTCAACGGTGTAAAGACGGGCTCTAGCTACTTCGTGCGCCCCAGGCGGCTGTGCTTCCGCCCGTACGTGAAATAAATCACCATTCCGATGATCAGCCAGACGATCAGCCGCAGCCACGTGCTCAACGGAAGGCTCGCCATCAGCAGGAACGAAATCCCCATCCCGAGAATCGGCACCAGCGGAACCAGGGGAGCCTTGAACGGCCGCGGTAAATCAGGCCGCCGCACCCGCAGCACCCAGACTCCCGCGCACACGATCACAAACGCGAGTAGCGTCCCAATCGAAGTGAGCTGGCTCAGCACCTGAATGGGAAGCACGCTCGCGAAGAGCGCCACGCAGAATCCCACTACAATGGACGAAATCCACGGCGTGCGGAATCTTGGATGGATGCGCCCCGCCCATTCCGGCAGCAGGCCGTCGCGCGACATCGAATAAAAAACGCGCGATTGGCCCATCAGCATCACCAGCATGGTGGTCGTAAGCCCCGCGAATGTCCCGAGCATCACCACCACGCTGCCCCAGCGAACTCCCGTCGCCTGGATTCCGAGCGCCACGGGCGCGGCGGTGTTGAGCTGCGTGTAGTTCACCACGCCAGTCAGCGCGGCGCCCAGCGCGATATAGAGAATCGTGCAGATTACGAGTGAGCCCAGAATGCCGATGGGCATGTCGCGCTGCGGGTTCCGCGCCTCCTGCGCCGCCGTTGAAACCGCGTCGAAGCCGATGTACGCGAAGAAAATCACGCCGGCGCCCCTCGCCACTCCCGACCAGCCGAATTGCCCGAAACTCCCGAGGTTCGGCGGAATAAAGGGATGCCAGTTTGCGGCGGAGATTTCCGGATGGCGCAGCAGAAATCCGGTGACCACCGCGATGAACGTAAGCACCGTGCCCACTTTTACGAACACGATGGCGGAATTGAAGTTCGCCGATTCGCGCACCCCCACCACGAGAATCGCCGTGATCAGCGCGATCACGAAATATGCCGGCAGGTCCAGCAGCCCGTGCGCATGCGCGAGCGATGCCGCGCTGACGCCCGCGAGGTCGAGAACCGGCTGGATGGCAATAAGCGCGGCCCATCGGCCCTGATAAAAAACCAGGTCCGTTCCAGGCGGAGCCGTAAACTGCGGAGGAATCTGAATGTTAAAGCTTTGGAACAATGCCACCAGGTTGCCGCTCCATCCGGAGGCTACCGTCGCTGCGCCAAACGCATATTCGATGATCAAGTCCCAGCCGATGATCCACGCGAAGATTTCGCCCAGCGTCGCATATCCATATGTGTATGCCGACCCGGCGATCGGAATCAGCGAAGCAAATTCCGCGTAGCAAAGTCCCGCGAATACGCATCCCACTCCCGCCAGCGTGAACGAAAGAACAATCGCCGGGCCCGTGAAGTTTGCCGCCACCGTTCCCGTGAGCACGAAAATCCCGGCGCCGATGATCGCTCCGATTCCGAGCGTAACCAGATTCACCGGGCCGAGCACGCGCTTCAGCGAATGCTCGCCCGTCTCTCCCGCTTCGTGCAGCAGCGTATCCAGGGGTTTTGTCGCAAACAAATTGGACACTCTGGTCCTCCGTCATCGCGGTGTGCCGGTCGTGCGCAACCGCACCGGCCAAATTGGCGCGTATTGTAGCCATTCCGGCCCGCGACGGCTACGCGCAAATCGCGCGAACCGCGGAATGCGTTTGCGGTTGCCCCGGCACACGCCCCACACACAACGCGCTCGCCGCGCGCCGCATCTGCCTGTAAAATGGCCCGAGAGCGCTTCTGGAGTTCGCTGATGGAAGTTGCCGGTCTTTTCTTCTTCAACCAAAGTCTCGCCTCCAACCAAAGCCGCGGGGATGTGCGTTCGCGAGTTTACATCCCTCGCGTGGCGCGCTCCGCGTGGATTGTCCTCTTGATCTTTGCGTGCGCCGCGGTCGCGCAGGCTCAGGACGTTCAGCCGCCTCCCGCGAATCCTTCTGCTCCGGACGCCGCCAACCCCGCGGCTCCCTCTTCGTCGAAATCCGATTCCATCTCTCTAACCGTGCCAAAGGGCACGCCGGTGGAGGTGGTGCTCGATCAAGAAGTCCGCCTGCGAAAAGTGGGCCAGCCCATTCATGCCCGCGTCGCGGAGCCTGTCTACGCGTTCGACAAGCTCGTCATCCCCGTCGGCGCGGAAGTGACCGGCACGATCACGAAAATCCAGGACGTTTCTCGCGGAAAGCGCACGGCCGCCGCGCTCGACGCGGATTTCACGCCGAGCCGCAAAATAGATGTCGCCTTCGACCAAATGATTTTGCCCGGCGGCAAGCGCCTCCCGGTGCGCACGTCGGTCATCCCCGGCTCCGGCCAGGTGATTCGGTTCGTTACCGCGTCGGAAGAAAAGAAGACCCTTCACGACGCCGCTGCCGAAAAAACGAAGGAAGCGAAAGAGGAAGCCCGGCGCGAATGGAACGAAGCCATGCAGCAGGTACACAAACCCGGCAAGATGCACCGCTTCGAGAAGTTCGCCGTGGCCCAGCTTCCCTTTCACCCGCAATATATTGATGCGGGGACCGTCTATTTCGCGGAGCTTCTCGAACCGCTCGATTTCGGCAGCGAGCCGCTCACTCCTGAGATTGCCGTGGCGCTCTCTTCACCGCCCCCCGACGGCAGCACCGTGCACGCGCGCCTGCTCACCCCGCTCAGCTCCGCCACCACGAAAAAAGGCGAGGACGTGGAGGCCATGGTCACTCAGCCTCTGTTTGACGCCGGGCGTCTCATCATTCCTCAAGGAAGCCTCTTGAAGGGTTCCATCGTTCAGGTCGAGCCGGCCCGCTCTATGAGCCGCAGCGGGCAGCTTCGCTTCGTGTTTCACAATCTGGTTCTTCCCATGGGGCTTGACCAGCGCGTGGACGCGATTCTTGCGGGCATTGAGGCCGGCAAAGCCGAAAATCTGCGGCTCGATTCCGAGGGTGGCGCGCAGGCCGCTGTTCCCAACTCGCGCTACATCACCACGGGAATTGTCTCTGCGCTCGCCGCTTTGTCGTTCGGGATCGGCGGCGATACGCTCGGCGACGCGCCCGAACGTGCCGCCGGAGGCGCGGGCGGTTACAAGCTGATCGGCATCGCGCTCGGACTCTCCATTCATTCCCAGCCGTTCGGCATGGCCATGGGAGCGTTCGGCGCCGGCCGTTCGATCTACGTCCACTTCATCGCCCGCGGCCGCGACGTCGTCTTCCCCCGCGACACCGCCATGGAAATCAGCATCGGCACCCACGCCCCCTCTCCCGCTGCGCGCAAGCCCGCCCAGCAATAGCCAGCCCTCCGCCATCCGTTGACACCGTCCGACCCGTGACAGTTCGCGCGCCGCCTTGCCCCTGCATATTCTTACGATATTCATTTGACTCGAACGTACACTCGGCATATATAGCGCTCAACGGCAGCACTGTCTCCACGGCGAACGGTGCCGGTTTCGTTGTAGGTGGCTGGTGCAACAACGCCCAGTCGAACCAGGCCGCCTGCTATGCTCCGCAAGGAGCGCTGAGCGGTCTGGTCCTGGGGCAAACATCGAGCTTCGGCGGCATCACGCTCAGTGATACGTACAACACGCGCCTCCAACCCAACGAATTCAAAGCTTCTTCTACGGCGGGGACTGCGATGGACCTGACGTATAATTTCCTCGACACCAGCAGCCACAACAACGGCAACGTGATGGGAATCACGAATAACCGTGACACCACTCGCAGCCAGAGTCTCTCGTACGATTCGCTCAACCGCATCGCAACGGCAAAGACCAGCTCCACGTCCGGGTCAAACTGCTGGGGAGAGACTTACACCATAGACCAATGGTCGAATCTCACCGCGATAGGAGCCGTGAGCGGCTATACAGGATGCACGCAGGAAAGCCTGAGCGTCGGGGCAACTGCGAACAATCAGCTCACTGCCACAGGATTCACTTACGACGCTGCGGGAAACATGACGGGAGACGGCACGAACGCCTACGGATTCAACGCCGAGAGCGAGATCAAGTCCGCCGCCTCCGTCAATTACACGTACGACGGCGACGGCAACCGCGTCCAGAAATCGAACGGGAAAATCTACTGGTACGGCGCAGGAACGGAAATCCTCGACGAATCCGACTCAAGCGGCAACTTCACCGACGAATACGTTTTCTTCGGCGGAAAACGCGTAGCGCATCGCGTTGTCAGCAGCGGCACCATCTACTATTACGCCGAAGATTTCCTCGGCACCTCCCGCGCCATCACAACCTCCACCGGCACGCTTTGCTACGACGCCGATTTCTACCCTTACGGCGGCGAGCGCGTCGTCACCAACACCTGCGCGCAGAACTATAAGTTCGAGGGCAAGGAGCGCGACACCGAAACCGGCAACGACGATTTCGGCGCTCGCTACTACAATTCGCGCCTCGGCCGCTGGCTCTCAGCGGACTGGTCTGCCATCCCCGCGCCCGTCCCCTACGCCAACCTCACTAATCCGCAGACCCTCAACCTCTACGCCATGGTCAGCGACAACCCTGAAACCTTCGCCGACCTCGACGGCCATTTCGGATCGCAGGGTGAAGCGGCCGTAACTGAGCAAGTAGATGAAGAACTACAGCAGGACTCCTGGACGACCCACCAGACTGATCTCAGTGCCAACTTCGCCGGCGTAAACAAATCCGCTGCTGAGTACTACGAAAAGGAAGAGGAGCGTAAGCAAAAGGAAAAGGAAAAAGTGGAGCAACGATGCGCACAGTATGGCTGCGGAGGCGGGACTCCGCAAAGCGGCGGTCTCAAGCCCCCTCCCTCTGGTTCACCGCCCATTCCTCTCCCTCCGGGCAAAGATGGCAAGCCAAACAAATGGGAGCAAGTCCCAGGCACCCAAGACCAGCAGTATGGTCCCCGTTGGAAGCCCGCGAGGCCGATAGACGGAGAAAGACAGCCGTCGGCATGGTGGGACCCAAGAGACGGTTGGTGGTCTCACGAACCGGCAAATGGAGGGTCGCGGGAGCATTATGACAGATGGGGAAATCGTATTAACATGCGGAACGTGGCAATAGCGGCGACCGCCGTGGGTACCGCAGCCCTCGCGTACCGCGTATACCGCGTTCTGCGCATCGTGGCGATCGCTGCCGAAGCTGCCGCAGCATTTTGAGGAGTTAGGATGCAAGCCATAACCGCCAAAGAAGCACGTAGCTGGTGCGCGCAGGATGCTACGTCACTCAGAGTGACAAACGAGGACATTCTCTACTACCAGAGCGAGAATGAACCGGGCTTCATGATCAAAGTTCCCCCGGAACACCGAAGGATTGCGACCTTAGTCCATGACCTTCTGATGCTTTCCCACCCCTCTCTTTTCGAGGGGGGCCTGGTTTGGCTCCAGCAATGGGAGATTGGAGTGTCTGAATTGGTGCGCCCGGGGTGGAGAATCGTCGAGGCCATGCGGCGGGCACATGGCGACCTACGCTCCTTGGAAATCGCGCCTGCGCAGCTTTTCAGACATGACGAGTTTGTAGACCTGCACGCGTTCCTCATTCAAGTCATGGCCTACGGATGGGGTGCTTACTTTGTTCCCAGTTCGGGCGGTTACTTTCTTGAATTCCGAACCAGCAACAGGCTGCTATGTAGAGCTAAGTCGGCGGAGGCGTTGGAAGAACTGTACACTGCGCTCCAGGAATGGGGCCCACTAAGAGATGACAGCAAAGATACGCAAGCCGCGCGCGACTGAACAGAACTCACGGCGGGTGGGCGGGTGGGCCATCCTCCCCACGGATAAAATTTTGCGGGTGCCGCGCTTCGTTTCTCAGAAGGGTGCGATGGGGTTTCGTGGCCTCCTCGCGCATACCTCTGACTGTCCCAATGTGTTCCCCTTTCCCCTATGTTGGTGAAATTTCACCATCTCGGAGACTCATACACTCAGGGTGTACACATCGGGACATCGAGCGGGGCCATCCCGAACACTTCGGGGCAAGAAGTCCAGCCTATTCCAGCTTCAACGCTGCAACTGTCAGCAACTCCCGCACGCGCGCGGTGAGTTTTCCCTGGCGGTCGCCCTCGCCAAGGATGCCGAGGGCCTCAAGTTCCTCAGTCTCGCGCTCGCGAACGGTGCGGGCGAGCGGTACGGACGCCAAATCGTGCCCCTTGATTGCAGCAAGAACCAAACCTCTTCGGTTATCCGGCAAACAATCTAGTCCTACTCGCATGGCGTCCTGAAGGTCTTGCTCCGCTACCTCGCCGCGACGGCTGAGTGAGGCAACTCCTTTTGCAACGGCAGCGAGACCCTTCGAGAGGCGCGTGTTGGCCTCGGGCTCCGGGACCTCCTCGATCTCCCTGTTGCCATAGTTGTTCCGGAAGACGTGAGCCCTTCCCAAGGCGACAACCTCGGCGAGGTAAGCGATGCGCTTTCGCATCTCCGGGGACAGAGCGGGAACCGTGCCGATCGGAGAGTCAAAAATCTTCTTAACCGCTGCTATTAGGTCGGCCCGTATCTGTTCTTCCTGCCCCTGCTGATCGATCGCCCACTCGCCAGCCACCGCCGAGTCTGGTCGGTGCCATCGGCGGGTGGCGCACCCTTCCACCCATCTTTTCGTAACATGTCGTAACATCACGGCGCAGGCGCATAATACCACACCAGCAGTTACCAACTAAGTTCACGTAACCCGCTGGGTGCCCGACCCTTTGGTTTTCAAGGGTCGGCGGGGTTCTCTCGAATGAAGCGCCACCTCGAACGCCTCTACGGCCTCGGCCACCTGCATTTCATTACGTTCAGTTGTTATCGCCGCCTCCCGTTCTTGCGCACCCCTCGAGCGCGCAATCTCTTCCTGAAAATCTTGAACGAAGTCCGCGAACGGTACGATTTCGCTCTTTTCGGATACGTCGTCATGCCCGAGCACATTCATCTCCTGATCAGCGAGCCGCGGGTTGGCACTCCCACGACAGTCATGCAGGTGCTGAAGCAGCGTGTTTCCCGCGCCATGCGGCGCCGCAAACGCGTTGTGCCAGGACAATTGCGCTTATGGGAAGACTCTCCCCTTCTTCGTTATCGCAGTTTCTGGCAGCGGCGCTTCTACGATTTCAATGTTTGGAGCAGCAAGAAGCGGAACGAGAAGCTGAACTACATGCACTTCAATCCCGTCAACCGAGGGCTCGTGGCCCACCCGAAGGACTGGCTCTGGAGCAGCTACGGTTTCTACTCGACCGGGAAACCAAATCAATGTTCGCCTAACCCGGAATGGATACACCGTCCGACCCTTCAACCCCGGAAGGGTCGGGCACCCACGCGGGTCGATGAACTGACTCGCTAACGAACGGTGTGGTATTCTCCGTCTGCGCCCTAATATCGAGGGTAAGAAACAATTCGAGAGTGAAAGGGTGCGCCACCCGCCGGGCACCCGCGCGGGTCGATGAACTCAGTCGGTAACTAATGGTGTGATATTCTCCGCCTGCGCCCTGACATCAATCGTGAAAAGACTATGAACGAAAGGTCGGCCACCGGCCGGTTCCATAGGAGTGTATTCGATGAAGAAGAGGAATAAAGTCATCCTGACATCTCTCGCTTTGCTGGCGCTCGTGGCAGGGCTTGCGACCTATTTCGTCTGGGGTCGCAATCAGACGGAGATACAAGTTCGCGAGACGAAGAGTAGTCCGAACGGAAAGTGGACGGCGGTAGTTCAGATGGAAGTTTACAGTGCATCCGCCTTCGTGGACGAAGCGGTCTACGCAGTGCGGTTGAAAGGGCCAGCACAGAAGGATCGTCGAGGCGATTTAGTTATGAATGTGCCGGTGAACTACCCCAAACCTGAGCCGTCCATCGACTGGAGCAGCGGTACGCTTCTAGTGACACTGACGGACGACCAGAAGTACCAATACTTCGCAACCCCTGTCGATGGTGTTCCTATAGTAGTGAAACAGAAGTGAAGGCCGTGTGCCCCTCGATGGCGCGTTCACTGAGGCAGACGCATAAACCCTTGCGCATCAATGGCAACACTCTTTCTAATCGTCCCTAAAATAGGGTCTTTTGCGGATCAGACGCCTTCGAGTACCCGGAGGTGCCCCGCAAACCCGCTCGCTGCGCGCCTCGCTCTCGAACCGCGCCGCTGGCGCACCTCTTCGATGTCTGCGTTGACGCCATCATGCCATCGCCCGTATAATCAACGTTTGTCGTTAGCTTCAGGAGGCAGCATGTACGCCGTGATTCGCAGTGGGGGAAAGCAGTATCGCGCCGAGCCCGGCAAGACCATCCAGGTCGAGCGGCTCGATGGCAAGGTGGGCGGGAAGGTGACGTTTGACGTCCTCACCGTGCGCACCGACGAAAAAAAGATTCTGTCCGGCGACGACGCCGCCAAAGTCAAAGTGACCGGGAAAATCGTGCGCCACGGACGCAGCCCCAAAGTCCAGGTGCTGAAGTATAAGACCGGCGGGCAATACAAAATTCAGCGCGGCCATCGCCAGAATTACACGGCCGTCGAAGTCAGCGATATCCAACTCTCCTAGAGGTCGTCATGGCACATAAGAAAGGCGGCGGGTCATCCGTAAACGGACGCGACTCGCACGGACAGCGGCTTGGCATCAAGAGATTCGGCGGCCAGGTGGTCACCAGCGGCAGCATTTTGATCCGCCAGCGCGGCACGCGCTACAAAGCCGGCAGAAACGTGGGCCGCGCCAAGGACGACAGCCTTTTTGCCTGCATTGACGGCGTCGTGCGTTTTGAAGATAAAGGCGGCCATGGACGCTTCATCAACGTCCTTACGGTGGAAGAAGCCGCGGCTTCTGCTAAAAAGAAGACCGCTGCGCCGGCCGCCGACTGACGTTCCGATTTGCAGGGCGCATCCCCGCGCGCCGGCGGCTCTCTTTGTTTTTCCTCTGATCCATGGCGTATGCTCTTTTCTAGCCATCTCTCGACGGGCGACCTGTGTTTGTTGACGAAGCGAAAATTTCGGTGAAGGGCGGCGACGGCGGCAACGGTTGCGTCGCATTCCGCAGGGAGAAGTACGTCCCGCGCGGCGGCCCTTCCGGCGGCGACGGCGGCCACGGTGCCGACATTTACCTTGAATCGAACATCCACGACAACACGCTTCTGCGTTACCGCTACAACCGAGAATTCAAAGCCGACCGCGGCCGCCACGGCGAAGGCTCGAATTGCCATGGACGCTCCGGCAACGAAATGGTTCTGGCCGTGCCGATCGGCACCATCGTCTTCGACGCCGATAGCGGCGAGAAACTTTTTGATTTCACGGAAGCGGGGCAGCGATTTCGCGCCGTGCGCGGCGGGCGCGGCGGACGCGGAAACGGAAATCCGCATTTCGTAAGGCCGTGGCATCAGGCGCCGCGCGAACACGAAGACGGGCGTCCGGGCGAAGAGCGCCACCTGCGCCTGGAACTGAAGCTGCTCGCGGACGTGGGCCTTGTTGGTTTTCCGAATGCCGGAAAATCCACGTTGATCTCGCGCATCTCGGCGGCGCGTCCGAAGATTGCAGCGTACCCTTTCACCACACTCGAACCACATTTGGGCGTCGTATATCGGCCGATCCGGATGCCGCGCCGGGCACCGGCCGCATTTTCGTGGTCGCCGATCTTCCGGGCTTGATCGAAGGCGCGCATGAAGGCGCGGGACTCGGCGTGCGATTCCTGAAACACGTCGAACGCACTCGCTTGATCGCGCATCTGGTGGATACGAGCGATGCGAACGACCGCGATCCCGTGCGCGACTTTGAAATTATCGAACACGAGCTCGCCGCATTCAGTCCCGCGCTCGCCGAAAAGCCGATGATTGTCGTCGCAACGAAGCTCGACGCCACCGTGAACCGCGAGCACCTCGAGGAATTGCGTGCGTACAGCGCCAAGCGCGGCCTCGAGTTTCATGCGATCTCGTCCGCAAGCGGAGAAGGAATCGTCCCGCTGGTGCGCGCCATGGCCGACGCGCTCGACCGCCTTCCGAAACCGAATGTGCCGGTTGATACGTCGAACCCGGATGAAGAGCGCGCCGCGCCCCATGCCGGGAATCATGCGGTTGCGCCCCACCCGGAGGAGCGTTGACCTCGCACGCGACGCACACGCACAGGCCGCACGCTCACGAGCACGCGCACCGGCGCCAGGTGGCGCTTTTCGGCGGCACGTTTGATCCCGTGCATGCGGGGCATATCGCGGTGGCCCAGGCGGCGCAGAAGCGATTTCATCTCGACGCGATTTACTTCATCCCGTCCTCGCGGCCGCCCCACAAGACGAAGCCGGCGCTCACTCCTTTCGTGCATCGTTACGCGATGGTGTCGCTTGCATGCGCCGAGCATCCGGGTTTTATTCCCTCTCTCGCCGAAACCTCGCTCGACGGCGCGACACCCCACACTTTTTACACCATCGATACGGTTCGCCGCTTCCACCGCGAACATCCCGACGATCATCTGTTTTTTTATTCTCGGCGCCGACCAGTTTCTCGAGATTCCCACATGGAAAAACTACGAAGCGCTGATGGACGCGTGCGACTTCATCATCGCGAGCCGTCCCGGCTTTCGCCTCGACGCGCTCCGGCTGGTGATTCCGCCGGAAAAACTTGGCCGCACGCCTTCGCACGACGCGGATAAGATCCTGCTGCGCAAGTCCGCCGTGCATTTGCTGACCACGGTTTCGAGCCACGTCTCCTCCACCGAGGTACGGCACCGGCTCGAACGCCATCAAACCATCCACGGGCTTGTGCCCGCGCGCGTGGAGGAATACATTCAGGGACAGGCCTTGTACCGGTGACTCTCTCTCTTCGCCAGGAAATCTATTGGGCGATCGAAGCGGCCCAGGACAAACAAGCCGTGGATGTCACGGTGCTGAATCTTTCCGCCGTGGGAGCGTTCGCGGAATATTTCCTGCTTTGTTCCGGACACAGCTCGCCGCAAATCCGGGCGATTGCCGAAGCGATTGAAGAGCGCCTCGCACGCCACGGCATTCGCCTGGCACATCGCGAAGGAAAGGGCGAAGCGGAGTGGGTTCTGCTCGACTACGGCTATTTCGTCGTGCACATCTTCAGCGAGCGGGCGCGCGAATACTACGATTTGGAACGGTTGTGGCGCACGGCCGAGCGCGTGAATTTCCCGCCGCCGATGCGGCCTCCCGAATCATCCCGCGATTCGAACACCGACACCGTGCCATGAATCCAGGCGCCGCGAATTCAATCGCCATGAGCTTTTCCCTATGACCAACGTTCCGTGGATCGCCACCGATGCGGCTTCGGTGCGCGTTCTCGAAATCGCGGAAAAACTCGCGACACGACCACAACGATTCTTATCACCGGCGAAAGCGGCACGGGCAAAGACCAGCTCGCGCGGTGGATTCACGAGCGCGGTCCGCGGCACGACGCGCCGTTCCTGAAAATCGATTGCGCAAGCCTGCCCGCGGAACTCGTCGAATCGGAACTTTTCGGCCACGAGCGCGGGGCATTTACCGGCGCGGACGCGCGCAAGCCGGGACGCCTGGAGCTGGGCGGGGACGGCACGATCGTCCTCGACGAAGTTGCGGCGCTCGCCCCGGCGATGCAGGCGAAACTGCTGCGCGTGCTCGAAGAGCGCACGTTCGAGCGACTGGGCGGCACCGAGACTCTGCGCATGGACGCGCGATTGATGGCGCTGACAAACACGGACCTCACGAAAGCCGTCGCCGCAGGCCGCTTTCGCGAAGACCTTTTCTTCCGCCTGAACGTGCTGGGCATCTTCGTGCCGCCGTTGCGCGAGCGCCGCGGCGATATTGCTCCGCTGGCCGCGCACTTTCTCGCGCGGCTCGCTCCCGTGCATGGCCGTCCGGACGCGGTGTTCGATCCGGCAGCGCTGCGCCTGCTCGATTCGTATGCGTGGCCGGGAAATGCGCGCGAGCTGAAAAACGCCGTGGAGCATGCGCTCGTGTTTGCGAAGGAGCCGATTCTGCGCCCCGAGGATTTTCCCGCGATTCTCCGCGCCACCGGCGACGGGCACGGCCCGGCGGCCCGCTGCGTTCGCTCGAAGACCTCGAGCGCGAAGCAATCATAGCGACGCTCGATGGCACGCGCTTCAAGATCGGCCGCGCCGCGGAAATTCTCGGCATCAGCCGCAAGACGCTACTCGAGAAGCGCAAGAAGTACGGATTGCTCTGACGGCTCCGTTCGCTGCTCGCTAGCCCAAGGCAATGAAAATCCGCCTCGTCATGCTCGGGAAAACGCGCCGCGCGGAAACGCGCGCGCTGGTGGATGATTATGTGGCGCGCATTCGCCACTACGCTGAAATCGAAGTCCACGAACTGCGCGAAGCGACGCCCGCTGCCATGCGCAAGATGAAAATCGAGCCGAGCGCACACCGTCGTGCTGCTCGACGCTGCCGGAAAACAATTCACGTCGCAGCAATTCGCGCGCTGGCTCGGCGATCTGCGCGACCGCGGCGCGCGCGAGCTGGTCTTTCTCTGCGGCGATGCGGAAGGCTTTCCCGACGAGCTGCGCGCGAGTGCGAAGCAGAAAATCTCGCTCTCGACGCTCACGATGCCGCACGAATTCGCGCGCGTCGTCCTGGCCGAGCAGATTTACCGAGCTTTCGCGATCCTGGCCGGCCACCCCTACCCGAAATAGGGGAGCCTGACGGGAATTTCTGCGAGAATATCGAAACAATGGCGATCAGGATTTCACACGATGCAGGCGCGCCGACGGCTTCGGTCGAGCTGATGATCACGCAGCCGCTGCCGGATTACGATCTCGACGAATTGGAAGCGCCGGTGCCGCGCGACGTGGACCCGATGCTGGCGTCGCAGGGATTCAAGGACTTGCTCGACGAGGTCCGCAGCATTCTCGACCGCGAGCTCGCGGGAAGCGGCGCTCGAAATCGCGCAGCTCACCGGCGCGATCTGCCACGACAAGAATGTTCACCGCCCCGGCATCTGGCTAGTTCTTCGCGAGCGAAACGCGGCCAAAGAAATGTCAGCTGCCGCGCGCGAGCGCGTCGCGGCTGTGGCAGAAACAATTCGCCGTAGTCTTCAACTTTCCTAGAATCGCGAGCTACTTCTTTTCAGCGACGGCGATGGAAGCGCGCGTCGTTTCCCAATCGAGGCGCAGCGTGCACGACCCGCCGTCGCGGTCGAAGGAAATCGTGAAATTCTCGACGGGCGAAGGAAGCTGCGACGCTTTCATGTCCACGCGCGCAAAATCGATCCGCTTCGCCGGGATAGGGCTCGCCCCACTCGCCGGTTTTCTTGCTGATGACGAGAGTCCACTTGTCCTGCGCCGGAACCGTGAAGAGCGTGTAGCTGCCGGCAGGCACGTCTTTGCCGCCGACGGTCAGGTTCGTATCTGTCACAAACGTGGTGGCCTCATTCGCTCCCGCGCGCCAGACTTTTCCGTACGGGACGAGATCGCCGAAAATCTTGCGGCCCTTCATGCGGGGACTCGAATAGTCCACGTGAACCGTCTTGCCGTCGTGAAACTTGCAATCCGCCGCGGCGGGCGGGCTGGGGCGCTTGCTCTTGTCCTGCTGCGCGCGACCGGCGGGAGCGAGAATCGCCAAGCTCATCATGATTGCCAAAAACGCGAACATCTTCCTCATCTTGCCTCCTCAGGTCTTCAGATTTGCGCAAAGTATAGCTCAGAACAAGCCCACGGCTTAGCGGTAGCGGGCAGTTGTCCGGTTTGCGCGTTAATCCGGGAGTTGAGTAGTTTGTTCTGACGACCAACAGCTGCCGGCCCACGGAAAGCCGGCGGGCTTCGACCATTTGAAACTGACACGGTGTTAAAATCCGTCGATGACGAACGACAGAGATTTGGAAGCATTCTTCGAGGGGCGCTCCGTATATGCGCAAATGGGTTCACCAGTGCGCAGTCTGTGGCCAGCGAGGGTCAAGCCTGAGATCGAAGAAATCAGATCATCTGCAACTCTCCTGTGGGCTCGAAACTAAGCCGTCTCGTGAGCAAAATGGTTTTGAACGAAGCCGGAGTGTGTGAAGATGTTGGAAAATCTCCAGCCCGAATTGACTCGACCCTGGTACCCTTGTCACGAACGAGCCGGCATTGGAACACATCACGTCGCGGCTAATACTCAGATGCAGGACGCTGCACGCCGAAAAGCAGATTTCAAGAGCCGGTACGAGATATAGGTAAGCACAATCGCGACTGGCCAAAAGGCCGCTTGGAACACAATGTCCTGCCAGCGGAGAGGGGTGCGAACTCGAATTTCTCCATCGGAATCGTATAGTGCTCTGCATAGAAGCCAACACTCTTGAAAGTACGCTTCCCAAACCGTTACCAGAAGTAGCGGGACACCTGCCAGCCCAGCTATGGCTCGTTTTAGCTTAGGCATTTGGACCTCGTCGCCACAATCCTAGCAGGGAATGATTCTCAACTCCCGGTAAGTCGGATCATCGGAGATCTGACCCGGTGCCGCTGAGACCACCGGGCGGGTGACTTGACGTTTCCGCGGGGTGCGGCCACTATTGTGAATCGCCGCGTGGGCGCCGCCGAATGCCGGAAGGAAAGGGACTCCTCATTGTTTACACAGGGCCGGGCAAGGGCAAGACGACTTGCGCGCTGGGCACCGGCTTCCGCGCCGTGGGACAGGGTCTGCGCGTGCTGATGGTGCAGTTCATCAAAGGCTCGTGGCACTACGGCGAGCTCGACGCCGCGAAAATGCTGGGCGACGACAAATTTGAAATCCGGCCGATGGGGCGAGGCTTCGTGAAAATGGGCGGCGCGGAAACGGACCCGGAAGATGTGCGGCTATGCGAGCAGGCCTGGGAATACGGCCGCGAGCAGATTTACAGCGAACAATACGATCTGGTGGTGCTCGACGAAATCAATTACGTGATCAGCTACAAGATGCTGGGTGCGGAGCGCGTGGTGGATGCGCTCCAGAAACGGCCCGAGCGCGTTCACGTGATCTGCACGGGACGCAACGCGCACCCGAAGCTGGTGGAGGCCGCCGATCTGGTCACCGAGATGCGCGAAGTGAAGCATCCGTATACGAAAGGAATCCTCGCGCAGCGAGGAATCGACTATTAGGCCGCTGACTATGTCCTGGTTCAAACGCGAAAAAAGACCGATCGAGAATCCGACGCCCGTCGAAGAGCGGCGCGTGCGCACCGAGGGGCTGTGGACGAAGTGCAGCGCCTGCCGCGCGATCGTGTGGAAAAAAGATCTCGAAGCAAACTGGGAGACGTGCCCCAAGTGCGAGCATCATTTTCGCCTGGGCGCCCGGCGGCGTCTCGAATTGCTGCTCGACAACGAGACCTGGACCGAACTGGATGCGGACCTTGCTTCGAGCGATCCGCTGCATTTTTCGGACACGAAGCCATACGCGCAGCGGCTCCAGGATGCACAGCACAAGCTGGGAATGAAGGACGCGATTCTGACCGCCGAAGGACAACTGAACGGCCGGCCGGTGATTTGCTGCTCGATGGAGTTCCGGTTCATCGGCGGCTCGATGGGCGCGGTGGTTGGCGAAAAAGTGGCGCGGGCCATCGAGCGATCGATTGCGCAGAAGCAGCCGCTGGTGATCGTTTCGTGCTCGGGCGGCGCGCGCATGATGGAAGGCACCGTCAGCCTGATGCAGCTCGCGAAAGTTGCGGCGGCGCTCGCGAAACTCGACGAAGCGCGCGTGCCATTCATCTCGATTCTCACGGACCCCACCACGGGCGGCGTCACGGCCAGCTACGCGATGCTCGGCGATCTGAATATCGCCGAACCCGGCGCGCTGATTGGCTTTGCCGGGCCGCGCGTCATCGAGCAGACCATCCGCCAGAAGCTGCCCGAAGGTTTTCAGACCGCCGAATTTCTGCTCGAACACGGCTTCCTCGATGCCGTCGTCCCGCGCAAGGAATTGAAGCCGTACGTTTCGCAGGCGCTCAGCTTTTTCCTCGACTGAAATGAATTACGACGAATCCGTCCGCGCGTTGCTGGCGCTGGGCCGCGAACTTGCGGCGCCGCGGCAGCCTGCCTTAAGCAGCGCACCGGGCGCGCGCGTGCAGAAATTCGGCCTCGAAAACATTGCGACGCTGTCGGCGGCCCTGGGCAATCCGCATCGCGCCGTGCCGTGCGTGCACATTGCGGGAACAAACGGAAAAGGCTCCACCGCCGCGATGCTCGAATCCATCCTGCGCGCGGCAGGATTGCGCACCGGGCTTTACACTTCGCCGCACCTGGAACGCATCAACGAGCGCATACGCACCAACGGAGAGAATATTTCGGATGACGATTTCGCGGCCGCGTGGACGCGCGTCCACGCAGCGATCGAATCGCTGCTCGCGTCAGGAGCGCTCGCCGCACATCCGACGTACTTCGAATGCGTCACCGCGATGGCATTTCTCGCGTTCGCGGAAAAGAAAGTGGAGCTGGCGATTTACGAAGTGGGGCTTGGCGGGCGGCTCGATTCGACGAATATCGTCGTGCCGGAAGTGGCGGTGATTACCTCCATTGATTTCGACCACGAGAATTATCTCGGCCATTCGATCGAAGAGATCGCCGGGGAAAAAGCTGGAATCATCAAGCCGGGCGCGTGGGTGATCAGTTCGGCGGAACGGCCCGAAGCGCGCGCCGTGATTGCGCGCCGCGCGGCGGAAATGAACGCGAGGCTGGTGGAAGTGGACACCCGCTGGCGCCTGGAAGACGTGCGCGTCTCGGATGGCTGCTCGCGAGCGGTGGCATCCGCATCGGATTCGGAGGCGAAAATTTATCTGGCGCCGGCGCTTCCCGGGCGCTTCCAACTGCGCAACGCGCTCACCGCGGCTGCGGCTGCGCGGCTTCTCGCTGAGCGCGGTGTCAATATCAGCGACGATGCAATCGCGCGCGGAATTGCCGCGGCACGATGGCCCGGCCGCCTCGAACGCATTTCAGAGCATCCCGCCGTTTACGTGGACGGCACGCACAACACCGCCGGAGCGAGAGAGCTCGTGAAATTCTGGGACGAGAATTTCGCTGGTAGGCGAATCTGGCTCGTCTTCGGCGCGATGCGCGATAAAGCCGTGGATGAAATTGCGGGGCTGCTGTTCCCTCACGCCGAAGCCGTGATACTGACCGAACCGCGGCAGCCACGCGCGATTTCGGTGTCTCTGCTTGCGGAGATGACCGCGCATCTTGCCAGGAAGTCTCTTAGTATTCGCGACCCGGGCGAGGCGCTCGAGCGAGCGCTCGAAATGGCCCAACCGGGCGATGCTGTTTTTGCGACGGGATCGCTTTATCTTGTAGGGGACCTGCACAAGTATTGGGCAGCGCGATACCCGGATAAAATTTCGCCGGCGGATGCGACGGCGGCGCCGGTCCGGAGTTCCTTGACCTCGTAGATTTCTTCCGCAAACCGTAGCGTTCCAATTCGTAAATTCGGATAAATGTCCGGAATCGCATATTGTCCGGTGCTGGAACGACACACCTTGACTGTTCGCATTCCGGAACCCGTCCCAGCGGCGACCATGTTTTTCCCGGGTTCATATGCGCCGAATCATTCCCTGAAAATATTTGCAAGTATGGAAACATTTCGAGGGATTTCGTCGTTTATTCATTCGATGGTTGGCAGCGAAACTGCGATTTGCTGCGTCTAAGGTAAAGAACTAATACATGTGCGCGGACCATCCCGGGAGGCTGTGAAATGACGCGAGAGGAGAGAAGGCAAAAGCTTGAATCGTTCGGGCGCGCGCCCGCTTTGCTGTCTGCGGCGCTCCGCCAGTACCCGAAGAAGATGTGGCTCCATAAACCTTCCACGGACCGCTGGAGCATCCACGAAATTATTCTTCATCTCGCCGATAGCGAGGCGACTTCTTACGTGCGCTGCCGCCGCTTCATCGCCGAACCGGGAAGCCCCGGATTGGATTTTGACGCGGCCCGGTGGGCCGGCTCGCTCGGTTACTTTCATCAAAGCACTCGCGAAGCCCTGGAAATCATCCGCCGCCTGCGGAAAATGACGTACCAATTGATCGTGACGCTTCCCGACCCGGTATGGTCGCACACGGTGGACGATGCGGGAGTCGGCTCCATTGACCTGGAACGCTGGATCGAGATCCAGGAGCGCCATGTGCCTCACCATATCGAGCAGATGAAGCAGAACTATGCCGAATGGCTCGCCACGCATCCCCCAAGAAAGCCCGCGACGCCTTCCATGAAATCGAGCATGCCGTCGCGCATGATCACGCTTACCGCCGGACTCTGATCCCGGGAATCCTTCCAGAATTGCTGCTCCGGAGGGATTTCCGCGCCCAGAGGGCCAACAGGTAGCAAGTTGCCCGGCTTGCGCAGCAATGGTAGGATGGGCACTCGATGGCAGCCGAACGAATGCTCAAGCCGCGCGTTGGTATCCCGTACCGTACACGAAAAGAAGAACTTAGCGGCGAACGGATGAAGTATGACCGCTACGTGGATGCGGTTCGCCGCGCCGGTGGCGAACCGGTAGAGGTGTCACTCGGGCTTCCCCCGAGCGAACTCGCGAACCTCGCGCGTTCTCTCGATGCGGTCGTTCTCACCGGCAGTCCGGCGGATGTCGATCCGGCTATCTTCCACGCTTCGCGGCATCCAAAATCTGCGGAGGCAGATAAGGACCGCGAGCGCACGGATTTCGCGCTTCTCGAACACGCATTGGGCGCCCAGAAGCCCGTGCTGGCGATTTGCTATGGCATTCAGAGCCTCAACGTCTATCTGGGCGGCTCGCTCTTTCAGCATATCTCGGCCTTCGACGAATCCTCGGATGTGAAGACTTTCATACCGCATCCAACGAGCGAGCAGAAGGACAAGGACTTTCGACATGCGGTCCGGATCGACCCGGACACGCGCCTCGCGCAGTTGGCCGGAGCGGACGCGGCGCAGGTAAACAGCTCGCATCACCAGGCGATTCTCGAGCCGGGGCGCGGCCTCCGAGTGGTAGCGACGGCGCCGGATGGAGTGATCGAGGCAGTCGAGTGGACCGGCGACGCCAATTGCGTGACCGGCGTTCAATGGCATCCCGAACGAATGCCCGAGGACCCGCTGACGCGGGCCTTGTTCGGCGAATTGGTGGCGGCAGCGCGGAAGTCTCCCGTGGCATCATAAGGCTTTGGCAGAGCCGGGCAAGCTCATCAGACTCTTCCTGCTTTCAGCTCTGAACATCTAGCTCAACTGTTTTCTGGGGGAATCATGATTTCGCTGGCCGGCAAAGCGGCGCTCGTAACAGGCGGTTCGCGAGGCATCGGAGCTGCGACCGTGAAACTGTTCGCGCGTGCCGGCGCCGACGTGGTGTTCAACTACCACCGCAGCCGCGAGGCAGCAACTGCAGTGGAGCAGGAAGCGCGCAAGAACGGAACGCGAGTGGAATCGCTCAAAGCCGACCTGGGGAAGATGGCCGACGCCAGGAAGCTGGTCGAGTTCACGCGCGAACGCCTGGGCCACCTGGACATACTTGTCGCAAACGCCGGCATCTGGAACGCGGAGGACATTCCGATCGAGAAGCTCAGCGAGTCCGAGTGGGACGAAATGGTGCGCGCAAATCTGAAGAGCGTCTATTCTGTGATCCACTATGCGGCGCCCCACATGATCGCGCAGCGCGGCGGCCGGATCATCGCGATCAGCTCCACGGCCGGGCAGCGCGGCGAAGCTTTCCACACGCACTACGGCGCCACGAAGGGCGCCATCATCAGCTTCGTCAAAGGGCTGGCAGCGGAGCTGGCGCGGCATAACATTCTTGTGAATTGCGTTGCACCGGGATGGGTGGATACGGACATGTCGGCATCGGTGTTGCGAACGAAGACGGGATTGAAATCGGCGACTGCGACGATTCCTCTGAAGCGCGTGGGCACGGCCGAAGAGATCGCCGGCCCGATTTTGTTCGCTGCCTCGGACCTGGCAACCTTCATCACCGGAGAAGTAATCAACGTAAATGGAGGCGCAATCCTGTGCGGATAACCCAGCGCGCGATGGGAGCGGTAGTTCTACTGTTGGGCATGGCCCTCGCGCCACGTCCGGCGGCGGCTCAGGAACAGGATACAACCGTGCTGATGCCGGACCAGAGCGCGGCAAAAGCGAAGGAATTGCTGCAGCGGGCCGTCCACGAGCTCGGCGGAAGCGCCTATCTCGGGGTGCGCGACGTCACTTGCACGGGACGCCTGAGCCAGTTCGACCACGCGGGCAGCTTGACCGGCTTCGAGCACTTCATCGATTACGCCAAGCCGCCCGATAAGGACCGCAACGAAAACATTCCCAAGCGCAATTTGATCGAAGTCTTCAACGGAGACAAAGGCTGGGTGCTCGATCGCGGCGGCGTCTCGGACGCGCCGGCAAGCAACCTTGCGACGATCCAGGAAGACACGAAAAAGGATCTCGACAATATTCTGCGCAACCGCGTCAAAGAGCCGGACATGATATTCCGGTATGCCGGCACGGACGTGGTGGATTTGAAACAAGTGGATTGGGTGGAACTGGTGGACAGCGACAATCGCACGATCCGGATTGCGCTGGCGCAGTCCAGCCACCTGCCGATCCGCAAGGTCGTCACAACGCGCGATCCCAATACGCGGCTGCGTAACGAAGAAATCGAATACTACTCGCTCTACCATCCGCTCGGCGGCGTGATGACTCCGTTTCAAATCACGCGCGAGCGCAACGGCATCAAGGTCTATCAGGTGTTCTTCGACAGTTGCGAATACAATACGAACATTTCCGATTCGCTCTTCACCAAAGAGTCGCTCGACGAACGCTGGGCCAAGATCGGCAAGAAGAAGAAGCCCGAGAAACAAAAAGGCAGTACCAGCAACTGACGCGGCTCTCCCCCGGCACGTCCTTTCTTCACGTCCCTGACCCGCTGTTCCCTCGGCAGACACTCAAAGGTTGTCATCAGAGGAGTTGACAGAAGTGTGTTACGGATATAACGTCAATGGGAAATGACTGTATCAACAAACATGAGCGAAACTCCATGGCTGCTGTTGACCTTTACCCTGCCCACGCAGATGGCCAGCCAAAGGGTTGAGGTTTGGCGGAAGCTGCAACGCTATGGCGCTGTGCCGCTCGGCAACTCCGGCTACTTGCTGCCGAACAATGCAACGAATCAGGAACGCTTTGAGTGGCTTGCAACGGCAATCCGCAAGTATGCGGGTGAAGCCTCGGTCGTCAAGGTTCAATCGATTGACAATCTGTCATCGCCTCAGCTGATAGGGCGCTTTGCCGAGGCGCGCGCCCGCGAATACCAGGAATTGATTCGGGACCTGCAAAAACTCTCTTCCATCCCGCCTCAAAAGAGGGGGCCCGGCCGTGTGCGCCGCCTTAGGGCCCGCTTCCGGGAAATTGTGGAAATCGATTTCTTCAACAGTCCTCTTCAAAAGCGAGTAGAGGAACTCCTGACGCGCGCGGACTCGATTCCGGTACCCGCGGGAAAAGCGGACAAAATCAATCGACGGGAGTACGTAGGCAGAGTCTGGGTCACACGGCCGCGGCCTGGGATCGACCGGTCCGCTTCGGCCTGGTTGATTCGACGGTTCATAGACAAGAAGGCGCGGTTTACTTTTGCGCCAGAAGAGCATGTTCCCCGGAAAGCGGTGCCCTTTGACATGTTTCACGGCGGTTTTGGACATCGTGGCGAGGACTGCACGTTCGAAACGCTGCAAAAGACATTTCGAATTCGCGACAAGAAGGCGGGCGTGATCGGAGAAGTTATTCACGACGCGGATCTTCTTGATGAGAAGTTCGGCCGTAAAGAGGGTTTTGGAGTTGACGAAGTGCTGAACGGCTGGGCGAAGCAGGGAATCCCGGATATCGAACTGCTCGAACGCGGGATTCAACTTATCGAGGCGCTGTATAGCTCGGCTTCGGGGAAGTGATTTCCCCGGTCATTGAGTTCCTCTCAGGAGGTGTGTGATGAATTCTATTCGACGTTTCTTGATTTTGACTTCGATTCTAGTGCTGCCAATTGCTGTTTCAGCTCAGGGACTCGATACAACGAAAATCGATAAGGCGCTGGGCAGGCCGGGCCAGAAGATGGGTGATGTTTACAAGATCGGATTTCCCAGGACTGATTTACATGTTTCCGTTCAGGGATTGGCGATCAAGCCGGGACTGGCTCTCGGCTCGTGGGCTGCGTTCAGTGGGACGGACGAGAATGCGATGGTCATGGGAGATTTGGTCCTGCTTGAGGACGAACTGAACCCGGTAATGGAAAAACTGCGTTCGGCTGGGTTTGAAATTTCGGCGGTGCACAACCATCTCATCAATGAAACGCCACGCGTAATGTACATGCACTACATGGGTCACGGGCCTGCGGTGGAGCTTGCCGACTCTCTCCAAGCGGCACTGGCTGTGTCCAAGACACCGCTCGGTAAGCCTGCAACCGGTTCAGTCGAACCTGCGACTCCGCCCGACTGGGTGAAGACGATTGAAGACACCCTGGGGCGGAAGGGGAACCTAAAAGGAGGAGTGCTCTCGTTTGGCGTGCCGCGCGCCGAAGCCATATCCATTAGCGGGATGACAATTACTCCGGCGCAGGGCGTGGCAGAGTCAATTAATTTCCAGGAAGCGGAAACTGGAAAAGTCGCAACCACTGGTGACTTCGTGCTTACAGCCGCGGAAGTGAATCCCGTAATTTTGGCGCTCGAACAGCACCATATTCTAGTGACTGCGCTGCACAGCCACATGCTCACAGAGGAACCCCGCCTTTTCTTCATGCATTTTTGGGGTTATGGGCCGGCGCAAGAGGTAGCAGCGGGCATTAAGGCCGCTCTAGATAAAGTTCACACGATGTGAGGTCGCGTCCTTGTGCAGTACTGGAGTGAGGGGCCCGGCTGAGAATTTCGCGACGACGTTCAGAGCAGATCCATTCCGAGGCGTAGAAAGATGGAAACGATCGCGATCCCAGTCGAAGGCGGTGAGACGCAGCCAAAGCTTGGCGAGTTCCTTCTCTATTTTCTCCGTCTTGGAACGCTTGGGTTCGGCGGGCCAATCGCTCTCGCCGGTTACATGCAAAAGGATCTGGTCGAGGAACGGAAGTGGATATCCAATCAGGATTACGTTGAGGGGCTCGCGTTTTCTCAGCTTTCGCCAGGCCCGCTTGCCGCACAGCTCGCAATGTATCTCGGCTGGGTCCGGGCGGGCACAACCGGTGCAACTCTGGTAGGAGCCGTGTTCGTCCTCCCGTCTTTCCTGATGGTCGTTGTACTCGCCGCGCTCTACGTGCACTACGGGCAGTTGCCTTGGATTCAAGGTGCTTTCTACGGCATCGGAGCTGCTGTCATCGCGATCATCGCTCGCAGCGCCTATAAGCTGGTTCGCTCCACTCTCAAAAAGGATTGGTTGCTCTGGGCGCTCTTCGCTGCACTCGCTGTCACTACCGCATGGACCGAATCCGAAATCGTCTGGCTCTTCCTTCTCTGCGGGCTTGTTGCGATGTTCATCAAGGCGCCGCCGCGATGGGAGATCTCAAACTGCGCTGGTCCCGCGTTTGTTGGCCTGGAAAAACTGTTCACGGGGGCTCTGGGGCCAGCCACAGCGGGCACAATGGGCACCCTCTTTCTTTTTTTCCTGAAGGCAGGCGCTTTCGTTTTCGGGAGCGGTCTGGCGATTGTGCCGTTTCTCTACGGCGGCGTTGTAGACAAATTCCACTGGTTGACAGAGAGGCAGTTTGTTGATGCCGTTGCGGTGGCGATGATAACCCCAGGTCCGGTGGTCATCACGGCGGGATTCGTCGGGTACCTCGTAGCAGGACCTGCGGGAGCAACCCTGGCCGCACTCGCCGTATTCGCGCCTCCTTATCTGATTGTGATTGCCGGAGCGCCTTACTACCGGCGCTTCGCAACAAACATCCAGGTGAAGGCATTCGTGCAAGGAGTGACAGCCGCCGCCGTGGGTGCAATCGCGGGAGCAGCCTTCATTCTTGGCAGGCGTTCGTTGATTGATCTGACCACTGGCTCAATTGCTCTGTTGACGTTCGGACTTCTCAGCTTCAAGAAGATCCCGGAACCACTCTTGATTCTTGGAGCGGGGGTCGTGGGGCTGCTGCTTTTCAAAGGATAGAGTCTCGGGACCGCTCGGCGTTGCTGTTTCTGCTAGACTCCGCGCTTCGATTCCATCCCGGAGGTGCATCCGTGCTTCACCGACGTGAATTCATTCGCCGCGCGGCCGTGGCGGCAGCGCTCTTCGGCGTTCCACTGGTGCGCGCCGAGCAATTTCTTTCGCAACAATCCGCGCCTTTGCCGCCGCGCCTGCTTCTCTCGAGCGATGCTCCGCGCTACTGGGCTGATCTTCGGCGCCAATGGCTGCTCGCGCCCGATCGCATCAATCTCAACTGCGGCTCGGTGGGTTGCACGCCGCTTCCGGTTCTGCGCGCGATGATCGATCACATTCTCTACGCCGAGGAATATCGCGACCCGGAGTATCCGTGGTTCGGATACGACGAAAGTCCGCGCCTCCATGAAGTCCATGAATCCCTCGCGTCGTTCCTTCACGTGAGCCGCGACGAGCTGGCGCTCGTGCGAAATGCAACCGAAGCGAACAACGTTGTCACAAACGGACTTGACCTCAAGCCCGGCGACGAAGTTCTTCTCACCGACCAGGAACATCCCGGCGGGCGCTGCCCGTGGGAGCAGCGGGCCGCGCGCTTCGGCGTGAAGCTGAATACGGTGGCAATTCCGAAGCCGCCCGCGACCGCGGAAGAAATCGTGGACCGGTTCGAGAAGGCCCTCACGCCGCGCACGCGCCTGGTATTCTTCAGCCACATCACCACCGTCACCGGTGTCGTGCTTCCGGCGAAGGAAATCTGCGCCATGGCGCGCAATCACGGTGTGCTCACGCATGTGGATGGCGCGCACGCCATCGGCCAGATTCCGCTCGACCTTCACGACATCGGCTGCGACTTCTACACTTCCAGCCCGCACAAATGGCTGATGGCGCCCAAGGGCACGGGCACTCTCTTCATCCGGGAAGAGCATTTGAAAAATCTGTGGGTGAACATCGCGACAGCCAACTGGAACAATTACGACATGAAGGCCTACCGCTTCTCGTGGCTCGGGACTTCGAATCTGTCGGTTATGGTGGGGTTGAAAGCGGCGCTCGATTTCCACCAGCAGCTTGGCCCGGAGATTGTCTACGCGCGTATCCACGAGCTTGCCGCGCAAGTCCGCGAGCGCGTCGCGCGCTATCCGCAAGCTCGCATCGTGAACGCGAGCGGCGACCGCTTCTACGGCGGAATGGTCTGCTTCGAGCCCGCCGACGAAAAAGCCAAGCCCCTCTTCGAGCGCGCGGCCAAGGAGTGCGCGGCCCGGCGGATTCGTGTGGTCGGCGACGCCAGCCATTTTCGCGTCTCGACCCACATCTTCACCCAGCCCGCCGAACTGGATTCGTTCTTCGGTGCGCTGGATGCGTCGTTTGCATAATGATCTTCACGGATTCTTCGGTTGGCCAAAGCTATGCGCGGTATAATCGGGGGATGCCAATTGAGCGGAATTCAGCACAGATGCACGGCACTACCGTGTTGTGCGTGCGGCGCGACAACAAAGTGGTGCTCACCGCCGACGGCCAGGTGACCCTAGGCGACGGCGTCATCAAGCACAACGCGAAGAAGACGCGTAAGCTCTTCAACGACAAGATCCTGGCGGGCTTCGCGGGCAGCACGGCGGACGCGCTTTCGCTTTTCGCCCGCTTCGAAGGAAAATTGCAGGAGTATCACGGGAATCTCGAGCGCGGCGCGGTGGAGCTGGCGAAGGAATGGCGCACCGACCGCTCGCTGCGGCATCTGGATGCACTGCTGATCGTGGCCGATACGAAGTCCACGTTCCTGCTTTCGGGCAATGGAGACGTGATCGCGCCGGACGACGGCATTTGCGCAATTGGCTCGGGCGGCGCGTACGCGCTGGCGGCGGCGCGAGCGCTCGCCAAGTTCACGAAGCTTGGCGCCAAGGACATCGCGCAGGAAGCGATGCGCATCGCGAGCGAAATCTGCATCTACACGAACGCCGTTTTCAGCATCGAAGAGTTATAGGCGTGAAGTCGGAGAAAGACATGGTGATCTACTTGGCTGGAGAATCACAGGCCGCAGAACCCGAACCGCTTCCCTCCTTCGATGAACTGACGCCGCGCGAAATCGTCATCGAGCTCGACAAGTACATTGTCGGGCAGAACGCGGCGAAGAAGGCGGTCGCCATCGCCTTGCGGAACCGCGTGCGCAGGCAAAAGCTTACGCCCGAGCTGGCCGAAGACATCCTGCCGAAAAATATCCTGATGATTGGGCCCACCGGTGTGGGCAAGACGGAAATCGCGCGGCGCCTTGCGCGCCTGGCCGGTTGCCCGTTCGTGAAAGTGGAAGCCTCAAAATACACGGAGGTTGGTTACGTCGGACGCGACGTGGAATCCATGGTGCGCGATCTGGTGGAGACCGCGATTGACATGGTCCGCGAAGAGAAGCTGGACGAGGTGGCTGAGCGCGCGGAGCAATCCGCCGAAGAACGCCTGCTCGACCTGCTGCTTCCCGCTTCGCCGATGCCCGCGGATGTGAACGCGGCAGCGGAAGCGCAGCGCCGCGAACAGGCGCAACGCACGCGCGAAAAATTGCGCGCACAGCTTCGCGAAGGGAAGCTCGATCAGCGCATGGTGGAAGTCGAAGTCCGCGAGCGTTCGATGCCCGCGTTCGAAATTGTCACCAATCAGGGCGTCGAAGAGATGGACATCAACGTAAAGGACATGCTTTCCGGTTTCTTCGGCCAGCAGAAAAAGAAGCGCAAGATGACGGTTGCGGAGGCGTTCGATTACCTCATCCAGGAAGAAGAAAACCGGCTGATTGACATGGACCAGGTCACGCGCCTCGCTGTGGACCGCGTCGAGCAGATGGGCATCCTGTTCGTTGACGAGATCGACAAAATCGCCGGCCGCGAATCGGGCCACGGCCCCGACGTTTCCCGCGAGGGCGTGCAGCGCGATATTCTGCCGATCGTCGAAGGCACCACCGTGAATACGCGCTACGGCATGGTTCGCACGGACCACATCCTTTTTATCGCCGCTGGCGCATTTCACACCACCAAGCCTTCCGACCTCATCCCGGAGCTGCAAGGCCGCTTCCCCATTCGCGTGGAGCTGAGTTCGCTGACCGAAGCCGATTTCATCCGCATCCTTACCGAGCCCAAGAACGCGCTCATCAAACAATACATCGCGCTGCTCGATACCGAAGGCTTGAAGCTGACCTTCAGCGAGGATGCCGTCGCCACCATTGCGCGTTACGCCGCCATGGTCAACGAGCATACGGAAAACATTGGCGCGCGCCGCCTGCACACCATCCTGGAAAAAGTGCTGGAAGAAATCTCCTTTGAGGCGCCGGAGATGAAGAAAAAGACCGTGAAGCTCGATGCCGCCTACGTCCAGAAACAGCTCGCGAATATCGTGAAGGACCAGGACCTGAGCCGCTACATCCTCTGACGAACCCGAAGCTCGTAAATGGAGACTCGAAGCCCGGTGAAGATTTCTCGGCATTTTTTCCTTCGGAGGAATGCGAGTTTCCGTTTTCTGTTTTCCATTTTCTCATGCTCGTCGCTTCTCGCCGGTTGCGCTTCGCCCGGCGAACCCATCGAACGCAGGCCGCCTGTTCCGCGCGCCGTCACCGACCTTGTCGCGCAGCAATCCGGCAACGACGTGATCCTGACGTTTACCTTGCCCAAAGAAACGGTGGATAACCGCGAGCTGAAACAGCCTCCGGCAATCGAAATCTATCGCGGCGTTGAGCAGGCTCGCGCCGGCGTTCCCGCACCTCTCCTTGTCACCATCCCATCGGCGATGGTGGACCGTTATATCGAACAGGGTCACGTCCGCTACGTGGATTCCCTGGATGCCGCGGAGTTCAAATCACTTTCCTCTATCAGCGCCGATTATTCCATTCGCACTCGCGCATCGGCAAAGAAATCTTCCGAACCTTCCAACGTCGCGGGCTTGTTGATTTATCCCGCGCCGGAACCCATCTCGGACCTGCAAGCAAGCCTCACGCCGTCGGGCGTCGAGCTCAAGTGGACCGCGCCGCAGAAAACGATCACCGGCTCGGCGCCGCCCCTTGCGGGCTATCGCATCTACCGCGCGGAGCTGCAACCGGAATCCCCCGCCACGAACGCGGGCCCGGCACGGGAGAGTGAAAAGCCAAAGGCCCCACGGGCCCAAATCGCCACGGTGGACTCGCCCACCTACGAAGACACGCAGGTACAGCTCGGCACGACGTACACCTATTCCGTCCGCAGCGTGGCTCAGTACGCGGAAAAGGCTCTTGATTCCAACGAATCAAACGCAGCCCAAATCACGTTCCGGGATATTTTCCCGCCCGCGCCGCCGGAGGACCTCGTGGCGGCACTCGTTCCGGCGCAGGGCGGCACGCCCGCGCATCTCGAGCTCTCCTGGGCGATCAGCCCGGAGACGGACATAGCTGGCTACAACATCTACCGCAGCGAGCAGGCCGGTGCTCAAGGAACGCGTCTGAATGAGCAGTTGTTGCAAACACCGGCGTTTCGCGATATGAATGGGTTGCCCGGCCGCCGTTATTTCTACAGTGTCACCGCGGTGGATCGTGCTGGAAACGAAAGCCCGGCCAGCACGCCAGCCTCAGCCGGTATTCCGGACGAAAGCAAACCATGACAGATTCGCCAGTGTCGGAGCACCATCGCGCGGCCGAAGACTCGGCGCAGCAGGCGCTGTGGACCGGTCTTTATACGGGCGCTCTGCTGATGATTGTCATGATTGGGGCGCTGGTCGCCGCAAACCGCATCCCCGGCTTCGAGCGATACGCGCTTGAGCGAAACGGGATTTCTTATAGCCTGTTCACCCTCTTCATGATGATTCCCGTCTGCCGTTTCTTGACCCGGCCCTGGCACATGTTCACTTCGGCGATGATCGGATGGCTGATTTTCGTGGTCGCGTACGATCTGGCGGGAATGTACTTCTCGAACCTCTTTCAGGTGCTGCGGAACCCGTTCCAGGCGCTGATTGAGGGCGCGATCATATACGGTGTTTTCGCGGTCGGCTCGTGGGTGGGAGGGATGATCCTCCACGCGCGCCGCCATCCCATGGCGCCCGGCCGCCGGCGCACAAACGATGCGTCTCACCGTTCTTGAGGCTTTCCGTACGGTTAACCGATCCGTGTCACGGAAAAATCTGAGGCGCGCTCAATCCACCTCGAACGGTTTATAACGTCTGCGTGAAAGAACTCCTTTCGAATTGGCGTGAAATGCTTCCGTTGGCGGGACTCGCGGTTCTCGCCGCCGTTGGCATCTTTTTCTTGCTGCGGCGCAAGCCCCAGAATTCTGCGGAAATCGAACGCCAGCGGCGCGCCTACCTGAACCGCGTCGGGCGGATCGTGGAAGGGCAGGTCCTCGAAGTTCATGAAAATGTTCAGGAAAATGTTCAGGACCACGCTCGCGACTCGCACGAAAAGAAGCCGGCGGCGGTTCCCGCCAGGCACGCCGCGGCTGCTTCGAACGGCTTACAGCGCCTGCTCTACTACACGTACTCCATCTCCGGCGTCACCTACGAGACCGCGCAGGACATTACCGGCCTCGAGGAGCGCCTGCATTTAACGCGTGTCGCCGCCGGGCAAACCGCCAGCGTGAAGTACGACCCCTCGAATCCCAGCAATTCGATTCTGCTCGCCGACGACTGGTCGGGTCTGCACTGAATGCTGCCTGTGCAGCGTCCACATTGAGCTGCTCGTCCTCATGCCGCGTCTAAGAAATGAACAGGAGTACGCCCAAAATGCTAAACTCTGGCTTTTCTGGAGGACCGCTATGACACGCATTCGAAGCTGGCACACTTTGCCGAACGCGCTTGGCAGCGGGCGCATGCGCCCTGCCCACCTTTTGGTCACACTCGCGCTCGTTCTACTGGCGTCCGCTGCCGTGCCCGTCGTCGCGCAGCAGAATTCGCCGCAGGTGGACCCGAGCCTTTATTCCGCCATGCGCTGGCGTCTGATCGGCCCCCACCGCGCGGGCCGCGTGTCGGCCGTCGCCGGAATTCCCGGCGATCCCGCAACCTATTACATGGGCACTCCGGGCGGCGGTGTGTGGAAAACCACGGACGCAGGCGACGTGTGGACTCCCATCTTCGACGATCAGCGCGTGGCCTCCATTGGCGCGGTCGCAATCGCGCCGTCCAACTCGAACATCGTTTACGTCGGCACCGGCGAGCAGACCGTAGGCAACGGCATGTACAAATCCACGGACGCCGGAGCCACATGGGCGCACATCGGCCTGGACGACACGCACTACATCAGTTCAGTGATCGTCGATCCGCGCAATCCGGACATCGTCGTGGTGGGCGCGCTCGGACATCCCATTCTGGGCGCTGCTGCTGATAAGGCCGCGCGGGGAGTTTACAAATCCACCGACGGCGGCAAGACCTGGACGCGGACGCTGTTCAAGGACGAAAAGGCGGGCGTCTCGGATATGGTCGCCGATCCCGGGAATCCCCGCGTTCTATATGCCGCTCTTTGGCATCCGCGCGATTTCTTCGCAGGCGCCGCCGGTGCCACCGAGCAGGACGCCTGGATTTATAAGTCGGTCGACGAAGGTTCCACGTGGAAGCAAGTCACAGGCACGGGGCTTCCCGCCACGCCGCTCAACCGCGTCGGTTTGGCGGTTGCGCCGGGAGACCGCGGCCGCCGTGTTTTCGCCATCTCCGCCCAAGGTCTCTTCCGCTCGGACGATGCGGGCGACGCCTGGCGCAAGATCACGCCCGATCCGCGCATCACCGGCAACGGCTACATCTGCCACGTCTACGTCGATCCCCGCAACGCCGACTTTGTTTACGTCATGCAAACCACCACCTATCGCTCCACCGACGGCGGCCAGACGTTCGCGGCCTTTAAGGGCGCGCCGGGCGGCGACGACTATCACGTTCTGTGGATCGATCCTTCGAATTCGCAGCGCATGATTCTTGGCGTGGACCAGGGCGCCACCGTCAGCGTTGACGCCGGCAAGACGTGGAGTGTCTGGTTCAACCAGCCCACCGGCCAGTTCTACCACGTTGTCACGGACAATCAGTTCCCCTACGTGGCCTATGCGCCGCAGCAGGATAGCGGTACCGCCGCCGTCCCCAGCCGCAGCGACTTCGGCGAAATCACCTACCGCGACTGGTTTTCGATCGGCGGTTTTGAATACTGCACGATCGCGCCCGATCCTTTGAATCCGAATATCGTTTATTCCGGAGGCTGGTACGGAAGCGTGGTTCGCTTCGACAAAACCACCGGGCAGATCGCGCACGTTTTCGTTCGCAGCGCGAAATACCGCACGGGGCAGATGGCGCCTCTGGTTTTTTCGCCGCAAGACCCGCGCACGCTCTACTTCGGCACGCAATACGTGATGAAGACCTCGAACGGCGGTGAAACCTGGCAAACCATCAGCCCCGATCTCACCGTGAAGCCTCAGCCTCCGGCGGCCGGCGAGCCGGCGAAAAAAGCGGAACTGATCCCGCCGAAGCAATCGTCGCCGAAAGATTCGGACGCCGAAGAGGCCGCCGAAACACGAGAGCGTTCCCGCGAAGCCGAGGCGGCAGCGGGCAACAGGGTCAATCCCGGCTCGTTCGCCTACGAAATGGGCGACAACGACAAGGATTTCGACGCGGAACAAAGCGCGCGCGGCGGTGCAGCGATTACTGCGCTTGCGCCTTCAACCATTGCCGCGGGCGTGATCTGGGCAGGCGCAAGCGACGGCTTGATCCAGCTCACCCAGGACGCCGGCCTCAGCTGGCAGAATGTCTCGCCGCCCGATCTCACGGGATTCAGCTTCATCAGCACCCTGGAAGCTTCGCATTTCGATTCGAACACGGCTTACGTCGCCGTCAACGTCCAGCGCGATTCCACGCCTTTGATCTATCGCACGCACGATGCCGGGAAAACATGGCAGAAAATCACGGACGGCCTCGCGCCCGGCTGGATCGTCCGCGTCGTCCGCGAAGATCCCGTGCGCAAGGGCCTGCTCTACGCCGGCACGGAAAATGCCGTGTATGTTTCGTTTGACGATGGCGGCCACTGGCAGTCGTTGCAACTCAATTTGCCCACCGCCACGGTTCGCGATCTTGTGGTGCAAGGCAACGACCTGGTGATTGCCACATACGGCCGTGCCCTCTGGGCGCTCGACGATGTTTCTCCTCTTCGCCAGGCCGGCACGCAAATCTCCGGCTCGGCTGCCGCCTTGCTTCGTCCGGCGACTGCCGTCCGTACGCGCTGGGATAACGACCAGGAAACGCCGCTTCCGCCCGAATTCCCCGCGTCCCCAAACCCGCCGGACGGCGCAATGTTTTACTACTATTTGAAGTCGCCTCCGGCCGCGCCGATCGCGCTTGAGATCCGTGATGCTCAGGGGAATCTCGTCAAGCGTTTCACCAGCGAATCGCCGGCCGCCGACACGGTGGTGAAGAACGTTCCCGACTACTGGTTCGGCCCGCTTCCTCAATTGACGAAGAACGCCGGCCTCAATCGTTTCGTCTGGGATTTGCACTACGATGCGCCGCCCGCTCTGCAATACAGCTACTGGGGCAATACGCTCGACTACCTGGAATACACGCTCACCGTCAATGCCATCAAGGGACAAACCCCGCGCGAACAGGCCCTCGGCCCGCTCGCCGTGCCGGGACAGTACGAAGTCACGCTCACCGTGGGCGATCAAAAGCTCGCACAGCCGCTGACGATCACGCTCGATCCGCGCGTTCATGCCTCCCAGGCGGACCTCGTGCGGCAATTCGAAGCCGCGAATCGAATTTCCGCGGGACTCAAGTCGAGCTACGACGCCTATAACGCCGTCGCCGCTTTCCGCGCCACACTCGCGGATCGCCGGAAAGCTCTCGACGCCAGCTTGAAGGAAAATCCACAAGCCAAAACGGGGCCCCCAGGTCCCCGGTCAGGGGAGCCAGGCGGATCAGATGTTGCGGACGCCCTGAAAGATCTTGATACGAAAATTGACGTGATCCAGTCCGGCACGCGCACCTCGCCTGGTATCGGGCCGGTCAATCGGGATCTCGCGCGCATGGATTTCATGATCGAGACCGGCGACGCCGCCCCATCCGACAGTGCCGAGGCCGCCATCCACGAATCCTGTTCCGCGTTGACGTCGAATCTTGCCGCTTGGCGGCAGCTCAAGACGCAATCCGTGCCTCCGCTGAACGCCCTGCTCGAAAAATATAAGCTCGCTCCGCTAGCCACAGCCGCATTCACGGGCGTATCGGGAGGATCTGCCGGCGCTTCCAGCGCCCACGCGCCTCTCGCTCCTGTCGCTACGAGCGATTCCCCCGAGACTGGCGCCCCAAGCGCAGACGCCTGTGCGCCATGATTTCGGCGAAGCCCGGGCATCGGGCACCGCTCTCTGAGGAGGAGATCCGCCCTCACACAATCGGAGATCTGAAGCCGCTGTCTGATGGGATTCTGATTGTGGATTACGATGCGCAGTGGCCGGAGCTTTTTGAGCGCGAGGCCAGCAGAATCCGCGCGGTGCTCGGGTGCCGGGCATTGCAGATAGAGCATACCGGCTCGACGTCAGTGCCGGGTCTTGCCGCCAAACCGATCGTTGACATTCTTCTCGTGGTAGCCGACTCGGCAGATGAAGATTCCTACGTGCCGCCGCTTGAAGCTGCCGGCTATTCACTCCGTATCCGGGAGGCCAACTGGCACGAACACCGCATGTTCAAGGGGCCGGAGACAGAGATTAACCTGCATGTGTTTTCCGCCGGCTGCCCGGAAATCGCTCGCGTGCTGATGTTCCGGGACTGGCTGCGCGGCAATGCCGCCGACCGCGCTCTGTACGCGCAGACCAAGCGGCAGTTGGCCCGGAAGGAATGGAAGTATGCCCAGAATTACGCCGACGCAAAAACCGCCATCATTGAGGAAATCATTGCGCGCGCCAGCCTTGTTCGTTGACCGATGAATCAGCCCCGGCGCGCCAAATCCGCTTCGACCGTTAGCGTCCTGCGCGTAATCCGAATGGTTTCTTCACTGCCGCGGCGGGATTGCTCCCGGGAACTAGCTCGCCCAGGAAGTGCGCACCGCTGTCGTACACCAGAAAATCACCTTGCATGGGATCAGGATCGAACACCCCGATCAAGTCCACGGATGCATCGTTAAGGGTGCCGCTCACTCGGAACGCTCCGCCGGTCACAGTCCCCGTAAGCATGAACGCGCCGCCATTGTCCGTGCCGGTAATGGTCAGATTGAAATTCTGGTCTTGCGAAAAAGTCGCGATAACCTGATCGTTTCCGTTGTTCAGCGTTCCGGAGAAAGTTCCCGCAAAAGGCTGGATCATGCTTCCCACCGTTACCCCGCCGGTATCCAGGCCGAAGCCGCAACCGACGGGCGTCGCGTACTCGCCGCTCTCGACTGCGGTGCCCCCCGAGTTCAATAGCAACGATCCTGTCGTTACAACCGTCCCCAGCGGTCCTGAGTCGGTCAGCGTAAACGCCAGCGTCGGCCCGGCGGAGAGAGTTCCGTCAATCGTAACGTCCCTAAGGGTCTGTTCGTCGCACTCGCCGCCAAGGCCGTTCACATCCGCGAAGAGCGGATCGTTGACTGTTGTGTCCTGCACGCCGTCGAGAAACAGCACATTCTGCGCCGAAGCGGAGATCGCATCTTCCGTTTGGCTCAGGTTGGCTTCGATGATCATGTAGGTGTTTACCTTCACAAACGACTTCGCCACGATTTGCCACTGGCCCGCGATCTGTGCAGGCGGTATCACTACCGCCGTCTTCTTTCCTCCGCAGGCCGCCAATAAGGCGAGCGCAGCAGTCACAGCCAGTGCCAATCGCTTCTCCATCCCATCCTCTTTTCCGCTGCTTTTCGCGCAGTCCGCGATTATATAGGAACCTTGCCGCCTGATTTAGTTTGCCTGCGATTTTTTGCCCCGGCCAGACGCGCGATCCAGCTCAGCGCTGAAGGTTCGCTGGGCGCTTCAAAGTGGTACCCTTTCCGAGGTTCCGCGCAACGCAGCCTGCAGGGAGCTGTGGGCAGCCCTTGGGAGGGCAAATGATTTCTGGCGCTCACGTAGTTGTCTATAGTAAAAACGCCGAAGCGGATCGCGCATTTTTCCGCGACGTCCTCGGGTTCAAGTCCGTGGATGCGGGACACGGCTGGCTCATCTTCGCACTGCCGCCGGGAGAGGCCGCATTCCACCCGTCCGAAGAGAATGGTCCCCACGAACTCTATTTCATGTGCGACGCCCTGAAAGCCGAGATGGCTTCTCTCGCCAAGAAGGGCGTCAAGTGCTCTGAGGTTCACGAAGCGCGATGGGGTTCAATTACGAAGATGCGCCTTCCCGGTGGAGGCGAGGTCGGCCTCTATCAGCCAAAGCATCCAACGGCCTTGGGCTTGAAATGAACCTGAGATGGAACTTCGCGATCCCCGTTTGGATCTGTTCTGGTGGCAATTCGTTGTGTCGAGGACAGGGGAAGCGTACAATCCACGACCAAGACGTTCAAATCGGCAGTTCCGGCCAAATCACATGATGACTCGTCGCAACAGGCTAGCGTGCAACGCTTTGATCATTTCGGCGCTCTTAGGTGTCCCATTCAGCCGGTCGTCAGCGGACCGGAAGAATCACCAGGGGACGAAGTCGGATGCTACGCCCTTGATCGCTGCGGCGTCGAACTGCAATATCGATGAAGTGAATGCGTTGCTGAAGCAGGGAGCTGATTTCAAAGCCCACGATGATGCAGGGCGGGATGCGCTGACGTTCGCATCGCTCCAGAGGAACAAGAATCTGGATCTGCAATGCCCGGATGTGGTCTTGGCCCTGACCAGGGCTGGAGCAGATCCTTCGGCCGCGCGGTTCTATCAGAGCCCGGAACTAACCTTGCACCCACCCAGGGGGATCGCGGTACTGCGCGTGGAGGACATTCGAAAATCGAATAACAGCAAGCCGGTGAAGCTTAAGGATCTAGCCGACGGCGCGGAAGAGGCCTTGTCACAGAAGCGCCTGAGAATATCGAATCGTGGTTTTGCGGCAGGCGGCATTTCCGTCCTCGTCGCCCCGGCAAGTTATCCGGTAATGAAGCTCAGCGAAACCCGCGAGAAACTGGTGGCCGCGGGTTTTTCAGAAGAAGATGCCATGCACCCCGACCGAAAACGGGCGTGCTCGATTCTGGGAACCGACGCAGTGTTCGAGGTGGTTCTCAAGGACTATGGTCACGCCGATATCGGCATCGAGACGGCAAGCTCGGCGAGTCTCGAGTATTGGCTTACCGGCTGTCGGACGGGAGAACTACTCTGGAGAAATGACCCTGGCGCGCTCAGCGAAGAGCGCGGCTTCATTGTCAGGGGCTTCATTGGCGGCAATTTCAGGACTCTATGCGAGATGGGTTTAACGCTGCCTCGCTACGAAGGCTCCAAGAAGTAGCCTCCTTACGAAGCCGGCAAGCATTCGAGCGCTTCCGTGCGATCTGGCCAAACGGCAAGACCACACCGCTGGCCAAGATCGCTGCGATTACGTTGACCGCTTGGAAGAATGGAATCCGCTTCGCCACCAAATACTTGGAAGCGGAAGCGGGGGGCGGTGCCGAGCGCAATCCCGTGGCTTTTTCGGTTTCAGTTTTCGCCCGCGGACATGCTCGGATTCAATTCCACGCTAAGAAACCTCTCCTCGCCGACCTTCCCGCCTATCGCCACGGCACGCATAAAAGGAATCGCCAGGCCGTCGCAGACCCTCCAATCGGAATAGTCAACTATGGCGTCTACCATGCCTGCAGGCGACGTGACTTGCGTGACCGAGCGCAAGAGGCGTCCATCCGTGGGGCTCACGTACCAGGTTACCTGCGCTCCGCCGCTATCGAGCCGCAAGACGGCCGCCTCATTTCCGCCCAGCATCTCCTTCCGCGTCTCAATCACCTTCACCTTGCCATTTCCAAAGTTTAGCCCGATGTAAAAGCGGTCGAGCCGAACCATGTTGAGAAGTTCGTCACGCTTCCCTGGGGGCAGTTCCGTCTTCGGACCGCCGGACACTTGGCTGTAGGCTCCGTCGGGGGACACCTCAACAAGGCTTTCGCGACCGCCTGGTATCTCGTACTTCCTAGTCAACACCAAACGGTCGGGATATATTCGTGTAACTGTGCTCTCGGCCCGTAGGATATTGGGGCCGGTGCCGAGAGTGGTCTCCGTCGTGTACCGAATGCCCCGCAGGGTTGCCAGCACGTGGGGGTCACCGAGTGAAGCAACAACCTTTTCCATTAGCAACCCATTCTCTGGCACGGTTGACGCAGACGGAGCCGCCTGGCAGACCGCAGGATGAGAGCTCTGCGCCCGCGCACCCGCAGGAAGAGTGAGACACAGGACTCCAGCTCCCAGGAATATCCGCCACCGGGATCGTTGCTTTCGGAAGGCTGACATTGTGCCCTATTATTCCTCTTGCCCCGGCAGAAGGCAATCGCAAGGTGCATATGCGCTCAGTCCCCCCCCAAATGGCTGACGAAATTCCGGATGACGCCTACTCGGAAACTGAACTCCGCCGAAACCACTTGACTTGTGGTTACCAATATGATATGATGGCTAGGTTAGAATCAGGGGACTTAGGCTGTGACGCTCACCGAGGACCAGGACGCCTCACCAGCCCCGGCCCGCGCCCAATTCGGCGGAGGCCGGCAGCACCTCCCTCCTAATCGACAATCTAATCGCGGAGCTTTGAAATTAGAATCGACACTAAGTCCCGCAGAATCACTCGTTAACAATTTTCTAATCGTCACTTTCTGTCACATGTGCGTTTTGCCTCCACGAACTCGCCCATCTCCCGCCCAGCCCCTCCTTGCCTCGCTGGCTGCTTCCTTCTATCCTCATTCCACTATGCACCAGCCAACAAAACATCACGACCGCCTCGAAGAGCTCCGCAAACGCAGCGCTGAAGCGGAAGCGGGCGGCGGTGCCGAGCGCCGCGAACGCCAGCACAAGGAAGGCAAGCTCAGCGCGCGCGAACGCATCGATTTGCTGCTCGACGAAAACTCGTTCGAAGAGCTCGACAAGTTCGTCCGCCATCACTGCACCGACTTCGGCATGGCCGACGACGCGCAACGCCCCGCGGGCGACGGCTTCGTCACCGGCTACGGCCGCATTGACGGCCGGCTTGTTTACGTTTTCGCGCAGGATTTCACTGTCTTTGGCGGCTCGCTTTCGGAAGCGAACGCTTCAAAAATTATCAAGATCATGGATCTCGCCATGCGCCAGGGCGCTCCGGTGATCGGTTTGAATGATTCGGGCGGCGCGCGGATTCAGGAAGGAGTGATGTCGCTCGCCGGTTACGCGGAAATTTTTCTGCGCAACACGCTCGCCAGCGGCGTGGTTCCGCAGATCAGCGCGATCATGGGGCCGTGCGCGGGTGGCGCTGTCTATTCTCCGGCGATTACCGATTTCATTTTCATGACGCGCGAAACTTCCTACATGTTCGTCACCGGCCCGGATGTCATCAAGACCGTAACGCATGAAGAAGTGACCAAGCAGGAGCTTGGCGGCGCCATGACCCACAACACCACGAGCGGCGTCGCGCATTTTGTTTCGAGCGACGACGCCGAATGTCTCGCCATGATCCGCGAGCTGCTCGGATATCTTCCCTCCAACAACCTCGAAGATCCGCCGCGCCGCGCTTCCATGGATCCTCCCGATCGCGAGCATTCCGCGCTCAATACGCTCGTCCCGGAGGATCCGCAGAAGCCATACGACATCAAGGATGCGATTCATGCCATCGCCGACGACGGCGAATTCTTCGAAGTTCACGAGCACTTCGCGAAAAACATCGTCGTGGGATTCGCGCGGCTCGATGGCCGCCCGGTTGGCATCGTCGCAAACCAGCCGGCGTTCCTGGCGGGAGTGCTCGACATCAATGCGTCCGTGAAGGGCGCGCGCTTCGTTCGCTTCTGCGACGCGTTCAATATCCCGCTGATCACGTTCGAAGATGTCCCCGGCTTCCTTCCCGGCACGCAGCAGGAGTGGGGCGGAATCATCAAGCACGGCGCAAAGCTGCTGTTTGCCTTTGCCGAAGCAACCGTGCCGAAAATCACGGTCATCACGCGCAAGGCCTACGGCGGCGCCTATTGCGTCATGGCTTCAAAGCACATCCGCACGGACATCAACTATGCCTGGCCGACCGCGGAAATCGCCGTGATGGGACCTGAAGGCGCCGTAAACATTGTTTACAAGCGGGAGCTCGATCGCGCGCCCGAGGCCGCGCGCGAAAGCCTGCGCCGCGAAAAAATCGAAGACTTCCGCGAGCGCTTCGCCAATCCCTACGTCGCCGCCGAGCGCGGCTACATTGACGCTGTCATCGAGCCGTCGCAAACCCGCGCCAAACTCATCGCCGCGCTCCGCTCACTCGAAACCAAGCGCGACTCGAACCCGCGCAAAAAGCACGGCAACATCCCGCTCTAGATCACTTATGAGTCTTACCACCTTGTTGCGAGGTGTGCTGGCGCCTGATCGTTAATTCCGGCCGCTAAGCTCTTCTATTCCTCAGAACGCAGCCTGCGTCCGTTTTTTTTCAGAAGGATCTGAATGCCGATGTATCCGAGGAAAGTCGGCTGGCCGCTCGAAGCGCTGCTGAAACTTCGCCCCGCCATGAACAGCAGGAGCAAACCTTTGTGGAAGCCGTAGCGGCCGCCCATGTCCCAGGTGGTGTCGTGCGGCAGGCCGCCCATGGCGGAATCGTTGTAGACCTCCCCGATCAATTCCAGCTTTTTCGTGAACTTGTGGCCGGCGGCGAAGCCGAGGATGCGTTCTTCGTGTCCGTGAACCGGGAAGTAGTAACCCGCCTCGAAATCAAGCTCCATTGGACCGGCGCTTTTCTGAATCTCGAAGGGCAGCAGAAATCGCGGGCTGCGCTCGGCGACGCCTTGGCGTATGGCGCTCGATGTGCCGTTCAGCTCCATCTGCGGGAACATGGAAACGTTCCAGCCGTGAAAGTTGTCGATGAACCGCCACTTCACGCCGGGGAGAGAGTTGCTCCAACTCGTGTGCTGAGGTTGCGGCGCTGTTTGAAGAACATACGGGACTTCGAAAGTGAGTTGAATCGTGCTGCCTACGCCGTAGTTGAAGTCGAGCTGCGGAACCTGGAAGTCGCGCTCGTGCTGCCGCAGCACCGGCATGATCCCCAGGTTGATCTCCCATTCTTCCGGGCCGGGAGTTGCGGGATCGTTGGTGATGAGCGGAGGACCTGCCTGCGCGCGCGCCGCAGTAGGCGCCAGCAGAAAACAAGCCAGTAAAGCTGGCGCAGCGTAGATTGAATTCGAGAGACTCCTGCGCGAAAACTGCCTGGTCGGGAGCCGCATGCCCGAGGCTAGTGGCAGCCGCAACCGCCGCCGCAGCATCCGCCTCCGGAATTGGATGTTGAGGAAGAACCCGCCGAGGATTTGTTGCCGTTCGATGGCGCAGCGAACACGGAAAGCTGGATCGTGTGCTTGGCGCTCGCGCACTTCGGGCATTCGATGGCCTGGGATTTGCTCATGACGATGCGCTCGTAGCGCTCGCCGCAATCGTCGCAAACATACTCGTAAATCGGCATCCCGTTGCCCCTCTGTACGAGCAGCAATTATACAACGGCTAGTCCCACCATTTGCTCCAGGTGTTCGTGCTTGAAAAAAGCAACAGCCCCGGCCAGAGCCGGGGCTGTTGTGCCTTTCACCTGAAATTGAGAGAGGTTAGTCGCCGGCGACGGTCGTTTCCGCTTCAGTCTTCTCGACCTTGTGCGCGGCGCCATTGCCGTTCGAGTGGCCGTTGCCATTCCCATCGCCGTTGGCGGGCGCAATCTGCGCAGGCTTTACCGGAGCGCCGGGAACTGCCATCTGGATCTGCTGCACCGTGCCGATCTGGACGACCGTCTCAGTGGGCTTCTTCAGCACCAACTCTTCGTAAATCCTGCGAACCTTCGCCGCCTCTTCGGTTGCCTTACGGCGGCGCGCGCGGTCTTCTTCCGCCGCGGTGAGCGGAATATCGTGCTCGAGATGCCGGACGCGGTTCGCATCTTCGTTATCAATCCGCAGCGAGTGCTCGTAGCTCTGGAGATCGACCTTCTTGCCCTTGGCGAAAATCTCGTGTTTGCCGTGCGTCTTGTACCACTGCGCGACGGTCGCGTTCTTGTACATGTTCTCGATGATTTTGCGCCAGCCGATGCCGGTGTTGTACGCGCAGAAGGAAATTTCGCCCTGCTGCGTGGCGTACGGGATGATGCACATTTCCGTGCGTCGGAAATCGTAGTTGAACAAATCCTGGAACCACATCCCGGCGATGAAAAGGAAGTTCCAGGGGTCCTGGGCGCGCCGCTTCATGGCGTCTTCGTAGGTGCGGTCCGGGCTCGTGCGGCCGTACTTCTTCTCGGAGCCCTTCGAGAGCGCCCACGTCTTGTCGAACTTCATCCACAGGTCTTTCAATTTCAAGCTGGGCGGCGCCTGGAAGGGCTTGTAGTTCTTCAGCAGCGCGAGCGCCATCATGAAATTCGAGAAGCCCTTGCCGCGGGCCGCATCCGTGATGGCCGTTACGTCCCTGGTCAGCGACGGCGCGTCGAGGAAGCGCGGAACCGGCGCCCATTCCTTCGTTTCCTTGTTGATCATCAGCGCGGTGCCCACGCCGCAGTTCGGGTGGCAGCCGCAGGAGAGCGAGCCCCACTGCGAATCGGGGCCGTGCGAAAGGTCCGAGAAGCCCGCGAACGTCGCGATGTATGAAATCGGGAACCAGTCGCGCGTCGGCTCGACCTTTCCGACCTGCGAGCTGACGTCCTGCGCCAGGTGCGAAAGCGTGTAGCGCTGGCGGATGCGCCGCTCCGGCGTGATGTCTTCGTCGCGCCCGGTAAACGAAACGGGCTGGAACGACACGAAAGAGATTTTCTTCGGATTTTCCATCGCGAACTTCACGATCGGGCCCACCTGATCGTTGTTCACGTTGTTGACGATGGTGGTGACCAGCACGATTTCGATGCCCGCCTCGTGCATGTTCTCGATCGCCCGCAGTTTCACATCAAAAAGGTTGCCGACCTGGCGATGGCTGTTCGCGTCGTTGCCGATGCCGTCGAATTGCAGATACGCGTAGCGCATGCCGGCTTCGAAGGCCTTCTTGCAGAAATCCTTGCTCTTGGCGAACTCGATGCCGTTGGTCGCCGCCTGCACGCTGTTGTAGCCCACCTTGCGCGCGTAGCGCACCGCGTCCAGGAAGTACGGATGCATCGTTGGCTCGCCGCCCGAGAACTGCACGGACATCTGGCGGCGCGGCTTGATCTTCGTGGCGTTTTCGAGAATTTCCTGGATTTCTTCCCAGCTCAGTTCGTGTACGTAGCCGACCTGGTTCGCGTCCATGAAGCAGGGATCGCACATCATGTTGCAGCGGTTCGTGAGGTCCACGGTGAGCACCGAGCCGCGGCCGTGGCGAATCGTGCTCGAGCCGTGGCGGTGCAGGTCCTCGTCATTGTGCGCCGGAATATCGCGGCCCGGGAAATTGCCTTCGATCCATTGCAGGAACTTCGAATCCACAGCCATCAGGTCTTCACATTTCCCGTGGGTGGGGCATTCCTTCACCATCCACACCTGGCCGTCGCGCTCGATAATCTGCGCTTTGATTTCGCCGACCTTCTCGTGCACCAGATCGGACCAGTCCTTTGTGCCGTTGATGATGGCTTCGCGCGCTTCCTTCACGCATTCGGGACACAGCGAGTCGGTGGTACGCGGCCAGCCGAGCGTGGGCTTGGACTTCTCCCAGGATTTCAGCAGAGGCTTTTCCGACCACTTGGGAGTGAACGAGGGATTCGGCCGGTACTTATTGAAGTATTGGATCGTGTCGAAAGTCACCCTCGCTGTCTTGCAGAGCGCCCAATCGAACGATTTCCACACTCGATTCTTCATCGTAATCGGCATAATCCTCCACCTCTCCCGTTTGAACTTGAACCCTGAAATTGCCCTCTGGAGCCTGACCCTAGGGTGGACACATCTGCCCCGCACCCGTAAGTTGTTACCCTAGCAAAGTTTGACCGGAATCCAAGGGAGAGTCTAGATAAGTGCGCCTAAAGGTACAGATGGGGGGTTGAACGGCGTAATAGCGCAGCAAACGGGGATATGAGAAAGGCCTAATGAAGCGAAACCGTGGCCGCAAACACCAGCAACCCGGTGCAACCCAGGAGGACCCCGGCCGCTGCTCGTTTCGCGGGGTGGGTTTCGCCCTCCATCCCGCAATTCGGACACGGTTAATCACGCCCTTTCGCCCTTTAACCGACAGTTCAAATTCCGTTCTCTTTCCGCTCACACAAACACGCTAAGAAAAGGCCTAGCGACTCGTGCGTACCTCTAGAAATTCACAGGGGTTGCTCTTGACGCACACCTGCTAATTGGAGTACAAGCCGGGCAAATCTAGGTGGGAGGGGTGTTGAATGAACAGGTTCAAATTGGCTTCCTGCTTGGCAGTTCTCTTTGCATTGGTTGTGTCTTTGGCGCAAGTCACTTCGGCGCAGCAATCTCTCGGCGCGATCAATGGCACGGTGACTGACGCGAGCGGCGGGGTCGTTCAAGGCGTCGCTATCAAGGCCCACAACGTGGGTACAAACCTCGAAGTGACCGCCGAATCCAAAGGCGACGGCTCATTCAACATGGCCGACCTCCCCATCGGCACTTACGAGGTAACTTTCTTGAAGACAGGCTTCCGGAAGGCGATCTATCCCCACATTCTTGTCAACGGCGGATTGACCGCCACAATAAATGCCGAGCTGAAGCCGGGTGAAGTGACGGTTACTGTTACAGTCGACGCCACGCCCCTTCTGAACGAAACTGACACTTCCAATGGCTTCACCATCGGGTCGGAGTTGGCGCAGGAAATCCCCCTGGGCACCGGCAGCTTTACGCAACTCGCCGTCCTTGCGCCCGGCGTCAGCGCCGATTTCCTTTCTGGCTCAGGGAGCAATGAGGGATTGGGAAACCAGGGCATTTGGGCCAACGGTCAGCGTGACACCAGCAACAGTTTCACGTTCAACTCCGTCAACGCCAACAACCTGTTCAATGGCAATTCGACCAGCAACATTGCTGAGGGCCGGTTTGTGCTTAACACCGGCGAGATTTTCGGCGCGAGCGGCTCGGTGCAGACGAACACTTCCGTGTTCGACGCGATTGGTGAGGGCTTGCCTACGCCTCCCGTTGAAACGATTCAGGAATTGCACGTCACTACTTCAATGTACGACGCCTCGCAGGGTTCCACCAGCGGCGCGCATATCGAATTAACCACCAAGTCCGGCACCAACCAATACCACGGCCAGGTATATGAGTACTTCCAGAACAACGTCTTCGACGCCGCACCTACATTCTTAATTCCCAACCCGCCGCTAGTGCCCCCGGGTGCTCCGGCGCTCCATCGCAATGTGTTCGGCGGAACCTTCGGAGGCCCAATCAAGAAGGACAAGCTCTTTTTCTTCGCGTCCTACCAAGGCCAAAGAGTGGTCGACGCGTTGAACGGGGCCATCAGTGGCGTTCCGACGCTTGCCGGACTCACCGACACGAATCGTGACGCCCAAGATCTGGTGAACCTGATTAATGCCTCAGATAGCACGCCTGGGCCGCCCGTGCAGCCGTGCGGGACGGGCGGCAATCCTGCCTGCATCACCGTCGCGCAGGTAGACCCTGTGGCGCTGGCGCTCTTCCAGGCCAAGACCAAGAGCGGACAGTTCATTATTCCCTCGCAAACGCTGGCTACAGAGACCGACGGTCACCCGTTCAACACTCTTCTGTCAGGAGGCTCGAGTAAGTTTAACGCCGACCAGGTCAATGGCAACGTCGACTACAATTTCAGCGCGAAGGATCGCGTGGCGGGGAAATACTATTTTCAGCACAACCCATCCACCAGCCCCTTCGCTGTTAGTCCAGTGGACGGCTTCCCTCAGTCCCTGAATGCCGGCAGCCAGGTCTTCTCGCTCGAGAACACATACATCGTGTCGCCCAACAGCACCTGGGAGCAGAGATTCGGCTTCATTCGCGAAGTCGCAAATGCCACTACCGCTCAGCCTTTTGCGCCGAGTGGGGTCGGACTCACGCTGCCGGGCGGCTCGCTCTTCCCCGGAATCAATATCGGAAACGCCGACGTTGGCGCCCTCCTCGACGGCTCGCCCATCACACCCTTCAACGGCAATGAGATGAGAATAGGCCCGGCGACGAATTTCGCGAATGCGGGAGTTTTTCAGACGCTGTGGCAAGGGGCGTCGAAGTATAACTGGGTCATCGGGCGCCACACGCTGGCCTTCGGCGGCAACTTCGACTATACGCAGCTCAATGTCGTAAATCGCGAAAACAATGTCGCGATTCTCAATTTCCGCGATATGGCCGATTTTCTGACCGGCACTTTGGGCTCGGACAGAAGCAGTGGAACACTTTTGGACGGTGAAACAAACCGCCATTTCCGTTCCAAACAGGTCGGTCTCTTCGCTCAAGACGGCTACAAAGTGAGGCCGAATTTGACGGTTACCGCAGGTCTGCGCTTCGACTGGGACGGGCCGCTGTACGAGACCAACGGCCTGATGACGAATTTCAGTCCAAAGGACTATGGATACAACCTCGCGACGGATTCGTTCAACCAGGTGAACGGAACCCCCGGGATCGGGTTGGTCGTTGCAGGAAACAACAAGATTTTTGGCACAAAAGGCGTAAGCGATTCAACACTCACAGGACGCCAGTGGATGTTTGCTCCGCGCATTGGCGTTGCCTGGAGTCCGTCATTCCTGAAGAACTTCGTCGTCCGTGCGGGCTTTGGCATGTACGCGGATCGCGGCGAATACTTCACCGAACTCTCCGCCAGCGCGGGCTTGGGGATCAGCGGACCTTTCAGCGTTACAACCCAGCAGCCATTCACTATCCTGGTTCCGACCGGGGCATCTGCCGCAAACCCCACCGCGTGCCCCGCCTCACAGAATTGCCTTTCTAACGCTCCCTTCGGCACGTCGCTCCCGCCGACACCGACTAACTTAAACGGAGTTGCGGCCCTTTTCCCCGACTTGCGGGACATGGCCGGCTGCTTCGGTCAGCCCGTTCCGGGACTTGAACAGGCTAATCAGCCCTATTGCACTCCCAATAGTTTCAATCCCCCTCGTTCCTTTCTCTTTGGAGGATACAATCCGACAAATAAGCTCCCCTATTCAGAGAACTGGAGCCTGGATCTGCAGTGGCAGCCAAGAAACGACATCGTAATGACGCTGGGTTACACAGGCAATCATGGAGTGCATCTGCCTGTCCCCATCCCGTTCAATCAGCCCGGAATCGCCACTCCGGCAAGCCCAATCAACAATCAGATATATTCATTCGGCTATCTGGCGGCGACGCCCACAACGCCGGGTGGCTGCGATTTCTTCAACGATGCTTCGGCGACCTGTATTCAGCTTCCCGCGGAAGTGGTGCAAACAACCGTGGGAGACTTCGCAGCGTCGGACGGCAACACAGCGCTCCGCACACCCTTCGTCGGTTTGAACCCGAACGCCGACCTGTGGACGGCAGCAGGTATCTCCAACTACAACGCACTGCAGTTCAGCGTTACGAAGCGGATGAGTCACGGCTTGCAGATCAACGCGTCGTACACCTACTCTCATTCGCTCGACGAGGGCAGCGGGCTCGGAGCGGGGCTCTTCTTCAACGGCAATAATCCGCTCGCTCTGCGAACCTCGTACGCGAACTCGGACTTTGACCGTCCCCACGTATTCACGCTTAGCTATCTGTATCAGTTCCCGACGATCAAGGACGCTTCCCGGTTCGTCGACGCCGTGGCTAATGGCTGGGGCATCAGTGGAATCACCGTGCTGGAGAGCGGAGAGCCGTTCAGTATCATCGACTTCTCCGGGGCCGCTGGAAGCGTCTTTTACAGTGCCGACGACTTTGTCACGAATCCGATCCTTCCGCTGGCGCCGGGAATCACGCCCGGTCAGGCCTCCTCCAAGGCCGGCGGAGGAGGAAATCTGGTCAACGGACAGCCGTTCGTGAATCCGAATAATTTCTCAATTCCTTTCCTGCAGCCCGGTCAACTTGGTGTGCCGCCGTGCGAAACGATCGGCACCACACAGGTTTGCGACAACCTCGAGACTGGTTTCGGGAACAACGGCCGCAACATTTTCCGCGCGCCGTTCCAGGCCCGGTTCGATTTCTCGATCTTTAAGAACTTCAAGTTGACCGAGCGGTTCCATCTGAAGTTCGAAGCGGATGCGTTCAACCTCTTCAATCATCCGAGCTTGGACACGCCGAACACCAACTTCGCACTCAATAGTTGCTTCAATCCGGTGCCCTGCTATACAACGACTCCGAGCCCTTCACATGGCTTCGGCGTGATCAACGAAACGATCGGAAGCCCGCGGTTTATGCAGCTTCAGCTCCATTTGAACTTCTAGCTGCAAGACCGACTCGACATGAGGGCGTCCGCCGCGGCGGGCGCCCTTTTTGTTTCTGCATGCGCGCCCAAGGCGAGATGGAGGTGCCGCGCACCTGTACCTTCGGACAGGCGATCGCGCTTTTTCAGTACTGGTCCAATTTTGTCCTCAGGTGTAATTTTTTTTCGAATCCTCTTTTGCTAGGGTGAGATCAGCCGCGCACGATCTGGCGACGGCAAGGAGGGGGTAGCTTTGTCTCTGTCCGGTTTCTCTCGGCGTCTTCGCGCCTCTGTGGCAACCGCCCGAACTTCCAATCGAATCCTAATCGCAACATACCAGAATTAGAATATCTGCAACTTGGACAAAAGAGGGCACTTGAAAATTTCTAATCGCAACACAAACGCGAATCGGACTTCGACCCACGTCCGGACGAATCGGCTGTGGCGGATGCGCGCGCTAGTCGACGTTGAGGGGGGTGCGCAGCAGGCCGATGGCGAAATGAGCGAGGTGCGGGGCATCGTCGTCGAGCTGAATCCAGCGGACGACGCAATGGTCCTTCAAATACTGCGAGACTTTTGCTTCACTGATTCCCAGGTGTTCGGCGAGCTTTGCCTTCAACCCGCTTTCCTGGAAGCCGCGGACGGGGCGGCTGCCTTTCGACGAGCGCCCGCCACCGCGCGCCAGGTTTCCGAGCCCGACGCGCAGCGTATGGCAAGCTTCGATGTAGTAGTAGGCTGTCTGATCGGAATCCGACAGCAGAAACACGCCCGGGCCGGCCGGGGCCTCATCCACCTCGTCGAGGCGGCGCAACGCGCTGCCGAGCAGCCTCCGCAACATGGATTCAAGGTGCGCCATGCGAGACGCGAGAGCGGGATCTCCCGCCCGGCCGTGCGCCGTGCGCTCGGAAGGCAATTGGGGAGCGGGAGGCTCCGCTCGCGTTGCGCGTGTTTGCTCGCGCTCCGGGGAATGCGATCGCTCGATCGTTGCGGGTCTCGAATCGGCCGCTCGCGGATGTGCCGGATGCGGCTGCGAGTGGGTTTCGGCCGGCGCGACGAAGGATTGCTTTGGCAGGCCCGGCGCGACGGCTGCGCCTTTTCGGCGGCGTCCTCGGCCACCGCGCCGTCCGCGCCGCCGCTTCTTCTTGGTGCCATCATCACCGGGTGCCGCGGCCGATGCAGGGGCGTGCTCGTCCGGCTCCTCGCCTGCCCCATCGCTAACTTGTTCCGTGTGTGGTTCCTCTGGCGCGCTCAGCAGCGCCGTTTCGAAAGCCACTTCCCCGGCGCTGAAGGCAGGGGTGGTATGCGCTTCGCTGGAAGCTTCGGCAGGCGCCACGGGCAGCTCCACGCCCAGTCTCGCGAGGGCGTCCGCTGCTTTTTTCTTCCAATCGCTGCGGCGGAAGCGCTGCGCGGCGATCGTGTACCACTTCACGGCCTCGTCGTTTCGCGCGGCTTTCTCTTCAATCGCTCCGAGCTCCCACGCAACCATGGCGTCGCGGGTACGCTGGAAAAGTTCCGAAAGCTTGGCCGGTGCGTCGGGGCTGTTCTTCGCTTTGCGGATTCGGGCTTGAATTTGGCGCCAGTCAGCCATGGCGGAGCATTGTAGCAGCGACCGGGACATAGGCCAATGCTGGATGGTTTCGCGCAAGCCCGGGCTGAGGCATCATGGGGCATGACCCCGGCGCAGCGGACAAAGTGGGTTTGCGGGCAAGCGCGCGTTCAAGGATTTGATTTGTGCGGCGTCGTCGAAGCCGGAGTTTACGACGAACTCAAGCGGCTGCCGGAATGGATCGGCCGGGGCTATGCAGGAGAGATGAACTACCTGCGCGATGCGCGCCGCGGCGATCCGCGGCAGGTGCTCAATGGGGCGCGCAGCGTGATTGTAACGGCGCTGAACTACAACACGCGAGCGCCGTACTCGACCGAAGTTCCTGCCAGCAGCGGCGATGAGGCGCCACGAGGCTGGGTTTCGCGCTACGCCTGGGGCGACGATTACCACGAAGTGCTCGGCGAGAAACTGGACGCAATGCTCCGCGAGATGCGCGCCGAATTCGCCGAGCCGTTTGAGGCGCGCGCTTATGTGGACACAGGCCCGATCGTCGAACGCGTCGCAGCGAAACATGCGGGCCTCGGGTGGCTGGCCAAGAACACGTGCCTGATCAACGAGCACGCCGGGTCGTGGCTTTTTCTTGGCGCGATTGTCACCACTCTCGATCTCGAGCCTACTCTTGCTCGCGACGAGCCGCCGGCAGCGGACCTGTGCGGAAACTGCACTCTGTGCCTTGACGCGTGCCCGACGCAAGCGTTTCCGGCGCCGTACGTCCTCGATGCGACGCGCTGCATTTCCTATCTGACCATCGAGCTGCGCGGCGCAATTCCGGAAGAGTTCCGCCCGGCAATGGGACGCGGCGTGATCGGCTGCGACATCTGCCAGGATGTTTGTCCCTGGAATTCGCCGCGGCGCGCGCCCGTCGCGCGGCTTGCTGCATTCGAGCCGCGCCAATTCGCCGCAATAGACGAAGACGGCAAAGCGAAAATCGGGAATGGAAAGTCGCTTCTTGCGCCGGAGCTCGAGTGGCTGGCGTCGTTGACGCAGGAGGATTTCAGCAGGGTTTTTCGCGGAAGCGCCGTGAAGCGCGCGAAATGGCGCGGACTGATTCGCAATGCCTGCGTCGCGCTCGGAAATTCCAGCATCGCTCGCGACTCGAGTGCGTATCGCCGCGCGCTGTTGCTACTGAGCCGCCTTGCCGACGCGGACGATGCCCTCATCGCGGAACATGCGCGGTGGGCGCTCGCACGGCTCGCGTTGCAAGGATTGCTTCCGTCCGCTCCGCTCTAAAGTCCGTTGTATCGATTTTCGATATCGATTTACGATAGTCTCTTGTGAGTTCCGGTAAACGGAACTGATACGGAAGATTGGCTCTGAGCAACGAGCTTACATCGCGCCGCGACTTTCTGAAGCTAGCCGGAACTGCGGCATGCGCTGCGGCGCTTCCGCCGGGAACCTCTCCCGGTTTGGCCACGCCGCATGCGGCCCGAACCCTGGCACCAGCTTTTCAGCAATCGGAATTGCGTGCGCCGGATTACGTCTTGCACATCGGCGCAAGTCCGCTTGAGATCGCGCCTAAACGCATCGTCTCGGCAATCACCTACAACGGCCAGTTCCCAGGACCTTTGCTGCGTTTCAAAGAAGGTCAGCCGGTGACCATCGAAGTGCACAACGACACGGACACTCCGGAACAACTGCATTGGCACGGGCAGTTTGTTTCGACTGATGTGGACGGCGCCGCGGAAGAAGGGACACCTTTCATCCCGGCGCACGGAATGCGCCGCCTTGCATTCACTCCGCGGCCCGCCGGTCTCCGTTTCTATCACACGCACAATCGGGCGGGCGCCGATCTCCATTCTGGGCAGTACAGCGGCCAGGTTGGGCCCGTTTACATCGCAGCCAAAAATGAACCAGGAAGCTACGATCGGGAGGTCTTTCTCATCCTCAAAGAATTTGAACCGTCCTTCAGTCAAGGTGGCGACATGGCTCAGGACTTTCTCACTCCCACCACGCCAATCAAAGAACTCGAAACGACTGGCGAGGCTGCGATGAAGGCCTCGCTCGCGAAAGGCATGCCGCACGGCTACGAGGTGGGTTACCGGTATTTCACGATCAACGGGCGCATGTTGGGACACGGCGAGCCGGTGAGGGTGAAACAGGGTGAGCGCGTGCTGTTTCATGTGCTGAACGGCAGCGCGACCGAGATTCGCAGCCTGGCCTTGCCGGGGCACTCTTTCAAAGTTGTCGCATTAGACGGCAATGCGGTTCCCACGCCTGCCGAAGTGCCGGTGCTCTGGCTGGGAACGGCGGAACGTATTTCCGCCATTGTGGAGATGAATCATCCGGGCGTGTGGATCCTGGGCGACCTTGCGGATGATGATCGCGGTCACGGCATGGGCATCGTCGTAGAGTATGCGGGACACAAAGCGAAACCGGTGTGGACGCCGCCGAAGCCGTTTCATTGGAATTATGCGCGTTTCGCGAAAGCTGGTTCGACCGCCGCCGCAGCAGACGAGACGTTCGACATGACATTTGCAAAGGACAATGCCGCCGAAGAAGGTTTCAACCGCTGGACAATCAATGGCGTGGCTTACCCCATGACTCAGGGAATCGTTCCCGCCTCATTTCACGTGAAGCAAGGCGGGCGCTATCGGATCCGCATGCGGAATGCCAGTGACGACATCCATCCTATTCATCTTCACCGGCACAGTTTCGAACTCACCAAGGTCGCCGGCAAGCCGACTTCTGGCGTGATGAAGGATGTCGTCATGGTCGGCGGGTATCAAGAAGTCGAAGTGGACTTTACGGCGGACAATCCCGGCCTCACGTTGTTCCACTGCCATCAGCAGCTGCACATGGATTTCGGCTTCATGACTCTGTTTGATTACGTATGAACCGGATTGATTCATCTCCGAATGGGATGTTGCGGGGAAACAGATCAATGCCTGTAAACGCAGAGGCAACCTGGGCGGACCGCGCGGCGAAGGCGATCTTGCTGATCCGCATTTTGGTTGGCTGGGTTTTCCTTTCCGAAGGCATACAGAAGTTTTTATTCCCCGATGCGCTCGGAGTTGGACGTTTTGTGAAAATCGGCATCCCTTGGCCGCAGGTCATGGCTCCGTTTGTCGGGGTGGTCGAGATTGTTTGCGGCACTCTGCTATTGATCGGTCTTGCTACGCGGCTGGCGACGGTGCCGCTTCTCCTTGATATCGCCGTCGCCTTATACTCGACCAAAATCGTCACGTTCGCCAAGAACGGGTTTTGGGGAACGTTGCATGAAGCCCGCACGGATGTGAGCATGCTGCTGGGACTCATCTTTCTGCTTCTGGTCGGTGGCGGCGCGTGGGCCCTCGACGCCCGGTTGCCAGAAAGACGGGACCAAAGTCATGGCTGAGGGCCCGGCCCTTCCGACCTCAGATTCTATTTCCTGCTGCGGTTTCGCTTGAACTCCGCCTGGCTCGTGCTCGCCGGAGCGATCATGGGTTTGATAATGAATGCGCATCATCTAGGATGGATGTCGATATAGCGTTGCTTCTTGTGCAGGAGACGCAAATGATCCATTCGTTGCTCTCGTTTGCAATCCACACCTGGGGGCCCCAATTCAGTTTTCCTCGCGGCGGAGATGCGGTTGAACTCATCATGATCCGCTGGCTCCATTTCGTTGCGGGCATTATCTGGATCGGCCTGCTCTACTTTTTCAATCTCATTGGATTTCCGACAATGAAGCAACTCGATGCGTCCGCGCGCGTCAAGGTCTATCCGGTGCTAATGACGCGCGCGATGGCGTGGTTCCGCTATTCGGCGGCGATAACCGTGCTCGTGGGGCTCCGCTATTTCTACCACCAGCTTTCCGCCGACGCGCAGAATGCGGGCAATCCTTCGCTCGCCTTGCGCTGGTTCGGTTTGTGGCTGCTCGTATGGCTGGCTGCTTACGCGCTGATTTATCCGCTGCAACTTCCGAGCAAGGGATTTCTAAACAATCCCTGGCTGCGCACGATGGGAATTGCAGCGATTGTACTCGCGGCTTCATGGGTCGTGCTGGACTTGAATTCGAACCCGATGTCGTCGAATGGCCATCTTGCAATCAGCGTAGGCGGAGGGATTGGACTCTTGATGCTGATGAACACCTGGGGCGTGGTGTGGCGCGTGCAGAAGCGCCTGATCGGCTGGACACGCGATGCCGCCGAACACGGCATGCCGATGCCGCCCGAAGCCGAGCGCCTGGCGCGGTGGGGATTCATTGCATCGCGTGTGGGATTCTGGCTGTCGTTCCCGATGCTGTTCCTTATGGGCGCCGCGGACCACTACCCGTTCCTGAGCAGCATCGCAGGTTGATTGCTTATTCGTTTCTGCGCGCGACGTTAGGATCGCCAGCGCAGGGTCACAGGCCCCGCAACCGGATGACGCATGGGGGCTCCGCTGCGCTGCGATTCGAGATAGGCAGCCTTCAACTCGAAATACCAGCGCGCCTGGCGGTCGGCGTCGTCCACCAGCATCATGCGGTCTTCGTATTTCAGCCCCAGCGCCTGCTTCGCGATTACTTCGGTATCCTGGCGGATGAACCGCGGCCCGAGAACATGAATGATCAGCGACACGACCGGAAACCACGGCAGAATGTTCCAGGCGGCGCAGAAATCGAGGCGGCAGAGATCGCGGCGGACGGGCGTCACCGTGGTGCGGCTCGATAGCCAGTAGCGCCCCGCGCGAATCTGCTCGAAGCGCTGGTTCGGCAGGACGAAATCAATCGTGGTTGTAGCGGGCACTCCGGTGATGAGTTTCAGAATCTTATAGGGCGCGCTGTTCGACGAAGGCGCGTGCGGGCTCATGCGAAAGCCGTTCGGGATCGGCTCGAACTGCTTCTGCTTTTCACGGATGCTGCGGCGAGAGCGCCACCACCACGCCTGGTGAACGAACGGCCCGTGCGCCGGGTCCATCAGCCCGATGATTCCGTGGTCCACGCTGCAGGGCAGGTCCGCCTCGAGATGCGCGATCTGATAGCGCGTGCTGAACTTTGGCAGTTCGGGCGGCGCAGGAATAGCGGCGTCGCTCGCGCGGCCTTCTGGATTTGTCATGCCCTCCGGTTTGTTCATATATGCCCAGATATAGCCGTCGCGTTCTTCGCAAGGATAGCTGCCGGCGTAGATGCGCTCGCACTTGAGCTTTGAATCCGGCGTGAGCGACGGAATCAGCTTGCACTGGCCGGTGTGAGCGTCAAATTGCCAGCCGTGGTAGGCGCACTCGACGCTGGCGCCGTCGAATTGGCCAAAGGAAAGCGGGAACGCGCGGTGAGGGCAAACGTCGCGCAGCGCGAAAGGTTTTCCGGCGGCATCGCGCCCCAGAACGAGAGGCACATCGAGCAGCATAGTCCGGACTAGCTTGCGTCCGTAGACATTGCTGCTTCGCAGCGCCGGGTACCAGAAGCCCCACAACATTTCGCCGGAGGCTTTCGACGCGGACTCTGTGCCGTCGCTCATCGCCGCCATCGTAGTACACCGCTGCCTTAACGCAAAGCGCGCTTGCGCGGCTGCTCAGAGCGGCGCCCGATCAAGGGGCACGATGAACTGAATTCCCTCCACATGCTTCCCTTGGAGACGCGCGTCGTTCGTGATGAAAAGATCCACGCCCGCGGCGGCAGCGCATGACAACTGGATCGCGTCCGGCGCCTTGATCGAGCGATCGCTCCGAAGCCTCGCGTAAATCCTGGCTTCTCTCTGGCCGAAGGAGCCCACCAGTGCCGCGCTGTTGATCATCTCTTCGTACTTCCGGTATAGCTGCTCGTCTCCCATCTCTGCTGGCTTCACCAGTACCTCTCCAAGCGTGAGCGTGGAGGTCACAAGCTGGTCTCCGCGCGTCAGCATCGCCTTTCGGAGACTGACCGCTTGCTCGTGATGCGGCTCTTCACCTTCGAGGAGATAGATGAAGAGATTCGTGTCCCAAAATATCCGGCTCATTCCCACCCTTCCCGGAGCCGCCGCACGTACTCGTCGGCGTGTTCGGCAGACCAAAGTCGCTTTCCTGATCCGGCGAGGGCCAGCAATGGATCGGTGGCTAACCTTGAATCGGCGGCCTCAGCCGACCAATCGCGATACCAATCGAGCAGGCTACGGTATTCCGCGGGTATGTCCTCCTGGTTTGGTATTTCCTTGGCCCCCTCCCGCTCAGAATGATAAGGATCGCCTTTCCTGAACAAGCGCCGCCTCCCCGGACTGGTCTCGAAGAGCATTCGGTAGCGGCCCGGATTGGGAGGGCGGTTCGCCACACAATGCTGAACCACATGCACATACACACCCGGCCGGTTCACGCCGGAGATTCCCTCTCTCGCTGCCCTATTGACGATCTCCTCTATGGAGAAGTCATCCCGCTGTGGTTGCTCCCGATGCAGCAGAGCGGTTGCGATCCAGACCTCGTCTGCCACCTTGATTTTGGCGTGCGCGGCCACCTTCGTCATTTCTGCCCCCTTAAAAAAGTAACCAAACCATGTAATATAGTATTATACCTAATCGCCTCTGTCAAGCGGGAATTGAACAGCAGTTTGACTCCAACGGCCTCTTCACCTAATCTACTACTCTTATGTTCGCCGCGTTTTATTAGCGCTTTCCTCTCCGCCCCGGCCGGGGCGATGTTTTCGCTGAAGTCCATCCAATTCACCCTTTTCCGTTTTTCTTGAGGCACTGCCATGGCAGATCGAAAGCTGTTTGAAAAACTTGTGCAAATCGAATCGCGCTACGAGGAAATGACGCAGCAGCTTTCCTCGCCGGAAATTCTCGCGGATTCGGGGCGTTACCAGAAACTCGCGAAGACGCACGCGGAAATGGCCGCGATGGTCGCGAAATACCGCGAGTGGAAAGAGATCGACAAGGGTTTGCAGGGCGCCAAGCAATTGCTCGCGGAATCGGACGATCCCGAGATGAAGCAGATGGCCCGCGACGAAGAACGCGCGCTCGAACCGCGCCGCGAAAGCGTCGAGCGCGAGCTGAAATTCCTGCTCCTGCCGAAGGACCCGAACGACAACAAGAACGTAATCGTCGAAATCCGCGCGGGCACGGGCGGCGACGAAGCGTCGCTCTTCGCCGGCGAACTTTTCCGGATGTACTCGCGCTATGCCGAATCGCAGGGCTGGAAAGTGGAAGTGCTCGAAAGTTCGCCTTCGCCGATCGGCGGCGTCAAGGAAATCGTCGCGGCGATCAATGGACAAAAAGTTTATTCGAAGTTGAAGTACGAAAGCGGCGTGCATCGCGTCCAGCGCGTGCCCGCCACCGAGCAGCAGGGCCGCATTCACACGTCCGCTGCGACGGTCGCCGTGCTCCCGGAAGCGGACGAAATAGACATCAAGATCGAGCCGAAAGATTTGCGCATTGACACGTTTTGTTCGTCCGGTCCGGGCGGGCAATCCGTGAACACGACGTACTCCGCGGTGCGAATCACACACATTCCGTCGGGTCTCGTGGTCTCGCAGCAGGACGAAAAATCGCAGATCAAGAACCGCGCGAAGGGCATGCGCGTCCTCCGCACGCGGCTCTACGAAATGGAGCAGTCCAAGCAGCACGAGGCCATCGCCGCGGAGCGCCGCGGCCAGATCAAGACGGGCGACCGCTCCGAAAAAATCCGGACATATAATTTCCCGCAGAACCGCGTCAGCGACCATCGCATCGGCTTGACGCTTCACCAGCTCGACCAGGTGATGGAAGGCAAGCTGGGTCCGCTGGTGGACGCGCTCTCCGAGCATTTCGAATCGGAGCGCCTGAACGAGGAATTGGGAGAAGCATGAGGCTTAGAGCGGAAACAGTGGACACTCGCTCAGCTTTGAAGGAAGCAATCACGCGATTGGGCGCCGCAAACGTTCCCTCCCACACGCTCGCCGCCGAACTTCTTCTGATGCACGCGCTGGGACGCGATCGCACATGGCTTTACGCGCATCCTGAAGAGCCGCTCGATTCCGTTGCGGCGGAGAAATATCTTGCGCTTGTCGCGCGCCGCGCCGCAGGTGAGCCGACGCAGTACCTTACAGGCAAGCAGGAATTCTGGGGACTCGAATTCGAAGTCACGCCCGCCGTGCTGATTCCAAGGCCGGAGACAGAGCACGTTGTGGAAGTGGCGCTCGAACGCTTGCGCGTGCGCCGCAGCAACGAACCAAACGCGGCATTGCGCGTGGCCGATGTAGGTACCGGATCGGGCTGCCTTGCCGTTGCTCTGGCGCGTGAATTGCCGCGCGCCGAAATCTTCGCCACCGACATTTCCGCCGCCGCGCTCGAAGTCGCTCGGCGCAACGCCGCGCGCCATGGCGCAGCGGATCGCATTCATTTTCATCACTGCGATTTGCTGCGGGGGCTTGCTCACGAGTCACGCTTCGATCTCATCGTCAGCAATCCACCGTACCTTGCGCGCAACGAAGCGGCTGACCTTCCTCGCGAAGTCCGTGAGCACGAACCGCATTCGGCTCTTTTCGGCGGGGATACCGGCGTGGAATTCTACGCGCAGCTCGTGCGCGAGTCCGCACAGCTCCTCCGTCCGGGCGGCATTCTGATCCTCGAACTGGGCTACAACTCTCTCGATCACGTGCGCGCGATTTTTGATGCCGACGTTCGTTGGACAAACGTCGCCATCACCATGGATCTGGCCGGCATCCCTCGCGTCCTCGCCGCCGAGCGGGCGGACTAGCCGCAGCGCTTCCTCGTTGTATAGTGGATGCCAGTGCTTCATGCCGAAGCTGGCCCAATTCCGCGCCAAGCACGACGCGCCACTAACGCCCGCGCTGGACGCCCCGGCCTCGATTCTTCATGTGGATATGGACGCATTCTTCGTCAGTGTCGAGCTGCTGGCGCGCCCGGAACTGCGCGGACTTCCCGTGGTGGTCGGGGGGCAGCGCGACCAGCGCGGCGTGGTTTCCTCGGCGAGCTACGAAGCACGGCGCTTCGGAATCCATTCGGCAATGCCGCTGCGGACCGCCGCGAAGCTTTGCCCGCAGGCCGTTTTTCTCGACGGCCATCACGATCTTTACGGCCAGTGGAGCGACCGCATCGCCGCAATTCTCGGGCGATTCTCGCCCGTCGTGGAAATGGCGTCGATCGACGAGGCCTACGTGGATCTCACCGGGACCGAAAGATTGCACGGTCCGCCGCTGGCCGCCACGCACAAACTTCTTCGCGAAATCACCCGGACGACCAGCTTGCCGTGCTCCGGCGGGCTCGGCGCAACGCGCCTCGTCGCCAAGATCGCGAGCGACCAGGCAAAGCCGCGTGGGCTTGTCTGGGTGGCGCCGGGAAGCGAGGAAGCGTTTCTTGCGCCCCTTTCCGTCCGCAGAATCCCCGGCATCGGCAAAGTCACCGAGTCGGCGCTCAAGAGCATGAGCATTGAAAACGTCCGGCAGCTTCAAGATATTTCGCTCGAAAAACTGGAAGAAGATTTTGGACGATGGGGCACGGCGCTGTACCGCAAGGCGCGCGGAATCGACTCCTACGAATTCTTCGTGGATGCCGAGCCGAAATCGCTCTCGCACAACCAGACCTTCGGGGAAGATACGAACGACCGCGCTCTGCTGGAGTCAACGTTGAGTTATCTGTGCCAGAAAGCCTCGAAGCGCCTGCGGGATGCCGGGCTGCACGGGCGCACGGTGAGCCTGACGCTGCGTTACGCCGATTTCACCACGATTACGCGCAGCCAGACTCTGCGGGAACCCTGCGATCTGGACACTCTCTTTCTCGAAATGCTTCGCGATCTCTTCTCGCGCACGTGGGACGGCACTGCGATGATTCGTCTCGTCGGCGTCGAACTTTCTTCTTTTTCCGCGGGATCGGAGCAGCTCGAGCTAATCGATGCAGGCCGGCGCGAAAAACTCGAACGCCTGGCACGCGCCACGGACCGCTTGCGCGATCGCTTCGGTTTTTCGAAAGTCCAGCTCGGCGGTTCCCTCACGAGCGGCGATCACCGGGATTGAAGGCCGCGCATTCATGCGCGGGGCGATGAGTCCTACCGTATAATCGCGACTTCCATGGCCGGCACTCCCAATACAAGGAAGAAACATGTCGGTGCCGTCCGGCAGCTCCGCAGTTTTTGGGAGCGCGTCACGGAAGGTCTGGCCGTCGATCAACTTTGGGGGCAATTCAAATCCGAGGCCCAGGCCGGCTACGGTCTCTATTCCCACGATGTGGACTGGGACTCGATCAAGCGCGAAGAAAAGAAATGGAAACGCCCGCTCTTGGCGGCCTGGGCGCTGTTTCAGGCAATGCTGATGAAGCTCTCGCCCGTGCGGCGCGTGCTATTGCTGATTGCCCTCGTCTTTGTTGTAGTAAATCCTGAGATCAGAGGGGCACAAGGTGAAGTTAGTTTCAACCTCCAGGGTTTGGGTGCGCTGATTCTTTTTGTGCTCCTCGCGCTCGAGCTTGGCGACCGCGTAACCATGAAGCGCGATCTGGAAATCGCGCGGGAAATTCAGCAGTGGCTCGTGCCCGATCATCCGCCCGTCATCTCCGGAGTGGATATTGCTTTCGCGACGCGTCCACAGAACACGGTTGCGGGCGACTACTTCGACGCATTTCTGCGCGCGAATCCTGCGGGCGATCCCGACCCACACCGGCTTATGGTCGCCGTGGCGGATGTCGCAGGAAAGAGCGTTCCCGCCGCGCTGCTGATGGCCACATTTCAGGCCAGCCTGCGCGCTCTTTCATCGACGCCCTCTTCGCTCGAGGAAATTGTTGTGGGGCTCGACCGCTACATGCGCGCCCACAGCCTCGGAGGCCAGCGATTCACCACCGCGTTCCTGGCGGAGATCGATCCGGCGACGCGGGAAATGCGTTACATCAACGCGGGCCATAATGATCCAATTCTTCGCCTCAAGTCGGGGCAGATGGAGCGCCTCTCGATGGGCGGGGTGCCTCTTGGACTGCCGCTTTTTACCGAAACGGAAAATCTGTACTCGTCAGGCCGGGTTCAACTTCAAACCGGCGACTTGCTTTTCGTTTTTACCGATGGCGTGATCGAGGCGGTGAACGATACGGGCGAAGAATACGGCGAGGCGCGCCTGATTCCCGGCATCCAGAACGCGCCGTCCGAAACCGCCGCGGAAACTTTGAAGCGCGTCATGTCGGAAGTGAATGCGTTTGTGGGCTACGCGCGCCAACACGACGACATCACCTGCCTGGTCCTCCGCCTCGTTTCCTAGCTTCTTGCTCTTTGCTACCCCCGCGCGCATTTTTCCCGCATAATTCAGCCATGGACGCCAGGGCACTCGCGGAACAAATTTGCCGCACTTTGCGCGCGGCAGGCCACCAGGCATACTTCGTCGGCGGGTGTGTGCGTGATCTCTTGCTCAAGCGCGAGCCTGCCGATTATGACGTCTCGACCGACGCGACTCCCGACCGCGTTCAGCAACTCTTTCCGAATAGCCTTGCGGTGGGCGCGCAGTTTGGTGTGGTTATCGTCACGGACGATTCGGCGGAGGTGGAAGTCGCCACGTTTCGCTCCGACATCGGCTATTCGGATGGCCGCCACCCGGACAGCGTGGTGTACACGGCTTCGGCGCAGGAGGATGTCCGCCGCCGGGATTTCACCATCAATGCCATGCTGCTCGATCCGGAGTCGAATGAAGTTCTGGATTTCGTCGGTGGGCAGAAAGACCTCCGCGCCGGGATCATCCGCGCGATTGGCGATCCCGGCGAGCGTTTCCGCGAAGACAAGCTGCGCATGATCCGGGCCGTGCGCTTTGCGGCGCGATTTCACTATGCGATTGATGCCGCAACGTTTCGCGCTATTCAAATCCTGGCGGCCGAGATCCTTCAGGTGTCTGCCGAGCGGATTCGTGACGAACTCACCAAGATTCTCACCGAAGGCGCCGCACGCCGGGGTTTCGAGCTTCTGGACGAAACGCAACTATTGCCCGCTGTGCTACCCGAAATCGCGGCAATGAAAGGAATCGAGCAGCCGCCTCAGTTCCATCCCGAGGGTGACGCTTGGACGCATACGCTCATGATGCTGGAAGGATTGGAGGCCGCTTGCTCGCCCACGCTTGCGTGGGGAGTGCTGCTTCACGATGTGGGTAAGCCGCCAACTTTCACGCCGCCCGCGGGGCCGGGCGATCGCATCCGGTTTAATGAACACGTCGAAGTGGGCACGCGCATGGCGGAGGAAATCTGCCGGCGGCTGCGCTTTTCGAACGACGATACCGAGCAGATCGCCTCGCTGGTAGCGAATCATTTGAGATTCAAGGATGTGCCGCAGATGAAGACCGCAACCCTCAAGCGATTTGTGCGGCTCAACCGGTTCGACGAGCACCTCGAGCTGCACCGCCTGGATTGTATTTCAAGCCACGGGATGCTCGACAACTACGAGTTCATGAGGCGTTTTGTCGAGCAGACTCCCCCGGAGCAGGTGCGCCCACCCCGTCTGATCACGGGCGAGGATCTCAAAGCTCTTGGCCTCGACCCTGGCCCGTCTTTCAAGGCCATTCTTGATGCCGTCGAGGAAGCGCAATTGGATGGCAGAATCCACACCCCCGAGGACGCCATCCGCCTGGTGCAAGAGTCCTTCATTCCCCGGCATTAGAACATTTAAGATGTTTATATACAATTGTTTACTGGATGGCATGTGGGGGAGGAACCGGCAGTTGAATCCTTTGTGGAATTAGCCCGTCAAATAGCTTAGTGTTATTCACTAAGACTATCTAACATCAGGATGCTAATTCGCATGTAACCTTTTTAGTCTTGAGCGCATCTAACGGCGTATATAGCCGATTAGCTATTCTGAGGAGAATTTATGGTTTTGGGGTTTAAGGGGGACAAAGTGAACAAGACAGACAGAGTCGTTCCCAAAGAACTGCCTGTGCTTCCCGTTCGCGACACGGTCCTGTTCCCGGGCGCGGTAATGCCGCTGCCTGTGGGCCGCGAGAGTTCGCTGGCGCTGTTGGACTCGCTCGAAGGAGCGGAAAAACTGCTGGCAGTTGTCGCGCAACTCGACCCAAGGGTGGAAAATCCCACGGGCGCGGACCTCCATGGCGTGGGAACGCTGGCCAAAGTACACAAGATGGTGCGGATGCCGAACGGAAATGTGGTGGCGTTTCTTGAAGGTCTCGGACGTATCCGGGTGGCGGAAATAGTTTCTCTTACGCCGTTCATTCGTGCGCGGATCGACGAGCAACCTGATCTCGAAGCGCATCTGGATGCCGAATTGACCGCGCTGCAACGCAACGTCCAGGAGCTTTTCCGGGAGGTTGTGGCGCGTTCGCCTCAGCTTTCCGATGATCTGCAAGGCGAAGTGCTGAACATGGATTCCGCGGGCCGCCTGGCGGACTTTGTGGCGTCCACATTGCCGTCACTCAACACCATGGTGCGCCAGGAACTGCTCGAGACCTTCAATGTTCGCAAACGGCTGGAGATCCTCATCAACGAGCTCACCAAAGAGCGCGAAGTGCTCGAACTGCGCAACAAGATTCACGAGCAGGTTCAAGAACAGGTGAACCAGAGCCAGCGTGAGTTCCTGTTGCGCGAGCAGATGAAGGCCATTCAAAAGGAGCTCGGCGAATCCGACGACGGCCAGGCGGAGATCGAGGAGCTTCGCAAAAAGATGGAAGACTCGGGAATGTCCGCGGACGCCAAGAAGGAATGCGAACGCGAATTGAAGCGCCTCGCGAAGATGACGCCTGCTTCGGCCGAATACATGGTCGCGCGTACCTATCTGGAATGGATGACGTCGCTGCCGTGGAACAAAACATCCGGCACGGAAGAAATTAATATCCCGAAAGCGCAGGAAATCCTCGATGAGGACCACTACGATCTGGCGAAAGTGAAGGAGCGTATTCTGGATTATCTGGCGGTGAAAAAACTGCAGCCGGGTATGAAAGGCCCGATCCTTTGCTTCGTGGGGCCCCCAGGAGTGGGTAAGACGTCGCTCGGGAAATCCATTGCGCGGGCGATGGGCCGCAAATTCGTGCGCATCTCGCTGGGCGGCATGCACGATGAAGCGGAAATCCGCGGCCACCGGCGCACCTACATCGGCGCGCTTCCGGGCCAAATTATTCAGGGAATCCGCCGCGCGGAGACGCTCGATCCGGTGTTCATGCTGGACGAGGTGGACAAGCTCGGGCGCGATTTCCGCGGCGATCCTTCGGCGGCGCTGATGGAGGTTCTCGATCCGGAGCAAAACTCGTCGTTCCGCGATCACTATCTCGATACGCCGTTCGATTTGTCGAAGGTCCTCTTTGTGGCGACAGCCAACTGGATGGATCCGATCCCGGAGCCGCTGCGCGACCGCATGGAAATCATCGAGCTCCCCGGCTACACCGAGGAGGAAAAGGTCCACATAGCGAAACGGTTCCTCATCCCGCGCCAAACCAAGGAGCACGGGTTGTCGCTGGGCGATCAGATTGAATTCTCGGACGAGTCGTTGCACGACTTGATTCACCACTACACGCGCGAAGCGGGCGTGCGCAATCTCGAACGCGAAATTGCGACACTCGTCCGCAAACAGGCGCGGCGTTTCGCGGAGGGCAGGACCGAGAAGCAGGTCGTGACCATCGAAGTAATCCGCGAGGCGCTCGGCATCCCCAAGGTTCGCCTCGAGCAGGAAATCGAGGAACGCGTCAAGAAGCCCGGCGTTTCGGTGGGACTCGTGTGGACGCCCGCGGGCGGCGACATCGTCTTTATCGAAGCCAGCAAGATGCGCGGCGGAAAGCAGTTCACCATGACCGGGCATCTCGGCGAAGTGATGCAGGAGTCCATGCGGGCGGCGCTGAGCTGGGTGCGCTCGAACTCGGAGCGCTACGGCATCGACGCGGACTTTTTCCGCAAGCTGGACTTGCACGTCCACGTTCCGTCGGGGGCGATACCCAAGGACGGTCCATCGGCGGGCGTCGCCATGGTGACCGCGCTCGTCAGCTTGCTGACGGGAAGGCCGATTCGGCCGCGCGTCGCGATGACCGGCGAGATTTCACTCTCCGGCATTGTGTTGCCGGTGGGCGGGATCAAGGAGAAGGTGCTCGGCGCAAAGCGTGCCGGCATCCGTGAAGTTATCCTCCCGTCGGAGAACGAACCGAACGTGAAAGAAGACTTGCAGCCGCACATGCTCGACGGAATGGAAATCCACTTCGTCCGCACGGCGGAACAGGCGCTCGAGATCGCTCTCGGCAAGTTTGAGCGACAAGTCCGGCCGGTTTCGAGCGGTCCTCTGGGTGAAGACCGGCCCGCCGCAGGTCCGGTGCACTAAGAGAGAAGCGCAATCAAGTGGCAACCGAGGCCCGGGAGGAAACTTCCGGGCCTTTTCTTTTGCGCTCTTCGCGAAGCTTTCATGTTGCGGCCAACGGCGTATTCGCGTAGACGTAGAAAACAATGCCTTATCGCCCTCGAGAGCTCGTCGTACGGGCGCGCGAAGCTGCCGCGCTTCTGCTCGCAAGTCTCGACCGCAACGAAATGGTCCAGCGGTTCCTGGATATGTATGCCGCGGAACATCGCCGGCCCGGCCGCGCCGATCAGCCGGCGCATTATCGCGAACAGCTTGAGACCATCCGCCGCGAATCGATTCTCGCCATGGTGCTTCGCGTTGAGGCGGCGCTTCCAACCCGGCTGAAGGTAAGTGTCCCGGTGCGCGATACCCCCCGCCGCAAGAAACGAAAAGGCGGGAAGCACAAAAAAGGCGCGAAACGGAGAAAAGCAAAGAAGCCTGCACTCGAACTCGCGATCCCTTTGCTCGATCTCTTTCGCGAAGAGTTTTTTGTCGCGCTCGGACAGTGGCTGCATTGGAGCGATGCCGATGCCAATGAGTTCTGGCACGATCTGGAGCTTTACGAGAAACTTTCCGGGCGCCAGCCCGGCGCGGCGCGCCAGCCGCGAAAGGCGCCAAGCCGCGCAACGGGCGCGAACGCTTCGGGTCCCTTCGTGGATCGCACCGCTTTGCTTCTGGATCCCTCTCTGATGGAGCAGGCCCGCCGCGCCGCCGCAAAGTTTCAGGTCGAGCTCAACGGAGCGGCGGATCGAGTGCTGCGCAGGGTCTTTTCCCGCCGCCGCGAAAACTAATTCCTGAATTGTGTCTCCAAGTATGGCCGATACCTAGCGCCGCGCTTCGAGAACGATGTTGAACGGGGTTTCGGCAGCACGGCGCACGCTCTTAAAACCTGCCGATTTCAGAATCTTCGCGAGGCGTCCTTCTCCTGCCTGTGCGCCCAGCGCCAGTCCCACTTCTTGCGAGAGCGAAGCAGGCGTGCACAGCATGGTCGAAGCCGCGTAATACACTCGGCCGATAGGATTCAGGTTGTCTTCCAGCTTGTCGTGCGCGAATGGCTCGACAATCATCCACACGCCGTTCGGTGCCAGCGTCCCAAGCACGTGCCGCGCGGCGCCTTCGGGATCGCCCATGTCGTGCAGGCAATCGAAGAATGCGACGAGATCGAAACCCGAGCCGGGATAATCCTTCGCCTTCGCCACTTCGAACTTCACGCGGTCCGCTACGCCCGCCTTTTTTGCTGCCTCACGCGCCATCTCGATTGATGCCCCGTGATAGTCCGTTCCCACGAAAGTCGATTTCGGGTACGCCTGCGCCATCAGAATCGTCGACGTCCCGAACCCGCAGCCGACGTCCGCCACTTTCGCTCCTGCTTTCAGCTTTGCTTCCGTGTCTCCAAGCGCCGGAATCCAGTCTTTAACCAAATGTGCGCGATAGTTCGGGCGGAAAAAGCGCTCTGTGCCGGAAAAAAGCCCGGTGTCATGTTCGTGCCAGCCCATTCCTTTCCCGGTGCGGAATGCCTCGGAGATTTTCGGCTCGTCTTTCATGCAGGCGGCAACGACCTGGAAGAAACCCGGCAAAAAGACGGGGCTGGATTCGTCGGCCATGGCGAACGCCTGCTCGGGCGGCAGAGTGTAGCGGCCGTTTGCGGCATCGTACGTCACTAGTCCCCCCGCCGCCTGCGCCGCCAGCCACTCGCGCACGTATCGCTCGCTGGTCCCCGTCTTCGCTGCGACTTCGGCCGAAGTCATCGGTCCCGCGCCCGCCATCGCCTTGTACAACCCAAGCTTGTCGCCAATCACGATAAGCGCCGCGTTCATGGCCGCGCCCATCTCTCCCACGGACTTCATCACAAAATCGTGCAACTTGGCTTCGTTCAAAGCTTGCGGCGCACCTGTGGACATGGAACTCCTCCTGCGAAGGCGGCTGGCTGGGACGCGCCTAGAAGATGGCGCGAGTCTATCGCTGGCAAATCGAGCAAGTCAATCTTCGACTGTGTGCCGTTTCGAATCAGATTTTGCTATTCTCGGCGAAAGTGTTGGCCATCTTCTACATTCTCGTCCTGTTCCAGATTGCATTCGGGCTTTATTCGCTATGGACCGGCATGGAGTGGTTTCAAATGGTGCGGCGCCGCCTGGCGTCGCATGCGGGGTTCTACGCGCCAGTTGCGGCCGTGATTTGCCCCTGCAAGGGGAATGAACCGGGGCTCGAAGAAAATCTCACCGCGCTCACGCGTTTCGAATATCCGAACTACGACATCTACTTTGCCCTGGCCACCAGCCTCGATCCCGCCCTGAAAATCATCGAGCGCGTCAAGGCGGCCACCGAACGGCCGGTGCACATCGTCATCGCCGGGCCGCCGGAAGATTGCGGCGAGAAGGTGTACAACCTGCGCCGTACGGTGGAAGCCCTTCCCGACAAATTCGAAGTGCTGGTATTCACCGATTCGGACATTCGCCTCTCGCGCGGCTGGCTCGCCAAACTTGTCGCCCCGCTTCAGGATCCGCGGGTCGGCGCGACCACGGCGTATCGCTGGTTCATTCCTAGCGGAAAGCGCGCGGACGGATTCGCGAGCGCGCTCGCCTCCGCATGGAATGCCGCGGTGGCGACGCTTCTGAGCGGGCGCACGCGCGAGAATTTCTGCTGGGGCGGCGGCACCGCAATTCGCCGCAAGACGTTTGACGACGTCAACGTGCTCGAATCCTGGAAGGGCGCCGTGAGCGACGACTTCGCGATGACGAACGCACTTGCCCAAGCCGGGAAGCCGATCGTCTTTTGCCCGGAATGCCTGGCCGTTACGCTGCACGCGTGGGATTTCTCCAGTCTCCTTGACTTCACCAACCGCCAGATCCTGATCACGCGCATCTACGCGCCTCGCCGCTGGATGTTCGGCGCGATCGCGCACCTCAGCTATTCGATTACTTTGATTTACGCGGCATTCTTCATCCTGGCCATGATGATTGACGGCGATCCCTGGGGGCAACTCGCGCTTCTCGCGCTTGCCATCCCGCTGCTCGCCGCGCTGAAGGGCGCCATGCGTACTGTCGCCGTTGGCGAGTTGCTCGCGGAATGGAAAGCCAGGCTGCAGGAATGGAACTGGATCTACCCTGCGCTTGCGCCGCTTGTCCCGTTCCTGTTTTCGTGGAATTTTATTTCTTCGCTGCTGGGCAGGCGCGTCCGCTGGCGCGGCATTCGCTACGAACTGGTCGGGCCGAACTCGACCCGAATCCTGAAACGCTAGAAGCCACTCGCTTCGTCATCCTGAGTCCGCAGCAGCAGCGGACGAAGGATCCCTCTTCCATTATCAGGAAGGCTGGCGTCCTGCGCTTTCCAGTTGCGGCGCAAATCGGCACTCGATCCGGCACAGCAGATACGCCGTCGCGGCCCCTGCCGGAATTGCCAGCCACCACCCGGCTTCGAGCACCACCTTCGGTCCCGTCGTTAGCAGCGCCAGCAGGCGCTCGCCCGGGCGCTGGGCCAAATCCACGCGCCGCCCCAGCCACCCGAGAGCCGCAATAACCAGCGGCATCAAAATCGCTCCTGCTACGGCCCAGTGGCTTGGCGTTTTGCACTTCACTGCGCGCATCACCCTGCGCAGGACGAATGCACCCAGAAACGCAGCAAGCGCTCCCAGAATCAGGCCGTAAAAATAAAAGAACATTAACCCGAATGCGGAACGCGCGGAAAGCAGTCCGTGCGTGGGCTCCATCATGTCTTTGGTCCAGATGGCGAGGCTCATGAAGAAGCAGCCCAGGATCCACGCCGAAAGGTAATAAATCAGGCTTCCGCGGCGTGTCATATCCGCCGCTGCACGTTGGGGAAATCTACCCACACCTTCACGCCGCAGAAGTGCGAGCCTTCCGTGCAGATTGGCGTCGAGATGCCTGCGCGCAGATAGCACGGAGGCCCGATGTAACGCCCGAGTTCAGGCAGCGCCGCGCGCACCTGCTCCACCTCTTCGATCGACGACTGGTAAATTTCTTCCTGTGCGTTGAAGCACGTCCGCATCGTCCACTTGTGCAGCAAATGCAGCAACGAACCGGATTCGACCAGGCGAATCGCCTTCGCATTCGGCAGGAGATAGAGCGCGAATTCGCGCGGTACGCCGTGTTCCAGCAGCTCATTCTTCGCCGCCCACGCTTCGTGCATCGCGCGCTCGTAGATCTCCATCGCGCGCGGGCTGTCGCGGATCAACATCGGCGCCACGTAGTCCGGCGCGCGTGTATCCGCTAGGGTCAATAAAGGCCGCGAGCCCGGCACCATGCGGTGCCGCTGGTCCTGGCTGTCCGCCGTATGGCTGATTTTTTTTGCGAACGTGAAATTCGCGTGTTGCAGCGGACGCATCAGCGGCGCGTGCACGCCGATGTTGAGTGTCTCGCGCCGGTAGGAATTGCGCGCCGGATCGAGCATGCGGCTGAGCGCTTCTGTGTCGGAGCATTCCGCCGCCGTCATCCCCACGACCGCGCGATACGCTTCCGCCATTGCTGGAATCGCGCCCGGCGAGTAATCAATCAGCCGCGAAGTCAGTCCCGCGAGCCGCGCGTCGAATTCGCGCGCGAATGCTTCGCCATTTCGCGACGGCTCGTGCCATTCGATCGGCTCTTCCATCGGCGTGTTGTCGAAGCGGTCGAAAAACTGCGGATCGATCTCGCGCACGCGCGCCACCATGTCACCGATCACCAGGCGCGCCTCGCTCGGCGTGTCGCTCGCCGCGGCCATTCGCCACAGCCGGTGCAGCACGATTCCCGAAATCGTGTGCACCATGGTCGTGAACGCCGCCACTGGCAGGACGTACCGCGCCACTTCAATCGCGCGCTTCTCCGATTGCCGCTCCACCTTTTGCACGCGTTTTGGATGCGACATCGTGCTCACGTGCCAGATATCCGCAAGAATCTCGCGAGCGCTTGGCTGAAGCACCTGCGTCAACTCACGGTAATGCGCCCATGCGCGCGCGACGGCTCTTTCATAGATCGCGCGCTCCGCCGCTCCGAAATGCGCGCTCGCTGGCGGAACGTACGCCTGCGCGCGGTCGAGCCTCACATAGCGCTGGCTTTGCTGCTCGGAATTGTAGAAAGGATGCGCGTGCAGAAATGACCACACGAATTGCCGGCTCACGTTTTCGAGCCCGAATTCAAAATGCGCGTGCTGGTAAACCGTATGGTGCCCGCCGTAGTAAGTGCCGGAACCGACCGTCACGCGCTGCTTGTCCGTGATTTCTTCCGGGCCGATCAGCCGCGGCGCATAGCACGTGCGCGCCGCCGCAATCGCCGAATCAAACGGATGCGCGAAGGAATTTCTCAGCGTTACGCGCGGCGCCGCTGTTTCAACCGGCGGCCCGGACGATGCACCCGATGAAGGAGACACTTGCGTGGCCATTATCTGCCGCATTGTACACCGCGCCGGCGCGGGATGCTGCGTTTCGTCTTCGCTCGTGAGTCACGCCACAAAACACAAAGCCCTCAGGCGTGCGCCTGAGGGCTTCGTAACCCTGTAGCTCAGAGTCTGCGCGTTCGACGAAGAGTGTTAGTTCTTCTTCGTCGCGGCTGCCTTATCGGCGTACTTCTTCTGAAAGCGCTCCACGCGCCCGGCCGTATCAATCAGCTTCTGCTTGCCGGTGAAGAATGGATGGCATTGCGAGCAAATTTCCACGCGGATCAGCTCACCCTTGAACGTCGAGCGAGTGTCAAACGTGCTCCCGCATGCGCAGTGCACCTTCACGGGATGATAATCGGGATGAATTCCTTCCTTCATAGGATGCTCCTGTTCTGCTGGCCGGTCTGCACAACTGAAAGCCCTGCCTCACAGTCGCGTCGCTAGGCCAGCGAGGAAACCCCAATTATACCGCGTTTTCCGCTGCGCTCCAAACGCCTCTCAGAGAGGACGCGAAAGTCGAGTTTCGGAACGCTAGCCCCGCCTGGACATCTATTTTCTAATCGTCACCCGTGCTGATTAGAATCGCGCTTAAGTCCTTACGTACCAATAAAAAATTTCTCCTAATCGTCACTCGATCATGGGTCTTTTCGACGGGGGGCGACTTGCCCCTTGCGCGGCGGGAGTGCAGCTAGGACACGAAAGCGCAGCCGACGCGTGACTTCCCACTTTCGGCCCGCTGCGTATAGGCTTTCTTCAGGCTCACGCGTACTGGAGGCAGGATGGGCACGTGAAGAATGGCGTTGAACTGGCTGGGCACTTCGTCGGGTTTTTCGAGCGACAACGCCACACCGCCGTAGCTGAGGTCAATGACGGTCGCCGTTCGTTGGCCCACGTCGCTCAAGATCGCATATGCTTTCGTCCCCGCGAGCGACACGCGTTCCCACTTCCTCTGTTCCGTATAGCGGTGAGTTGAAATCGTGGTTGCCGCAGGTGACGGCGCAACTGCTGGCTTGGGCGGCGGCGCTGTTGGTCCTGCCGGTGTAACGTGCTCATGCCGCGGTTCTTCGCGTGACGGCGTCTCTCGCGCAGGAGGCCGAGCCGCTTCGCGCGGATGCTGTTGCGTTTCCCGAGACTCCATCGGCGTCACTCGCGGCCCGGCGCGGCCCGCTTCTTTGAGCTCGTAGAGGCGTTGGTCCGCCAAGCTCATCAGGTCGTTCTTCTGATCGCCGTCCTGTGGATGGACGGCCACACCGAAATCGAGTGTCAGGCCGATTTCGATTTTGAGCGCGCGAATTTCATTCTCATAGAGCGCGCGGACGCGCCGGCAAAGAGTGGTTGCTTGCTCGGAATCTGTTTGGGGCAAGAGGAGCGCGAATTCGTCGCCGCCGATGCGAAACGCAAAGTCGGAGGCGCGCAGCGCTTTTCGCAGCGTAGCCGCAGCAAGCTGCAGCACCTGATCGCCCTGCAAATGGCCGTGGAGATCGTTTACTTGCTTGAGCTTGTGCAGATCGAAGATCACGATCGCGAGATGCTGTCCGTAACGTTGCGCGCGGTTCAGTTCCTTGTCGCAATATTCGTCGAAGAGGCGGCGATTGTAGAGGCCGGTGAGTGCGTCGGTTGCGGCGTTGATCTGCAGTTTCTTGAAATCGTCATACTCCATCAAGATGGGCACGCGCAGAAAGTTGGTGGACGCGAGCACGTCGATGATGGCGGTCTTCAGCGAAATTTTTTTGCCGAGACTTTCGGACAGCTCCCGGCGCCGCTCCAGAATGCGCTGCCAGTATTGGTTGCTCTCGGTTGCGGTAATGTCGATTTGTGCGATGTTGCGGAATAACTGGCGCAGGAATGTTCCACGAGAAGATTCGTCGAGCCCCTCGAGCGTCTCCACGAGGAGGTCGAGGAACGAATCTTCCACCGAAGGCTGCGGCTGCGCATCGCCGGGCTGGGGCATCAATGGTTCCGGAATCGTTCCGTGCCCTGAAACCAGGGCACACCTGCGGGGCGAAAAGAATGGAGCACGGGAAAGTCCAATCTCGATTTGAAACTGGGTGAAGAAAAAGCGTCTAAGCCGCTGCCGAAATGCAGGTTACATCGTTCCGGATAGCGCGTCAATTGGCGGGCATGGACCGCGGGAATCAACAGCATGAAATCTATTGCCGTTTTATTCCCGGTTGTGTGCCGTGGGATTCAGGCTTTTTCGCGCAAAAGCCCTAGCCGATGGGCTTGAGAAACTCGAGGCCAATCAAGTGAACATCGCCGGCCTCCTGCTGTCGCTTAACCCTAGCTTGGATCGGAGGCATACCGGCAGGCACGAGGGCGGAGGACGTTATGGAGGGGGCTGGGACCGTGAGGGTGACAACTTCATTGATCGCAAGCGCACGAGGGCAGGTCACGAACGCCCCTAACGCGCTGATATCCAAGGTTTTGGCCAACTCGAGGAAGCGTTCGCCACTGGCATCGCTGCCACGGATGAATAGCGGTATTTGAAGGTGAATGCGCTGGAAGCGCCGCTGCTCGTCGGCAGCAGGCACCAATCCGACCTTATTGTGGACAGCGCTTTCTCGCACGCTCACAAGTACCCCAGTTTTAGTACTCATAGAAAGGGCAATTTCGATGCAACTTAGCACAGCCGTTCTGGTATTATTTATAGTCCTTGTATTCTTATACTTACGCAGCGTCTCAAAGTGCGAATTCTTGCTCTCGTCCTCGGAGTTGCAATTTTACTCCCGAGCTTTTCATCTATTGTGCAAAGTAGAACGCATTTACCATTGACACTAAATGCCCCCTTTGCGAGCATACGACTCTCCGAGGGTAGTCCAGACCCGCTCTGCGAGAGGAAACACAGCTGGTGTCTCTAAGGGCAACCTTTGAAGGGCATCCAGGAGGGAACTTGCCGAAGGCAGTGACTATCGACCCACAAGCAAGCGGCCAGGGGGCTTTTCAGCTTGTGGCAAGCCTTCTGGACGCGTTGGATCGCCCGTTGCTCGTTTCCGACCGAGGCGGGCGCATCCTGTGCATGAACCTCCACGCCCAGGATAGACTCCACCTTAGCGGATTTGGTGAGAAGCAGGACCCGAATCTCTTCGCGGATGTCCTACACGCGGACCGCACGGCGATCATTCGCCAGCTTGAGGGCGGTGAGCAGGAAGTCAATCTTCCGGTCGAGTATCCCGAAGGGAAGAGTCGCGCGCGGGTCCGTTGGCTTCCGGAGCCGGATTGGCTGGTTGTTTATATTGAACCGGCACCCGCCGAGGCTCCCGCCGATGAAGCGGAAATGCGCCAGACCGTCCAGGATCTTCTCCAGGAGCGCGAAATCACTTATCGGAACCTCCTGGCTGCGTACCTTCGCCTGCAGGAGGTAAACCGGCAGAAAACGGTATTCCTTGCTTCCGCGGCGCATGAACTGAAAACGCCGCTTGCGGTGATGAAGGGTTACTACGATTTGCTGCTCTCGGGTTCTCTTGGGAAACTTGCCGAGCGTCAACGGGACATCCTGCAGGAGTCGAAAGAAAGCTGCGACCGGCTCGTGCGCCTGGTTTCCATGTTCTTGAACTACTCGGCTCTTGAGAGCGGCAAACTCGTGCTGCAATTGCGCGAAAACGATCTGCGCGATTGCGTCAACGATCTCGCCTGCCGCTGGCAGGACGCGTTCCAGCGCGCCAAGGTGCGGTTGGATATCAAGTTGCATCCCGACCTGCCGCTTTTCAAGTTCGACTACCAGAAAGTGCAGCAGAGCGTGGCAAATCTGGTTGACAATGCGTTGAAGCACACGCCGCCCGGAGGTTGCGTCACTTTGGTCGTCGAGCCACACTTCTGGGAGCGGCGCACCGCGGAGGCTGCCGCCCCGACCGAGCGGCGGCGTGGGGATGGGGTCCGCCCGAACAGCGTGCTCATCTCGGTGGCGGATACGGGCAGCGGAATTGCGGCGGAGTTTCATCAAGAAATTTTTGAGGAGTTCGTGCGCGTGGATCCGTCGTCATCCGGCATGGGTCTCGGTCTGGCAATCACCAAACGGTTGATTCAGGCGCACCGCGGAAAAGTATGGGTAGACAGCGAAGTGGGCCGCGGCAGCTCTTTCTCCTTTTTGTTGCCGATGAATGTTGAATGAAGAACGAAATCCGCTCATAGGAAAACTGATGGCTGACAAAGACAAGATTTTAGTGGTGGATGACGAACCGAGTATTCGCAAGTATCTCCAGACGCTGCTGGAAGTGGATGGTTTCGACGTCAGCGCGGTGGCCAGCGGCAAGCAGGCGCTGGAGATAATTGGCGAAGGCAAGCGCCCCGATTTCATCATCCTCGACGTGCTGATGCCGGAGATGGACGGGCTCGAGACGCTGAAGCAACTGATGCAGGTGGACCGCACGCTCAACGTCATCATGCTCTCCTGTTCGAACGAAGTTACAACCGTGGTGGAAGCGATTCGCCTCGGCGCGCTCGATTATCTGACGAAGCCATTCGAAAAACCGGAGCTCGACGCGGCAATTCTGAAATGCCGCCAGAAACAGGAGTTGCGCTCGGAAAACAAGGCGCTTCGCGAATATTGCGAGCAATTGACCGAGGATCTTTCATTCCTCGCGGCCAGCCCGCAGATGCTGAAGATCCGCCAGCAGGTCCTGCAGATTGCCCCGGTGGATGTCCCGATTTTTATCAGCGGCGAAAGCGGGGTGGGCAAGGAAGTGATCGCGCGAATGATTCATCTGCGCTCGATGCGGCGGCAGCAGGCGTTTGTGAAAGTAAACTGCGCGGCCCTTCCCGGCGAGTTGCTTGAATCCGAGCTCTTCGGTTACGACCAAGGCGCATTTACCGGGGCCGTTCGCGCCAAGCCCGGCAAGTTCGAGCTCGCAAACCGCGGCACCATCTTTCTCGATGAAATTGCGGAGATGAGCCCGCACCTGCAGGCCAAGCTCTTGCACGTCCTTCAGGACAATCAGTATTCGCGCCTGGGCGGCCGCACCACAATCCAGGTGGACGTTCGCGTTCTCGCCGCCACAAACATGAACGTGAAGGATGCGATGCGTTCGGGGCGATTCCGCGAAGATCTCTATTACCGTCTAAGCGTTCTTTCGATTCATATCCCGCCGCTGCGCGAACGCACGCAGGAAATCCCGCTCTTGTTCCGGCATTTCCTGGTCAAGTACAGCGAGAAGTACAACAAGCCGGCGCCCGACCCGTCGAAGCACCTGGTGGAGGCTACACTCCGCTACCCGTGGCCCGGCAACTTGCGAGAGCTTGAAAACTTCGTGAAACGCTACGTCATTCTCGAAGATGATGAAGGAAGCTTCCGGGAATTGCTCGAGATGACGGGCGCCCAGCAGCGCGTGGCTCCTCGCGAAGAGGCAGTTGCAGCGAAACAGCAGGGACTCAAGGCGCTCGTGCGCGGCCTGAAAGACGAAGCGGAGATGGAAGCCATCGCTGACGCGCTCGACAAAACAAATTGGTGCCGCAAAGACGCCGCGAAAATGCTGGGCATCAGCTATAAGGCATTGTTGTACAAGATGCGGCAATTCAATCTCGATTCCGGGCGGGGATCACGTTCTTCGGCCGCGAAGGAAGCCGCAAAGGAAGCCGCCCAGAAAGAAGCCACCGCGAAGGAGTCTGCTGCAGAAATGAGACCCGGCGTTCCGGCGATTCGCGGTTCGTAAGTTCGCTTCACGAGGGTGCGCGGTGTCTGAGCCCCCGCAGGTAAACCGTCTCAAGCCGTGGGATGGGTCATAGTCCTATTACCCGGTGCAAACTATTGCATATCTAGAGCACGTCCAGTGAAATAGCACTACCTATCTCTACTGATTTGGTCTAGTATTCCGCTCCGATATCGCGCTAGGAGGGGGTCGTCTTTTGCGCGTGATTCGAGCCTTCGTTACCGAGCTGAGAAATCCCAACGTTTGCTACTGTTTTCAAAGGGTTTGTTTGTCAAGCCGCTCTCGTGCTTGCGTACTAGCCTGGAGTGATGTGAGGACGAGGTGAGCTGGGGCCTAGGCGTGGGAACCAGCATCACATTTGGAATAGCGATTGCTGACTTGATGGTGGGGATGGTGTGAACTTCAATCTTTGCTTGGGGGAGCAGCGGGATGACTGAGCGTCGCATGGCTCGCCGGTACGACCTGTCGTTGCCGGTAAATGTCCGCTTGCCGATTAATAGAGAACCCGGTACGCACAACGGCCAAACCCGGGATATCTCGACGCGCGGCGTTTACTTCATGATGCAAAAGGATCTCGCTCCCGGTACCGAAGTGGATTTCACACTCACGCTACCGGCGGAAATCACACGGGGCACGGAAGTCTTCGTTCGCGCCCACGGACGAGTTGTCCGAGTTGACAAGCAGCAGGATGAAGAGCACGAAAGCATCGGTATCGCCGCAGTGATCGAACGGTATGACATCATTCGCGGAGAAGCATCTCGCGCTTAGATTGTTCGGTTGCCGAAAGGCATTTGGAATACGTCATCTCTGCTAGGCCTTTCTGTCGCGAATTCTAGTTGCGTTCCGCATTCGAGTCGTCCTAGCATGAGCCGAACCTACATCAGGAGATTTCCATGAGAATTGCAGACCTCATTGCCTCTCGCCGGGAAGTCTATTCCATCGCCGACGATTCAACCGTCCATGATGCTGCTCGCTACATTCGTGAGCGACAAGTACGCGCGGTCGGAGTGTGCGACCGCCAGGGAGTGCTGGTGGGAGTGGTTTCTCACAGCGATATTTCCGATAAAGTGGCGGCCGAAAACAAGTGTCCCGCATGGATGCGCGTTTCCGAGATCATGACCCGGCAACTGGTCACCGCGACGCCTGAGACGTCCATCGAGGATTGTCTTCGATTGATGGAACAACACGGAATTTTTCACCTGGTGGTTGTGGACAACGAAAAGGGATATCGCGGGATGATTTCGGTGACGGACTTGCTGCAATTGTTTGCGTCGGATCAGAAGGCCCGCGCTGACATGCTGGAAGCCCTGATGTTTCCTCAGCGCTAGGCGATTCCTTTTTCACCACATAGGCAAGCTCCCCCTGCGCGCTCGTTCGCCCACGCAATCCGCCGGCGTGGAGGCTGCAGGTACTAGCATTTCCCCGAAATGTCATCCGTCTGCGTGGGCATCCTGGCTTGGCTGTGGAAACTCGGTGGGAAGCCTGGTTCCCAAAAAGACCTAGAGTTTTCTGGTATTCCACCGAATTAGCGCTGTTCAAAGGCCTGCTTCTAATAGTTCTGGTTATCCAGCGGCACATGATAAGTCGCTGATAGAACATTGGTTACAGCGCGCGTGAGGAGCCGGTTCCGGGATTGTGGGTTGCCATTTTGTACAATTGTTTGGCGCTCTATGTGCAAAGTCTTGCGGGGGCGACTCTCGTCTCCCCAGCTATCCAGATGCCTGCAGCCGCTAAAGCGCAAACAACACTCCCAGCTCAATCGATCGAGTTGCCGCCCGAGAACGTATATTTCGGACCATCGGAAGCGATGCGGGCAGTCCGGCAGCGCGTGGACCGCGCCGCAGGCCTCAATGTACCGATTCTGATTCTGGGCGAAAGCGGGACTGGAAAAGAGGTACTTTCGCGCTTCATTCACGAACGCTCACCCTGGCGGGCCGGACCATTTGTGAAAGTGAACTGCCCGGCGATCCCTGGAACGTTGCTTGAGAGCGAACTGTTTGGATTTCAAAAGGGCGCCTTCACCGGGGCCAACGCGGCGAAGCCCGGCCGCATGGAACTCGCGCAGGATGGAACGCTCTTCCTGGATGAAATCGCGGAGCTCGAGGCAGGGCTGCAGGCGAAGCTTCTTCACGTCCTGCAAGACGGACATTTCACGCGCATCGGGGATCACGAAGAGAGGACCCTGAATGCACGCGTGATTTGCGCGACGAATCGCCAACTCCAACAGGAAATCGAGAGCGGGGGTTTCCGGTCCGATCTTTTGTATCGCATCAACGTGATCACCATAACGCTCCCGCCGCTGCGCGACCGTCGCGACGATATTCCCTATCTCGTCGATTATCTTCGATTGGCTTACAACCGCCGATTCCAGCGCGAGGCGCCTCCCGTTTCGAAGGAAGCGGTTCAGCAACTGCAGCAGCGCGAGTGGCGGGGAAACGTGCGGGAACTGGAAAACTGCATGGCGCGTTACGTGATCCTGGGGTCGGAAGAGGCATTCTATGCGGAGCGTATGGAAAAAAAGCCGCTCAGCTTTGAGTACGAAATTACGGATGAGGGGAATATCCCGCTAAAACGCATCGCCCAGCAAGTCACCCGCAGGACGGAGAATGACATTATCCTGAAGGTTCTCCAGGCCAATCATTGGAACCGCCGCAAAACCGCGGAGGTTTTGAAGATCAGTTACCGCGCTTTGCTCTACAAGGTTCGCCAGGCCGGCCTTCCCACGAAGCGCCCGCACCGGAAGAACGGCGAGCAAGGTGAAATTTCCGCGAGCAGTGCGTCACCGATCGACTGATTCCAACAGCATCTCCCCTCCTTCCTTTGCTTAGCGGCAAAGTGTCTTCGCACCAGCTGCCAAGATAGGAGCTGTGTTTCAGTATGAGACACCTTCCTACCCCGTCTGACGGCCTACCCGTACCTTGTACGCAATCATCGCCTGCGTCTTCCTTGTTCATGTGCTTTATTTTCGCTAGCCTACTTTACGATGTCGAAAGCGCCAGCCAAATCGGGCCTGAAGGTCTGCCTTTTGTCGCCGCATCCGATGGTGCTGGATGAATTCCAGCGCCTGCTTGTGGACTCGGGTTTTCAAATTGTTGGCCGACTGTTGGAATCGATGCTGGCGCCGGACCTTCGCAACCTGGAGGTGCCAAAGGCTTCGGTCTACGTGATCGACGCGCACGCTGCCAAGCAGGCTACTGGGGCTCTCCTCGGCAATATTCTCGATCGCCAAGTGGGGGCGCGCTTGTTGGTTGTCGGGGACAAGTTGAAAGAGGCCGATAGTTACACTTTGCTGCGCCAAGGCGTGAAAGGGATTCTGAATTACAGCGAGGCGCGAGAGCAGCTTCCGCGCGCGCTGCCCCTGGTTGCCGCGGGAGGCTTTTGGGTTCCGCGGACGGTCCTTTCACGGTTTGTGGATTCCATTTTGACCACGTCGCAGGGCCGCCGCCTTCGCGGCGATTCGCCCGCCGAGTTGAGCAAGCGCGAGCAGGAAGTGCTCAGCGGTTTGCTCGAAAATATGGCGAATAAGGAAGTGGCGGACCGCCTGAACATTTCCGAGCGAACGGTGAAATTTCACGTCTCAAATCTGCTTGCGAAGTTCGGCGTCCGGCGGCGCGCGGACCTGATTCTCCTTTGCTACCAGCGGCGCGGCGCAGTGGGAGCGTAACGGAAACTGTCCACGGGATTGGCGCCCGGCCCGCATCGCCTCCGAATTCAGCAGCGAAGCTCCCGGATGAATTGACTGCTATAATCCCTGCCTTGCTGGCCCTGAACGGATAGATCGCATGACGACTTTTTCCATCCAGAATTTCGGTTGCCGCGCAACCGATGCGGACGCTGCCGCGTTGCGCGGCGGCCTGCTGGCGCAAGGGCTGACGCTCACCCGCGAACACGCCCGGGCCGATATCGTGGTTCTGAACACTTGCACGGTGACGGCTGCAGCTGATTCGCAGGCGCGCGAAGCCGTGCGAAAGATTCACCGCTCGAATCCGGCAGCGCGGATTGTCGTCACCGGTTGCTATGCGCAACGCGCTCCCGAGGAACTGGCGGCGCTCGATGGCGTGGCGTGGGTGGTCGGGAATTCACACCAGGCGGAGATTTCGGGGATTCTCGGCGAATCGATTTCCACCGGCGAGAACGGAGATGCGAAACCTCCCGGCACAAATTTTGTTCCGCTCGCGCGCCTGGCCGATGTGGAAGGAATGTCGCTCGCGCGAGGACCATCGAAGATCCTGACCGGCGATATCTTCGCGCAGGCAGGTTTGCAAATCGCGACGTCCGCGCGGGGCTGTGGCGACCGCACGCGGCCGATCCTGAAAATTCAGGATGGCTGCAACAATCGTTGCTCTTACTGTGTGATTCCGTTCGTGCGCGGCCGCAGCCGCAGCCTGGAGCCGAATCGCGTTGTGGAAGAGGTACGGGCGCTCGTCGAATCAGGCGCAAGAGAAATCGTTCTCAGCGGGATCAATCTCGGCGCGTATGGACGCGATCTCACGCCACGTGTCGAATTAGCCGCGGTGGTTGAGCGCATTCTGGGCGAAACGGAGCTCGAGCAGCTGCGCTTTAGTTCGATTGAGCCGCAGGACGTCACGGAAGATTTCGTCGCGCTCGTTGCTTCGTCAAGGCGCCTCGCGCCGCATTTTCACATCCCGCTGCAATCGGGGTCGGACCGGATTTTACGCTCGATGCACCGGTGGTATCGCGCCGGGCATTACGCCGAACGCTTGAAGCTTATCCGCCGCGCCTTGCCGGATGCGGCGATTGGCGCCGACGTGATCGCCGGCTTCCCTGGCGAGACGGAAGAAGAGTTCGAGATGACGGTTGGGTTCATCGAACGACTGCCGTTCACCTATCTGCACGCATTCTCGTTTTCCGAGCGCCCCGGAACGGGAGCTGCAAAACTCGCGGAGCGAGTTCCCTTTGCGGTGATTCGAGAACGCGCGCGCCGTCTACGCGCTCTCGGAGAGCAAAAAGCTGCATCCTTCCGCGCATCCCAGGCGGGCCGCATGCAACGCGCCCTCACGCTTGCGCGCGGCGGAGAGAATTGGACGGAAGCGCTCACGGGAAATTATCTGAAGGTGCGTATCGGCGGGCGCCGTCCGGCAAATGAATGGCACGAAGCGCTGATAGCCTCGCTTCCCGACATGATCACCGGGCCGTCGCTCCAAGAACGCGGCGAGCGGCCGCTGCTGGCTATCAATGCGGCGGCGGGTCATTCGTGACGCAGCGCCTCGAGGGGGCTGATGCGCGTAGCGCGGTGCGCGGGGATCCAGCATGCAAAGAGCCCGATGGAGAGCAAAATCCCGGCGACGATCGAGTAGGTAACCGGATCGGCGGCAGTGATGCCGACTAGCATTTCCGCAAACAGACGCGTCGCCGCGAACGAAATCGCCAGTCCCAACAAAATACCGATGCCGATGACATGCAATCCCTGGCGAATCACCAACTGCAGAATGTCGCGCGGCTCGGCGCCCAGGGCCATGCGAATCCCCATTTCTTGCGTACGCTGCGAGGCGGAGTAGGAGACGACGCTATACACTCCAACGACCGCGAGGATCAACCCGAGAATTCCCAGAGTGCCGGTCAGCTGCGCGCCGAAGCGGTACAGGAAAAATCCGTTCGCGCCGTTGAGCACTTCGTTCATTGTTTGGGCCTGGGTGATGGGAACGTTGGGGCCTAACTCACGAACAAGCGCTTCGATCGGAGCGATGAGGCTTGTGGGAGTCACGGAAGTCCGCACCTGAATGGTGCGCACCGCGAGATAGGCCTGATCGAGAGGCACGTAGAAAAACGGTTTGGGGTCCTCTACGATTCCCTTGTATTTCACGTCTTGAATTACGCCTACAACCTCGATGAGTTTGTCCTTGCTGTTGGCTCGCGCAAAGCGCTTCCCGATCGGATTCTCTTTCGGCCAGAGTTTTTCTGCCATGGCGTGGTTGACGACGGCGACGAGCGGAGCTTTCTCGCTGTCTGCCTCAGTGAAATCACGGCCAGCGAGAAATGGGATGCGCATCGTCTGAAAATAGCCGGGCGTGACCGGATTGTTGCTGATGCTCGGCAGTTGCTGCCCCGGCTCGAGAGGATGCCCCTCGACGATCACATCACTGTCCGAGCCGATCAGTCCCATTGGAACGGTGAAAGCCTGAGCAGCGGAGACCACGCCGGGCAGCGCACGGATGCGCGGTTGGAGCTCGCGATAGAACTCGCGCCCGCGCTCTTCCGTGTAACCGACTTCGTCCGGAGACAATGTGACATTCAGAACGTGATCGGGATCAAAGCCGAGGTTCACGTGCTGCGCTTTGCTCAGGCTGCGCGTAAACAGCCCTGCGACGATCAACAGCAGCAACGAGCCGGCCACCTGTACGACCACCAGCGTGTTGCGCGCGAAGTGCCGGCGCGGACCATCGGATGAGCCCCGGCCGCCTTCGTGCAAGACAACGCTAACGTCCGTGCGCGCCACGCGCAGGGCCGGAATCGCTCCGACGATGAGTCCGGTCAAGCACACGGTGGCAAACGCGAACAGGTACACGCGCGGATCCGGAGAAAAATCGAGACGCAGCGGAATTTCGGTGCCGAAATTCAGAGCGCTTAAAAAGCCGCTCGTCCACCACGCAAGTACGAGTCCCGCGGCGCCGCCCATCAATGCCAGCAGGAAACTCTCGGTCAGATGCTGCCGCACCAGGCGGCCGCGGCCCGCACCCAGCGCCGCGCGCACGGCCATTTCGCGCTGGCGCGCGGTGGCGCGGACGAGCAACACATTCGCGATGTTGAAACACGCAACCAGAAGCACCAGCGCGGCAAGGCTCATGAATGCCGCAGCGACTCCCGGCAGCGAGTCGTCGGGATCAGGATCGGGCCGCGCAAGCCTTTCGGGATAAATGCTAATCGTTGCGCCCGCATCGGTTTTCGGATAGGCGTCGGACAAGCGACGCGCCAGAACGGCGAGCGAGGCCTTGGCCTGCTTCACGCCGACGTCCGGCTTTAGTCTGCCCATGAGCGTGAGAGTGCGGTTTTCGCGGGCGGTTAAGACCTGTTGCGCATCCTTGTCGGCGGTATAGAAGGGCGCGTTGATCGGCACGAAGCCGTCCATCTCAAGAAGGAAGTAAGTGCCGTGAAATTCCTTGGGCGTGACGCCGACGATGGTCGCCGGATGGTCGTTGATTTCCACTTGCTTCCCGATCACGTTGGGATCGCGGTTGAATCTCTTTTGCCAGTAGGAATAGCTGATGACCACAATTGGGTCGGCATTCGGGACCTGGCCTTCGCTGGGGAGGATTAGACGCCCGAGCGCGGGCCTAACGCCCAGCGAAGAAAAATAATTTCCGGTGACCCGGCTCACAAGGCAGTGGTCGCCCTTTCCGTCGACGGCCAAACCCACAAGTGAGACGCGGTACCCAAAGACGCTGCTGAAGGAATCGCTTTGCGCCTGAACGTCCTGGTAGTCGGGGTAGGAAAAAGTGTTGCCACCCGAGGCGTCCTTCAGATTCATGGTCAGCACGGTGAGCTGCTCGGGATGCGGGACGGGGAGCGGGCGCAGAATCACGCCGTTGACCACGCTGAAGATGGTGGTATTGACGGCCACGCCGAGGCCGAGCGTCACAATGGCGATAATCAAGAATCCGGGCGACTTTCGAAGCGCCCGGAACCCGTAACGCACATCCTGCCAAATATTTCCCATCGCGGCACCTCTCGGCGAGAAACCTGCGGTGTTATTCGCAAATACGATTCCAACATGGGAGGCCGCATCTCATTCTGTAGGCTCCACTTACCGGTGCGGGGCGGACACCCGGCTCACAAGTTGCTCGATTGTGGGACTTCGTGTGGCTGAACCGGACACTGCGCGCGCACCTCTCGAACCCGCCTGGCCTGCAAGTTTAAGTTTCAAAGATGACTTGCGCGAGAGCGAAATTGCCGCTGTGGGTGATCGTGAGTGAGATATTTCTAACGCCCATGCGGTCGGCAAATTCCCGCGCGACTCCTTCGAGGCGCAGAGTGGGCTTGCCGCTTGGCTCGTGGACCACCTCGATATCGCGCCAGCGCACGCCGTGGCGCCACCCGGTTCCGAGGGCTTTCATGGCGGCCTCTTTTGCGGCGAAGCGTCCGGCGTAGCGTTCGAACTTGTTCCTGTGCTTCTCGCAGTAAGAGACTTCGCGCGGAGTGTAGAGCCGTTCGAGGAACGGCGCGCCGTGACGCGCTATGGCCGCCTCGATGCGGTCGATTTCCGCGATATCCAATCCGAGTCCGACGATCACCGAACAAACCTCTAAACGGAGAAGTGCGCCTGCGACCGGATTATACCTATAATTGACAAGCGCTACGATTTGGCGCTCGGGACTCAACATGCCGCCCACGGCAATCAAGAGAAAGATCTCGGCGCCCAAGCGGGCTGCGAAGAACGTGAAGTGGAAGCTGCGGCGCGCCGGTGGCTTGCGGATTATCGAGTCGCCGGCGCTCGCGCACCTCGACTGGCTCGTGCACGGGTTCAGCACGCGTCCCGGCGGCGCGAGCAAGCTCGAGATCCTGCGCGACGGCAAGCAGCAGGCAGATGAAGTCATGAACCTTGGCTTCACCGATTGGGACACGCGCGAGCGCGTACTCGAGAATCGGAAGAAATTCTTTGGCGCGCTCGGAGCAGACCGGATGCGCGTGGTCGCGCTGCGGCAGATTCATTCCGATATCGTTCACCGCATCGATTCCGCGCCGTCCGTGGAAGGCGAGTCTCCACAAGCCGAAGCGCCGCAAGGGGACGCCCTGATCACTCGCGAACGCGGAGTGCTCCTCGTGGTGCAGACGGCCGATTGCATCCCGATTCTCCTTGCGGACGCAAAGCGCCGCGCGGTGGCTGCCATTCACGCGGGCTGGCGCGGAACGGTCCGCCGCATCGCGGAAAAAGCGCTGGGCCGCATGCAAATGGATTTCGGGACGCGTCCTGAAGACGTCGTTGCGGCACTCGGAGCGGGAATCGGCGGCTGCTGCTACGAAGTTGGGCCCGAAGTGGTGAAGGAATTTCAAGCGCAGTTTCCCGCGGCGCGCGATTGGTTCCACGGCCCGTTCGACGCGCTCGCGTCCGGCGAAAACGACCCAAACTGGCTGCCCTGGCTCACGATGCGGCCGCCGGGCCACGCGCCGCCCCCTCTGCGGGCTGAGCTGGATTTGATTGCTGCGAATCGCGCGATTCTCGAGGGTGCGGGAATTGCCCCGGCGAAAATTCTTGATTCCGGCCTTTGTACAGCTTGCCGGACGGATCTTTTCTTCAGTTATCGCCGCGAACGCACCACGGGCCGCATGATGGCTGCGATCGGAATCCGCTGATGGCCGAGCGGGTCTACGCGGATGGCGAAATGTGCGCGAGTGGAGTAGGTGCCGTGGATTCAAGCAACGCGAGCTGACCGCACGCCGCCATCACGTCCTGCCCGCGCGAATACCTTACGAAGACCAGCATTTCCTTATCGGTGAGAACCTTCCGGAATGCTTCGGTGCGTGCCGGATCGGGCTGCTGGTAGGGCAGCTCGCCCGGGTTCCACGGAATCAGATTCACCTTTGCGCGCAAATTCGCGAGCAGTTTCACAACGCGGCGCGCATCTTCAGGCGAATCGTTAAAACCGCCAAGCAGAACATATTCGAATGTGAGGTGCTCCCAGGGGCGCAACGGGTACCGGCGGCAGGCATCCAGAAGCGTTTCGATTGGATATTTCCGGTTGATGGGCATGATCTGGTTGCGCTGCTCGTTCGACGAAGCATTCAGCGAAATCGCGAGCTTCGGCCGGACTTTTTCCTGCGCCAGCCGCTCGATGCCGGGAACGATGCCGCTGGTGGAGAGCGTCACGTGCTTTGGCGAGATCGCCATGGCGTTCGGATCGAGCAGAATTCCGAGCGCCGCCATCACGGCATCGTAGTTCAGCAAAGGCTCGCCTTGCCCCATCAGCACGATGTTCGTTTGCGGCTTGAGCGTGTCGCGGTTTTCACCGAGAGCGACCAGCACCTGTCCGATGATTTCTCCGGCAGTAAGATTGCGAATCAGGCCGAGTGTCGCCGTCAGGCAGAAATGGCAATCCACGGCGCATCCGGCCTGCGTCGAAATGCAAATCGTCTGGCGATTCTCTTCCGGCATGAAAACGGTTTCGATCGTGGCAGCCCGCGCGCGGTCCGTACCTGCAGAGGGTTCTTCCGCCGGAAGCGCAAGAACGTAGCGAAGCGTTCCATCGGCGGATGGATACCGGCGCACGATTTGCGGCAGCGAGATCGCCGCATCGCGCGCGAGCCGCTCGCGAAACTTCGCGGGCAAATTGCTCATCGTGGAAAAATCGGAGCGGCGCTCCGCATAAAGCGCGTGATACAGCTGCGAGCCACGATACGCCGGTTCGCCGAGCGATTCGGCCAAAGCGCGGAGCTCTTCCACGGACTTGCCAAGGAGGTTACGGCCGGCTATCGGATTCTGCGGCGCCATCTTACAAAGATGATATCACGCCGGCTGGCCTTGGTTTTCCGGTGCCGGCGCAACGCGCGGCGCGATATAATGCAGAAATTAGAACTGTTCTTGCGCGGAGGTGGGGCGATGGAAATCCTGGCGATTGATGAATGGGTGAATCTAGTGAAGGCAATTCCGCAGAAGGATTTTACCATCCAGCGCGTCCACGATTTTGCATCGCACCATGGAATCGAACCCCAATCCGTGAAGCCCTATCTTTTTTACGCGAAGAGTCATTACACGCGAAACCTGATTTACAAGTGCGAACTGTTCGAGGTGATGTCCATTTGTTGGGAGTCCGGCCAGGTCAGCCGCATCCACAATCATCGCGATCAGAACTGCTGGATGGTGACGCCCATCGGCCGGCTGCGCGTGCAGAATTTTCGCGTGGAAAACCGCGACGGAGCGCGCGGCACCTGCAAGCTGGTGCCCACAGATTCCTACGACATGGATGCGGAGCACCCCGCTGTCGTTCAGCCGGAAGAGCCGGTACATCAGGTGCTGAACCTGCCCGAGTTCGGCCAGCGTGCAACGAGCATCCACGTTTATTCGCGTCCATATTCGAGCTGCGAAGTCTACTTGATGGACCGAGGCACGTATTCCGATGTTCCACTGCACTATTCGAGCGAATACGGCAAGCTTTCCCCTGACGAAAAGCTGATATAGCGCGCGAATATTCTTCCGCCGCGCCAACCGCAATCGTCTCACTTGTTTCGACCAGTAACGAATGGTTAAACACGCCCCGCGTGGGATGCGATTACTTTTTCTCGCGCGGCGTGCCAGAATAGAGAAACTCATGTCAAACGCCGCGCATTCCGTGCAGAAAGAAACTCTGCCCAATGGCCTCGTTGTCCTCACGGAGTCGATGGAGCACGTTCATTCCGTCTCCGTCGGAATTTGGTTGCGGTCCGGTTCGCGCCGCGAGCCTGCCGAGCTGAACGGCATTTCGCATTTCATCGAGCATATGGTGTTCAAGGGCACGAAACGCCGGTCGGCGGAAGACATCGCGCGCGAGATGGACAGCGTCGGCGGGATGCTCGACGCGTTCACGGCCAAGGAGATGGTCTGCTTCAACGCGCGCGTGCTCGACGAGCACCTGCCCAGGGCGTTCGACGTTGTCGCGGATATGGTGCTCGAGCCGAAATTTGCGGGCGAAGACGTCGAGCGTGAGAAATCGGTCGTTCTCGAAGAAATTGGAATGACGCAGGACAATCCCGAAGATCTGGTGCACGAATTGTTCACCCAGAATTTCTGGAGCCCGCATTCTCTGGGCAAGCCGATTCTTGGCACACCGGAAACGGTCTCGGCGTTCACGCGTGAGACGCTTGAGAATTGGTTTCACCACTGCTACGCGCCGAACAATATCGTTGTCACGGCGGCGGGGCACCTGACGCACGCGCAGATCGTGGATCTGGTCGCCCAACGTTTCGCGAAGCTCGCGCCCGCCGCGGAGAACGGTGCGGACGGCAAGCCTGCGGCGGCTCCGCACATCACGATGCGCACGAAGCATGAGCTCGAGCAAACGCACATCTGCCTCGGCGTCCCCGCGCTGCCCATGACGGATCGGCGGCGCTTTGCCGTTTCCGTGCTGAACAACATTCTGGGGGGCGGCATGTCGTCCCGGCTGTTTCAGAATATCCGCGAGCGCCTGGGACTGGCGTACGCGATTTTCAGCGAGCTCAATTCCTACCGTGACGTGGGCCTGCTCTCCGTCTACGCGGGCACCTCGCTCGAAAAAACCGCGCAGCTCGTCCGTTGCGTCCTCGACGAATTCCGCCGGCTACGGGACGAGCCGCTCACGGACGAAGAACTTCGTCGCGCGAAAGACCACTTGAAAGGCGCCACGCTGCTTTCTCTCGAAGGCAGCGGCCAGCGAATGAACAGCCTCGCGCGCTACCATATCTACTTCAATCGCCATTTTACGCCGCAAGAGCTCATCGCCATGCTCGAGGAAGTCACGCCGGCAGATGTCCAGCAGATCGCGCGCGAATTCTTCCAAGCCAAGCACCTCGCCGCGTCCGTTGTGGGCAACCTCGACGGCTTTGAGCTTACCCGCGAGCAACTCACGCTGTAACCAAGAAGATTTCCGCCAATCTCTTCAACGCTTCAGCAAATATTTGCATCTGAAGTGTGTAGTAAGGCCGTATATTTCGAGGAGGTAAATATGAGACAAGCGCTCAGCATTGTCGTTGCAACTCTTTCGTTGCTTGTTGGAGCAACGGGTGCACCGGGGCAAGACATCAAGGTCGACAGTTCCAATCGTACAATTTCTGTAAGTGTCTCGGAATCGCTTGAAGTCCAACCCGAAATCGCCGTTGTGCGCGTGGGATACAGCAACTATGGCCAGTCGATTGATCAGACCTACGAAGAGAACAGTAGGACCGCTGCCAAGATCATTGAGGCGTTGCTACACGCCGGCGTGCCTAAGCCGAACATCGAAACGGAAGATCTTGCAGTAAGCCGCGTCGAAGATGAAACGACAGATCTAACTCCAGCTCAACGCAAGGAGCAGCGATTTCATGCTCTTCAGGTGTGGACCGTCCGAGTCCCACCTAGCGAAGCACAGAAAGTTGTCGACCAAGCCGTCAATGCAGGTGCAAATGAGGTGCGTAATGTGCAATGGGTTGTCGCTGACCTAACGGCGCTCGACGCCAAAGTCAATGCAATTGCGGTAGCTAAGGCGAGAGGGGTCGCCGAGCAAATGGCAGAAAAACTCGGCGGGAGAGCCGGACAACTTCTGTTCGTTTCCAATGATTCGGCAAATTTCAACACTTTCAACGGACAATATGGAATCTTCGCTGAAAACAAGATCGTGACAGTAACCGAATCGGCCGTACCAACGTTGAAGTTGTTCCATCAAAAGATAAGACGTGATGCGGAGATCCATGCTGTATTCGTGCTCGAGTGATCCCGATTCCGGTATTGACGCGAAATTTCGTGAATCTGGATGTTGACGCGCGCGCGGCAGTTTGCCATCATCCTTCGCGAAGCTGCGCGTGCGCAGTGAACGCGGCAGCAGCAGACGGAGAGCGGCGCATCTCGTTCCGGATCTCGATACTATCCTCAGGCAGCTCGGGCAACGCCACGTTGCTCGAAACCGCGCACACCACTCTCCTGATTGACGCCGGCTTGGGCCGCAAAGAGATGCTGCGGCGGTTCGAAGCCTTGGGCCGCGCGCGTCCCGAACGCGTGGACGGCATCCTGATCACCCACGAGCATTCCGACCACTCGAGTGGCGTTTGCCAGATGCAGCGCGAATGGGATTGCCCCGCGTATCTTACCGAGCCGACGCACCGCGAAATCCTGAACATGCTGGCGGACAGCAATGGCGACAAACCCGAAAGTCCTCGCAAGAAGAAGCTCGAGCGCGTCGAATACATCCGCGCGGGCGAGCGTTTCCAGATCGGCGACATCGAAATCAATCCGTTCACCATTCCGCACGATGCCGCCGACCCGGTCGGCTACGCGTTCCGCGCCAACGGCGTGAAAGTCGCCATCGTCACCGATCTTGGTTATCTTCCCGAGCTCGTGAAGCATCACCTGCGCGAAGCTGATTTCCTCGTCCTGGAGTCGAATCACGATCTCGACATGCTGAAGGTGGGGTCGTATCCGTGGTACGTCAAGCAACGCGTGATGAGCCGCACCGGACATCTCTCGAACGCGGTGGTCAGCGAATTCCTGGCCGACACGGAAGTGTTCGACGGCCTGGCGCGCCATCTGGTCCTCGGGCATCTCTCCGAGCAGAACAACACGCCCGAAATCGCCGAGATTTTTGCAAACGAAGCGCTTGGGCAACGCTCCGCTGAATTCCCCTTCCGCGGTACGCTGCACATCGCCTCGCAGCGTGTTCCCCTCGGCCCCTTCGAACTGTAATTCGATTCCGCCATCGCATTGAGACTCCGATACTGACGCGAGGGTTCTCCCCGCGGGCAACAACCGCAGTCCATGGAAGTTCGGTGGACTCTCAAGATTTCAGGTATCATGGTGCAGGGAAATTTCCCCACCTTGTTTCAACTATCGGCCCTTGTTGCGTCGGAGTCCAGATGCCTGTTCACTGAGGCTGGATTCGCGCCAAGGCTGGAGGAGTCAGGCTTGATCGCACGCTATACACGCCCGGAAATGGGGCGCGTCTGGAGCGAGGAAAACAAGTTCCAGAAGTGGCTCGAAGTCGAGTTGGCCTCGACGGAAACGCTCGCGGATGCGGGTATTGTCCCGCGCGATGCCGCCGCGAAGCTGCGCGAACGCGCTCGCGTGGACGTGGCGCGCATCAACGAGATCGAATCCAAGGTGCGCCACGACGTGATCGCGTTCACTGTCGCCGTGCAGGAATCCGTCAACGACACCGAAGCCGCGCGCTGGCTGCACTACGGCCTCACGTCGAATGACGTCGTGGACACGGCGCAAGCTCTGCTTGTTCGCGAAGCATCGCAGCGAATTGTCAAAGCCCTCGCGCGACTCGGCGAAGTACTCGAGCGGCGCGCCTGGGAATTCAAAGACACGCCGGAGATCGGCCGCACGCACGGCATTCACGCCGAGCCCATCACCTTCGGCCTGAAAGTTGCCAACTGGTACGCGGAGAATCGCCGTGATATTGCGCGGTTTGAAACCGCAGCCGCGCAAATGGCTGTCGGCAAAATTTCCGGCGCCGTGGGTACGTGCACGCATTTGGGCCCCGAGATCGAGCAAAAGATCTGCGAGCGGCTGGGGCTCGCCACCGCGCCGATCACGTCGCAGGTGATCGAACGCGACCGCCATGCGCAATATCTCGCCACGCTTGCAGTGGTAGCCGCTTCACTCGAGCGCATCGCGCTGGAGGTTCGCCACCTGCAGCGCACCGAAGTGCGCGAAGTGGAAGAGCCGTTCGGCGGCGAGCAGCGCGGCAGCTCGGCGATGCCGCACAAGCGCAATCCGGTTTCGAGCGAGCAGATTTGCGGGCTGGCGCGCGTCGTGCGCGCCAATGCAACCGCGGCCTTGGAGAATATCGCGCTGTGGCACGAGCGCGACATCTCGCACAGCTCGGTCGAACGCATCATCCTTCCCGATTCCACGATCCTGGTCGACTACATGCTGCATCGCACCACGGAAATCGTCGCGAACATGAAGGTGTTTCCGGAGCGCATGCGGCGGAATCTCGATGCTACGAAAGGGTTGGTTTTTTCGGGCCAGCTCCTGCAAGACCTTGTCGAGCATGGCGCCCCGCGCGAAGACGCCTACAAATGGGTGCAGGGTCACGCCATGGCGGCGTGGGAGTCGGAAACGAGTTTCAAGGATCGCGTGGCAGCCGATGCCAACATCCGCAAAATCCTCGACGAAAAAGCGCTCGCGCACACATTTGATTTGCAGCGCCAGTTACGCGCCGTGGACGCCATCTTCTTCCGTGTCTTCGGCCGCCGCTCTTCGGACGCAAAATCTTCCGCCGCAGTCTAGCCAGGAAATTCCAATGATGCGGTGCGGCTCAAGGAGAGCCAACGCGAGCCGGTGCGGCTCTTATTGCACGCGCTGGATGTAGCGGTCTCTTGCCCTGAGTCCGCCCCAAGGAGGACGAAGGGTCCGAGGTGCTACTGCACGCGCTGGATGTAGCGGTCTTCTGAAGTATCCACTTTGATCTTGTCGCCGTTGTTGACGAACGGCGGCACGTTCACCACCAGCCCGGTTTCGAGCTTCGCCGGCTTCATCACCGCGCTCGCCGTGGCCTTTTGAATCGTCTGCTCCGTCTCTACCACGGTCAGGTCCACCGTGTCCGGGATGAGAACGCCGATCGGCTTCTCGTCGTAGTATTCGATCTTCACCGGCAGATTGGGAATCAGGTAGTGCTTCGTGTCGCCCACGATATCGTCCTGAAGCTGGAGCTGTTCGTAGTTTTCCGTATTCATGAAGTGGTGGCCGTCGCCGTCGCTGTAGAGATAGTCGAACGCGACTTCGTCCACGATCACTTTGTCGACGAACTCCTCGGCGCGGAACCGGTAATCCATCATCGAGCCCGTGCGCAGGTTGCGCATTTTCGTCTGCATGGCCGCGCGCTTGTTCCCCGGCGTGCGGTGGTCCACGCTGTAGACGAGGTGAAGGTCGCCTTCGTGCTTGATGATCATCCCGGCGCGCAGCAGGGTAGCTTTCAGCGTGCTCATCGAGTGCTCCTGAATTCTGGTCTGGAGTTTTCGCGTTAAGCGGCTGGTATTTCTCGAACCGCGGACACGATGCCCGGCGCGCCCCGCCAAATCCTTCAGGATGCTGACAGCGCGCATTTTGCTCCGGGCGGAAACCCCAATTATAGCGGCCCTCAGCGCGCCGGGTCAACGCACTGGTGGGTGGCGGCGCCCGCCCTTATCACGATTCCGGCCTCTTTCTGAAGCGCGCCGGCTGGTTCCACAGAGACCCGATTATCAAGCCTACGATGAAATATAGTCCCGTATTTAACACCAGGGAAATGGCCCATAAGATTAAGTTCGCGGTCACACCCAAGTCCATGCCAAAAAAAGTGACCACGAGCGGAGGGCAGAGGACAAAATTGAGTTTTTCGAGCAATGCGCGCGAAGCAGGTTGGGTGTAGTTGCCGGGAGGTACAGTCTCCACTGTGGGTAGGTGGAAGAAATTGAATTTATCATCCAGATTCCAGAACAGGGAAAAGAGAATCGAAATCAGGAACCCTGCGAGAGCAAATCGTCGCGCCAATTTAACCTTGTTCATTTCGTTTACTAACGCTTCGCGCGGCCTTCGGCCATCACTTTCTCGATTTCGTCCACCGTGCGCGGCAAGCGCTCGGTCAGAAGCTTGTGGCCGTCGGCGGTGATCAGCACATCGTCTTCGATCCGCACTCCCAGATTTTCCTCCGGAATGTAAATCCCCGGTTCGTCGGTGATCGTCATGCCCGCCTGAAGCGGCGCCATGTAGTTGATGGGATCGTGAACGTCCAGGCCCAAGCCGTGTCCGAGGCCATGGATGAAATATTTGCCGAGCGGTTTGCCGTCCTTATCGTGGCCGTGCGTGTTGATGTAGTTGAAGGCAATTTGCTGAAGGCTTTCGGGTCCGCCATACATCATCACCCCCGGCTTGATGGCGTCGAGCGCTGCATTCTGTGCTCCCAGGACGATTTCATAAATCTCGCGTTGGCGCGGCGTGAACTTTCCGTTCGCCGGAAGCGTGCGCGTGATGTCCGCCGCGTACCCGCCGTATTCTCCCGCCACGTCGAGCACCACCACATCGCCATCCTTGATTTCATTGTCGAGTTTGTCGTAATGCAGCACGGTCGAAAAGAAGCCCGCGCCCACAATCGGCGCATACGCTTCGCGCGAGCATCCTTCCGCTTCGTGAATCGCCTTCATGTGCGCCGCGATCTGATATTCGTAAAGTCCCGGGCGCATTCGCTTCATGGCATCGAGGTGCGCGTCCACCGACGCGTCCACCGCCTTCTGCAGCAGCGCCAGTTCTCCCGCGGACTTGATCTCGCGCATGTCAGTCATGGCCCGCGCGACGTCGTTCACTTCCGTCCCAGGCACCGCTTCGCGAACCCACGCGCTCCACGTAGTCAAATGCGGATAGCCGTTCTCGCTTCTCGGCGGGAACAGCGTGTAAACACTCGGAAAGGTCTTCGACACGCGCACCAGGTCGTCGCGCAAACTTGAAAACGGCTTCACCGCCTGGAAACCTGTCTTCTCCGCTACGCCGGGATCGTCCGGTCCCAGCTTGGGCCCTTCCCATTTCGCGCGCCGCGCATCCCGCGGCGGCAGATACAGAATCTCGTTCGGACCTTCGAGCGCCTTGCCGTTTGGCGCGTCGGGAATCAGAAGCAGCGCCGCGTCCGGCTCGTTATATCCCGTCAGGTAGTAGAAATTTTCCTCCTGAAAAAACACCGCCACCTCGCCCGCATCCTGCCGGCTGGTGTAGCCGAACAGAACCACCGGCCCATCCACTTCCGCGCGCAGTTTCGCGCGTCGCGCCTGATATTCGTCGTTCGGCTGCCGGAACCGTGCCTGAACGAAGTACGAAGCGAGCGTAACTATCGCAAACAGCAGGGCGCAACGAAGCGCGGTGGCGCGCAGTTTCATCGGGATTCTCCTCGTGTCTTGGACATTCGGGCGAAGCGAAAGGATAGCACCAATTCCCCAGCCGCTTCCGCCTAGAAACGAACCTTCTCTGCCGCCGCACGCCAACTTTCCTCGCGCGAGCGCGCCTTTCATTTTGATATGCTCCGCCGGTGCCGCGTACATTCCTGATCGATACCGACACGGCTTCCGACGACGCCGTCGCGCTGATCATGGCGCTCCGCGCGCCTGGCGTGCGCGTCGCCGCGATCACCGTCGTCGCCGGCAATGTGGACGTCCACCAGGCCACGCGCAACGCGCTCTACACCGTGGAGCTCTGTGGCGCGGACGTTCCCGTGCACACCGGCGCCGAAAAGCCGCTGCTGCGCCCGCGCTGGGACGCCACGTGGTTTCACGGCCGCGACGGCTTGGGCGATCACGGCTACGCTCCCGCGCGGCTCGAAGCAAGAAAAGAGCACGCCGCCGGCGCGATCATCGATGCAATCGACGCAAATCCCGGCCTCGTCTTTGTCACTCTGGGCCCGCTCACAAACGTAGCACTCGCCATCGCGCGCAAACCCGAGATCGCCGCGAAGGTCGGCCGCTGCGTCATCATGGGCGGTGCGCCTTGCTGCGAAGGAAATGTGACGCCCGCCGCCGAATACAACATCTGGGCCGATCCTGAAGCCGCGCGCATCGTTATGAACAGCGGCCTGCCCATTGAGCTGATTGGCTGGCATCTCTGCCGCTTCGATGCCGCTCTCGACACGGCGGACATTGATCGCGCCATGAAACTCAACACGCCAGCCTCCCGCTTCGCCATCGAATGCAACAGCCACGCGCGGGAAGCCTACTTCGTGCAAACCGGCGAGCGCGGAATCTGCTTGCCCGATCCCATCGCGATGTCCATCGCCCTCGATCCTTCCATAGGAACAAATTGGAGCGAGCACTACGTGGATATTGAAACCGCGAGCGAGCTCACCCGCGGGATGACCGTCGTTGATCGCCTCAACGTCGCCGCCGACGAGCGCAATCGCGGCGTTTGGGCCAACGTCCTGGCTCAAAAGCGAAAAGCAAAGATTTGCTGGACTCTCGACTTAAAACGCTGGAAGGAATCGCTCTTCACCGCTCTTCAGTAGGGGCGCTGCTCGCTGCGCCCTTTGGCTCGCTGCGCCCCTGATCAAAATCCCGGCGCCCCCGTCGAGGCAGGCCGCACTTCGCCCGCTTCGACGCCGAAGCGCAGCCGCTCAAAGTACGTCTGCGCGAGCGACATCAGCCCGGTATAGAGGTAGCCCCACACGAAAAGCAGCAGGAACGGAACCGTCGCGTAGTTTTCATTCTGAACCGCATAGACCACCGTGCCGGCGAAATAAAGCCCCAGGAACACTTCCGCGAACGGCATCCATCCCGCGCGGTTGTGATATTTCTTTTTCGACCAGTTGTGCTGTTCCGCCGCGCCGCCTTCCACGCGATATTTTGCCGTACGCACGAATTCCGATTTCACTCCGGCAATCGCTTCCAGCACTGCCAGCGCGTTGCGCACGGAAAGTCCGATGCCCACCGCCATGACGAATGGCAGATAGAGAAACGTTCTCTTCCACGTTTTCGGATACAACGCGCGCTCTGCCGTGAGATAAAACGCCGAAATCGAGCACGTCGAGGCCAGGAATAGCGGCAGGTCGATCGCCAGCACTTGAAACCATCCCTGATAGAACCGCACGATCATCGCCGGAAGCAGAATGATCGAGAGAAAAACCATCAGCGGATAGCTGATGTTCCCCGTGAGATGAAACACCGCCTCCGTTTTCACCGCCCCCGGAATGTTCGCGCTCAGCACGCGCGGCAGGATCTTCTTCGCCGTCTGCATCAATCCCTTGGCCCAGCGTGCCTGCTGCGACTTGAACGCGTTCATCTCCACCGGCAGTTCCGACGGGCAATCGATGTCCGGCAGGTAGAGAAAGCGCCAGCCGCGAAGCTGCGCGCGGTAGGAAAGGTCGGTGTCTTCGGTGAGCGTGTCGTGCTGCCATCCGCCGGCGTCTTCGATGGCGCTGCGGCGCCAGATCCCCGCGGTTCCGTTGAAGTTGAAGAAGAGCCCGCTGCGGAACCGCGCGCAGTGCTCGATCACGAAGTGGCCGTCGAGCAGAATCGCTTCCACTTCGGTGAGCGCCGAATAGCCGCGGTTGATGTAGCTCCAGCGCGTTTGCGCCATCGCCAGCTTCGCGTCGTTGAAATACGGAACCGTCCGCCGCAAAAAATCCGCCGGAGGAATAAAATCCGCGTCGAAGATGGCCACGAATTCTCCCGTCGCGAATTGCAAGCCTTCCTGCAGCGCCCCGGCCTTGAATCCTTCGCGGTTGTCGCGGTGAACGTACGAAATATTCACGCCCAGCCGCTGATGCCGCTCCACGCAATCGCGCGCCACCTGCTGCGTCTCGTCCGTCGAATCGTCCAGCACCTGGATTTCGAGCAACTCGCGCGGGTAGTCGAACTGCGCCACTGCCTCCACGAGCCTTTCAATCACGTACCGCTCGTTGTAGATCGGGAGCTGCACCGTCACTCGCGGCCACCGCTCCATCTTCGGAGGCGGCCCCGGAACGCGATGGCGGTTCTTGAAATAGTGGTACACCAGCGCGTAGCGGTGAATTCCGTAGCAGGCCAGAATCACCAGCACAAAAAAATACGGCAGCATGATCGCCAGGTCGAAACTGTTCACCTGGTAGAGGCCCTTGAATGTCGTGTCGGTGAGCCGCCGCCAGAAATTCGACGCCGGTCCCTGCGTCAGGCTCAACGCCAGGTTGCAGACGGAAATCATAACTGGCTCAACCTCGATAGGATGGCAGGCTGGTGGCTTCTTCGGACGTGCTTTTCTTCCTGACGATTATACGGGCGCCCCAAGTGCTGTCAACGCCGATGCTCCCCCGCCCGCTCGTCATTCTGAGCGGAGCGTCCCGGCGGCCTTTCTTTCCCGCAGATTGCGCCTTCAGCAATCTGTGAGCCGGGACGCGCAGTCGAAGAATCCCTCTTCGGCTTCGCGAACGAGAACGGGGTAAGCAGAACCGGATAGCTAATGGGTTCTGCTCGCTTTCGATGCTCGCAGCCTCCCGCCCATCAGGGCTTCCACCGCGCCACGACCTGCGCCAGCTCGCGCAACACGTCCGCGTCCGTTTTGCCCGCGCGCTTGAGCACGTGAAAGGAATGATCCGCCGTTTCGATCACACGTAGCGTCGCCCGCGACCCCAACCCATCGCAAATCGGGCGCAGCAGCGTGAGGTCGGCCAGCGCATCGCGCGTCCCTTGCAGGAAAAGCATCGGCACGCTCACGCGCGCCAGATGCTCGGCGCGCTTTGTGTTTGGCTGGTTCGGCGGGTGTAACGGAAACCCGAAGAACACCAGCCCCTCAACCCGCTCGAGCGGTTCCTCGGATGCCGCCAGCGACGTCATTCGTCCGCCGAGCGACTTGCCTCCCGCCAGCAGAGGCAGGTCCGGCGCCGCCTCGGCTCCCGCATGCACGGCCGCGCGCACCGTAGCTGTCAGCACGGCGGGACGGTCCGGCACGCGCTGCCGCTTCTCCATGTACGGGAACTGATACCGCAACGTCGCCACGCCCGCGGCCGCCAGCTCCCCCGCGAGCGCCTCCATGAACGGGTGATGCATTCCCGCTCCCGCGCCGTGTGCCAGCACCAGCAGCCGCTGCGCCTTCGCCGGCCGCACCAGCTCCGCCGAAACCGGGGTCCCCGGCGTGCGCTCTTCTTGCGCACGCTGGGGCGGAGATACCTCGCCCGCCTCTGGCACCGCAATCTTCATCTCTCGCGTCTTCATCCCGCTTCCCACACAACGAATGTACCTCACCTCCTGCGATTTCCGCCCCTCTGCCGGTCACATGCGCCAAAACAGCGTCACTCTGTGTCCTTGCCGGCGCCCGCCACGAACCGCTCGCCACGGGCCGCTGCTTCTCGTATGATGTCGGCGCGGAGGAATCGTTGATGCGACATCATCGGAACGGGCTTCCATGGGCGCTCTTGATCGTGCTGGGATTCGGGCTTGCGGCGACGCAGTTGCTCGTCGCCGCCAACTGCCACGTCGCGCGAGCCGCCGAAGCGGCTTCCGCGCCGGCGGCTGCGGCATCCCCGCAGGATCATGCCGTGCTCGCGAAGGCCTACCGCTTCGACCGCGGCGGCTGGATTTACGTCCACCTTGAAGGCTCGCCGCACGACATCGGCTACCAGCACGGCTACCTGCTCTCTTCCGAAATCGCCGACGCCTTCGCTTCCGTCCGCCTAAACGCGACGCATTCCAGCGGACGCGACTGGACTTTCTTCCGCCGCGCCGCCCGCGAAATGCTCTGGCCGAAGATTGACGACGAGTACAAGTCCGAGCTGCAAGGCATCGCCGACGGCCTCAAAGACAAAAAAGTGAAGCTCGACCTCGACGATGTGGTCGCCATGAACGCCTTTCAAGAGCTCCCCGATTACTACGTGCCATGGCTCAACGCGCAAACCAAAGCGGCGAACGCACCGGCAAATGCACCAAAGGACTCCGGCCCCGGACATTGCAGCGCATTCGTGGCCACGGGAAGCTGGACGAAGGACCACCAGATTGTCATGGCCCACAACAACTGGACCAACTACGCCGACGGCGAACGCTGGAGAATCATTTTCGACATCGTCCCCCAACAGGGTTTCCGCATGTTGATGGACGGCTTTCCCGGCGTGATTGCGAGCGACGACGATTTCGGGGTCAATTCGAACGGACTCATGATCACGGAGACGACCATCTCAAATTTTCATGGCTGGGACCCCAGCGGCAAGGCGGAGTTCGTTCGCGCGCGCAAGGCCATGCAGTATGCGGGCTCGATTGACGACTACGTGAAGATCATGCTCGACGGGAACAACGGCGGCTATGCGAACGACTGGCTGCTTGCCGACCGCAAGACCGGCGAGATCGCGCAATTCGAGCTCGGCCTGAAACGCACGAAGCTCTGGCGCACCAAGGACGGTTATTTTGTCGGCTCGAATTTCGTCAGCGATCCGGACGTGATGAAAGAAGACACCACATTTGATCCCGCGAATCCGGCGAGCTCGCCCAACGCCCGCCATGCGCGCTGGGAAGAGTTGATGAGCGAAAGCAAAGGCCAAATCGACGCGACCATGGCGCAGGTCTTTCTATCCGATCACAAGGATTCCTTCACGAAAAAATATGGCGCGGACTTGCGGACGCTTTGCGGGCACGGCGACGCGGACCCGGAAACCTATCCGGACTGGCAGTCCAAGCCCTTTCAGCCGCACGGAGCGGTGCAGGGAAAAGTGATGAACGCGCAGATGGCGCAAGAAATGAGCTTTGTGGCCCGTATGGGCCATCCCTGCGGGTCGGACTTCAACGCCGCGAAATTTCTACAGGAGCACTCCGAGTATTCGTGGCAGGCGTCCGTCCTGGGCGACATGAACGCCGGGCCGTGGACCCAGTTCCACGCCGGCGAACATGCCGCACAGTAGGGGTGGCGATGGTAGCCCCCGCGTTACTTCGCGTTGCCCGCAACGCGGAGGTTGTTGGTCACTGAAAAGACGTTCGCAACGCCGTTCGCTTGAACATTCGCCGCGTCCTTGTCGGCTTCATTGTCCACAACGCCCTCGAGGGTGACGTGCCCGTTTTTCACGATGATGTGAATCGGCGGCACGGCGCCTTGCGCGTAGCGTTCGAGCGAGGAGAAGCCGTAAATCGCGCGGAATTCCGCCCGGCGAATCCGGTCGTCATTGGGAGACAACGGAAGCACCTCGATCTGGTTGTCCACCGATGCCACGCCTTCGATTCTCTTCACCGCGGCTTCGGCATCGCTCCTGAGCGAGGGCCGAACCACCTGGCCCACGAGCAGCACTTTGTCGCCTTCGACCCTGTATTCGAGATTGTCGAACAACGAGTACCACGGGAGCATCACCAACTGATGCCGCACTTCCTGCACCAGCGCGGCTTGCAGACGCGCCGGGTCACGCTGCGCTTGCGGCGCCGCTTTCGTTGAATCGCTCGCTGCGTAGAGCCCGGCTCCCGGCGAAACGAGCGCCAATGGAATGAATAGCAAACCTATTGTAAGGGCCCGAAAAGTTGATTTCATTGTTTACCGCCTTTCTCTCTCTCGCATCGCTCTCGAGTGTTTAGATGCAACGGCGATTGCCCAGGTTCCAAGATTGCGCTTGGCGGCCGGAACTGGAAATAAAGCGTTTGCTGTATTTGGGATGGAAGGCAAATGCAGATTCGCGCCGCAATCACTCGAAAGGAGCATTGAGCGCGGCAACCAGTTCGACAAAGCTCTCGGCGCCGAGCGCCTGCTCGATCGACTCTTTCCGGTGAAACACTTCGCCCGCATCACCCAGCAAATCATGCTGGGTCTGATTGTCGGGCGTGAGAATCAAGATGATGAGCCGGGCCGGTTTGCCGTCACGCGCGTCGAAATCCACCCCGGACTTGGATCGTCCCACGACGACAATAGGCGCCAGCAGCCCGGCGACTCGCGCGTATGGAACGGCAAGATTCTGATGCCAGCCGCTCGGAGAGACGCGTTCCCGCTCGAGAACGAGGCGGAGGAATCGTTCCGGCGAGTTGGAAACAGTTTCCGCGGCGAGATTGCACATTTGCCGGAGAACGTCCTCTCTGGTCCACCCCTCCAAATTCGGCATGAAGAATTTGTTTGAAACCACGTCTTTCAATTTCAGGGTGCGCCTTCTGCGAATCAGGAAGTGAATCGCGGGCGCGGAAACGAGCGACGTGAAGAGCGCCATTATCACCAGCGCGACGAACATGCTCTCGCGAATCAGCCCGTACTGAAGCGCCAGGATTCCCAGAATCATTTCCATGGCGCCGCGCGCGTTCATCGCAAGCCCCACACCCCATGCCGTGCGGCGGTCCATCCCGCCCAGGCGCGCTCCCCATCCGGCGCCCGCGAGTTTGCCGACACAAGCCACGGCGATGACGGTCAGCGTGACAGGGAGATTGAAATTGGAAATGAAGTTCGTGCGCAGGCCGATGCTGGCAAAAAAGAAGGGAGCGAAGACGTTGGTCACGATCTCGTGAATGTGCTCGGAGGTCCGCTTGCGGAGGTGACTCGATTCGCCCACGGCGATGCCCGTGATAAACGCGCCGAAGACCGCGTGAATTCCGGCAAATTCAGCGAAGGCCGCGGAAGCGAGGGTGAGCGTGAAGATGAAACCCAGGATGCCACCGGGCCAGCTGGTGTGCGCCTGAATGAAAGGCAAAAGTTTGTCGATGAGCCAGCGCACGACGGTGAGCGCCAGCACGGTGAAGGCAGCTACGAGCGCAATCGTCCGCTTTACGCCGCCTCCGGAATGGCCGCCGACATTCATCATGCCGAGGATCATGGAAAAAAGAATCCAGCCGACGAGATCGTCGAACATAGCCGACGACATCACGACAGTTCCCATTTCGCTTCGCAGGAGGTTCAGATCCATCAAAATCTTCGCGATCACCGGCAACGCGGAGATGGAAAGCGCGGTGCCGACAAAGAGCGCAAAAATCAGCCGGTCGGCGCCCTCCTCCGCCCCCAGAAAACGCGGGAAGCCTATGGCCGCAACGAATCCCAGCGAGAAAGGAACCACGACTCCGAGAAGGCTGACGAGAAGGGCGCTCTTGCCCTGGCGAAAAATACTGCGCAAATCAACTTCGAGCCCGGCGGTGAGAAGAAAGAAAACAACGCCGAGGGTGGTGACCGTATCGAGCACAATCGGCATCGCGCCCGTGCTGGGAAACAACGCCGCGTAGATGCCGGGCTTGAAATGGCCCAACACAGTTGGCCCCAGCAGAATACCGGCCATGATTTCGCCGAGAACGGAAGGCTGGTCCAGCTTCTGCATCAATTCGCCGGCCAGCTTGGCGGCGCCGAGGAGGGCGGCCAGGGCGAGAAACATCGTCATCACGTCATGGGGACTGAGATGTGGCACCGCGAAACCTTTCCTTGGCGCTGGACCCTGCGCTGGACCCCGGCGCTGGTCCTTGGCGCTGGAATTTCTGAAGTAGCCGGCAGATATCGGCTCGCTGGGATTCGTACTATAGCGCAAGCCGGCCCATCAAAGAGGATGCGAGAGACTGATATTAGGGGGCAAAAAATCGCTCACCTGGCTGAGTGGTGCGGCGAATCCGTTGCTATCCGATTGGAAGCAAGGCAGGCGAGCGAACTGGCATTGGCATGCGCAAAGGTGCTACAAAAATAAAAGCCTTTGAACGGTGTATCCGTGCCAGAAACCTGCAGTTCAAAAGGATGTAAGGCCTCGGTACCGGCGGGTCTCGCCGATGACCATATGTGCATTCTTCATTACACGCTTTTCATCGAGCAGGAATGCCTGGAAATCCGGCGCGAATCGGCTTATGGAAACGTCGCCCGCGAGCGCCAGGTGGAATTCATTCAAAAGATCGCCGGACGGGGAGAAACTCTGGTGCGCGTGGGAACGAGCGGGTTTCCGATGTCCGATGAAATCAAAGCGCGCATTTTGAGCACGCTGCTGACGCTGATGAATTGCCGCGAAAACATTGACCGTGCGCACATGCGGCAGTCCGCGTCACGGCGGTTCGTTGGATAGCCTTCTCTGCGGTTGCACCCTGGAAGATTCAATGCACGAACGCGAATCAGGCGCCGATAAAGCGCGCATATAGCGAGCGCGCGACGGCGGGGTCCGTGGTCCCCTTGACGATCGCGCGGCCATCGGCAAAAACAGTCATTTCGTACGGCGGAACGCGGAAGCGAAGAAGGAAATTGTTGTTGCGGATTTCAGCGGCCGAAGCCGTAGCGAGCCGCCGGCTGAGCTGAGCAAGGTCGAGCGTGCGGTTGCGCTCGTGGATCTGCACGGAATCGCGTCCACACATCGTGATATGAGGCTGAGCGGCGCCTTCGAGATAGCGAAGGTCACCGCGGGCGCACGCGCGGCACCGGGGATTGCGAGCGACGCGGACGGACTGAAATCGCCCGCTCCAAACGTCGCAGGAGACGAGCTTCCCGTGCAACGCCTCCGGTTTCCCCGCGAGAATTTTCGTCGCTTCCGCCGTTTCGATGGACGCGATGACTCCGGCGGCGGCATTGAGTACGCCCGCGGTATCGCAGGTTTCCTCCGCGCTCATGGCAACGGGTTTTGCTTCGCTTTCGAGCAGGCAAGCGAGGCACGCCGTTTCGCCCGGGCGAATCGTCATGGTAACGCCGTAGCTTCCCACGGCGGCGGCATAAATCCAGGGAATGCGGAGCGAAATCGCAGCGTCGTTCAGAAGCAGCCGCGTTTCGAAATTGTCCGTGCCATCGAGGATGAGATCGAATCCCGCGAGAAGTTGCGCCACGTTGGCCGGCGTGACATCGGCCACAATGCCTTCCACCCGCACGCCGGAGTTGATTGCGGCCAACCGCCACTCCGCGGCCACGGCTTTCGGCAAGGCGTCGCGCGCATCGGATTCGTCGAACAAAGTTTGCCGCTGCAGATTGGAGGGCTCGACGAAATCGCGATCCACAATTCGCAGCCGGCCCACTCCCGCGCGGACGAGCAGGTTCGCAACCACCGTTCCCAGCGCGCCACAGCCCACCAGAACCGCACCGGCGGCGAGGAGCTTCTCCTGGCCCGCCTCGCCGATTCCATGGAACAGGATCTGGCGCGAATATTTTTCGTATTGTTCGCGGTTCATGCGGTGTTTCGAGATTCGAACTTCATCATAATGCCTTTTCGAGTCCGGCAGGCAACGCGGCTATACTAACCCTTCGTCTCACCCTTGTGCGAATGAGAATTCCCCGTAAAAGGCTGCTCGATAACCATCAACTTGGGATTCCGAGGTGGGCATGTCTTCTGACTGTCTTTGCGGCAGGTTGCGTCCTGAGCGCGCCTTTGCGAGCGCAGGACGGCGGCTTGGAAGGCGCGCCAGTGGCGGAGATTCGAGTGGTGGACGAATCGGGGAAGGCGGTTGGCAAGTGGACGCCTCCCCTGGCGCTCAGTGCGGGAAAGCCATTCGATTTCACCGCGGAGCGCGAAAGCCTGCGCACGCTTTACCTTACGGGCGACTACTCTGAAATTCGAGTGACCGCCACGCCCGGCGCGGGCGGCCTTCGCGTGGATTTCATTGTCGTGCGGAACTACTACAACAACTCCGTCAGGGTTGAGGGACTCAAACCGCCGCCGACAGCTCCCGCCGCAGTGGCCGCGTTGAGGCTAGGGCTGGGCGAACCCTTTCGTGAAAGCTCGCTCCAGGAAGGAATTGAGCGCCTCAAGGAGACGCTCCAGCAGGACGGCTTCTACGAGGCGAAGGTCACCTGGACGCTGGCTCCGCACGAAGAGACGCGCCAGATGGACGTTTTCGTGCACGTGGAGCCCGGGTTGCGAGCGCGTATCGGCGCGATCGAATTGCAGAATCAGTCCACCTACACGGAAGCGGAGCTGATTCATCGCTCGAAAATCAAAGCGAATGAGGAGATGACGTCGCCGCGGCTCTTGCGCGCTGCGCAAAGGCTGCAAAAGTTTCTGGTCAACCAGGGCTATCTGAGCGCGGGCGTCACGATCCATTCCGGAGGGTACGATCCGCAATCGGATCTCGTGCCGATCACCTACTCGGTGGTTGCGGGCCCTCGCGTGCGCGTGGAAATTCACGGCGCGCACCTGAGAAAGAGCCGCATCCGCAAGCTGCTTCCCATCTACGCGGAAGCAGCGGTGGACGAGGACCTGCTGCAGGAAGGCCGCCGCAACATTCGCGATTATTTCCAGCGAGAAGGCTATTTCGACGCGGACGTGCAAGTGAGCTCGCGGCAGGAAGGCGGCGAGCGCGTGCTCACGTACGAAATCGCACCGGGCAGCCGCTTCCGGCTCACGGGGGTCTCGTTCGACGGCAACAAGTATTTCAGCAGCGAATTGCTCGCGAAACGCCTTCAACTGCAGCCGGCTTCCTTCGCTTCGAGCGGACGCTTCAGCCAGCGGCTGGTGCACGACGACGCCGATTCCATCCGCGGTGTTTATATCTCGAACGGTTTCCGGGACGCGCAGGTGACATCCACGATTGACGACAATCACGGGGGCAAAAAAGGAAACCTGTTCGTCTCTTTCCACATCGTGGAAGGGCCACAAACGCTTGTTTCCGAATTGCAGGTGCAGGGCAATCGAGTGCTCGGAACGAACACCATTCTGGCGGTTGTGGGCTCGAATTCCGGAGAGCCGTACTCGGATACGAGCGTCGCGAGCGACCGCAACAATATCCTGGCGATGTATTACAACGACGGATTTCCCGAAGCGCGGTTTCGGGAGGAAGTGCTCCCGGTGGAAGGGGCCAATCGCGTGCGGCTGATCTATCACATTGCGGAGGGCCGCAGAATCGAAGTGGAGAAAGTCCTTCTTTCAGGCTACCGATACACGCGCCAGGGGATTATCGCGCGCCAGGTGCAGATTCACGCAGGCGGACCGCTGCGCGAAGGCGACGTGGTGGAAACGCAGCGGCGGCTCTACAACCTGGGCGTTTTCAACCGCGTTCAGATTGCCCCGCAGAATCCGAACGGCACCGACCCGGAAAAAACAGAGGTCGTGGACTTACAGGAAGGGAGCCGCTACACGCTCGGTTACGGCGGGGGATTCGAAGTACAGCGGCTGGCGGGAGGCAGCCAGAACCCGAACGGAACAACGCTCCAAGCGAGCCCTCGAGTGATTCTGGAAATTTCGCGCTTGAACATGTTCGGGCGCGCGCAGACGCTGACGTTCCGCATCCGGGCCAGCACGCTGCAATACCGGGCCCTCGCCGAATACACGGCGAACAATTTCCTGACGCGCCGGGACCTGAGCCTTCAATTGATCGCATTCGCGGACAAGAGCCAGGACATAAACACGTTCACATCCATACGGTACGAAGGGTCTTTGCAACTTGTGGAAAAGCTATCGAAGTCAAGCTCGCTCTTATACCGGTACTTTTACCGGCGCGTGGAAATACCGCCGGGTTCGCTCCGAATCAATCCCAATGAAGTTCCGCTGTTCAGCCAACCGACGCTCGTTTCGGGTTTTGGCGTAACCTACGTGCGCGATCGCCGCGATAATCCCACCGATGCGAAGCATGGAACTTTCAATACGGCGGATGTAAGCGTGTCGTCGCGCTCGCTGGGCTCGAGCGCGAGCTTCTTTCGCGGCTTCGTTCAGAATTCGTCGTTTATTCCGTTCGGGCGGGCGTTTGTGTTTGCGCGATCCGTGCGTTTCGGAGTCGAAGAGCCGCTCTTCGACTCGCACGAACAGGATGTGCCGCTGCCAGAGAGGTTCTTCGCGGGCGGAGGGACGTCCATTCGAGGCTTTGGCCTGAATCAGGCGGGGCCGCGCGATCCGGTTACGGGATTCCCGGTGGGCGGCCTGGCGCTGCTGGCGTTCAACCAGGAACTGCGCTTCCCGATGAAGCTGCCCTATGTGGGCAATCGCCTGGGCGGCACGCTGTTCTATGACGCCGGCAACGTGTACCGCGACATCAACCATATTTCGTTCAGTTGGAGACCACCTTCTCCTTCCAACCTTGACTATTTTTCGCATACAGTGGGTTTTGGCGTCCGCTACCCCACACCGATCGGGCCGGTGCGGGTGGACCTGGGGTACCAGCTCAACCCGGCGAGATATCAAGGCACGTCGAATCCAAGCTCGCCATTGCAATTCCCTCAATTCTTCCGCCTCCCGCATTTCCAATTTTCCTTCAATATCGGGCCGGTATTCTGATGCGCGCGGCTTTCATTCCAACTCTGCTGGTTTGGTTTTCGGCGGCGGTAGGAATCTGCACGCACGCTCAAACGCAGGCGCCTTCCGAAGCGCCTGCCGTGAAGGTGGAGAGCGGGACGCAAACCATTGATGGAATCGCGGCGCGCATTGAGGATGACATCCTTACGGAAAGCGAGGTACGCGAACTGGCGGCGTTCCAGCAGCTCGTGGATGGCAGCGCAAAGCCGCGTATGGAAGTGATCCGCGAGCTGGGAGACCAGTGGATCATTCGCGGCGAGGCCAATGCGGCGAAATTCCCGCGGCCCTCGGCGGAGACGGTGGAGCAGGCCTATGAGCAGTTCGTGAAGCAGTTTCCTTCGCCGCAGGAATTCGAGCGGCGATACCGCGCCGCGGGCCTCACCGAAGCGGGAATCCGCCGGATGCTTCAGGAACAAATCTACCTTTCCCGCTTTCTCGATTACCGGTTCCGGCCCGCGGCGCAAGTGGATGACAAGCAGGTGCAGACGTATTACGAAAACGAGTTTGCGCCGCAACTCAAGGCGCGGGGCGAGGCGGTGCCGCCGCTCGAAGACGTGGAAGACACGATCCGGGAAGTGCTGATTCAGCGCGCCATCAACGACCGCGCGACGAAGTGGCTGGACCAAACTCGCGGGCAGTTGAAGCTCGACATTAAGGCACAAGGAGATAGCCGGTGAGCGCGCGCTGGAAACGCGGGAAGCGCTGGATGCGGCGCGGGCTGTTGCTTGCCGGGGCAGCGGTGCTCGTGGCGGCGGTTCTCATCGAGACGGGAGTGATCGAGCGGCAGCTGCGACGCATCGTGATCCGGCAATTGGAGCAAAGAACCGGGGCGCGCGTCGAGATGGGTGGATTTCATCTGCACATCTGGCTGTTGCGTGCGGAAATTGACGATCTGACGCTTCACGGACTGGAAGACGCAAACATGCCGCCGCTGTTCCATGCGGCCCGGATTGACGTGAGAATCCGCGTGCTTTCAATGCTGGGCCGGAAGTTCGCGCTCGACGAGCTGATTGTGGACCGGCCGCAGGTTGCAGTGAAATTCGATAAGAACGGCCACAGCAATCTGCCAACGCCCAGAATTCACGCGGGCGATCGTCCCTGGCGCGAGACGTTGTTTCAACTGCAGATTGGCCGGATTGTGCTTCGTGATGGCAGCGCCATGATCAACGACCGGCACGTCCCGCTCGCGATGCAGGGCCAGAACTTCGAGTTCTCGCTGCAATTTGATTCTCAGGCGGGCGCGGGATCCTATGTCGGGAGCTTGCAATGGAAGCAAGTGGAGATTGCCGCAAGGCGGGATGAGCCTTTCCGGTTCGATATCTCCACGAAGTTTACGCTTCATCGCGACGCCTTCGAGCTTGACGAGCTTGTCTGCAAGTTGCCGCATTCGGAGTTGAATTTGCGCGCCGAACTTCCCAGTTTTGACCGATCCGATTGGAACTTCCGCTATCGCGGACGGCTTTCGCTTACGGATGTGCGGACGATCCTTCGCGCCCATGAGACTCCGGATGGCATCGCCGATTTTTCCGGCGTGGCGCGCTACGCTTCAGGTGAGTGGACGGGAAGCGGGCACTACGACGGCCACGACATCCGGTTGCCGTATGTGTGGTTTCACGCGGGCGGGATGCACACCTGGGGGGATTACGAAGTGGCGCGCCGCCAGCTGGTGGTGCCGCAGCTTTCCGTTCGAGCGCTGGGCGGGTCGGTGGACGGCCGGCTCGAGATGGATTTCGATAAGCTCGAATTTCGGACCGAAACGCGATTGCGAGGAGCAAGCCTAGCCGCCATTTTTGCCGCACTCGACAACAAGGATTTTCCGGTCAAAGCATTGCACTGGGACGCACGATTGGACGTGGACTCGGTGAATACATGGGAGGCCGCCTTCAAACATTTCCAGTCGAAGGGCGAATCGCGGTGGTCGCCGCCTGACACGCTCGAGGCGGGTAAAATTTCCATGGCGGCGCGGATTGATTACGACTACTCGCAAGACAGGCGCGGAGTCGTGCTGATGCCGAGCGAGATCACGTCGCCCAAGACACGCCTGGAATTCGACGGCACGATCGGCGCCGCCGATTCCGCGCTCGAAGTGAAATTCCACACGGACGAATTGCTCGACTGGGACGACTTCATCAATGTGCTGCTGGGTCCCCATTCCGAGCGCACGCGCATTGCCGGAAATGCGAACTGGCGCGGGCGAATCCTCGGACCGATCGTGGGTCCAACATTCGTCGGGCATCTGCACGCCACCGAAGCGCGCTACAACACGCTCTACTGGAACGAAATTGACGGCGACATGGAGTATTCGCTGGATTTGTTCCGGCTGACGAAAACCACCGTGCGCCGCGGCAGAACCTCCGCCACTCTTGAGCTTTTTCTCGGCTTTGACGGCGACTGGAGTTTTGTTGCGCAAAGCCCCTGGACGCTCGAGGCACGTCTGGAACGCGCGCCCACGGAAGACGTGCAGGCAATGTTCGGGACGAATTATCCCGTCACCGGATTCTTGAGCGGCGAGTTCCGCGGAAGCGGCACGCACGCGGCGCCGCTGATGGACGCGAACTTTGCGCTGAGCGACATCACCGCCAAAGGATTCAAGTTGGACCGCTTCAGTGGACAATTGCATCTGGCGCACGATGAAATCCGATTGTCCGGGGCGGAATTGCGCCGCGATACGGGACGGGTCAGCGGCGACATCCTGTATCGCCCGATGGAACAGGAAGCGGAATACCACGTCGCGGGCACGGGCATTGCGCTGGACAAATTCGGCATCGCGCAAAACACCTCAATACCTTTTGGGGGACGCCTTGAATTCGATCTTCGCGGCAGCGGCCCTCTTCTAGCACCCAATGGACAAGGCAATGTGCGGATCTTCGGCCTGAAACTTGGGACGGAAGCGGAGGGCGATCTGGCCGCCCAGGTTTCATCCGACGGGCAGAGCATTCACCTCGCTCTCGCGTCACAAATGACTACCGGGAAGCTGGAAGGCCAGGTTGCCGTCGGACTCTCGCGTGACTATCCCATTTCGGGCCGGCTTGCCGTCGAACAGTTCGATATGGACGCGTTCATCATCGCAGGCCTTCACTTGAAGCAACTCACGGGGCATAGCAGCGTGGACGGCGTCTTTACAATTACGGGCGCGCTCCGCCAGCCCGATACGATCCAGTTGGACGCCGAAATCCAGCACATCTCGTTCGACTACGACCTTGTGAAGCTGCAAAACGATGGTCCTGTCCGGCTCATCTATAAACGAAACGAAGTGCGCGTCGAGCAAGCCCATCTGAAAGGCCCCGATACCGATGTGAATATCAGCGGCTCGGCACGGTTCGATCGAGATCGCCCCGTCCGCCTGGTTCTGACAGGAGGCATCAACCTTCGCTTCCTGACTGGTTTTCTTCACGATCTGGAAGCGCAAGGTGCCGCGCAAATCAACGTGTCAGTGGAAGGCACGATGTCTCGCCCCCGGGTGACGGGTCGAGTCAGCGTCCAGGATGCGACTGCGAACTACGCCGATTTCCCCGTGGGCCTGAGCCACGTGAATGGCGACCTGGTTTTCGATCGCAGCCGTCTCTTGTTTGATCGCGTCACCGCGGAATCGGGCGGCGGGAAGATGACGCTGAGTGGGAACGTGACCTACGGCGAGGGAGACCTGCGCTATGAAATCAATGCGGCCACGGACGTGGTTCGCGTTCGCTACCCTGCCGGGATGAGCTGGCTGGTTGGAGGCACGCTGCAATTGTCCGGAAGCAGCAGTGCGGCGCTTCTCACCGGCCGGGTGCAGGTGAAACGCCTTCTCTTTGCCGAAGGCGCCGATATCGCGTCTTTTTTCGCCGCAACCTCCGATACATCTCCGGCGCCCACGTCCACTTCACCGTTTCTCCGCAATCTGTCATTCGACGTCGAGGGTACCACCAGTCCCGGCGCACGAATTGAGTGGACGTCGGCGCAAGTTGAAATTGAAGGCGACGTCAGGCTGCGCGGCACCTGGGATCACCCTGTTCTTTTGGGCCACGTCCACTTGCTCGGCGGCGAGATGGCCTTCCGCGGCAACAAATTCGAACTCACCCGCGGCGACATTAACTTTTCAAATCCTTTCCGGCTCGACCCCATCCTGAACGTCGAAGGAACATCCACAATCAGCCAGTATCAGGTGACGATTACTTTTTCCGGACCCGTCAGCCGGCTTTCGCTCAACTACCGGTCCGACCCGCCGCTGCCGGATTCCGACATCATTGGACTGCTTGCTCTCGGCAGCACGGGCGAAGAAAGCGCGCTACGCTCGTCATCCTCGGGATCGCAGAACTACGGGGCGACAGCATTGCTCTCGGAAGCGATCTCGAGCGGCCTGGGCGGACGAATCGAGCGGCTCTTCGGCATCAGCCACTTTCGCGTGGACCCGTTCCTTTCAGGAACGGCCACCGAAGCGAACGCAGCCGCGCGCATCACCGTGGAGCAGCAGGTGACGCACGACCTCACGATCACCTACTCGTCCAATGCCAGCACGTCAAACCAGTACCAGCTCATCCAGGTCGAGTACACGGTGAAGCGCGATCTTTCCGTCCTTTTCCTGCGCGACGTCAACGGCACCTACGGCTTCGACGTCAAGTTCGTCAAGCACTTCAAGTAAGCAGCCCAGCGCGAATCAGGTTACTTGTGGGGTGGATTGGGGCTCCGCGGCTGAGCCGGAGCGCGGCCCGGCGCAGGTGCGGATGAAGGAGCAGGGGCCAGCGAGGGCCTAGGATTGTCCTCGGGCGAGAGAACGGCCTTCAGCTCCGGATACTCACCCGTCATTTCGCGAAGAGTCTCCAAAGTTCCCTTCTGTCCCATATCCCCTCCCGCTTTCTGTGCCTCCTGGTAGATCTGCGGCATTGTCTTCACCGCGCGCTGGCCGAGCGGTGATTCGTAGAACTGTGTCATTCCCTGGATGTCCTCAAGCGAAAAGTGCTGCGAATAAATCGGGATGATGGCGTCGTCAATTTGCTCGGCTGAGACTCGCGACTGCAAGTCCTGTCCGAAGGTGTCCATGAATTTCTGCAACCGGTCCGGTGAAAGTCTGCGAGCCATTCCGTCGTGAACTCGCGTTGTGATTGCACCCACGATCTGATCGCCCATCTTTGATGTGCCGGTGATTTCCATCAGATGGCGAATGGCCGCTCCTTTCGCGGGGTCCACCTTCCCTGCCGTGGGCTCGAGCGTTTGCGGACCCTGCGGTTGACGCTCGGCCGGCTTCGCCGCCTCGCCGGGCTGATGCTGTGCTGGCGGCGTTTGCTGTTGCCCTCCGGCGGGTGATTGCGCGTAGGCAGCTGCACTTATGAAAAAGCACGAAACGATCAGGGCAAGAATTGCTCTCATCAACATCTCCTGTTCTCCGGTCGGGGCCGTTTTGTTCCTGCCCTGACGCCTGGAATCTCGATCGTATCCGACGAGGTGACGGTATGCAATTTTTGATGGCTGTTTGTCTTGAAACGAACGCCATCGAGTTTCGCTTGCTTCCGGGCCGTGTGTTATTTTGGTTGCGGGCCGTGTGCGCGATTGTGAAGCGCTCATGCAAAAAGAGATGAACGAAAACGGAAATCACGGGGCAAACACGGACGCCGGTTTCGAAGCCGCACGCCGCGATATGGTTGCCCGGCAAATCCGGGGCCGGGAGATTCGCTCCGAGCGAGTTCTCGACGCGATGGCCGCTGTTCAGCGGCATCTTTTCGTCCCAGCCTCGGAAATTCTGGAGGCTTACAGGGACGTGCCTCTGCCCATCGGGTCCGGACAAACGATTTCGCAGCCGTTCATGGTTGCGGCAATGGCCGAGGCCCTTTCGCTCGAAGGCCATGAGCGCGTTCTCGAAATTGGTGCGGGGTCCGGGTATCAGGCGGCGGTCCTCTCCCTCCTCGCGCGCGAAGTGGTGGCGGTCGAGTCGCAGCACGCGCTCGCCGAACAAGCGCGCGAGCGCCTGGCGCGGTTGGGTTACTCGAACGTGCGCATCGAAGAAGCGGACGGCTCGCTCGGATGGCCCGCTGGCGCTCCCTACGGCGCGATACTCGTCACGGCTGGTGCTCCTGCGGTTCCCCCGCCGCTTGTGGAACAACTAGCCGAAGGTGGACGCCTGGTGATCCCGGTGGGAGAAGCAGACCAGCAGGAATTGTTGCGGCTGGTGAAGCATGCCGGGCACACCACGCAGGAATCGCTCTATGCGTGCCGGTTTGTGCCTCTGCTCGGGCGCTATGGCTGGCCGCAAGGCAACAAGGACGCATCCCGCGGATGAACGCCCAAACGCCTGAGCTTTCCATCATTATTCCCGCATATAACGAAGAAGCCCGGCTTCCTCGCACGCTGGCGCGTATACGGGACTATTTTGCGGGCCGCAACGCAGGGCCCGACCGGATCGAGATTCTGGTGGTGGACGATGGTTCGGCGGACGGCACCGCGCGCGTAGCCGAAGAATGGAAGCGGGAGTTTCCTTCGTTGCGGCTCATTTCAAACGGCCGAAATCATGGAAAAGGCTACAGCGTTCGCCATGGAATGCTCGAAGCCTGCGGAAGCATCGCTCTTTTTACCGACGCGGATCTTTCTTCGCCGATCGAGGAATCGGAAAAACTGCTGGCCGCGATCCGAGGAGGAAACGATGTCGCCATCGGTTCCCGCGCGCTCGATCGTTCCCTGATCTCGGTCCACCAATCGCGGCTGCGCGAGCTCGCCGGCATTATCTTCAATGGCGCCGTGCGCTTGTTCACAGGGCTGCCGTTTTCCGATACCCAGTGCGGATTCAAGGCCTTCGTGCGCGAACCCTCGCGCATTGTCTTTGAGCAGCAACGGATCGAAGGCTTCGGATTCGATCCCGAGATTCTCTTTCTCTCCAAACGCCACGGGTTGAGAGGCATCGAAATTCCCGTGCGCTGGGCCCATGACCCCGCAACAAAGGTTCACGTATTTCGCGATAGCCTCCTGATGTTCGGCGCGCTGTTCTACATACGCTGGAATTGGCTCCTCGGACGGTATCCGAAGTCGCCGCCCTCGAAACGCTGAGCCGGTTCTAGTGAGCCGGGTCTATTTGTGCTCCTGCGCTGTCGGTGGCAGCAGGCCGTTCAGCCGCAAATACATTGCCGCCGCGCTGTAGTGGTCCGCGAAGTCGTTCGTCAAGGCAATCATCGCGCCCGCGCGCGAAACCATGCGTCCTCCGAAGAGCGCAAGCTGCTCGCCAAGGTTGGAATCATCCACCTTCGCGAGCGACTGCGCGCAGTAGTCGAACGAAGCCTTCAACGCACCCACCAGCTTTTCCTTGGTGTCTGTCTCGCTTAATTTCTCGTCCGGCGGAGCGGGATTGCCGGAAATCTTCGAGCACAGAAAATTGTTCGAGCCCGCCATGTGCATCACCAAGTGCCCAAACGTCATTTGCGCGGGGGTCGGACGGAAGCTGAACTTATCGGCCGGCATTTCCTCGACGGCGGCGACCATGTTCTTCGACTGCCGCTCGAGGCTCTTTCGAACGGAATTCGATACGGGATTTGTCTCCGGCGGCGCCGGCGGCGCCTGCTGTGCTCCGGCTGCTACCGATAGAAACACCATAGCCAGGATTGCGAGAATCATCTTTCTCATGCGATTGCCTCCCTCGAAAACTTCGACCTGAGCATACCACCGCGGCAGGCATCCCGCGCAACACGCCAGCAATGCCTGACTTTTCTGAGGGTGGGGCGAGGACAAGAGGCTGGCGTACTTTGTAGTACAAAGTACTTGACAACACGGCGTGCACATGCCATGATCGGACTATGTTTCCTGGCGAATCGCCACGCCTTCGTCAACCGGTCGCACTCGATGACCGCGCCCGCGACAATATTCGCTTCATTCGCGAAACCATGGAGCGCGCCGGCTCTTTCACCGCGGTTCCCGGATGGGGCGGCATCGCCATGGGAATTACGGCGTTGGGGGCCGCGGCGATTGCCTCGCGACAGATCCGGCCCGGTATCTGGGTGCTCGTCTGGGTCGCGGAAGCTGCCATCGCCATCGCGATTGCCTTGTGGACGACGATATCGAAAGCGCGTGTGGTTTCGACATCGCTCTTCGCCGGGCCGGGACGGCGATTCGTCTATAGCTTTGCGCCGCCGCTTTTTGTCGGCGGGCTGCTCACATTTTTGCTTGTCCGCATTGGCTACATGGATGCGATTCCCGGCGTGTGGCTGCTCCTCTATGGCACCGGCGTTGTAACGGGAGGAGCTTTCTCCATTCGCGTCGTCCCCCTGATGGGACTTTGCTTCATGGTGTTGGGAACCGTGGCGTTGTTCTGCCCCTCGTCTTGGGGAAACATTTTTCTGGCCGCGGGGTTCGGCGGATTTCACATTATTTTTGGCGCGGTAATTGCGAGGAACTATGGCGGTTAAATCGAATGCGGTTCGTACGGCCCGCGATGCCCGCTACCAGGGGTCCAGGCGGGGCGCAGCAAGTGCGCTGCCGGCGGCTGAATCGGCCGCGAACCTCGACCGGCTCATCCATGAGCGCACGCGGCTTGCGATTGTCAGCGCGCTGGCGGTGAATTCGTCGCTCACGTTCAACGAGCTCAAGCAGTTGCTCAGCGTAACGGACGGTAACCTGAGCGTGCATGCCCGCAAGCTCGAAGATGCGGGTTATCTCTCCTGCGCCAAATCGTTCGCCGGCCGCATGCCGAAGACGGAATACCGGCTCACAACCGCCGGGCGCCGGGCGCTCGAAAAATATTTGGACCACATGGAAGCTCTGATCCGCGCTACGCGCGAAAGCTGAAACATGGAGCCAATCCAGAAAGGAGAACATGCCTTGCGCGCGCAACAGATCAATAGAGTTAGCGGCAAGATCCTAATCGTCCTGTCTCTTACAGCATTGCTTGCGGTGCTTACCGGGTACACTCAGCCGCCTCAACCAGACGAAGGCACGGCGGCGCATATCTTTCAGCTGGCAATCGTGGCGCTGGTACCTATGCTCTTGGTTTTCTTCGCGACCGCGGATCGACGGCAGCCCTTGCGAAGCGCGCGATCATTGGCAATTCCAGCCGCCGCTTTGGTTCTCGCGTTTGGAGCCCTGTATTGCCTCGAGCACTACCGATGAATTGCGACGTGACTATGAGGCGCACTCCTTGCAATTTGCATGGCAAATTTTTTTGGACTGATACTTTATGATCAAAAGTACTTTGACAATCTCGCCTATTCCGAAGCTGCACGTCGCCATCTTGCTGGATGGCAACGGCCGCTGGGCGGCTGCGCGGGGACTGCCTCGTGCGGAAGGCCACCGCATGGGAGTAGCCGCCGTCCGCCGCGCGGTCGAGGCCGCTCCGTCGCTCGGCATCGGCACTCTTACACTTTACGCATTCTCCTCGGACAACTGGGGCCGCCCGACGAGCGAGGTTGTCTCCCTGCTCGGTCTCGTCGAGGAATTTCTTCGCAGCGATACAGCCGCTTGCGCATCGGCGGGAGTCCGGCTTCGCGTGATAGGCCGGCGCGACCGCATTCCTCCCTCGCTTGCCGGTGCGATTGAATCGGCCGAGCGCCTCACCGCCTCGGGGCGCGCCCTCGAGCTTCGCATCGCGCTCGATTATTCAGCGCGGGATGCCATCCTGCGGGCGGCTTGCTGGATGCTGTCGAGCCTCGAAGTGTCGCAACGCGAATTCGCGCGGCGCCTGGGCGAAGTGACGCACGCCGGCGGGCCCGCGCGCGATGTGGATTTGCTCATTCGCACCGGCGGCGAGCGGCGCCTGAGCGACTTCATGCTATGGGAATGCGCCTACGCCGAACTGTTCTTTTCGCCGCGCATGTGGCCGGAGTTTGATGCGGACGATCTCGCGTCGGCGGTCGAGGATTTTCTCGGACGCGAGCGCCGCTTCGGCCGTTTGCCGGAAGCCGCCGCGAGTTGAGTTTGATTCGAAAGGAGAGCCACGATGGAATTGAAGCAAGCGATAGCGGTCTTCGGAGTCATGGCGTTCCTGGGGACGTTCGCGGTGGTGGTGTTTTCCGGTACCGCGATCTTGGCACTCCGACTCATAGGCGAAGAGCGCGCGTCGCGCTGGACCGGGCATGCTTCGGCATGGCTATTCGGCGGCCGCGGCCTAGCGCGAAAAATCGCCGTGATTCCAATGATTTTGCTCGCAGGTTACGCCACCGTGTTGCTCGGCGCTTCCGTCGCCAGCCGTGAACACGCACTGCCACCCGGCGAAGAGAAATACTTTTGCGAGATTGATTGCCATCTTGCCTACTCGGTGGCAGCCGTCGAGAAAACTAGGACTCTTGGCTCCGCTGCGGGCCAACAAACGGCCAGCGGTACTTTCTACATCGTTGCCGTGCGAACGCGCTTTGACGAGCGCACCATTTCACCGCATCGCGGCGACGCGCCCCTTGTGCCCTCTCCGCGCATCGTGACCGTCGAGGACCCGGCCGGACACTCGTATCCGATTTCGCAGGAAGGCCAGCAAGCACTCCAAAACTCGCTCGGTTCGCAATGGACGCCGCTCACGCAGCCGCTGCGCCCGGGCGATTCGTACTTAACGCAACTGGTTTTCGATCTTCCTTCCAACGCGCGAGGGCTGAAGCTTCTGATCGCGAGCCCGGCCGAGCCGCAATGGCTCGGAAGGATCATCATCGGCGAGGAAGCCAGCATCTTCCACAAGAAAGTGTATCTGCAGATTCCGGATTAAGGGGTCCTCACTGTCTGTCAAGGAAGAGGCTTGCGCCGCCGCGACATCTCAAACGCTTTGCGGATGACGCGCGTAGCCGTTGGCGTGAGGGAAAATTTCGGCAGATCCGCTTCCGCGGCCCAGGCGGCGTCGGTAACGTCGCCGCCCGCCCGCGTTTCGCCCCCGGCAATTTCGCAGAGGTAATCGAGGATCACGAAGTGATACTGCGTCCGGCCATTACCATCGGGGAAAATGCGCTCGAAAACTTCGATCAGATCGAGCACGCGGGCCTGGATGCCGGTTTCTTCTTCGAGTTCGCGTTGCACTCCCCTGACGATCGTCTCCCCCACCTCCAGCGTGCCGCCGGGAATGGACCACTCGCCTTCGAGAGGCGGATGGCCCCGGCGGATCAGGAGGGCGCGGCCGTCCGCGATCACCACGCCGCCAACTCCCACAACCGGGCGCTCCGGGTACTCGCGTCGGCTTGTCATCTTTAAGCACCTTCCGGCAAAGCTTGACAGCGGCGTTATATAATACGCCGTCCGGAAAGCATCGGCCCAGGAAGGAGCAGACCCGTGACGAAATGTCCGGAATGCGACACAGAAATCGATTTGGACGAAGATGAAGTGGAAGAAGGCGAGATTGTGAGTTGCCCGGAATGCGACGTCGAGCTGGAAGTGACGCAGATTCATCCCGTGCATCTCATCGTCATCTCCGAGGACGAAGACGAAGAGGAAGAAGAGGCGGACGAAGAGTCGAGCCTTGATGAGAAAGGCGAGAAAGATGAGAAAGATGAGGAAGATGAAGTGGAATAGCTTCGTCTCAGGCTTTCACCTGCTATCGTCCTTCGCCGAGACCATGCAACCCCCGCAATCGCGGGCAGGAGTAACATTTTGAAGAATGTCGCGGCTTTGCAGTCCGCCCTTGCGCTGCTGCTTTGCATTCTGGTTGCGCTGCCAGCCCATGCGCAGCAAAGCAAGGAAGAAAAAAAGGCCGAAGAACAGCTCCGCACCCTTCACGGAAGCGTCCTTGACAAGGACGAGAACCCTGTTCCTTCGAGCATCGTGTATCTGGTGAATTCGAAGACGCAGGCGGTGAAAACTCTTTTCGCAGATGATGAAGGCCGGTACCGCTTCAGCGGCCTCGACCCCAACATCGATTATGAAATCCACGCCGAGCACAACGACATGATGTCTCCCACTCGAACGGTTTCGAACTTCGATACGCGCCGCGATATCGAAGTCACGCTCAAGCTTTCCCGCAAGAAGCCAGCACACTAGCGCCACCATGTTTTTTGCGCTGATTCGTGCTAAGTAGTTGTCTCTTTCTGGCGGTTGGCCAAGAACAGAACGGCTCGTTCCATTTCGCTTGTGCGGGAACCTTCTCGCGGCAATTTCTGGAAGGAGAAACTACTGATGGGGTCAATCAACATGAAAGAATCGGAGACTAGGAGGCTTGGTTTCCCGCGGTGGCTTTTTCTGCTGGCTCTGACCCTGTCATTTCCTTTCTTGGCCGTTCATCGAACCTCGGCACAAGTTTCGGCCGACTCCGACAAGCTTCTGCGCCGATTGTTCGCACCTTCGGATTTCAAGGTCAAGACCTTCGGCCCGGCGCGCTGGCTGAACGGAGGAGATTTCTATACGACGGTCGAGCCTTCGAGCGAATTCAAAGGCGCCACGGACATCGTCCGGTACGAGACATCGAGTGGAAGGCGAGAGGTCCTGGTTTCCGCGTCGAAACTCGTTCCGGAGAATGCGAAATCGCCGCTCGCGATCGAAGACTATGCCTGGTCCAGCGACAACTCGAAGCTGCTGATTTACACGAATACAGCACGGGTATGGAGAGAGAACACGCGCGGCGACTACTGGGTCCTCGATCTCAAGTCCGGCGGGCTGCACAAGCTGGGGGGCGACGCGCCGCCATCAACGCTGATGTTCGCGAAGCTCTCGCCCGATGGATGGAAGGCCGCTTACGTGCGGGCCAACAATATCTACGTGGAAGATCTATCGAGCGGCCGCGTGATTCCCATCACGCACGACGGCTCGGAGAACATCATCAATGGCACGTCCGATTGGGTCTACGAAGAAGAACTCGCACTTCGGGACTGCTTCCGATGGAGTCCGGACGGCCGGCGGATCGCGTACTGGCAATTCGACACGCACGGCCTTGGCATTTTTCCGCTCGTATACAACAATGGTGAGCCGAAGCAAATTGTCACCGGTTTCCCCTATCCCGGGCTGGGCGCGTATCCCACAATTCTCAACATTCCCTATCCGATTCCCGGAACCACCAATTCAGCCGTACGAGTGGGGACAGTAAGCGTTGACGGCGGAGAAACACAGTGGATGGCCGTGCCGGGAGATCCTCGCGACAACTACATCGCCCGCATGGAGTGGGCCGGGAATTCCCAGGAATTGGTGCTGGAACATCTCAACCGCCTGCAGAATACAGAGGATGTTCTGCTTGCCGACGGCACGAGCGGCAGCGTGCGCGCAATCTTTCAGGATAAAGACGACGCATGGGTAGAGGTGATGAGGAGTTTTACATGGCTTCACAACGGCGCTGAGTTTCTGTGGCTCAGTGAACGAGACGGCTGGCGCCATGCGTATGTGGTCTCGCGCGATGGAACGCGCGTTCATCTCATCACGCCGGGCAATTTCGACGTAGTCTCCGTAAGCGGCATTGATGAGAAAAACGGTTGGCTGTATTTCATGGCGTCTCCCGACAACGCGACGCAAAGGTATCTCTATCGATCGAGACTCAATGGGAGCGGTAAGGTGGTGCGCGTGACTCCGCCGGATGCCGCAGGCACGCACGACTACCGCATGTCGCCCAACGGCCGCTGGGCTTTTCATACCTATTCGAACGCAAATCAGATCCCCGTCACGGATCTTGTCAAGATCCCGGCGCATCGCCCGGCCCGCGTGCTCGAAGAAAACTCATCCCTGCGAGCGAATGTTGCCGCGGCTTTCCCGGCGCCGATTGAATTTTTCAAGGCCGATATTGGCGGCGGCGAAACTCTCGACGCGTGGATGATGAAGCCGCCCAATTTCGACCCGTCGAAGAAATATCCGCTCCTCGTCTACGTGTATGGCGAACCCGCCGCGCAGACAGTGGTCGACCAATGGTCCAATCAGTTTTATTTCAATCGCGTGGTTGCGAATGCCGGCTATGTGGTCGTCAGCTTTGATAACCACGGCACGCCCGCTCCAAAAGGGCGGGCGTGGCGCAAGGCTATCTATGGCTCGATCCATCCGGTGGTCGTGAAAGATCAGACGGCCGCGCTGCGGGACTTTCTCCACTCGCACCCTTTTGCGGACGCTTCGCGAGTTGCTGTTTGGGGCAAAAGCGGAGGTGGCTCGAGCACGTTGAATCTGATGTTTCGCGCGCCTGATCTATACAGGGTGGGGATGTCGGTGGCTCCCGTACCGGAGCTTCGACTGTACGACACAATCTATCAGGAGCGGTACATGGGGCTGCCCTTGCAGAACGTCGAAGGCTACCGCAACAGCTCCGCGATCAATTTCGCCGAGGGACTTCGCGGCTCGCTGCTGATAATCCATGGGTCGGGCGACGACAATGTCCACTATGCCGGCACCGAGCTATTGCTCAACCGCCTTATCGAGCTCGATAGGCCCGTGGATTTCATGGAGTACCCAAACCGCACGCACGCGCTGACCGAAGGCGCCGGCACCGCCCTTCACTTGCATACCCTGCTGTTGCGCTATCTTGAGGAACATCTGCCACCGGCCGCGACGACGCCTTAGGCTTGTTGCGCGCAACTTCGATGACGTGCTGGATCGCCTTTAGAACAACGAAGGACGGTTCGATTTGCATGTCGGCCGCTCTGAACGACCCGTGGGCTGAGGGTGGTGCCGGCGGGGGGAATCGAACCCACGGCCTAGGGATTATGAGACCCTCGCTCTTCCACTGAGCTACGCCGGCACGGCGTGAATGTTCGATGCTACGGATGAGTCCACAGAGTGTCAAGACACGACCGCATAGCTAGCCAGCGAGGGGTGCGCTCCATGAATGAAAGGCTGTCCCTTGCCTGTCGCTGCTGCCGGGCAGTAGTACTTTCGTAACATTGACGCGATTCGCTTCGAAACGCTAATTTCGCCTCGACAATTCGGAGAGGTTCTGGCACAGCCAGGAGGGAGGGGTGTGTACTGTTTGGACACACACCCTGAAATATTCCTCTTGACGGCACTAGACCGCCTATAGACTCCGCCGCGTAGAGCTTTCCCTACTCGGAGGGGTACCGTGGATAGGTGGCTAGTAGCGGTGGTTTTGGTTCTGCTGGTGTTGGCTAGCGCGGCTGGTTTGAATGCGCTGGCGAACACCTCGGCGCCAATGCCTCCAGCACCCTGGTCAGTAAACACGTCGGCACCGATGCCGCCGGCACCGTGGGCAAACACATCAGCACCAATGCCCCCGGCACCTTGGGCACGCAACACCTCGGCACCGATGCCTCCAGCACCGTGGGCGAATACGTCAGCACCAATGCCCCCGGCACCCTGGAACTAGGGTAACTGCGTAAGCCCCGGCAAAAAACGGGGGTTGGCTGGGTCAGGGCTCAAAAGAGTACATTTTGACTCTCGGTCCTGCTGACTATTTGATCTGGTCCATTGGCTTCCTTGCAGAAGTTTACGTGGTGGTGTGTTCGGTCTACCGCAAGACTTTTCTTCGCTACCTTCCCCTCAACTTTTATATGGCTTGCGATGCGCTTGTCACTTTTGGCCTGTATTACTCGCTGCACGCGTATGGGTATAATTCTCCCGCATACTCCTACATTTACTACTACTCTGACAGCCTGCTGATGGTTCTGATGTTCTGGGTGATTATCAAGTTCTATCTGCAGGTATTCGATGAAATGGGCGTTAGCGGATATATCCGCGGGGCGGCTGTGCTCCTTCTGGTCTTCACGGCTGTGTTTTCATACGGAGTAGTCCACGAGCATCGCAGCAACCTAACGGGACGTTTTGTCGTCCAGCTGGGACAAAATCTCTACTTCATCGGAGTCATTTTGACTTATCTCTTGTGGGGCGCCATTCTCAAGCTGCGCGAGACACGCGCACGCCTGACTCAGCTTGTTCTTGCCCTTGGCATCTATTTCAGCGCCACCGCGGGCGCTTACGCGCTGCGAAACCTCTTTCCCGGTCTTCAGGCATCCGTCCTTCGATGGGTACCTCCTATCGTCGGGGTGTGGCTGCCGATCGCCTGGTCTTACACCTTCACCAAGGTGTCTGAGGAGGCACGCCTGGTGCCGGCGCAACTGGCGGTGAGAGCCCGATGATTGCCGCACTCATTTACGTGGTTTCCGTCGCGGTCTTCTTGCAGTTCTTCGTGTATTACTGCAGATCGATCCTGGCGGCGTCGCGAAAGGTGGAGCTTTCCACGCGCGTTCGTGAAGTTACCGGGATTGCGAACGAGGACGTGGCCGCGGAAGATTTTGGCCGGTTGCTACAGCTTGTCCGCTTGTGCCCGGAGCGCGGCGATGATCAGACGGAAATTCGCGCGGTCGGGGCCTACTACACACTCCTCAACGTTCTTCGCCGCGTGTCCTCGCCGGTGATTCCGGGCGTGGCCGCGTGGGCCCAGCAGGAACGCCGGAGCTGCTCTTATTTTGCGGCCGTGGCGCTCGACCGGCGGATATCGTACAGCCGAGACCTGTTCACGCAGCAGGTTGCTGACCGGCTCTAATCCCGGCCCCAAGCGAGTTAGCCCTAATCTCGACCCCGTTCCGTCCGACTGCTACTATAGAGTCATCTCTAAAGCCTGAAGAGCACGGCTATGCGAAACCCGCTCGAACAAAGAGTTCTTGAACACGTCCGTCAATCCGGAATGGTGGAACCTGGGTGGCGCGTGGGCGTTGCGGTATCGGGCGGGGCCGATTCGGTTGCGCTCTTGAGATTGCTCGAAAGGCTCCGCGGAGATTTGGGGATCGCATTGATCGTCGTTCATTTTGATCATGCTCTTCGCGGCGCGGAATCGCAGGAAGACGCGAGGTTTGTTGGCGGCCTGGCGCGCGCGGGCGGGCATGAATTTGTTTCCGCCCGCGAAGACGTCGCCGCGGTGGCTGCCCGGCATGACTGGAATCTCGAGGATGCGGCGCGGCGTCTTCGATATGCGTTTTTTGCGCGCGTGGTGAGCGAAGGACAGGCCACCCGCATTGCCGTGGCGCATACAGCAGAAGATCAGGCGGAAACGGTTTTGGCGCACTTGATTCGGGGAACCGGCCTGACCGGGCTGGCTGCGATTTACCCGGTCGCCGGCCCCGTCGTGCGGCCGCTTCTCACCACCCACCGTCTCGAACTGCGCGAATACCTCCGTGGCAGCGGGCAAACCTGGCGCGAGGATGCGACGAATCGCGATGTGCGCCGGCTTCGCGCACGAATTCGCGAGCAGCTTCTGCCCCAGCTCGAACATGATTTTTCTCCAGCGATTGTCGACCGTCTTGGCGAGCTGGCCCGGCTCGCGCGCGAACAGGAAGTCTACTGGGATGCGCTCGTTGAAGATCGCGTTCACCGGTGCGTCGGCGAGAACGGCGCGACGCTGACGATTGGCATTCATGATCTGCTTTTTCCTATGGGTCTCGCGGACCGTTCTCAAAACGATGCACAACGCAGCGGGATTTCGTCATCCTGCCGGGCGCTCACCGAGCGGCTGGTCCGGCGTCTCTATGAAAAGGTGCGCGGAGACCGGCGAGAGCTGAGCGCACGCCATGTGGAGCAAGTGATCCATCTTGCGGGCAAGTCCATCAGCGGCCGGCACGTTCGATTGCCTGGTGCAATCCTTGTAGAACGCGATTTCGACCGTGTGGTGTTTTCACGCGCTTCTTCCGAGGCGCTTGCGGCGCAGAGGCGCCGAAAAACCGAAGGTCGGGAGAATTCGTACCAGTATGCAGTGGATCTTCCTGAGCGTGGTGAGGCGACTGTTTCTGTTCCGGAACTCGGGCGCCGGTACCGCCTGAAAGTGATTGACTGGCCTTTTAAGGCGAGCGAAACTAAAAGGGACGCCACCCTTGATGCTGACCTTCTCCGCACCCCTTTGATTCTGCGGAATTGGCGGCCGGGCGATGCGTACCGGCCACTCGGACGCCGCGACGTCCGGAAGCTGAATCGGATGTTTATCGCTGGACGGGTTCCGAATCGCGAACGCGCCAGTTGGCCCGTGCTGGAGAGCGAAGGACGAGTGATCTGGGTTCGCGGAATGCCGCCGGCGCACGAATTCTGCGCGGGCGAGGGAACGCGAAACGGGTTGTTGATCGAGGAAGATCGTCTTTGAGGGAGCGGATGAAAGTCGCCTACACCCGGCAGCGACTTGCAACGCGAGTTAGCCAATTGGGCCGCACTATCTCGCGGGACTATGCGGGACGGACCCTGGATGTTGTCGTGATGCTGGAGAACTCATTCTTGTTCGGTGCGGATCTGGTCCGCGAAATTTCGCGGCCGGTGATTTGTCATTTTGTGAGGTCCCATATGAGGGACGTACATATGGGCGGGTTCGAGCGCCGCGAGATTTTTTTCAGCATGCCCCCGACGATTCGAGGACGCGATGTTCTTGTCGTGGATGCGGTACTTAACACAGGAGTTACGCAGGATTTCTTGCTGAAGCGTCTGGAAGAAGGGCGGCCGCGGTCGTTGCGGCTGGCCGTTCTGTTCGACAGGCCCGAGGCCCGCAAAGTGAACCTCCAGCCTGAATACACCGGCTTCGCTGCTGCATCTAAATATTGGGTGGGTTATGGGCTGAGCGGCCAGCACGGCCTTCATCGTAATCTGCCGTATGTGGCTGTCACCGGGGGGGCGCGCTCGAAAAGCGGGCGCCGACCGGGGGCTCGCAAGGTATCCAAAGGGTGAGGTAAGACGGTGAACTCAACAGTCCGCACTATTTTATTTTGGCTCTTAATGATTTTGCTGGCGGTCGTGCTGTGGAAGATGGCATCCACGGGAAGCCAATCGGCCCACGAAGAGGATTCGGATTTCGCCAAATTCGAGGCCAAGCTGCAAGCGGGCCAGGTGAAGGGCGTCACGATTTATCTTTCGCAGAACAGCGCTGAGTTGCAGGGCGAGTACAACAACAACGGCGGCAAGTTCCGCGGCGTCACGATCGCCAATACCGCCATCCCGGATGTGACCAAGTCCCTTCAAGAAAAGAACGTAAGTTACAGCTACAAGGAAGTGAAGAACGCCGACTGGCTCACCTTCATGGTGAATTTCGCCCCGCTCATCCTTCTCGTCGCATTCTGGATTTTCATGATGAAGCAAATGCAAGCCGGCGGGAACAAAGCGCTCAGCTTCGGGAAGTCGCGCGCGCGCCTGCTGACGGCGCAGCAAAAGAAAGCCACGTTCAAGGATGTCGCGGGGATTGACGAAGCCAAAGAGGAACTCTACGAAATCATCGACTTCCTGAAGGACCCGCAAAAGTTCCAAAAGCTCGGCGGACGCATTCCCAAGGGCGTGCTGCTCGTCGGCCCTCCCGGCACCGGCAAAACTCTGCTTGCCCGCGCGATTGCGGGGGAAGCGAATGTTCCGTTCTTCTCCATTTCCGGTTCGGACTTCGTGGAAATGTTCGTCGGCGTGGGAGCGAGCCGCGTTCGCGATCTCTTCGAGCAGGGCAAGAAAAACGCGCCATGCATTATCTTCATCGATGAAATTGACGCGGTAGGACGTCACCGCGGCGCGGGGCTTGGCGGCGGGCACGACGAGCGCGAACAGACGCTGAACGCGCTGCTCGTCGAGATGGACGGGTTCGAATCGAACGAAGGCGTGATCCTGATTGCCGCCACAAACCGCCCGGATGTTCTCGATCCGGCGCTGTTGCGGCCCGGCCGATTCGACCGCCGCGTGGTGGTGCCACGCCCCGACGTGAAAGGCCGCGAAGAAATTCTCCGAGTCCATACGCGCAAAGTGCCGCTATCCGACGACGTGGATCTTTCGGTGATCGCGCGCGGCACGCCGGGCTTTTCGGGCGCCGACCTGGCAAACCTGGTGAACGAATCGGCCCTGTGGGCGGCCCGGCAGAACCGCAAATTCGTCACCATGGTGGACTTTGAGATGTCCAAGGACAAAGTCCTGATGGGCGTCGAGCGCAAGTCCATGATTCTTTCCGACGAAGAGAAACGCAATACCGCATACCATGAGGCGGGTCACGCACTGGTGGCTGCCATGACCCCGGGTGCGGACCCGCTGCACAAAGTGACCATCATTCCGCGCGGCATGGCTTTGGGCGTCACGATGCAATTGCCCATCGACGACAAGCACACTTACACCAAGGAATTCCTCGAATCACAACTCGCTGTTTTGATGGGTGGGCGCGCCGCGGAAGAAATATTCCTGAACCATATCACCACGGGCGCCGGAAACGACATCGAGCGCGCCACGGAAATTGCCCGGCAGATGGTCTGCGAATGGGGCATGAGTCCGCTCGGCCCCCTCACGTTCGGCAAGAAGGAAGAAGCAATCTTTCTGGGCCGGGAAATCGCCCAGCACCGCGACTATTCTGAAGACACCGCGATCAAGATTGACGCGGAGGTCCGCAACATCGTGGGCACCGGATATGGACGCGCGCGCAACATCCTCGAAACGCATCGCGAGGCTCTCGAGCGCGTGGCGCAGGCCCTGCTCGACCGGGAAGTTCTGGACGCGACCGAGCTGAAACTTCTTTTCGAAGGCAAGCCGCTGCCGGAAAAGCCGTCTTCGCCGCCTCCTGCCGCACCGCCCGTCCCCACCAAGGAGCCCCAGCTCACGCTGCGTCCCGAACCACGGCCCCTCCCCGGCCTCGCCAAAGGCGAAAAACCGGCTCCGGCCTAGGCCAGTGAGCCTTCTTAAGCGGGGATTGAGCCTTCGAATCCGCTGATACCCGGAATGTTCATGGTTTCTTGCTGTTTGAGCGTTGCAGCCACAACCAGGCGCTCGATACGATTTCCGACAATTGGCGCGAGGCCTTCCAGCGAAGAGTCTGCTGTGCCTTGGACGGATCCGCAACCAACACGGGCGGATCGCCCGCGCGCCGCGGACCAAATCTTTTCTTGATCTGACGCCCCACGGCTTTCTCCGCGGCAGTGATGACTTCGTTGACCGAGTACCCGGTTCCAGTTCCCAAATTCAGGGCGACCGATGCCCCACCGCCGGCGAGATACTCAAGGCCGAGTGCATGGGCTTCCGCCAGATCGTTCACGTGAATGTAATCGCGGATACACGTACCGTCGGGCGTGGGGTAATCCGTGCCGAATATCTCGAGCTCGGGAATCATTCCGGCCGCGGCTTGCAGGACGCGAGGCACCAGGTGAGTTTCGGGATCGTGGAGTTCGCCGATTTCGCCGCTTTCATCGGCGCCCGCGGCGTTAAAATAGCGGAAAGCGACATAGCGAAAGCCGTAGGCGACGCCATAGGCTTCGAGCGCGTTCTCGAAAAAAAGTTTGCTCGCACCGTAAGGATTCACCGGAGCGCGCAACTCGGTTTCGCGAATGGGAACTTCCTTAGGCATGCCATAGACGGCGCACGTGGAAGATTGAATGAAATTGCGAATGCCGGAATCGAGGACCTGGTTCAAGAAGGAGAGACCTGCCTCCACATTGTTCTGAAAGTACTTGCGCGGATTTTGCACCGATTCGCCCACGTAGGCGTGAGCGGCAAAGTTCATGACAGCGTCGATTCCCCGGAGCGCGGACTTCAGCTTGTCCACATCGCCGATGCCGGCGGCAACAACATCCACGCCTTGCGCCAATTGGCGATGTCCAGTGGAAAAATCGTCATACACGCGAACTTCGTGGCCGCGACGAGCCAGCACGCGAACCGCGTGACTCCCGATGTATCCGGCGCCCCCGGTGACGAGAACTCGCATCAGGAGAGTATAGGCGCATCGGCTCCTTCTGAATGCACGCGATCTTCACGCGAGGTATCGTATTTAGAAGCAGCAGGCAGTTTGGTTTCTGCGGTTTTCTCGGGGTGGTGGGCGCGCCCGCTTGCATCGTGGCCCGTTCCTGCTCGGGCTTCTTAAGCTTCCTTTCGCCCGACGGCGCTGGCACGATATTCGCTTGACGCAGGCACCCGAGCAGCTCATCCAGGTCTTGCAACAACAACTCGTGCATCCGCGGGCTGCTGGCTCCGCTCTCCAGAATCGCCTCAAAACCGACGGCAAGGAAATACCATATTCGATGCTGGTCTTGAATATGGTATGATCCCGCTGTTATGAGTACTGCTCGTAAGATTACGGTGGAAGTACCGCCAGAACTTCTCAAGAAGGCACAGCGAGCCAGTGGTACGGGTATCACCCAGACCGTCCGGACCGGGCTGCAGCTGGTTGCCGCGTCGCGCATTTACGCTCGCCTTCGCCGTCTGCGCGGCAAGGTTCGATTCACGCGCACGTTGGCAGAGCTCAAGGCCGACCGATGATTGCGGTCGATACGAGCACATGGGTTGCCTTTCTCGAAGGCAGCGGAGGCGAGGATGTACAGGTGCTCGATCGGGCGCTGGAGGACCGCCAGGTGCTAATGGTGCCCGTTGTGCTCACCGAGCTGTTAAGCGACCCGAAGCTTCCTTCAGTCGTTGCCAGAACGCTCTCAGAAGTGCCTCTCATCGAGATTGGACCTGGCTATTGGCAGCGGGCAGGAATATTGCGGGCGAAGGTTCTCGCAAAGCGCCGCAAGGCTCGCCTCGGCGACGCGCTGATCGCCCAGAGCTGTTTCGATAGAGGCGTCACCCTTCTGACGCGAGACCGGGACTTCCGGGCGTTCGCCGATGCTGCGGGCCTCGATCTTGCACTTGGGTCTGGAACGGACTGACGTCATTCGTCAAAATGTTTGCGGGCAAGGAATCAGCGCATTTCAGCTCTGGTACAAAGGGCAATCTCCCAAGGTCTGTTTTTGTGTTTCGAATCGAATTTTCCGCCAATGTGATGGCGGAATGCCCGCCCTTGAGAATCGGGGACTGGCGCGAGTTATCAGTTGCTTGGGGCCGACTGGATACAAGATAATCGACCCGGCGTAACTTCCTGCTGTTCCTGGCGCCATGAGCAATGAACTGCCCACACTGTAGTTCCGTCAATCCCGATTTTGCGGAATCGTGCTCTCGTTGCGGCACCCCCATGCCCGTCGGCGATTCTGAAACCGTCCAGGTGATGGATACCTCGGCCCTGCCTCCCGGCAGCGATTTCGGACCTCGCTACCGCATCGAGAAGCTTTTGGGCCAGGGTGGGATGGGGCGCGTTTACAAAGCTTACGATAAGGAATTGGACCGCACCGTCGCGATCAAGGTCGTCCGGCAGGGCATGATGGGGGAATCCGATGCCCTCAAGCGATTTAAACAGGAACTCCTCCTGGCCAGCAAGATTTCCCACAAGAATATCCTTCGCATTCACGACATGGGCACCGTTGGGGACACGCGCTTTATCACCATGGCTTTCGTCGAGGGCCAGGACCTTTACCAGATACTGAGGGACAATCCGAAGATGCCGTTGGAGCGTGCGCTGAAATTCGCGCGCGCGCTTGCGGAGGCGCTGGCGGCGGCGCACGCCGAAGGAGTTGTCCATCGCGATCTAAAACCGCAAAACATCCTTGTGGATAAGGACGACCAGATTTACGTCTCCGATTTCGGCCTCGCGAAATCCTTCGAAGAAGGCGCCGTTGGGATCACCAAGACCGGCGCTTTCATGGGGACGCCGCGCTACATGTCCCCCGAGCAAGTGGAAGGCAAGCCCGTTGACCAGCGCAGCGATCTCTATGCTTACGGTCTCATTCTTTACGAAATGCTCGCGGGCGATGTTCCGTTCACGGGCGAATCCACTTTGAAGGTGATGTACCAGCGCATCCAGGAAACGCCGAAAAGCCCCAAATTGGCGAATCCATCGCTTCCCAATTGGCTCGTTCGCATCACCATGCGGTGCCTCGAGAGAGATCCGGAGAAGCGCTATCAAAGCGCATACGAGATTCTGGCCGATCTCCAGGGTTCGAAATCCGCGAGTGGATCGCGCTCCGTCCAAATCCAGCTTCCGGAATTTGCCGAACGGAAATGGGTTTGGTATGTCGCCGGGTCGGTGGCCCTTTTGATCCTGGTCTTTGCCGTCCCGCCTGTGCGGCACTTGATTCCTGGGTTGGGCGTGAAGAGCAGTGGTGGTTCAGGTATTTCCGGCATTCCTACGCTGTCTGAGGGAAAGTTTGTTGCCATCCTCCCGTTTAAGATTTTGGGCGACGACCAATCATTGGGGTATGTCGCCGAAGGCTTGAACGAGGCTCTTTCCGCAAAGCTGTTCCAGATGAAAGATCTGCGCCTGTCTTCGGACACGGCAGTAGCCACTGTTTCCGATAAGGATCCGCTCGAAAAGACGGCGCGAAAGCTGGGGGCAAACCTCATCGTGCAAGGCGTGATTCAAGGTGGCGCGGATAAGATGTCGATCATCGTGAACCTGATGGATATTCCCGATACCAAGAAATTGTGGAGTCAGCAATTCTCCGGCGTTGCCAAGGATCTGCTCACCATCGAGGACCAGATATCCACCCAACTCGTCGCGAAGCTGGCCTTGAAGCCCACCAACGAGGAAATGGCGCGCGCGGAGGCCCACCCGACCGAGAATATCGAGGCTTACGACCTCTACCTGAAGGGCCGCAATTCGCTCCGCGGTCAGCAGGACTTGAAGAACGTCGAGACGGCCATCAGTTACTTCGAGCAGGCGCTCAAGAAAGATCCCGCGTTCGCTTTGGCCTATGCCGGTGTTTCCGATGCCAGCCTGGTGATGTACCTCGAGAAGAAAGACAACTTCTGGTCGCAGAAATCGTTGGCAGCCGCCCAGCAGGCGGAGCGGATCAACGACAAGCTGCCGGAAGTCCATTTCGCGCTGGGCCGCGTTTACAATGCCTCGGGTAAGAGTGCCGAAGCGATTGCGGAGCTTAAGCGCGCGCTGGAGCTTGCGCCGAATTCGGATGACGGCTATCGGGGACTGGGCAAAGCTTATCTGGCACTCGGGCAGAAAGACCAGGCGATTCAGGCCTATCAAAAAGCGGTTCAGATCAATCCTTACTACTGGTTCAATAGTAATTCGCTGGGGACCGCATATTCTCGATTGGGAGAGTACGATAAGGCGCTCCTCGAATTTCGTCACGTAACGGAACTCGAACCGGCCAACTCGTTCGGGTATCTGAACCAGGGAGTGATTTATATTCAGCTGGGTAAGAATGAGGAGTCAATCCCTTACCTTCAGAAAGCCCTTCAAATTCAGCCGGATTACAAGACGTACTCGGACCTCGGCACCGCCTACTACAACCTGAAGCGCTACGCTGAAGCCGTGCCGATGTTTGAGAAAGCCGTGGAAATGAGTCCAAATGACGAATCGTTCGTTGGAAACTTGGCGGACGCCTATCGTTGGTCCGGGCAGCGCGACAAAGCCAATGCCACGTATGACCGAGCCATCGCTCTTGCATTCAAGCAGATGGAAGTGAATCCGCGCGACTCAGAGACGATGGGGGACCTCGCTCTATATTATGCGAAGAAGGGTAACTCGGCGCAGGCGGTGGATTTCATCCACCGGGCGCGGGCTGTCAACCAGGCCGACGTCAACCTGATCTATGTGGAAGCCACGGTCTTTGCCCTAAGCAATCGCCCAAGCGACGCCCTCAAGTCACTTCGGGAAGCGTTGCAAAAGGGCTATTCAGTTGAGGAAGCGGCGAATGACCCGGAGCTGGGGGCCATTCAGAAGCAGCCGGAATTTGCGAAGCTGGTGGCCGAATTTAAGAAATCGAAGTGAAAGCGCCTACCGGCTGACCTTAGATCGTATCCAGCCAAAGGCAATCAACCCAGTGCCAAGGAGAAGCAGCGTGCCTGGCTCGGGACTAGGACCGGCTACGAATGTATTGAGCCCGTCCACGCCACCGTCTATCGTTATGCCGAACTTCACTAAATTGTCGATTCCGTCGCCGGGGGTCCCGGAGAAGACGCAGGAATTGCCACCCACCGCAGTGGCCGTGGTGAAAAAGGTCAGCCCAGTACTGTCCAAACTGCAACTGATCGGAGTTTCGAGGGTCAGGAACGTTATGACGTAATTGGGGAAAGTGCCCCCAGTGCCGTTTTGGATATCGACGGTGCCAGCCCCATTAAGAAGATTGGCTGTGATAGTGAGAGGGCCGCCGTTTTCCAAGCAGCCTAGGACGGGGGCGCTATTATTTTGGCAAGAAGCGTAAATGGTCCCCGTGCCTCCGAGCGTCACATGAACATCGCCCGGTGATCCATCGGCCAAGCAAACGCTGGCGGAAACAAGGAATAGGCAAATCAGCGAAAGCAATCGAGCAGTTCTCACGGTCGAAGTCCTCCATGCACCCGGGTCTGACCGATTACCAGCACGCGAAGCACCAACAGATAGATTTGAAAACGCCATCTAAGTCTCCTATTTGCAGCCTTCAGTCAGGCGAATTCATGGACAATTCGTACTATGTGCAACATTTTGTACATCCATGGTACCTGCGTATCTCTTAGCCTCGCAGGGGTTGCGAAGAAGAGATACCTGACAACAACGTGTCGCACTGTCAATGTCAGGTTTGGCTCGGCCAGGAGGAGGGGGGAAACCTCATTTACACCAACAACTTTTTGGCTTGAAACTCGAGGACGGTTGTGATAATGTGGTTCAGTAATTTGAATATGGCTTAGTTAGTAAGAAGGAGCGTCCCGGCGGAAGTTACGCTGTGGGCGCTTTTTGCTTTTTTTGCCATTTCTAATCGACAGCGCCGCCGATTAGAAACGGTCGTAAGTCATTGAAAACAAAGGAGGGCGATGCACTCTAATCGTCCCTAAATGCGGGTACGACAAGTGATCGACGCAATTGTATCAGAGAGGGAGCAGACCAGGGGCGTCCCTTGGCAGAGTCCATTTTCAGTCTTCGAGTGTCGGCAGCCCCTTCAAGATTTCGCTGGCCCTTGGCCTGCCAGCCACCGGATCGTCTTTCCGGATTTTCCCGTCGCGGAACACCAGCACACGCTTGGCGAACTGTGCGATGTCGTGTTCGTGGGTCACCAGAACAATCGTCAATCCCTTGTCATTCAAATTCTGAAAAACCTCCATGATTTCGACCGACGTACGGCTGTCGAGATTGCCAGTAGGCTCGTCAGCCAGCAAAATCGACGGACGGTTGACCAAAGCTCGCGCAATCGCGACGCGTTGCTGCTGTCCGCCCGACATTTGCGACGGGAAGTGCTGCGCCCGGTCGGCCAATCCGACCACCGCGAGTGCTTCCGCCGCGCGCTTGCCGCGCTCGGCCCTGTCGATCTTGGCATACAGGGTAGGGAGTTCCGTATTTTCGAGGGCCGTCGTCCGAGCCAGCAGATTAAATCCCTGAAAAACAAATCCGATTTTCTGATTGCGGATGAGTGCCAGGGCTTTTTTGTCGTGCTGCGAGACGTCGATTCCTTCGAGCAGATAGCGGCCGGAACTCGGACGGTCCAGACACCCGAGCATGTTCATGAACGTCGACTTGCCACTCCCGCTGGCCCCCATGATCGCGACAAACTCTCCACGCTGTACCTCGACGCTTACGCCCCGCAAGGCGTGCACTCGCGTTTCCCCCAGGTCGTAGTATTTGTGCACGTCCTCGACGGCAATGACGACACTTCCCAGGGAGGAACCGGATGCGACTTCGACTTGGTTGAGTGCGGCCATGGAGTCCATGGAATCTTTTGCGAGATGCAAATCCTTACCGACGAATTCCGCTCAGTGTCTGGCCTTTCGCAACCACCGACCGAATGACGAGATCGTCCCCCTCCTTCAGTTCCCCCTTGAGGACGGCCGTGATTTCCGTAAACGCATGGTCGGTGATGCCGAGCGAAACCTTGACCGGCTCCATCGTGTTATCCGGGTGAAGCTTCCACACGACCGCCGTATCGGCCTTCGGTGCGCGAGGTGGCGTTTGTGCCGCCTGTCCCGACGGCGAGCCGGCGTTCGGCACGGCAGCGGCTTCACCGCCCGACAAGTGGTCGCCGCTCTCGATCCCATACTGTTTGTAAACCGCGAGAATCTCCTCGCTCGACATCGGAGGCTTGTACCGCAGGGCCGTATTGGGCACCTTGAGCACGCTCTCAACCGTGGCCACGGGAATCGTCACGTAGGCGGTCATGCCCGGAAATAGTTTCAGATCAGGGTTCGCGAATTCGATGATGGTGTCGTAGGTCACCACGCTCTGCACCGTCGTCGCGTTCATTCGGACCTGGCTGACCACGCCGTGGAAGGTGTCCTTCGGAAAGGCGTCCACCTTGAAGCTCACGGGCTTCCCCAGTTTGATATTTCCCACATCGGATTCGTCCGTCTTGGCGTACACCCACATCTTTTTCAAATCCTGCGCGATAGTGAAAATGGTGGGTGCCTGCAAGGAAGCTGCCACGGTCTGACCTACGTCAACGTTGCGGGCCACGACGGTTCCATCGATCGGTGAGCGAATCACGGTGTAGTCGAGATTGGTTTGTGCCACCGTGACGGCGGCGTCCTTCTGGCTCACCTGCGCTTCAGCTTGTGTAACATTCGCTGCCGCACCATTTACGCTCGCATCCGCGGAATCGTAGTTGGCTTTGGCGAGGTCGAGTTGTTGCTGACTGAGCACTCCGTCTTTTTTTAGTGCAACAGCGCGAGCGTAGTCCGCTTTTGTCTGTACCAAGGATGCTTTTGCTTTTTCGAGATTGGCCTTCGCCCCAATAACATTCGCCTTGGCATTCTCGAGATCGGCGACGGCCTGCAGCAAGGCACCCTTGAACAAAGCCGGATCGATGAGCGCCACGATGTCGCCTTTGTGGACACGCGAATTGAAATCGACATTGAGTTTCGCGATGGTGCCCGAGACTTGCGACCCCACTTGAACGGTAATGACCGCGTTGATCGTGCCGGTAGCCTCGACCACGTCGTTAATCGCGCCGCGCTCCACCTTCGCGGTGAAATGCTGCGCCGGCGTGCTCCGGTTCAAAACCCACGCAACCAATAATCCCGCCACGACCACGACGGACACCAAGATGAGCCAGCGGCCTCTGATCTTCATTTCCTCATTCCTAGAAAAAAACGTGAAGTGTCACTCGTAACGCAGCGCTTCGATGGGGTCCAGCCGAGATGCTTTTCGCGCCGGGTAGTATCCAAAAAAAGTGCCAACCGCAATCGAAAAGACCGCCGCGACGACGACCGCCTGCACCGACATCTCGATGGGCCAATGCAGCGTTTGTCCCACCAAATAGGAACCGACGACACCGAACAGCACTCCCGCCGCCCCACCCACCAGGCTGAGCATGATGGACTCTCCGAGAAACTGAAGCTGGATGTCCCCCTCGGTTGCTCCGACAGCCACCCGCACTCCAATCTCACGCGTGCGCTCGGTGACCGACACCAGCATGACGTTCATGATCCCGATGCCTCCCACGATCAGCGAAACCGACGCGATAGCAATCAAGAGAATGGTAAGCGTTTTACTGGCATCGAGCTGCGCCTGAATGATGTCCTCGGGATTCCGGATGTTGAAATCATCTTCTTCTTCGGGACGCAGATGATGGCGATCACGCAGCACCGCTGTCGCTTCCTGCCCGGCAATCTTGACAGCATCCGGGGAAACCGCCGAGCACAGGATGTCGTCAAGCCAGGTAATTCCTTTGATCTTTTTTTGCGCCGTGGTGTAGGGAACGATGATCGTATCGTCCTGGTCCTGCCCGGACAGGGACAATCCCTTCGGATGAAGCGTGGCCACAACCTTGCAAGGAAGTCCGCTCACGCGAATGACTTTCCCGACCGGGTCTTCCACGCCGAACAGCTGGTCGCGAACCGTGCGGCCGATCACGCAGACATCTGCGGCGCGGTCCACATCGTCTTGCGAAAAGATGGCGCCCTGATCCACGTACCAGCGCTTGATGTCGAAATACTCCGGGGACACACCGCGATACGAGGTATGCCAGTTCTGGTTCCCGTACACGACCTGCACCGGATCGTCCACGTTCGGCGAAACACTCTTGATGAGCGAGATCTGGTTCTTGATGGCGATGGCATCCGCCATCACCAGTGTCTTTGTATCGTGCGTGCCCGTGCGCACGCCATTCACGGCGCGGCCGCCCGCCTCAATCCAGACAAAATTGTCTCCGAGATTGTTCAGCTGCTGCTCGACACGGGCCTGTCCCGCTTTGCCGATAGCCACGACGCAAATGACTGCGGCAATCCCTATCGTTATTCCCAGGACAGTCAGGATGCTGCGCATCTTATTCCGGAGGAGGGCAACGAGAGCCGATTGTAAGAGTCCTGCGTAATTCACAGCTTCTCCATGGAACTCGATGGGCGGGGGGAACATGACCGAGCGCCGCCGAAAACGCTCGAGAGTGGCCCCCTATTTCCCATCCTTATCATCCGTACACGAAGATGAACAAGGCATAAATCATCCCTGCGCAAGCCCGGACCCAGCCGAGGCGGGACATGGTACGCCGCATCTATTTTCACGGTCCTTCCTCCGCGGGCGGAATGCTGACGAACTCCTTGTAGAGCAAGAGATCGTAGAGAATCTTCATCGACCCTGCGAGGAAGAAGGGCACATTGATCCAGGAAGATCGCGCAAACATGAACCCGACGAACAGAGGACTGATGGCCGCGCCCGTGGTGCGCGCGATTCCCGTAAATCCACCCGCGGCGGATCGCTCTTCGGCCGGAACGACGGCCATCGTATAGGACTGCCTGGTGGGAACATCCATCTGGCTGATGCTGAACCGGAGAAGCAGCACTAACACCGCGAGCGAAAGATTAGGCATCAGCGGCACAAGGATGAGAAGAATGTTGGAAGGCAGATGCGTGACCACCATGGTGCGGATGAGCCCGATGCGCGACGCAAGACGAGAAGCAAGAAGAGCGGAGATTCCTGCAAAGACGTTCGCCCAGAAGAAAATCGCGCCGAGTGCGGCAGGTTGAACGCCGAAGCGCAGATAGAACCAATAGGCGGCGAAACTTTGCACGACGAATCCGCCGGCAAAAGAATCCAGAGCAAAAAGCCCCGATAGTTTCAGAACAACGTTTCGTGACCGGGAAATCCCGAACCTGTGCGCAACGCTTGAGGAACGGACCGGACCATTTGAAACAGGATTTACTTCGACCGAAATCGAGAGACGCAAGAACAGAAAGGTCAGCACGACTCCCAAGCCGGCATACAAAAACACCACGGAGCGGTAGCTTTGCACATGCGTCATCGCCGTGTGTTGCAAGACCTGTGTCAAACCGCCGCCACAAAGAGCGCCCAAGGCAGTCGCCATCGAACCGGCGAGTGTGTGCCATGCAAAGACTTCCGTGCGCGCCGTAGCCGGAACAATGTGGGAGAGGGCGGCCTGTTCGATGGAGAGGAACGGCCCCACCTCATTGCCGCTGGGACTGATGACGCCAATAGTGCCGGCGATGACGAGGAAGAACAGGTTGCTGGTACACGCAAAAGCCAGACCCGCGGCGGCCATGAGAATCGAGCCGATGATCAACATGCGCCGCCGTCCGGTACGATCCGCTCTTGTAGTCAGATAAAGTGAGACAACGACATCACCGATGAGGGTCAAAGTAAGAACGAGGCCCACCTGAGCCTCGGTGAGCCCCAGGCCAACCAGGTAGAAAACCAGAATGACCGAGAGTGAGCCATACGCGAACAGACGTGCGAACCGGGTGGCAAAGAGAAGCCACCCGTCGCGCGACAGTGTCCTGAGCACACTTGGAATGAAATTGATCCACGCCATTCGCTAAAGGGGTGCAGCAGTTCCTATGGATTCGGCAGGGCCTCGTACACCACCATTCGTGCGACGGGCTTGCCGTCTTCTTCCTGTTCTGGCGTGTACACACGATGCGTTTTGAGATCGACCGCCAGCGTGTGCACCGCGTGCTGCACGTGGAAATCTTCCAGCTTGCGATAGTGGTCCTGGTCGTCCTGATGAAAAACAGCAATGGCACCGCTGTAGCACGCGACGTAAATCCGGCTCAATCCCGGGTCAAATTTGATCACGTCGGGACCGCCCGGCATTTTGAGAAACGCGATCGGCGTGTGCTTGTCCAGGTCAAACACGGTCATCAGCTCGTTTCCTTCGCAGGAGAGGAATGCGCGGTGGTGTTCCGGATCGAGTGCCATGCCGTGGTTGCCTGCACATTTCCCGACTGGATAGCGTCCAACGATCTTGTCCGTCGCAGGATCGATGACTGCAAAGATGTTCTGGTCCTGCAGGTTCAGGTACACCTTGCGCGCGACTGGATCGTACTGCGGCATTCCCGTCTCGCTGTCGAAGTGGAATGTGTAGATGATTTCGTCTTTCTGCACGTCCACGACGGCTTCGGCCTTGCCTCGCTCATCAGACACGTACAGTTTGCGAAAGGGCGCAGCATATGTGCTCCCGTCGGGTTTCGCTTCCGTTTTCAACTTCTTCACGACTTTCATCAGCTTCAGGTCCACGACGCCGATCGTGTTGTCGTGCGCGTTCGACGTGTAGAACTTCTTCAGTTCCGGGACGTACTCGATGCCTTCGGCGCCGGGAGTATCTGTGATCGTCGCGACGACCTTATTGGTACTGAGATCGATGACGTAGGTCTGGTCCGCGGCGAGATGGGCGGACAACAGGTAATGATCGTCTTCATCGATCGTGAGGTAGTCGAAGCGCTTGCCACCCGGCCCAGGCAGGTCGAACTTCGTGACCTGCTTGAGCGTTTGGCCAGATGCGTTCGGCGAGAACAAGCATGCAATACAGGCGCAAATCGCAAATTGCAAAGAAAATAGTTTCATTCGCATTTCTTCTCCCTATTGTCTCATCGAACGGGAAAAGTTGCCGCCACCCTTGCCGAGCTCATCGAGGGCCGCTTTGAATCCGGCAGCCATTTTTTCGGCCGGCCCCCTGCCCCAGTAGTGAAGGAAAATCACGACGGGCCGCAGCCGTCTCGTCAGCCATGACTTCCTCGTCGAATACTTTGCGTCTGACACCGCGCAAGTAGAACGCAAAGCCAATTAGGCCGACCAGTGCCATCCAAATGCGGCTGCAAAGGAGCGCCTCCGCTCCCCCGCGAAGCCCCGTGAGATTGAACAAGGTATTGAACGCCGTCTCTCCCACTCCAAGGCCGCCGGGCGTGAGCGGAAGACTATTCACGATATGGCCGATGGGAATCACGAGGCACATCCGCGGCGCCAGAGAGGATGGCGCGACCACGAGCACGGCAAGCATGGTTACGAAAATCAACAACAAATTGGCCAGCAACGAAGCCCCCAGCGCCGCGAGCAATACTCCCGAATCCTTGCGATAGGCGGCAATCGTTCTCAGAGCCTGCCGGACGAACTCGTTTTTTGTGAAACGATTCAGCGCGCCGCCAGGAATGCGGCTTATCCACGAGCCGCTGAACAGGCATAGGAGAAGACCAGCAAGAGCGCCAAACGCAAGCAGTCCCACGGTCAATAGCAAGCGTTGCAACGCGAGCACACTCCGAATAAGCGGAGCGAACATCGGCGCGAAGATCAAAGGCAAAAGCAAAAGAGAAAACAGTCCGATCGCCCGGTCCAGAAGCACAACCGTCATGATCTCGGTCCGGCGCCGGCGGTTGTCTCTCGCCGTATAGAACAGTTTTGCCAGATCGCCGCCCGCCGCTCCCGGCAAAAAGGTGGCAAAAAAGAAACTTACCAGCGTCAGCTCTAATGACATTCCAAATCGCAGCTTTAGACCGTGCGGCCGGAAGAGCCAGGATAGCCGCACAGACATCAGAGCGCTATCTGACAGTAACAAGACCATCGCGGCGAAGGTGACGGGCCATGCGGTGGAGAGCTTCTCTAGCGCCCTGAAGTCGATGATCCGGGTTTTCGCGAGATACGCGAGGAGACCCACTCCGATTGCCAGGCGAAGCAAGGCCAACAGCACCCGGCGTGAGGCCCGGTAATAAGAATCTTCGTCGATTGGCACTCCCTCAGACATCAAGATTGGCGCGCATCGAAAACAAAAGCCGAAACGTCACAGCGTTAATGCTGCGAGGGTGGTGACATTTGGGTGGATACGTTTGTCGAATTGGCAGCGGCTGTGAGCGGCCGATTCGTCACCACGAATTTCCCGCCGCTCTTCGCAACCAAGATGAGACTGTTGGGCACCACCAGATTCCTAAAGCGAGGGAGCGTGGACTCGCTCGCAACCAGGTAGTACCTCTCTGGCTCCAGCCATAACTTTGCGAATTGCGGGTCGTCAATAAACACTTCCGGCGCCGCCGGAGCGTAGGACCCATACTCAAGATTGTTGCGGCGGCCGTTTAGAAGCAAGATATTGCGATCAGTGTAAAAAACCACGGAGGAATACGTGTAGTACTGGCGATCCAGGATCAGCTTGCCAGCGGGAGCTTGCAGGATCGCTTCCGCGAGTGGGCGCGAAGACAGGTACGGATCAAATACAACCAAGGCTAGTCGCGCCGCATGAAAAAAGATGACCATCATGACGGCGGCCGCGAGGAACGCGCGCTGGCTTGTCGCTCGAATAGTTCCCGCCGCGCCGAAGAGGAACGCGAATGCTGCAAGCAGCAGAGGCCCACGAAGATAAGCGAGAGACGCAAGCGTCAAGTCTTCTATGTGGCCAAGTGAAAGGGTGTAGACGCCGGGGTGCCGCGAAAGCGCAACGGAAATATCTCCTGGCGCCGGCAGATTCCGCACGAGGAAATAGAAGACGAATGCCACCAGGGCGGCGGTTCCGGCAATTGCTCCCAGCAGTCGTGTCCCGCGTCGAATCCAAATCGTGTCTGCCGCCATCGCCGAACCCAGGAGCAGAGCCAGCGCGGAATAACACGGCATCGAGTAATATTCCTGCGTGGTGGAAAACGTGAAGAATATGAGGACGAATCCAATCCAGCAAAGCGCCAGCAATCGAGTGCGTCCGGGCCGATCAATAGGTTTGAACGAAAGCTTGGCGATAGCAGGCAAATAGACACTCCACGGAAATAGCCACAGAAGATGAAACAGCCAGAAATAAAGGCGCGGGACGGTGTTGTAATCGCGTGGATAACGCAGATTCAGAAAACGAAGCACCTGCTCGTTCATGAAAAAGAACCAGAGAAATCCGTGATATTGGCCGGGAACGCTATGGATCGTGAAATCGAAGTAGGGGGGATTGCGCAAAGTGGCGAGTATGTGCCATGGCGCCGCGATCAGCAGCACAACTGCCAAGCCGCTAAATGGATGCAGGCGCTTCCAGGTCCGGGCGGAGAACAATTGCCGCGTCACAAGCAAGAAGATCGCGCCTGCGGCAAGCGGGAAAAGTATCGCCACCAAGCTCTTCAGTAGAAGCCCGACGCCCAGGCTGGCTGCAAGTAAGAAGGCCCACAGCCGCGGGTGAGCTTCCTCATCTTCAAGAGCCCGGAGCATGGCCCACATCGCCAGTGTGACCGTGAACGCCAGCATGACATCTGGAATCTGAACTCGTGTGAAGAGAAACAGGCCGACGCAAGTGGCCATGCAAAGACCCGCATATAATCCCGCACGCCGGCCGAACGCCCATACGCCGAAGGCTGCTGTCAGCCAGCAGAGTCCGATGGCGGAGAGCGCAACCGGGATCCTCGCAGCCCAATCGTGCACACCGAATATCTCGTACGAAGCCGCTATCAACCAGTACACAAGCGGAGCTTTTTCCAGGTAGACGATTCCATCGAGCCGGGCGGTGACCCAGTCGCCTGAAACTAGCATGTTCTGGGAAATCTGAGCCTGCACCGCGTCGACATCGTCCACCAGTGATGGTGGCGAAACGATGCAGCCCAGATAAACGGCTGCCGCGAATAGGACGACGACTAGGTATAGATAGCGGCTCGTTCCGAAACCACGCGTCGGCGCACCGAATCGCTCGTTGACTGAATTCGCCATTTTTTCATCCACAAGAAGAGGAGCATCAATCCCCATAGGTGATATCCAAGATTTGTCTTCCTTTCGAGATGGCGACGTACAAGCGTTTCAAGCACGTTAGGCTGGAACAACTCGCGATGATCGGAAGCACCTGCAGTTACAGTCTCTACCATCAGCGAACGGAGTGACCCGCGCAGCCACTCGTGCGTTGGAATATCGAACCCGACCTTCCTTCGCCAGGGAATCGAGGGAGGGAGCTTGTTCTTCATCAATTCTTTGAGCAGAAATTTCTGGCACGAACCGCGAATCTTCAGTTCCAGCGGCAGGGCGGTGGCAAACTCCACGATTCGGTGATCGAGGAATGGCGGCCGCACTTCCAATGCATGAGCCATGCTCATTCGGTCGGACTTGACGAGGATGTCGTCCGCTAGAAAATATTTCTGGTCGAACCACAGATAGGGCGCCAGACGATCGTTCATAGCAGGCAAAACGCGCATCTCCCGGAGAATACCGTCGAGTGCACCGGGAAGAGGTACCCGTAACATCGAACGCTTCTCGGCCTTGGAGAAGGTGCCGTTCCAGTACGTATGCGCTCGATCCGCGGGCATCAGGCATCCTTCAAGGAATCGCTTCGCTTTGTAATCGAATCCGATCTTCTCGTCCGAGACTGGCCAGAAACGCATCGAATCGAGCGCCACTCGGAGCATACTCGCTGGCAAATGACGCATTCGTCTCGCAAGCTCGTCCGCTCGATATGTCAGATAGCCGCCGAATAGTTCGTCTGCTCCTTCGCCGCTGAGAGCGACTGTGGTTTTTGTCTTACTCAGCTTGGAGAGAAACCAAACAGGCAGCGCCCCGGCATCGGCAGTCGGTTCGTCGGAGTAGTAAGCAAATTCTTCGATTGCGTCCTGCAGATTCGAGTCGGCATTCAGATCCAATTCGGTGTGGTCGGTGCCGTATTGCGAGGCGACTTGTTGAATGTATGCGCTCTCATCAAAACTGTGCCCTCGAAAGGAAATCGAAAAAGTCTTGAGTCGCGAAGTGGACACTGACGCGGCATAGTGTAGGACCGTCGAAGAATCGATGCCTCCGCTGAGCCACACACCCAACGGAACATCCGAGATGAGATGCTCCTTAACGGACTGCTTCAGGAGCGAGTCGAGCTCGTTCTGGGCGTCGTGTAGCGTCCAATTTCGGCGTTCGCCGAAGGGCAGTCGCCAGTAGGCCTCGGAGGAAATTTCTCCATCGCGCCATTCGAGCCAGTGAGCGGGCGGAAGCTTTTCGATTCCGTCAACAAGCGTCCACGGGCAAGGCACATAGTTAAGAGACAAATAGCAATCGAGGCCTGCCATGCTCAAACGGCGTTCAATTTCCGGGTGGATTAGAATCGCCTTTAGCTCGGATCCAAAGAACAAGTCTTCTCCGTACCGGGCGATGTAAAGGGGTTTGATGCCCATCCGGTCTCGCGCCAGGACCAGCCTCCGGGTTGATTTCGTCCATATAGCAAGGGCAAACATTCCCCGCAGCCGGGCGAAGCAGTTTGTATCCCACTCGACGAAAGCGCGAAGAACCGTTTCCGTATCGCAATGGGAGCGGAATCGATGCCCGCGGCTCCTCAACTCGGCCCGCAGTTCCTCATGATTGTAGATTTCGCCGTTGAAGACGATGGTCGCGTCGCCATCTTCGGTGGTAACGGGCTGGTCTCCCGACTCGAGGTCAATGATCTTCAGGCGGGTTGCACCCATCGAGAGGGTATGTGCTTCGAAGACACCCTGCTGGTCGGGTCCGCGGTGGACCAGCGTTGTCGTCGCGTTTCGAATGCGACTGGGATCAGGAACCCAGTCCTTATGTGTAAAGCCGGCAATCCCGCACAACTGGCAGCATCCCCGCCAGCGGCAACTTGAGTCGCCGCCTGGCCGCTCACAATCGGTATTTAGCCCGGATAAGTCTTAGCTTCATAAGACTTAGAGTCAAGCGCAATCTTGAGAGTTGCCTCACGCAGGTTTGAGGAAACGTAGCGTCGAAGGGGCGGATTGAAATAACCGCTGTCTTGCGGCTTAGTCTTTGTCGTCGGTTCTTCGTCCCTGAGCAACGCGTCCCAAAGCCCCAACAATGGCATTTACGACCGTCCGTCGCCACGAGGGATGGTTATTCACGGGCTTCGAGGGCGGTGTTTCATCCTCCACGGAGCGCTCACGAGCTTCCGGCAGCGATCCTTTGGACTCGTCCTGTGGAGAGACAATCCAAGCGTCGCGGTTTCCGCTGTTCACCGGCACATATCGAATCCCATCAGGTTCCGAAGGAACTTCGCGAGGCTCGGGAGAATTTGCAAGCGGTGGTGTAATTTCAGTGGATAGCCTATGCGGCTTTCCGCGCTGAACAACTCTTTTTTGAGAGGCCGTCGAGTGTCCACCCTGCGCCAACAGCGGAGCATTCCCCGCTGGAGGCGGAGCAAGCTCAATCGCCAGAGAGAGAGAGGACCACCCGGCTAAGAAAACAAACAGAGCAAGGATACCGGCGGAAATCGCGGCACTCTGCGTTCCGCGACTGCGGCGGTGATTTCCAGCCAACAACGTCTGCACACGAAAAGCCAAAAAAGAGTTCAGCAATGCCAAATGCGAGGGTGGGTCAAGCTGGCGGCCGAGAACGCGGCGGCGCGCCAATCGCGCAAGGCACGAGGCGTAGTCCGTTCGGCGCCCGCTCCGCAATTCCATGACAGCCCCGTCACAAGCAAGCTCTCGCTCGCGACCCAGATTCCTCAGTGCCAACCAAACGGCGGGGTGAAAGAACAACAGACAGCTAACGACGTCTCCCAGCGTGCCCCAGAGGAAGTCCAGACGCCGAACGTGCATCAATTCGTGGTACAGAACATCAATGAACTGCTCGTTGTCCAAATAGCCGTCAAGATCATCAGGAATCAAGATCACGGGCTTCCATATATATGCAGTACCGGGCGAGGAAAGCCCGGGCAACTCCAGAATCCGGCATCGCGAAATCCCGAGACGACGGCATTCATCTCCAAAAGTGCTCTTTAGTTCGGGGGAAACCGGCCGCGTCTTGCTCACGGCTTGACGCAGAGAACGCCTGCGTCGAGCCAGGCGAATCAGCATGAAGATCACGCCACCGGCATAAACCGCCGCGAGAACGCCACTGACTAGGTCCACACGGTAGTTCCAAGCGAAAGGAATCGTAACCTTGGCCGACAAGTTGGCGTTGGCTGCGGGTGCCTCTGTCACGACCGACCGAGTAGCGCCGCCTGTGAATGGTTGCAGCTGGAACACTTGAGCCAGGAGGGTTGCCCAGTAGAAACCCGAGCCGATCAAAAAAACGATCCATAGGGCATGACGAGTACGCGATCGTGAACTCAACCGCGTCAGCGCGATAAAAAGCACGTAGGCGGCTAGAATTCGAATGATGCCGCTGGCGACCAGTCCAAGCCCGGCGAGGTGCTGAATTGTTCCCATTTTACTTTGACGATTCGCCCTTGGTCTTCTGCTCCCGATATCGCTGAATCAATGTTTCGAGTTCATTCAGCTCTCGTTCCTTTATATGATTGCCATCGAGCAGATTCACCAGCATCGCTGCATAGGAGCCCTGGAAATTCCGGTCGAGTAGGCGCTTCGCCGAAACTCCCCGAACCTCGTCGCGAGTCACGCGCGAAATGAAAACAAAAGCTCTGCCGCGCGTCTTGTGCCCCACGAAACCTTTGTTCTCCATAATTCGGAGCAGACTCTGTACGGTCTTGTAATTGGCGCGGGGATTTGATGGAAGCCGATTGACGACGTCCTGTACGGTTCCTTCTCCGATTTCCCACAGCACATCCAGGATGGGAAGCTCTGCATTGGTGGGCAGGATTGCCTTGGTTGCGGAGCGCGAAGGGCGTCTCATCATAGTCTTGGAAGTCTAAGATAACGGCTGCGGCAGGTCAATCGCAGCGGTCAGTCGATAGCGACGCCTTCTCAATTTCTATCGCGATACCACCCGCACCCGCCTACCATCCGTCTCCCTGAATCCACTCGGCGACAGGCGGTACCGAATCGCTGGATTGGCCTGACTCGTCACCATCCCTAACTGTTTCAGGATCGCCTCACTTCCAAACATCAGTGATCACGCTAGCCTTGCGATCACCGGAGTTCAGCGTCGGCAGTCCAAAATTACTTTCAATTGTCCGCAGAACGTCGAAATGATCGTAACGGTGACTTATCTTCTGACCGTTTTTAACCATATCCCCAAGAAATATTGTGTATATATGGTTGGTCTTTTTTTTCTGGTGCTTCCGCTTCGTCGAAGGTGACGACGATGAGTGTTCGGCTGCGTGCGTCAGAAGGGAATCAGTCCCTAGATTCGTATCGTGCCCGTCATCATCCATGTTCGGCGTATAAAACATGTACGTCGCAAGGGGCTTGTAACTGCGATCCGTCTGACTCTTCCTTGAGTTCTCCACATCGGTGATAAACGCATTGTGCTTGTTGTTGGTATCCACCGAGATGACGTTTCTTCTCTCTTACGACTAGAGAGTGGCTCTTATCTTACTGAACGACGCAGGTCAACCAATCTGTCGTGCCTCGTATGGTCTCCCGAGATTGCATATTCTCTTGGTTCAACGACTCTCGGTGGGTGGATGAACATCCAGCGCCCTCACGAGCCAGGGAACAATCACCTGTTTGAAAATGACAGGGTCGGGCCAGACTCCGCGCTGGCGTCCGAGGTGCCCGCCAGCAGGATTGATCCACGCCTCTTTAGGAACGTCACCGGTCTCTAGCAACAAAATCAGATCGGAGATAGGCACTTGCGTGTCCTTCACTCCTCCGATGATTAACATCCGTGTGGTTGGTTTCCCGATGATGCCCTGGTTTGCGAGAGACATCTTCGAGAAGAACGCCGCAAGTTCATCAAGCGTGGTTATGCCGTCAAAGATAGCCATCATGGCGGGTATCTGATCGAAGAGGTACTCGCGATTTCCCAACAGCGAGTTCATTAGGAAATCTTTCTCAAAGAACTCACGAGTGGGCGGTGATTGCGCGCTCACAGCTTTCAAACGCGCGCGTTCGATAACGGCAAGTTTCGTGCCCCAATAGGCGCCCCAACTTACGCCGTGCATGGCAATTCGTGTCTTGTCTACCTCGGGCCGCGTTTGAAGGTAGTCGATGACCCGCGACAGCATCCGTTCGGACGTCTCGCTCGCTTTGATCGGTGCCTGTCCGGTACCAGGTCCGTCCACCGCAAAAAAGCCAATGCCGAAAGTCAGAATGGCACTGAAGCTCTCGGACAAATCTTCTTTCCGGCTGTCGAGGCCATTGATCGCGATGACGATTGGCACAGGCGCGGTGGCGTTCTTTGGCAGCCTCAAATAGCCAATGATCTCAGAACCCTCGAACGGAATGCGGACCACTTCGAGCGGAGGATCCCAGAAGCTGGCATGAGCGAGGAACGCTTCGATTGCTTTCGCGTAGGCGCGCTGTTTTCCAGGAGACGAGGGTACGGGCCACCGGCCAAAAGAGTAGAGCCGCCACGCACGCACGTAGTAGGCATCAGCCTTCGCCCGATCCGTCTTTTCAAGGGTTTTACCCTCAGACATGTAACGGTCCGCTACACCGATAAACGCAGCGGCCCACTCGTCTTTGTCACGCGTCTTGATCGAGGCAAAAGCGGCGCGGAGATCTGCCGGGTCGAGACCGATCACCGGGTACCCGTTGTTCTCAGCACGAGTGAGTGCTTCCGCCTTGATCTCGTCGATGGTGCGTTCGGTGCGCTCTTGAGCGAGCGCAGACGCTGGTAGCAGCGCAGCGACGGCGCAAGCCAGCGCCAGCATGCCGGCGTGGTGCCGGGTAACTCTGAATCGAGGCATTAATTTCTTTCCTTCGTTCGACCAAATGCTAAAAAAGAAGCTTCAAGCCCAGCTGGATCGAGCGACTGCCGCCAGATCCGAGGATGGGGTTGGAAGCGGCAACGTCCGGCGTAGCGCAGCCACAGCCGAATGGAGGACCAAGAAACGATGGATCATTCAGACCAAAACCGTTCTGCCCGCCAAATGGGTTCGCGAAGTTGGGGTGGTTCAATACGTTGAAGAATTCTGCGCGGAATTGGGCTTTGAACCGCTCGGTCAATTTCCAGTTCTTGGCCACCGAAAAGTCCCAGTTGCGGAAGCCCGAGTCGCGAAACGTGTTGCGACCCATGGTACCGAACGTTCCCGCGACAGGAGGAATCATGGCCGAGTGACCCTTTGCGTAACAGCCGAAATTCAGGAGCGAAGCTTGCAAGCCAGGCGTGTTGGCTGCATTTGTACAGAGAGGATTGTTGATCGCAAAAGCTGGATCCGTGGGGCCGAGAGGATCTGTAGGAGGCGGCGTTCCTTTTAAGAAGTAGGGGATCGACGTGGGGCCGGAAGTGAAATCGCTCGGGTTGCCGACGAAATCCCAGCGATCGGTTCCCTCTCCGCTGCCACTGATGTTGTCGCTGCTGTCGATTGGTCCCCAGGGTTGCGCGCCGTAGAGGCTCACGATGGAAATAAGCTGCCAGCCTTCGAGAAGCTGCCCGAAGGTCTTTCTACCAGGGACATCGTAGACAATCGAAAGCGTGAAGCGATGCCGCATGTCAAAGTCGCTGCTCGCGTACTCCTGGTGCGGGTGCGTCGAGTCCTGGGGAATCCCCAGTCCCGCGCCGAAATCCCAGTTGGCGCCGACGTTGTCGAGCGCGTGGGAATAGGTGTAACCGGCCACGAAGGTAAAATGATGGTAGTTGCGCGCGGTTAAGGTGGTCTGCAATCCGTTGTAGTTCGATTCGTAGAGGTTCGCCATCTGGAAAATGTTGGAGAGATATGGAAACTGCGCGCCAAATGGAAGCACACCATCGACCGGCTGGTTGATGTCCCGAATGTTGACCAGATTCGCGCCGTGATCACCGACATACGCAACTTCCAGCGAAAGGTTGTTCGTGAACGCGTGCTGGACGTTGAGATTCCAATTGGTGACGTAGGGCGTGCTGAGATTGCGCTTAACTGCGAAGACGGCACAAGGTGAGCCCGGAACACCATTCTCCACGATAGTCGGGCTGCAATTGACCGCAGCAGCCTCCGGGAAAATGGGACCCGCGTTGTATTGCGCGGGCGTAGGAGTGAAGGTAACCTGGCCGGCCGTCATCGTGCCGCCACCCGGCGTCACGCCAATCCCCCCGGTAGGATCTGTAATGAGGCCGAGGGTGTTGTTGAACGCCAGGAACGATTCCCAGTTGAGTTGCTCGTAGATGATTCCGCCTCCGCCACGAACCACGGTCTTTCCGGTGCCGAAGGGATCCCATGCGAAACCGAAGCGCGGCGCGAAGTTGGTGTGATCGCCGTTGTAAGGAGAACTGATCTGCCGGCCCACTTGAACCAATCCAAGGGTCGGATCGAAGTTGCCGAGTAGGCTGTGCGACTCTGAAATCACGCCGTTGTAGTCGTAGCGCAGTCCCAGATTTAAGGTCAGATTCTTGGTGATGCGCCAATCGTCTTGCACGAACGATGCGTAGGACCAATTGTGAACGTGAGGCTCCGCGGTGTTTCCCACGAGAGCGCTGACGCTAGACGGGGCGCCCGCAAAGAAATCCTCAAGTTCCGTGGAACCCGCGAAGGCCTGGTTGCCCGAGAATTGGATGAAGCCTTTGCCTGCCCCAAAGGCGCCGCCGGTGAAGCTGTCGTGGTGAATCTCGCCACCGAACTTGAGAGCGTGCTTGCCGAGCACGTAGGAGACGTGGTCAACGAATTGATATCTTTCATCGGGGCCCTGAATCTTGGGCCACTTGAAACCCCCGAGGGTTTCGAAAGGAAACGGGCCGCCGAAGCCGGGAAGTTTGATCCGTGGCAATCCCCCGAACAGCGGATTCGTCACACCGGTCGGAATTCCAAGGGATTCCGCCGACTGATTGTGGTCTGCTGAGAACGTAGGCTGGAATAGACGGTTGTAGCCAAACCTGGCTTCGTTCACCCAACGGGCGCTTGGCGTCCATGTCCAGTTCACGCCAAACACCTGGGCCCGCGTATGAATATCAGTGAGCCACTGTGGTTGCAATTGCCCCGCATCTGCCACGGTACCGTTGTCGTTCCCGAAAAAGTAGCGGCCACTTAACGTGTTGCGATCGTTGATGTGATAGTCGATCTTTCCGACGGCATTGTCGGCGCTGACAGTATTTGGGAAGCCGCTCTGGATTGTGGTTGCGTTGGGGCCTGTGTTGTTGTTTGACGGGAAGCCTTTGCCGTTGCATGTGACCGGTGGACCCAATACGCAGCCGGCCACTGCAAGGCTGACGGTGCTGATAGCAATCGGGGGATTGTGCGACTCAAGAGCGGCAATCGCATCGGGAATGCTGTTGGCCGGATCGCCTCCAAGGCTCGCGAAGGTCGGCACGTTGCCCCCATAGGAATTGCCTAGGGTGTAGCGTTGGCCTTCATAGCCGCCGAAGAAAAAGATCTTGTCTTTGACGACCGGTCCGCCGACAGTACCTCCGAATTGCTCCAACTGTCTGGGTGTTTCCGGACTGCCTACAGTGTTGAAGAAGTTGCGGGCATCGAGCGGAGTATCCCGACCGAAAGCGTAACCCGTGCCGTGAAATTCATTGGTGCCGGATTTGAGGCCCACATTGACGATGGCGCCCGGTTTCCAACCGTATTCCGCGGGAGGGTTTTCGATAAGGTTGAACTCTTGAATGGCGTCGATGGGCAGAATGGTCGCCGAATCGCCCGCGATGCCCGCGCCGTTGATGATGCTCTGACCTGAGAAGGGTTCGCTGTTGAAAAGGCCGTCGATCAGATAGGCGTTGTCTTCCGCTCGCAGTCCGTTGGTGCTCGTAGTGGAGAATCCGCCGCCTGGATAACGCACAACTCCGGGCCGAAGTTGGAGCAGGTTTTCGTAGTTGCGGCCATTCAGAGGCAGGTCGTTGATCTCTTTGTTATCCAGCGTGCCGCCCAATGTAGACGAAGTTGTGTTGAGTAGCGGCACCTCCTCATTAACAATGATCGTCTCCGTGGCGTCGCCGGGCTGCAATGTGAAATCCACGCGTACATCCGTCGCGACCTCCACAACGATGCCTGGACGCTCGATAGTTTTGAAATCCTTGGCTCGCGCGACGATCTTGTATGTACCCGGGAGGAGCTCCGCAGCAACGTATTCACCCGTTTCACTCACGGCGAGGGTACGGCTGATGCCACGCTGCACGTCCGTCACAACGACGGAGGCGCTGGGCATCACGGCGCCCGTCCGATCGTAAACCGTCCCAAGAATCCGGCCCGTATAGGTCTGACAGAATGCCGGAATTTGGATGAAGATCGTCAGGAGAGCGATAGCCAGTGCGCGGAGCGCATTCTGAGCGGTACAGAGCCGGATTTCGGTCTGGTGTGTCGAATTACGCATTTTTCTTCCCCCCAAAAGGCGAAGCGGTATGGTGACTCTACCACCGTATGTTGATGCTGTGTCAAGTCGGATTTGACTATCAAACACATTAAATAGAGAATGTTGACTCTTGAGAGGCAATTTCCAGGCTCTGGTATAGTGGTTGGACCGAAGTACCTTTGCCGGCTTTCTGCGCATCGATGGTGCGCTTGGACGAAACTCGCCGGGATCTCGGTGCCGGACAAATCGCGTACGCGTTTCAGTTGTTGGTATAGAGTTGCGGAGGTCTTGAGGCAAGGCTCAGACTTCGATCCACTCGGGGAGACGCTGTGTATAAGACAGTTCAAACCTCGCGGCTTTACGAACAGATCGTCCAACAGATTGAGGAATCGATCCTGAACGCTCAGCTTAAGGCGGGAGATCAGTTGCCTCCCGAGCGGGAGTTGGCGCAGCAATTCGGCGTGAGCCGGACGGCGGTGCGTGAAGCTGTGAAGGCCTTGCGCGAGAAAGGGCTCGTGGAAGCTTACTCGGGGCGTGGGACATTCGTCACGAACGGAACTTCACAGGCCATGCGACAGTCGCTCGATTGGCTGATCAAGATCGGTGAGCCGGGGAATTTGGCGCAACTGGAGGAAGTGCGAGAAATTCTTGAGCCGGATATCGCGGCGCTCGCCGCCACGCGCGCGGACGAACAGCACCTAGCGACGATGCGCGAAGCAGTGGAATTGATGGACCGTTCGCGACAGGACCCCGACACTTATATTGAAGCGGATCTCGATTTTCACCTTTCTCTCGCCGAAGCGGCAGCAAACCCAATTATTCTGTCGCTAATCGATTCGATTGTGGGACTGTTGAGACAGCAAAGAATGAGAATCTTTCGGATTGAGGGCGGTCCGGAGCGCGGGCAACATCATCACAAGCGGATACTCGAAGCAGTTGAGCGGCGCGATTCGCAGGCCGCACGGGAAGCGATGCGAGCACATTTGCAACAGGTTCGTGAAGACTCACAGGTATCGGTGAACGAGACGAAACGCTCCCGGCACGCTCCGTCATCGGGAGTTCGCTAGCGTGGCTAAGCTTGGATTCATCGGTTTGGGAGTGATGGGAAGCCAAATGGTCAATCGGCTCCTATCAAAAAATCATGCCGTCACAGGTTACAACCGCACCCGCGCGAAAGCACAATGGTTGATCGAGAAAGGCATGCACTGGGCGGACTCGCCACGCGCTGTTTGCGAGGCGGTGGACATGGTTTTCTCGATGGTGACGAACACCGCTGCGGTCACCGCCATTAACGAAGGGCCTGATGGGATCCTTGCAGGTCTTGGGAAGGGCAAGGTTCTGATCGACATGAGTACGATCAGTCCTGAAGCGAGTCGAGCGCTCGCCGCAAAAGTTCGCGAGCAAGGGGCCGAGATGATCGACGCTCCCGTTTCCGGGAGCGTAATAACACTACAAGAAGGAAAGCTTTCCGTGATGGTCGGAGGGCGACGCGAAACGTTTGACCAAGTCAGATCCGTGCTTGAGGACATTGGACCCAAGGTGACTTACGTTGGCAATAACGGTTTGGCGCTTTCGATGAAGATTGCGACAAACTTGAGCCTCGCTGTTCAGATGCTGGCGTTCTGCGAGGGCGTGCTTCTCGCGGAAAAAAGCGGAATCGCGCGCGCGACCGCAGTGGATGTCCTGACGCACAGCGCGGTGGCGTCGCCGATGGTTCAGTACCGCGGACCGTTTGTCCTCCGCATGCCGGAGGAAGCCTGGTTCGACGTGAACATGATGCAGAAGGACATGTTGTTGGCACTCGAGATGGGCCGCAAACTCGATGTCCCCTTACCGACTACGGCGGTGGCGAACGAGTTCTTGACGGCGGCGCGCGGTATGGGCTTGGAGAACCAGGATTTTGCGGTGGTTTTCGACGTGCTGGCACGAATGTCGGGAGTTTCAAAATGACGATCGTCGCTGGACAACCTAAAACCGATTCAGGTCTCGCGGTGGAGCAATGGATCCGGATGTACCGGCGAATGCTCACGATCCGTTTGTTCGAGGAGCAGGTGAACGATCTTTATACGCGAGCGCTCATGCCTGGTCTTGCACACCTTTATATCGGCGAGGAAGCCGTGGCCGTGGGAGTCTGCGAGGCATTGCGCACCGACGACTACATTACGAGCACGCACCGAGGACATGGACATTGTCTGGCGAAAGGAGCCGAGCCCGGCCGGATGTTTGCCGAATTGCTTGGCAAGGAAGCAGGATACTGCCGTGGGAAGGGCGGGTCCATGCACATTGCGGATCCGGCCACGGGCAACCTCGGGGCGAATGCCATCGTGGCGGGAAGCGCAGGAATCGCCACCGGAGCGGCCTTCTCATCAAAACGCCTCTGCCAAAATCGTGTTTCGGTCTGTTTTTTTGGCGAAGGTGCGTTGGGACAAGGCGTGCTCTACGAAGTGCTGAATCTAGCTCAACTCTGGAAGCTCCCGGTGATCTACGTTTGCGAGAATAATTTCTATAACGAGTATACGCACTACCTGGAAACGACGGCGGGCGACATTCCGGCGCGGGCGACAGCATTTGGCGTTCACGCGGAGACGGTCGATGGCCAGGACGTGCGCGCGGTGCACTCGTCAGCTGCGAGACTCGTGGAACGGGCGCGCGAAGGAAGTGGCCCCTCGTTCCTCTTGTGCAACACGTATCGATATCGTGGCCACCATGTCGGCGACGTCAATCGCGAATATTACCGCTCGAAGCAGGAAGAGCAACAGTGGATCGTAGAACGCGATCCCATACAGATCCTCACAACCTGGATGCGAGACCACGGCGCGGCCAACTCCTCGCTATTCGAGGAGATCCAATCGGAAGTGAAATCCGAGATCAAAACGGCAGTCGAGTTTGCATTGGCTGCGCCGTATCCGGGCCCCGAGGAAGTCGAGCAGGACGTGTATGCCTGAAGTCGTCGGCCGTGAAATCACGTTCGCAGAAGCGATCCGCGAGGCGCTGGCTGAAGAGATGCGCCTCGATTCGTCGGTTTGCATCCTTGGCGAAGATGTGGCAGAAGCCGGCACACCCTTCAAAGTACTCTCCGGTCTTGTGGAAGAGTTTGGAACCGAGCGTGTAGTCGACACTCCGATTTCAGAAGCTGGATTTACGGGTCTTGCGGTTGGGGCGGCGATGACGGGCCTTCGTCCCGTTGTAGACATCATGTTCGGAGATTTTATAACGCTCACCATGGATCAGATGGTGAACCAAGCGGCCAAAGTGCACTATATGTCGGGCGGGAAGTGGCGAGTCCCAATGGTGATGCGCACGACGCTCGGAGCGGCGCGCCGGTCAGCGGCCCAGCATTCGCAATCCCTCCATGCGTGGTTCAGTCACGTGCCGGGATTGAAGGTTGTCCTGCCCTCGACACCTTACGACGCAAAGGGGTTGTTGAAAACTGCGATCCGCGACAACAATCCAGTTGTCTTCTTTGAAGACAAAATGATGTACAAGCTAAAGGGCTTGGTGCCGTCGGAGGAGTATACGATTCCGCTGGGGGTCGCGGACATCAAACGGGCTGGACGGGACGTCACGATCGTCGCCACAAGCAGCATGGTGCAAGTCGCGCTGGGAGCAGCCAATTTGCTGGAAGGAGCTGGCCTCAGCGCCGAAGTCATCGATCCGCGAACTACCTGGCCCTTGGACGAGCGTACGATTATTGAGTCAGCGAAAAAGACGTCGCGAGCGATTGTTGTCGATGAAGGCTACCGCCGCTATGGCGTGACCGCGGAAATTGCGTCGGTGATCGCCGAGGGCGCGTTCCATCATCTGGATGCGCCAGTGAAGCGAATCGGCGCGATGCACGTGCCGATCCCGTTCTCTCCGCCACTGGAAGATGCAACTGTGCCAACCGAGCGTTCCGTTTTCGAAGTGGCGAAGGCTCTCTGCGGCCGTTCCTGAAGTATCCTTCGGCAGGAGGTGTCTTGTGGCCCTACCAACTCACGGCACGATGGCAGTCGATTGGGAGCAGCGGATCGATTTCGACCGTTTGCGCCGGGAACGTCTCGAGCGCGCAAAGAATCTGCTCGCGAAATCAAATATGGGGGCCCTCCTGTGCTTCGATATGAACAACGTGCGTTACCTCACGGCGACGCACATCGGCTCTTGGGCACAGGACAAAGCGAATCGCTTTACGCTGTTGCCTCAGAATGACGAGCCGATTCTCTGGGATTTCGGCTCCGCTGCGCGCCATCATCAACTCCATTGCCCGTGGCTGGGAGAGCGGTCGCGTCCCGGCATTTCGATGCTGCGCGGCGCGATGTCGCCCGAAATGGGCCGCGCCGAAGATGTTGCGAAGAAGATCCGCATCGAGCTCGAAAAACGGGGGCTGCACAAGGAGCCACTGGGTATCGACATCATTGAGCCTCCGGTTCTTTTCGCTCTCCAGCGGGAGGGCATCACGGTCGTGGATGGCCAGCAACTGATGTCGGATGCCCGCGTCATCAAGACAAAGGACGAAATCGCGCTACTCAACATGTCCGCCATGATGGTGGATGCCGCTTATGACGAGCTTTACCGCGCCATGAAACCGGGGATGCGCGAGAATCAAGCCGTCGGACTCGTGAGCAAAGTGCTTTACGATCTCGGCTCCGAGTACGTGGAAGCAGTGAATGCAATCTCCGGGGAGCGCTGCAATCCGCACCCGCACGTCTTTTCGGACCGCGTGCTTCGTCCCGGCGATCCCGTCTACTACGACATCCTTCATTCCTATATGGGCTATCGCACTTGTTACTACCGCTGCTTCACGATCGGGTACGCTTCGCACGCGATGATCGACGCGTATAAGCGCTGCCGTGAATACTTGGACGCCGCCATTCAGCTCGTCCGGCCGGGCCGCACCACTGCGGAGATTGCTGCCGTCTGGCCGAAGGCGGAGGAGTTTGGCTTTCCCAACGAGGAATCCTGCTTTGCGCTTCAGTACGGCCACGGCATTGGCCTTGCAATCTGGGAGAAGCCTGTTATCAGCCGACTCGTTTCGTTCGATCATCCGCACGAGATCAAGCCTGGCATGGTGTTCGCGCTCGAGACGTTCTGGCCATCGACGGACGGTTGGAGTGCAGCTCGCATCGAAGAGGAAATTGTCGTCACCGAAACCGGACATGAAGTCATCACACGTTTCCCAGCGGAAGAGCTGCTAGTTGCCGGGGCGCACTACTTCACGGTAAACGGCCCGCTTCCAACCGCGCGTGAATCCGAAGCGCCGCCCAACCAGCGCGTAGTCGAGATGATCGAAGCCAGCGCGAGGACCGAACGCGTTGAGGTTACCGACTAGCATCAATTCTTGCCGGCGACCGCCTTAGGCGTGTTGTTCCCAAAACGGAGCCCTGCGAAAAGATGGCTATCAGCGTGGTTATGCCCGCACTCGAACTCACGCAGGAAACCGGCAAAATTGTTGCTTGGCGAAAGAAAGAAGGTGAACGCGTCGCCAAAGGCGAACCGCTTTTTGAAGTTGAAACCGACAAGGCCGTAGTCGAGATCGAAGCTCTTGCGGAAGGCATTCTCGGCGGCGTAACGGCCTTCGAGGGTGCTGTGATTCCGGTGGGCAAGACGATTGCGTGGATTCTTAGCCCCGGAGAGCGCCCTCCCGCCAATGTCCCTAGTTCGGATACTGCGAACCAGGCGATGGCCGTGGTGCACCCAGAGCAACCTATTGCACGTGCGACGGAAATCTCCACTTTCCCAGAAAGAAGAATCTCGCCCAAAGCGCGGCGGCTCGCCCGAGAGCACAGTATTGACATCAACCTCATCCGCGGGTCGGGTGCTGACGGAGAGATCCTAGCCTCCGACATCGAGGCGCTAATCCAATCGCCCGGCGCGCCGTCTGCGTCGGCTTTCGCTGAGCCTCGCCGGGAACCCGCGAGTGCGGTCGCGCGCCTGATGGCCGAGCGCACTACACAGAGTTGGACTACGGTGCCACACTTTTTTTTGGTCCGCGATGTGGACGCTGCTGCGCTCATCAAGGCGCGAGAGAGATCGGGAGCAGAAGTGAAAGGTGGGGCCGGAGTGCGCCCCACCTATACTGATTTCTTGGTTGCGCTCTTGGCACGTGTCCTTGTTCACCATCCGCAGCTAAACGCAAGTTGGACGGACGGCGCGTTACGTTCCAATTCCGAAGTGAATATCGGTGTTGCGATCGCCGTCAAAGGCGGTGTGGTCGCCGCGGTCATTCGCAACGCGGACAGAGCTAGCCTCGAGGATATCGCCGCGCAGAGCCACAAACTTGCCGAGCGCGCCCGTGCGGGCCGGCTCCAGCCTCCGGACATTTCCGGCCCCACATTTACGATAAGCAATCTGGGCATGTACCACGTCGATGCGTTCAGCGCCATCATCGTCCAGCCCCAAGTTGGCATTCTGGCAGTTGGAAGCATTGCTGACCGTGTGGTACCTGCTGACGGCGTGCCTGCCATCCGCCCCATGATGACACTCACGCTTTCCTGCGATCATCGCGCTGTCGACGGCGCCCGCGCCGCAGCATTTCTCGACGCGCTCGCAGAGGCCATTTGCGAACCAAAAAAACACTTACGCTAAAGAGGAGACTTCGCGATGGGATCCAACGACGACACATCAGCGGCTTCGCGTGCAGGTACGACTGGCGCCCCCCGCAAAAAGCGGTTCTACGCGAACCTGTGGGTGCAAGTGCTGTTCGCGATCGCGATTGCCATAATCCTGGGTTATGTGAGTCCAGCGAGAGCCATCGCAATGAAGCCGCTCGGCGATGGCTTCATCCGCCTGATTGCAATGATCATCACTCTCGTAGTCTTCTGCACCGTAGTCACCGGAATCGCCGGCATGCAGGACCTGAAGAAAGTGGGCCGGGTGGGTGGCAAAGCGCTGATTTATTTCGAGGTTGTCTCGACTCTCGCGTTGCTGATCGGCCTAGCGGTCGGAAATGCCGTGCGTCCAGGCGCAGGATTCAATGTGAATCCGGGAAGCCTTGACGCCAAGGCGGTGGCGGACTACGCAGGCGCAGCAAAAGGGCAGAACGTCACCGAATTTCTGCTGCACATTATTCCAACTACTGTGGTCGACGCTTTTGCCAAGGGAGACATCCTTCAGGTCGTCCTCGTTGCGGTGCTCTTTGGATTTGCACTGTCCTTGGCAGGCGAACGTGCGAAACCGCTGGTGGTTCTGATCGACGCGCTTACGCGAGCTGTGTTTAGCATCGTGAATATTTTGATGCGCCTCGCCCCGATCGGCGCGTTTGGAGCGATGGCATTCACCATCGGTAAGTTTGGCATTGCGTCTCTTGGTCCGCTCGCGAAACTGATTGGAACGTTCTGGATCACTTCAATCCTGTTCGTGCTGATTGTGCTTGGCATCATCGCCCGTGCTGCCGGTTTCAGCATCTTCCGATTTCTGATCTACATAAAGGAAGAAGTCCTTCTTTGCCTGGCGTTGAGCTCCTCCGAGCCGACGCTGCCGACACTGATGGAAAAACTTGAACGGATCGGCTGTTCAAAGTCGCTCGTGGGCTTGGTCGTCCCGACTGGCTACACGTTCAATACGGATGGCTCGAGTCTCTATATGACGCTGGCTGCGCTGTTCGTAGCTCAAGCGACCAATACTCACTTGACGCTGATACAGCAGTTCAGCATTTTTGCGGTGGCAACCTTGACTTCGAAGGGCGCAAGCGGAGTCCAAGGGGCTTCCTTTATCGCTCTGGTGGGGACTCTCGCGGTGATCCCCACGATCCCGGTTGCCGGGATGGCGCTGATCCTTGGTATCGATCGCTTCATGAGCATGTTCCGCGCGACGGTTAATGTGATTGGCAACGGTGTTGCCACGGTCGTGATCGCGCGCTGGGAACACGAACTCGATCGCCGCGCCCTTCGCGAGAAGCTCGCCTGATTCACAAAACTAGTGCTGTCCGGCTTGCCGTGCAGATTACCTGCGTAAGCGGATTGCGGGTGGGTACTGAAAAGCGAACTGCGGAACACTTCGTCGCCTGCGAACTCCGGAAGCAATTCTTACAGATTGCGCAGCGGACTCGCGAACACCTTCAGCGCGTCAATTCAGGACTCAATAAGCACATAATGATGCGGGGGCAAGGATTCTGCCTCATTGAATGCACGCAACATATATTAGTTCGTTTCGCAAGAAATGACCCACCGAGACAGCGATAGTACAAGCAAACCGCGCTGGCGTTGCCATGATCAGCAAACAGGCGAATGTCGTGAGTGAGCCTACGCCTAAGTAAATTAAACCTGCTTTTGTTTTCATATATGATGAGCGCCGCAAGCTACTTTACGCTTCGTGCGGCGGCAGATGAGCGACAAACGCTGGATTCGTTACGCAATTCGGGCTTCCTTGCTGATTGGAATCGCCTTTTGCGCGTATCAAACATTCAGACAAGCAATGGGTGCATGGTACTTTCGTCAGAAATCGCCCCAGGCGATTCAAACCGCCATCGAGTGGGATCCCCGCAATCCTGAGTACTTCGACGCTCTAGGGACGCTCACGCGTCTATTTTCCGATAACGCAAACCCCACACAGATCATCGAGCTTCACAAGACAGCTGTGCGATTGAGCCCAGAAAATGCTCAATACTGGGCCGATTTGGGGGCGGCATACGAAGGCGCGGGCCGTTCCGGCGATGCTCTGCATGCCTTCGAACGGGCCGCGCAACTCTCTCCCGAATCGCCGGACATCAACTGGAGACTCGCGAATTTCTACGTGCGCGCGGGCAAAGTACCGGAGGGGCTTCGCACTCTGCAAAAGGTCTTGCTCGGCGATAGCGTGGCATCCCAACCAGTGTTTGCGCTCGCCACGAGCGCGACGCGGGATAACGAGGCGATTCTCGACAAGGTGCTGCCGCCGCGCGCGAGTGTTTTCTTCGAGTACATGCAGTTTCAAATTCAAATGAGAAGATTGGACGCCGCGGAGCAGGCTTGGGGCCGCTTGCTGCAACTGAATCTGGCTTTCGACCTCCGCCAGGCGTTTTCTTATCTTGATGGTCTCATCCAGCATCGCGAGACGACTGCTCTAGCGGAGGCGTGGTCTGCGCTGGGCACGCGCTTTCCTGACCGGATTCATCCGGGTGAGTCGGCCGGCGATCGAATAACGAATGGAAGTTTTGAATTCGAAATCCTCAACGGAGGACTCGACTGGCGAGTTATGCCCGTGGAGGGAGTGGTCGTAAGCGTCGATTCATTGAATCATTTTGACGGCGTGCACTCGCTGCGCATCGAATTCGACGGAACGCGCAACATCGCTTACGGTGACGTGCTTCAATATGCGCTCGTCGAGCCCAGTTCGAGGTACGAGCTTTCCGCGCACATGCGCGCTGAGGGGGTCACTACCGATTCCGGACCCAGGATGGAAGTATTCGACGCGTACGATATGGGCAAATTATTCCTAAACACGTCCGGCGTCGTCGGCAATTCCGAATGGTCCTTGGAACGCATTGATTTTGACACGGGACCCGATACACACTTGCTTGTCGTCCGAGTAGCCCGGCCCGCAAGCAAGAAACTCGACAATCGAATCAAAGGCGAAACGTGGCTTGACCAAGTAAGCCTTGTGCGACGCTAATGCATAGATTTGAGATGCCGGGATCTGGGACTTGGCGACTTCTGCCTGTCGCGCGTCGCCCTTGAAGAGCGATTAAGCCGGGCATATAATTGCAACAAGATCACGTTCTTTAGACGAACTTGACATCGGCAAGAAAAACGCATGTCGGATAGGCCACAAGACGCAGGATGTACTCTCGGCATCGCTGAACGGCGCCTCCACGCTCGCAGGCAAGACATAGCTTTGGCTTACGTCGAGATCGGCGAAAGCAACGGCGGCATCATTTTGAATATCAGCGAGGGCGGGCTCGTTCTGACTGCAGCGGAGCCTTTGCCGGACGATTGTCTGCCCTTGATGCGATTTCAGCTGCCGGGCTCGAGCGATTGGATCGAGGCGAGCGGAGAGGTTGCGTGGATCAGCGAATCGAAGCGGGAAGCGGGAATGCGCTTCGTCGATATCTCCGAAGA
>CAVPUS010000031.1:0-52358 GCA_963709005.1 uncultured Acidobacteriota bacterium
AAGCCCCGGCTCGATTGACATCGAACCGGGGCTGCGTTTGTCTGATTGCTCTTATGACTCTCTTTGGCCTTTGCGCCGCAGAGAAGATCGGATGAGACAGGCCAGAACCCATCCGGCCTGAGTGCCGAACGTCCCGGGTCGTGAGAACCGGGATGGAGAGCCGTACCCGCCAAAAAGACGGGTCGTACTCCCTTTTCTTTTAGAAAGGAGGTGATCCAGCCGCAGGTTCTCCTACGGCTACCTTGTTACGACTTCACCCCAATCATGAGTCATACCTTGAGCGTCTGCCTCCTTGCGGTTGGCACGACGATTTCTAGTACAGCCCACTTTCGTGATGTGACGGGCGGTGTGTACAAGGCCCGGGAACGTATTCACGGCGCCGTTCTGATGCGCCATTACTAGCGATTCCGGCTTCATGCAGTCGAGTTGCAGACTGCAATCCGAACTGAGCGCGCTTTTTTGCGATTAGCTCCCCCTCGCGGGTTCGCGACGCTTTGTGGCGCGCATTGTAACACGTGTGTAGCCCTGGACATAAAGGCCATGCTGACTTGACCTCATCCCCACCTTCCTCTCCGTTATCCGGAGCAGTCCTCATAGAGTTCTCCCTTGCGGGTAGCAACTATGAGTAAGGGTTGCGCTCGTTGCGGGACTTAACCCAACACCTCACGGCACGAGCTGACGACAGCCATGCAGCACCTCTACACAGGTCCCTTGCGGGAAGTCTCTGTTTCCAAAGATGGTCCTGTGCGGTTCAAGCCCAGGTAAGGTTCTTCGCGTTGCGTCGAATTGAACCACATGTTCCACCGCTTGTGCGGGCCCCCGTCAATTCCTTTGAGTTTCAGCCTTGCGACCGTACTCCCCAGGCGCAGGACTTAACGCGTTAGCTACGGGACTTGCCCCGTACAGGGCAAACCCCAAGTCCTGATGGTTTAGGGCTAGGACTACCAGGGTATCTAATCCTGTTTGCTCCCCTAGCTTTCGTCCCTCAGCGTCAGTTGCGATCCAGCGAGCCGCCTTCGCCTCGGATGTTCCTACGGATATCTACGCATTTCACCGCTACACCCGTAATTCCACTCGCCTCTCTCGCACTCTAGCACAGCAGTTTCGGCAGCAGCCTCTGAGTTAAGCCCAGAGATTTCACTACCGACTTGCCACACCGCCTACGGACCCTTTACGCCCAGTAATTCCGAGCAACGCTGGCCCCCTACGTTTTACCGCGGCTGCTGGCACGTAGTTAGCCGGGGCTTCTTATACCCGTACCGTCAAATCCTTGCGGATTTTCTTCCGGGTCGAAAGGGGTTTACACTCCGAGAAGCTTCATCCCCCACGCGGCGTTGCTGCGTCAGGCTTTCGCCCATTGCGCAAGATTCCCCACTGCTGCCTCCCGTAGGAGTCTGGACCGTGTCTCAGTTCCAGTGTGGCCGGCCAACCTCTCAGTCCGGCTACCGATCAATGCCTTGGTGAGCCATTACCTCGCCAACAAGCTAATCGGCCGCGGATCCCTCTTCCGGCGACTTGCGCCTTTGAACGCAACAAGATGTCTCATCGCGATGTTATGCGGTATTAGCCCAATTTTCACTGGGTTATTCCCCACCTGAAGGAAGGTTATCCACGTGTTACGCACCCGTTCGCCACGCGCCCACACCCTGTATTGCTACAGAATGCTGCGCGTTCGACTTGCATGTGTTAAGCACGCCGCCAGCGTTCGCTCTGAGCCAGGATCAAACTCTCGTTTGAAACCTGATGCCCCGGCCGTGAACAGTTCCGATTTTCATCGGGCCTTCACGGACGGGAACGAACTGTAAATCGCTCGGTTTTCACCCTCGGACCGCCTAAGCGATCAAAGGGATTTCCTCAAAATACATCTGTTTCGGTACACCCGAAACAGACGTAAAACCAAACGGGTTCTGGCTTGTATCATCCGATTGTCAAAGAGCAGGTACTCCCAGGCCAGCTGGAAGGACTACAGACGAACCCCAATCCTACGCATCCACGCGCCAAATGTCAACACGTTTTGACGATGCGCTCAGCATCCTCATCAGGGCCGCGAAGAGTTCCTCCCGAGCTCTCTCTGACGATGCAATCAGCATCGTCATCCTGAGGGCCGCGAAGCGCTGCGCCCGAAGGATCTCTCTTACACTATTCAGTGCTCCCCGCTGCCGACCACGTGGCGCCGGCCGGCCGGATCGTCAGCCAGTCGGTGCGCATTTGGTCCCATTCCTGGATCAGGAATCCGTGCGACTCGAAAAACTCGCGCAGTTGAGGCCGCGTCCAGCCCAGCATGTTCTCCAGAATCGGCACTAGCACGGCCAGTGCGTCGGCGGCCAGCACCGTGCGCTTCGCGATCTGCGTCACGTGCCGCGTTTCCGATACCGCGATCGTGAAGCCATCGCGCGCGTTCACGTGCAGCATCACGTGCACGTCCGAACTGCCGTCGCCCGCGTAAATGATGTTGTGCGGTCCCACCTGCAAAGTGGCCTGCAACTGGTCGAGCACCGCCACTTTCCCGTATCCCGCGGTCGCTCGCGTGATCGTGTCGATTTCTCCCGACGCGTGGTAGCGGAACTCCGTCCCATAGATATGATCCGGCGGCACGATTCCCTCGAGCGCCGCCCGGATCACCTCCACCGGCGCCGCCGACAGAATGTAAAAGTCGAAATGGTGCCCCTCGATTCCGTGATCGAGGATCTGGTACAGCAGTTCGATATTCTCTCTCAGCCGGATGCGTTTGCCCGCCTCGAACAGATGCTCCTGCCGCACGCGCGTGTGGAATTCCGGATCGTGCAGCAGCAGGTACGCCAGTTCCGCGCCCTGCTGGACCAGATTGAGCTTGGCCATCCCCGCCGCCTTGCGTTTGAACTCCTCCGGCGCAATTCCCACCAGCTCGCTCAGCACGTAGCCGGTGTCGTTGAACGTCAGGGTCTGGTCGAAATCGCTCGCGAAGAGATACCGTTTCTGAGTCTTATCGCTCATCTATCGCTCCTATGCATCAATGAATTCGATTTCTATATTAGATGTCGGGCGGGGGATAAAGATTATTGTAAGTTTTCATGCTTAGGGGGTCGGAGCCTTTAGCTCCGACATAAAAGTTGAAAATAAAATGGGCTTCAGCCCCTGAGGAAAGCGTTCTTCCGCTGCGGCCTTTTCTCTCAATTCTCCAATTTCAAATCTGAAATATCCCGGCTCCCTGCCGGAGCCGCGCACTTAGGGGGTCGGAGCTTTTAGCTCCGACATAAAAGGCTGAAAATACTACGGGCTTCAGCCCCTGAGGAAAGTGTTCTTCTGCTGTGGCCTTTTCTCTCAAATCTTGTCGGAAGCCATCGAGAGGGGTGTGATTGGGCAACGCCCAGATTAGTTCCCGCGCGAGTCCAGCCAAAATGTTGCAAAATGTACTGCCAGAGGGACCGGAGCACGCGAATACCGCCCTCTGCAACCGGCACCTACCCAGCCTGGTACGCAGGAAAGCGAAACGCCGAGTCCGATCTCAAGCGCAACAAGTTCGATTCCATGGAAAATCGAGCGTCACCGCTCGGGCACGATGCCGCCGGGCTGGCGCTCGACGAAAATGCAGGGGGATCCAATGAGCGAGGCCGGGACAAAACAGATAGGCCAAGTCATCGCCGGGAAATTCCGCCTTGGCCAGTTCGTGGGTGGAAGTGAACGCAGTTCCATTTTTCTCGTGGACTACGATGGGCAGGAAGTTCCGAAAGCCGCAATCAAGCTGCTCCCCGCCGATTCGGTGGACGCCGCCGCTCAAATCGCCCGCTGGAAACAGGTCGCCAAACTTTCTCATCCTCACTTGATCCGCCTCCTCGACATGGGACGCTGCGAGCTGGACGACAAGCCGATGCTCTTCGTGGTGATGGAATACGCCGAGGAGAATTTGTCCGTGGTGGTTAAGCGCAGGCCGCTTGCGCCCGCCGAAGCGCGCGCGCTTCTCGGGCCGGTGGTGGACGCGCTCGCCTACGTTCACGCCAAGGGCTTCGTTCATTGCCGCCTGAAACCCGCGAACATCATGGCCGAAGATGATCTCCTGAAAATCTCGAGCGATGGACTTTGCCGCATCGGCGAATCGGCCGGCAGCATGAAGCCCGGCGCCTACGATCCCCCCGAAGCGGCCGGCGGAAGAATTTCACCGGCCGGCGATGTTTGGTCGCTGGGCATGACGCTGGCCGAATCGTTGACCCAGCGCTTGCCGGTGTGGGAGAGAACCAACCAGGGGGAAGCGGCGCTGCCATCCACCCTGCCGGAGGAGTTTGCCGATTTGATCCGCCATTGCTTGCGCCGCGACCCGCAAATGCGCTGGACCGTTGCGGACATCGCCGCGCGCCTCGGAGGGAATTCGCCCGCGCCGCCGAGGCAGATAGCTCCAGGCCCGCAAACCTCGTTCGCCAACCGCCGCGCCATTGGCGCGCCATTGGCTGGTCTGATGCCGGCTGGTCTGGTGCCGGCTGGTCTGAAGTTAGCTGGTCTGGTGCTGGCCGGTCTGGTGTTGGCTGCTCTGGCGCTGGTGGCCATCCTCGCAGGTCCGCGCCTTTTCCGGCGCCACGCGCAGAATCAGCCCGCCCCCGCGGCCGCGCCCCTTCAATCACCCGTTCAATCAAGCCAGCCGCCCGTTCAGAGGCACCCGCAACAGGCCGTGCCGCCTCCGGCGCCTCACGTCGCGCAGAAGTCCAATGAGAAAAGGACCAATGAGAAAAGCCCAAATGAGAAAAGCCCGGCCGCCAGCAGCAATCCCGTTCCGTCGCCATCTCCGGTTCGATCCGCGGCGCCGGCTCCAACATCCAGCAGCGGTCTTGTGCGCGGCAGAATCGTTCATCAAGTCCTGCCCGACGCGCCGCAGAAGGCCAGAGACACGATTCAAGGCAAGGTCAGGATCAGCGTCAAAGTTCACGTGGATGCATCGGGAAGCGTGACCCAGGCAGCGTTCGATTCTCCCGGCCCAAGCCAGTATTTTGCCGCCCTGGCGTTGAAAGCCGCGCAACTTTGGAAATTTGCGCCCGCGAAAATGGACGGCCGCAACGTGCCGAGTGATTGGGTCCTGCGATTCGAGATTGACCCTGCCGCCATCAACGTCTACCCGCGCGAAACATCTCCGTAGGGCGTCGGAGCTTTCAGTTTACCCTGAGGCACTCGCCGAAGGGCTCCGACATAGAGGCTGAAAATGAAATGGGCTTCAGCCCCTGAGGAAAGCGTTCTTCTGCTGTGACCTCTCTCAAAAATCTCCAATTTCAAATCTGAAATCTCCACCCGCACGCCGGAGCCGCGCACGAAAACCCCTCCGGCCGGATTCGTGGCAGAGAGTCGGTCCTGACTGCTTGCCTTCCTCCGCCGCTGCCATTCCGAGGAATCTGCTTCTGCCTTCTCTCAAATCTCCAATTTCAAATCTGAAATCTCCACCGGCACGCCCGAGCCGTGTGCGAAGAACCTGCCGGCAGTGCTCCCTTTCCCCCTGCCGTCGCGATGTATGTGGAGTGCGGCGGCTTGACGCCGCTTTGCCCTGCCTGTGCCCAGCCCTTGTCCCTTCAATATCGCACTTGTGGTCCGGGCAGTAGGAGTGCTGCTTCTGATCCTGGCTATTCCGTGCCTGGTGTGGCGCGGGTTGCGGAATCTAGGGCGACGCTCAGCCTTGGGCACCATGAACGATGCAGTGGAAATCAACAAAGATCGCGACCTCAGGACACGATTCGGAATTTACACAAAATGTTTACGCCACCTTCCGGCTTTTCCCCTTGACTTTCCTGTTACCTATGTTATACTGTTAAACACTCAAATAAACTAAATACTCGATTTGTGCCCGCCCGGGTTTCCGGGCTGCGCCGAGGTGTGCCTGCGCACGCGTGCCAGGCTCCGGCGCCACCGCACATGTGTGTCCGTAACACGAAGCTGGCGCGCCCTTTGCGCCCAAGGAGACCCTAGATGGCCGACGGCGAATCCAACGCATGGGACTCTGCGTGTCTCGGTGCCTCCGTGGCAGAAGTCCAGCCTCTAACTTCCAACATCGAACCTCTAATTTCTAATCGCAACATTCCATTATTAGACACCTCGTTAAGCTCCTCAAAACAAGGGACATCATTTTTTCTAATCGCAACAACAACGCCGATCCGGCAAAACAGGGGATAAGACCACACCAAAAAAAACCGCCGAGCGGATGGAACCGCTCAGCGGTTTACGAGGTCAACATGAATGAACAGCAGCGCGCGTTATGCCGCGGCGAGATATTGCCAGGCAGTGCCGGTGCACCTCATCTGGTACACGCCGCCTTCGTCCGCATGGAGAAAGTAATCCCCATTGGGGATGCGGTGTGCACCTGCGGGACGCACAGAGCATTTCGTCCAGCGGACAGGGCGCATGCCTCTGCCATGTTGCTTGATATCAGGCGCGATATGAATGCCATAACTGACGCGATACTGAATGCCGGTGGGCAGCGCCGGGATCAACCGTCCTTGCCCTTGAATTTTCCTGGTAGCCATACCCCTTAGATGCAAATCCATGGGTTTCGGTTACAATCCGCCTCCAATTTTTCGGAGGGATTGTAAAGGACATTAAATCAATACTATACGAGGCGCAGGAGCTGCTAGTTTGCGCGCCAGAAGTGCGGGGACGGTTCAATTAACTCCAAAGCGACGCGGACTTTGCCTCGGATGCGCTTGCCGACCTGCACGACGCGGCACTCGAGAGCTTGATTGCGCGCGTTGATCAAGTAGAGGCGCTGCTCGGGCATCACTTCGCTCTCGAGCGCGAGCGAACAGCCGCTGTCGTTCACGTCGAGGGTATCGGCTTCTTCGTGGAATGGCTGCTTCTCCGGGTCGGAGCCATAGATGAGCAAGGGAACGCGACGTTCGTGGCGGCGGCTCTTGCGGCGGTCCGGCCGATTCCTCTCGACGAAATCCTCTCGCGCGTTGGCGATGGAGTGCGCCCTTTCCAGAAGGGCTTGAAGGCGCGCGTGCGGCAGTTGCTCGTCCTCTGGGGGACGCGGGTGCGTGTCAGCGCGCGATTTTTCCTGCTCCGCTTCTTTCAGCGCTTTCCAGATGCGACTCACAGCAGTCTCCCGGAAGGTTGGCTCCGCCGTAGCTACCACAATAACGTGCCCGCGCGAAGATTTGTGAGAAGGAGGCAGGTGCCGTGTTTCATCCGGTAATGGGAGATCAGGGCGGGGTTGCACGAACAAGGTCACGACGCGCACTGCCGGCTACAAATCCAGCGGCATCTGCGGTAAGCTCCAGCGCGCAGATTGGGACAAGCGAGGAGGAACGGTCATGACGCGAATCAGCCGCCGGGAATTCAATCGGCTCGCGGTACTCGGGGCAGCGGTTTCGCCGCTGGCGGGCATTTCCGCGGCGCGGGAGCCGCAGAGCCAATCGCCGGAGACAAAGCCAGCGCCAAAGCAGGTTCTTTCGGCCGAACAAGAGGGCAAGGTTCGAGAGGCAGTGGCGAAGCGAGACGAGCAACTCGCAGGGATGCGCGCCCGTACGCTTCCGTATGGCCTGGAGCCTGCCTTCGTGTTCAGCGTTCGCACGGCCCGGCATGCACCGCCGGTAAATGCGGCAAAGGATAGAAAGGATTGATGGATGCTGCCTGAGGACACCCTGTACCTGAGCGTCCGCGAACTGGGCACGCGCATCAAAGCGCGCAAGATTGGCCCCGTCGAGCTGACGGAGTCGTACCTGGCGCGGCTCGAGAAGTTTGGACCGAAGCTTGGCGCGGTTGCCAGAATCACAAGGGATCTCGCGCTTCAGCAGGCCAAACAAGCGGAGAAGGAAATTGCGGCGGGAAAATACCGCGGCCCGCTGCACGGCATTCCCTACGGCGCCAAGGACCTCCTGGCTACCAAGAAAATCCCGACGACATGGGGGGCGCAACCGTTCAAGGACCAGGTGTTTGATTTCGACGCGACGGTGATCCGCAAGTTGTACGAAGCGGGCGCGATTCTGGTGGCCAAGCTCGCCATGATTGAACTCGCCGGAGGCGGAGGATACTCGAGCGCTTCGGCATCGCTGCAGGGACCCTCGCGATGTCCTTACAATCTCAACCATTGGGCGGGGGGCAGCTCGAGCGGGCCCGGCGCAGCCGTGGCGTCAGGACTTGTAGCATTTGCGATTGGGTCCGAGACGCTTGGGTCGATCATTACGCCTTCGGCGTTTTCCGGTGTGTCGGGACTTCGCCCCACCTACGGCCGGGTAAGCCGCTACGGGGCCATGGCTCTTTCGTGGACGATGGACAAGCTTGGCCCGATGTGCCGCACGGCATCGGACTGCGGACTGGTGCTCGAAGCCATCGCCGGATACGACGCGCTCGACACATCGTCCATCCGCACGCCGTACATCCCGCGCCCCGCAAGGCGCGTGGTGGAAGGGCGTCCGATGCTCGAAGGCAAGCGCATCGGCGTGGTGCGGCCGGATTTCAAAGCCGATGGCGATCCGGAAGTGGAGCATGCTTTCGCCGCAGCGCTCGATACTCTCAAGGGATTGGGCGCGAAACTCGAGGATGTGGAGCTGCCCGATTATCCCTACACGGCAGTCGCCGTGACGATTTACTCGTCGGAAGCAGCCTCGATATTCCGGCCGCTGATCGAGAGCGAAAAACTTCAGCAGCTCCAGGACGGATCGCAGAAAGTGGGGCTCACGGCGGCGCTTTCGATTCCGGCAACGGATTATCTCGGCGCATGCCGACTGCGCACGCAGATCCAAGCCGATCTGGAAAAAATGTTCGCGAGATTCGACGTTCTTGTCGCTCCCAGCCGGCTGCGCCCAGCGCCGCGCGTGGATGCCGATTTTGACGCGCCTCCAGCGGGCAAGGCCGCGACTGAAAAGCCGCCACAGAAGCCTGCGGCGACTCATGCTACGGGGGCGCATTCGGACGAAAGGCACAGCGTGATCGCGGCCACGAACATCGCCGGGATGCCCGCCCTATCGGTCCCATGTGGATTCACGAAAGAAAACCTGCCCGCCGGGATCCAGTTTGTTGCCAGCCCCATGAATGAGGACGCTTGCATCGGCTTCGCGCGGGATTTCCAGCGAGCGACCGAATGGCACCTCCGGCGCCCTAACCTTGGCTAGCCGTGGGCGGTGACCTTCCGAGGTGAAATCTCTGTAGAATCTCTGTAAACGTACAGCTTTGCATTTACATATATGAAAAATAAGATTATTGCTTTACTTCAGTTTTTGGAATTGATATAAGTACTTATTTTTGTTGCATTTAATTCACTGTCAGGCTTGGGCATCAACGTGCGAATTGGGTAGCCGAGATTAGTGCTGTTTTTCTATGGGGTGGGGGGGTTGTCTTTGACTTCTTCAATTGAAAACCTAGGAGGCTGTATGAATTGGAAGCGTTTTTGCGCGTTCGTGTTCGCGCTCCTGGTGGTGCTGTCGCTGGGTTCCACGCGACTGGCAGCCCAGACGAGTACAACCGGCGATATCTCCGGTGTGGTGACAGACCCGAGCAACGCGGTAGTCCCGGATGCCAAGATTAACCTGAAGGACAACGCAAAGGGTTCTGTGCAAGATACGAAATCCAACAAGGATGGCGCCTTCCGCTTCTACCTGCTCGCGCCGGGACCATACACCCTCACCGTGACGGCGAGTGGATTCCAGAGCCAGGCGCGCCAGGTGCAGGCAAACGCCGGTCAAATCTTCACGGCGGACGTCCAGCTTGCGCTGGGTACGGGACAAACGACAGTGACAGTGACAGAAGCCGCGCCGCTGATCCAAACGGAAAACGGCGACACGGCCAGTTCGCTGTCATCGCAGCAAATTGCCAACGTCCCGAACCCGGGCAACGACCTGAGCGCCATCGCGCAGATCGCGCCGGGCGTGGTCGTGAATACGCAAGGCGGATTCGGCAACGTCGAAGCGTTCGGCTTGCCGGCTACCTCAAACCTCTTCACGATCAATGGAATGGACGACAACGACCCGTTCCTGAACCTGAACAACTCGGGCGCCACCAACCTGCTTCTTGGCACGAACGAGATGCAGGAAGCAGACGTGGTGACGAATGGGTATTCCGGCAGTTACGGGACGTTCGCGGGTATCAACGTCAACTACATCACGAAGTCCGGCGGCAACGAGTTCCACGGCAATCTCGTGTACTACTGGACAGGTCGCGCGATGGACGCGAACGACTACATCACCAAGCTGACGGGCGGAGGCAGGCCGTTTAACAACGCGAACCAGTGGGCGGCTTCGTTCGGCGGACCGATCATTAAGGACAAGCTGTTCTTTTTCGCCAATACGGAAGGCCTTCGGGTTTTGATTCCGGTTCCCCAAACGATCACCATCCCCACCCAGGCATTCGAGGCTGCTACAGTCGCCAACTTGAACTCTCTCGGACTGCAGAATTCTGTTCCCTTCTACTGCCAGAACCTGGCGGGTATCTGCCCTGGGGTGAGCGCAGTGCCCGGCAGTGGTGTCGGCATGTTTAATCTTTGGAATGCCGTGAAGAACCAGGCCAATGCGACACAAGGTGCCGGCTGCGGTGGTGCGCCCATTCCTGGCTTTACGAACAATTGCACAGAAGCTATTCAAGAGACACCAATTAACTTCGCGCCGGAAAAGCAGGTCGCAGGCCGCGTGGACTGGAACGTCGGTCCGAACGACCGCGCGTTCGTCCGGATGCAATACGACCAGGGCATCCAGCCGACGGCAACGGACCCGGTCAACTCGGCATTCAACATCGCGAGCAACCAGCCCGAGTATCAGGGCCAACTGAACGAAACCCACACGTTCAGTCCAACACTTACCAACCAGTTCCTGATGGCCGCCACTTGGTACTCGGCGATCTTCAAGTCGCCCAATATCGCTGCATCGCAAGCCTTGATCCCGATACAGCTGGACACCTTGAATTTCGGCGATGCATCGCTGTACGACCTTGGCAACGTCATCCAGTTCGTGTTCCCGCAGGGTCGCAACGTGTCGCAAATCCAGTTCGGCGACGACATTAACAAGACCCTGGGGAATCACACCGTGAAGGTTGGTTTCAAGTTCCACAGGGACTACGTGAGCGACCATGACACCGGCATCCTGACAAACGGCGTCGAGGTTCCGGGCTCACTTTCGGACTTCTTCAACGGCGGCGGCGGCGGCTCGTTCATCCTCAAGAACTTCGCTCAATCCCAGGACCTGCCGATCCGAATCAATAACATCGGCGCCTACGTCCAGGATGACTGGCGCGTAAGGCCGAACTTTACCCTTAGCGCTGCGCTGCGGTTGGAGCACAACTCGAACCCCAATTGCGCCGTCAGCTGTTTCGCCACGCTCGCGGGTGGTGTCGGGCAAGCCGAGGCGAACGTAGGCGCACCGTACAACACACTGATTCAGACTGGCCGTTCCCAGGCACTCTTTAACTTCCAAGCCATCCAATGGGAACCGCGAGTCAGCTTTGCCTGGTCGCCCTTCGGATCCGCGACGGGAATGTGGAAGTCCAACCTGGTGGTCCGCGGAGGTGTCGGAATCTTCTACGATACCTTCCCCGGCCAAATCGCGGATAATATGGCAACCAACCCGCCACTCGTGAACGCGTTCTTCGCCGGCACTTCAGGGACCTGCCCGGGATTCTTGTCACCCAATCAGGCAGGCGACCTGATTGACTGCGCTTCTGCTGCAAACACCGCGTTCAATACCGCGTTTAACAGCGGAGGAAATTCGGTGGCTGTTCCGCCTAGCATCGTGACGGCGACACGGCACAACTTCGGGCCGCAGTACCAGAAGTGGAGCCTCCAGATCCAGAAGTCTTTCGGCGCGAACGACTCGATTGACATCGGATACTATGGCAACCACGGGATTCACGAAGTGGTTGTCAATCCATCCTTGAATGCTTCTCAAGTTGTGTTTCCACCAGGCGTTGTGAACGCAAATGGTGTTAATTTCGTTCCAGCTGATCTTCCGGCATCTCCCCCACAGCCGCAATTCGGCGAGATCACCCAGGTCGAGTCGGCCGGCGTATCCAACTACAATGGGCTTGTAGCCTCCTACAAGCACCGCTTTTCCGGCTGGGGTGGGGCGGGTGTGCTGCAGTTGAACTACACCTACAGCCACGCGTTTGATGAAGTGTCCAATGGCGGCTTCAATTCGTTCAGCGGCAGTACGCTGGCTCCTCAGGATCCGTTCAATCTGAGAGTCAACTACGGCCCGGCGGATTATGACGTCCGGCACGACTTCAACGCCAACTACGTTTGGGAAGTTCCAGTCCGGAAGGCTTTGCGTGGTCACGGCTATGCCGCGCTCGTGGATGGGTGGCAGGTTTCCGGCACCATCTTCGCGCGGAGCGGCTTGCCTTTCACCGTCCATGACACTGGTTTCTCCGGTTTCCTTAGTGCTACCGGTAACTATTTCTCACAGCTCTGGCCGAACATCGTCAACCCCAACGTGGCCCTTTCGTGCCCGAACGTCAAGGCGAGCGTGTTCTTTGCGGCCTCTCCCGTGGCGTGCCGTTCCACGGCTGATTTCGTTGGGTCGTTCAACGAAACCGGCTTCGGAAACCAGGGCTTGCGCAACCTGTTCCGCGGCCCGAATTACTTCGACACGGACTTCAGCTTCGTGAAGAAGACGAAGATCCCGCATTGGGAGCGCGGGGAATTGCAGGTTGGATTGCAGTTCTTCAATCTCTTCAACCATCCGAACTTCAACTTCCCGAGCGCGAATATTTCAAGCGGCCTGTTCGGGTTCACAACCTCGATGGTGAATCCGCCGACCAGCATTCTCGGCTCGTTCCTGGGCGGCGATGCTTCACCGCGGTTGATTCAGTTGAAGGCGCAGCTCGTCTTCTAACCCGCGCCGCTTCGGCGGTTCGGCTGTGATTCGAAGGGCGTCCGCCACGGCGGGCGCCCTTCTTTTTTGCCTGCTCGTTGGCCGCGCCTGTTGCGTCCGCGTCGCCCGCGTCCGGCGTATGCGAACCAAGAACGAGCAGATCGGATTCAGGCTTCCTGCGGCCCTGAAGAGAGAACTGCCAGGAAAGTGGCAACACGCGAGGGGAGGACCTTTCGCAGATATGCGAAGCCAAGCATTTACAACACTTGCTTTCTGCCCGAGAAAAAGAACCCTCCGAATAGCTTCGGCTCTACGCGTCCCGTCATCTTGTGACCCATCAGCTTGAGCAAACAGGAACTGAAGTTACGTGATCGCGGGCTCAGCGTGAACTCTGGTACCCGTCCAAAGTCGCGTACGCTGGTGTGTCTGAGTGGGCGTGGCATTTCCCCTGGTCGAGGGAACCGACGTTGTTATGAAATCAAGTGAACCGAAACGGCTGGCTAACGGCATGGCCGCGCGTCAGGGTTTGGATGCGACCGATGACGCCTGCTTTCCCTTCGTGAGTTTCTCCTGCACCTGTTCCCGCATCTGTTTGGCGCGGACTCCCGCAGGGCTGTCGGGGTCCAGGTTCACGTAGGCGTCGATATCCTGCAGCAGCGCGGCGTAGTTCTTCTGTTGCATGTGAATGTTGGCGAGCAGCCGGTACACCGCCGCGAAGTCTGGCGCGAGAGAACGTGCTTGCTCGGCCGATTTCTCCGCATCCGCGATCTTATTTTCGTTCAGTTGCGCGCGGCCGAGTTCGTAAAAGCCCCGCGAGGAATTGGGGCTCAGCTCGATTCCGCGCCGAAGCGTTTTCTCCGCATCCGGCGCATCGCCTCTGTCGAGCAGGACCTTGCCGAGGCCCACGTCGGCTTCGCCATATTTGTCACCGCTCACGTCAATCGATTTATGAAAACTCATCTCTGCGTCGTCCGGCTTTCCAAGGGCGAGATATGCCAGCGCGATCTGGTAGTGCGCTTCGTAGTAATCCGGCGCGATCGACACAGCCTGCTGAAAATATTCGAGCCCGCCTGGGGCGTCCTTATCCTGGTAAAGCTTCTTCTTACCGGACAGCATCAGGTCGCGCGCCTTCTGCGGCATCGAGAGTTCGTGCGCCGAAACCGATCCGGCCTTTGCACCAGGCTTGTTCTCTGCGAGCGGCTTCAAGTAAATAGCAAGGCCGTGCAGGGATGTGAATGTGAGCTCCGCGGGAATATGGGCGGGTTCGTAGCCCTGAACATCAATCGAGATTTCGTAAGTTCCAAGATGGAGTGGCCGGAATTCAAACCCGCCCGACGCCGTAGTTGTCGCGGGCGCATACGTCGATCCTTCCGAGTTCAGCAATTGAACGGTAACGTGTTCCGCCGGTCGGCCAGTATCTCCGTAGTACACGTTTCCGGCGATCGAACGCGCGCTATTGACCGGCCCTTCGTTTCCCAGTTGCAAAGCGCCTGAGGTGCTCGGAGAGAGCGCTCCAATCACGCAGAAGACGAGAATGATCGTCAGTCGAACCATGGGCCGCTCCCCACGGCTGAAATTGGCCCGATTGTAACACTTCGGCGCCCTTCAGTGGTGCTTTTGCCCTTCGCAATTTCCACTCGATCCGGCCCAGCGACGTCACAATCTGCCCGGGCTGTGGCCGGATGAAACAGAGGGCGCTCTACGCGCGTATGTTAGGATGGGAGCCGAATCACGCAAATGCCAGGCAAAACCACCATGACGCTGGGCGAAGCCGTGCGCATCGCCACGGGAAGCCTGTGGGCGCACAAGCTGCGGAGCGTGCTGACGCTGCTGGGCGTGGTGATTGGCGTGATGTCGGTGATCGCCGTGGTCAGCATCGTCAACGGCTTGAATAGCTACGTCGCGGAAAAAATCTTCAACCTCGGCGCGGACGTGTTTTTGGTAAGCCGCGGCCCGATCATCATCACGAACATCGACGAGTATCAGGAGACGCAGAAGCGCCGGAAATTCCGGCTCGACGATTACGAGGCTCTTCGCGACGCATGCAAGAGCTGCGCCGAAGTGGGCGCGTCCATCGACCACATGAACGCGCAGGTGAAGTACGGGACGGATTACCTATCGAACGCGCACGTGCTCGGCTGGACGCCGGACATGCCGCTGATCTACGAGCTCGACCTGGTGGCGGGGCGCCACATCAATCAAACCGACGTATCACAGTCCGCTCCGGTGTGTACGGTTGGATGGGACGTTGCGGACAAGCTGCTTCCAGCCTCCGACCCGATCGGCAAGGAAATCCGCGTGGACACCGCGCAATGCCAGGTGATCGGCGTGGGGAAGAAACTTGGCTCCGTGATGGGGCAGTCGCGCGACGCCTGGATCATATTTCCGATCACGACCTTCCAGAAGACCTACAGCAGCGACGATTCCATCCGCATCTGGGCGAAATCGGGCGGAACGAAAACGCTGCAGCCGACGATGGACGAAGTCCGCCTGATCCTGCGCAGCCGCCGCCACGTGGCTTACAGCTCGCCGGACGATTTCACCATCGAGACGAACGAGTCGTTCCTTTCGCTGTGGGGCAGCATCAGCGGCGCGTTTTTCGGCGTGACCATCGTGATCGCTTCCATCTCGCTGGTGGTCGGTGGAATCGTGATCATGAACATCATGCTGGTTTCGGTTACGGAACGCACGCGCGAGATCGGGCTCCGGAAATCCCTCGGCGCGCGGCAGAACGATATCCGGTTGCAGTTCCTGATCGAGTCTTCCACCATCGCGGCGATTGGGGGATTGTGGGGAATCGCGCTGGGAATTCTGCTGGCGAAGCTGGTGACGTGGACCACGGATTTACCCACTTCGATTCAAGTGTGGTCGGTGGTGATGGGACTCATCGTCGCCACCGGCGTGGGGCTGTTCTTCGGCGTCTATCCGGCGTCGAAGGCGGCGCGGCTCGATCCGGTGGTGGCATTGCGGTCGGAATGACAGGGGGATAGGGACGTGCGCGAGAGACGTGGATTCGGCGAACTAAAGGAAGCGGTCGGACTGGCGTTCGACGCGCTGCGCCGGAATCCGCTGCGCTCGTTCCTTACGATTCTGGGGATCGTGATTGGAGTTAGCACGGTGATCGCCATCAGCGCGGTGGTGAACGGGCTGAACTCGAACGTCATCGGGTCCGTCGAAGCGATGGGCTCGAACATCGTGATTTGCTACCGGTTTTCCTGGGCCACGCTCGGACGATTGCCGGCGGAAATTTTGCAGCGGAAAGAGCTGAAAGCCGAATGGGCCGAAGATCTGGCCAAGCTCCCGTTTGTGCAGACGGCCGCGCCATCCTTGCGGATTTTTCATCCCGAGCTCGGCGCAGGCACGAGCGACGTCCGCCGCGGCGACATCCGCGCGAAGAATGTGATCCTGCAGGGCAACACGCCCGCGGTGTCGGACATTTTCGATCTGGACCTCGAGCGCGGCCGCTGGTTCAACAACACGGATCTCGAGCACCGCACGCAGGTGGCCGTGCTGGGACACGACACGGCCGAAACGCTTTTTCCAGCGGACGAAGATCCGATCGGCAAGGAAGTGCTTCTGGAAGGGCAGGTCTTTACCGTCATCGGAGTCACCGCGCCACAAAAACAGGCATTCGGAAACGGCAAGAATCCGGAGGACAACATTGCCATCGTCCCGCTGACAGTGATGCAGAAAATGCATCCCGAATATCACGACTACGTGCTGTTCGTGAAGGCCACGGACGCGAAATACGTTCCCGTGGTTGTGGATGAGGTGCGCGAGTATTTGCGCCGCATGCGGCGGCTTTCGTCGGACAAACCAGACGATTTCGCGATATTCACGCCGGATGCCTTCATTGATCTATGGAAGCAAATTTCGGGCGGCATTTTTGTGGTGATGTTCGCGGTGGGTTCGGTGGCGTTGCTGGTGGGCGGCATCGGCGTGATGAATATCATGCTGGTCAGCGTCACGGAGAGGACGCGTGAAATCGGCGTGCGAAAAGCCATCGGCGCGCGACAGATTAATATTCTCATGCAGTTTTTGCTGGAAGCGGTAACGCTCGCGTCCATCGGCGGGGTCATCGGAATCGTGCTGGGTTCCGCGCTGGGCCTTTCCGTTCGGTTGATTTTTTCCGGCCTGCCGACTTCCATTTCGCCTTTCATGGTTTTGATGGGCTTTTCCATTTCGGCGATGATCGGAGTTTTCTTCGGAGTCTACCCCGCCTGGAAGGCAGCTCGCTTGAATCCTGTGGAAGCGCTTAGATATGAATAGGGGGAAGGGTGTAGGGGCGAAGGGCGAAGGGGTAGCGACTAATTGGGGCGCGGCAACGTTCCCTACACCCCGCTCCCTTCCACCCACTTTCTAAACGAATCTTCGAAGGGGGCGCGGGCGACTCCGCGCTCGGTGATGATCGCGGTGATGAAGCGGGCAGGCGTAACGTCAAAAGCCGGATGCGCCGCGTGAACGTCAGGCGAAATGCGCATGCCGCGGAGATGCGTCACTTCCTCCTCCGATCGCTCTTCGATGGGAATTTGCTCGCCGGTGGGCAGGGAGAGATCCAGCGTCGAAAGCGGCGCAGCCACATAGAACGGCACCTTGTTTTCCTTGGCGATTACCGCGATGCCGTAGGTGCCTATCTTGTTGGCTGTGTCCCCGTTTCGCGCGATGCGGTCCGCGCCGACAACCACTGCTCCCACGCCGCCCGTCTTCAGGAAATGACCGACCATGTTGTCGGTGATGAGCGTGAGCGGAATACGATCCTGATTCAGTTCCCAGGCGGTCAGCCTCGCTCCCTGCAGGTACGGGCGCGTTTCGGGCACCAGGACATCGATGCGATAGCCGCCTTCGACGGCCATACGAATCACGCCCAGCGCGGTACCGATGCCGCCCGTCGCGAGGGCGCCGGCGTTGCACTGCGTCATCACGCGGCAGCTTTTCGGGAGCAGTTCCGCGCCATAGCGGCCGATGCGCTCGTCTGCTTCGCGGCGCTCCTGATGCACGTTCTGCGCTTCCGCGACGAGCCCCGCGCGGATGCGATCCACGCTGCTCTCGGGAGAATCCTCGCGCGAAAGTTCGTCGAAGCGGCGCTTGAAGCGATCGATGGCCCAGAAGAGGTCGACGGCCGTGGGCCGCGTCTGCGCAAACATCTCGCACATCGCGGCAAACTCGGCGCGCAGCCCTTCCACGCCCGTCGCTTTCGAACTCTTTACGCCGAGTGCCAAACCCATTGCCGCGGCCACGCCGATCGCGGGCGCTCCGCGAATCACCATGGACTTGATTGCGCGCGCCACATCCCGGTAATCCGTGTAAGTGTGGTAGATCACTTCGCCGGGGAGCTTCGTCTGGTCGAGGATCACGACGCCTTCAGACGTCCAGCGGATGGGTTCAACGGTGCGCAATACGTTGTTCTCCTGTCAGGAGCCGCGTGCGCGGCCCGTTTATTCTAGCTGATTCCGGCGCGGTGCATGGGATGTCCATCAATGCAACGGGTGCACCGGAAGTTTCCGGAAGCCATCCGATGCAAAAAGGAACGCCAGAAAAATGAAGGAATTGTAGCTGACGTGGAGCAAATAGCTGGCGACCACCGTCTTCGACCTGGCGCGCGCATAGGTGAATACAATCCCGACGACAACAAGAAGCGCGATTTGCATCCACCCGCCCCATAGCTGGAACGAATGGAGAAGTCCGAAGAGAGTTCCAGTGATGAGTACTCCGCCGGTGACTCCGAAGGTTCGCGCCAACACCGGATACAGATAGCCGCGAAAAACCGTTTCCTCGATCACGGGGGCAAGGAGCACGGCCATCAACATCAGCAGAAGCGCGCTGCGGCGGTCCTGGAAGAAATTCTCGATCGGCAGATTGGCCTTCGTCCCAAACGCGGCGGAAGCAACCTGGATCACGATGGAAAAAAGAAATCCGCCTGCTATCAGGCCCAGATACGCGACGCCTCGCGGAGTGGTCCCCGTATCGAGCCTTTTCCAGCCGATCGTCCGCCAGAAAGGAGAGCCGAACCGAATCCGCATTTGAGCGGCGAGGTAAGCGAGCAGCCCAAAATCCAGGAGAGCCTCCGCCAGAATGAAGAAAAAGCTCTGTTCGCTCACGGATTTCTGGAGCTGTGCGCGCGTTACGCCGAACAGCCCAAACTCCTTGATCAGAAACCTGCTGAGCGCGATTCCGCCCGCGAAGTAAATAATGGCGAGCAGCAATAGATCCAGCCAGCCCCAGGGCACGCGCAGGTCGTCGGAAAGCGTCTCCGAGGCGGGAGGGTATTCCTGTCCGTCCGCGCCCGGCGGGCTGGGGTGCGCACTCTCCGGAGGCAAAGAGGGATCAGGCGCGGCGAGAGGGTCGAACCCGGGGAGATTGTGGTCTTCGAAATCGTTCATGACGCTCCGCTCACGCGGCTCCCATTCGAGCCGTTCAACGTGCGGGCCAGAATCTGGCCCGTATAGGATTTCTTGTGGCGCGCGATCTGCTCGGGCGTGCCCTGCGCGACAATCCGGCCGCCTTCTTCGCCGCCTTCCGGTCCGAGATCAATCACCCAATCGGCTTGCTTGATTACATCAATGTGGTGCTCGATGATTACCACGGTATTGCCGAGCGCCACCAGCCGGTTGAGCACGTCCAGCAATTTCTTGACGTCGTCGAAATGCAAGCCTGTCGTGGGCTCATCGAGAATATAGAGTGTGCGCCCCGTCTGGCGCTTCGAAAGCTCGCGGGCGAGTTTGGTGCGTTGCGCCTCGCCACCCGAAAGAGAGGTCGCCGACTGGCCGAGCTGGACATACCCGAGCCCCACATCCACAAGGGTCTGCAGCTTTTGATGGATGGCGGGAATATTCTCCATCGTCTTGAGCGCTTCTTCGATGGGCAAATCAAGCAGGTCGGATATCGAATAGCCCTTGTAGCGAACGCCGAGCGTTTCCGCGTTGTAGCGTTTGCCGCGGCAGACTTCGCACGTGACGTACACGTCGGGCAGGAAATTCATCTCGATGCGGCGCTGCCCATCGCCCTGGCAGGCCTCGCAGCGGCCGCCCTTGACGTTGAAGCTGAATCGTCCGGGACGGTAGCCGCGCTCGCGCGATTCCGGGAGCATGGCGAAGAGCTCGCGAATAGGGGCGAAAACTCCCGTGTAAGTCGCGGGATTCGACCGCGGTGTGCGTCCGATGGGCGCCTGGTCGATCTGAATCACCTTGTCGATGTTCTCGATTCCCGTGATCTCGCGGTGCGCGCCGGGTTTCTCCATCGAGCGGTAGAGATTCGCGGCCAGCGCGCGATAGAGGATGTCGTTTACAAGCGTTGATTTCCCCGAGCCGGATACTCCGGTAATGACCGTGAGAAGGCCGAGCGGAATTGCAACGTCAATATTTTTCAGATTGTTCCCGTGCGCGCCGAGGATCGCTAGAGACTTGCCATTCGGGCTGCGCCGCTTCTCCGGCACTGGAATTCTCATCTGGCCCGAGAGGTATTTCCCGGTAAGCGATTCGTGATTCGCCATGATTTCCGCGGGTGCTCCGGATGCCACCAGGTAGCCGCCGGCCTTGCCCGCGCCGGGACCGAGGTCAACGACATAGTTGGCGCGGCGAATCGTTTCTTCGTCGTGTTCGACGACGAGAACTGTGTTGCCGAGATCGCGCAGCGTCTCGAGCGTGCTGAGAAGGCGCCCGTTATCGCGCGCGTGCAAGCCGATCGAAGGCTCGTCGAGCACGTACAGAACGCCCCGCAGCCGCGAGCCGATCTGCGTGGCCAAGCGGATACGCTGCGCTTCCCCGCCCGAAAGCGTGGCGGCGGAGCGGTTCAGCGTCAGATAGCCCAGCCCCACCGCGAGAAGAAAATCGATCCGCTCGGCAATTTCCGTGAGCGGGCGCCCGGCGATTTTCCGCTGGCGCAGGTTAAGATGCGCGCGGATTTTGTCCACGGCGGGGCGCGCGCCGGTAAGCGGCAGAGCGGTAAAATCCGCAATCGAAAGCCCGGCAATCCTCACGGCGAGGCTTTCCGGGCGCAACCGCCGCTCGTCGCAAGCAGGGCATCGCGCCGGAGACATGTATTGCGTGAGCCATTCGCGGTACGTGTCGGAGTTGGATTCCGCCAGGCTATTTTCGAGGAACCCCAAAATTCCCTGGAAGTTCAATTCCTTGCTGGCATTCCCATTCGAAGGATTGCCGTTGAGGATGAGGTTCTGAACTTTGCGCGGCAGTTTCTCAAAAGGCGCGTCGAGATCAAACGCATAGGCGGCGCCGGCAAGGCGAAGAGTGCGCTGCAGCGTGGCGGATCCTCCGCCCGGCCCGAGGCCTCCTTCGAAAAGAGGCTTCGACCAATCCACGATTACCTTCGCCGGGTCGAAATCGTATTTCGATCCCAGGCCGTGACATTCCGGGCAGGCTCCGTAGGGCGAATTGAAGCTGAACGAACGCGGCTCGAGCTGCGGCACGGAAACGCCGCAATCGGGGCAGGCCAGTTTTTCGGAGTAGACGTGTTCCTCGCCGCCCACCACCGCGATGGTGACAAGGCCGCCCGTGAGCTTCAGCGCCGTGGCCACGGATTGTTCCAGGCGCTGCGCGATGCCATTCTTCAGCAGCAGCCGGTCCACCACGATTTCAATCGTGTGATTTTTTCGCCGGTCGAGCGGGATGGGCTCGTCGAGATTCACCAGGTCGCCGTCCACGCGCGCGCGGACGTACCCTTCTTTCGCGTATTTCTCGAATTCCTTCTTGTATTCGCCTTTGCGCCCCCGCACCACCGGCGCCAGGACCATGATTCGCTCTTCGGGTTTCAGCGCCAGCACCGCCTGCACGATCTGCTCGGTGGACTGGCGTGTGATGGGCTTTCCGCATTTCGGGCAGTGCGGAGTGCCAATCGCGCTGTAAACCACGCGGAGATAATCGTAGATTTCCGTAATCGTCCCCACCGTCGAGCGCGGCGAGCGCGTGGTGGTCTTTTGCTCGATGGCAATCGAAGGCGATAGCCCTTCGATGGAATCCACCTCCGGCCGTTCCATCTGGTCGAGGAACTGCCGCGCGTAAGCCGAGAGGGATTCGACGTATCTTCGCTGTCCTTCGGCGTAAAGAGTATCGAACGCGAGCGAGGATTTTCCCGACCCGGAAAGGCCCGTAATCACCGTGAGGGTGTTGCGCGGGATCTCCAGATGAATGTTCTTGAGATTGTGCTGCCGGGCGCCCCGGATAATGATTTTCTTTAGACCCATGTCAATGGGAACGCCCGCGGGCTGCACAGAAGGGCGCTCGATACACTGGGTAGAATGAGCCCAGCCTAATCAATCAACATAGCAAGCGATGGCGTCACGGTCAAGCAGCGCGCGCGACCTGCCAATGCCGCTTGATCTCAGATACCTCGAAGTGTGGCAATCTGCGAAGCTTTTCGAATTCCCCACCTACACGAATCACCCTATCGGAAATTTTACTGGCGGCTGGGAGTTTTTACCGGGCTCAAAGGCCGAGGCCCATGTGTTTTCAATAACTTAGCTTTGGTTTCTCACGTGCCTTTAGCTCCCGCGTCAGGGGGAGGAAAGCCGAGGATCCCTTCGGGGATTGAGGGCTGGGCCGGCTTCCTTCCCCCGGCTACCTCCGCCGCGTCTTTATATTTCAACTACCCCCTCTATAATTTAGCGGCGGGGGTACGTCCTTCTTGTCAATCTTCCAAACATGCCTCCACATGCACCGCCTAAGCCGGAACAGATCCGTCCCCGGTCGTAATTTGTAACCTCTTGCTGGACTGTGTTGACTAAGTTGCGGTGTCGTCCAATCAGAGGGACGCCGTGCCACACCGTCGCACATTTCCGCCTTCATCCCGGTCGAGGGGAAGTCGCGAAGGCGCGTGATACGATAGGCAGGCTTGGGGCGTGGTCCAATTGGTAGGACGCTGCACTGTTAATGCAGACGGTGGTGGTTCGAATCCACCCGCCCCAGCCAGCCCACGCGAACGGGAACGGCGCTAGTCCTTGATTACGGGGAAACCTGATTCGGTCCAGACGCGCCAGCCGCCGTCCATCGAAATCACATTGCGGTAGCCCATCTTCTGAATATTGTCGGCGGCGAGAGCGGAGCGGAAACCGCCGCCGCAATAAAGAACGATGGTCGCTTCCTTATCCGGAATGGTGTTCTCGATGTCGCGTTCGATGATCCCCTTGCCGAGGTGAATTGCGCCGGCGACGTGGCCGCGGGCCCATTCGATGTCTTCGCGCGTGTCCACGATGATCAATTTTTCGCCAGCATCGAGCCGCTGCTTGATTTCCGCGGCGTCTGCTTCCTTCACTCGTTTCTTCGCGTCTCTCACCAGGTTCAAGAATCCTTCGGCATGTTGCATCGCTTCACCTCATTCTTCGTCAGCGTAAAACATTAGCACAGAGTACGCGGAGATACAGCGGACTCAGAACCGTTACTTCATGTCGCGCCAGTTGGGACCGACCTTCGTTTCGACAACCAGAGGCACGCGCAATGAGTACACACCTTCCATCACTTCTTTCACGAGTTTCGTGAGGCGCGGAATTTCCTTCTCGGGACCTTCGAATAGAAGTTCGTCGTGCACCTGAAGGATCATCCGGGAATCGAAGGCGTCCGGCAAGCGGCGATCGAGCTCGATCATGGCAAGCTTGATGAGGTCGGCGGCAGCGCCCTGCATCGGCGTATTCATGGCGGTGCGCTCGGCAAAGCCGCGCATATTAATCTGCGGCGAATTGATCTCCGGAATGGGCCGGACGCGGCCGAAGATCGTGGTGGTGCAGCCGGTCTTGCGGGTCTCCGCGATTTGGCGGTCGAGGAACGCTTTCACGCCGCGATAACGGTCAAAATAAGCGGCGATGAATTTCGCACCTTCTTTGGTGTCGATCCCAAGATTCTGCGCGAGGCCGAACGCGGAAAGGCCATAAATGACGCCGAAGTTGATTACTTTTGCGACCCGGCGATGCTCGTGCGTTTGAGCGAACGGCGCGACGCCGAAAACTTCCTGCGCCGTGCGCGAATGGATGTCTTCGCCGCGGCGGAATGCCTCGGTGAGAACCGGGTCTTCGGAAAGATGCGCGAGGATGCGCAATTCAATCTGCGAGTAGTCCGCCGACAGGAGCTGGCATCCGGGAGAAGCGATGAACGCAGCGCGAATTTCGCGGCCGAGCTCCGTACGGATCGGAATATTTTGCAGGTTCGGATTCGACGAACTGAGCCGGCCCGTGGCCGTCCCGGTCTGGTTGAAGCGCGTGTGAAGGCGGCCCGTGGCGGGGTGGATCAGGCGCGGCAGCACGTCGGCGTAGGTGGCTTTCAGCTTCGAAAGCTCGCGATGTTCCAGCACGGCCTTGGGAAGCTCGTGGACGAGCGCAAGCTCCTCGAGAACTTCGGCTGCGGTGGAGCGCACCTTCGCGCGCATCTTGCGCGGCGGCTGGAGATTCAGCCGGTCGAAGAGGACTTCAGCAAGCTGCTGCGTGGACTTGACGTTGAATTCGAAGCCGGCGAGCTCGTAGATTCGTTTCTCGAGCTTGCCGATTTCCTCCTGCGACTTCGCGGAGATGATTTCCAGCTCCTTGGGATCCACGCGAACGCCCGCGGCTTCCATCCGGCAAAGCACAGGCGCAAGGGGCAGGTCGATATCGCGATAGAGTTTTTCGACGCCCAGCTTTTCGATTTCCTCGCGCAGGATAGGCGCGAGGCGCAGCAAAAAATCGGCTCGCTCGCCGGCGGCGCCTGAAAGAGTGAGGTTCAGGGAACGCAGCACCACTTCAGCGAACGCGTGATTCGCCGTGGTGGGCCGGAGGAGATACGAGTACAGCATGGTGGCGTCGCTGATTCCGCGGATGTCGGTGCAGCCATCGCCCGCCTGGGGACCGGCCAGAAGGTGAAACAGCTTCGGATCGTGAACGATTTTCGGGCGGTCCGAATCGGCGAGCCAATGTTTCAGGGCCTGCAGGGCCTTGTCGTCGACATCATTCGCGATGGTGTGCGCTGTGCCTTCCTTGGTGGAGATTTCGACCGCGAGAACACGCGAGCCGAAGCCTTCTTCATCCGGGTCCTGGGCGTCGAGAGAAAGCCACACAGAGCTTTCTTTGCCGCGCGGAATCGCGCCCAGAAACTTCCGAAGGGCTTCGGGTGAATCGAGTGCCGCGTAATGAGTGTTTCGATTGTCGGCTACCGGCGCCAATTCCTTCAGCAGGGAAGTAAATCCCAGCTCGACGTAAAGCTCACGCAACGCGGCGACGTCGGGGTCTCCGATTTTGAGCGCGTCGAGCGAAAGAGGAACGGGCGCGTCGGTTGGAATCGTTGCAAGCTGCTTGCTGAGCCTGACGAAGTCGCCGTATTTTTCGAGGGCCTCGCGATAGTTCGCGCGCTTCACTTTCGAGGCATTCTTCAGGACTTCTTCGGCGCTGCCGAACTCCTGAATCAATTGCCGGGCACCCACTTCGCCGATTCCGGCCTTGCGGCGCTCGCCGGGCGCCGGTTTTTCATTGGGGTCGCGTGCTCCGGGAATGTTGTCAATCGAATCGCCCATCAAGGCCATGACGTCCGCAACTTTGTCCGGCGGCACGCCCATCAGCTCTTCGACTTTCTTCGCGTCGACGATGAGATCGCCCTTCGCAGGATTGAGCAGGCGCACCGGCCCGCCGACGAGCTGCATCAGGTCCTTGTCGCTTGTGACGATGAAAATCTCGAGGTCTTTGTCCGCTGCCTTGCGCGCGAGGGTGCCGATCACGTCGTCTGCTTCATAGCCCGGGTATTCGAGGATGGGCAAGCGCATGGCGTCGCAGTAGCGGCGGACGTAAGGCACTTGCACGGAGAGATCCTGGGGCATGGGCGGGCGCTGAGCCTTGTAGGCGTCAAAAAGCTTGTCGCGGAAAGTGGGCGCCGAGACATCGAAGACGACGGCGAGATAGTCCGGCCGGAGCTTCTCGTTATTCATCAACCGGCGCATCATCGTGGCGAAGAGATAAGGAACTTTTGTGGGCACGCCTTCCTTGGTTTGCAGACGATCCATGGGAGCGAAGAAGGCGCGAAAGATGTAGCCCATGGCGTCCACCAGGAACAGGCGCTTGGAGGTCTTGGCAGGCATGAGGTTGGCTCGGCTGCTCCCAGGAGTAAAGCAAGAAAGTATATCAGGCTGGTGGCGCAACGGGCGGACGCGGCTCAGTCCAGGATTGGGGCCACTCCGAGCCTAGAAAGGCGGCAGCTTGGCGGTTTCGGCGCAACGGCAACTGTTCCGCTTGACTCCGTATCGCCCTGAGGCATATAGGTATAGCGGCACTGGGGGTGCCGGGCGGGGGGCCTGCGGCAGTTGATTTGGGGACTCGATATGATTCGAAGTTCGATTTGCAGAGCCCCCTGCCAGCCTTGATAATCCTGGAGGAGATGATAATGAAGAACTCTCGCCGGTGGGGTGTATGGGCATTGTGGAGTTGCGCCGCGTTGCTGGTGATGGCCCTGAGCGCAACGACAAGCTGGGCGCAGGCGTTTCGCGGCACGATCCAGGGGATCGTGACGGATGCAACGGGCGCGTCCGTGGCGGGAGCAAAGGTCACGATCCGCAACGCGGATACGGGCGTCGAGCGCGTAACGCAAACAAATGAGGCCGGCGTGTACAACGTCCCCGAACTGCAGATCGGAACCTACCGAGTGACGATCGAGAAAGAAGGATTTCAGGCGGCGGTGACGACGGGTGTGATGGTGGATGTGGCGGCGCAAAAGGTGGTGGACGCCACGCTAAAACCGGGCTCCGTGAGCCAGCAAGTGGTCGTCTCCGGCGAGGAACTGCCGCAGGTGGAAACGACCAACGACACGCTGGGCGGAACGTTGACGCAGGATAATGTGAAGGATCTGCCGATCAACGGGCGCGACTACACGAAATTGATTTTTCTGAATCCCGGGGTTGCGGGATCACCCGACCAGATCACGGATTCGCCGGGATCGTTTGGCGAGTTTTCGATGAACGGGGCGCGCGGACGATCGAACAATTACCTGCTCGACGGCACGGACATGAACGACGGCTACCGGAACGATCCGGCGATCAATCAAGGAGGTGTGTTCGCCACTCCTTCGGCGATTCTGCCCATCGACGCCGTTTCGGAATTGCGCGTGGAATCGAACTTCCAGCCGGAATACGGGCGCAACGGCGGAGCCGTGGTCAACATCGTGACGAAAAGCGGAACGAACGCGTTTCACGGCACCGCTTTCGAGTATTTCCGCAACAACGCGCTGGATGCCCGAAATTTTTTCAACACGACAGACCAGCCCCAGGCGCCGTTTCGCAATAATCAATTCGGAGGTTCGTTCGGCGGGCCGATCATCAAGGACAAGACATTCTTCTTCGCAGACTATGAAGGCCAACGGGAAGGTGTGGGCGTAGTGACGCTGGCTTGCGTCCCAGACCCAGCACAGGTAACCGCAGACAATAACGCAATTATTGCGGCGGGCGGCACGCCCAATGCTGTGACGAATGCTTTGCTGAGCGCCTGGCCCAAGCCAAACATTCCGGGAACCTTTGGAACTGCTTCGGCTCCGCACACGGTCAACGATCTGGGTTGCCCGAATGCTCCGAACAACGCCAACGCGCAAGTAATCTCCCCCTCGCTCAACAATCTGACGAGCCTCATTGGAAAGATTGATCACACGTTCAACTCCAACAACACCGTGACCGGGCGGTATTTCTTTGGCGACAGCACGCAGCAGTTCCCCCTGGCGCTGAACGCGTCGGGCGGGCAGCTTCCCGGGTTCAATACCGTGACGCCGACGCGCGTGCAACTCGTTTCGCTTTCCTATGTGCACGTGTTTTCGCCGACACAAGTGAACGACCTGCGTTACGGGTGGAACCGGTTCGCAGAGGGATTCTTCCCGCAGGACCAAGGGTTCGATCCCAGCACGGTGGGATTGTGCAATGTGCCGACCGCGCCCCCGGGGGTTGCGCAGAGTTGCACAGGCGCGGGCTTGCCAATCATTCTTGTGTCGGCGACGCCATCGGGCGCCACAAGTTTCTTTGCTCAACCGGGCGCTACGTCTGGAGATCCACGACATCGAGTGGACACAAACAACCAACTCGTTGACAGTTTCGCATGGACGCGGAGCAAGCACGCGCTCAAGTTCGGCGGAGAGTTTCGCCGTACGAGCATTCAGCAAATCTTTGAGAAGTACTCGCGAGGGAGGATCCGGTTCCCTGACCTGACAGAGTTCCTGGAAGGAGACCCGAATCAGGCATTCAATTATTCCGGGAACACGCTGCGCCACACCTTCGAGAACGGCTTCGGTTTTTACGTTCAGGACAATTACCACATGAGTTCCCGGATTTCGGTGAACTACGGCCTGCGATGGGACTACAACGGCGTGGTCGGAGAGAAGAACCATCTGTTCTCGAGTTTCGACACGACTCCAGGATCGGCCGATTTCGGCCAGCTTGTGCCGGTGGGTCCAGGAGGTATTTCGAATCTTTATAAGCCGAACTACAGGAATTTTGCGCCGCGCGCGAGCGTTGCGTGGGACGTGTTTGGAAAAGGGAAGACCATCGTGCGTACCGGCTATGGAATCTTCTTTGACGCTTTCTCGCAAGACATGTTCCTGGGCCATCTGCCGTACCCAACGTTTTATGCGCCGGGGCCGGCATACAACAACATCGGACCTTTCCCGATTCTGCAAGCTTCATTCACGGGCTCCATCACGCGGAACAACCCGATTTACGGAACGCCGGGTTGTGGGGAATGCGACATCTTCGCGGTGGACCGGAATATCAAGACGCCGTACATGGAAAATTACAACCTGAACGTTCAGCAGCAGATCACGAACAAGGTGGTGCTGCAAGTGGGCTATGTGGGGTCGCAGGGGCACCGGCTGTTCCGGTTCTTCGACATCAATCAACCGAGCAATGCCACCGTCACCGCAGCTGATTTGGGATGCAATTGCATTAACGACTTCGGGGTGCCGCGGAATTTTGGAAGCCCGTCGGGCGCAACGTATATTTTCCAGGAAAATTCCACTGGGAAGTCGAACTACAACTCGCTGCAGGTCAGCTTGCGAGTGAACAACTACCACGGAATCAGCTCCGTTGTGAACTACGTTTGGTCGCGCTCGATTGACAACTCGAGCGATGGCGAGGATTTCGTGGTGAATGCGGCGCAGCCGCAGGACAGCACAAATCCGAATGGCGAAAAAGGCCCGTCAAACTTCAACATACCGAGCCGCTTTACCTGGGTAGCAAGCTACGAGCTGCCACACATGGTCGGGGGATGGCAAAAACTGAGGAACGGCTGGGGAATGGACAGCGTCGTGACTATTCAGACGGGCCAGCCATTTACGCTGAACTATAATGGAGAGGACGATTACAGCGGCGGAGGCGATGCCTTTGACCGGCCGGACGTAGTAGGCCCGATCATTTATAACTACCACGATCCAAAAAATTTCCTCGTGCTCAGCTCATTCGCCATGCCTTGCACGAATAAGGGAACGATCAGCGGGTTGGCCACGGATTGCGTACCGGGGACTCGGCACTATGGAAACCTTGGGCGTAACGCGCTGGTGGGTCCGCCGTACAAGCAATGGGACCTGGCGCTCTATAAGAACACAGTGCTGACGGAACGGCTGCGGCTGCAACTGCGAGCGGAGTTTTTCAACCTATTGAATCATCCGAACTTCGCCAATCCACTGCTGCCGGCGTTTATCGCCGATCCCGCCGCCAACATCAACTCGAGCTGTGGGTGTGGATTCGCATCCGTGCCCGTGAACGGGCGCGAGGTGGGCAACGGGAACTATCATATCGTCGCGACTGGGGATGTGGGGATCGGCAACCCGTTCCTTGGAGGCGGCGGGCCGCGCGGCATCCAGTTGGCGGCGAAGTTCATCTTCTAGGCCCGGAAGCGTAAGATTTAGAATGGGTTACGGCGGCTCGGTGGTCCGCGACGACGGCGGATGGCCGGGCCGCTTTTGTTTTCCGTAAGAGTTCCAAATTCCATCCGAGATTTGCTACTGTCTTGCTGGCACGGCGGGGATAAGCCCGTCCGTTTGTAACACTTGTGAAATATTCACAGAGGGTGGTGCGTATCAAGTTATGGAGCGACGTAAGACCATCGGAGAGATGAGCGCCGCGGAATTGACCGAGGTGCTGTCCCAGGTCCGGGCAGGCGACGCAGACGCCTGGGGCGAGCTCTATCGGCAATATGCTCCAGCGATCTTCCGGTTCTGCCGGCGCGCGCTCCCGACGCGGGAAGACGCCGAGGATGCAACGACGGAAATTTTTATGAAGGTGCGGCAAAAGCTCGGGACGTATGACGCATCGCGTCCGTTCACCGCGTGGCTGTACAAAGTTTCGAGCAATCACTGCTGGGACATGCTGCGGCGGCGGCGCATCCGCCAGGACCTTGAAACGGGCGATATTGAAACGCTCCCCCTGGAGCATCCCGATCCGGATCAGCTCGAACGCCTGCAGACGGAGCACACGAGCAAGGAAGTGCGCGCTGTGCTGGGAAAGCTTCCCGATCGCGCGCGAATGGCGCTGGTGCTGCGGTATTACGGAGATATGAGCTACGAAGAAATCGCGGAAACGCTGGGAGTGCGCCGGGCGTTTGTGGGCGTATTGCTGCTGCGCGCGCGGCACCAGCTGCGCGACGCATTGACTGAAGCCGGCGCTGCAAACCTTCGCGGCGCTGCTGCCGGGGGTAAACCGTGAATCATTTCGATGAGATGACCGCGCTGCTCCTTCTGGAGGGCCAACTCGACGCGGCGCATGTGCAGGAAGTAAAGGCACACGCCGCTTCCTGCGCCCAGTGCCGCGAGCTGCTCCGCGCGCTCGAGATGGAAGGCGTGTGGCTGCGGCAAGCGATCGCCGAAGACGAGGAATCCGTTCCGGCGCGCTTGATGGAAGCGCCGGCGCGGGGCAACTTGCCGTGGGGATGGATCGCTACATTCGGATTCGGCGCTGGAGGTGCGTACACGCTCTGGAGCAGCATCATCGATCCGTGGCGCGCGCAGGCGGCGCAAGCCGGTTTCACACAAGGGAATATTCTGACAATGCTTTTCTTCAGTGGCGCTTTCTGGAAAGGATGGGACGCTATGCGAAGTCTGATGGAATTCTTGGCGATGGCGACACTCGGGACCGTGGTGATCTGGCTGCTGCGGCGTCACCTGCGGCGGGCGACTACGTTCGCAGTAGTCATGAGCGCGGTTCTCTGCGCGCTGGCGCTGCCGCCTGCGGCCGCTGCGGCGGAAGTTCGGCATGGCACTCCGAACTACACGCTGTCTTCGGGAGAGGAAATCAAGACGGATCTGTTCGTAGCCGGCGATTCCATTCGGATCAACGGCAATGTGGACGGGGACCTCGCCGTATTTTCACGGAGCGTCACAGTGGACGGGCACGTGCGAGGCGACGTGCTGTGTTTCTGCAACCAGCTTCGCGTGAACGGCACGGTGGATGGAAATGTGCGCGTGTGGGCGGAGACGATCACTCTGACCGGCGTCGTCGGCAAGAATGTGATGGTGGGAGGGGAGGAGGTAGAGCTCGGCGACAAGGGAAAGGTGGGAGGCACGATGACGCTGGCAGTCGGCAACGCCCAGCTGGATGGAGAAGTGGCCGGCGACGTCATGGCAGTATCGGGGGGTGCGTTTGAGGTCAGCGGATCGATCGGGCGCGCCACGATTCATTCGAAAACCCTAACGATCGGCCCGAGTGCGGAAATCAAGGGCAGAATACAGTACGAAGGGCGCCACGAGGCAGAAGTAGCTTCCGGCGCGAAGTTAGCATCCCCGATCGAGTTCTCCCTCCAAAAGGAGGGGTCGGACTATAAATCTCCCCGTTATTACTGGCACCGGACACTTTTGTGGGGAGCGAGCTTTCTATTCGGACTGGCGGTGCTGCTGCTGGCACCGGGATTTTTCTTCGACGCAACCAGCGCCTGCAATCGATTTGGTGCGGCCACCGGATTCGGAATCCTGTTCCTGTTTGCGACTCCGATTGTTGCCATCCTGGTCTGCATTACAATCGTGGGCATCGGAGTCGGAATCGCCACGGTGCTTCTCTACTTGATTGCCCTGTATGCCGCACAGGTTTTCGTCGGCTGCTGGCTGGGCGAAAAACTCCTGGGGACCAGCCATGGAATCGCCTCTGCTATCGGGCGGCTGGCGCTGGGACTGGCGATTCTCCGGGGCCTGGAGATGATCCCGCACTGGGTGGGCGCCATGGTGTCGTCGGTGGTGCTCGTTTGCGGGCTGGGCGCGATCGTGCTCGCGATTTACAGGAATGTACGGCCGCCAGCGCCCGTGGCTGTCCAGGCCTGATGTCCGGCAGTCTCTTCTAAATGATTGCGAGTTTCTTGCCAACGCGCGCGAAAATTTCCAGCGCGCGTTCGAGGTCCGAGCGCTTGTGGGACGCCGTAACGATGGCGCGCAGCCGCGCTTTGCCTTCCGGGACCGTCGGATAACCGATCGCGCCTACGAAGACGCCCTCCGCAAAGAGTTCCCGCCCGAATTCGAACGCCTTGGCTGCGTCGCCGACCATAATCGGTGTAATCGGCGTTTCGCTCTTGCCGGTATTGAAACCGAGTTTCTTGAGTTTGCGCTTGAAGAACTTCGTGTTCGACCAGAGCTTCTTGATAAGGCGCTCGCCCGCGTCAGAATCCAGCAGTTCGAAGGCAGCCTGGCACGTGGCTACGACCGAAGGCGGATGCGAAGTGGAAAAAAGGAATGGGCGGCCGCGCTGGTAAAGGAATTCGATCAAGTCGCGTGAACCGCAGATGTATCCACCGATCGAGCCAATCGCCTTGCTGAGCGTGCCCACTTGAATGTCCACGCGGCCGTGGCAGTTGTGATGGTCGATTGTGCCGCGCCCGCGATTGCCGAGGACGCCGGAAGAATGGGCGTCATCTACCATCATGATGCAATTGTATTTTTCGGCGAGGTCACAAAGGGCCGGCAGGTCGGCAATGTCGCCGTCCATCGAAAATACGCCGTCGGAGACGAGGAGCTTCTTGCCGTTCCAGTTTTCAGTTTCCTTCAGAATGCGCTCGCAATCGGCCGAGTCTTTATGCTTGAAGACCTTAATCGTCGCCTTGGACAGGCGGCAGCCGTCAATGATGGAGGCGTGGTTGAGCTCGTCGGAGATGATCAAATCATCCTTACCCAGGATTGCGGAAACAGTTCCGGCATTGGCGGTGAAGCCCGACTGAAATACGACGCAGGCTTCCACTTTCTTGAATCGAGCGATCTGTTCCTCGAGGTCCATGTGCATCTTCATCGTGCCGGCGATGGAGCGGACCGCGCCCGAGCCCACTCCGAATTTGCGGATCGCATCAATGGCGGCGCGGCGCAACTTCGGATGCGTCGTGAGACCGAGATAATTATTCGAGCTCAGATTGATGACTTCCTGGCCGTCGAACGTGGCGACCGGCTTTTGTTCGCCCTCGAGAACCTTCATGCGGAAATACAGATGCTTCGCTTTCATGTCTTCGAGAGCGTCGTGCAAATATTGAAGCTGAGATCGCTTCGGCTGCGGTGTGACTGCGGTGGTTGTCATGATTCCTCCAGCAATGCGTGGATGATGGTTGGGCGCTACTTCGGCGAACCGTTGGGGTAGAGGAGAATCTTACCAGCCTGGCCGGATTCGAGAAGCGCGAAAGCGTCGCCAAACTTTTCAAGAGGCATGCGCTCCTTGAATAGAGGATCGAGGTTCAAGCGGCCATGTTTCAAGAGCGCCGTCATCTGCACCCACGTTTCGAACATCCGCCGGCCGTAGATGCCTTGAACCGTCGCGCCCTTGAAGATTACGTCGTTGACGAGATCGAACGTGACCGGATCTTTGGGAATGCCCAGCAACGATGCGCGCCCGCCGGGACGCAGCATTTCGAATCCCTGGTGAATGGCCGCGGGATTCCCGCTCATTTCAAGGAGGACGTCCGCACCCGCGCCGTCAGTGGCTTCCTTGACGCGCGCGACCACGTCGCCTGCGTTTGGGTCGAACGCCTCGTCCGCGCCCATTTTCTTTGAAAGCTCGCGGCGATGCGGATTCACCTCCGTGGCAAAGAGCTGCGCGCAGCCGCAAGCGCGCGCTACGGCAATGGCCATCAAGCCAATCGGGCCGGCACCCGTAACAACCACGTTGAGCGCGGCGATCTCTCCCGCCAGCACGGTGTGCACGGCATTGCCGAGCGGGTCGAGGATCGCGGCGTAGTGCTCCGGGATCGCGGGGTCAATTTTCCAGATGTTTCGAACCGGGATGCGCACGAATTCGGCGAAGCAGCCGTCCGCGTCAATGCCGATAATTCTGACATTCTGGCAAACGTGCGGCTGGCCCATCCGGCACGGGCGGCAGTGGCCGCAATTGACGTGCATCTCAGCGCTGACGAAATCGCCCGGTTTGACCGAGGTGACTTCCTCGCCCACCTTCTCGACGACGCCGCAGAATTCGTGGCCGAACGTCATCGGAGGATGAATGCGCGAGGCGGACCAGCGGTCCCAGCCGTAGATATGCAAGTCCGTGCCGCAGATCGAAGCCGCGCGCACGCGAACCAGAACTTCAATGGGGCTTAACGTAGGAATGGGAACCGATTCGAGTTGCGCGCCGCGCTGGGGGCGCATCTTGCGTAACGCTTTCATCGTTGAGGTGGGCATTCGCTACGGGCGGCATGACACGCACCGCCAAACCCACCGATATTAACACACGCTCGTAAGCACCAGAAAGGCCGACACCTAAAGGCGGTTATGGGCGCCATAAATGTTACAATCCCGGCCAATCTGAGAAATGTTGAGCGGCATGGAGGAACGTTGAGCTTCACACAGCGCTTGAGCGAGATTCGCTCGGGATTCGAGCCGGCGTTCTGGGTGGCGAATTTCACCGAGATCTTCGAGCGAATCGCGTACTACGCGACCACAGCCGTCCTCGCCATTTATCTGAGCGAGCAACTTCATTTCTCAAATGAGCTGACCGGCGGGCTGATTGGCACATTTGGCCTCGTTGTCTGGTTCTTGCCTATTCTCGGCGGAACACTGGCGGACCGGTTCGGATTCCGGCGTGCGCTCATGTTTGCGTACCTGGTGATGACGGTCGGCTATTTTCTGCTGGGCTCGCTTTCCGCGCCCTGGATGGAATCTTTGCGCCACGCGCTCTCGGACAAGTGGCTCGTTCTCGCGATCCTGATGATCCCCGCGCTGGGACCCGGCGTTGTGAAACCGTGCGTGGCGGGGACGACGGCGCGAGCCTCGGCGGAAAACGTTCGCTCGCTGGGCTATTCCATCTACTACACGCTCGTCAACATCGGCGGGGCATTGGGGCCCATTATCGCGTGGCTCGTTCGAAAGCAACTGGGCTGGGGCATTGAGAGCGTTTTTCGCGTTGCGGCGTGCAGCGTCTTTCTGATGTTTTGGACCACGCTCTTCTTCTATCGAGAACCAGCGCGCTCCGGCGAACAACAGGTGGCAAGCGTCACCAAAGCCATCAAGAATATGTTTGTCGTGCTCGCGAACGTGCGGTTTGTGATATTCCTGCTCATTTTCTCCGGCTTCTTCGTCATTTTCTGGCAGCAATACATCTCCGTGCCGCTCTTCATCCGCAAATACGTCAATCCAAACGCCGATGTGGACCTGCTGCTTTCGGTGGACCCAATCGTTGTCATTTCCTGCCAAATATTGGTGACTTACCTGACGCGAAAGCTGCCGGCATTTGCGACGATGACGCTGGGATTTTTGATCACGAGCTTGGCGTGGATTCTTCTAGCGATTCATCCCACGGTTCCGATGCTCGTCGCGACGCTGGTCGGCGTGGCCATTGGGGAAATCACGCAGGTGTCGCGATATTACGAATATATTTCACGTCTCGCGCCACCGGGGCAGCAAGGGCTCTACATGGGCTATGCGTTTCTGCCAATTGCGATCGGCTATTTTATTGCCGGGCCGCTAGGCGGTTACCTGGTGCACTATTACGGCGAAGTGGTTCACCGGCCACAACAAATGTGGTGGGTCATTTCCGCCATCGGAATCGTCACGACGATCTTGATGTGGCTTTACGACAAGATCGTGAAGCCGGCCACAGCGGAAGCAAGCAAAGCGTAACTCAGTTCACCATGCGGCGGATATTCTCGACGGCCTGGCGAGCGAGGGCATAGCGCGGTTCGATGCGAAGCGCTTCCTGGAAATACTCCCGGGCGCGATTGATCATGCCCTTGGCGTAATACGCGCGTCCCAAGTTGAAGTAGGGATAGTGGCGCGGATCGTAGCGCGGCGCAGCGATGGCGCGCTCGAGCCATGGAATCGCTTCGTCGTGACGCCCGAGCGCGATTAAGTACGAGCCGATGTCATTGTAGGGATTGCCGAAATCAGGGTCGACCTCAATCGCCCGCTTGCATTCAGCGATTGCGTCTTCGATTTTCCCTTGATAGTGATACGTCCAGCCGAGAAAGGTGTGCGCTTCAGCGGTCGGGTGGATTTCCAGGGAGTTCTTGTAAAGCTCGACAGCGCGATCGTAGTCGCCTTCCATTTGCGATTTATAGGCCTGCTGCAGGAGTTGCCAGGCTTGCTCGATGTCGTCGGATGACATTTTCTTCTCGCGGCGCCGCAATTCTACCCGAAAGCTTTTTGCGGTGCCCCGGCGCCGAGCATGGTGAGTGCTTCGCCGGTGGTGATGAACCGCGCGCCACGTTCTCCCAGCTCGGCGATCGTTCGATCGCCGTCTTTCACATTTATCGTTTCGATTGCATCTTTCACAATTGCGACATTGCGCTCGAGTTCCAGCAAGCCCTTTGCGGCAAGCTGGACACAATACTCGGTGACCACCCCGAACACGACAAACTCCGCCTCGCTGCCCAGCTTCTCGACAATCGTTTTTGTGTGCGGATTGCTGAACACATCCAGCACCTGTTTTTCGATCACGACTTGCTGGTGTTTCAAGAGATCGGGCGGCAAGCGGAACGAGGCATCGTTGGGGACGGTGCAGACGTCGCGCGCGAGCCCTTCCGGGATAATCCTTGCGCCGGGCGTTCCCCGAAGGCAGTGCGGCGGAAACTGCGAGAATTCGGGATCATCGGGCGTATGGCTGCATGCGCTCGACACGAGGAATGCGCCATGCGCCTGTGCTGCGGCAACCAGGCGCTCGATATTTGGAATGACTTTTTCGGCGCCTGGGACGTATAGCTTCCCGCCGGGCAACATGAAATCGGCTTGTGCGTCCACTTCCCAGAAAACAATCTTGCGCGGCGCCATTGTGAAGTAAGCCCCTGAAATGCTCCTTCACTATTCTAGCGCAGTCGTTACTTTGCGGCAGCGCGGCGCACGCGCCGGCGGACTTTCTCGAGCATCGCTTCGAGGCGCTTCGAATACCGGACCGGATAGACGGCGCTGCGGGCGATCTGGCGATAGCGCCGCGGAAGCCGTGCAAGTCCGTCCAAGCATCTCGCTCGCAAGTGGGCCATCGGTTCAGGCGCTTTGAGGCGGCGGCCGCCGCGCATGACTTCGACGAGAAGTGGTTCGCCGCCGTTTGCAGGCTCGCCTTCGAGCGCGATCTTGTCGCTTTCGAATTCGCCCGCGCGATTCGAGTAGCGAAAAGCCTGCTTGCGGCCGGGGTAAGTGACTTTTGCCTGGCTCAGTTTGGCCGCCTCGCGTACTTTTCCATCGCGTTCGACTTCGACGAGCTTGTAAATCAAGTTCAGATGAGGTGCGTCACCGGGTGTAGCGAGCGCCGTGCCGACGCCAAACGCGTCAATGGCTGCATTCTTCTCCACAAGTTCGGCAATTCTTAATTCATCGAGGTCGCCCGATGCGAATATCTTCACGTCCTTCCAGCCGGCATCATCGAGTTTGCGGCGCACCCATTGGCTGTCTTTGGCGAGGTCACCGCTGTCCAGGCGCACACCGGCAGGCTTGCGGCCCATGGAAATGATTTTTTCCACAGCGGCGCGGACATCATACGTGTCGAGAAGAAGGACAGCGTCGTTGGGAAACGCATCCAGAAAACGGCCGAAGGCTTCCGATTCATCTTCATGCGCCATCACCCACGAATGCGCCTGCGTTCCGTAGGTCTCCATGCCGAACATTTGTCCCGCCAGCACGTTGGACGTGCCCACGCAGCCGCCAATGGATGCGGCACGAGCGGCGAGAAGGCTGGCCTCGCTGCCATGCGCGCGCCGCGCGCCGAATTCCACAATCTGGCGGCCCTGTGCGGCCGTGACAACGCGCGCCGCTTTGCTTGCAATCATCGTTTGATAGCTGAGGGTTGCCAGCAGATACGTCTCCATGATCTGGCCTTCAATGATGGGCGCAACCACGCGCAGCATTGGCTCCCCCGGAAAAACGAGAGTCCCTTCCGGCATGGCCCAGACGTCGCCAGTGAAGCGAAATCGCGCGAGATAATCGAAGAAATCGTCGCGAATGTTGCGAAAAACCGGATGCCGGCGCAAAAAGGAAATCTCTTCGGGCTTGAAGTGGACGTTTTCCAGGAACTCGAGACCCTGCTCGAGGCCGGCGGCAACAAGATAGTTCCGGTGCGGAGGAAGATGCCGCACGAAGAGCTCGAAAGTGGCGCGAGCGTCGAAGTGCGTCTGCAAATAGCCCGCCGCCATGGTGAGCTCGTAAAGGTCGGTCAGGAGGCCTGAGTGCTTATGCATTGTTTTTCGCGGCCTTGGTGGCCGGATTGTTCGAGGATTCTGGTGCTTTTTGAACTAGCGTCCTGGGAATGGCCGCGGATGAAAAGACAAAACCCCCAAGCCTCCGTCCCGGTTCGGGAGCGGGCATGCCTGGGGGTTTCGCAGCGAATCTTTGCGCCGAAGAGCTACTTCAAAACGGCGTCTTTGAACGCTTTTGCAGCGCGCAACCGGACAACGGTCTTCGCCTTGATTTTGATCGCCTCACCGGTGGCCGGGTTGCGCCCCATGCGTGCTTTGCGGTGAGCCTTTACAGCTCGTCCCAATCCGGGAATTACAAATTTGCCCGAGCCCCCCTTGAGTTCTTTAACGGCGAGCTTAAAGAGTTCATCGAAAAAGGACGCCGCCTGCTTCTTCGAAATCGGCTTGTCCTCCGTGCTCACTTTCTCAGCCATATGCGCGATGATCTTGGACTTGCTCAGCGGATTTGCCATCGAGTTCCTTTTGCCTCCTCAGAATTAGTTGCTCATACGACCCCGTCATGTTTGAGGTCGCCGAAAACTATAGCTGGACTGCCGCGCTAAACGCAAGCAAAACATTGAAAAAAAGCCCGAAAAATGGGGTTTTCTTGTGACCCGGTTGCGCCGGAACCTACTGCGCGGCCAGTTGTTCGTAGAACAAAGCCACGGATTTGATCCCGCCGAAATAATTGTCGAGCGCAATGTGCTCGTCCGGGGCGTGCGCGTTTTCATCCGGCAGCCCGAAGCCCATCAGAACGCACGGCACTTTGAACGTGTCGTGCATTTGTGTCACGAACGGGATTGAGCCCCCTTCGCGAATGAACACCGCTTTCTTCCCGAACCCCGATTCAAGAGCATGAATTGCTTTCTGGAAAATTGGATGCGAATAGGAAGCGACCCACGGCTTGCCCGTGCTGAGCACCTCAAACTTGCAGGAAACTGTTTTCGGCAGCAGCTTCCGGATGTGTCTCTCGACGAGCTTGGCGATTCTCGCGGGATCCTGATTCGGAACAAGACGGGTCGAAAGTTTCGCGTAGGCCTTTGATGCAATCACCGTCTTTGCGCCTTCACCCATGTACCCGCCCCAAATCCCGTTCAGGTCGAGCGTCGGCCGGATCCATAGCTGTTCGACGATGGTATATCCTTTTTCACCGCAAAGACCCGGAGCTCCAACCGTCTTGCGAAATTCCTTTTCCTTCCACGGCAGGGAATTGAGCGCCTTGCGCTCCTGCTTGGAGGGCGTTGCCACGTTGTCGTAAAAACCCGGAACCGTGACGCGAAAATTCTTGTCGTGCAATTTGGCGATCATTTCGGCGAGGATCGTAATCGGATTCGGCACTGCGCCGCCGAAGACACCCGAATGCAGGTCCTGCGCCGGGCCGGTGAGCTCGATCTCATAGTAATTCAGCCCGCGAAGCCCGTACGTGATCGAAGGCACGCCCGGCGCCAGCATGGAGGTATCCGAAACGACGAGGGCGTCCGCCTTCAGCCGTTCGCGGTTCTGCTGGACGAAATCCCACAAACTGACGCTACCCACTTCCTCTTCTCCCTCGATCATCACCTTCACATTGAGGGGCAACTTTCCCGACGACTTCTGCAGTGCCTCTAGCGCCTTCAGATGAATGTGAACCTGGCCTTTGTCGTCAGCCGTGCCGCGGCCGAACAATTTCCCGTCGCGCACAGCAGGTTCAAAGGCGGGGGTGGTCCATAGGTCGAGCGGCTCGGCCGGCTGTACATCATAATGCCCGTAAAAAAGAATGGTGGGTTTGCCGGGAGCGTGCAGCGATTCGCCATACACCAGCGGATGCATCTTTGTTGGGACGATCTCGATTTTCTCCAGGCCCGCGCCGCGTAGTTTATCCGCCACCCAGCGGGCGGCGCGTTCGATGTCTGCTTTGTGCTCGGTCTTGGTGCTGACGCTGGGAATTCTGAGGAATTCCTTCAGCTCGTTCAAGTTGTCTTCGCGCCTGGTCTCGATGTACTCAATCAGATTCATCTGAACTCCCGCCTCGAATTTGAGCTTTTCACGTGATGAAAAGAGGCGGCAACGGCCCCCCGCCGGAACTATGGCACAAGCCTGCCATTTTACGGGAACCTTACGCATTTTCAGCAACCTTTTTACCAACTGCGTTTTAGGAAACGCAAACATTTCACGCCGTTGACTCCCGCCCGTACGCATTGCACGATATTCTTACTATGGGAGAAACGACCGAAGTAAAGACCAGCGACCAGCGGCGCAGTTCCCGCGTCTTCACGCGCATTCCCGTGCGCGCGGCCGGGAAAGACTCCGAAGGCCGCAAGTTCCGCGAAAGCAGCCAGACGATCGTCATCAATGCGCACGGCGGCCTTCTCTATCTCCAGGCAGCTCTCGAACTCGGGTCGGAACTCGTAATCACGAATCCGGCGACGGAAGAGGAGCAGGAATGCCGCGTCGTCTATCTGGGCGATTCGTCGGAAAAGGGCACGCGCATCGGCGTCGAATTCCTTTCCCCATCGCCGCGTTTCTGGGGAGTGGAATTCGCACCGCAGGATTGGCCTGCCCGGCCTTCATCGCGCCCAGTTGCCTGACGCCGCGGATCGGTCCCTGGCTGCATTGCCCCCCGCACGAGGCGCCCGCAAGTTTGCGCGTGACTGAATCGAAAAGAAGTTGATAAGATTGCGTGATTCTTTAGGCGTGCGCGATAAAAAATAATGATTAAGCGTTTCAACTCCCTCTCCGGCCTCCTCGACACTGCGGATGCGCGCACCGCCGTCGTCGTCCCCGAGCTCGGGATACGCGTCAGTTACGATTCTCTTCGCCAGCAGGTTTTGCGAATGGCGAATTCTCTCGCCGCCGCCGGCATCCGAAGAGGAGACCGCGTGGCCATCGCCCTGCCCAACGGTCTGCCGGCAATTGTGACTTTTCTCGCGGCGTCCTTCTCGGGGACCGCTGCCCCGCTCAATCTCGCGTATCGCTACGACGAGTTCTGCTTCTTCCTGGAAGACACCAGCGCCCGCCTTCTGATCTGCCCGCCTGATGGCGCCGCGGAGGCGCGGCACGCCGCGGCGGAACAAGGCATTCCAGTCATCTCCGCGGAAATGAACGCCCAGGGCGTGGTTCGCCTGCCCGGTGGGCCAGTGAGAGGTGAGGTGGTGTCGCCCGCGCCGGAAGATATTGCGCTGATACTTCACACGAGCGGAAGCACGGGCAGGCCAAAGCGCGTGCCTCTTCAACACTTCAATCTCGCGGTGTCGGCCGCGAATATCGCGGACACCTATTCGCTTTCTCCCGAGGATGTCTCGCTCTGCGTGATGCCGCTGTTCCATGTCCATGGCCTGATGGCCTCGACGCTGGCGGCATTGGCTTCCGGTGGCACGGTGGTGATTCCGTCAAAATTCGAAGCGCTCGCCTTCTGGCGGACCGTGAAGGAATACCGTGTGAGCTGGTATTCGTCGGTGCCGACAATTCATCAGCTTCTCCTGGCCCGCGTGGGGAGCAAGGGAAAACCGGCAGGAGCCGAATCCCTGCGCTTCATCCGCTCGTGCAGCACGCCGCTGTCCGCCGACGTTATGCACAAAATGGAAAACGTCTTTGGAGTCCCGCTCGTCGAGGCCTACGGGATGACGGAGGCAGCGCATCAAATGGCTTCCAATCTGCTCCCGCCTCTAGCCCGCAAACCGGGTTCCGTGGGAGCGCCATCCGGCGTTCGCATCAGCGTGATGGACAGCGACTGCAGCCACCTGGGAACGGATTGCCGGGGCGAAATCGTGATCCAGGGACCGACTGTGTTCGCCGGATATGAGAACAATCCGGATGCCAACGAACGCGCCTTTGCCGATGGTTGGTTTCGCACCGGCGACGAGGGGCTTCTCGATTCCGACGGATATTTGCACATCACCGGCCGGCTGAAGGAACAGATTAACCGCGCCGGCGAAAAGATCTCTCCGCGTGAAATAGATAAGGTGCTTCTGGAGAATCCTGCCGTTGCCGAGGCGGTCACCTTTGGTTTCGCGCATCCGACGCTCGGTGAAGAGGTGGCCGCAGCCGTGGTCCTCTACGAACCACTGACGGAATCAGCCCTGCTGAAGCACTGCCGCGAACGCTTGGCTGACTTCAAATGCCCCAAGAAACTCTACATTCTCGAGAACATTCCCCAAACGGCCACGGGAAAAGTCCGGCGCAGCGCCGTGGCTGACGCGGTTCTGAATGGCAGCAGATGAAATTCCTGATTGCTGGCGCAGGAGCTATTGGCGCCTACGTCGGCGCAAAAATGGCGCGCGCGGGCCAGGACGTCACGCTGTTTGCGCGCGGACCGCATCTTCGCGCCATGCAGGAGCGCGGCGTCGTGGTGAAAAGCGTTGACGGCGATTTCCTGGCGCGTCCCAAAGTGGCCGGCACCCTGGAAGAAGTGGGGCCGGTTGACGTTGTTTTTCTCGGCGTGAAGGCGCACGGTCTGACGCAGCTCGCTCCACAGCTTGCCCCAGTGCTCGGACCCGAAACGACGGTCGTCAGCACGCAGAACGGCGTGCCGTGGTGGTTTTTTCAGGGCTTTGGTGGCCCGCTCGACGGCGCCCATCTGGAACGGGTCGATCCGGGCGGAGTTGTCTCCGCTGCGATTGAGCCTCGCCGGGTGCTCGGCTCCATCGTTTACTTTGCCACCGAGGTCGTCCAGCCCGGCGTGATCCAGCATGAGGAAGGGAACCGGATTTCGCTGGGTGAGCCGGATGGCTCGCGGTCTGAACGCAGCCGCCGGATTGCGGAAGCGCTCATTGCCGCCGGTTTGCGCGCGCCGGTGACCACGCGAATCCGTCACGAGATCTGGGTGAAGATCCTCGGCAATGTGGCGTTCAACCCCATCAGCGCCCTCACAAGAGCCACCGTGGTGCAGATGGCGCGCGATCCCCAGGTTTCCGTGCTGGCCCGCAACATCATGCGCGAGGCGGAAGAAATCGCTCACCAAATTGGATTGGAATTGCCCATCTCCATTGACCAGCGAATGGCCGGCGCGGAAAAGGTCGGCGAGCACAAGACCTCCATGTTGCAGGATCTCGAAGCCGGACGCCCGATGGAACTGGAGGCCGTGGTAGGCGCGGTGGTCGAGCTCGGCGAGCGGCTGAATATCGCTATGCCTCACACGAGCACCGTATACGCCTGCGCGAAGCTCCTGGCCGCTTCCCGCGCCCCAGCCGCATCATCAGAGCGATCCTGAACGACTCGGGAAAATCTCGATGCGATTTGTAGTCCAGATCGCTATCACAGCTTCGAAAAAGTCTGTATCTTCAGTCCACACGGTGTACGCCAATCCGAGTGCCGTGGCGAGCATTGGCCAATCACCCTCATCGTGACCTTGGAGTCGCTGTCGAGCCTCGGCCTCGACGATGCCATAGAATTCCTAGTCGACTGGTTCACTTATTTCTTCGCTTCGTCCTCCTTCAAGCCTCCAATGAAGCGATCCCTCCGATTGGCGCGACGGCGTTGGCCAAGGGATTATTCTCATCACAAAAGACACGAGGATCCGCTTGCGGGCAGATCAGACTATCTGTGAGCGCTGAGCGAATATCGTTAAGCAGATCTTCGGAGGGACCGAAACGCACTCGCCAGAACTGGGGGAGCACGAAACCGAGAAGCATCAGCATTTTTTTGTACGGGGACAAGGATATTTGGTTAAGCCTCTTTGTCTTCTCGAGTCGGAGCGAGGACTTTCTGCAGGTAACGATGTCCTTCTCGGTCGTATTCCTCAACGCCAATCCTGAGAAGTAATTCACAAATCTGAGAGAGACTTCTCGCCTCTTGCTTCGAAAGTTGCTGCAGCTTCTTTTTGAGATCAGCCGGAATGCGAAACGCTAGTGGTGCGTCCTTTTTCATCGAGGCGATTGTATGAGAAAGGCTTCGCCCTGCCAACAATTCGATTGACAATTCCTTCTGTTTGTATGAGAATGTATGCGTTTCTAATACTAGAAAAGGAATGCCATATGAAACGAAAACGGGTGAGGAACTGGCGTCGTCTGTTTCGAGCGAACCTAGCACTCGCCAAGAAATTGTGGCCTGGTCAGATTTGCAAGTCACAGTTGAAGGCCTTGGAAAACTTAACGTTGAGCTATGAAATATCTTTAGGATCGGGTGATCTGCAGCTTCTAGAAAACCGATGGTATGTCACCCATTCAGGGCTTCTCAGCCTTGCCGAGCGAAAAGGATGCTCCGGGATACGCGTCGAGCCGATTCGAAGCTTTTGTAACCCTCTCTCGAACCGTTGGGTGTTTCGAGCGATCGTATTTAAGAAACCCGGATCAAAGGGCTTCGCTGGATTCGGCGACGCTGACCCGTCGAATGTTTCGCTGCTTGTGCGTGGCGCCGAAATGCGAGTTGCCGAAACCCGAGCCGTCAACCGAGCCCTTCGCAAGGCCTACGGAATCGGGCTCTGCAGTGTCGAAGAGCTCGGGTCCTTCTCGGCTCCGCAAAAGCCCCTCGCGGCCACACCGCATTCCAATGGCCATCCCGGATCGAACGGTTCGAGCAATGGCCAGCCGCGATTGCGTGACCAACTGTGCTTGCTAATTCGTCAGCACAACCTCGATCCAACGCTCGTGAAGGCATACGCCGCGGATTTCTGCGGCACGGAGACCCTTAAAGAAGCCAGCCGCGATCTGGTCGAATCCTTCATCTCTCAGCTCGCAGCCGCAGCGAAGAAAGATAGAGACGCCCTGGTGTGCAAACTGAACTCGTACGCCCAACCTGTGGAGGCAAATCCATGAAGCGACACATTCTCGGTCTGCATTCACGACAGCAGGATCGCGAAAGTCCTCTCGAAGGTCTGTTCCTGGTTCGAGTCGATGCAGCTTCCTACCGCTGGCATCCACAAAAACCTTTCCTCTCGGTCCGGTTGATCGTCGTTGAGCCCGAACCGTTTCGAGGACGATCACTCTCGGGCCGGCTGTATTGCACCGAACGAGCGCTCTGGAAGCTGAATTGGTTCCTGCGCGATTTCGGCTATGACTCCGACCTGCTCAGCCAAGATCAAGTGGATGAAAAAGCTCTGCTCAAGCTTTGCGGAGTCGTGCGGACATCCCACGTCACACTGAATGGTCGGTCTTTCCAAAACCTCGAAGCTTTCGCGCCCCCGGCGGAATGGGAAGAGCTTTCCTGCGAAACCGTCGGAGGGAAACAAGAGCAAAGGAGCGGCGATGATCTTTAGCCATACGCAGATCAGCCAGTATCTTCGCTGCCCCAGGAGCTACCGCTATCGCTATCTCGACGGATGGCGAGAAAAGGAAACGCGCGCGGCGATGGCCTTTGGCCGCTGCTTCGAAAGGGCTCTCGCGGCTTACTTTTCCCAAGAGGACTGCGCGGCTGCGCTATTCAAGGAATGGGGCGCTTTCCGAGACACTCCGTTCGAGTACAAGAAGGGAGAGTCCTGGGATCGCCTCGTTCATCAGGGAGTCCATTTGCTCGAGCGATTCGCGCAGGACGATCGGGTCCAGATTCCCCGCCCGGAGCAGGATCTGCAGGTGAAAATGAGCCGAGGTCTTCCGGATGGCAACGAATTCGTCGCTTATATCGACGCTCTCGGAGAACTCGACGGCACCCGGTGTCTGATCGACTGGAAAACAACGACGAGCCGCTACCCGGAAGAGCCGGAGGGGCTCGTGGCGCTCGACCCGCAGATGATCTGCTATTCCTGGATCAGCGGGATTCCGGATGTTGCGCTGGTCGTCTTCATCCGAAAAAGCGCTCCTGAGATTCAATACCTGAGGACAGCAATCACGGAAGAGCAGCGGTGTGAGTACGGTCGTCTGGTTGGGGCGACAGTCAGCCAGATCGAATCAGGCCAGTTTCCTCTCCATAGCGGCATCCGCTTCCCGCAAAACGGATGCGTGAGCTGCTCTCATCTGGGGCTCTGTCTCGACCATCAGGAATTGATCGCAACGAATCTCATTCGAAAGCCAGGAGCAAGCAACCTTGATTGGCTTGACGAGCTTGTGGATTGACCGGCGGACAGTCATGTCTCCCGAACTCAATCGCCGACGGGCCCTGATTGTTCTCGGGAAAATCGATGAGATCTTGTCCTGGGAGCAGACCAAGGAGCACGAACGCGACGAGCGGTTCGTGGAACTCGGGCAGTACCTCTGTGAGGTGCGCGCCGGGCAATACTGGAGACTCGAAAATCTGAAGTCGTTTGATGAATTCCTCGAGAAGCGTTTCCCCGAATCGCGCCGCAAAGCGTATTACCTGCTCGCGATTCACGAGCATCTGACCCGCATACCGAAGCGGCAGCTCCGAGAAGTGGGATGGACGAAGGCAAGGGAGCTGGTAAAAGTAGCGCGACGAGAGGGGACTCGGTTCGATTGTGCACCCTGGGTGCACAAAGCCAAGGAGCTTCCGAAGGAAGAGTTCAAACGGGAAGTGGAACGCTACCTGACCGGCAAAGAGACGGAGCCGTGGGAGATCATCTATTTCAAGCTCTACAAGAGCCAGTTGCCGGTGGTCGAGCGGGCGCTCGAAATCGCGGCTCTTATGCTCGGCAGCGACAAATCTCGGGGTTATTCACTTGAAATGATCTGCGCCGATTTCCTAGCGGGCGCCGCTTTGGAGGCCAGAGGATCGGAACAAGGCATCGGGTGCCCGACCGTGATTCCCTCTGCAGTTTCGGAGCAGGGGGGTTCGACAGAGACAAGGCAAAATGAATAACTCAGCTTCGCAAAAACGACTGCGAATTCGAGCGACGCCGAAGCTTTATGCGAGGTTGCGTCGCCTAATTCTGGAACGCGATGGTTGGCGCTGCCAGAAATGTGGAAGCTTGAGGAATCTCGATGTTCACCACATCAGACGGCGCAGCGCCCTGGGTGACGACGCCGAGACCAACCTGATCACGCTTTGCAGGGAATGCCACCAAATCTTGCACAGATCTGCCGTTTGTTGATTTGAAGCTTGGCTTCGAACTCGCCTATCAGAAGGCGGAAATTTCAGGCGTCACGTGGCACACACTGCCACATACCTCGCTTCTCGCCTTGTGAATAGTGGTGTCGGTGAAAGAACTCCTGGGTACCGCCTATGCTTGCGAGAAACTCCTCGCTGCTTCCAACGCATCCGCCGCCAAGCAAGCGTAACCAACAACGTCGTTTCCCCGCATCCTGTGCTAAGCCGAGAGTGTTTAACGAATCCGCGCGACGCGGCCAGATGTAGGAAACTTTTCGAATTGTGCTGGATCGTGCCCCGGGACAACACGCTCAGGAGATCCTGCCAACTCGGCCATTCGGACCTGCGCCGCTACATTGCCGGTCTGATCAGCCGGATCGAAAGTTGCGCCAGCACGGTGGGAGTTAAGGTTCAGGTACAAGTAGCAGTTGTCGGAGGCAAGCACATAGGGAGGGTCGCCCGCGACGAGGATGTACTGGGATGCGAACGTGTGCCGCGCTCCGATGTACGCGCGAATGCCGGGCAGAATCTCCTGGTCGTCGCCGTTGACGAAATGCACTTGCCCGCGCTGGTTTCGCCGCACAAGCTCCAGAATATCGTCCACGTCGATGCCTCCGTGATGCCCGCCAGTCTGCCACGCCGCGCCGGTGTAGTATTCGTACTCGCCCTTCTGAATCCAGATCGTGGCGTTCGGGAAGAGATCGATCCCGCCCAGGTGATCCCAATGTGCGTGGCTGACAATGATGTCCGTCACCGACGCCGGATCCACGCCGATATCCTTCAGGGCCTTTTCCGGAGAAAGAAAATCGGTGAGATGAAAATCGTCGAGCCATTTTTGCCGGTGGCAGCCGCAATCGAAGAGAATCGTGTGCCCGCCGCCGCGAACCAACCAGAAAACCATGACAATATCGATTTGCTGGCCGTTCGGAGCGCCCATCAACAAAGCGTCGAGAGGAAAGTGTCGAAGATCGGCGTACCGGATTGCTTCGATAGTGTAGTTGGGTGGCGCTGCTGGTTGCGATCTGGCGCCTGTCAGGTAGGGTGGCGCCTGGACCAAAATCACCGAAACTGCCGCGAGAGCCAGCCACGCAATTCTCTTTATCACCCGAGCCCTCCGCGGCTCATCTTAGCAGTTTCTCAAGCATTAAGATGAGCAACCACCCGACGCGGCTCTGTGCTTCGTAACTTGGTCAAAAAAAAGTAGAATGAAGAGCAGGGAGGGGTGGGTGAGTGGTTGAAACCGGCGGTCTTGAAAACCGTTAGACCCCAAAAGGGTCTCGTGGGTTCGAATCCCACCCCCTCCGCCACTCAGTCATCACTTGCATAGACGGTAGAGAGAACCGGCAGGAAAGCGCGCTTATGGGCCCAATTCCGCGGTATTCTCAGCCCGCTTCAATTCTCTGGTCCCTTTCATACAAAGGAAACCCGGGAAAGCCACTGAAATTCTCTGGCGGTGAGGAGCCAGGTCCCTTTCGAAGGGTCCTGAGAGTTCGGCAGTTTCGAACGAAGACGCTCTTCAACGCCGCTGACCGACGAGAGGTGCCGAACCGACTGACCAACCTTCGCCCTGGCAGTCAGCCCTTGCTGCCAATTTTGCAACGCCGCACCTTACGCGCCAGACGCGCAAACCCATAACGCGTGATGGTCAGTGCGCTTTGATCCTGATGAAGTTGCTGCCTGGCTCAATGAAAAGCAGGCCCGGGCTGCCGCTTCGCGGCCGATTGGCTCATCAAGGGTCGCTGCATAGTTCGCACCAATTCCTCGCGAAATCACGCATACTCACATAACGGTGACGTGCGACCGGTGCTTTGAGAGGCGGGAAACGAGCGAGCGGCTAACTAGCAGGATAAGTTCCGAATAGCCCGTAATCCGACAATTGACATCGGGAATCGCCCAATCACGTTCTACAAGCCGACTTCCCGTTACCGATCTGGCGCGATTCCAAGAAGCGGGTTTGTCCAACCATTGTGATACCGCCATCCGACAGCGCGAATTTGGATGCCGTTGTGGCGCACACTTGCGGTGATGAAGCGGTCAGAGGAGCGGTCTCAGTATTCATAGATCGCGTAGGGACTCTGGTTGAGCAAGGCGGTCCAATGGGTGTTATTATTTGAGCCGCCAAAAGACCTTTTGGCCGCAGTTGACAACCGCACCAGCCCACACAGGAGCAGTACAAACGAAAAAATGTAAAACTACTCAAAGGAGGACCCCATGACCCAATCCAGTGCTACACAACGAGGCAGCGAGCAGGCAGATGCAATTCGTCCGTTTCCTGTGGCAAGTGTTCCTGAAGCAGAGCTTACAGATTTACGCAAGCGCATCAACGCGAGCAAGTGGCCTGAGCGGGAAACAGTGACCGATGCAACCCAAGGCGTGCAGCTTGCGACGATGCAGGCGCTGGCGCGTTATTGGGCGACCGATTACGACTGGCGCAAGTGCGAGGCAAAATTGCAGTCCCTGCCGAACTTCCTCACTGAAATCGATGGACTGGACATTCATTTCATTCACGTCCGCTCCAAACACGAAACTGCGTTGCCACTGATCGTTACGCACGGATGGCCCGGTTCGATCACCGAACAGTTGAAGATCATCGATCCGCTTACCAACCCCACCGCGCATGGCGGAAGCGCATCCGACGCCTTCGATGTCGTGATTCCGTCCATGCCGGGCTACGGTTTTTCCGGCAAGCCGGCCACGACCGGGTGGGACCCCGCCCACATTGCGCGTGCCTGGACCGTGCTGATGAAGCGCCTCGGCTACAACAAATTCGTAGCGCAAGGCGGCGATTGGGGTGCAGCCATCACCGAGCTGATGGGTGTGCAAGCGCCTCCGGAGTTGCTCGGCATTCACACCAACATGCCCGGCGTCTTCCCGGCCGAGGTCGACAAGGCTGCTTCTTCAGGAGCGCCGGCGCCATCGAATCTCTCCGCCGACGAAAAGGTCGCTTACGAGAGTGTACAGTTCGTCTATCAAAAGGGAATCGCCTACGGGTACCAGATGGGGCTGCGCCCTCAGACGCTTTACGGAATCGCCGATTCCCCTGTCGGCTTGGCCGCTTATTTTCTCGACCACGACGCGCGCAGCTACGAGATGATCGCACGGGTCTTCGCCGGAGGCAGCGAAGGCCTCACACGAGACGACGTCCTCGACAACATCACGCTCACCTGGCTGACGAATACGGCGCTCTCGGGGGCTCGTCTCTATTGGGAAAACAAGGGTTATTCGTTCTTCGGCGTCAGAGGCGTCGTTGTCCCGACCGCCGTGAGCGTCTTTCCAGACGAACTCTATCCCGCCCCGCAGAGTTGGGCAGAGCAGGCGTATCCCAAACTGATCCATTACAACAAGCTTGAAAAAGGCGGGCATTTTGCAGCCTGGGAACAGCCCCAACTGTTCGCAGAAGAAGTTCGCGCGGGCTTCAGATCACTTCGGTAGTGTTCTTAAAAAAGGAGGCGTTATGAAACTCACAGGGAAAAAGGCTCTTATCACCGGCGGCAACAGTGGCATCGGTCTTGCCACAGCCCGCCTTTTCGTTGCGGAGGGCGCGCACGTGGCCATTACTGGTCGCGACCAGAAGACTCTCGATGAAGCGATTGCAGAACTTGGACCGAGCGCGCGTGGCTACCGCGTGGACGTCACCATTGCGGAAGATCGCAAGCATCTCTTCGCAGCCCTGGCCAAAGATTTCGGGAGGCTCGACATTGTTTTCGCCAATGCCGGCATCTCCGGCCAGACTCCTACCGGCTCGACCGACGAGGCCATTTTTGAGAACGTGATCCGCACCAACCTTAATGCCGCTTTCTTTACGGTGAATTCAGCGGCGCCTGTGCTGAACGACAACGGCAGCATCATCTTTAGTGGGTCGGTACAGAACTATCTCGGCCAGCCTGGCGTCGCCGCATATGCAGCCACCAAAGGTGGTCTCGTCTCGATGGCGCGTTGCATCGCCGCCGACCTCGCACCGCGCAACATTCGCGTGAACGTCGTCGCACCAGGCGCGATCAAAACTCCCATTTGGAAGCGCGGGCCCCGCGCCGCTGCTTCCGCAGAGGATTCCGCTAAGTTGGCGAAGTTCTTTTCTTCTGCGGTTCCGCAGGGCCGCTGGGGCGAGCCGGAAGAAATTGCCAAAGCCGTGCTCTTCCTCGCGTCCGACGATTCCTCTTACGTCAACGCGGTCGAGCTGATAGTGGATGGCGGATTCACGGGTGCCCCGTTTGGAGCTCCCATTTTTCAGGACGTATTTAGGCCGCTCGGTGGCGAGGCGAAGTTGGCAAAAGCTCAGGCGGATTGAACTTCGGCAGGCACCTGCCTGCGCTCGGGAGCGCGGACGACGACGCCACGGGAAAGGAGAGGTAAACATGAAACCTTGGAAAGCAGTTTCACTGATTCTGTTTGCGCTGGTGGCTGCAGCCGCGGTTTACGGAATCATTCTCGTGCGACGAGGCTTCAGCGCACTTGCGACACCATCAGCGCTTGAGGTGTTCGCGGCCACCACGGCACGCAAAATAGCCGTGCCATCTTCGTATCGTCAACTTCGCAATCCCATCGTGGCTTCCACGGAGAACATTCGGGGAGGCATGGAACATTTCTCCTATCATTGCTCCGAGTGCCATGGGAATGACGGAGCGGGCCAGACAGTATTCGGCAAGGGCCTCTATCCGAAACCGCCCGACTTGCGCGCCGCCGAGACCCAGAACAAGAGCGATGGTGAGCTCTACTACACCATTGAAAATGGCGTTCGTTTGAGCGGCATGCCCGCCTTCCACGGAACGCACACTGTGCCGCAAACCTGGCGCCTGGTTTTGTTCATCCGGCACTTGCCTCAGATCACGCCCGACGAACTCAATGACATGAAGGGGTGGGACCCCAAGAATCAGGCCGATCCAGCGCATTTCTGAAGGGCTGATACTCCAAAGGAGCACCCGATGAGAGAACCAGACGGCAGATCGCGCCGTTGCTTTCTCAAGGCGAGCTCGATGTTGGGCCTGGGAGCCGCGTTCATGCCGCCAACAATCGGCGAGGCGTTCGCAGATTCCAGAATTGCTGGAAAGGAGGACACCATGACCCGAACCAGTGCTACTCAGGCAACCGACAAGACGACTATTCGTCCGTTTCAGGTGAATGTTCCGGAAGCGGAATTTGCCGAATTGCGCAGGCGCATCAACGCGACAAGGTGGCCT
>CAVPUS010000032.1:0-8603 GCA_963709005.1 uncultured Acidobacteriota bacterium
TTTGTTTTTGGGGCTGCGGTTAGCGGCAAATCAGAAAGACACTGCGCTCGCTTCGCGGTGCCGCCTGCGTCAAAATGTCTGCCATGACACCTCAGAACATGTTTGCGATGGATCCAAAACGAGCGGAGCTGATTCGCAACAGTTTCTCGCGCCAGGGGTTGATGCTGCACCTTGGAGCGGAAATGACTGCGTTGCGCGCGGGGGAGTGCGAGATCCGCGTTCACTTTCGTCCAGAGCTGACGCAGCAGCACGGATATTTTCACGCGGGCGTGGCGGCGGCGATTGCGGACAGCGCGTCAGGCTACGCGGCGTTCAGCGTGATGGCCGCGGACGGCGGGGAGAGCTCCGTGCTGACGGTCGAGTACAAGATCAATCTGGTTGCGCCGGCAGCGTGAGAATGGTTGATCGCGCGCGGGCGCGTGGTACGCGCGGGAAAAACGCTTAAGGTTTGCTCCGCAGAGGTGTTCGCGGTGAAAGAAGGCAAGGAAACACTTTGCGCGACGTCGCTCTCGACGATCATGTCACTCTATGGGCGCCCGGATTTGCCGGCGGCCACCACGCAGATCCCGCCCGCAACGGAAACGCCGCGCTCACGTACCCGCAACCGCCGCGGGAACCGCAAATAAAAAAAAGCGGCGGCCCGAATCGCTCGAGCCGCCGCCATTCCTTCTCGCCCTGCGCAACGCCGCTATTTCGCTGCGGTAAACAAGAACGGCAGCACGTGGATCCCTTCCTTCTGGACGGCCTGGAGCTGGGTGGGGTCCATGCCAAGCGCCAGGATGATGGTAGGCGCGACCTGCTGGTTCGATACCGCGGACTTGACGGTCTGCGGCGCCAGACTCGACAGAGAAACCAGCAGAGCGACATGGACTATGAAGATCTATTTTGCCGTGGCCGGAACTGGAACCCTCTCCGGGTAGGAGAGCTCAACGTTGCGCTGCTCCGTTGTGACTTTGATGCGCCGAAGCTCTTCCTTCTCTTTCTTGCCGGGAGGAGCCGCGAACGTCAGCCAGTATTGATTCCGAAGCACCATATCCAGCTGATCGAGAAATGGCCCGAAGGAAATGGGAGTCTGGAGACCCTGGAAGAAAGCTTCTCCGCCTGTCGCGTCGGTTATGTGCGAGAGATTACTCTGGCCCAGGTTGACGCGGAACATGTTGCGCGAGACGCGGCCAACGCCGCTGGCGTAGAGCGTGTGAATCATGATTCCGGCGCGCTGGGCGCGTTCGATCGTGGAATCCACGTCGGGACTGGTCGGGAAGTCGCCGCGAAAGCGGTCAATGCCGTCGGCGATGAGAAGAATTTCGTGGCGGGCGGCGTCCGCCGGCCAGCGCTTGATCAAATCCATCACAGAGAGATAGATACTCGAATAAGCGGCGAACTTCCCGATTGGGAGACGGAGCGACTTAGCCACCGCTTCGTGATCGGGGCTGAACTGGGACGCAGCCTGCACGGTGCCGTTGTCAGCATAGAAGACTCCGACGCGCGCCGTTTTCGGCTGGCTCATAATGAAGGCGGTCAAGTCCTTGAACTGAAGGCCAAAGTCCGTGTTCGTCGCGTCGTCAATTACGATGGCAAGTTCGAGGGCGGCTTTATCGCCTTGCGCCGGAACCCAACTCAGGACGTCGCGGCGAATCTTATCCTCGTGCACAATCACGTCTTCTTTCCCGACCGCGGGAGGCGCATTGAATTTCGGGCCGAGGACAGTAACAACGGTGGTGACGGGAACGGTCCCCGACGGGCTAGCCTGTTGCCGGGCGCGCGCAGGAAGTGTGACAACCAGAAGTGCTGCTTGAATGACGAACAGAGTAGCCGCAAGGAATCGATAGCGCATGGCTGCATCCTCCCTCGAAACATTCTTTGCCAATGTTACGCCCTCGCAAGGCTAGAAGGAAGGCGGAGGACAGCCGAGCGCCTGCATACAGCCACGACGATTCGGCACGAGTCGTTGTTGTGACAGCGCAACGATCACAAATCAGTAGACAGGCGAGAGGTGCTTGCGGCGCTCGACCCATTCTTCGCTCGCGAAGATTCGCGGCGTGAGCTCGATCAGGCGCGGAAGCATGTTGAACACCGCGACCGGCCCCCACTCGGTTCCCCGGCGGGTGCGGAAGCCCTTACTGTTCAATTCTTCGGCGACTTTCGTCAACGAGATGTCCTGAATGATCAGTTCCATCATGGAGAGCAGAAACTGCATCTCGGCGGGATTGTCCTCGAGGCGCTCGCAATCGCCCGCCACGCGCGAACCAAAGGGCGCTTCTTCAAGATGCGGCGTCTCTTTCGGCTCGGCTTCTTCGCTCTCACGTTCCCATTCAACAGCCACCAATTTCCAGCCCGCGCGCTCGCGTTCCCGAAGATATTCCAACTGAAGAGGACCATCGAATGCTTCCCGAATGCGCTCCATCTTCGCCATCTGTTTTCTCCTTTCGCCCCAGAGACTCAGCCCTAAACCTTCGGAACCAGTTATTCGTAGCGCAGCGCGACCATGGGATCGACGCGAGAGCCGCGGCGCGCCGGAATGTAGCACGCGGCAAGTGCCACCAATGTGAAGAATGCGGCGACGGCAACGAACGTCGCCGGGTCGCTCGCTTTGACGTTGTACAAGATCGCGGCCAGCCCGCGCGTTGCTCCCGCGGCGGCGAGCAGGCCGAAAGCAATTCCGGCGAAAGTGAGTTTCAGCCCCTGGCCCACCACCAGCCGCATCACCTGACGGGGAGTCGAACCCAAGGCCATGCGGATGCCGATTTCGTGCCTGCGCTGCTCGACCGACTGAGCCATGAGTCCATAAATCCCGATGGCGCCGAGCAGCAATGCGAGCGCGCCGAAGAAGCCGACCATCTGCGCCATGATTCGATTGCCGCTGTTCCGCTCGGAGATCAAGTCGTCGAGCGGGCGAACGGCGGAAACGGGCTGCTCGGCGTCCACAGACCAGACGGCGCTGCGAATGCCGGATGCCAGCCCCGGATTGGGACGCGACGCGCGCGCGACGATGGACATGTAACGGTTGGGAAATTGCGCAGCAGAGACGTAGATCTGGCGTTGGGGACGGTCACTGAGCGTGAATTTCTTGACGTCGTGGACGACGCCCACAATGGTGCAGACGTCGTGTTTATCGCCGATTTCCAACTGCCGGCCGATCGGATCTTCCTTCGGGAACTGCTGGCGCATCAGCGTGTCGTTGATGACGACCACATTCGGTGCGCCCGGGCCATCACCCGGCTCGATCGAGCGCCCGCGGAGCAAGGCAATCTGCATCGTGGAAAGATAGCCGGGCGTGACCGCCGTGTAATCCGCGCCAAGTTCCTCGCCCGGCTGCGCCGGAGGGCGCCCGACAACGTGAATGACATAGGTCTGGTTCGATTCGCCAAAAGGAATGTATTCGCTGGCGTCCGCCGAGGCGACTTCCGGAAGCGCGCGGACGCGGGCCATCACCTGGTCGTAGAAATTCCTGATCTGCGCATCGGAGACGTATTTGGATGGAGGGATGACGAGGTCCGCGGCCATGACGTTTTCCGGCCGAAAGCCGAGATCGCCATACAACATGCGGGCGAAATCCTCGACAAGCAACGTCGTCGAGATCAGCACCACGACAGCGATCGCAATCTCACCGGCCACAAGGATCTGCCGCATGCGCGCAGCGCGGCGGGTGCCGGAGGCCTGTCCAGCGGCTTCCTTGAGAGCGCGATTTACGTCGATACCCGAGCTTTCGAAGGCAGGCGCCAGACCGAAGACGACGCCACAAAGCAGAGCGATGCCGAGCGTGTAGGCCAGGGTGGTGAGGTCGAGATCGGCACGGCCATAGTTGACGAGATAACCGCGAATGCGGCCGGGAATGGAATTTTCGATCCAATGCACGCACCAGACACCGAACAGAATTCCGGCAGCGCCCCCAAAGGAAAACAGCAACAAGGATTCCGTAAGGAGCTGGCGGACGAGCCGCGCGCGCGAGGCTCCCAGCGCGCCGCGAACCGCGAACTCCTTCACGCGCCGACTGGCGCGGGCAAGCATCAGATTCGCGACATTGGCGCAGGCGATCAAGAGGACGAGGCCTACAATCCAGAAGCAGACCATCACTTGTTGAAGGCCTTCGTTCTTGCCAATCTCGAAGATCATCGGGCTCAGCAACGTCGTTTGATTCGTGTTGGTTTGGGGATACAGCTTTTCGAGGCGCGAGGCGAACGCGGCGACTTCGGCGCCGGCTTGCTCCTGCGTGACTCCGGGTTTCAGGCGTCCAAAGGCGGAAAACCAGGAATTCGTGCGATCGGCGCGTTTCTTGTCATCGAAAGCGAAAGGCGCCCAGATATTGGCGATGCCCATGAGCGGGAACTGGAAATCGGCGGGCATGATACCCACCACGGTGTAGGTCTCGCCTTGCAGTTTGATGGTGCGGCCGATGACGCGCGGGTCGGCGGCAAAGCGGCTCTCCCACAGGCCGCGGCTGAGGATGGCCACGTGGCTCGAAGCCGTCTGCGATTCCTGCTCGAGGAACGCACGGCCCAGCAACGGATGGGCGCCGAGCGTCTGGAAGAAATTCCAGCTTACCAGGCCGCCAATCACGCGGTCAGGCGGCCCATCGCTGGTGAGATTGAAAGACCATTGCGTCCAAGCAGCGAGTTGCTCGAAGGAGGCATTCTGATTTTGATAATCGAGAAAATCAGCCGTTGAAGTGACGCCGTTGCTGGTCCAGCCCTTTTTCGTGTCGTGCGAAAGAAGGACCGTCAAGCGATCGGCCTGGGGGTAAGGCAGCGGCTTGATCAGCCAGGCGTTCACGTAGCTGAAAATCGCGGTGTTCGCGCCGATGCCAAGGGCCAAAGTCAGGATGGCGACGGCCGTGAAGCCCGGGCTTTTACGAAGCATCCGGAAACCGTAGCGCAGATCCTGCAGAAAAATTCCCACGATGCCTCCTATTCGTAGCGCAGCGCCACCATTGGATCGACGCGCGATGCCCGGCGCGCCGGAATGTAGCAGGCTGCCACCGCAACCGCCGCCAGCAGAATCGCGACGGCTGCAAACGTAGCGGGATCGGTGGCGGTGACCCCGAACAGCAAGCTCGACATCAGCCGCGTCAGCACCAGTGCCGCGACGATGCCCGTTCCCACGCCAATCAGGATCAGCTTCGAGCCGTGACGCAGCACGAGTTGCAGGACGTCCGCCTGCTGCGCACCGAGCGCCATGCGGACGCCGATCTCATGCGTGCGCTGCGTGACGAGATATGCCATCACGCTGTAGAGCCCCACGACCGCGAGCAAGGCAGCCAGGGCCGCGAAGACAGCGAGAAGAAAAGTCTGAAGACTCGTGTCCTGCATGGCATCGGCGATCACATCGTCCATCGTGCGCGGTTTGAAAATCGCGAGGCTGCTGTCGAGCGAGTCGAGGCTGCTGCGAATCCCGCCAAGCGCGCTCATCGGAGGTACCTTTGTTCTCACAACGAGGTGCCAGCTCCAATTGAGGTTGAGTGCGCCCGTTGCTGGGAAATAAGCTTGCGGCACGACCGCTTCGCGAATTCCCCACTCCTTCACGTCTCCGACTACGCCGATAACTCTGACGGGCAGGATTCCACCCGTCTTGAATACCTTGCCGATGGGATCTTGATTCGGCCAGATCATCCGGGCCATGGCGCTATTGATCACTGCAACCCACGTCAAGTCCTTCGGCAACTCCTTGGGCGGATTGGGTGCAGCAAAAAGCTCATTAATCTTGAGATTCACTTCACCGACGTGGGCAATGTCCGCGGCAGAGAAATTCTGCCCCTGAAACAAGGGGATTCCGAACGCACGGAAATAGTCCGGAGTGATGTAGTTCCATTCGAAAAGCTGGTTCCTGAGAGCCGCGTCGTCGCGGCCTTCGACACTGATGTAGCCGTTGGTGCCGCCCTCGAGTGGAATTTCCGTGGAGATCGAAGCCGCCGCAATACCGGGAGTGCGCTCGACGCGCTCGAGAAATTGATCGAAGAACTCGCGGCGCGCAGCGAGCGTAGTGTACTTTTTCTCTGGAAGGTTGACTCCCATGGTGAGAACGTTCTGCGCCTGCACGCCGATTTCAGAATTGCGCAGGTGGGCGAAACTGCGCAGCAGCAGACCTGCACCCACGAGAAGTGCAAGCGAAGTCGCGATTTCCCCGATCACCAGCACATCCCGCATCGCACGGCGCCAGCCGGAAGCGCTCAACACCGTCTGGGCGCTCGATTTCAGCTCTTCGCTCAAGTCCAACTGCGACGCATGCAAGGCGGGCGCGAGGCCAAAAAGGAGTCCGACAAGAACGCTGACGGTAACCGTGAAAAACAAGACCGTGAAATCGATTTGAACCGGATTCTCGCGCGGAATAGGCAGCGCCTTCACCGATTCCAGAGCGCTGACGCACCACCAGGCGGCGCCGAGTCCCAGCGCCGCACCGGAAAGCGAGAGCAGAATGCTTTCCGTGAGCAATTGCCTTACAACGCGCCACCGGCTCGCTCCCAGCACGGCACGGAGCGCCACTTCTCGCTGGCGGCCGGTGGCGCGAGCGAGCAGGAGATTCGCCACGTTGGCGCACGCGATGAGGAGCACGAGAGCCACGGCACCGAGCAGGACAAACAATTGGTCGCGCGAGCCCTTCGTGATCTCTTCCTTCATCGAGACGACGACGGCACTGATCTTCTCATTCGTTGCCGGATACTCCTGCTCGAGCCGCTTCGCAATCGTCGCCAACTCTGCCTGCGCCTGGCCCACGGAGACTCCCGGTTTCAGCCGGCCCAGCGCGCGATAGCTGTGCGAGCCGCGGGCCCCGAGGTTTTTTTCGGACATCTCGAAGGGTGTCCAGATGTCGGTGTTCGGCGGAAAATTGAACGAGCGCGGCATTACGCCGATAACAGCGTAGGCTTCGGAATTCAACTCGATGTTCTTTCCGATCGCGCCCGGATCACCTCCGAAATGGCGCTGCCAGAATGAATAGGTCAGGATGGCGACGTGAGTCTTTCCGGGCTGGTCCTCGTCCGGCGCGAACGTGCGGCCCATCCGCGGCTGGACGCCGAGCACGGAGAAAAAATTGGCTTGGGCGGCTATGATCTCGGCAGTTTCGGGTTCGCCCGAGCCGCTCGCATTCACGCCCCGGCTCCACGTGTAAAGGCTCGACGCTTCGAGCGTGTGATTCTGCTTCTGCCAGTCGAGATAGTCGGGGCCCGCAAAAGGATAATTCCCAGGAGCAGCTTCCGTTTCCCAGAGCTGGACGAGACGGCCCGGATCCTTGAACGGCAACGACCGCAACAAGACCGAATTGATCACGGAAAAAATCGCGGTATTGGCGCCGATGCCAAGCGCCAAGGTCAGAATGGCGATCGCGGTGAAACCGGGACTCTTAACCAGCATGCGGATTCCGTACTTGATGTCCTGCACGAGAGTCCCCATTGCCCCTCCGCGATACGATCAGGGCCGGGCATGTCCGGCCCCAAGAACTAACGTCCTCCCGCTCCACCAGTGGCTGCAGATCCTGAATGCTGTTGCAGCCACGATTGCAGTTTCGGTCCCTGATGCGCGCGAACATCGGAGCACGTGTTGATGGACTCGAGGGTGAGTTTCAATGTGCGGTCGGACGCGGGAACTTTGTGTGAGGTGAAAAACTGCTCCACCTCGTCGTGCTTCGCGGTGTCGCAGAAGACGCCGGCGATGCCCACGATCCCGCCCTCGGAGTAGTTACTGAGTTTGGCGTCCACTTCCGCCCAGTGCTGCTTGATGAAATCCCAAGCCAGTTGGCGGCCGGCCGGATTTGCCATCACCGCGCCGATCACCTGCGGAGCATCCTGCGCGCGCATCGCCGGCGAAATGGCGTAGTTGAGCGTGCCGGTGAGTAACGCAGGATCGCTGAACAGGCATAGCGCCTGACCCCACAGCAGGAATTCCTCCGGAGTCTTAATCTGGGCAAAGTGGCCGAGGATGGCGTTGTAAAGCGCGCCATCGCCGTTGCGGGCTGCCACGGGCAAAGCGGAAAACAGCAAGGTGCGATCTACGGTTTCTCCCTTCAGAGCTTTGTCCACCATGTCACGCGCCACCTGGATGACCTTGGGATCGTTTCCGGATTGACCGAGAATGGATATGAAGGCAGCGCGGCGAGCGCGAGTCTCGTCCGAATCGCCGGAGCTCGAAACCCAGCCCATTTTTTCGGCGGCGGGGCAGAATGTGGAACGCACCCAGGCTTCGAACTGGGCGCGATCCGCGTCGTTGAGAAAGTAATCGTGAACGAAGTTGAGCTGATCCCGGATGTCACCGAGCACGGCGGTGGAAGGATCGTCGCTCATCTCTTTTACAAGATTCATCCAATCACCCGCCTGGAGACGGTTCACTTGCACCTGCGCCGAAACATCTTCGAGAAGGAGGTAACGTTCCGCGGGCGAGAGGTCGCGTTCGACGGAAGAGGAAAGCTTATTCAGGGTTTGCGCATCGTAACCCGACCGGTAGTAGCCTCGGGCGCCGGCGTTGCCGTAGGGGGCGACTTCGCAACCGGACAGCTCCATTTGCTGCTCCTTGGAAGCGAGGAGCTCGCACTTCTCCGTCTTACCTGCCTTCAGGCACACCGGAATGTCCCATTGTTCTTTCGATCCCTTTTCGAGCAAGGTCCGGTCGTTGAAGTAG
>CAVPUS010000033.1:0-389825 GCA_963709005.1 uncultured Acidobacteriota bacterium
CGACGACATCGTACCTGGCAGATCGAACAACGACGAAGCGTCGCGGACCGGGGCGCTCGCAAAATTGCTTGTTGCTCTGCATCTTCATCCCGCCTCGCGCCGCAGCCGATGCCGGAGAGCTGTTCGCCGACTGGCTCGCTGAGCGAACCAACGAGCGGCATGCGATTGCGAAGATCGCTGGTCGAAGCTGTGCCAGGCTGATCGCCGCCAGCATGGCTGCGATTTCCTTCGGCCACGCTGATCATCTTGACGGCCCAGATCGAGCACTTCGACCTGCTCTCGCTCATGCTGGCCGAAACCACGCAGCCGTCCGGCAAAGGCCTGGGATACGGTTGAGATCTGGGGCAGCGGCCTGTCCCGCCGCGAGTTCTGGATGTCGATGTACTGGTCGACGCGGCGGCGTTGTCGATGAACTGGTCACTGAGGAAGCCGATCATCGGAACCGGCACAGATGTCGGCGATCGCCGAATTCGCCAGCCTGATCGCTGTGGACGTCGGCTTCAAGGACGAACTTCGACGATGCCTCAAAGCCGACGGCAACCCCGCAACTTCTCGACGTCTCCAATCGACTGTGCGGCTGGCGCCCGAGCATCAGCCTGGAGTGAAAATACGCCAGCGGTACGAGTGGTACCGGACCTTCTTGTGTCGCTGGAATCGGCGGCATCAGGCCAGGTGCGCCAGGTTGAATGAACTTACCGATCTGCCGGGTTACGATACGGATGGCGCGGACGCCATTATTTCGGAGCGCGAGTGAAAATAATGGTAGCTCGGTCTCGACTTATCCCGATGACAGTTATATCATATTGATGATAAGTCTTGTCGATTACCGAACGTTGGGACGGCTCATCAGGATCCGATTGCACGCGATGAGCCCGCTAGCGTGAACCTGATCGATCTGTTCGATCTGGCCGTTGCGATGGTTTTGCGCCAGCTTCGCCGCGCCGACCGCGGCGCAGGCGAAGGCGCTGCGGCGATCGAAGCCGGTCGGCATATCCTGATCACCTGCACCCAACCGGGGTCCGGGAAGACGTTCGCCGCCTTTCTCGCGGCGATCGATGCACTGGTTCGCCAGGGTGACGCGGTCGTCCGGACCAGACGCAGACCGCCTCGATGCTGCCGCCGAAGGCGCTCTCCAACGATATTCAGCGCAACCTCGAAGCCCTGCTTGCGCGGTATTCCGCGCGGAAGTCGAAGAGGCCAGGGCTGCCGGAGGTGGACATCCGCACCTGGGTGCGCACCGGCTACATGCGCCAGGGAACGGGAGCGCATGCGGCGGTCGCCGCCGCACATCGTCGTGACCACGCCGGAATCGCGGATTCCGCTGGTTCGGATCGGCTGCAAAATGCTCTGCGCGACGGACGCGGGACCGTCGACGTCGATGTAGTCGATGCGCGCGCCGTAGCGCGGCTCCACATCTGGCCATCCTCGCTCCAGCCGGCTGGCCGGCGCTGTGCGGCGGCCTTGCTGCGCGTCGGCCTCTCGGCGACGCAGAAAGCTGATCGAGGCGGTGGCCGATTTCTCGTCGGGCCCGATCTGAGCGCCGGATCATCGACACCGGCGATCGCCGGGCGCGCGACCTTGCCCTCGAGATCTTCGCCGCTCGAAGCGGTGATGTCCGGCGAAGTCCTGCAGCAGGTTCTACGACTGGCTGGCCGAGCTGATCGAAGGCGATCGCACTGACCCTGGTCTTCGTCAATACCGGGTGCTTCGCCGAGCGGGTGACGCGGCAATTGTCGGAACGGCTCGGCGCCGAGCGGGTGACCGCGCATCACGGCAGCCTCGCCAGGAACAGCGCTTCATGCTGAACAGCTCCAGGCGGCGTTCTTCCTGAAGACTCGTCGAACTGCGTCGCTCAGCTCGGCATCGATATCGGCGATGTCTACGGCGTGCCAGCTCGGCTCGCCGGCGTCTGATCGCGCAGGCCTTCCTGCAACGCGTCGGGCGTTCGGGACATGCGGCCGCCGGCACCCCAAGGGCCGCCTCTTCCCGCTGTCGCGACGAGCTCGTCGAGTGCGCGGCGCTGCTCGACAGCGTGCGCCGCGGCGAGCCGACCGGCGGCTTCCTCGAGCAGCTCTATGTGCTGGCGCAGCAGATCGTCGCCGAAGTCGCAGCGCAGGAATCGGAACGAGGATGAGCTCTGCGCGCTGATCCGCGCCGCGCTTGGCCGGTACCGCGGATGCGGCTTGAGGATTTCAGCGTGGTGGCGATGCGGCCGATGGTTCAGCACCGCCGCGGTCGGCGGGCGATCCATGATGCGGTGGAACGTAGAGCTGCGCGGCGCGGCGCTCTGGCTGACCGCGCTGACCTCTGGCGGCACGCACCCGGACAATGCCGACGATCAGGTGTCGCTGGAGCCGAAGAACGAAATCATCGGCACGGTCAATGAGGATTTCGCGGGTCGAAGAGCATGGTCGGCGACTTCCAGCGGCAATCTCGCCGCCCACCGCGTGACGCGGTTGAGCGCGGCACGTTGCGCGTCGAAGACGTGCTGGGCATGGCGCTGAACATTCCGTTCTGGGTCGGCGAAGTGCGGCCGCACCGACGAATTGTCGTAGTCGTCTCGATGTCTTGACCGAAGTTCCGCTGCGGATTCGTCGAACGGCACCCTTTTCGTGGCTGCGGGACGATGTCAATCGCCCCAGCCCGTGGTAGAGCAGCTTGTCGAATATTTGGCTTCGGGTCACGTGGCGCTGGGGGTTCTGCGCACCCAGGATACGCTCGGCGATCCAGCGGTTCTTCGACGAAGCTGGCGGACGGCATCGGTCATCGATCGGCCCTTTGGCAGCGGCCTGAACCGCGCCTGGGCTTGGCGCTCCGCAAGCGGTTCTGCTGTAATTCAATTTCGAGCTGCAGGCGGCGGCGACCGAGGACAACATCGTCTCGTTGCTCACCCGCGCGCACAGCTTCGATCTCGCCGACGTTCCGCGTTACCTGCACTCGGCGAGCATCAGACGGCTGCTGATCGAAGCGCTGCCGATGGTGCTCGACGTCTACTACCTGGTGGTGCTGGGTGGCTGGTTCTCGTTGGCGCTGCTGTGCTTCCGCGGCGGCAAGAAGGGTGCCCGCCGCAGCTCGCCGCACGGCCGCCGAAGACCTGATCGCGACCTTCCTGACCAAGGACCGGCGCGCGCCTAGAATCTCGTCGGCGAGCGCGAGATTCCGTACTACCGCTGGTGCGCCAGACGATCGCCGATCGCCTCGGCGCAGGCGATGGACATCGCCGGTCTCGAGCGTCGCCGCGCCGAAGCCGCGAAACCGGTAACCGTCACTCGCCGACCTGACCGAGCCCCTGCCGCTCGCGCTCAAGTTGGTCGCCCGGCCCTACGCCATCGACGACGCCCCGCTCGAGGAGCGGCGTACCCAGGCGGCGATCCAGCCGGCGCCTGGCTCGCGCCCGAGGAGGCGCGTGACATCGGCCGGCTCGATCCGAGGGCATCCAGCGGGGCGCGCGGCGAGGCGCGGCCCGATCCGGCGAACCCCGACGAACTGCACGACGCGCTGGCCGGCCCGCACTGCCTCAACGCCGAGGAAGCGCTCGACGGCGTGGCGCGATTGGTTCGCCAGTCCTGTGGCGAAAACCGGGTCGCCAAGTTGCCCTCTCCGCCCATCGGGGGGAGAGGGAGGGGACCCGTCGCGAGAGCGGGGCGGGGAGGGTGAGGTGGGTCTTCCCGTAGCTCCGAGCCCTTGCTTTTCCCCCCATCCTCACCCCAACCCTCCGCCCCCGAGGGCGGAGAGGGAAGTTCTGGGTTGCGGCGAGGCGGGGTGTCGCAAATTCGGCGCCGTGGCCCGGAGTGGAAATAGATCCGCCTATCTTGCAACCGCGTCCCATCCCACACGCAGCTGGGCGGCGCGAGGAAGCGCTGATCGAGATCCTGCGCGGGAGATTGGAGGGGTCGGCTGGTCACCGAGGCCGCGCTGGCCGCGCCGCTCGGGATCGAGCCGAGAGAAATCTCGGCGGCGCTTGTGGCGCTGGAAACCGAGGGCTTCGCGATGCGCGGGCGCTTTTCGCCCCATGTGGAGACCGAGGAATGGTGCGAATGCTCGACCGTCCGCGCGGATTGATCCGATACACCGTCAACCGGCTGCTGAGCCGAGATCCAGCCGGTCGCCGCCCGCGATTTCCTGGCGCTTCCTGCTGCGGGCTGGCAGCGGGTGACGGCGGATACACGACATGGAAGGGCCGGACGCCCTCGAAGTATTGGGTGCGCAGCTCAAGATTTTTGAGGCCTCGGTGGCGCTGCAGACCGACATCCTGCCGGCGCCTCACTCCACCAGCCGTCCCGGCTGGACGGCATCAGTGTCTTGCCGGACGGATCGCTGATCGGTCTGGCCGCGAAACGGCGGCGACCGCGGCGTGAGCCCCGTCCGGACGCACCCTGATTGCTCCGCTGGTGTGACGCCACGCGGCGCTTTGGGCATCCTGTCGTCGATCGAGGAGAGACGGCGCGCCCGAGTTCCCAGCTCAGGCCGTCGCCGACTTCATTCGCCAATATGCGCATCTCGTTTCATGAGCTGGTCGAAGGCACCGGCCTGGTTGCGTCGCAGGTCGAGGAGGCGCTCGGCGAGCTCGTGGCGCTCGGCATGGGCGCACTTCGGACAGCTTCGCCGGCTTGCGCGCGTCGCTGCGCAACTCGCCGCCGGAGGGCGGCGGCGCACGACGACGTTCGGCATGGAGAGTGCTGGCCGCTGGGCTCTTGCGCGCCGGCTTCAGCCGCAGGTGCAAGCCAGACCCGAGGCGGTCGAGCATCTCGCACGGACGCTGCTGCTCCGTTATGGCGTTGTCTTCTGGCGCCTGATCGAGCGCGAGGCCCCCTGGCTCCCGCCGCGGCCATCTGCTCCTGGTGTTTCGACCGCCGGCTCGAGGCGCGCGGCGAGATCCGCGGCGGCCGGTTTGTCGCCGGGTTCTCCGGGGCGAACAATCCGCGCTCCCCGAAGCCGTCGGCATGTTGCGCGAGCGCTTCGCCGCAAGCCTCCTTCGGGCAGCTGGGTCTCGCTCTCCGGCGCTGACCCCGTGGAACCTGGTCGGTATCCGCAACCCCGGGCCGAAATTCGCCGGATCACCGGCAGCAGTTTCTCTACCGCGACGGTCTACCCGTGGCGCCATCCGCCGTGACGTACTCCGGAAACCCTTCCATCTGCGACTCCAACCGGAGGTCTGGAAGGCCTGTTGCGCGGTGCTGCTGCCTTCCTCGTCGCGCTTGATCTTCAATCTTCAGCGAGCTGTTCGAATCCGATCCTGGATGGCGCGATACACGTCCTGTTGCTAGACCCCGATGCTCTTTGGAACCTTGAACGAATGGTCGCCGCCTTCGACGACGAACAGATCCGCGGGCTCGAGAGCTGGCCGACGATGGTCTGCAGCTCGGCGGGCGTGCCGAACACGGCCTTGCACAAACAGCATAGGAGCCTTCACATCTTGCAGGTGCGCTGCGCGCAGCCGGTCCGGCCTGCCTGGCTCGGCTCGGCAAGGGATAGCCGAGAAACACCAGCCCAGCCAAATCACCTGCACCGCCCGCAGCGACCTGAGACGCGTATACGCCCGCCCATCGACTCGCCGCCGATCGCCAGCTTATCGGCGCTTGAGGTGACCCGGCTTCTGAGGTTTCGATGACGGCGCGCCAGCAGCTTTCCAATCTGGCGTTCGGGTCGGGAATGCGACTGGCGCTGCTCGCTGTACAGAAAGTTGAGAACGTGACGATATCGATCCGGCGTTCCGCCAGCGCGTTCGCGAACGCGACCATGAAGCCGCTCGTCTGGTCGGCCCCTGCTCCGTGTCCGAGGATCAGTAGGTCGCACCCGCCCGGTTCCGGCTCGCCGCGTGAATGATGGCCGTGATGCGTTGTGCGAAGGCGCGACTTCGACCGAAACCGATCAGGCATTCCGAACTGGTAGACTTACAGCTTATCACGGCCGCAGGACGAGACCCTCCGTGGTCATGATGGCGCCGGTGGGCTGCCGCCGCCTCGGCGGCGACCTGATCGATGAAGTCGTCGTCGTGGCCCTGATCGTGGTGAAAATGACGAAGGGCTTCAATCGCCGCGTCGGCGAGACGCAACCCCCTCCCAGGTCGAATGATCCTTGATCCTTGCTGGGCGGAAATTCGGCGTCGGTATAGGATGTGTCATAGATCATCACCTCGGCACCCTCAATGAGCGCGAGGACGTTGGGGTCGCGCCGCCGGGGCCACGTTCGGTATCGGTGATGCAGGCCACGACCTTCCCCGCGTACTCGATACGACATCCGGTGGCGCTGTTTGGGTGGTTCAGCGGGCCCTGTTCCAATCAGGATGCCGGGGACGCGGGGTCAGCACATCGCCGGCCGGCGAAATCGATGAACTTCATCTTGGCGGTGAAAATGCCCATCGGGATCGGGGAACAACGGAGTCATCATCATCTTGTTGAGCACCGCCTCGATCCCCGCGGCTGTTCAGATGCCCGGCCCAGAGACCACATGTGCGGCGCGCGCGTTATAGCACGGCGCAAAAACGGCAACCCGCAGATGTGGTCGAAGTGAGCGTGGGTGAGAGATCGAGCTTGGCGGGCCGGCCGGAGGCCATCAACTCGTTGCCCAACAAGCGCAGTCCGGTGCTGCTGTCGAAGACCATCAGACGGACCCCCAGCGGACCACGCAGGCAGGTGTTGCCGCCATACCGGACGGTGTCGGGCCGGGGGCAACCACCAGCTGCCCCGCACACCCGAAAATCGCACTGTGCAATCGGGATGGAACGAGGTCGAACCTCGCCGCTAATCACCCTCGCATATATCGTCGAGAACTGTGCGAAACGTGAGGCTGGTTGCACGGGGTTCCCTGGTTTTCGGTTTTAAGAGGAGATCGCTCTAAACCGATCATTAACTCTGGCCTCGCGCTATCTCGAGGGCATCGTTCACCGAAGGAGGAGTTCGTGATGTCGGAAGCTGATTATCAAGCAGCGGTTGCCGCCTATTTGAGCACCAGAGGGGTCACTTGCTGCCCGACTGTGTGCGCCGTTCCAACCCAGGCCACAGTGGCCGATGCAGACTCCGTGCCGCCTACCGCGACGACATTGCGGCACAAGAAACGGCGCGGCTGGAAGGAAATCGGCCCAGATGGTCCATTTGCCATTAGTGCCTCCCATCTAATCGCGCGCTCGCTCCACCGATCGGCGAAGCGGCGGAGGCAAGAGCGGGAGACGTCATGATAGTATCAGGTTCCGCCGCTGCTGCATCGCGGTGGGGCTGCTGGTATGATGCTCGGCTTCCTGCTGCTCGAGCCGGGATTCGCCGTGTCTTGAAGAACACGCCGTTCCGCGCGACTTCCTCGGGCATACGACCCATCTCGACGCTCGAGGTCATGCGCGAGCTGGGGCTGCTCGACGAGTTCTGCAGCTTCCGCACGAGGATAGTCCGCAGCTCGCGCAGATCGAGACGCAGTCGTCGAAGTAGCGGACTTCACGCATCGACCGACCATCGCCCGTTCATCGCGTCGATGCCGCAATGGGAGTACTCCCCTGGATTCCTGGCCGGGCATGCCAATATATTTCCGGCCTTTCAGTTGAAGATGGAGGCCGAAGTCCGCGATCCAACCGTCGAGACGGGTTGTGGCTGGATTGGTGGTGATGACCCCCGGCGGAGAGATCAGGGTCAAGGCGGATCTGGTCGTCGCTGCCGACGGACGCCATTCCACGCTGCGCGAGCGGGCCGGCCTCGATGTCCTCGATCTCGGCGCGCCGATGGATGTGTCTGGCGGATGCGGCTGTCACGCCGTTCGGGGGATGCGGGCAGACCCTCGGGGTGGGGCTCGAGATGGCTGGATCTTCGGGATGCTCCAACCGCGAAGACTACTGGCAATGCGCCTCCGCGGATCCCGGCGAAAGGCGGGTCGACGAGATCGGCGCTCGCGGTTTGCCGGCGCTGCGCGAGGAGATCGCGGCTTTGCTCACCTGACGGGACTGGGTCGACGAGCTGAGGGATTCTGTCGATGTGAAGCTGTTGAGCGTATCCGTGGATCGCCTGCGCATACGGCATCGGCCCGGAGACTGTCGCGCATCGGCGACGCCGCTCATGTGATGTCGCTGATCGGTGGCGCTCGGATCAACCTCGCGATCCAGGACGCGGTCGCCAACCGCCAAGTTCCTCACTCCGCGGTCCTCCAGGGCTCGGTTTCGCAGCGGGATCGAGCCGCGCAGGCGCCGCCGCGAGTTTCCGACGTGCGGCGACGAGCGGCTCGAGCAAGGTCGGCAGAACCGAGTGATCGGCCGGGTGCTGGCGGACGGCAAGATGTCGCCGCTATTCACAGTGCGGCTCTTGGGCTGGATATGCCGGTGCTGCGGTCCCGCCGGCCGACGGCTCGGGCTTTCGTCCCGAGCATGTAAATGCGCCCGCTCCGGGTTGAAGCCGCTGTAATTTCAGCGGCAAAATCGTCATTCGGTATGCCCTAGGCCGGACCGGATCAACGACCAAATCATCGGCATCCCGGATGGTGCACGCAGGGCTTCTGGCGTATTCCACGACGCGCCGAGAACAATAGCAGGATCAGAGATGGAACGCAGCTGATTGACCATTTGTCCTTTCATGTAGTGCCATGAGACGCCAGCTTCCGTTCCCCTGACGAAGTGTGGATCTGTGGTAAGTGCTGCGTCGGCTGTTCGTCTATCGCTAAGCTGATTGAGGACGGCGAGGCGCGGGTTTGACTGTCGGCCGCGGCCTATTTCGCTCGGATACGGAACAGGGCCTCCGACCATCGCATCGTTTCCATATCCTGTCGACGATCACGCTGGGGATGTATTCGGCCTCCCAAGGCGCGGCGATATCGATCGGCCCAATGCATCGTGCCACGCGTCGAACGGTGCTTTTGTCCTCTATTTCATCCGGCAGCTTCGGTGTTACCGAATCGAAGTTCGCGGTACCATCATCATCGCCAGTGGCCGGCACTGACGATCCTATTTTACCCCCCGTTATTTTATGGAGGTTTGGCATGTCTTGATGCGGTCTTGCGTTCCGAAGCATGAGCCTGGCCACCGAGCTGCTTTTCGGTTTCTTTGCGCTGGGGTTCACCTGTTGCGCGACATTGGCTCGATCCGACCCCCGCCATGGCCGTGGCGCTGCTGCTGCTCGGCGTGCTGGAGCTGGCATTCCGGGGTCGCCAGATGACGTCGACGTGCCCGGCCTATGCCTTCTCGTATGGGCCGGAGAATCCCTCGTGTGCCACTTGAAGAACGGGCAAACGACTCTTCGGAGCGGGTACCGCGCGGTCGCTGCTGCACCAGACAACGCCATCTTCGTTCCAATTGCGATTTCGCGCACATGCGATCGGCGGTGGTTTTTCGTCAGCACACAGCACTGCAAGCAGCTGCGCTGGGTGGCGTATCGCTGTTGCCGTGGTCGGCATCTTTTTTGCGTTCGGCAGCTACAATCTCGGTCAAGCGGCGGCGGTCCCGGTGCAGAGGCGTCCCGTCGAGCATCGCGGAGTCGACCTATTACGCCCGCATCATGCCGTCGGTGATTTCATGGCTGACTTCTGGTTCTGCTCTCATGCGCTGGCGCTGCTGTTTGCGCCGGCCGTACGGCTCCCGCGCGCAGACGCCATCTCGGCAGTTGGCTGCTGTTGGCTATGCCTTCTATGCGATGATTGCAGTCAAAGAGCCGCGGACACTCCTTTATCACCTACCCGCTGGCGCTTGCGGCAGTGCTGCTAATCGACAGAACACTCGCCAAACAAGCTTTCGCTATGGCTTCTTCAGCATTTGCGGGCGCAACATCGGGATCGACGCTGACAACGGGGACAGTTCCCGCCGTCGCAGGGACGCGCGAAGCTGAAGCGCGGCGCACCGGCGTCCGCCGGAGACGAATGTCGCCCTTCCGGGGGTCGCGTGGATGCACTTTTGTATATGCGATGCGCGCCTATTCTGGTGCTGGTAAATCTCGGGGTCGTTGTTTCTCGCCAACAAAATTTTGCTCAGTGGGGGTCACCGTCTATGTCGACATGGGTTTCAGGAAATGTAATGAGCCCGGATGAGCTGACCGATACCTTCGGAGCCTGGCATGTCGAGTATGTCGTCTTTCAGACGCGCTATCACGACGACCTCGCCTCGGTGAAGGCGCTGGAAGAACGTCGGCCGCAAGAAGTTCTCCGAGGTCGAAGCGGATCCGCATGCGAATTACGGCAAGGGCTATATGGACCGATTCCGCCATCTATCGCATGAAGGAAGAGGTCCCGCGCGGACGCGTCGTGCCTGACCGCAGATCAGCTTCGGCGGCTGACGCTTCGACGAGCCGGGCGGGCGTGGAGAAGCGGATGGACTACGTGGCAGTTCTCGGCGCGGAACCGGAGAGCGCCGCCTCTCGGCCGGTCACGACGGTATTGAGCGTCATTATTCCGACATTGAACGAGCGCGAGAACATCGAACCATTGCTGTCCCTGTGACGAAACCTCCCGGATGCCGAATGGGAGGTGATTTTTGTCGATGACGATTCGCAGGACGGCACTGCTGAGCACGTTCAGAGACCTCGGCCGGCGTAATCCGCGGTGGCGCTGTCTGCAGCGGATCGGCCGGCGTGGGTCTGCGACTGCTTGCATGGAAGGCGTGCTCGCTTGCGCCTCGCCCGAGATCGCCGTACGCATGGACGCCCATCTGCAGCATGACGAGCGGCTGCTGCCAAAGATGTTGTCACGACTGCAGCGACGGCCCAATCACCTCGCAAAACCCTCGCGGTCCTCAGCTACAGCGAGGCCGAACGGCTCAAAGGAGGGTCCAGGGACCATGGGTGGGGAGGGATCGAGCGGCGCATGAATTAGGCCGAGTGAGGAGACCGGGAACGGGCGACAGAAAGTTGGAAAAGGACGCAGAGGAGCAGAGGGGGGAAGGGCGGTATTTATGGTGGTCGAGAAGCAGCACGGCGCGCGTTCCCTATCTATTGGAGAAGGTTGATCGGAGTGGTCGTTTGACGGCTTGGGATGATGATTCCACATTGAGCGTTTCAAGCTCTGCGTGCGTCTCGGTTTTTTCTGTGCAGTTGGTAATGTCAGGTTGGATTTTGTTAGAGGATTGAGCCAAGTTCATGAATGAGAAGCGCTGGGTACCGAGTAGTTTCGACTCGACGGAGCAGGGCAAACACCATAGATGCCAAGCAGGATTGTCTGGGAGGTTAAAGACGTCGCCGCCAGCGGCCAAAGGAGAAGTTGCCACGCGCAGAAAAACTAAAAGCGATAAGCGTCTTAATCCTACCATCAACGTGAAACTACTACGAGCAAATTCCGCCAGTTTTGCTGTTCCCGGAGATTCCATCTGATGTTCAGACTATTGCTCAACCCAAAGAAGGCTCATTATGAGCGTTGTATAACCCAAATTTGCGCCTGGAATGAGTGCGGCCACGGAGATGAAAAACGCGTTGACCAGGCTGTAGATGTGCTCGATGCGACGCCCTGCCTTTCGATGGGAGCATCCTCAAAGACAGCGTGCTCCGGGGCAATAGAGATGGCGAAGCCTGCGTTCCGAGTGCGCGTCCGGCAGGCGGTGAGATGCCGTTGGGAAAGGGCAGGGAAATGCTGTTGTAAGGATGCGTCCCGTCGACCGTGCCCGTATAAGTAGTGCTGGTGTTCACCATGTCGTTAATCGGATTCAAGGCGAAGGAGAGATGTTGGTGGGTATTGAGAAGATTCCGTATCTGTGTGAACGATGGTCTTCGACGAGAGTCCGTAGGCCAAACCAAGACGGGGTGCGAATATTGTTTCGAGAGCGGTAGGTTACTGCGCGATCCTGGAGAAAAAGAGACATCTCCCATCACTGGCGGCGTGCCCGGTGCCAAGCATCGATTGATGTAGCTGGGTACATTGGCGTTGAGAGGAGAGTCGGTCATGGCGCTCCGTCCACGGATTCTGGAGTTCGTACTGGTAAGCCGAAGATCAAGCGTCAACTTGTCGGCGAGGTGCCAGGTATCGTTGAAATACACCGCGTGATAGGACTGTTTCCCAGCTGTGAAAGCGGGGACTACCGCCTGCGCAAGAAGCGATTTTCAAAGTTGCTGAAGTTGTCGGCATAGCCAGCAGGAAATTGGCGACGAATCGCTGAAACAAGGTTGAGTGGAGGCACAGAAGTCGAAGAACCGGTGGCCACGTTGGTCTGAGCGTAATTGTCGTTAGTCCGCCTCGAACTGAAAACCGAAGTGGTATCGATGATGGTGGCGCACCAGGGTTATGCTTGGCGCCAGATTGTACTGAGTGTCGTGATCCTGAATAAAGCTCTGCCCCGTGTACACATGACTGTCTGCTGCGAAATTTGCAACGCAGGGTGTAGGCGGTGTCGACGATCGCCGGCACAGCTTGGTTGTATGTTGCTGGTGATCGAATGGAAAGCGCCAAGTCAAAGCCGGCATCTAGGCGATCGGGTCCGGACTCGAAATCTGCTCGAGATCTGCGTCGAAGTCGAGAATCGTAGCGGCGCTTGTAGTCGTAGTTGTAGGCAACAACTTCATAGCATAGAAAGATTTGTAGATTGAGGTGCCGGGATAGGGGAAGTGCATATGCCGACGCTGGTAAAGCGATCCGAACTGTTGCTGGGGCACGCTGACCGTCGCCGTTGCGGCTATCACCTTGGGAAGGCGAACTGCCTTTGCTCCAAACGGGCTGCGCGCTACGCGGTCGCCCAGCAGCACTGAACCGCGTACGAACAACTGCTCCAGCATCGTTTCGAACAGGCCGGCGAAGGTGCCAAGGCTCTCGTCAAGCAAGTGCGCTTCATCCTGAATGATGAGGGAGGGAAACGGGTCGCAGAAAATCTCCCGCCCTTCCTTATAGGCGGGGGCGAGGGCCTCACAGTCGTTTACAGCCGGACCCTCCTTCAGTTTTGGCCATGAAGGCATTACAAAATGCCCAGTCGCGGACTCTTGCCATCGGGCGAATCCGAACATTCCCATGACTCTGTTGATCGTCGCGGGATGCTGGCCGATGAGAGCGAGTTTATCGATGACGCCGAGAAGGACGGCCGGGGCGTGTCGGTAAATGTCGCGATCAATGATCAGGAATGGTAGAGGGGACCGTTTTGTTTCCAGGTTCCATCGACACTCTGCGTTAAAACAAATAATCCCGATCTCCTCCTCGGTTCCGGACGAGATTCGTCGTAACCCGGTACTCTGCAAGCACAGAGGGCACTTTGGCGTTTTGTTAAAACTGTCGTTGACCTCGCTGTAGTCGGCGCCCAGATCGTCATCATTCTGGTGCTTGGTGTCTTCGAGGCGAGGGACAGGTGTCAGGCGAGGATCGTCCGGTCTGTTTGGCGTATTGCCGCTGCCGACCCAGAAACCAATCTCAAAGGGCGCGCCACCGACAGATGCTCTCCGGCGCAGTAATTCGGCGCGCATCAGGATAGAAAGCAGTCTTTGCGCCTGCTGGAGGGTCAGCAATCTCAGCGGGTATCGAATCAGGGCCGTCACCCCCACAGTTTTGCCGCGCAGGCGATCGAGGAAAAGATTGAAGATGAGCAAACCAAAAAATGCTTCTGACTTTCCGCCACCGGTCGGAAAATACAGAAGGGTGGCGGTCTCCTCATCAAAATCGGGATCGAACCATGGTGTCTTCGCGTACTCAGTCATGCGAGAAGCGATGGTGGGGATATGAGCGAGAACGAATGTGAGCTGAAACAAACGCCACTTGTCGATGCCGCGCGCCAGCCCGGCTTCTCGAAAAGTTTGATTCAGCAGAAGCCAAGCACGATAGGGCAATGCCTCGCGACATCCGGGCTCTGCGCGAAAGCGCTTGAAGGCGTGATCCAGAAGGTTTATGCTCAGTTCAATTCGGTTGGCCTCACGCGTATAGTTCGCGATGTCCTTCCTGAATTTCTCCCTCTCTCGATCTGCCTGATCGGAATCTTCGACGCCGACGGCCGGGTCCAGATTTTGCTCCTCGCCGCTTATCCAGTCTCGGTAGGCTTTAATGAGAGGACGTATGCTTGCGGGATCAAAATTGTCGGCGCCCAGAGTCTTGAAGTCGGTTGGCACGCCTTTGATTTCGGTAGCTGCGATGCGGGGCTGCTGATACCGAGGCATCCAGGTTGTTGTCAGCCGCAATCTGTCATCGATGCGGGTCTCAGAAACGCCGCAGTTTACGCCAATCGCAGGATAGGACAGAAAATCGCGGAATCTGTACGAAGGCTCGACCCGGTCAAGCTTTAAGGCACGGTGAGCTTGCGCCGGAAGTTCGATAGCGAGTCCGACCTGATGGATGGAGTGCTCGAAACGGTGACGCAACCGCTTTCGCACCTCATTGCTGTTGTTCTCCAGCATGACCCTCAAGTTGCGGCGGCCGGGGTCACGCAGATCGTTATCGAATTGGACAGACAGAACAAGACCGCTCAGGTCGGGGCCCAGCCCTTTCGCCGACGGGGCGATGCTTCTCAGAGAGGAAAGAAAGTCGTTCCACGTTTTCTCTGACCGTATATAGCTCGGCCTGATGTTGGCGGCCCGATAGGCCCAGTTTCGGCCTTCGTCGGTGTCGACCCACGCTGCAATAGTCCTGACCACAGCTTCTCGCATTTGTCCGGTCCACGTCTCTACAGCGACCTGAACGGCCGCTTCGTCGGACATATCTACCGAGAGGGGCGCAAGCTCAATGGGAAGCCGTTTCCATTTCTGCGGAATGTCGATTTCCTGAGCCGCCTCGTCTCTGTGGAAAATATAGCGACCCCGCTGGGTTACAAGGCGCGCTCCGTCTCCCACCGTTTCGCTTTGACCGGAAGAATCGGTCTCCGGTGTCCCGGCAGCCTGTTCAGGATTAACGCCGGCGTCAACAACCCAATCGTCCGACGACACTTCGACGCCGTGGTTGCCCAGCAATTCACGATAGATCTGCTGTTGAAGGTCACGCCTCTGGCGCCTCTGATCGGCGGGCTTGGTTTCTTCGGTCGCGAGAGCGGCAGTCATTCGTTCCCTCATCGCGTCGCGAATAGCGGCTTCCAGGTCCCTGCGAAGCGGTGGATTCGGAAACAGTTCAAGTTCCGGCTTCGTTAGCTCGTCCCAACTTGGCAAGGTGCGGACGTAGATCGAAAATGCAACGCTGATCGCCAGATTTCCTTTAGCGGATCGGGCAACCTGGCAATCCAGGCCGTGGGCGCTGATGTGAATATCCGAGGTCTCATCCTGCTCGCCGCGTTCTTCAAATCGCGGCAGCAGAAATCCCGAAACAAATCTTAGAGAAGGCTTCGCTCCGAAGATCGCCTCGCCCTCGGCCCCGGCCCCGCTTGTGCGGCGCCACGTCATATTCAAGAGCGCGTCCACAATGGCCTCTTTGGCATCGTCGAGGCCAAGGGCCAATTGCGGCGGCAGTGTCTTGAGATCAGCGACTCTCATTACGAGTTTCCTTCGGCGTCATTCGCGACAACAGCGACCAAGTGTTCCTCGGCTGTTTCATGTATCCGCCAAACTTCTTGGCGGACCGCCTCTGGAAATCGAGACACTGTTCCGTAGGGATCGATAAGGATGCCCATGAAGACCTGATGAAAAGCGCTCCCCGTGCTGATTCGTGCAGATCGGGTCCAAAAAACGCCTAAATCCCAGTAAAGTCGGGCTACATCGTCCGCAACTCCAAGTGCCTTCATGAAAGCGAAATAGTGCCCGCGATCGCGGGGAGCCTGTGGTCTAACCACGTCTCTGGGCGCTTTGAGAAGCTCGGCGACATTAATCCAACTACGAATGGATTGTGAACTGGGCAGCGAGGAGGCGAGGGATGGGTCGATCTTCAAGATGGCCTCACAGAGAGCCTCGGCCTTCGCGTTCAAATCTTGCCCTGGAAGTTTTGCGGCCGCCTCGGTGACCGCCTGATGGTAGAGGCCCAGGACCTCCGGGGCGGTGGCGCTGAGGTGCAACTTGTCGCGAGCGGCATCGACAAAGTCGGGCGTAAAGACGCAAATTTGATCGCCTGGCAGCAAGTCTTTCGCGTGCCGCTTGGAGAAGACCGGTAAGGCGTCAGGATCGTAAACAGCCAGTTCGGTGCCATCGAATGCCCTAATTCGAACATAGCCGGACGTTCGGATGATGCGCGTCGGACCGGACGATGGTGTACGAGGCCCGGCAAGATCGATAGTGCTCAGACGCGGTTCAAGCAGAAGCGCGTCGAGATCCGGAATCTCGACGCTGTGGGCCGTCATGGTTTGCTGAAGTTGTTCTTGCACCATGAGGAGGTTCCATTCGATCGGAGCGACACCGTCAAGCTGACGAAGGGCTGTGGCGCGATCTAAGATTTGCTGGGCGCGCGCCAAGTGGCAGAGGAGCATAGCCCGGCGAGGTAAAGTCGGTTCGGCAAGCGCCTTTAGGAAATCGTCGGCATACGGTTCGATGAAAACGATGTGATCATAGGGAGTTTGTCCGTTACGCGCGCGCTGCAGCTCCTCGACGATTTCCCGGCTAGAGACGAACATAATCTCGGTGCCAACCTTGGGTCTTGCGTATTCGAGGTGATTCTCGCTCTGGATGCGCCACTCGGCGAAATTGCAGATGAGCTCGCTGGAAAAGACGACGAGTGACCGATGGGATTCTTTGCTCAGTTTCGCGAGACATGCCTCAAAGAAGCGGGTTCCAGGATTGTCCGCGGCAGCGGCAGAGCACAACCCGTCATAGGTTTTGAGGAAAGCTGAAAGCTGCGCATGGTTGGTGCCCGCGCTGCCTAGCTTTATGGCGGTCGCGATCTTGCCCCGCGGGGCAAGATGGTCGAAACGGTCTCCGACGCGTTGCAACTCGTATCCTTCATGTTGCTTCACCAAAAACTCCCGGAACCATCGCACGGGGCCGGGAAGGCCGACGAAATTTTGCAGCGCGGCGATCGCAGCGGCTACGGAGGCTGCGATATCACTTTCGCCGGCAGCGAGTAGAGAGCGTCGCAGTTTGAGTCCGCTATCGACGAATTGAAGGAGGTCGGTGCCGTAGACCTCAGGTTTGAAGTCTTCAAGCCAGACCGGGACTGTCTTTTCCGTATCGAGTATGTCGGCGCGAACATTAATGATCAGATGCGCTGATGCCGGAGCCTTCGGGGACAATGCCATTGCCCGTGCGGCTTCGTACTCCTTCAGGGTTTTCCACCTCACGGTCTGCAGAGCAAAAACATCGTCAGTCACGACGAGGGCAGGCGGGCACGCACTGCGGTAGAAGTCGGAGAGCATGAGGCAGAATTTCTCAGCTTCCGAACGCCAGTTTTCTCCGAGCGCATTCCGTGCCCGGCGGGTGAGATCGATAAAAATGATGTCAGGACGGCGTCCTCCGCGGTCCGGATCGAGACCAGCTTTGCGAAGCGTCTCGACAGCCAAGCCTTCGGAGTGAAGGCCGAAGAGATAGAAAGGCGTCGTTGAAGGGTCGTTTGCCGAGGCAATATGCTCGCTTCGCTCATCGATCCAGGTGTGCCGACGCAATCTGCGGAGAAAATGGTCTTCGGAGAACCGAAGCTCGGAACCCTGGATGCCGGCTTGCGGCATCAGCTCGAAGAGAGTCGGATGCAAAAGGCTTGGGTCTCGTTCAATGGATTTATATCGGCGGTTTCCCTGCTCACCTTTCGAAAGGTGCTTCAGGCTGTAAATTGCCATCAAATAGCCGAACGCCGGATGCCTTGAGCCTTGTGTGTGAATTCGGTCCAACGGTCCAAGGGCAGCTTTGGCCAGTTGGTCGCAATCGACGAGGAGTGCCTTCTGTGTGGCTCCGGAATTTCTATTCCACGGGAAAAGCAGAGTCGCGAGACGTTGGGTGTCGCAGTTGGGCAGCCTGGACAAGGCGGAGAGCGCGTGGATAATTGCGAGTCCCCGGATTGGTTGGGGCCACACGAGGAGAGCTTCGCTTTGCCCCCGGCTAAGCGTGCGGTCGAAGCTCGCCAGAATTGCTTTTGCGGCACAACCGAGGTCGTAAGCTCGGTCGGAATCGCCATGACGACGAAAAGCAAACGGGAAAAGGCCGTCAGCACCGGCTGTGGTGAGCCCCTCGGATGCGGATTCGTGAGTGCTTGCCATAGGGTCTATCCCGCCGCTGCGACCTGGAACGACTTTGCCGAGGCTGCCAGCGACTTCGCATACGAAGTCGCAGCGGCTTGCTCGTCCTCCGCGCCAAGGACAAATGAAGCGCGAACGTGCGCTGCGGCGGGAAGCGGGAGCTGATTGAGGGCTTTCGTGGAGACGCTTACAGAACCCGAGATCCTGCGAAAGCGTGAGTCAACGGCTGCGGTGTTGAGCAGACGACAGAGCATGGTTAGAGGAATTTTCTGTTCTCTCGCAGGATCAGGAATGATGACGATGGTATGGTTTTCGCCGACGAATCCAAGGTCGCCCGGAACGTTGACCTTTCTTATAACGGCGGCGTTCAGCCTGCGGCTCTGTCGCTTGTTGCTTGTGCGCTGGAGGATGATCGCGTCTGAACGAACTATCGCCGTGCTGTCCGGTTTTATTTTCACGAAGCCAATACGATGGGAACCAGGCTCGCCGTCATACGGTCTGCAAAGAGTTCCCGGTTTGATGTTGTGCGCCCAAAAAAGTGGGACTTCGTTCGGGCGTGGTTTTTTTCCTGCACGATAACGATGCTGCTCACGATTCCATACAAAGTATCCGGTCTTTGCTATGTACCCGTAGTCCGGCAGTGTCTCCAATCCGGAACGGAACAATCCACCCTTCTGTTTGTCATCCGGCAGCGCCCATATGCGGCCTGTCGGCTGTTCCGGAAGATCAAGGATTCCCAACAAACGATTGAATTGCCCGATCATGAGCAGGGAGCATGTTGGAATCGCTGCGCGCTCCGAGCTGCCTTTCTTTCGAAGTGTAAGGACACAGACGTCGTACAACACATCGAGAAATACGTCGCTTCGCTTGTCGATGGGATCAAGGCTCAATACGTGCGACGTTTCTAAAATGCGCTTTCTAAGGGCTGCAAAATACGATCCTCCTACAAAGGACATGGGAATAATGAGACAAACGACTCCTCCGGGTTTTACCAGGCGAAGGGTCTGTTCAAGGAACAAAACGTACAGATTCACATAGCCGTCGGTGATGACCGCAGCAAAATCCTTCAGGATGGCTTTTGACGGTCGAAACACCCGGCCGTATGGAGGATTTCCGATGGCTGCGTCGTAGAGGATGTCAGGAGGCGGCAATTTGAGTGTGTCTGCTTGCTTGATTGATATTCTTGGCTTTCGACCTGCTGAACGGATTTCATTTCGGAGCAAATCGGCAAGCAATGTCTTCGACAGCCTCGCGAGATCCCGTTCAATCTCTACCCCGGCCAGAGTGGATTCAATTGCCCGCAAGGTGCTCTCGGCGCTACCGCCACGCGGCTCTGCCCGACCAGCGATGCGGGCAGCAAGCGGTACCAAAAACGCCGCGCCGCCTGAAGCGGGGTCGAGAATTCTGTCCTTGCCAGGCTGAATGCCCGCTGCGGTCAGCACGTCAATTGCATATTGGGCCAGATGGGGAGGAGTGAAATACGCCGCAAGCCTGCGTCGACGTGCTGCGGGCATCAGCAGGGCATACAAGCTCGAAATCCAATAATGTTTTTCATCTGCCGGCAAACCGGCGAAGAATGCTCGCGTCTTGAGGTCATGAGCGCAGCCCTCGATAACTGTCCGGCAAATTTCGAGCGGGCTTAGCCGCATTTTCTTCAACGCTGCTGCGACCTGGCGAAGCTCGCTGAGGCGACGGCTGATCAGTGGATCATGCGCTTCCTGTCGGTTCATTGTTTGCGCCGGGATCATGTTCATCTTATCGAAGATTCATATCAGCTTACGTCCTATCCACGGCAACGGGCGCAAGCAGGAATGCGAGCGCTCCGATTCTGAATTTCGAACGTAAAACAAGCAGACATCGGCTTGCGGCCTAGCTGTACACGATTAGGGCTTTGCACCCAGGCGTGAGTTTAGCGGGAGGCTGTCAATTTGGATAGTCCCGTCTATAGACGGAATGAGAAGAAACCCTTTGAGTGCGTGGTGTATGCGACTTAAGAGTGTCATGCGACCATTTACCCATATTGAGAGTTATTGGCTCGTTTTGTTCCAGCGCCGCGTAATGGCGTCCGCCTTGTCGTTCCTTTGCTTCACCCGCTGCGCCTTCAGGAAGTGCCCTTCTTGACGTGTGAGCGCTCGCAAATAGCGGGGCAGAATCCTAAGCACGAGCACTTCAAGATCGTGCATCATTTTAGGGTCGGCCACGGCGTACCAACTGAACCGATCCCATAGCTGGCCTCTTCTTTTGCTTCGCCGCGCGTCGGTGATTCGATGCTTGATGTTGCCCTTGCCGACGTATAACGGCATTGAGCCGTCGAACAAAATGTAAACGCCAACTCCGCCCGCGCGAACGCCAGGGACGCTTCTAATATTTTCAGTGTTGCGTGCCCACATCGTTCCGTACTTGGTAACGATCTGCATATTCCCTCCTACGGACTTCACTGGTGGTTCCGACGATACCTCCAGCTCGCAAGGCGGTAACCCACGCAATGATACTTAGCGAGACCTAAGAAACTCGGGTCGCCAGAAAAGCTGGAAGAATTCGCGGCGATATCGTTCTACGCGTAGGGACTAATTCGTTCTTTCATGCCTCCCGAGCCACCCTGTAGACGCGATTTCATTGAAGTGCCGCATCGTCAAGCGGTAGGTGTGTCTTGACGTGGACGAGCCCGAGGCTGTACGGTGAGCGGAGCGGCATCAAAGGTAGGGCACCGATGGTTCCACGAACGCGCCGAGTACGGCGCACACTGCCAAGCCCATCCGAACGACCATCCAAAACGAACGTTGCGTGCTAATCATGGGCAGTTCCTCAGGTCGGCGGCACCGTGACCTAAGCCCGCACTGAATCGATTTTGCCTCAGATTCCCATCGAGCCGGTTTCGTAATCGTTCAAGCGCTCTCTACCTCCGAGCGTCCTTCCATTTTCTACCGTCCGAGGAGTTATTGGTCCAAATCTACCCATTGGCCGTTCACCGAAACTTCGATCTTTGTGATTGGATGAATTTCCCAAAGAGTAGTTCGGTATTTGCCCAGGTGACTCGGGTGGTCAGGGTCAAGCATCAGCCAGCCGCTTATCCGCACAGGAGTTTGGCTAACCTTGTACGGCATGAGCACAGGTACCGTCCACTTGGGGTGGGAAGCGCGGATTCGAGGTGTGGTCTCGACAACTATTGCATCAGGCTCTCCTTGTCCAGCGACCGCGACCAACGGGATATGCCAATCGACCTCCGAAGGCTTAGTCCAGCCACAATTCGTGGATTCCTTTCCCTCCACTTTGACCGCTGCTACGTACCCAACGATTGATACCGCGACGCCCTCATACGGTTTGATTTCATCCAGCTGCTGGCTCGACCATTTAATTCGTTGGGTAGGGGCGGGTCTTGGGTACGTCAATGTGGCAATCGAGACGAAAGGGACCTCGTGATAGCTTTGAGGTACGTCGGTCCTGTTCTTACGCAGATTAGTGGGAACGTCCGCCCCGTTCCCGGCAGGTCCGCACGTGCCATCTTCACCTTGAAAATCGGCCGTCCCAGGATCTGGCTTTTCCCAATCCGGGGAAACAGAGGAAGCAGTTGTGGATGTTGTTCCGCCAGCCATAGCCGTAGGAGTCGAAGTTGTTCCGGCAGAGGAAATCACGCGCAGATTTTTGGCCCAAGCCCATCCCTCAACTCCATCTCGAGTTTTCACATGGAAGTACCCAGCCGTCGCTCCTGCGTCAAGGAGCGTCAGTTCTTCAGGCGGGCTGAGCAAACGAATCGAGGGATTTGCGCTAGAAGGATCGGAACGCAGATTGACATTGCGTACGACAGTTGCTTCCTGCGACAGAGCAATTGACGCAAAGAGCATTACAAGTACTCCGACGGACAGAGTTTGAAGAACCCTGCGGGAATTGGGTGCCACTGCATGCCTCCTTGAAAGAAAACCAGCTAACAGGAGTTTACTGCGCCCTACATATACTTATTGGGCAGCGCAGTCAAGCCCTAATCCATCCTTACATACAACGGTTGTCGCACTCACGGGATGGTGCAACTTATTTTGCTCGCAGTACCGAGCATGGTGTCTGCGCCTTAAGAACCCCAAGGCAGACGGAATCATCGTTTTGAATCATACAAGCTTCGTTCTGTCGGACTCTCCACGTAGCTTTGGTCTTGTCTCTTGATAACTTTGCAACCCCTTTGAATACCCTTATCTTAGAGGCCAGTCGTGCTTTTGATTCCGCGGCTCCAGATAAGGATTTATTGGTGTTCACCCTTAGCCTTTAGGGCTCCCCCTTCGGGCATTGCTCGTGAAACTAAGCAGAAATCGGGCACTCCAGATGGTTCCGAGCATTCTCGGCTATAGAGCCGCACATTTCTTGTACTCAATTCCGACGTCCATAACTCAGGACAAGCATTTATGCGGCCACAGTTTCGCACTCGTCACGAAAGACCTGATATGTTCGGTAGCTGATTAGCAGTAAGCAGCGGTAGCACTTCAAATTGGATTCGCACAATTAAGAAACGGGGTCGCCTATGGCACGTCTCCGAAGGATGTTAGATCTATTTCAGGGTCCGGGTATGAGTATAGGAAAAACATACCAAGGACGACAATTATCCATGCTAAAGATGGGATGCGCCCTTAAACGGTGATGGCTAGCCCTAGCGAGCACTTCCACGACAGGAAATCGCTGACCGACAGGCAAATTGTACTGTAATTCGAACAAGTTAATTGATCAGCAAGTAGATTTGGACGGACACTATGTCAGAAGCGGACAAACCGATTTACGCCAAACCCGCAAGTGAGAAGCGTCGTCAGTTCGATTTTAGGAATAGAATCATCTCTCCCCCGGTTGCCGATGCAATGGGCGACCCAACTAACGTCATCCCGGTAATCATTAGTTTGGAAGAATCGGCTGAGCATCCGGACAGAGGCGTCCAGGAATCCAAAGACCAAGTTTGGAAGGTATTGAAGGATTTTCATCCCCGCGCTAGTCAATTCTATATATTCGCGAAGTTAACGCCACCGCAGATATCTAACCTAGTCGAAAACTGCAAGCCGTGGGTGCGACATATTTGGAAGGATGAGACTTGCGAGGCTCACCTCTTGCAATCAACAGTTACCATCAAGGCCAACGCCAGTTGGATGAGCTTCGCTGCATTCGGAGAAGGGATTACTTGGGCGGTTATGGACACCGGCATCCAGGCCGACCACGCTCATTTTGCGACGCATCAAAATATCGACGTCAAGCTGAGCCGAGACTTTTCATATCCGGACGATCCCGGTATGGAAGACCCGCTGAAAGATCAAAACGGTCATGGGACCTTCGTTGCAGGAATTATCGCCGGAGCACTCAATCTTCCAGTGGGTCAGAGTCCCAAGGCATTGTTCACGACGGAAAGCGCCACCGAAGTCAGAGATCTGAAGGGTTCTCCTTCGGGAGTTGCTCCAAAGTGCAAGTTAGTAAGCATCAAGGTGCTCGACGCAACGGGTCATGGAGACGCCTCCTCAGCCATCCAGGGGCTCGAATATCTCAGGAAGGTCAACGAAGCGAGTCGGGAAATTAAGATCGATGGCGTAAATATGAGTCTCGGTTATCCCTTCGACCCAAAGTGGTTCGGCTGTGGACATAGTCCTCTTTGCGAAGAAGTGAGCCGGGCGGTGCGAGCCGGTATCGTCGTCGTGATTTCTTGTGGAAATTCGGGTTACGGTCAGGCCACGCTTGATACTGGGAATGTCGTTCCTGTCTCAATTGGTCTCTCGATCGCTGATCCGGCTAACGCGGAAGATGCCATCGCTGTGGGTTCCGTTCACAAAAGCTCTCCGTTTACTTATGGGATTTCTTATTTTTCATCGAAAGGTCCCACCGGGGATGGGCGAATGAAGCCGGATTTAGTGGCTCCTGGGGAGAAAGTCATTTCCTGCGCGATCGACGCCACAGGGAACTACTATTATCGAGAGGACAGCGGAACTAGTATGGCTGCCCCTCACGTTTCAGGAGCGATCGCCGCATATCTGTCTGTCCGTCGAGAATTTCGCGGGCATCCCGCTAAGCTTAAAGAAGTCTTCAGGCAGTCGGCTGTGGATTTGGGCCGTGACCGTTCCTTTCAAGGTGCAGGGCTCTTGGATCTTTATCGGGCGCTGGCTGCGTCCTGAGACGGTTATAAGGGGTGTTGCATGGCGCACATGAAGACATATCGGGATCCACAGATTTCTCTTTTCCAAGCAGCGGTAAGCGAGGTAGTCGAAAAACATTCTGGTGCGCAAATCATGAGCGCAAACGGAGAAAGTGTGCCGCTTCGACCTACCAGCGAAGATCCTATGTTGGAAGCAATTTCGGCCTATGTCGACGGCGCCCTAGCCCCGGAACCCAGCGTGGCTTCCGGTGCTCCGATAACCCTCGGAATCGCTGATGGTGCGAAGTATTGCGCCAATATGGCTCTCAAGCTGGGAGAGGCTATCGCAAAGGCTGTTCTTGCCGGAAACAAATCAGACGAACAACGTTACCGGGATCAGTTGGGTAAATTTGGGGAATGTGACCCGCGCTGGGCGGAGGCTGCCGCTGTCTATGCGGATTATTTCGTAGCGCAGCAGAAATCGATTCCGTATATATCAATCAAGACGATCAGCGATCCGACCCTGCCCTTACTACCAAATGCAAAGATTGCAATCGTGGGAGATTGGGGAACAGGACAGTCAGCAGCGAGATTGGTCCTGCAGGAGATTCGAGACAAGAACCCGGACATCATAATTCATCTCGGGGATGTTTACTATGCCGGTACGCAATATGAGTTCGATAATTATTTTAGCGGTGTTTGGAAACAAATCTTCGGATCTGGCCCGAATGCCCCCGGTGGACCGCGGGTTTACAACCTATCTGGAAACCACGACATGTATTCGGGTGGAGGGGCTTACTACAACCTCCTCAAAACAATCAGCCAGCCCGCGAGTTTCTTCTGCTTACAGAATTCCGATTGGCAGTTCATAGCAATGGATACGGGATTGCACGACAGCAACCCTCTTGGCAAAGCTCCAACCATGCTTGATCCGGATGAAGCGGATTGGGTGAAACAGAAGGTGCAGCAGGCGGGGACTCGAAAGACAATATTCCTGAGTCATCACCAGCTCTATTCCACGTTTGAGCAGATCGGAGATTCCTGGATCAATCAACCCTTATTGAATCAGTTGGGTCCTGTCTTGCAAAACATCGCGATGTGGATTTGGGGACATGAACACAATCTCGTCGTCTATCGGAAGTATTCCAATGTTCTCGGTCGGTGCGCCGGCCACGGCGCCTTTCCCGTTGGTATTGACGAAGCACAACCACAACCCAATTCTGAGATTCCCATCGAAAACGTACATCTCGATAAAGGCCAAAGTTTCTACCGTCACGGCTTCGTTTTGGTTGAACTGAGCGGCAAGCAGGCGCAACTTTCATATTTTCAGGATAACAGTCCGAACGTCCCGGTTTATACAGAGAAACTTTAGATTTTTGGGGTTATGCCGCGGGGAGTGCTAGATCACAGCGTAGAACCAGAACAAATAGAAAACTTCACTCATGCCTCTTCGGCTGGGAGAAGGAGTCGCTGCCTAGATAAATAGCTGGGCGGTCTTTCGAAAGGTCTCAGAGCAGGTGTTCCGGCGCTAACGAATGCCGGCTCGTCGAGAGCAAGTCGGCCAAAGGGCTTGGAAGGATCGATGGCAGATCAAATGGGAAAAAGTGGCAACAGGCATCTCGGTATCCCGACAGGCATTCAGTTTACGGAAACGATGCGCGGGTATTTCTCAGCAGCTGTTAAAGATGACTATGAATCCGCCGCGGCGAGAGGCAGACAAGATGATTCCCCGTTTGAATTCACGCTGACCGTTACATCCGACGACTTGGAGCAAATGCTTGAAAATACGAATCACACCGCCAAACTCACCGGCACCGTTGCAGCTCCTGCTCTCGATGCTCAGCCCTTGACCGTGCTGTTGGGAGAATTTCATTTGTTCGTACGGGATCCGCAGCATGTCGAGACGCGCTTGATGCGCTACGAAATGCTACTGGGAAACACCGAAGGGCAGAGATTCTATTTCGACGGGTTCAAGGTTATTCGTGATGACGGAGTTTTGAACATCTGGCATGACACCACGACGCTGTACTTCACTGTGTTTCGTGGCGAAGGCTCTAGCTCTCCGATTTTAGGCAAGGGCATCTTGAAGATCCTTCCAAGGGATTTCGTCCATCAGCTAACGACAATGCGAGCGACCAACACACGTAATGAGTTCGAGCGCATCGAAACTGAAGCTAGATTCGGCCGTTTTTTTGCCGGAGTTCTGTTCGATGTTTATGGGGGCGTTTTCGCCAAACACACAATCTTCAATCCGAACGCTCCGCCCCGCAAGAAGCGTCCGCTCCGTGTTTCCGCTCCCGAGGTGCATTACTTTAATGCAATTGACGGTGTGCAATTGCGGCTGATCCGATATGAAGGCGGTCGAAAGGGTCCGGTTGTTCTTCTGCACGGACTCGGCGTGTCTAGCCTGATCTTTGCAATTGACACGATTGAGACTAACCTGCTGGAGTTCCTCTACGTTGCGGGATTCGACGTGTGGTTGCTAGATTTTCGGGCCAGCATCGACTTGCCATCCTCGGCCCTACAATTCACCGCCGACGATGTTGCCACGAAAGACTACCCAGCGGCGATTGAGCAAGTGCGTACACTCACCGGAGCAGCAAGCGTTCAGGTGTTAGCGCACTGTTATGGCGCGACGACGTTCTCTATGGCTTTGTGCGCCGGCCTACGAGGCGTTCGTTCCGCAGTTATTTCCCAGATCTCGACCCATATCGTTCCCCCGAAGATAAACCGAATTCGAACCGGTCTACACTTGCCGGATTTTCTTCAAACCTTGGGCGTAAAAGCTCTCGACGCGTATGTGGATTCGCATGAAGACTGGCTTAACAGGCTTTACGACAAAGCGCTTGAATCTATCCGGTGGGCGAACGATGCCAGAGTCCTGTATGCCATCGGATCACCTTCATGTACGCACCACTCTACCAACATGAGCAGTTGAACGAAGCCACCCATGAGGCATTGCACGAGATGTTTGGCATCGCCAACATGCGCGCGTTCCAGGGGCTCGGGCTCATGACTCGCGAGGGTCACATCGTAGCCGCAGATGGCTCGGAAGCCTACCTGCCGCATTTGGATCGCATGGCCGTCCCCATCGCGTTCATCCATGGCCAGCAGAATGAATGCTTCCTGCCGGAAAGCACCCAAATTACCTATCGATTGCTGTGCGAGGCAAATGGCTCGGACCTTTACAGCCGTTCCATCATTCCGGGATACGGCCACATTGACTGCATTTTTGGAAGGAACGCTTCGAAGGATGTTTATCCCCTAATTCTCGAACATTTTGCAGCTACGGCCGAACGAAGATAACGGTGCCCTGACCGGGGAGAAATTTCATGGACTTTGACGTTGTCGTGATCGGGAGCGGGTTTGGCGGTGCGATCACGTCTTGTCGACTGGCTCAGAAGAATCAGAAAGTCCTTATTCTCGAAAGGGGCCGAGAGTGGGACAAGGATTCCTACCCCCGAGCAGTCGGGGATGATTGGATCTGGAGCCATTCGCAGCCCGAGCAATATCACGGTTGGCTCGACCTGCGTGTATTCAAGGGCATGTCGGTCGCCCAGGGAGCTGGAGTTGGCGGTGGGTCCCTGATTTACGCCAATATTTCCCGTGTTCCGCCTCCAGTGGTTTTTCAGACCGGTTGGCCACCGCAAATAAATTCGTCTACGCTCGCATCCTATTTCGCCACCGTTGGGCAAATGCTGAACGTTCAGAAGGTTCCTCAGAATCAGTGGAACCCCCGCATGAAGCTAATGCAAGATGCCGCGACGAAACTGGGACAACCAAAACGCTTCGAACAATTGGAGCTCGCCGTTTCATTCGATCCCAACCTCCAATATGACTTTGACGAAGAACCCGACGAAACAAAGACCAAGATCCTTCCGAATGAGTACGGAGCAGACCAAGGAAACTGCGTCCATCTCGGCGAGTGTGACATAGGCTGCCGGGTCTATGCGAAGAATACGCTCGACAAGAACTACATCCCGTTGGCGGTGACGAACGGTGCCAAGGTCTGGCCGCTTCATCTAGTTACCAACATCGAGCCCATACCTGCAGGTTATTGCATCCATTACGACCAGCTTGCCTACGGAAGGCGCATTGCAGGCAAGACAACCGCGACACGAGTGATCGTGGCAGCAGGGTCGCTTGGCTCAACAGAGCTTCTCCTTCGCTGCCGTGACGTGACGAAGACTCTTCCCAAACTAAGTCAAGTACTGGGTAAACATTGGAGCAGCAATGGCGACTTTCTTACTCCCGCTCTTCATCTCATGCGAAAGCTCTGGGCCGACCGTGGCCCGACGATTACCAGCGCAATCAACTATCTTGATGGAAGCCAAAATAATCAGATCTTCTGGGTTGAAGACGGTGGAATTCCCAATGTCATGAACAAGTATTTTCAAGCTGTCTCCGATCGCCTAACGAAGGCCCCCCAGCAGACAGGCTGGGCAGATCGTCTCACTCCTCACGCGATTTTGCAGCACCTCACGCTCTTCGCCGAAAGTCACGATTTCTTTCGCAACTTAATGCCGTGGTTTGCGCAGGGCGTTGACGCAGGCAATGGCGAGTTGACGCTCACGGATGGCTCGCTTGACTTGAAGTGGGACATCACGCAATCGCTCAAGCTCTTCGACGAGATCGCCAACAAGCACAAACAGCTCGCCGAGGCGACCGGTGGCATTCCTATTCCGCTTCCCGGTTGGGCACTAGATAAGGAATTGATCACGCCGCATCCCTTGGGAGGTTGCAACATGGGCGCATCCCCAGACCAGGGGGTCGTCAACCATAAAGGGGAGGTATTCAACTATTCAAATCTATTTGTGGCAGATGGATCGATAATCCCGCGTCCTTTGGGAGTCAATCCCTCTAGAACGATCGGAGCACTCGCCGAGAGAATCGTAGACCTAATGCACTTGTGAAAAGTTTTCGCTCGAAAGATCCAGCGACGACGACCGTTGCACTCGAGTTAGTTTTGGCGGGAATTGTTATGTCACGGCAGCACAGAATGATGGAAGCACCCATTCTCAAATCATTCGACAGTATTGAGTGCTTCCCCGAAAAGCGAAAGTCAGCAAAGAAAAGCGGAAGCATTGGCGAATACTCCTCTTCCGAGCAGGCATTGATCGCGCGCGCTGACTCAACCGCCTTCACTCAGCTCGAAGATTGCTCTCTAGAGACCTCTTAGGATTCTGGCGAGGACGGGCGTATTCCTAATTTCAACTACGTATTGAATTAGAAATTAAATTAAGTACACTATCAACTTATCTGCCCTCAAGAGGACAATAGCATGACTTATCAATACTCCGACTACCCAAGCCAGGCGCGAAGATTGGCGGATGCCGGAGCGAATCTGTTGGAAGCTATGACAGATCCCGCGATGGACCGGGGCATTGTCATCGTGGAGCTGGAGGCGGCCAGTACGGCGACACTGCCGAATGACCTGCGTGCGCGTTTCGAACCGGCTGCAACAACGCCAGTCGCATCCCTCCGATCGCCTGAGGACGTGCTTTCCGGAATTCTGCTCGAACTCCAGTCTGCCAATGCATTGATGGCTGCGGGCTTGGCGATGAACGAGCATGGTGGAGGGCCTGACTCGCGGTTCTTAAGCGACACAGTTGCCCAGATCCAATCGACGAGCTCCGACCTGAAATCGCACATTGCCGCGTCCGCCAAGATGCAGTTCGCGCCGCAGCAAGAGGCGTCGACGACGCTAGTGGAATCACTAAAGCTTTTTCGGGATAGTGCGGGCCGAACCCTCGAGTCGATCGCTGGCGGAACGGAAAGCCTCATCAGTTCGGCCTTTGGCAAACTTAAAGAGGTGGATCAATCCAAAGTGTCTCAGGCGATCGACAACCTAGGTAAGTCGTTTGAGGTTGTGACGACAGCGGGCAAACTGATCCGGCAGGGGCTGGAGAAACTGAAAGGCGTACTCGACGCTCTATCGAACCTGTGTGGCGCCGACGCTCTGACGGATATCAAAGCTAAGGTCCGCGAGATTTGGAAGGAATTCACGGCAGACCGAACACTGGTGCGCAGCATTATCGGTGTGCCGGCCGTCCAGAAGCGAGTAATCGATTTCGCAGCTCTGCCGGGTTTGGAGATCTCAGGATTGGATTGCCTGAGCCGGGATTTGGCGTTGCTCGAAGACAAATATCAAGGCAAACGAAAGATCCTGAGCGGGCTGGAGTCGGCGGTGGCTGTGGCTATGGGCATCGTGGGAGCGCTACAGATTTTCGGATTGTGGGCGGCAACCCCGTGGGTAGCACTGGCCGCGGGAGGGGCCTACGCGGCGATTATTGGCGGCGCGCTGCTGGTGGGAATGAACTACACGGGCTCGCGCCCCTTGTTTGGCTGGATTCGGGGAGTCTCCGAAATCCTTCAGGACCCGCGGCTGCCCAAGGAAGATCAATGACTCCTGCGTGGTCGCTGCTTGCGAGGTTGGATAGCCTGATTGCGCGCCTGGACCAATCGCAACTGGCAATCGCGACGGAGGGACATGATACGCGCCTTAAAAAGCGTATCGGCAACGATCTAGCGCGTCGGCTGTCGGAGCATACGGAAGCCTTGAAAGTCAGGCGGAGGAAAGTTGCCGCGGACCGCACGGTTCCGGAGAACGCCTGGGCGGAAGTCAAGTCTTCCGCATCGGCCAGTCTGCTAGACGAATCCCTTTTGTACTTACAGGCGGCCCGTAGCAGGGGGCCTGATGTTGCGGCCGATTTGTGTGAGATTACGGATGCGCTTTTCGAAGAACTCGCCAAAAAGACGAGCAGCGTCGCGTGGAAGAGCTTTTCGGTTTTCGGGACGGAAGACTCCTTCGACGTGCCGACGCGGATCATTCGAGTTCGCTACCCCATATCTGGTGTGTGGGACATTCCTGTAGGGGTGCACGAATTCGGCCATTTCTTGAGCGCCCACCTTCGGCACGTGCGAGCCGATGGGTCGGCCTCGCTGGCGTTTGAGGAGTACAAGGCTTCGTTCGCTCCCTCTGAAGGGGCGCAGCTAAGGCCGCGAGGAGTGAACGAGCCTGAAGGAGCACCCCTGGCACCTGGTTCAGGCAAGGATTGGCGGTGGCTGGATGAGATTTTTGCGGACGTATTCGCGACGTATGCAGCAGGACCGTCATTCGCGTGCTCCTGTCTCTTGTGCCGGTTCGATCCAAGCAGCGCAGAAGACGAGACGGACGACAAGCACCCGAGCTACTCCAAGAGGGCCTATGTGATTCTCCAGACTTTGCGTCGCCGGAATAACGAGCAGCCTGGGAGGGGCAAACTCACGCCGGCAATCGGACTCTTAGACAAATCATGGCGGGCGGCATGTGAGGCCGCGGGAACTTCACCGGAGATCTCCGCGAAAGACCAAACGTGGATTGACGGTCAGGCGTCTACCTTCTACTACATGCTGAAGACTGATGAGGGAGGGCTTCGGTTCAACGAATGGGAGACAGCGGCGAACAAACTGTCTTGGCTGGAAACGCCGATAGAACCACCGGGAGAATTTACTATTGTAGAGTTGTTGAATACGGCTTGGATGTGCCGTCTCAAAGAGAACAGCAATCCCGAGCGGCTAAGCCAGAATTTCGTCAAGATTGCACGCCGGAAAACCGATAGCTATGACTGATGAGTCCTTGCTTCTCCGCCTGCGAGCCGAAACTCTGCAAGCTAATCTGATCCGGCTGAAGGATCACCTTGCGACTCCGGAGCGGATGGAAGACCTCAAGAAGCTTGGGGAAATGGCGGAAGCGGCGCGGAAATCCATTGGTACTGCGGAAAGAGCGAGGGGTGCAGTACGGGAGAAGATCGATCGAGGAGAGCCGATTAGTTGGGAAGAGAAGATGGATTTGGGGGACCAGATCGAGCCAGGAGTTCTCAAGACGGTCGCGCGTACGTTCGAAGAAATGCGAGGCGATCTGGACCAAGCGCGCACCAGCCTCTTATCATTGCTGCGAGCGATCGAACAAATGAAGACCAAGTGCTTCCGCGTGACTGAAACGCCGGTCGGAGCGGAGATAGTCGAAGGTCTCCGCGCGAGCACGAAGCCACTGATCGCTGAACTTGGGAACATTCAGGCGCTGGGCAATAATCCGAAGGCTCTGTCCTCGGGCTGGGAAACCCTGCGGAAGATGGCCGCTTCGGAAACCGAACCGATTTTCACGGACTACATGGAATTATTGGGAGGCGCAGCGCTCCGCGACACTGGGTTTGACGAAAAGATCAGCTACTTCGCAGATGAGCTTCTGCGGTCCACCGGTGGGAAGCTCTTGGCGCTGCCGATGCGCCGACAGGCACTGGTGAGGACATTCAAGCAGATTATCCGCGTCAACTTTCCGGATTGGACAGTATGGGCACTTCCCTCCGCTGCGCTGGAGTTCTGGAATGTTGTAGGCCGTCAGAAAGTGGAGGGCACGCTGGAGGCAAACCTTCGCAATCTTCCGGCCGAGGAGCAGGCCACCATCCAGCTCGAACATAGACAATGTCTCGGTGATGCCTACGCAACTTATACTATGGGTCCGGCATATGCATATTATGCTGTGGGACTGCTACTCGCTCTTGATTCAGAGCAGGACCAATGCCGAGTCCGCGCGATTCTGGCGATGCTAGATCAGATGGAGAAGGAAGAGTCTGCGGTAGGAGCACGCTATATTGACGTTCGCCGCCAGTTGCTTGGTGCTTGGAATGCCGCGCGCGGCCAATTCGGACAACAGACGCTGAACCTGGACGTCGATAAGGCTGACGAAGCCGATACTACCGATCCGGACGGGACGGGAGTGCGCGCGTTAGTTCGCAGTTTCTGGAAGACATTGGAATTCGAGACGTCTGCCAAATTTGGTGCCGCGATTTGGACTGACAGCCAACCGTGGGCGCCCCTCCTGCTGGAGGATAAAGCGGACCAAATCAACGTCCCTAACGGTGTGGAGCTGCGACACCTTCTGAACGCCGCCTGGCTTGCGCGTGTAAGTCCCGACCGCAACCTCAGACTTGACTTGAACTCGGCGGTGAAGAGACTTCAGGACAAGGTCAAAGAGCGACAGGACAGGAAAGGAAAGTAGGATGCCGGGAGAGCCCCCCAGATCCATTCGTCGGGTATCCAGCTCAGCGCCGAAACGGCGCGGGCCGGAAACAACTTCTGCTCCTGCACAGCCAACAACGTTACTGGCTGCGCTCGAGAACGACTTGGAGCGTGCCCGGGCCGCATATGCGGCGCGTTCCACTGGCGTAGGGCAGGTGCTGGAAGAAATCCAGAAGCGTATAGCGGAGGCGCGGGAATCGGCACCTGGGCAACTTGAGGCCGGGTATGCACTGGTGGAGGCGAGCTTACAAACGTTGCAAGGGAGGCTATGGAGCCGCACGCGGCGGGATGCATCCTTTCGAGCTTTTCAGCGGGCAGTCGCGTTATTCGAAAAGTATCGAGTGGAGCTTGTGCAGCATAGTAGCAGCACGAGGTTTTGGACTGATTGGGGAATCGCGCTCCATCGTATCGGACGAAATGAAGAGTCTATTGCAATCCTTTCCAAGGTTTGTGAAGAAGGAGTGGCTCCGGCTGAGGCATTCGGATATTTGGGCTACGGAGAATTGATGCGGGGAAGATTGGAAGCTGCGGAAGCGGCGCTGCGGAAAGGTCTGGAAATCGCGCCGACCAACTTAACGATGAGCTATTACTTCGCCCGGGTCCTTGAGGCTGCCGCCAGAAAAATCGCCGCGACAGAAAAATCAGAAAAAGCCCTTGCAGCCATGAAGGTCGCGACAGAGGCGTACTGCCGGGCAGGCGAGATTGCACAGAATCTCGGAGATTACTCGTCGGCTGGACGAGATGGCTTGCGCGCCTTGCGCATGGAGCCCGCGAATGAACGAGCGCTTGAGCTAGCCGCGGATTCGTACCGGCACTTGGGGCGGGAAAAACTCGCGCTGCTTGTCGTGGAGCGATTTTTGACGCAGCAGCCAACGCATCCCGGCGCTCTCGGAATGAAGGGCACATTGCTTCGCGATTTGGGCGACGTAAAAGGTTCCATCGAAGTGTTGCGTTCGATCCCGGCTAACTCGCCCAATTTGGCATGGGTGCGAGCCCAGCTCGCGCTGAGCTTGAGTACGGGAGACGCGCCACTCATAGCCGAGGCGTTGGAAGCTGCCAAGGAGGCTGTGGCACTGGCCCCTGCCGAACCTTTCGCCCACCGCGTTCTAGGACTTTTGGAGGTCGATCGCGGTGAGTACGATGCCGCGGTATCCGCACTCGGGAAGGCCAAGGAACTCGGAGACACCTCCGAAGAAGTGGCACTGAACTTGGGTCGCGCACTAGTCGCTTCCGGCATGTACGAACGCGCGGAAGAAGAACTGAGCGCCATTGTTGCGGCAGACCCACGCTCCGTGGGGGCACACTTTCTAATGGGATTGTGCGCGGAGCACTTCGGTAATTCCGAGCGTGCATTGGCCCATTACCGTAGAGCCTCCCGGTTGGCGCCAGATGAACCTAGTGTTTTTGTTAGTCTCATGGATCTGCTTAGCAAGGAGGATTTTCGCCCGCAGGCTTTGGATGAAATCGAGGGCCGGCTCCGCGGCCCACTCCGTTATCTTGCACTGTGGTATAAAGCCAAATTCGAAGTCGCAGACGAGAATTGGAAAGACGCGTGTTACACACTCCGCGAAGCACTGAAGGCCGCGGAAGAGCGCCAAGCAGAGGAGGACTTGCCTGGAATTCTCGTGGATTACGGAGACATGTTACGGAAAGAAGGCGAGTACGAGAATGCTAAGGCAGCTTACGTCCGCGCCTATGCCATTGACTCCTCCCGGCAGGATGTGCTCTTCGGCAAAGCTCTGTATCATTGCGAAGTCGCGGAATTCGAAGACGCTGAAGCATGTGTGAAGAGGGCACTCGGTTCTGGTGCAGATGATGCGTCGCAGGCTCCGCTCTGGGGCCTTCACGGTTGGTGCCTTCAACACCAGGGGGACGTCCGCAATGCCCTGGAATCGTATCAAAAGGCGTTTGAATTGAGCGAACCGAAGGACCCGTGGTATCGCAAGGGACTTGCGAACGCGCTGATGTATTTCGATAAAACTAAAGCCAAGGAACAGTTCGCGGCGATTCTGGAAGAACAGAAGTACCGGGCGAGTCCGGAGCCTGTTACCGAACGACCGTCAGGAAGTGCCAGTATCGTAGGGCTTTTGGGATGGTGTAACTACCGCCTCGGCCGCTATGACGAGGCGATCAGGCTACTTGAAACCGCGGTGGACCGTTTCCCCGACAAACAAACCACCCAGTTCGATCTGGCACTTGTGTTTCTAGCGAGCGGGCGCACCGGGTTGGCCAATGATGCGTACCTGCGCGCCCACGAACTGACAGAAAAGTGCGAGAAGCCGCGCCAAAGGGGCCTGTATTACATTGCGCTTTTCGACCTAGCGGACGCGGGACGTCAGCATTTGTTGGGCCCTGGTTCGGAAATCATTTTCCAAAAAGTGAAGGGTTGGCTGGGTTCTTCTGGAGCGGCGGTGGAAAACCTTCCGTGGCTAGCAGATGGCGGCGCGAAGTCGTCTCCCTCGAACGCTTCTGATCCCGTTTAGACCGTTGCTTTTCACAAGCCATTCGCGATACCAGCGAGTCATGCTCCCCCTCACGTTCGAGTCGAAAGCCCCCGGCCCGGGATGCGGCCTTCCCTTATCGACGCTTCCGCAGGCCATTCGAACTCCTGGCCTTATTGTTCGCGAGTGCTTGGACCCTATTCGTTTGGCGGTCCAGGCCGACGCGAGCGATTGGCCTTCGAAGTGTGAAGTGACCTATAGATAGATGGAATCACGAACCAGATTTAAGGATTGCCTCCACGCTTACCTGGCTGTCCTTGTGGATGCGAATGGACCGCTCCAAATCTGCGCGGCTTGGGGCTTCTGTTCCTTGCTTGGAATCCGCGCGCCTGGTTTCGGGCGCGTGAAAAGACTTGTTTTTATTTTTCATAAGTACTAAAAGCGTTAGTCATTTCCGCCAAGAGGTCGGATGCGACCCACGACAATAGTGATTTCCTCGGGCGACCTACGCGTGCTATCACCGGGCGGGCGCGTCCTCGCAAAGCGTGCGTTGACGCAACTGGTTAGAAGGCCGGCTTTCAAATGGGCTGGAGGAAAGCAGTGGCTCGCGGCTGCCGCGTCGACATTGGCACCAATGAATTGGAAGGGAATCTACTTTGAGCCCTTCCTAGGCGGAGCGGCTTTCTTTTTCGGTCTGGAGCCGCGAAAAGCTGTGTTGTCTGATCGGAATTCGGAGCTAATCGAGACCTACCGGGCATTGCAATTGGATCCCGATCGTGTCATCGACACCCTCGATTCATTTCCCAATGACCCTGACTTTTACTACTACCTCCGTAACGCCAGACCGCGTTCGCAGCACACAGTTGCGGCTCGACTCCTGTATTTGGTCCAAACCTGTTGGAACGGTTTGTACCGAGTTAACAAAAATGGAAAGTTCAACACGCCTTTCGGTCACTACGCGAATCCGTCAATTTGCGATGCAATCCGAATCGATGAAGCTGCGGAAGCGCTTGCGAGAGCCGTTCTCAAGGTGGGAGATTTTGAGGCCATTCTCAATGGCGCGCGGCAGGGAGATTTTGCGTACTGCGATCCCCCTTATATTACTGGGCACAAAGATAACGGGTTTCTGAAGTACAACGCGACCCTGTTTGCGTGGTCGGATCAGCGACGTCTCGCTAAGGTGGCCGCCCAGCTCAAGGATCGGGGTGCCCATCTGTTGATAAGCAATGCAAATCACGAGAGTGTTCTCGAATTGTATAGCGGTTTTAGACACTACAGATTGACGAGAAGAAGCCTAATTGCCGCGGATAGCAAGAATCGCCGGATGATCAGCGAAGCACTGCTTTCCAGTTATCCGATCCTGGGATGTGAGTCGGAGATAATCCGATGACAAAGATCGCTGCACCCCTTCAAGAGTTGAGTCCCGACCGGATAAGCGCAAACCCCGACAATCCGCGCCTCGTCTTCCGCGAAGAACAAATGATTCAGTTGATGGACTCCATACGCGAGGTGGGTGTAAAGGTACCCATTTCTGTCTATGAAAATGGGACCAGGTTCGTCCTGATCGACGGGGAAAGGCGGTGGCGCTGCTCCAAAAGGCTCAACCTGCCCACGATACCGGCTTACGTGCAGCCGAAGCCGACCAAGCTTGAAAACCTTTTGATGATGTTCAACATACACAATGTTCGGGTCGATTGGGACTTGATGCCCATGGCTCTGAAATTAGGAGAAGTCCGAGAGATGCTGGCCAGTTCAGGCAAGGCGTGCGACGCAAAAGCCTTGGCGGCGATCACCGGCGTCGCGCGATCGAGTGTTCAGCGCGCTTTGGACCTGCTGGACTTGCCAAAGAAGTACCAGAAGATGCTCCTGAAGGAGGCGGGCAAGCCGCGCAGCGAGCAGCGCATCAAGCCTGACCTGTTCATTGAAATATACAAATCTCTGCACGTCATTGAGAGACATGTTCCGGAAGTCTTCGAGCAGGTGAGCAAAGCGGCGTACGTAGACGGAATGGTTAGAAAATATCTCACGAACGTGGTCGAGAACGTCGTGAGCTACCGGGAGGTGGGGAAGATAGCACGGGCAGAGAAGGCGGGTGTTAGCCGGGCCGACGCCGCTCCTGCCATCGTGCGGCTGGTTCGTAAGCGTAAGTACGGGATCCGTAACGCGTACGAAGATACCGTGCAGGCGGCGTACGAACAACGTGACCTCGTATCGAAGCTGAGATCGATGACGCAGAAGTTGTCCCGGTATAAGGCTCGCGGCAGGCTTAGCGACGAGACTATCTCCGCTTTGGACGAGTTGAGGTCTGAAATTGATAGGCTCCTCGGTCGCAACTAATGAGATTTTTGTTTACACCGGAAGAGGCCCAGCGCACGGCGTCTATCGTCGCGAAATATCTGGCGAGGACCATGAAGGTGTACGTTGAAAAAGCGTTCTCTGCGGAGGCTCCGTACCGAACGACGTTGACTGCTGAATCGGGGGGCTTTCGGCTTCTTGTAGAAGCTCAGGGGGCAGTCGACTACCACCGCGAGCTGAGAGATTTTAGCCAGTGGCTGCTTGCTAAGAGGGTGTACGCCGAGCTGTATTTAGCGACTTCCCAGCAGGGTGGCCTCGTGGCAGGCATGCTAAAGACAATGAAGGAAGACGGAGTTGGGTTGCTCATTGTCGACCACGAAAGGCACGTCTCCCTACTCGAGAAAGCAAGGAATCCCGCGCTGATTGTAACCCCCGAGCCCACCCTTAAGTACGGTGACTGCAAGAGAGAGGTGAAGGAGAGTTTGGTGAAGTTTAACGATGTTAATCGCAAGGACGGACTCCGAGATATGTGCGAACTCGTAGAGCGAGAAACCGAAGCATTGCTGTTGCTTGGAGTGCGTCGGAAACGGATGAAGATGAGTGAGAAGGATGTGAAAGCGATGGACTGGTCCAGTCAGATAAATACGCTCGCATCGTCAGGCGCACATCAGGCTGGTGTTGCACCTACCCTGGGGCCAGATTTGAAGGATGATCTTCATTCGTTCACTCGCGGCCGCAATTTGGTGGACCATAAAGCACACGGGAAAAGGCAGGAGCAGAAACGGGAGCGACAGTTTGCCGACCGGATGATGCAAGGGCCGCGCCTGATCGCAGAACTGGTAGCCTTGCAAAGAAAAATCCGCTGATTCCGATGCCTTGGAAAGTTTTCCGAGCAGTAGCGTAAGAGCCGGTGCTGAATTCGAGCCCGTTCGCTGCGAACGGGGGGCGCATGTGAAACCAAGGGTAGCGTCTTCGCTTTGTATTCGCTATCCTATTTCTGCCCGTCCAATCAGCGGGCCCGCGGCAGGGTCGCACCCGCGTTGATGGAGGAAGGGAATGAGAAAAGGGGTGTCCGTTGTTATAACCGATCTCGACAACACCCTCTTTGATTGGCTGAATATATGGCACAGCTCTTTCAAGGCGATGCTCGATCGGCTTGTGGCCGACACTGGCCTGCCTGAGCAAACCTTGATTTCTGAATTCAAGAGTATTCACGAAAAATATGGAACCTCAGAGTACGCATTCTCCGTTGAAGAGCTACCTTCACTTCGCTCCAAGTACCGTGGCCAGGACCTGAGGCAGAGATTCGCCGGTGCCATCAAGGACTTTCGGGATGCGCGCGCCGCCGCGCTTGAGCCATATCCGACCGTGGTCGAGACGCTCGAGAGTCTGAAGGACCGGGGATCTCTTCTGGTGGGATATACCGATTCGATTTCCTATTACACGAAGTACCGGCTACGAAATCTGGGATTGGATCGCATTCTGGACTATCTCTACACTCCACCCGATCATCCGTTGCCCGATGGGCGAACCCCCAAAGAGGTCAAACTCAGGCGAACGATCCTGCGAGAGCTGCCGCCGGCAGCAGTGAAACCGAATCCCAAAATTCTGCGCGACATAGTGAAAGGTGTGGGCGCGAATCTTGCGCAAACTATCTACGTTGGCAACAGCCTGATGAAAGATGTCGTCATGGCGCAACAGGCTGGAGTCACTGACGTGTATGCTGAGTACGGGAACGACTACCCACCCGAAAAATACGAATTGCTCAGGAGCGTGACGCATTGGACATCACAAGACGTGGAGAGAGAGCGGCGCCTCAAGAGAGAACATGTAAGTCCGACACACACCCTAGCAAAGCAGTTCGACGAAATACTGGACATTTTTGACTTCGTGGAGTTCCAAGATCGGTCTTCCGCTCGTATGGTGGTTGCCGTAGACGTATGGAAAAAGACGGTCGATGTCCAGCAACACTTCAACGATCTGGAGCTTAGAATCAGGAACTATGCCGTGACGATCTTGGCGGCGATATTGGGCCTTGCAGCCTATGGGTTCAAGGCGGGGCTCTACGTGCCGATTTTGGGTCGGAGTCTCTCGGTAGCGGCCGTAATAAGCTTTGCTGCCATTATTCCTTGGAGTGCGTTTTATCTCATGGACCGATATTGGTACCACAGATTGCTTCACGGTGCCGTTAATCATGGTCTGCGAATTGAACGCCGGTGGCAGGCTGTTCTTCCAGAGATAACCCTCACAGATTCGATAGGTGAAGCCAGTCCGATTAAAAAATGGGGAATCGAACTTCATAGCGATCAAAAGATGAGCCTGTTTTATTGGGCTGGGATTGTCGTCCTTCTCTTGGTCGGGACTTTCGCGCAACTGGCCAAAGCACCAGCCGAGACAAACAAGCCCGGAGCGATCGGAATACCCCCGAAGGCCGCGGCGGCGGCACCGCCAGCCTCCACTCCGGGAGGTCCGGCTATCCAGGGCGACAAGAGGGAGTCAGGCGCGACGGACACACACCGCCCAGCACTGAAATGAATCGGACCGCGCGGCCTGAGCCCGGGGCCTACAGCTCACGCGGGAAAACCTGCAGGAATCTCCTCTTAAGCTCCGTGGGCACGGCTTGCACCAAGGACTGGTAGTGGGAATCGACCCGGCTTCGCGCCTCGCTGTCCAGCTTCGAGTAGATGTCGTCCCAAAAACTCACGCGAAACGTATCGCCCCTCACGTACGCTCCGCCAGTGAGAAACGTGGTTAGGTCCGGAGCGGCTTCTTGAATCGATCAAACATGCGCCCCGCGTGCATTGATTCCTTCCAGATATTTCTCAACGGCTGTCGGATGAAAAGCTGCCACCATTGTTTGAACCGCTGCGGTTTCGAGGTCCATGTTCCTCCTCTCACCGGAGATTAGGAATCCGAAGTGGCGAGAATCAAGGACTTTTTCTTCGTCAAGTGGGGCGCTTCTTCCAGAGCCGAATCCCGAGGTAAACCGGGGGTAAACCGAACAGCAACACGCTGCCTCTCAATTTCATAAATCATCGATTTATAAGGGAGAATGGCGCGCCCGAGAGGAGTCGAACCTCCGACCTTCTGGTTCGTAGCCAGACGCTCTATCCAGCTGAGCTACGGGCGCGCCGAATGCGACTGAGTCTCCATAGATTACGATACAGCCGCTGCAACTTCAACATTGCAATAGCACATCTCCCAGACAGGATCTGCGGACTTGCCCCCTTTGGGCTTTCATCCACCTATACTCGAACTGCCCCTTCGGTCGGTTACCGATCACGATTTGCCTGTCACGCTCCGGGTAGCCGTAATCGGGCGCGTTGGATCCACGAACAGCCAGGCGAGAGCTCCCGAAGCGCAGAGTAGCGCAGCTACGAGGAAGGAGGCCTTCCAGCCGTATCGCGCGGCAATCCACGGAGTGAGCGATGCTGTTATCGCGCCGCCGATCTGCGCTCCCATGTTCATCAGGCCGGAAACCGACCCGCAAGATGCGCCGCCGATATCCGCGGTGACGGCCCAGAAGGAGCTCTGCGAAAGATAGAGCGCGCCCGCGCCGCCGGCAAGGACGATGGCGGCCAGTTCCGTGCTATCCACGCGCGAGCCGAAGGCGATGAACACGCCGGAAAGCGCAATGGCGAACACAGCGACGCCGCACCGTCCCAGGCGCTTGCCGCGCCATTTCGTGAGATGGTCACCGATGAGCCCGCCGAGAGGAGAAGCCGCCGCCATGGAGAGAAAGGGCAGCGTGGCGTAAAACGCGCTGGCCTTCAAATTCAATCCGCGCACTTTGGCGAGATAGATGTAGAACCAACTGAAGAAAATCCACGCGACGTATCCGAAGGAAAAATAACTGAACGTAATCGCCCAGACTTCCTTGCTGGCGAGGATCGCTCGCCACGGAACAGTCGCTTGCGAGGCCTTTGGCGAGGCGCGATCGCCGCGAGGAATGGTCAAGCCGGATTCAATTATTTCGAGCTCGGATGCGGAAACCCACGGATGCTGTTGTGGCGTGTCGCGCGCGATGGCGAACCACACGGCTCCGGCGACAACGCCGATGACGGCGCAAATCCAAAACGACGCCCGCCAGCCGTGGTGAATCATAGTCCACGTGATCAGCGGCGGCGTGACGCCGGCGCCGGCTCCGACTCCGGCAAAGATCCATCCATTGGCGATGCCGCGTTCATTGGTAGGAATCCATCTGGACACGAACTGGCTGGATCCCGGGTAGATGATTGCTTCGCCCGCTCCGAGAAGGAACCGAATCGAGATGAAGGCGAGGAGCGCGATGGCCGCCTTCGAATACACGGCTGCCGTAAGAGCGGTAAAAACTCCCCACCACAGAACGCCGGCCGTAAGCACGCGCCGCGGACCGAGACGATCGGCCAGCCAGCCTCCCGGCGTTTGGAACAGCATGTAGCCGATCAGCAGGGCGCTGAACACACGTCCGAGCTGGACATCGGTGAGGTGAAAGTCACTTGCGATGGAGGGCCCGGCAATCGAGATGTTCACGCGGTCAAGAAACGATACGGCGCTCAAGACGAAGAGCCAGAAGACGAGAAGCCAGCGCACGCGAGTTGATCTTTCGCCGCTCAAGCTTGCATTCCCGCGGGCCGCAGAACGAACCCGGACGCGAAAACGGATGCCAAATTTGTTGCCATACCGTTCGCGTGATATTGTCCGCCACGGAGGAGACCATGAAGCTGGCTTATCGACTGGCCGTTGTGGCCGTGCTGCTTGCGATACTTCCTGTTCGCGCGCACTGCCAATTGGGACTGTTCACCGCTGAGCAGCGCATTGCGTTCACGCCGGATTGGCATGGCGAGCGCTTCGCCGACGGCCGGCCAAAAGTGCCCGACGCGGTGCTCGAACGGCTGAAAAACACGGATGCCGAGCAGGCCTGGGACGTTCTTCAGGATGCGGGCTTTCGCAATCAATTCGAGGGCAACTGGACGATTATCAATCCGGGCGAGCGCATGGTGGGCCGCGTGGTGACGGCCGTTTTCATGCCGCGCCGGCCGGATGTGGATTCGGTGATCCAGGCGAACGGGAAGAAAGAGGGAAGGATCGGCGACGAGAACTCCTGGATCATCGATATTCTGGTGCCCGGCGACGTTCTCGTGGTGGACCTGTTCGGCAAGATCAAGGACGGCACGATTGTGGGCGACAATCTTTCGACCGCGATCTACGCGAAGAGCCATAACGGGCTGATTGTTGACGGCGCCGTGCGGGACGTCACCGGCATCCGCGAGATTCACGGGTTCCAGATCTACACGCGAGGCGTGGATCCCTCGGCGCTTGAAAATGTAATGCTCGTGGGCATCAACGTTCCCATCCGGATCGGGCAAGCGACGGTGATGCCGGGAGACGTCGCCGTGGGCGATCCCGAGGGCGTAACCTTCATTCCGCCTCAGCTGGCGCAGAAAGTTGCCGACGATGCGGAGATGGATCAACTGGTGGACGAATGGGGCCACAGGATGCTGCGCGAAGGGAAATACACGCCCGGCCAGATTGATTCGAAGTGGACGAAGCCGATGGTGGAGGAATTCAACAAGTGGCTCGAACAAAAAGGATCGAAATTGCGGATGCCGCAGCAATAATTCCTCACGCGGAGTGAGCGCGAAACAACTGAGCGAGGCGCTCCGCTACGAGTTTCTCTTCTCCCGGCTGCAGCATGAATGAGTTCATGGCCAGCCCGATTTCGGTGCTCTCAATCACGATGGAGGGCTTCGATTTGCGAAGCGTTCTCAACGCGTCTTGCGGAGAGAGCGAAATCCGGCGGGGGTCCCAGTTGATCTGCATGTGGGGCACATGATTGGCGATGTCCGGCACAAGATAAGCCGTGCTGACGCCCGGGACCTTTGTCACTTCGCGCGCGACCGTATCGAGGCGGTTCCACCATTCCTTGGTCAGCGCCTCGTGATCTTCGTTCAGATACGACTCGAGCGCTTTCACCATCCCCACAATTTCTTCCTTGCCGACTTTCTGGCCGCGCCCGAGCGTGTCCTCATGCGGGCTGTTGTTGAGCAGCGCATAAGCGACGAGATCTTTCCGCCCGATCAAAAGCCCGGCGCATTGTGGGCCGCGAATAGCCTTACCGCCGCTGAACGTGATCAGATCGTAGCCCATGTTGGCGTAGTCCCACAGGTGAGAGACGGGAGGCGTATCGGCCGCCGCGTCAATCATCACGGGTATGCTGCTGGCCTTTGCCAGCTTCACCCACTCATCAACTTTGATCTCGCCAGCGGCATTGGCGAAATTCGTGAAATGCATCATCGCTGTGCGCGGGCTGATCGCCTTCTGGAGATCGTCGTGGCTTTCGACTTCGATCAGCTTTATGCCGGTGGCGCGGAGTTGATGGTCGAATGGATTGCGGTGCGACCTTTGAATGATGACCTCGGACTTCATTCCGGTGAGGTCCGGCAATTGCCGAATGAACTCTTCCTTGTCGCCGGTGAGGATGCCCGCAAGGCCGGACTGCATGGCTCCGGCGGCGCCCGAAGTGACCAGCGCGGTGTAGCCTTCCGGAAGCTTGAGCATCTGCGCAATCCGGTTTCCCGCTGCAACCTCCAGCTCCGGGATGCTGATGAAGTGCTTCGTCGCAAGCGCCATCACGGCCTCGACCTCGGGCCGGATCAGCGAGCCGCCCAACATCGTCATCGTTCCCTGGCAGTTGACCACGGTCGTGACGCCCAATTCTTCGTAGACGTTCCCGGACGCGCCGAAGCCGGAGAGTTTCTCAGATTGTGGACCAGCAAAGGCGAGCGATTTCACGCCGCTCAGCGCCGTGCCCGCGAGCGCTCCCAACCCGCCGAGAAAGGTCCGGCGATTCCATCTCAATCCCATGGCGTATGCTCCTTTTGTCTTGCGTTACTTACGCGTGACCGCAGCGATGCAATTGATTTCCACCAGCGATTGGCCGGGGAGCGCTGCGACGGCAACGGTGGTGCGAGCCGGACCGCCGTGCGGGAAGTAGGTTTTGAACACTTTGTTCATGCCATCGTAGTCGTCAATCTTCGCGAGATACACGGTGAGCTGGAGGATGCTATCCATCGAACCGCCGCCCGCCTCGACCAAGGTTTTCACGCTGTCCAGAACCTTCGTGGTGTGGGTTGCGATGTCCATGGGGAATTCGCCCTCGTTGTGCGAATGCGCGCCCTGGCCCGCGATGTAAATCAAGCCACTGTTGATAACCAGCGGCGTGATCATTTGGGTACCATCGGCAGGTTTTCCTTCGTAACCAAGTTTCCGAACTCCGCCCGCTTCCTGCGCATTCGCGGTCGCGCCGCGCAGAGCCGTGGCAACACCGAGGCCTGAAACGAAAGATGCACCGCGCGCCGCAAAATTCCGGCGTGTAAAGAGATTGGATGCCATTTGAGTTCCTCCTCCTGTGATCGCCTTCTAAAATCCGCTGCTCAGGGCAATGCAAACGTAAATAGGTCATCTCCGGACGCGATGGCGACGTACTGCTTGCCATTCACGCCATAGCTCATCGGCGAAGCGTGCATGTTTTGTCCCGTTTGGAAATGCCACAACTGCGCGCCGGTCCGCGAGTCCACGGCTTCGAACGACTCGGCATCATCGCCGAAAAAAACGAGGCCTCCCGCCGTGGTCATCGTTCCTCCCGAAGAACGCCCCGAACCCACTTGGGGATATCGCCATGCGAACTTGCCGGCCGCGAGATCGTAGGCCAGCAGAGCTTTCTTGCCTCTCGAGCCGGGAGGGTGTTTCACGCCAGTCGAGTAGTAGGTGTGACCCTCCTTGAACTCTTCGGGCTTCCTCAGGTAGGTTCCGCAGTCTTCGAGCATCATGAAATAAAAGAAATGGGTTGATGGGTTGTAGGATGGCGCGTACCAGTTCGTGGCGCCCTCGAAGCCGGGGCACACGAGAGTTCCTTTCTCCGAAGGCTGTATATCCGTTCGAATAGGGCGTCCGTTGCCGTCGATGCCTTTCGCCCAATTCACCTTTTCGGCGAATTGAGTGGCCGAAAGAAATTTTCCTGTGATTCGATCCAGAACATAAATGAATCCATTGCGATCGGCCTGCACGAGCAATTTGCGCGTTTCTCCCTGATAGGTCGTGTCGAGAAGGACGGGAGTTTCCACGGCGTCGTAATCGAAAAGATCGTGCGGCGTAAACTGGAAATACCACTTCAGCTTGCCGGAATCGGGATCGAGCGCGAGAACACAATCGGTGTAAAGGTCATCGCCGGGCCGGACCTCTCCGTCGAAATCCGGCGATGGGTTGCTGGTTCCCCAGTAGAGCGTATCGAGCTCGGGATCGTACGTTCCGGGCATCCACGTTGTCCCGCCTCCTCGCAAATACATTTTTCCGGGCCAACTCTCGGAGCCAGGTTCGCCGGGGCCAGGGATGGTCCAAAATCTCCAGGCAAGTTTTCCCGTCCCGGCTTCGTACGCAGACACAAAGCCGCGCACGCCATCGTCGCCCCCCGAAGTTCCGACCAGGACTTTATCTTTCACCACAAGCGGAGCGCTCGTCGCTCCATAGTTCTTGTTGCCGTCCGTATACGCGACGTCCCAGAGCAGGTGCCCGGAGTGCGCGTCGAGGCACAGCAGATGGGCATTGTCCGTTTCGATATAAATGCGCGAGTGCCACACGCCCACGCCGCGGCTGTGGTGCTGCGACGCGTCATCGATCAGCCCTTCGGTTACCGGTCGCGCGTAATGCCAAATTTCACGCCCGGTCCGCGCGTCGATGGCGTACACGTCGTTCGCCGAGCTTGCAAACATGACGCCGTTTACGACCACCGGGGTGACCTCGAGTTCCCCTGAATTCCGCACATGAAAAATCCATTGCGCACGCAACTGCCCAACGTTGTCTCGATTGATTTGATCGAGGGCCGAGTACCTTCGGCCGGAATAATCACCGTTGTAGGAAAGCCAATCGGCAGCGGGAGGAGCGGCGCGAAGTTCGCCGGGTTGCACGTCAATCAGCGCCGTGATCGCACTGCCACCGCCCTCCTGCGCAGCAGCTCGTATCCCGAGGCAGGCGCAGAAAACTCCGATAAATAGAATCAGCGCGCGCGCAGCCATGGCCCTAGGAGACCCCGGAACGAAGGGTAATATTCGCCTCGCCCAGAGAACCGCGGTCAACCCCCTTGCGGTCCGAAAGACGGATAGAAATTCGCGTCGCGGCCGGAAGAATCTTGACTTCTTGATTCAAGTCAATGAGTTCGACTGGATTTGCCGGCATGAGTGGAACGGCTCCTACTTCCGTGCCCTTGACATTGTAGAAGCAGGCGGCGATCTCGCCGGGATAGAAAACGCCGAATGATCCAGACAATGCGATGCCATTCGCGGTGGTCGTCACGCTGAATGGTCTGGTGATAACGCCTGCCTCGGTTGCCGTGTGGAACTGATCGCTCGCCCGTGCCGGATACCATCGCGTGTCCATCGCGTATGTCTCGCCGGGCTCCAGACGCACGATGGGGCTGTTTATTTCTGCTTCCATGTAGAAGGGCGCGTCGTCTGCATCGGTTCTTATGAACGGCATTCCTTTCGCGTCCATGTCCACGGCCGGGCCATTCTTGTAGAAAATTACGGTGGCTTTTCCGGGATATTCGCCCGCTTGTTGATAGTGAAACCGTTGGACCATCGCGAAACGCGCTGACTTATCCACAACGGCGAGCCATTCGCCCGGAGAGTCGAGCCAGACTTCGCTTTGCAGGTACAGCCAGTGCAGCGCGAACAAATCGTCTTTCACCGCAAAGGACGGATCGTCCGCAAGGCCGGAACGCACATGAAATCCTTCCACGTAAGCACTGCGCGTATTAATGGGAGTGAAAGCCCAGAAGTCGTGGTTGTAAGTGACCGGGGATTGCGGGTCGGAAGTATCGTACTGCGTCACAGACTGCATGGACCAGCGAATGGGATGTGTCGCGGCGTTTTTCATCACAGCATGAAAGAAGATCTCCGGCGAATCGCCACCAATACTGATTTCGCGCGAGTATTGCAAGCCCGTCCGGGGATCGGGCGGCCCGTCGAGCCGCACCGCGCATCGTGATTCCTGGGAGAGAATTGTCAGCGCGTAATCGCCGTCGTCAAGCGAATCCGCAATCGGCCCTGGCCAGTGTTGGTCATCCTGCGAGCCTTCGGGCATCGGCCAAATCTTGTCGCCGCCATAGTTGTACCAGGCAGGCTTCGCGCCGGGCAGCAGGGGAGGGAAGTGCTTCCCTTTGTACTGCGGATTGACAAAAAGAAAAGGGTGGCCGGCAAACGTCACCTGCATCAAGCGGCCCCCCAACTGCGGGACGATTGTAAGCGTCACCCACTCGTTGCTGAGCTGCTCGGCCTTCCATCCATTGAAATCCCTTGCCTCGACCCGGCAACCAGCGGCAGGCGTACTCGCGAATTTTGCCGGAAGCACCGAAGAGGAGAGACATGGACTCCAGATCAAAACAATAACCGCAAGAATCTCGAGCCGCTTGAGAGGAGAACAGGAACGAATTCCGCCGCGCGAATTGGGTCTGCCGCAATTCATCTCCGAACCGCTTTGCGAAGTGCCTTCGCCGGCGAACGCGCGTGGTTGCTCTTCGCGGGAGCAGTCATCAGATTTCTTGCGCCGCCTCCGTATCCAAGCTCTTTCGAAATCCTCACGCCTGCGTCCTGAATCAACGGCACAAGTTCCCGGAGGCGCCCGATCGTCATGCGCACCGCAGGCCCCGTGATGCTCAGGCTGGCAGCCGCAGCGCCTGTGTGGTCCCACACGGGAGCGGCGATACAGCGGATGTGCGCCTCGTGCTCCTCGAGGTCATACGCGTATCCATTCCGCCGCACCCTGTGCAGTTGCGCCTGCAATTCCTGCAGGCTGCCGACCGTGTGCGGAGTGAAACGCTTCAGATCCATCTGGCCGAGCAGGGTGGACTGTTCCGCTTCCGGAAGATAGGCCAGCAGCACCTTGCCGACGGCGGTGCAGTGCAGCGGCACGCCGGCTCCAATGCGGGAGAAGATGCGCACGGGCTCCGGGGAGTCCAGCTTCTCCACGTACACGGCCGATAATCCGTGGCGAACGGTCAGATGAACTGTTTCGCGCGTCTGATGATTCAGCTCCTTCAAGTACGGCCGGCTGAGTGCGCGCAGTTCCAATTGTCCGATGGCGGCCTGTCCCAGAGCGACGCAGGCGACACCCAGGTGGTAGTCGCCGGTTCCATCGCAGCGCAGGAACCCCGCCGTTTCAAGATTGACGAGAAAACGGTGCAAGGTGCTGGTGGGCAGGCCCGAGAGCTCGGCCAGCTGTGTTGCGCTCAGAGGGCTGTCCGCTTTGGACAGCAGACTGAGCACTCGCAGCCCTCGCTGGAGGGCGGTGATGTTGTACGTGCGCTTCCCCGGCATTTCCGCGGAACCTTTTCTCGGGCCGTAGCGAGGCCGATTCTGCAAAAATGAAAGTCGACCTTACTTGGTGAGAAAACTGGATACACAAGATTCCGTAAAGTTTCAAGCATTATTTAGAGAAGCCGCCCTCGTGCGCCCTTTGTCTCGGGTGTTTCAGAGACGGCCGAACTTCTTTACGGCCTCGCCGATGGATTTGAGCTTCTCGATATAGGCGTACATGGAGTGTTCTTTGAAGTCCATTTCCTGGGCGAGCGCAAGGACTTCCTTGGCGCGTGCGCGAGGCACGACAACCACACCGTCCGCGTCCGCGGCGACAATATCCTTGCTGCTCACGCTCACGCCATCGCACACCACGGTGATATTGGCGCCCGCGAAGCGGTAATGATGGATGGACGTCGAAGGCACGATGCCCGTCGCGAACACGGCGAACCCGATCTTTTGCAAGTACGCCGTGTCGCGCACGCCACCATCAATCACGGCCCCGGAAAAATCGCGCGCGGCCATCGCGGTTCCCATCAGGCCGCCCATCCCGGCGATGTCGCCGCCGTCTTCGAGCGCCATCACGTAAATCGAGTCGGGCGCTCCGGAGTCTATCGCTGCCAGCATGCCTTCCAGCGCGCCCGGATCTTGATTGCCCTCGTCTTTTTTCAACTGGACAGTGACGGCAAAACCGGCGAACTTTGCCGGGAAAATGGGCCGCATGCGGTGCGACATATACATTCGCTTTCCGAGGATTTGCTCGATGGCGTCAGAGACAGACGCAACTTCCACATGGCGGAAGCCATCGAGCAGCGACGCGTCGTCCGATGCGGGCGCCTGAGCAGGCGAGCGCGCCGCAAATGAGAACGACGCTAGCGCAAGGATCCCGGCTGCAAACACCGCGGTCGTCAGAAGAGTTGAGGGAATTCGGCTGCGCCCATGCTTGTTCATGCGCTCCTCCCGGTTTATCGAGTGCGCGCACTCTACCATATCCTTTGCGGAGGGTTGAAATTGTGTGCTTCCATGTCGCCGCCTGAATCGATTGCGCATATTGACGCGAACGGCGGCACAAATATATTGTGGCCGGGATCAAGAAAAGCGTTGACACGTCCGAGCCATTAGAGATATAGGATTTTTCATTGCATGGGGTAAATCTCATTCCTTTGCGCGTATTTTCATCTGGTGAAAAGGCGAAGCGGCTGCCGGAAATGCATCGAGCGGCCGTGAGCCGAAGCCTTTCACAAACGGGGGTGTACGAATGTGCATTTCCATGCGGTCTCTTCCAGCCCTGGTTTGCCTGATTCTGGTCGGAGCTGCCGTTGCCTGGGCGAGCATCACCGGAAGCATCGCCGGCATCGTGACGGATCCAAGCGGCGCGGTCGTCCCGAACGCCACCGTGACCGCGACCAATACGGACACCAGCGTCAAGTCGGTAGTCCAGACGGATGGAAAGGGCTTCTACAGTTTCCCCGACCTGCCTGTCGGCAACTACGACGTCGAGATTTCCGTCGCCGGGTTCAAGTCGTTCCGCCAGACTCGCATCCACATTGACGCTAATTCGGCCATTCGCGTGGACGCGAAGCTCGAAATTGGCGTCGTCAGTGAGAAGGTGACAGTAACCACGGACGCGGTGCACGTGGAAACGCAGAACACCCAAATGGGCGAGGTCATCGGCAGCCAGAGGATTACTTCTGTTCCGTTGAACGGTCGCGACTTCACCGATCTGCTTTCGCTTCAGCCCGGCGTCGTGCCGCATGCCTATGCCGCTCAGGCTCCGGGCCTCAATGACCGGACAGTATCTGGCAGCACCCAGGATTTGAACGCCGGTAACCAGTCCATCAATGGCCAACGCGAGTCTGCCAACGGCTTCATGATCAACGGTGCCAACGCGAACGAGGGAAAGAACAACGGCACCGCCATAATTCCGAACCTCGACTCCATAGAAGAGTTCCGCATCATCACCAACAATTTCGACGCCGAATATGGGAATTACAACGGTGGCCAGGTCAACGTGGTCACGAAATCGGGCACGAATGCTATACACGGGAACCTTTTCGAGTTCAACCGGAACACCGCCTTCAACACCCGCGACTTCTTTGACACGACTGGCTCTGCCGCCAAACTGATCCAAAATCAGTTCGGTGGAACGGTTGGCGGCCCAGTCAAGCGGGACAAAGTGTTCTTCTTCGGCGATTATCAGGGTACGCGAAGAATCTTTGCTCCCACACAGACAACCTCAGTCCCCACCCTTGCGGATCGGCCCGATACCGCTGCGAACAATGGCAATGCTGATCTCCTTGATCAATTCAATCAGCTCATCCAACAGGGCCAGACGGCGGGAGTGGTCAATAGCGATGTGCTGAGCAATCCGAACTCCTGGGCAAACGTCCTATCCGGTCGTCTCGGTTATCAGGTGCAGCCCAATGAGCCGTACTGGTCGCCCACGTGCAACTCCACAGCCTTCACTGACCCGGTGACAACCCCCAATGGATGCGTATTCCCGGGCGGCGTAATTCCGCACAGCGCGATATCTCCTGCAGCTATGGGCCTTCTGGGTTTCATCCCCAAGCCGACGAACACGGATCCATCCGTGTTGTTTAGCAACTTTTCCACATCCGGCGCAGTCGAAAGGGCGCGCGACGACAAGGGCAGTATTCGCCTTGATGGCAACACTCGGTGGGGAATGCTCTCCGCCTACTACCACATCGATGACAACACCGTAACGAATCCGTACCCGAATGGCGGAGCTACTGTGCCGGGGTTCAACGCGCTCAGCGATCAGCGGGGCCAGCTCTGGGTGTTGAGCGACACAAAATCCCTGGGCTCCACGGCGGTCAATGAGTTTCGGTTCAGCTACCTCAGAAGCGGCAATCACCTCTTCTCTCCGCAGGGAGGCCTCGGCGTTACGCTGAGTTCCCTGGGCTTCAATGGTTCTTTTAATGCCCAGGGCGGGATTGGACCGATCGATCCCGCGCTCGTGGCGGTACCGACCGTCTCTTTCAACAACTTCACGATGGGCGAGCCTTCCGATACCACCAGGCAGTTCAACAACACGTTTCAATTTCAGGACAATTACACGAAGATCGTCGGCCGGCACAGCCTCAAATTCGGCGGACAGTTCCATTACGACCAGATCAACGACCGCAATTTCTTTGGTGAGAATGGTGACTTCAGTTTCAGCGGAAGCGAAACGGGCGTTGATTTTGCAGATTTCCTAATTGGCGCTCCCTCGGGATTCATCCAGGCGAGCGAGCAAATCCTCGACTCCCGCACCAAGTACATGGGTCTTTATGCGCAGGATAGCTGGCGCGTCACTCCCAATCTTACTTTCAACTACGGATTGCGCTGGGAATTCAGCCAGCCGTGGTACGACACGCAGAACAAGATTGAAACTCTCGTCCCGGGAGAACAATCCGTTGTATTTCCAGGAGCGCCGACCGGATATCTTGTTCCTGGCGACCCCGGCATTCCTAAGACGCTAGCGCCTACCCAGTATCACAATTTCTCGCCCCGGCTCGGCCTTGCTTACTCACCGGGCTTTGATTCTGGATTCCTCGCCAAGTTAACCGGCGGCCCTGGCAAGACCTCCATTCGCTTGGGCTACGGCATTTACTACACGACCGTTGAGGATCTGACCCAATTTCAGGAAATCGGCGACCCGCCCTACGGTTTGTTCTACGTGTCTCCCAACGCGCCAATCTTCGAGACTCCCTACATTGACCGCGCCACGGGAAAGAACGAGGGCCAGAGGTTTCCGTTCGTCTTTCCACCCCAAGGCGTAAGCGCCAAGAATCCGGATACAACTTTTAACTGGGCAGGCGTCGAGCCGATCTCCGGTACGCTTCTCTACAAGCCCAACAACGTTACTCCCTACTCCGAGAACTACGAATTTTCGTTGCAACGGCAATTTGGCAACAACACGGTCTTGAGTGTGAGTTATGTTGGAAATCAGGGACACAAACTCATCAGCGAAATCGAGGCGAACCTCCCGAATAACGCCCTTTGTAATCAGCTCAACGCTCTCGGTGCAACTCCCTCGTGTGGGGCGTTTGCTGAAGGAAACCTCTTCACTCTGCCGCCCAACACTGCATTTCCGGCTTCCGCCACCCCCAACGTTCAGACGACGGCGACATGTGCGTCAGGCGTGGGCGTGTGCAATGCGGTCAACACTGTTTATACGGTTCTCGGACCTCAGTTCGGAAACAACCCATTCGAGGCTACGATTGCTCAATCGTCTTACAACTCCCTTCAGGCGAGTGTGAAGCATACCAGTGGGTTGGCTACCTTTCTCATTGGATACACCTACAGTAAGTGCATGGACGATGCCTCTGGCTTACAGGAGGGTCTAAATCCGGTCAACCCGAGACTCAGCATGGGCCTCTGCATTTTCGATGTGACGCAGAATTTCGTCGGGAGCTACGAAACGCAAGTCCCATTTGATCGTATGTTCCATACGGATTCGGGTTGGACAAACAAGCTTGCCAGCGGGTGGTCCATATCAACAATCACCACGTTTGCGACCGGCCTTCCCGTTACTCTTTCAGAGACGGACGACGGGTCTTTCAGCGGAACCGTGAATACCGAAGCCAACATCGACGTGCCAAACTTCACGCCGGGGAAGATCCTAAACAACACAAACCCGCGAAAGCTCGATGCCAATGGCAATCCGATTCCGTACTTCAATACATCGTTGTTCAGCTTCGAGAACGGGCAGATTGGAAACTCTCGCAGGCGTTTCTTCCATGGCCCTGGCCTGAACAATTGGGACATGGCCGTGTTAAAAAATACCAAGCTAACGGAAAGCAAGAGCGTGCAATTCCGGTTTGAGGCCTTCAATATCTGGAATCACGCGCAGTTTCTAAACCCGAGTGGCAACATCAACGGCTCTTTTGGGATCGTGTCCAGCGATGTCGGGCCGCGCGTTTTGCAAGCGGGCCTGAAATTGCAATTCTAGTTGCAACGAATTCGACCGAGACCTCGGCAAGCCGCGCCGGATGTGGTTCTCGGAAGAACGAGGAGGCTTTTTGGGCTTATCGGCGAAGGCCTCCGGTTTTCGGCGGGCTGCTCGCGCTCTGCTGGCTCTGCTAACTACAATCTTTTTAGCTGTCAGCTTGAAATCTCGCGCGCAGGAGCCGCGCAATCCAAAAACTGCCTCGCAGGCGTCACAGCAGTCGGGACGGAAAATCTTCGCGTCGAGCTGCGCCGCCTGCCACGGCCTCGATGGGCGCGGCGGCGAGCACGCGCCTAACATCGCCACTCGACGGGAAGTCCTGCGCCTCTCGGACGCGCAGCTTTCGCGGATCATTCGCGACGGCACTCCCTCGCACGAGATGCCCGGTTTCGGAGCATCGCTCGATGATTCTCAAATTCTCGCCGTAACATCTTACTTGCGCACACTTCAGGGCGTCGTGGGAGTTGCGCGTCTTCCGGGCGATCCAGAGAACGGCAAGGCGTTGTTCTTTGGAAAAGCCGCTTGCTCCGAATGCCACATGATCAGCGGCCAGGGCGGCTTTATTGCCGCAGACCTTTCCGCATACGCAGCCTCGCGCTCTTCGGCCGGAATCCGCAATGCGATTGTCGATCCGGAAAGAAATCTCGATCCGCGCGAGCGAACTGCCGTCGTCCTCACGCGCGGCGGCGAAAGCTTCACCGGGTTCATTCGCAACGAGGACAATTTCTCGGTGCAGCTCCAGACACTCGACGGCGCATTCCATCTGTTTGAACGGAGCGGCCTGCAAAGCGTCGAATATCGGCAGAAGTCGCTCATGCCCACTGACTACGCCCAAAAGCTCACTTCGCGCGAGTTGAACGATCTCGTCAGTTTCCTGATGCGCGCCGCAAGTGCGAGTCCCGCTTCGCAATCCACCGCGAATCGCCGCCCATCGCCGCACAAAGCGGAAGCTCATCACCCATGAAAACCGCCGTGCCGTGCCATGCGGCTGGCCTTGCGAAAATCTGCTTGGCGGCCGCTTTGGTTCTGCTCGCTGGCTCCCGGATGAGCATCTCGAGCGCGGACGAAGCAAAGCGCTCATTCAGTCTCGAAGCGAAATCGCCGAAATTCTGGAAGCTTGTCTCGAAAGACGCCAAGCTCACGACCGTCGCCACCGGTTTCGGCTTCACCGAAGGACCCGTCTGGGATCCCGGCGGTTTCCTGTATGTCAGCGACGAAACTTTGAACAAAATCTTCCGCGTGCGCCTCGACGGGACCAAAGAACCGATTATTTCTCTCGGCGATCCGGACGGAAATACGTTCGATTCACATCATCGTCTTCTCGATTGCGCGAGCGTCTTGCGCGCCATCATTGCAGTCACTCCCGACGGCCACTACACCGTCCTCGCGGACCGTTTCGAAGGAAAGAGATTCAACAGCCCCAACGACGTCGTCCTTGGCCCCGACGGCGCCGTCTACTTCACGGATCCGACGCTCGATCTTCCGGCGGGCGAAAAGCAGGAAATCCCGTTCCAGGGAGTGTATCGCCTGGACGCCGAAGGGAACGTTCGCCTTCTCACCAAAGAGCTCACGCAGCCGAACGGCCTGGCCTTCTCGCCCGACGGCAAACTCTTCTACGTGGACGACAGCGAACAGCGAAACATTCGCGTGTACCGTTTTCACCGGGACGGCACGATTTCGAGCGGCCACATCTTCGGAAGCGAGCCGGGCGGCAAAGACGACGGTGCGCCGGATGGCATGAAGGTCGATCAGAGCGGCAACATTTTTGTGACCGGGCCCAGAGGAATTTGGGTGTGGGATCCGCATGGCCGCCATCTTGGCACGATCGTCATGCCGGAGCAGCCCGCCAATCTTGCCTGGGGCGGCAACGACGGCCGCACGCTTTACATCACGGCAACCACATCGGTGTACAGCTTGCCGATGACGACTCGCGGGTTCGTCGAAGGTGCGCGCGCGCAGAAATGACGGGAGGCCGGCTTCACTTGCTGATCGTTTTTGCCGGGGCGTTACTTTTCGCTCGCGCCGTCAACGCGACCACTTGAAGCGCGTTCACCCGTGCCTGATTCACGGTCAACCCCCAATGAAGGTGCGGCCCCGTCGCGCGCCCGGTAGCGCCCACTCGCCCAAGAATTTCTCCGGGGCTCGCCAAATCGCCCGCTTTCACGGCGATCGATTCGAGGTGGCCATAAAAGGTGTACACGCCCAAGCCGTGATCGAGAACCACGGTGTTTCCCGAGAAGAATAGGTTTTCCGCAATCACCACGCGCCCGCGTTGCGCGGCGTGAACGATCGTTCCGGCGGGAGCGGGAAAATCGACGCCCGTGTGAGGAGATCCCGGCTCGCCGTTCAGCACGCGGCGGCGCCCGAAATTTCGGGCATTTCTCGCGCTGGCGCTTGCGAGCGGAAGACGGAAACTCCCGCGCCACAGACGCTCGGGTGTCTCGGTCGCAAACAGCTCCCGAAGGCGCTGGCGTTCTTGATTGGCCCGTTCGAGGTCCTTGGGGTTTGGTTCCACGAATTGCGGCGCCACTTTCAGGCTTTCAACTGCGAACCGGCCTTCATGTATCGTCACGTGGGCAACGCAGGCGATCTGCCCCCCGTCCTGCATTTGCGCAGTCAACGCGAGATCGTACGTGCCCGGCTCCTGTTCGAGATCAACGCCCAGGAACGCGCGGTAAACGTTCGGGGCCAAATCATCCGGCCAGAAGGGAACTGCGCGGTCAATCCACTGGGCTTTCCATTCGTTGAGCGGCGAAGCGCTCTTCACCACCGCTTGCAGCAAACCGCCTTGCGAGACTTGTGAGGAGCTCAGCCGAAGCGAGACGCCGCTCCCGCAATCGAGTGCATTTTGGCCGTGCGCGGGAAGCGAAAACAAAGCGCTGCACAGGAGGATCCGGGCCGCGTGCAGGCATGCTGCTCTAAAGAGGACAATACAGGATTTATGGCATTGCATATCGAGCGGCTGCGCGTCAAAATTTGGTCGTCCGACGCGGGATTCGGACGAGGAGGAGTGAACCAATATGAAGCTAAGTGTCATCGGTTTGCTTACGGTAGCAGCTCTTGTGTTCGTCCTTGCCTTCTCGGCGGCCGCCCCAGCCGCGCCGAACGGCCCAACTGGAATCGCCGCACCCACAGCCACCACCCACCCGGCCGTTACTAACGCCGCACCGGCTGAGCATCACGAGATTCACGAAGCGATTGAATCGCTTCGCAGGGCCAGAGAACACATGGCACACGCCAGGCACGATTTCGGCGGTCACCGCGAAGAGGCGGTGCACGCAACCGACGAAGCGATTCGCCAGCTCGAGATTTGCCTGAAATACGACTAACGCGTTTGACGTAAGCCGTCGAGGCAGCGCCTCGCGTGGAAATGCGCAGCGCTGCCTCTGCTTTTTTGCGGGCTTATTTGAACGGCATCAGTGCGCCGCACCGCATTGCGCATCCACTTGCGCCTGCAGCGTATCATCCATCGTCGCTCCGCTCCGCGTCTTGGCGGCACAGACCTGGCTTGCGCTCAGCCCGAGGACCCCGCGCAAATCTCCCCCATCCAGATTTGCATCGTGCAAGTCCGCGCCGGTCAGAACCGTTCCATTGCACTGGGCTCCGCTCAGATTGGCGCCGCGCAGGTTCGCATCAATGAAGATCGCGCCCGCAAGCTGTGCGCCTGCGAGATTCGCGCCCGGAAGCTTCGCGGACCACAGATAGGCCTGCTGCATGTCGGCATGCGTCAGGTCTGCCCTCTCAAGGACCGCCTCGCGCAGGTCTGCTTTCTCGAGGTTCGCGCGAATCAGCGTTGCTCCCTGAAGCTGCACACTGTACAAACTCGCGCCGTCCAGCCGCGCGTCCACCAGTATTACCTTTACCGCCGATGAATAGGAAAGGTTGACCTCTCGGAGATCGGCGCGCGAAAGATTCGCTCCGTCCAGGTTCGCCCGATCGAGATTCGCGTGCCGCAGCTGCGCGCGGTCCAGCACCGCATATTTCAGCGACGACTGCCCCAGGTCCGCCCCGCGCAAGTCCGCTTGCGACATGAACGCGCCCTGAAAGTCCGATCGCCACAGATGCGCGTTTGCGAGGAAAATTCCGTAAGCCTGTGCGTAACGGAAATGCGATCCGTTCAAGCGCGCCCCTTTTACCGACGCGAGCTGATCGTCGCTGCCCGTCCAATCCGCCGCCCTCGTCGAAACCGCCGCCTCCGTCAAGTCGGCGGTCGGGTCGAACCCAATGGACCAGAACATGTTTGACGCCCACCTTCGAAAATCCGCGGCGGAGAATTGCGGCGCGCGGTCCGCATCATGTGGCACGCCGCGAATCGCGCCCAGCGAAAGGAACGTGAAAAATACGAGAAGGCCGATTGCAACATACGTCGGACGCACTGTTTTCAGTTTCGCGATTACATTGATGCGGCTCTTCCCGTGTATCACCCACCGTTCTTGCTGCCTTCCGATTGTGAACGTGGAGATGATCGCGACGACCATCGCGGCGACCGCAAGTATCTCTTGCAGGATCGTGCCGTGAATTTCCTGCAGCGTCAGATATCGCGCCCAGAACAAAATCAGCGTCACGGGAACGAGCCAGTACGCCAGAATCATCGCGGCGCCCTTTTCGATGAAGCGTGTGGACGCGGAATCCGAGCTCATCCAGCGGAAGTGGGCGCGTGCCAGCCCAGTAACGATGCGGGGGCCGTTCTCGCCCAGCACGCGTCCGTCCGGAAACACCGCCGGCAATTCCAGCACCGCGTCCCACAACCGTTGTGCGTGATAGTGGAAGACGAGATACAGAATAAAGAGCCCCACCGGCGCGATCAGATAGATTTCTCCCGTGGGCAACGCCGTCGCCAGCGCCGAGGATCGCAGGAACGGAATAATGGACGAATCCGTCAGCAGCTGAACGTCCTTTGTCTTCCATATAATCACCCACGCAATCAGGCTGCTGGCCACGAGCGCGACGAAGAACCTCGCCACCGCGGCGGACTCGCGCGCGAATTCCCCCAGCGCGGGAAATTCCGCTACTTGCGCCGGCAGTGACGCATCACGCAAATTGGCGCCCGCCAGTTGCCGCGGCACAAGCCCCATCGCGCTTTCGAGCGATGCGCCTTCCAGGTTCGCGCCTTCCAGGTTCGCACCCACCAGGCACGCCTCCTGAAGGTTCGTGCGCACCAGGCACGCGTCACGCAAATCGGCCAGCAGCAGGTCGCTCGCTGTCAGGTTTGCGTCCCCCAAATCGGCGTAGCGGAGATTCACTCCGATCAGTTCGGTGCCTTCGAGCCCGGCGCTCGAGAGGTCCGCCTTCTTGCCCGCCACTCCCTGCGATTCCACCCATTCGCGGTGAGCCCCCAGCGCCTCCTCGAGTCTCCATTCGATGGAATCAATGTGAGGGTGTTCGGTCGCAAACGACGCGCCGGAATCCTCGCCCGCGGGTCTTTTCGGCTTGGCCTCTTGAATCGAAAGCAACGCAGCCTGCAACTCATCGGCAACGCTTCCGCTTGCTTCTCCCGCTGCGATTGTTTCCGCTTCTTCGCCGGTTAAAGGAGCTTCCTCGTTCGCAGGTTCTTCCATGTCCGGTTGAGGCCCCTCCGCCGCCGTTTTGATTACCTCATCGGCAGCGCTGGGTTCTTCCGCAGCGGGAGCCGCGCGCTCCACCTCAATTTCCTCCACTTCCTTGGCTGGCGGAGGCGCGAAAGAAATGCTCTGCAGAAGGGGAACGAGCGGTGGATGTTGTTTGGCGGCCGATGGCTCCTCGTACAGGAAATTCTGCTCCAGGAATTCCTTCAGCGCGGCCTCATCAGACGGAGACGGATCGTCAGTCGGTGTTTCCGGGCGCGCCTCATCGGCCGGAGTTTGCGACGGGCATTCTTCCACGGACACGCGCGCGCCCTCTTGCCTGCTCGCGTCATTTGCTTCCTTCTCGCGTTCGCGTGAAAACCAGCGCTTCAGCACAGCCCCCATCCCATGAGCCCTGGCCCTTAAGCGGGCCTGGTGGGCAGCGAGAGTCCCCCGGCAGTGCAAGAGTTCGGACCAGGAGTCCGGAACGCAGGGAGCTCCGCCCCTTCTATTTTCCGCTGTATCTATTTTTAACGATTTACATCCTATCGCGGACGTTTCCAGAAACTCGACTGTCCTATAGTGCAAGTGGCGTACAGCTGTCCTCTCGGATGGTATGTGCGGGCGGCTCGGCGGGCTCTAATTTCTTTCCACTTTTTGCCCTGTAGCTCCCGCACCGCGAACGCACGTCTCCGCAAGCGCCTGCCCACTCCTCGCGCATCTTGTCGTCGTTTCTCCGGGCAAACGTCGCGGATCCTTCCGCAGTCCGTGTGAGTAGCCGCGCGAGGGTTTCATCTGCGTCTATCTGTGTTCATCTGTGGTTGCAAAAAAAGCGGGCGCCAGCGGCTCTGGCCAGCGCCTGCTTGCTATCGTGGATCCTGCCGTCAACCTGTCCCTTCGTACAGGATCTCGCGTTTTCTTCGTACTGGTCCATTTTTGCACTCAGGTGATATTTTTTTTCGCATCCCCTCCTGCTAGCCTGAAGTCAGCTTCGCGAGATTTTGCGAAGCCAGGAGGAAGCTGCGGTGCTGTCGATATCACAAAATGGGGCCTCGCGGGGCCCCCGGCACACAGGGCTCGGGAGATCAGTCGAGCCGCGTCATTTGCGGCCTGAGCATTCCCACAGGACTTGGGGACCAATTTCTAATCGCAACATTCCGTTATTAGACACCCGCCTAAGCTGCTGCAAACAAACGACATCATTTTTTCTAATCGCAACAAGACGGCAATTTCCCCTTGCCGCTTGTCACCATCCGGGCAAACAAGGGCTGCGCTCGCACCATTTCCGCAGTATCCTTTCCTTTAGGACCGGCGAATCTTGCCGCTTGGAGGAGGAAGCCACCTTGGACGCCAAGCCGTCGCTCGCGCCAGCCGCATCGCCAAAATCGAAAGGCCCAGTCCGCATCGAATCCGACAGCATGGGGAAGATCGAAGTCCCCGCCGACCGCTACTACGGCGCGCAAACCGCCCGCTCGCTCATCCATTTCGACATTGGCCGCGAGACCATGCCACCCGAGTTGATTCGCGCGTTTGGAATCCTGAAAAAAGCCGCCGCGCTCGTGAACGCCGATCTCGGCAAGCTTCCGCAGGACAAGGCAAAGCTGATCGTTCAGGCCGCGGACGAAGTGATCGCGGGTAAACTCGACGATCATTTTCCGCTTCACATCTGGCAGACCGGCAGCGGCACGCAAACCAACATGAACGCCAACGAGGTGATCTCGAACCGCGCCATTGAAATCGCCGGCGGCGTGATGGGCAGCAAGAAGCCGATTCACCCGAACGACGATGTGAACATGTCGCAGTCCTCGAACGACACGTTTCCCACGGCTATGTACATCGCCGCTGCTTCGCGCGTTAAGGAATTCCTCATCCCCGCCGTCGAGCGCCTCCGCGACGCCCTCGACGCAAAAGCGCGCGAGTTTGCCGACATCGTCAAAATCGGCCGCACGCACCTGATGGATGCCACGCCGCTCACCGTGGGCCAGGAGTTTTCCGGTTGGGTGAGCATGCTCGACCGCGACGTGGCGCGATTGAAAGAAGCGTTGACGGGAATGTACGACCTCGCCATCGGCGGCACCGCCGTCGGTACGGGACTCAACGCGCCTCCTGAGTTTGCCGAGCGCGCTGCGAAGAAAATTGCCGCCTTGACCGGCCTGCCGTTCAAGTCCCATCCCAACAAATTCGCCGCGCTATCCGCCCACGACGAAATCGTCTTTGCCAGCGGCGCCTTGAAAACTCTCGCGGCGTCCTTGATGAAAATTGCGAACGACGTGCGATGGCTTTCCTCCGGCCCCCGCGCCGGTTTGGGCGAACTCGATATCCCCGAAAACGAGCCGGGCTCCTCGATCATGCCCGGAAAAGTGAATCCCACGCAGTCCGAGGCGATGACCATGGTCGCCGTGCAAGTCTTTGGCAATGACGCCGCGATTGGTTTTGCCGGGTCGCAGGGGAATTTCGAGCTGAACGTCTTCAAGCCGGTGATGATCCACAATTTCTTGCAATCGGTGCGCTTGCTCGGCGACGCTTGCCGTTCCTTTGTGGACCACTGCGTTGTCGGAATCGAGGTGAACAGAAAGCGAATCGACGAGAATCTTAAGAATTCTCTAATGCTCGTTACCGCGCTCAGTCCCAAAATCGGTTATGACAAGGCCGCCGAGATCGCCCACAAAGCGCATCATGAGAATCTAAGCCTGCGTGAGGCTGCCCTGAAACTGGGCTATCTGACTGTGGAGGAATTCGACCAGCTTGTGCGGCCCGAGAAGATGACGCGCCCCTGATAGGGGTCGCGAGCTTTCAAAAGTGTTTCACATTGCACCTTATGATTACTCATTGGAAAGAGTTCATTTTCCAATGAAGATTTATTTGACACCGCCGGCGCTCTCATTTAAATTTACCTCCCCTTTGCACTTCTCTTGGTCTCCCCCTTCCAAGGAGTTTTCATGCGTCTTCTTGTCGTTGAGAGCGATCCGGCGCTCGGCAAATTCCTGTTGCAGGGATTCAGGGCGGAAAACTACGTGGTGGATCTCGCCACGGAACGCGAAAAAGCGCCGTCCATGGTTCAGGAGGGCGGGTACGAAGCGGCGATCCTGGATTTGAATCTGGCGCAACCGGAGGGACTCGACGTGCTCCAGAAGGTTCGCGCGAAGCAATCGCAATTGCCGATTCTGATTCTCACTCGCCCGGACCGGCTGGAGGATCGCGTGCGCGTGCTCGATCTGGGCGCCGACGACTTCGTGCTCAAGCCCTTCGCTTTTATGGAGCTGTCCGCGCGCGTGCGGGCGCTCTTGCGCCGCGGAGCACGGACTCCGGATGCCGTCCTGTGCGTCGAGGATCTCGAATTGGATCGGGTGGAGCACAAAGTAAAGCGTGCCGGCAAGGCCATTCAGCTGACACCGAAAGAGTTCTCTCTACTCGAGTACTTGATGAGCAATGCAGGCGCGCGAGTGACGCGCTCGCAAATCATCGAGAACGTTTGGAATTTGTCGTCCGACACGATGACCAATGTCGTGGACGTGTACATAAACTATTTGCGGAAGAAAGTGGATGCACAAGCAGACCTGAAATTGATCAACACGATTCGTGGCGTCGGATACCGTCTGGAAGCGATGGGCACCGGCGCGGGCCGCGAGCGCGCGGGTGCGCGAGCGGGTTCCCGTGAATCTCAGCCGGGGCGGAATCCAGGCGGCCTACTGCGCGAGAATTGAAGGTTTAAATTCTGAGCAGGGATTGCAATCGGAAGGAGCGGGAAATGTCAGCTGCCAGCGCAATTGTGGAGTGGTGCGGAGAAGGGAAAGTGCTCGTAGCCAGTTCACGGGCAGACGTTCGCCTCCGGATACTTAGAGAGTTCCCCGGTGCGGGACAAGCATCGGAAGCCAAGGGAGGAGCAGACGCCCTAATTCAGCTCGCGGCCGCCAATTTTCGAATGCTTCTGATCGATCATCATCTGGAGGACTTGAATGTGCAGGAGCTTATCGAAACGATTCGTTCGCGGTACCCGCACGTGCGCATCGTGATGATGGAGGAAGAAGAAGGCTCCGCGATCTCCCGCTTTGACGAACCCACCCAACTGCGAGAATCCATCGAGGAGCAATCGTCCGGAACAGAAGGCTCGTCTCTTGCGTGGAACGCTCAGCCCGAGCAGCTCGCCATGGAACCTGAGCCTCCGCCGCGTGCCATCGAGCCGTTGCCCGGAATGATCGGTACGAGCAGTAAAATGCAACAACTGTATCGTCTCGCTCGTCTCGTGGCGCCGCACGACACCACGGTACTGATTGTGGGCGGAACGGGAACCGGGAAGGAGCTGGTGGCGCACGGAATCCACGAAATGAGCCGGCGGAGCCGCGGACCCTTCGTGGTCGTGAATTGCGCGGCAATTCCCGAGAGCCTGCTGGAGGCCGAGCTTTTTGGTTTCACTCGCGGCGCGTTCACGGGCGCGTTTCAATCGCGTCTCGGGCGGATTCATTCGGCGCACGGTGGCACACTCCTCCTCGACGAAGTGGGGGAGTTGCCTCTGAGCATGCAGGCGAAGATTCTGCGCTTCGTCCAGGAGGGAGAGGTGCAGCGCCTGGGCAGCGCCGATCTTTTCCGCGTCGACACGCGCATTGTGGCAGCCACGAACGCCGACTTGCTGCAGCGGGTCCGCGAAAAGCAGTTCCGCGAGGATTTGTACTATCGCCTTGCGGTATTTCCGCTCGAGTTGCCTCCGCTTCGGAACCGCCCCAAGGACATTCTTCCGCTGGCGCAGCACTTCCTGATTGCGCTGTGCCGGAATGCGAGCGTTCCGCCGAAGAACTTCAGTCCCGAATCGGTTGTTCTCCTCAGAGAATACTCCTGGCCCGGCAACGTGCACGAATTGCAACATGGGATCGAACGAGCCTTCATCCTCGCGGGGTCCAACCGTCAAATCAGACCCAGAGACTTCTCAATCTCCGTGGACGCGTCCTGAGTTAGAGGAATTTAAGATCGCAAGGGGGTGCATGGAACCTGCCGTGCATTGTTATCCCTGCGATGTCCGCCACTGCAAGCAGCCCACAACCACAACCGGCTCCTGCGATGCTCGATCTCGACATGGCGCAGCGGGAAAAACTTCTCCTCGATCGTCTCCCACAGGTGCATTACATCGCGCGCCGAATCCACGATCGGCTGCCTCCTCAGGTGCTGCTGGAAGACCTCGTCCATGCGGGAATTCTGGGCTTGATGGACGCCGTGCGCAAATTCGATCCGAGGAAAAACGTCCAGCTCAAGCACTATGCCGAATTCCGCATTCGCGGAGCCATTCTCGATAGCCTTCGACAGGTAGATTGGAGCCCCCGCACTCTTCGCCGCCAGGCTCGCAGGCTCGAGCAGGCAATTTCGGCGTGCAAAGCGCGCCTTGGGCGTGATCCAACTGAGCCGGAAATCGCAGCGGAGCTTCAGGTCAGCCTTGATAATCTCCAACAGCTCGTGGGAGACCTGCGTGGCCTCGATGTAGGAAGCCTTCAGGAGGAGGGAGGCGAATCCGCTGCGAACGCAATGGCGCTTCAGTATCGTCCCCGATCCGAAGACGAAGACCCGTTCTTTTGCACTTTGCGCTCGGAGATGACGGACCTGCTTGCCAAAGTGACTGGTGAACTTTCTGCTCGCGAGCGCGAAGTTCTCACTTTGTACCACTTCAAAGGGCTGACCATGAAAGAGGTCGGTACGGTACTCGGAATCGGGGAATCTCGCGTTTCGCAGATTCACACCGCTACACTGCAGAGGCTTCGCACGCGCCTTCGGGACCTCTTGGAGAAGCCGCAGCGGCCGGTCGTTGCTTGTCTGGCCCCGCAGAACGGTTGAGCTGGAATTACCGCATGTCCACGCGGGTTTCTCCGGGTTCGCCTTCGCTCTTTAAGCCGCGCTTATTATTTGGCGTTCCGCCAGCCGCCGGACAGTTCCTGCGGCCAATTCATCCACCCAGCTTGCCGGTATGTTCTAAAGCCTCTTTCTTCGTTGCCGATGGAGTAATGCAAGCATGCAGCCGGCACGGGGGAAAGACCATGCCTTCCACATCCCGTCATCAGCTTGAAGAATGCACCGCTTCAGCCAGCCTGAACACGCATCCTGAGATTTGCCCCGCACGATCCGTGTCCATGGACCGGCCGCCCGTCGTAATTGCTGAATTGGCCGAAGAGCTCGAGAATCTGCTCGCCGCCAGTGCAGTGGACCTGAAGCGTGTCAGTGACGCCGTTCGCGCCCATCCCGATTTCGAGGAACTCATCTTGCGGCGGACTGTCCCTTTTGCTCTTTCTGAGGAAATCCCGCCCGCGACGGTCGAAGAAGCAGTAGTTGTCCTCGGTACCACCCGCATGCGCCGGCTGTTGCACTTGTGGGCGCTCTCGCAAAGAGATCGCCTCCGCCGGTTGGATGGCCGGACGCCGGAGATTCTTACCTCTTAAGCTTTCTTCGTTGGCTCGGGCGGCGCGAAGAAGATTTTGCCGTCGAATCAGTTCACGCAGGCGATTCCATCACGAATTGCTTGACCGCGGAACCGCGGGAAATAGGACGCGCGGCCTGGCATTTATCCCTGCCCGAGATCGCGGAGCGGCTGGCATCGTTTCGCGAAAGGGTGGGGAAACGCTCAAGCGATCGGTGGCCGCCTGGTGTGCCAGTCCGTATTTGTTTGGAACGTTTGCGCCGCGGCGACAACGGCTCGATCATTTCGCGTGCGCGCCACGAACTGGATTCCAATCGGAAGCTTCTTCCCGGTAAAGCCGCAGGGCACACTCGCCGCAGGAAGGCCGCAAAGATTTCCGATTCCGCCGAGAGGATCGGAAAAACTCAATTCGGTTTCGAGGTTCGTTTCCAGGGGCGTGGATGCCACAGGCAACGATGCTGCCGCGATGACATCGAACTGGTCAAACAGCGCATCCACTTTCTTTTGGCATACGCCGCGAATCTGCAGCGCGCGCAGATAGTCGGAGGCCGCGATCTGCTCGCTGACGTATCCGTTGATTTGGCCGAGCGGATCGGCGAGTTCGGCCACTTTGCCCGATTCCAGCAGCGAATGAAAGGCCGCCACGCCTTCCACCGAAACGATGGTTCCGGCAGCGGCTTCGTACGGCCCTTCGGGCAGTTTCGCCTCCGAGACTTTCGCGCCTTTCTGTTTCAGCACGTTGATCGCGGCCTCAGCCGCCAAAGCGATTTCCGGCTCGGGCTTCTCCCACGCATTCGTGAGCCAGCCAATCCGGAGCGGCCAAGGAAGCGTCGCGGGATAAGCGAACGACGCGTCCGATGGGGGGAGAGAACTGCGGTCGAGCGGATCGTGACCGGCGATGACCGCGAGGACCATCGCGCAATCGTCCGCGGTGCGTCCCATCGGGCCGATTTTGTCCTGCGAATAAGCCAGCGCCATCGCGCCATAGCGGCTGACGCGGCCGAAAGTGGGACGCAATCCGGTGACGCCGCAGAACGCCGCCGGGCAAATGATCGAGCCCCACGTTTCGGTGCCGATGGCGAACGGCGCAAGCGCGGCCGCAACAATCGCGCCCGACCCGCTCGAACTGCCGCACGTCCAGCAGCCCTCATTCCACGGATTTTTAGCGGGGCCGGTGAGCGAAGCGGACGCAAAGCGGTAGTTCATCCCGCCGGCGAGCTCGATCATCGCCGCCTTGCCGATCAGGATTGCGCCGGCTTGGTTCAGGCGCTCGATCACCGTTGCGTTGAAATCGAATCTCTGATTTGCGTTCGGCCGTGCGCCCCAGGTGGTGGGATAACCCTCGACGGCGAGCAGGTCTTTGGCGGCATACGGTACGCCGTGAAGCGGCCCGCGATACTGTCCGGCGGCAATTTCTTTCTCGGCCGCGCGGGCTTGCTTGAGGGCGAGATCTCGAGTGAGCGTCGCGAATGCGTTGAGCCGCGGGCCCAGCCGCTCGCTGCGCGCGAGATAGCTTTCGGTCAGTTCGACGGGAGAAATCCGCTTCGCGCGAAGGCGGCTTCCCAATTCGCGCACTGGCAAGTAAAGAATGTCTTCACCGAGCATCGGTTGCCTTTCTCATCTCGAAGGCTCCGGCGCACTGGAGGCAGCCGGGTCAGGATAAATCTTGAAGACGTTGCCCGGCTGGTCGGAGTTGTCGAGCGGGAACGCGCGCATCTTCTCAAGCGGGGCTTGGCCTTCGGTGACGAGGCGGCGAATGTCCGCCTTCTGCGCTTCCGAGAGGCGGTCGCCATATTTGCGAAGAATTGCCTGGATCTTTGCATCCACTTCCGCCTGGCTGGCGGGAGAAAGTTTTATTTCCTGCGCGGATTCCGGCTGCGATATCGGGGGACGCCCCAGAAGTTCGCCCGGCAAACACGCGGCGGTCGCGGTCCCCAGGGCCGCCTGCAGCGCAAATTCGCGGCGGGAAATCCGGGATGCCTTTTTGTCCTCTTCATGCATGGGTTGAGTTCCTTTCGCGAACCTGCTTGCGCCAGCAGTGCCATTAGCTCCGATGATGATTTGTGTGGGTGAGCCTACCGAATGCTGCGGAGCGCGTCAACATGGCTTGTGTTTGACGCTGGAGCGGAGGCTTGGTTCGGCGCACGGTGAACGAACGAGCGAGCGAAGAAGGGTTATTGATTCGACGTGGGAGCGGAAGCAGGAGCGGGCTTCGTATCCGCGGCGACGTCCTGGACGACCTTCGCCGTGAGCTTCATGCTGACGGGGCATGACGTATCGTTGATCCGGCATTGCGCGAGCGTCAGCTTACACCCGCAATCGCAGCCTTCCGTGTTCATGCGCTTCAGCGCGATTTTCTTCTGCTCGGGCTTCAGCCCCGAAAAGTCCACGCCGGGAAGCTCGGTCGCCAGCGCCGCGTTCTTCAGGAAAATCTGCCCGGTGTCCTCGAACGTCTGGATCGTCGCGTCCACCGGAAGCTTCAAAAGGGCGCGGATTTCGGTTTCGTACACATACGAGGGGAACAAGCCGACGTGCTTCTGGACAACGCGGCCTTCCGGATCCACGACGAACGCCGTCGGCAGCGCGGGCACTCCGCCATACTCGCGGACCATTTCGCGGCTAGCCATGACGATCGGGTAGTTGATCCCCGCGTCGCTCGCAAATTTCTTTACTTCCGACGGCGGAGCGTCGTCCATCGAAACTCCGACGATGATCAGGCCGTCCTTGTAGCGGTTCGCCAAATCTATGAATTCGGGAATTTCGTCGCGGCAGGGCGGGCACCATGTGGCCCAGAAATTAAGAAGCACCACCTTGCCGCGCCATCCCGCCGTCGAAATGAAGTTTCCATCGAGGTCGTTTACAAGGAACGGAGGGGCGGGCTTGGCGTTACTCGCGAAACGGATGATTTCCTGCCCGCCCATTTGTGAGCCGGCATCGCCATCCACGGAACTTGCGCGAGGGACACTAGCGGAACTCGCCGTGGCAGCGGATTTTTTCCTGGGCGCCGTGTGGCTTACGCGCACCTCGGCGATTGCAAGGCCTACCAGCCCCACGAGCCCTGCCACAAGAACGAGTAAGGAAGATTTCCTCATAGCGACGCCGATGCCTGTCTATTATGCGTCACGGAATCGCGGCGGACAAGAAATGAGCACGGCGGCGCGAAAGAATGTGCCCAGCAAAGAACTAGCGACAAGTCCAAGCGAAGCAGAAAGGAGGTTGACGCGCCGAAGCGGGACGGGATTCCCGAATTGAAACCAACAACGAGGAAACCCTCTAGTGTCATTTGCTATAAGTCATTGAAGAAGCGACGGTTACGAGGTCAGCCGATTTGGGCAACCGCTTGCAAGAGGACGGGCGTGGGTCGCGTTCCTACACGATCCGCACTGTCTGGTGAGCGGGGAGGAAGGGGCCCATTTACCGGGTGGAGCGGGTCGTTCCCACCTGCCTCTGCGAGGGAAGCTAGGATGGATGACCCCATGGCTCGGTCACGCCTAGGCCGAGTCACTGGAACGCGGCCTTTGGGGCTCCCGATCCCAAGCGGGAGCCCCACCTTTTTTTCGCACGCATCAGACGAGCAAACCAAGAATCCTCGAATATCAGTTCTCGGGAGCAATCAAGAAATTAATTTGCACAATCAACATCTCAAACCGCCGCTTGTTGTGCGATCAATGGTGAGTGGACACATGCGACAAATACCGTGGCGGCCGGAATTCAATGGTGATGTCCTGTTGAGCTTGGACAGATCTTCCGTCCAAGAGAGTGGGTGTGTAACGCCACCGGCGAATGGCGCTCATTGTGGCAGGAAGAAGAGAGGTCGAGCCGTTTACGAGCTTTATATCCAGCACTTGACCGAGCTGTCCGATGGTGGCGCGGACCTTTACGGTTTCTGTCGATCTGTTTCGACTCCCCAGCCTTGCATAGCGAGGCCAAACGTAGGAGACAAGCTGACCAGCTTGCAACCGGGCGGGTTGATGAGCCACTGCAGGTCCTGACTCCGGAGAAACAAGAACAGAAAGTTGCGAGGTCATCGCGAACGAAGAGGAAGCGGCAATCGGTTTTTCCGGGAAAGTCATTCTGAACGGCTTGCTGCCTTTGGCTGGAGCACTGACAAGGATTGCGGAAGGCGGTGACCCGTGCGGCGCTGTGCCCGTCGTGGCCGTTACCCTGCGCGGGTCGGGATTTCTCGGTGCGCCAATATTGGCGTCCGAGGAGCTATCGGAATCCATGAGAGATCGGCTCGTCACTGCTGGGGAGTTTCCGATCGGTCTCGTGCGAGAAGCTGAATCTGCTGGTCGTGCATTGAGGGATGGGGCGGATGGGCTTTCCGCGCGCAATTCTTCCTTCTCCAACGCTGGCGGATTTACTGCAGGCGTGTTGGAGATGCTGGCCGCCGGCGGAGTGGAAATTGGCGAAGTCGTTTTGGCTGGGCGATTAGGCAGCGCCGGTGACGTGGCATTAACAGCCAAGATTGATTTCTGGGCGTCTCGAGGGGTTTTCCCAAGCGGGCCGCGTCCCATTGTGAGCCCAACAGTGAAGCCGATCACCACGAACAAAAACACGAACGCGGCGACTTTAAATCCGGATATTTCAAGAACGTTGAAGCGTGAAGGCGAATCCTCGATACGATCCGCTGACCACTCGACCCGGTCTGTTCGAACTGGCGGGCCAGAACCACCGACGGGAGTGTGGTGGTGCGCTTTTTCCTGAACATCTTCGACAAGAAATAGAGGGCTCGCACCCAGAATCTCACCCGCGGCAATCTCAGATGCTTGGGGCGCGGTGCGCGCGATCTTCTCTGGCGGCGAGGTTTGGACTCGATCGATGGTGTGTTTTGCATAGGTGCTTTCAGACGGGAACATTTCCGCGTAACGCGCTGCCGCTTCCTCATCGCGAACTGTTGGGTTGAGGAAAATGCCGCCATCGGTATCGCCGATGACGTGTGCAAGGGGAATAGGAGTGGTGCGCTTCTGAAGGCGGTGGTCAGGCGTGGGATGAATCGCCTCAACCGGCATCTGGCGTTCGGCTTCGACTGCGGCTGCTTCCGCTTGTGCCTGCGTGCCCGCTTCCTGCTCCGCTCTATTCCGCCGCGCGATTTCAATGAGTGTTGTTAGCCTGCCTCCCGCATTCCAAAGCGCGTCAAAGACGAACGCAACATTCTTCGGGTTGAACTGAAGCTGCCGGGCAGTAAGAGACATTCGGATGCTGTCGTAGATTTCATCTTGCTGGCTTTCGGAAAGATAGTTCTGCAGTCCAGAATAGAGTGTGCCGTTCCCGTAATTCTCTTTCCACTCAAGAATGGCCTGGAGACGACGATTGGCCTCGTTCTCCAATTCTTGTTCTTGCTGTTCTGCTGCGGCAGCTTCGGTGAACACTTCTGCTTGACCATGGGGCAATGTCATGGTCATTTCCACCAATCCACCACGCAGTTCCTGAACCTTGTTGCACGGCAAGGATGTTTTGCGACAGACCCACTCTCCGCGCGTTCCGTCGAAATAAATCTCGGCGCGATACTCCTCTGTTCCATATTTGAATACCGGCAACGGCTTGAGCGCTGGCCACTTACCGGCCAGGATTAATTTCATCTCGACTTGTTGCACTTGAGACGTGAGTCCAGCAACGTTGGGCTTGGCTTGTTCGTGTTCATTCGATTTCATGATTAGCCCCGACAAGTTCTACCGCCGCACGATTTTGCCGGCGTGCGGCCAGCAAACGCTTAGGAGCGGTCGCCGCATGGATGATTTGAACGATGAATGTTTCGAAGGACTACAACCGGCGCTGAAGTATTCTCGCAGATTCGACATGTCCACACCCCCCGCCGCTTTGTGCCGCGCGCCGGCTACAAAGCCCCCTAATACCGATGATGGCGTCGAGCAAGAGCCCGCAAGATCCTTTAAGCCAATCGGTGTCAATGCAGGACCAGTACCAAACTTCTTCGCGGGAGTATTGTGAGCCTAAGTCTAATAACAACTATGGGTCAGAGAAAGGTCTGTGGAAATCTAATGTTTTTCTGGCGTGACAATTTTGGTGCATTTCACGCGGAGGTGGTGGTTCTCAGCCACCCCCCTATGCCACGGGCAGTCGCCGCAGCACAGGAATTCTCGCCGCGCGAAGAACGTGCTCCACAGCGGATTCCTTCAGCCGCGATGCGTCGTAATCGAAGTGCAGCTGGTTGGTTTTCTCGTCGAAGCGAAATTTCTGCAGACCGTACGTGTTCGCGAACTTCCCGAGCGCGCGGAAATCCTCAGGCTTGAGCGCGCCCTGAAGCTCATACGAAACCGTCATGAAAGTCATGCGCGGATTATAGCAGCAGCGGGCTCGGTTGCGGCCCCTGCGATCACAGTTCCACGCGGCGCAGGCGCAATGCGTTGCTAATCACGGAAACCGAGCTGAACGTCATCGCGGCGCTTGCGAAGATGGGACTCAGCAGCAGCCCGAAAATCGGATAGAGCGCGCCCGCCGCGATCGGAACGCCCACCGCGTTGTAGGCAAACGCGAAGAAAAGATTCTGCCGGACGTTGCGCATCGTGGCGCGGCTGAGCGCAATCGCTCGCGCGACGCCGCGCAGATCGCCCTTCAGCAATGTAATCCCCGCGCTTTCCATGGCGACATCGGTTCCCGTTCCCATCGCGATGCCAACATCTGCCTGCGTAAGCGCGGGAGCGTCGTTCACACCGTCGCCTGCCATCGCCACAATGCGGCCTTCGGCTTGAAGTTGCTTGACGATCTGGCCCTTTTGCTCGGGCAGGACGCCTGCGTGAACTTGTTCGATGCCGAGTTTGCGCGCCACGGCTTCGGCGGTCGCGCGGCTGTCGCCCGTCAGCATCACGATGCGGATTCCTTCGCGGCGCAGGCGCTCGATTGCTTCCGGCGTAGTGGGCTTCACCGGGTCGGCCACACCGATGATTCCGGCTGATTTGCCGTCGAGCGCGACGAACACAACCGTCTGCCCGCTTGCCTCGAGGGGCTTCGCGCGTTCGTCGAGTTCACCCAGCGGAAACCCGAGCTCGCCAAAAAGGGCGCGGTTGCCGAGCGCCGCGTTTTTGCCGTCCACAATTCCCGTGATGCCCTTGCCCGTGCGCGAATGAAAGTCCGCGAGGGCCCCCGAGTCCACGCCGCGTTCCTTCGCCGCTGCCAGAATCGCGGAGGCGAGCGGATGCTCGCTGCCGCGTTCAAGCGTCGCGGCGGCGCGAAGAACGCGCGCTTCGTCCCATCCTTGCGCCGCGACAACCGATGCAACTTTGGGCCGCCCTTCCGTCAGCGTGCCGGTCTTGTCCACGACGAGCGTATCCACTTTCTCGAGGATTTCGAGCGCTTCCGCATTCTTGACGAGAACCCCAGCGAGCGCGCCGCGGCCCGTGCCAACCATGATTGCCATTGGGGTGGCGAGCCCCAGCGCGCAGGGACACGCGATGATCAGCACGGCCACGGCATTCAGCAGCGCATGCGCCATTTTCGGCGGCGGTCCCCATGCGGCCCACGCCGCAAATGCGATCACCGCAACGAGTACGACGGTTGGGACGAAATAGGACGCCACGCGGTCGGCCAGTTTCTGCACTGGCGCGCGGCTGCGTTGCGCCTCGCTCACCATGCGCACGATTTGCGCCAGCAGCGTCTCGCTTCCCACGCGCTCCGCGCGCATCACAAACGTTCCTGTGCCGTTTACGGTGCCGCCGACGACGCGGCTGCCTTCCGCTTTCTCGACGGGAATCGGCTCGCCCGTCATCAGGGATTCGTCAAGCGAGCTCTCGCCGGTGGCCACGATTCCATCTACCGGCACCTTCTCGCCCGGTCGCACGCGAAGTTGATCGCCGGGCTCGATGTGCTCGATGGGAACATCAATCTCCGTGCCGTCCGCGCGAACGAGCCGCGCCGATTTGGGCGACAGCTTCAGAAGCGAGCGAATCGCCGCCGAAGTTCGGCTGCGTGCTCGCAATTCCAGCACTTGCCCGAGCAGAACAAGGGTGGTGATGGCCGCCGCCGCTTCGAAATAGATTGGGACGCCGCCCGCCATTCCATGAGACGCGCCGCGGAACGAAGCAGGGAACACGCCGGGGAAGAGCACCGCGGCCACGCTATAAACGTACGCAGTGCCTGTGCCCAGCGCGATCAACGTGAACATGTTCAGGCTGCGGTTTTCGAGCGACGCCCAGCCGCGCTGGAAAAACGGCCAGCCACCCCACAGAACTACCGGCGTCGCGAGCGCAAATTCGAGCCATCCGGCCGCGTGCATCGAAATCCATTGCTGCACAGGCTGGCCTGGAATCAGGTCCGACATTCCCAGCACGAGCACGGGAATCGTGAGCGCGACGCATGTCCAGAAGCGGCGCGTCATCAGAGCAAGTTCGGGATTCTCCTCGTCCTCCGCGACGACCGTTCTCGGCTCGAGAGCCATTCCGCAAATCGGGCAGGAACCTGGTCCGGGCCGGACAATTTGCGGATGCATGGGGCACGTGTATTCGATGCGAGTCGCGGGCGCTGGCGGGATTGCCGGTTCCAGCGCCATTCCGCACTTTGCGCACGCGCCCGGTGAATCCTGGCTCACCTCCGGATCCATCGGGCAGACGTATGTGCTCTTAGTCTGCGGCGTTGCCGGCTGAATGCTGCCCGGTGCCGCGGCTTCGGAGTGCGGACGATGTGCGGCTCCATGCACCTCGGCTTCGGAGGGCTTGTCCGTTTCCAGATACTTCTCGGGATCGTTTCGGAACTTCGTGGCGCAGCCCTCGCAGCAGAAATAGTAGGTGCGTCCATCGCGCTCCACGGTAGCTTTGGCGCGTGCCGGATCGACGTTCATCCCGCAGACCGGATCGCGTTGCACTTTCAGTTGGTTTGTCATCACTCTTGTCGTTCTTCCTGAGTCTATCGCGCGTGGGTATAAATCAGATGCAACAGCTCGTCGTACATGGCTTCCGCTTGCGCCGGGCTTCCGTTGCGGATCGCCTGTGAAGCGCAATGCCGCAGATGATTCCGCATCAGCGCGCGTCCCACGGCGCGCAGCGCCTCGTGCACCGACGAAATCTGCACGAGAATGTCGGCGCAATAGCGGTCTTCGGCCACCATGCGCTCGAGACCGCGGATCTGCCCCTCGATCCGGCGCAGCCGCTTCCGGTTCGCCGATTTGATTTTCGGGTCCACGGCAACCGCCTTGCGTTTCCGCGTGTGAGTCTCGCATCCGCACGCGGCGATGCCGTTCGTTCGCGTGGTCTGGGCCATCGAGCTATATACCCCCTGGGGGTATAGTACATGCGTATGCGATGCCTGTCAATTAGATCCGGGCGGCAACTGGCAGGTGCTACTGTGCTTTCAAGAGCGAGTCGATGTAGGAGGTCATTTCCGGGCTGGTCCAGTCTTGCTCGCCGACAAGCTTGCGGTCAATGCGCCCGTTGCGGTCAATCAGGTACGTATCCGGGTACATGGAGGTGCCGTAGGAGAGCGCAATCTTCTTCGACGGGTCGCGAAAATTGGGATAGCTGATGCCGTAAGCTTGCAGGAATCGCCGGTACGCATCGTCGTCGTCGTCCACGCTGATCCCCAGAACCGTCCCTCCTCTCAGGGCAATGCGCTGCTGCAATAGGTTCAGCGAGGGCGCTTCATCCACGCACGGAGGGCACCAAGTGGCCCAGAAATTCAGCACCACCACTTTCCCGCGAAAATCAGAAAGCCGAGTGGGCTTGCCGTCGATGGTTAGCGGGAAATCGATCTCTTTTTGCCCGTGCATGCTCGGCTCCCCCTGGCGGTAATCCGGATGCGCGAAAAGCAAAAGCAGCCCCGCGACGAACGCAAGGACCAATCCCGACGTGAGTTTCCGTTTCATTCCTGTGTCCAAGGCAACTATAATAAGGGCATACGCAGATCGAAGCGAATACTTAAAAGCCTCCGCGGAACGGAAACTTGAACACCTTGGTCTCCGCCATCATCCCAGCCAGGAACGAAGAAGCCACGATCGCGCGCGCGGTTGAGTCGGTGGCGGCGCAAGCCGAAGTGGGAGAAGTGATCGTCGTCAACGACCAGTCTACGGACCGCACCGGCGCAATCCTCGCCGAACTTGCGGCGCGTATCCCCAAACTGAAGGTTCTCCATACGGGGGATTTGCCGTCCGGCTGGGTCGGCAAGAACTATGCCGTTTCGATCGGCGCCGCCGCGGCGCAGGGTGATTGGCTGCTCTTCACCGACGCGGACACCTATCACTTTCTGGGTTCCACGCGCCGCGCCCTCACGGACGCCGTTGAGCATGATGCGGTTCTCGTTTCTTATTCGCCCGAGCAGGAAATGGAAACGTTCTGGGAGCGCGCGCTGATTCCGTTCGTGTATTGCCGCCTTTCCGCGAAGTTCTCGTTCGGGCGCGTCAACGACCCCGCCCGGCCCGACGCGGCGGCCAATGGCCAATTCCTCATGATCCTTGGCGATGTGTACCGCGCCATGGGAGGCCACGCGGCGGTGGCGGGCACGGTCCTCGAGGATGTGGCGCTGGCACGCGCGGTGAAAAAAGCCGGCTACGCGATCTACTTCACGGCTCCCATCGGTGTGGTTCGCACGCGCATGTACCGCAGCTTCGCCGCCATGTGGCAGGGCTGGACGAAGAATTTGTACGCGCTCACCGGCGGCACGCCTCTTTCGCTGCTGCTCGAGCTCGCCGAAGTTTTTCCCTGGGGCGAACTGGCCATCCTTGCGCTGTTCTGGCTCTACGCGATTCGAAAGCATGCGGAATCTCCGGCATGGCTGCTGGCGCTCGCCATCGCCGTGCTGCTCGGGCGCGCGCTGCGGTATGCTCTCGATCTTTACAGGAATCTGTACCCCGTCTCGTACATCCAATACTATGTGCTGGCGGTGTGTGTTTACACGGCTGCGCTGCTCTCCTCCTGGTGGAAGAATACCTGGGGCGCCGTGACGTGGAAGGGAAGAGAGTACCGGGTGAGAGTCTGACAGCAATGATCCGCATCACGCGCAAAGTCGAGTTTTCCGCCGCGCACTATTACCACAATCCCGATTTATCGGCGGAGGAGAACCGCCGCATCTTCGGCAAATGCAACAATCCGCACGGCCACGGGCACAACTACGTTCTCGAGGTTACGATTGCAGGCGAGCCGGACCCCGTTACCGGCATGGTGCTCGATTTGAAAGAGCTCAAGGACATTCTCCAAGACGAAATTGTCCAGCGCATGGACCATCGCCACCTGAATTACGAAGTGCCGGAGCTCGCCGGAAAAATCCCGACGTGCGAGAACATCGCCGCCGTGATCTGGCAGCTTCTCGCGCCCAGGATTACGAAGGGCCGGCTCGACCGCGTCCGGCTGTACGAATCGCCCGACCTCTTCGCCGACTGCATGGCCGACTCGGCCAATGGCGCGGGAGGCCGCGCGTGAAGACTTCCTTGACGCGGCGCTATCGCTTTGCCGCCTCGCACCGGCTGCATAGCCCGAAGCTGAGCGAAGAAGAGAATCGCCGCACGTACGGCAAGTGCAACAATCCGTACGGCCACGGCCATAACTACGTGGTCGAAGTCACTCTGACGGGCCCCGTGGACGCGTCAACGGGCATGATCGCGAATCTCGGCGAGCTCGATCCGTTCGTCGAGCGCGAGGTGATTGAAGCGTTCGACCACAAGTTTCTGAACGAAGAAGTTCCCGAGTTCCGCGCGTCGGTGCCGACCACCGAGAACGTTTGCCGCGAGATTTACCGCCGGCTGAAGAAATTTCCGGCCGCGCAACTCGAGCGCATTCGCATCGAAGAGACCAGCAAGAACAGCTTTGAATTCGCCGGGTAGAACTCGGCGCTTCACCGCGAGGAGCAATCGCCCATGAGCGAGATAACTGAAATCATCGTTCCCGAAACGAAGGCTTCCGAAACCGTAGCCGATCTGGTGCGCCGCATGATCGTCCTGTTGGGCGAAGATCCCAATCGCGAGGGCCTGCGCCGCACGCCGGAACGTTTCGAGAAAGCCCTGCGCTACTTGACGAGCGGCTATCGCACCGATCCTGACAAGCTTCTGAACGGCGCCATGTTCAGCGTCTGCTACGACCAGATGGTCGTGGTGAAAGATATCGAGCTCTACAGCCTCTGCGAGCACCATCTTCTGCCCTTCTTCGGCAAATGCCACGTCGCGTACATTCCGAGCAAAAAGGTCGTCGGCCTGAGCAAGATCGCGCGCCTGGTGAACATGTTCGCGCGGCGTCTGCAAATTCAGGAGCGCCTGACCAGTCAGATCGCCAAAGCGATTCAGGAACAGCTGAGCCCGCAAGGCGTTGGCGTCATCATCGAAGCGCGGCACCTGTGCATGGTGATGCGCGGCGTCGAAAAGCAGCATTCCTCGGCGATGACCAGCGCCATGCTCGGCGCGTTCCGTGAAAATAAGCAGACGCGCGACGAATTTCTCTCGCTGATCCACGGCGGAAAATCGTAAAAAATCGCGCGCCGGGATACAGTATCAATTTCTTCGCAATACAGCTTTCACCCGAGGCTGCGTTTCGGCCCGCGGGAGCCTCTTCCGGCGCGAAAATTCTTTGTTGGCATGGACTTAAGCGTGTGCTAGCATTTTGACTGTCGAAGAGAAGACCTACAGCGAAGACAGGGTACGGCGATTCAGACGGGGGAGGGGCGGATGGAAGCTAAGGTGGAAGTGATCGAGCAATTCCGGACGCATGCGAAAGATACAGGCTCACCGGAAGTTCAGATCGCATTGCTAAGCGAACGCATCAACTACCTCACCACCCACCTTAAGTCCCACGTAAAAGACCATGCCTCGCGCCGCGGGTTGATCATGATGGTCAACAAGCGCCGCCGGCTATTGGACTATCTGAACCGGCGTGACCCGAACCGGTATCGCGAGATCGTGGAACGACTCAGCTTGCGCAAATAGGCCTGAATCGGCGCCGCCTCGCAGCCGCGTTTGCCGCCTTCCCGCAAGAAAGAGCTGGCGGCATGCGGACCGGCAAGGCCGTCGAGCATGAGATCGTTTGTTTCGTAGCTGGTGCATCGTAGTTGGCCCGCTCGATTTCTCTCGCCTTTGTCCTCTTCGAAGTTTTTTCCCGGGAGTTGTCTCTCGCATCTGAATGAAAATGTTCCCGGCAAGCCGGGGCTAAAGTTTCCGCATGAAGCGGGACAGAAGGATGGTATTGGATGTTCGAACAAGTAAGTTTGGAAGTAGGCGGACGCAAGCTGTCGCTCGAAAGCGGCAAGATCGCCCGCCAGGCGCACGGCGCCGTTGTGGCGCGTTATGGCGATACGGTCGTGCTGGCCACCGCCTGCATGGACTCGAAACCTACCGAAAAAGATTTTCTCCCCCTCACGGTGGACTACCGTGAATACACCTATTCCGCCGGGAAAATTCCGGGTGGCTTCTTCAAGCGCGAAGGGCGCCCTTCGGAGCGCGAAATCCTGACGTCGCGGCTGATTGACCGCCCGCTGCGCCCGCTGTTCCCGGAAGGCTGGTCCACGGAGACGCAGGTCGTCGCCATGGTCCTTTCCGCGGACAGCGAAAATGATCCGGACGTGATCGGCGTCACCGCCGCGTCCGCCGCGCTCTCGATTTCGAAGCTTCCGTTCCATACGCCCATCGCCGCCGTCCGCGTGGGGCAGCTCGACGGCAAGCTGGTGATCAATCCCACCGTCGCCGAGCAGAAGACGAGCCAGTTGAACATCATCATTGCCGGCTCCGATGAAGCGATTGTGATGGTTGAAGCAGGCTCGCTCGAAGTTTCCGAGGAAGTCGTGTCCGAGGCCCTCGAATTCGGCCACGCCGCGATTCGCCAGATTGTCGCGGCCATTCGCGATCTGACCAAGCGCCTGGGAGTCGAGAAAGTCGCGGTCACGCCGCCGGCCTTCGACGAAGCTCTCTACGCGCAGATCAAGACCCAGTATGGCGCGCGGCTGCAGGATGCCGTGGACACGGCCAAGCATCCCAAGCTTGAAAGCTACGGCCTGATCGACGCAATCAAGGCCGAAATTCTCGCTGCCATCCCCGAGGAAGACGAAGACCGCCGCAAGCTCGCTTACCGCGCCTTCGAGCGCCTCCGCGAGCGAATCTTCCGCGACGACATGCTGGTTCGCCGCCGCCGGCCGGATTCGCGCGCGTTCGACCAGATTCGCCAGATCACCTGCGAGGTGGGAGTCCTGCCTCGCGTTCACGGCTCGGCGCTCTTCACGCGCGGCGAGACGCAGGCGCTCGTCACCACCACGCTCGGCACGAAGGAAGATAAGCAGCGCCTCGATCTTCTCTTCGAGGACGAATCGTTCAAGCGCTTCATGCTGCACTACAACTTCCCTCCGTTTTCGGTCGGCGAAGTGAAATTCCTTCGCGGGCCCGGCCGCCGCGAAATCGGGCACGGCGCTCTGGCCGAGCGCGCCATATTGAACCTGCTTCCCGCGGAAACGGATTTTCCCTACGCCATGCGCGTGGTTTCCGACATTCTGGAATCGAACGGCTCGTCTTCCATGGCCACCGTTTGCGGCGCCTCGCTCTCGCTGATGGATGCGGGCGTTCCGCTCAAGGCCGCATGCGCGGGCATCGCCATGGGATTGGTGGTGGAAGGCGAGAAGTACGCCATCCTCACCGATATCGCGGGCGCGGAAGACCATTACGGCGACATGGACTTTAAAGTCGCCGGAACGCGCCAGGGAATCACCGCCCTCCAGATGGATATCAAGGTAGGCGGCGTGAGCGTCAGCATGATGCGCGAGGCGCTGGCTCAGGCGCGCAAGGCGCGTCTCGAGATTCTCGACATCATGAATCCCACGATTTCGGCGGGGCGGCAGGAAATTTCCGTCTACGCGCCGCACCTGCACATGCTCCAGATTCCCACGGACAAGATTCGCGACCTCATCGGCCCCGGCGGCAAAAAGATTCGCGCGATCATCGAGGCCACGGGCGTGAAGATTGACGTGATGGACGACGGCAAGGTCCACGTCTTCGCCAATAACGGCGCGGCGGCCGAAGCGGCTCTCAAGATGATTCGCGACACCACCGCGACCGCCGAGATCGGCAAAACCTATCTCGGCACCGTCGTGCGCATCGCCGAGTTCGGCGCCTTCGTCGAAATATTCCCCGGCACCGACGGCCTGCTGCACATCAGCGAAATCGCCGAGCAGCGCATCCGCGCCGTTCGCGACGAGTTGAAGGAAGGCGACCAGGTCCTCGTCAAGGTCCTGGCCATCGAGGGCAACAAGATTCGCCTGAGCCGCAAAGCCCTCCTCCGCGACCAGCGCGACAAGCAGCACAAGACCGAAACGGCGGGATGAGTTGCGCGCGTAGGGCGCCGAATCGCAACAGGGGCAACTTGTTGCGATTAGAAAAATGCAAGTTGCTGAATTGACGTGATTTAACGCACCTTCTAATAATGGAATGTTGCGATTAGAGTTGCGCCGGGGGATTGAGACGTTCAAGGGCCTGGGCGCGCCGGATGGCAGGCGCACCCGGGCCTTTTTGTTTTTGGCGGCGTTCTCGCCGACGCCGGCGGTCAAAGTCAATCCGCAAAAAGACACCACATCCTCCGCGCGCTGATCGCGCGACACCATCACGGTAGCGCTTTCCGTCAGGGAATGAAATTGTGTCAGGGTACAGAAATGGTCGAGGACTAGAACTGGCCCGAAAACCTGGCCGGAGGGACAGGTCAGCAGTCAGTCGGATTGAGCCTCCGTCAGGGCGCTCGCGATGAGCAAGGACCTGACGCGCGTATACTACTTTTCGGACAAACGGCTAATCGTGGAGTCGTTTAGCCCGGATGAAACACTGGAGAATTGCTTGGGAGGGGTATAAGGCCACCTCTGCAAATCATTGCATGCATAACTTTGTGTAAAGGATGAGAACCAATGCAAAAACGCAAACTCGGGAAAAGTAATCTGGAAGTCTCAGCTCTGGGCCTCGGCTGCATGGGCATGAGCTTCTCGTATGGCGAGGTCAAAGATAAGCAGGAGATGATTGCCCTTCTGCGGACGGCCGTGGATCGGGGCATCACGTTCTTCGATACGGCGGAGGTCTATGGCCCGTTTACAAACGAAGAACTCGTGGGTGAAGCGTTGTCCCCCATTCGCGACCGGGTGGTGATCGCCACCAAGTTCGGGTTCGATCTGAGCGGCAGCGATAATCGGCCGGGAGCGGCAGGCGTGAATAGCCGCCCTGAGCACATCAAGAAGGCCGTCGAGGGGTCGCTCAAGCGTTTGAAAGTTGATGTCATCGATCTGTTGTATCAGCACCGTGTTGACCCCAACGTGCCCATCGAAGACGTGGCGGGCGCGGTAAAGGAGCTGATCCAGGCCGGCAAGGTCAGGCACTTTGGACTTTCAGAAGCGGGAGTTAAAACCATCCGTCGCGCGCACGCCGTTCAGCCGGTGACCGCGCTCCAAAGCGAGTATTCGCTGTGGTGGAGGAAGCCGGAAGCGGAAGTGCTGCCGGCTCTCGAGGAACTGGGAATTGGTTTGGTCCCCTATAGCCCTCTGGGAAAAGGATTCCTCACCGGAAAGATGGACGAAAATGCGAAGTTTGGCAGCTCCGATTTTCGCAGCAAGCTCCCGCGCTTTACACCCGAGGCTCTGAAGGCGAACCAGGCTGTTGTCGATCTGCTCGGCAGCATCGCCAGGCAGAAAGGGGCGACACCTGCTCAGATCGCGCTCGCCTGGCTGCTGGCGCAGAAGCCGTGGATTGCTCCCATCCCGGGCACCACCAAGTTGTCTCGCCTCGACGAGAACATTGGCTCGGTCGCCATCAAACTCACATCGGACGACCTGCGCGAAATCGACAGCGCGGCCTCGAAAATCATGGTGCAGGGTGATCGCTATCCGGAAAACCTGCAGCGAATGACCGGTCTGTGATTCTGCCAGAGCGTGATGAAAGCCGAGGTAGAGCAGCATGCGTATTTGACGGCCAATTCTTCATCCCTAATCCTCTTTTTTTTCTCGACATGGTCGCGCATCCGGATAATTCCACACCCCAAGTTGGCAACCGAGTCCTCCGACCACGCAGGTTGGTCGTGCCGTGAATGAAGTCCAGGTGTGTGAATTGATGCGGTGGAGTCGTCCCTGAGGTAGGAAAACATCAACCATGCGATGAAGCGTGGCCCACGCGCCCTTACTCCTTCTCCCGCTTATTTGCCCTTCTGTTTCTTCAAGTCCTTTACGATCTCATCGGCTTCTTGACTTTTAGAAGATTCCACCCTGCAGGAATTACCATCGTAGAAGGGAGTGAATTTTATGATTCCTGGAGAAGGTTTTCCCATAATGGTTAGCTTGTAGATGATTGTGAGGCGGACCCAAATGCCAGCGGTTGCAAGCGAATCGCTTTGCTCAGTAGATGTTGATTCCAAGTTGTAACTCAACTTGCGTGAAGTGGCGATGGTTTCAGCCTTTACGACCACATCTTTGCAAGTCGATCTTACAGTGATGGCCTCTTTGGCGGAAGCAACCTCGGTAAATGACCATGCAAGTGCCAACGCCGCGAGCACACATGCTGGAAACCAGGGAAACAATTCCAAGCGTGTTACCACTTAGATTTCCTTTCCTTCTACTGAAAAGATCGCAATAGGACGCTCGCCGTCTCGAGAACCTTCGGCAACACGTCTCCGCCGAGTGGTCTATGAACTGGCCGTCGTGATGGCCTATCAACGTGTGGGCGAAAATCTGACCACTTGCCCCTTAACCACGGCATAAGTCTACTACTTGACGAATAATGGTAGTAGCCATTTCGTCGTCCCCAAGGAGCGAACGAGCGCGTCATCCTGAGGAGCGCGCCTTTTTGCGCGACGAAGGATCTCTCTTTCCGTTCGCGTTGTAGGGGCGTCGCGCAGCTGGCGCAATATCGGGCCAACCCCCATGGCGTGGTGCCGCTCCTTGGCTACCCATTGTACTTCTTCGCCATCCTGGGATTTTGGAAAGTGCTTGGAGCCATTGCCATTCTCGTGCCGCGATTTCCGCGGCTCAAGGAATGGGCGTATGCCGGCATCTTCTTTGACCTCACAGGCGCGGCCGCATCCTGCGTTGCGGTCGGCGGCTACGGCGCTTACGGCTTTCACGTCATCGCCCCTCTCGTCATTGCTGCTCTTGCTGTGGCTTCGTGGGCGCTTCGGCCCCCAAGCCGTTCCATCGGCATCCTCTTCCCAGCGAAGAACGGCATGCCGGTATAAACACGAGAGCAGCGCATAAAGCAAACTGCGGAGGAAGGATGAGCCGCCCGCGTCAGCGGTAGGCGTCCTTGGGATGGCGAACGGAATGAATGTGCAGGATGTCGCCGGGTTCTTCGGTGAAACGGACGCGGTAGTCGCCGACGCGGAGGCGCAACTCGCTAGACTCTCCCTTGAGCTTTTTCACATCACCTTCGCCGGTGTTTGCAAACCGTTGGAGTGCGGCAAAGATACGCATGGCGGTGTCCGATCCAAGTGGCGAATGTCGGTGCGGGCCTGTTCGGACCAAGCGATCTTCTGCACGCCTAATCTTTCCGCTTCTTCAAATCCTTCGAGGTGAGGCCGAAATCGGCGAGCACTTCTTCGTGAGGGATCCCTTGGCCGCCCGGCGCTCGAACCAATCCTTCGATTCGGCGACGACCTGACGTTCCTGGCTGGTTTCCGGCTCATCGTCAACGGAAGCGTTGGCGATGGCGCGGGAGACGGGATCGAGCATGGCTTCGAGCAGGCCGACGACAGCGGAAACCTGACTAGGGGCCAGGCGCTCGATCAACTCATGGGCTTGGTGTTTTTCGTTTGCGGAACTATTTGCCATCGAGAATCCCCCGATTGCGCGTTAACGAGGACCGTATGCATATTCTACACTATCTGGTCCCGATGACGGTTTCTGGGTCTGATACAGTTGCGAAAGTTCGGAGATCGTCCGCTGAGGCGCGCCACTAGCCACTCGTCACTGCGTTTCTGACCGCAACACGACCGAATTCAGAAATAAATCCGGCGCGTTGCTAGGTTTTCTTCTGCTCCCACGCCGCTCGCGAAAGTTCGTAGAATAAAATGACGCGGCCATTACCGGGAATTTCTTCCCGGCGCACGCATTGAAACCCGAACTTCTGCAAAATATGCTCCGACGCGTCGTTGCCTTTTTCCACGTCAGCACCGATGCGAAGCAACCCCAGGCGCGTAAATCCAGCGTCAATGAAAGCCCCGGCGGCCTCCGTGGCAAGGCCTCGACGCCAGTAGGGCTGCGCCAGAATGTAGCCGAGGCTTGCGCCCATGGCATCCTTGGAAACGCGCAAGCCGCAACAGCCGATGTATTTGTTTTCTTCTTTCAGGATCGTCGCCCACAGGCCGTAGTTTTTTGTGGGCTTGCCGAGATATTGATTGCGAAAACGATCGAGCGCCTTCTCCAGCGGCCAGCCGGCGATCCCCAGCCCTCCCATGTAACGCCGGACTTCGCGGTCGGTGTGCATGCGCACAAAGTCGGCTTCATCGCGAGCCTCGTGTGTCCGAAAGAGAAGGCGTTCTGTCTCGAGAAAAATCATGGTACGCCGCCGGAAATTACGAGATGCGTTCGATGCGGGCGCCGATGGCACGCAGCTTTTCTTCGATTTGCTCGTAGCCGCGGTCAATGTGGTAAACGCGGTCAATCACGGTGGTGTTGTTGGCGACGAGGCCGGCGAGGACGAGCGAAGCGCTCGCGCGCAGGTCGGAGGCGGTGATCGGCGCGCCGCTCAGCGGCGTGGGCCCGGTGACCACGGCGAGGTTGCCGTCAACCGCGATGTTCGCGCCCATGCGCAGCATTTCGCTGGCGTGAACGTAGCGGTTCTCGAAGATCGTTTCGCGGATGCGCGACACGCCGTGCGCCTGGGTCATCAGCGACATGAACTGCGCCTGCATGTCGGTGGCGAAGCCGGGATATTCCTCGGTGCTGATGTCGGCGGCGACGAGTTTTTTCGCGGCGCGCACGCGCAGGGCGCGCGGCCCTTCGCTGCGTATGTCAATTCCGCATTCCTTGAGCTTGGCGATGACGGAAGCGAGATGCGCGGCGTCGCAGCAGGTGAGCAGCAATTCTCCGCCCGTGATGGCGCCGGCGATCAGGAACGTTCCGGCTTCGATGCGGTCGGGAATCACGGCGTGCGTCGCGCCGTGCAGTTTTTCGACGCCTTGCACGCGAATCGTAGAGGTGCCCGCGCCCTCGATTTGCGCGCCCATTTTCGTCAGCAGCTCGACGAGATCGGTGACCTCCGGCTCGCGCGCGGCGTTGTCGAGGATGGTTTCGCCTTCGGCCAGCACCGCCGCGGTGAGGACATTTTCCGTCCCGGTGACCGTGATTTTCGGGAACCGGAACATTGCGCCGCGCAGGCGCTTGGCGCGAGCCTCGATGTAGCCGTGGGCCATCGTGATTTCGGCGCCCAGCTTTTCGAGGGCTTGAATGTGCAAGTCCACGGGGCGCGCGCCGATGGCGCATCCGCCGGGCAGGGAAACTTTCGCGTAGCCGAAGCGCGCCACGAGCGGCCCGAGCGTGAGGATCGAGGCGCGCATGGTTTTCACCAGATCGTAGGGCGCTTCCGCGTGCGACACGGTCTCCGCCTGGATGGTGAACTCGCTCGGAGGAATGTCCGGGCTTTCCACGCGGCAGCGCATGTGCGCGAGAAGCTTCGCCATGGTGATGATGTCGCGCACGTGCGGAATGTTCTGGAGCCGCACCGGCTCGCTGGTCAGAAGCGTGGCGGCCATCGCGGGGAGCGCCGCGTTTTTTGCGCCGCTGATGCGGACCGTGCCTTCGAGCTTGCGTCCGCCCTGGATTTTGAATCGGTCCATGCTATTTCCCGCAGCGTTTGCCGCCGGTCCGCGTTCCTTTCGAGGCATCGAGCGCCAGGCGCACGCTGCCGCCCGATTTTGCAAGCCACTGCCGCGCCTGCGGCGCGCGGGCGCCGGTCTTCAGCATCACGAGCGCGGCGGGCAGATTGTGTTTCGCCTGACGCAAAGCGTGTGCCGCCGCAGACGCGCTCACACCCGCGGATTGTTCGAGAATTCGCGCCGCGCGCTGCCGCAACTTCTGGTTTGTCAAGGCCACGTGGATCATCCAGTTTTCATAGACTCTGCCGAGCCGCGCCATCGAGGCGGTGGAGAGCATGTTGAGAACCATTTTTTGCGCCGTGCCTGCCTTGAGCCGGGTGGAACCGGCGATGGCCTCAGGGCCTGTGTCCGGCGCGATGGCAATCCGCGCTTGCCGCGCGAGCGGCGACTGCGGATTCGACGTCACGCCGACGGTGACAGCGCCGCGCCGCCGCGCGAGCCGCAAAGCGCCCAAGACGTATGGCGTTGTCCCGCTCGCGGCGATGCCGACGACAACGTCGCTCCGCGTGATTCCCGCGGCAGCAAGATCGCGCGCTCCCGCGGCCGCCGAATCTTCAGCGCCCTCGACAGCCTTGCGGATCGCCTTTTCTCCACCGGCGATCAGCGCCTGCACCATTCGCGGCGGCGTGCCGAATGTGGGAGGGCACTCGGAGGCGTCGAGCACACCGAGGCGGCCGCTGCTTCCCGCGCCGACGTAGATCAGACGGCCGCCGCTGCGAAACGAGCGCACGATGGCGTCCACAGCGCGCGCGATTTTCGGCAACTCCCGGCGCACCGCCGCTGCCACGCGAGCATCTTCGCGGTTCAGAAGACGCAGAATTTCCAGCGTGGAAATCCGGTCGAGCCCGCGCGAACGCGGGTTCCGCTGCTCTGTTTTCGCCTGTTTCAACAGCGCCCTCTGACATAAATATTATAGCGGCAGAGAGGATGAGATTTGCGGCCAACGAGAAATTCCAGGCGGCGTTGTGCCGAGGCAGTTAGCGGGCGGCGGCATGCCCGGAGGCGAGGCCGAGGGCCTCGACGACCGCGTCGTGGAGCGCCGGGCGCACCTGGCGTATTTTTTCATTCGCGCGCGTGGGATTCACGCGATTGGTGAGCAAAAGAACGAAAAGGCCGCGGTCGGGGTCGAGCCACAGCGAAGTGCCGGTGAATCCGGTGTGGCCGAAGCTATGCGCGGAGAAATAGTGGCCCGCGGAGGAGTTTTCCGTGGGCACGTCCCAGCCAATCGCGCGGGCGGAATCGCCGATGGTTACGCGCGCGGTGAAGTTCTCGATGGTGGAGCGCGCGAGCAGGCGGCGGTGCGCGTAGATTCCGCCGTTGAGAATCATCTGCGCGAACACGGCCAGATCGCCCGCGGTGGAAAAAAGTCCGGCGTGCCCGGCGACGCCGCCCATGGCCCAGGAATTCTCATCGTGCACTTCGCCCCAAACGAGGCGCTTGCGAAACTCCTTGTCGTCCTCGGTGGGAGCGATGCGGCCCCGCAGGGACTTCGGCGGATTGAAAAGCGTTTCGGCCATCGCGAGCGGCTTGAAAATGTGGCCGGTGGCGAAAGCGTCGAGCGATTCGCCGGTGAGGCGGCGCACGATTTCACCGAGAAGAATAAAGCCAAGGTCGGAGTATTCCACCAGCTTGCCCGGCTCATGGACCAACGGCTCGGCCATCACCCGCGCGAGGACGGCGTCGTAACCCTGGGCATCTTTGTAAAAATCGCGATGCCCCGGCAGCCCCGCATCATGGAGCATGAGCATGCGGACGGTCACGCGGCTGCGCCACGCGGGATCGGGATCGGATTTTGCAGCGGCGGCCCATTCCGGCAAAAGGCGCGCGACGGGCATGTCGAGGTCGAGCCGCTTCTCCTGAACGAGGATCATCAGGGATGGGGTTGTGGCCACCACTTTGGTGAGGGAGGCGATATCGTAGATTGTGTTCGCGGCCACCGGAGCAGCCTTCGCGCTGACCGACATCTTGCCGAAAGCGTGAAGGGAGATTTCGTCTCGAAGTCCCACGGCGAGAACGCCGCCGGGAAAAGCACCGTCGGAAACGGCGCGGTCGAGAAGATCAAAAGCCGGTTTCAGGCGATCAGACATTGCCGAGGAAGCGGGCGCGAGCGTCATCGGATTCGCAGGCAGTTTCAAGCCGTCCCCGCGCGCCACCGTGCCGGGAACGGTCACGGGGATTTGCCCGCCGATGGCAACTTGCCCGAAGAGGGCGCGGGCGGCGGCGCGTTGCGAAACGTCGTTGGTCGAAAATTCAGCGAGCCATGTTTTGGCGCCGGGGAAATGCTCAATCAAATAGGGGCTTCCGAAGGAGAGCACGGCGCACGGCTTTCCGGCGGCAAGCAATTGATTCACAAACGCGCGCTGATCTTCCGGCAAGCCCACATTGCCCTTGCGGTCGGTGACGCGAACAAACAGCGCGGCGACGGCAACGTCATAGGTTTCCGGAGACGGCAGCTTGAGAGCGCTGGCGGCAGAGAATTGCGTATCCGCGCGCAGCGCCTTCAGCGAATCCACGCGCCAGCGGATTTCCGGCTCGAGGTCCTGGCCCGGATAAGGGTCGGGATCGGCGGAAAGAGAGACAAGCAGCACGCGCAGCGGCTTTGTGGCGTCGAGCGGAACAAGCTGCGCCGCGTTGCGCAAAAGCGTTACGCCGCGATCCGCAATGCGCTGGGCTTCCGCGACGTATTCGGGGCGCCCGAATTTCTCATTCAGGCGCGCAATATTCACGAGGCGATCTTTGTCGAGCCCGACGCGCGCTTTGGCCTCGAGGATGCGCTCGACGGACGCGTCAATGCGCGCCATCGAAAGGCGGCCGGATTTGACCGCGTCTTCGAGGCCCGCCAGGGCCGCGTCGGGGACCAAGGGCTGAAGAATCACGTCCGCGCCGGCTTCGACCGCGCGGACGGCGGCTTCGCCTTGCGGATAGAGCGATGTGACGCCGCCCATATCCATCGCGTCCGTGACGATCAGCCCGTGGAACGCCATTTGATTTCGAAGCAGCCCGGTGAGAATGCGCGGCGAGAGCGTCGCGGGAATTGCGGGATCGGGCTCGATTGCGGGCACCGAGAGGTGTCCGGGCATGATCGAGCTGACGCCGGCTTTGATTGCGGCACGGAAGGGAACGAGTTCCGTGGAATCAAGTTCGGCGCGATCACCGGGCACGGAGGCGATCCCGAGATGAGAATCCACGCTCACGTCGCCGTGACCCGGAAAATGCTTGGCGGTCGAGAGCGCGCCGTTCTGCTCGACGCCGCGAACAAATTGCGCGACGAATTCCGCGACGCGCTGCGGGTCCTCGCCGAACGAGCGGATGTTGATGATCGGATTGTCGGGATTGTTGTTCACGTCCGCATCCGGCGCGAAGATCCAGTGCACGCCCGCGGCGCGCGCCTCGATGGCGATGGTCTTGCCGATTTCGTAGGCAAGCTTGGGGTCGCCCGTGGCGCCGACGGCCATCGCAGAGGGGAAGGACGTGCCCTCGTCAAGACGCATGCCGGTGCCGGATTCGAAATCGGCGCCGACGAGGAGCGGAATCTTCGAGAGGCGCTGAAATTCGTTGGTGACGATCGCCGTGGGATACACCTCGCTGCGCTCGATTCCGAGCGGGCCGCGAATGGTGCCGATAATCAGGCCGCCGATGTGATTGTCCTCGACCTGATGCAGCAACTCCTTGTACTCGCTGCTCCCGGTGGATGCGAAGACGCCAAAATAATAGGGCATCAGCATCTGGCCGAGCTTTTCACGCACGGTCATTTTCTTGAGCGTTTGGGCAACCCAGGCTGAACTATGGGAGGATGGACGGGTTAACGGACCAGGAGTTTTCTGCGCGCGAGCGGTGGGTGTCATGAGCCAGAATGTCGTAAAAAGGAGCAGCGCCAGCGCGGGAAGCCCAGGGTGGCGCAGGGCCCTTTTCCTGGTCTTCCATGTTGACGCCCGCATCCCGCGGCAGTATAGCAGAGCTTAGATGGCACACAATCAAAGGTCGCGGCGAGTGTTTCGTTACCGTTTCAGCTGGCTCTGGCTCTCTGCGCTGGCGCTGCCTCTCTGCGTCGCGGTATTCGCCGCGCCGGGCGTCTGGAGCCGTCCTGGGAGCGATTTGGGGGTGGGGGCCGAAAGCGAGCACACGAAAACAGGCGTGGATGTGCTGGAGGAGGAAAAATTCGTGGCACTGCGCGGCAAGCGCGTGGGGCTGATCACGAATCAGACGGGAGTGGACTCCGCCGGGCACCGGACGATTGACGTGCTCGCCCACGCCGAAGGGGTGAAGCTCGTGGCCATCTTCAGCCCGGAACACGGCATCGCGGGAAACGTGGAAGACGCAACGGTTGCGAACGAAACCGACGCCGCCACGGGCCTTCCGGTGTTTAGTCTCTACGGCGAAACGCGCCGGCCGACCGCCGAGATGCTGGCAAATCTCGATGCGCTGGTTTTCGACATTCAGGATGCCGGTGTGCGCTTCTACACCTACGTCACGACGATGGGCTATGCGATGGAAGAAGCGGCGAAACATCACATCGCATTTTTCGTGCTGGATCGGCCGAATCCGCTGGGCGGCGAAGTGATCGAAGGGCCCGTGCTCGATCGCGACCGTTTGTCGTTTACCGGCTATTTCGCGATGCCGGTGCGCTACGCGATGACGCTGGGCGAACTCGCGCAAATGTTCAACGCGGAAAACAAAATCGGCGCCGAACTTCACGTGGTGGCAATGAAGAACTGGCGCCGCGGCGAGTTGTACAATGCGACCGGCCTCACATGGATTCCGCCTTCACCGAATCTTCGCAGCCTCAACGCAGCATTATTCTATCCGGGCATCGAGATTCTGCAGGCCGGCGGTATGTCCGTGGGCCGCGGCACCGACACTCCGTTCGAGGTGTTCGGCGCGCCGTGGATCCATGGAGCCGAGTTGGCGGAGACACTGAATGCCCGGTCGATTGCGGGCGTGAAATTCGAACCTACGCAATTCACGCCGCGCAGCGGACTGTACGCGGGCCAACCGTGCCAGGGCCTGTCAATGACAATGAATTACCCGGCAGCGTTTCGGTCCATGCGCATGGGCATGGAAATCGCCGAAGCGCTGCATCACGCATATCCCGTGGAATTTCACGCGGGGAAAATCCTCGAGTTGGTGGGCTCGCAATCCACGGTGGACGCATTGCTGCGCGGGGATGCGGCGCCGCACATTGTCACGGAGTGGTTTTCCGACGTGAACGCATTTCGCGCGGTGCGCGAGAAATATCTCATCTACCATTGATTCTGGATGCCGAGGGGCCATCCGGCTGCTGACACGAAGATGCGAATCTGCTCGCTATTGCCGTCGGCAACGGAAATTCTCTTCGCGCTCGGACTGGGCGATTCGGTGGAGGGCGTTACACACGAATGCGATTTTCCGCCGGAAGCGGCAAGGCGGCCTGCACTGATTCATCCGCGGGTGGACCCGCAGGCGCGGCCCGCCGAGCTCGATCGCCAGGTCACCGAGCTTGTGGCGCGCGGCGAGAGCATCTACGCGGTGGATGCCGACCTGCTGGGTTCGCTTTCACCGGATTTAATCGTGACGCAGGACCTGTGCCACGTCTGCGCTGCTTCGCCCGATGATCTCGCCACCGCGCTTTCGCGGCTGGCGAAGAAGCCGAAAATCCTGGCGCTCACTCCGCATTCGCTTGCCGACGTCTGGGACGACATCCGCCGCGTGGGGGAAGCGACGCACCGGCGGCGCGAGGCTCAGTCGCTTGCGATCGCGCTCGAGCAGAAGGTTGCGGCGATCGAAGCACGGGCGGCGGGGGCGCGAGCGCGGCCGCGGCCGCGCGTGCTGTGCCTGGAATGGCTCGATCCGTATTACGTCGGCGGCCACTGGGTTCCGGAGATGGTTCGGAAGGCGGGCGGGGAGGATGTGCTCGGCCGCGCGGGCGAGCCGTCGTTTCGTGTGACGGCGGAGGAGATCGCGCGAACGAAAGCCGAGGTGATTCTGGTGATGCCGTGCGGCTACATCGTCGCTCGCAGCGTGGCGGAATTCGACTTCGCTCGACTTCCCGATAGCTGGCGCGATCTTCCTGCAATGCGCGAACGCCGCATCTTCGCGGTTGATGCGAACAGCTACTTTTCGCGGCCCGGCCCTCGGCTCGCCGATGGAGTTGCGCTGCTGGCACACTTGCTTCATCCCGATTTGTTCGCGTTGAATTTGCCGAGTGGCGCCTACCAACCTCTACGACTTGTCTCATAAACGCGAATCGGTGCGGCTGATGTCGTTCTCGTTCGCGACGCCGAAGAGAGATTCTTCGGCTGCGCATCCCGGCCCACAGATTGCCGAAGGCGCAATCTGTGGGAATTCAGCGGCTACCGGGATGCTCCGCTCAGAATGACGGCGCGCGAGGTGAACCGGGAATTCTGCCGACGCCTAGCGGGCCAGGATGGCAACCGAGCCAGGCGCTAGCCGTTTGAGGGGAGATCTTCGCTGGGCGCTTTTTCCCGCCAGTAACGGTAGAACACGAGGCCGGAAAGGATCATGGCGAGGCCGATCGAGGAGCGCACCGGGCGCTCGATCCAGATGTTGAGCGTGAGGGCGAGAGCGCCGGCGACGAATAACGCGGGCACCACCGGATAGCCCCATGTGCGATAGGGGCGCTCGAGATCGGGCGCAATGCGGCGAAGGCGAAACATGGCGACCACGGAAAGCGCGTAGAAAATCCAGGCGGCAAAGACGAAGAGGGACGTGAGTTCCTCGAACGTTCCGGTGAGCGCCATCAGGCCCGCGAGGACGCCCTGAAAAATCAGCGCGCCGCCGGGTGTGCGGAACTTGGGATGCACGGTGGCGGTGACGCGAAAGAACAGGCCGTCGCGGCCCATGGCGTAGGGGACGCGCGCGCCACTCAGGATGGAGGAGTTGAGCGTGCCCAGCGCTGAAGCGATCATGGCGAGCGTGATCCAGAATGCCGCGCCACGGCCAGCAAAGCTTTGGACCACGTCGGATGCAACATGCGCGGAGCCGGCGACCGCGGCGAACGGCAGGGCGTAGAAGCAAGCAGCGGTAAACAGGAGATAGATGGCCGCCACGAAGAGGGTCCCACCGACCAGTGCGAGCGGGATATTGCGCTGCGGCTTCTCCACCTCGGAGCCGACGCGATTCAGATCTTCCCAGCCGTCGTAGGCCCAGAGCGCGGCGGCAAGCGCGGCGAAGAAGCCGCCGAACGCTCCTACGGCTCCGGTCGAAGGCCACAACGGGTGAAAGTGTTCCGCGCTTCCATGTCCGAGCCAGAAAGCGGCCGCGATGATCGCCAGCACGGCCCCGATCTTCAGTAAAGTGAGGGCGACTTGCACGCGCCCGCCCAGGCGCACGCCGAGGTAGTTGATGGCCGTGAAGATGACGATGGCAGCGGCCGCCGCAGGTTGCGCCCACGTGAAAATGAAATCGTAGGGCTTGCCCGTGATGGGATTGCTCAGATGCCACGAGAAGATTGGCGCAGCGATGGCAGGGAGCAGGAAGCTCAGAAATCGCGCCAGCCCGGCGGCTATCGAGGCTGCCGAGCTCGATTCGCCGACCATCGAGTGCATCCAGCCAAACAGGAAGCCCCAAACGGGCCCGAGACCTCGGCGCAGATACGCGTATTGACCTCCGGCCTCGGGCAGGGCGGCGCCAAGCTCGGCAAAGGAGAGCGCGCCAAACAGGGAGAGCAGGCCGCCGACAATCCAAGCAGCGAATACGATGGTCACCGAGCCTGCTTCGGACGCCATTTCGCTCGGCTTCAGGAAGATTCCCGTGCCGATCATGGTGCCAACGACAATGGCGGCGGCAGCCCAGCCGCTGAGACCTCGAACGAGGCCAAGGCGTTCAGCGGGTTTAGGCAGTTTGGCGATTTGGATTCTCCGGCGCAGTCAACGAGGCGCCACAACAGGGTTCTGCGGCTCGTCGATCAAGATCCAGCTTACGAATGACCCCACCGCGAACGTGACGATCGTTCCGAGCAGGACGAACCAGGTCCACGCCAACGGAGTAAGCAATCTGGCGGCTACGACCACGGCGAGGCCAGCGGCGAATCCCGCAAGCGCTCCATCCTCGTTCGCGCGAGGGTTCCAGGTGGCGAGAAGAAAAACGCCGAGCATGGCGCCGTAGGTGATGGATGCAATCGTAAGCCCGGCCACGAGCACCGGCCCCCAGGGAGCCAGCCCCAGGGCTCCGAGGACAACACCCCAAATGAGCGTCATCCACCGCGAACGCCCGAGCCATTTCGCTTGGTCATGATTTTGAGGCGCGGCACCGAGGTCTATGATGCTGGATGACGCAAGGGAGTTCAATGAACCGCTGGCGTTCGACATCGCAACTGCAAAGATGGACGCGAGGACGATTCCGGCCATGCCTCGCGGCATTTCGCGCACGATGAATTCAGGGAAGATGCGATCGGGGTCGCCCGCCTGCACCGGAAACGGGCTGTAGTGTGCGAATACGAAAAGCATAACGCCCAGGACGAGAAACAGGGCAAACTGCGCGAAGATTATCACGCCGCTGGCGAGCAGCGCTGTTTTGCTGTCGCGCTCGTTGCGGGCAGCCAGAAGCCGCTGGACCATGGTCTGGTCCGTGCCATGGCTTGCCATGGTGAGAAACGTTCCGCCCAGGATGCCGGCCCAGAAGGTGTAGCTTTGCGTTAGGCTGAATGAAAAATCGAAGATGCGAAACTTTCCTCCTGCGGCCGCAGCTCCTTGCGCGACAGTGGGCCAGCCGCCGGGGATTTTGTGCAGCAGCAAAAAAAATGCCGCCACGGACCCCGTGAGATAGAGCGCCAATTGAACCACGTCGGTCCAGATGACGGCGCGCATTCCGCCCTCGAACGTGTAAAACAGAGTGAGCAGCGTGACGATCAGAATCGAGATGCGATCGCCCGTGCCAAACGCCACGCTCACCACTTTTCCAATGGCCGCGATGCGCACGCCTTCCGCGAGCGCCCGCGTTCCCAGAAATACGGCCGCTGCCGCGGACTTCATGCGCCCGCCGAAGCGCTTCCCTAAGAGCTGGTAAGCCGTGTAGAATTCACCCTTGAAGTACTGCGGGATGAGTACCACGCACAGGATTACCCGCGCGATTAGATAGCCCAGTACCAGTTGTAGAAAGCCAAGATTCCCACCAAAGGCGATTCCGGGCGTGCCGATGATGGTGAGCGTCGAGGTTTCGGTTGCCACAATCGAGCAGGCCAGCGCCCACCAGGGGGCGGTGCGGCCGCCCAGAAAGTAATCGCGGAGATCCTTCTGGCCGCGGCGGAAGCGGGCGCCGAAGAGTGTGATACCCGCAAGGTAGAGGGCCAGGATCGCGAAGTCGACAGGGCTGATTTGCATTGGGCCGCGCCCGGCAGGCGGCGCGATGCTAACCGCCCGATTCGAACACTGTCAAGCAGGGTGAAGCGATGCCAGAAAAGATGAGCGCCACGGACCCAGGCTATTACCTCGGTTTCGATGGCGGCGGAACGAAGACAGACTGCATCCTGGCTGATAGCGATGGCCGGACCTTCGAAAAAGCAGCGGCGGGGCCGTCGAATCCGCTTCGGACAGGCTACACGCGAGCATGGTTCTCCCTCAGCAGCGCGGCGGATATCCTACTGAGCCGCCACAAGCTTCACGCCGAGGACATTCGCGGGGTATGTGCAGGGCTTGGCGGCGCGGGCCGCCCGAGCGTGGCGCGCCGCGTGGTGACGTTCTTTGAACGCAGCTATCCGAACGCGCAGGTTCGCGTGACAACGGATCTCGAGATCGCCCTCGAAGCCGCATTCGGAACCGGCGAGGGAGTCATTTTGCTGGCCGGAACGGGCTCCGCCGCGTTTGGACGCGATGCCAGCGGGCGCACCGCTCGGGCGGGAGGCCGCGGACCGTGGATCAGCGACGAAGGCAGCGCCTTCGACATCGGCCGTCGAGCAGTGGCTGCGGTGGCTCGCGCCGAGGAGCATCGCGGCGCATCCACGGCGCTTTCAAAAAGGCTTTTGGAATGGCATCAATGCCGGGATTGGGACGCCCTGCTCGAACGCATCGCGAAGAATGCGGATGATATCTTTCCACAAACCTTTCCCCTGGTCGCAGAATTGGCGGATGCAGGCGATGCAGTGGCTCGGCAGATCCTTACAACTGCGGCTGCATCGCTAGCCGAGCTTGCCGCGTGCGTTTCAAACGAACTCGGGTGGCGCGACCGCGATTTTCCGATTGCGAAAACCGGCGGCGTGTATGGCCGCTCGAAGTTTTTCGACGGCTTCATCGCAGCGGAACTAAGGAAAGCTGTGCCGCGCGGCCAGTTGATTGCGAGTAAGGTGTCACCAGCGGAGGCCGCCGTCCAGATGGCGATCCGCCTGTGCCGCGCGAAGGGAAATGCCGCCTGAATTGGAAAGCAGTGTCGATCGTGCGCGGTCGGCCCCGGCAGATGAACTGAAGGGGTTGGTCCGCGAAGCGAATGAAGAATCCCTGCTTGCGCTTCTTGAGAATCCGAATCTAGCGGAGCCCCACGTAAGCCTATTGCTCGAACGAATGGATTTGTCCGCGAATGTTCTGGGGGCCATTGGCGCGGACGGGAAGTGGACTTCGAGCGAGGGAATTCGTTTGCGCCTTGCGCGCCATCCGCACACGCCGCGCCGCGTGGCGCTCGCCGTTGCGCGCCAGCTATTCTTGTTCGACTTGGTGCGGTTGAGCCTGCTTCCTTCGGCACCCGCCGATATCCGGCGGGTGGCGGAAGAAATCATCCTGACGCGGGTGCCGCATCTTCCGGTCGGCGAGAAACTGACGCTCGCGCGCCGGGGACCGGCACGCGTTGCGGGAGCGCTGCTCGCCGAGGGGCATCCGCAGGCGATGAAACTCGCGCTCGCCAGCGCGTTTCTCACCGAAAGCCAGGTATTGAAGGTGATCGCAAAGTCCGGCGTTCCGGCGCGCACGATTGCCGCAATCGCGCACCATCCGAAATGGTCTTGCCAGTACAATGTTCGCCTGGCGCTCGCGCGCAATACGCATACGCCGGTTGCCGTCGTACAGGCGTTTCTTCCCAATCTTACGCAGCGCGACCTGAGGGAAATTGCAAAGCTGGATGACCTTGCGCCCCATTTGAAGAGATGCATCCAGCAAGAACTCAATCGCCGCGCCACCGCCGCCGGAGAGCGCGCCCGCTAAGCATGCGCGGAATCTGAAATCGAGGACCTCATGGCAGGACGATCGAATCAAATGCGTTGGATCATGATTCTGGGAGGCCTCGTGCTGATCGGCGTTCTGGCTTACTCCACATATCAGCAGACCGGTAAGGAATATGAGGTGTGCGTGGCGTTCCGAGGAGCCACGAAATGCGCCACAGCGCGAGGATCAACCCCCGAACAAGCGATTCGGAGCGCGCAGGACATTGACTGCTCATCATTGTCCAACGGACGTGATGAATTGATGGTTTGCACTGAAACACCGCCGGCGAGCGTTCGCGAAATCAGGTAGCAGTCCTCGTGCCTTTTGATCACTGTTCGGCACGAATGGGCTGATGAAACCTTGCCCCGGCTTATTTTGCAGGGCGCTTGAAGGGTTCCGGCGCGGGTGTTCCCAGCATTCGCAGATAGGTCATCAATTGCGCGCGGTGATGGACCTCGTGGTCGTTGATACCAAAGAGAATCACCGCAACTTTGCGGCGAAATCCCAATGCGGGGTGCGAGCGCTCTTCCTCGAACAGGCCGGCTGGCTGGGCCTCGACAAGCCGGAGCGTTTCGCGGTGCGCGCGATCCAGGTTCTTGAGTTCTTCTTCGAGCGGGCCAATCTGACCAAGCACCGCGGAGAGGCCCTTTGGGATACGCGCCTCGAAATAGCCGAAGTTCCCATCGAGCGCGACGCGCCGCACTCCATCCTCGGATACCCACAGGTGCCTTAATATTTCGCCGATGGTCAAGGCATTCTTCTCCGGCTTCCATGCCATGTGCTCCGGGCGGAGCAGCGGGAAAACTTCCTCGGAACGCCTGCGAGTGGCTCCCTTCTGCTTCAAGAAGAATTCCTGCAATGTCGTGCTCATGCCGTGATTATACGTCAATCTCGATGGTGTTCTCCGGTGTCTAACAAGGTGTAGACGTGTCAGAGCGTTCCGATGGAAAGGAGCTCGTTGACAGCCAGGTTTGCACTGCATAGCATCAAATGTTTTCAACGGAGATGCGGCCCATAAGATGACGCGCTGCCTGAACTGCGGAGCCGACCGCGAAGCGGATATTTGCGAGGCCTGCGGCCTGAACTCTACCGCGGCGGAGTTCTCGCTTCGCAAGAAGCTGCTGAATCGCACCGCGATCTTTCTTCTGGGGGCCCTCGCATTCGTCGTCGCCAGCGAGCGCTATCCAGCGCTCGAGCTCGACGGCATTCTGATCTTTATCGGCGTTCTCTTTTTCCTGACACTGGGCGTGGCCATGTGGGTGGAGCGCCGGGCGCTGCGCCACACGGAGGTGGAGGCATTGAAGCGGATTTACTATGGCTTGATTCCGCTGCCGTGGCTTCTGGCGCTGCTGCTGCTGGCCAATGGAGCGCTCGACCGTTCGCCGCCACAGGTACGCATATCGCGCGTGATGGGGAAATTTGCGATGTCCGGACCGGTGGCCAATCGCCGATTGATCGTTACGTCCTGGCGCGAGGGACAGCGCTTCGAGCGGATCCCGGTGGATCGCGGAGATTACGACCGCTTCAGCACGGGTGATTCGATTGAAGTACAAGTGCAAGGCGGATTGGTGGGGATTTCATGGGTGGCCGGTGTCTCGCATCCATGAGCTCCCCTGAAGCTGCAACGCCCGCGAAGGCCTAAATCCGCGCGGGGTTCTCGCGCTTGATGAATTCTCCAGCGCCTGGCTTGCCGGTGAAGCGCCCGTTATCAACGATGGTCCGTCCGCGGGACAGAACAATCTTGGGGATGCCCTTCACGCGGATTCCTTCGAACATGGAGTAATCCACGCGCATGTGATGGGTCTTGACGCTGATGGTTTGCTCTTCGTCGGGATCAAAGACGATGAGGTCCGCATCGGAACCCACGGCAACCGTTCCCTTGCGCGGGTACAGGCCAAACAGCTTCGCAGGAGCCGTGGACACCAGCTGCACAAAGCGATTTATAGAGAAGCGCTTGCCATGCACACCGCCGCTGTACACGAGGCTCAAGCGGTGCTCGATGCCTGGCCCGCCATTCGGAATTTTCGTGAAATCGTCCTTGCCCAACTCCTTCTGCTCCTTGTAGCAAAACGGGCAGTGGTCGGTGGAAACCACTTGCAGGTCGTCCTTCGCGAGGCCTTGCCAGAGCTTTTCCTGGTGCCATTTCTCGCGCAACGGAGGTGTGAAAACATATTTGGCGCCCTCGAAGCCCGGCGCATCCATATTTTCGAGCGAGAGGTAGAGATATTGCGGACACGTTTCCGCGTAGGTGGGAAGGCCGCGGTCGCGCGCCTCGCGCACTTTCTCGAGCGCGTCGTTGCACGAGAGGTGCACGATGTACACCGGCGCACCCGCCATCTCGGCCAGCGCAATCGAGCGAGAGGTAGCTTCGGCTTCGGCGGTCGTGGGCCGCGTGAGCGCGTGATATTTCGGCGCGCGCTTTCCTTCCGCCAGGGCGCGCTGCACAATCACATCAATCACCCCTCCATTTTCGGCGTGCATGCAGATCATTCCCCCGGAATTTGCCGCGGCCGTCATGGCGCGGAAGATCGAGGCGTCGTCGAGCATGAACACGCCGGGATAAGCCATGAACAGCTTGAAGGTGGGGATGCCTTCGCGAACCAGCGCCTTCATTTCGTCGAGTTGCGCATCGGCCAGTTCGGTGATGATGCAGTGGAACGCGTAGTCGATCACCGCCTTGCCGTCCGCCTTCTTCATCCATGTTTCGTACGCTTGCCGCAGTGTCTGGCCCTTGTACTGAATCGCGAAATCAATCAGCGTTGTCGTGCCGCCGAACGCAGCGGCCACGGTGCCGGACTCGAAGTCGTCGGCGCTCATCGTCCCGCCGAACGGCATGTCCAGATGGGTGTGCACATCGATTCCGCCGGGCATCACGTAGCGTCCGCGCGCTTCAATCACGTTTTTGGCATTCTCCACGGGAAGGTCTTTTCCGATGGCGGCAATCTTACCGTCAAGAATGCCCACATCACCCAAGTACGTGTCGGAGGCGGTAACGATCGTGCCGTTGCGAATCAAGGTATCAAAGCGCATGCGCGAAAAACCTCCTGAAGCTTCGCCGAGGTGTTGTAGCTTACACCGAGCGCGCAATTTTGACACCCATCTATGGCACCCGTGCGCGGCGGCTTCGTTCCATTCGCTTACTATTGCGCACCACGGCGCGAGTGTAAGATAGCGACTTTCGACCAGAAGGGAACTAGAATGGCGCCGTTGCACGATCCACGGAACGGACGACGCAGGCGATGACGCTTCGAGAAACAGCTCCGAAACTCAACCCCGAGCAATACGAGCGCAATTTCGCGGAAATCGCGCCGCCGATGAACGCGCGCCAAGCTGCCATCGAGGCTGCGCGGTGCCTTTTTTGCTTCGACGCGCCTTGCACGATTGCGTGTCCCACGCACATTGACGTGCCTGCGTTCATCAAGAAAATCTCCACCGGCAATCTGCGGGGTTCCGGGCGCGTGATCCTCGAAGCGAACATCCTGGGACACAGTTGCGGGCGCGTGTGCCCGACGGAAGTTTTGTGCGAAGGTGCCTGCGTGATGCACGAGAATGGCGAGAAGCCGATCGAAATTGGCCGGCTGCAACGCCACGCCGTGGACTACATCCTCGACCATAACATTCAGCTCTTCCACGCCGGTGCGCCCAATGGAAAAAGCGTCGCGTGCATTGGCTCCGGTCCTGCTTCGCTCGCGTGCGCCACGGAGCTGGCGAAGGCGGGCTACCGCGCGGTGATATTTGACCGCAACGACCTGGCGGGCGGTCTGAACACGTACGGCATTGCGGCGTACAAATCCCGGGCGAAAGATTCGTTGCGGGAAGTCGAACTGGTGCGCGGCCTAGGCGTTGAATTCCGCCAGAAGGTCGCCGTCGGGACGGAGGTCTCTTTCGCGCAGCTCGAGAAGGAATTCGACGCCGTTTTCATCGGGATGGGTCTCGGTGAGACCTGGGACCTCGATCTGCCCGGCGAAGACCTCAATGGTGTCCGCGGAGCAATGGAATTCATCGAAGCGACAAAGGTGGGATCGTTCGTCGAAGCACAAGTTGGCCGGCGCGTCGCCTGCATTGGCGCCGGCAACACGGCGATTGATGTGGTCACGGCAGCGAGGCGTCTTGGGGCGGAGGTTGTCCACTTGCTCTATCGCCGCGGCGAAGGGGACATGTCCGCGTTCCATTACGAATATGAACTCGCGAAGCTCGACGGCGTGGTCTTCCATTGGTTCGCGCAGCCGGTGCGCATTCTTGGCGAAGGCGGAAGAGTCACAGGGATCGAATGCGTCCGCACACGCGTTGAGCCTGGCGGGAAGCGGGAAGGTTTCCATGTCGCATCGATTCAGGGAACTGAATTCAGGCTCGATGTGGACATGGTCGTACGCGCGATCGGCCAGAAACCGGTTACGAGCATCCTGCGCGCCGTTCCGGGGATTGAGGTTCGCCCGAACGGAACGGTCGCCACAGATGAGCATCACCACACCGGCAACCCGAAATATTTTGCCGGAGGGGACTGCGCGAACGGCGGCAAAGAAGTGGTGGATGCCGTCGCGGAAGGCATGGCAGCGGCGCGCGCATTGGACGCATGGCTTGGCTCGCCGCGCGGAAGGAATTAGCCGCTGCGCCTACCGGACTCATTGACGGAGCGGATGCCTTTCCTGGAATCGCTCGAGGACGATTGGGATCCCGTACCGAAAGCGGCTCTCATCGCGTGGCTCTTGTTTTATGCCTGGTTCCTCTACGACCTTTATCAGGGAAGCGGGTTCCTGCTGATGCTCGATCTTGTGCTGGTTCCGATTCACGAAGGCGGGCATCTTCTGTTCCGGTTCTTTGGCGAGTTTATTATGGTTGCAGGAGGGACGTTCTTGCAGTTCTTTGTTCCTGCCGTGCTTGCGTTCTATTTTGTATTTCGGCGGCAGCCGCAAGGGACCGCCTTCTGCGGGTTCATTTTTTTCGAGCAGTGCATGCCCACGGCACGCTACATGGCGGATGCGCGGGCGCAGGAATTGCCGCTGCTGAGCGTTGGCGGCGGAGACGACGTGATCCACGACTGGAATTATCTCTTCGGCCATCTAGGCGTGCTCGACCACGATATGCAGATCGCCGCCGCCGTTCGATTCATCGGCTGGATTGGCATGTTGGGCGTGACCGGCTGGCTCTTGTGGCGCGGACTGCACCAGAAAACAAATCCGACCACAGATGAACACGGATAAGAATGTGAGATTGTTCATCCGTGGTTGCTTTGCTCTTGTGAGGTGACTTATGGCGGACTTGCGAGTGAAATTCTGCGGCATCGAATCGCCAAATCCATTCTGGCTGGCATCGGGTCCTCCGACGAACACAGGCGGCCAGGTGATGCGCGCGTTCGATGCCGGATGGGGCGGCGCGGTGTGGAAGACGATCGGCGAGCCCATCCAGAACACCAGCTCGCGCTACGGCGCAATCGACTTGAATGGCGTGAAGATGATGGGGCTCAATAACATTGAACTCATCAGCGATCGCCCGATCGATGTAAACCTTCGCGAAATCGCGGAGGTGAAGAAGCGCTACGCGAAGCATCTTGTGATCGCGTCGCTGATGGTGGAATCGAAGCGGGAAGTGTGGCACGACATCGTCCGCCGCGCGGAAGACGCCGGCTCGGATGCACTCGAGCTGAACTTCGGCTGCCCGCACGGAATGAGCGAGCGCGGGATGGGCGCGGCCGTCGGGCAGGTGCCCGAATACACGGAGATGATCACGTCGTGGGCAAAAGAGGTGGCGAAGACGCCCGTCATCGCGAAGCTTACTCCCAACGTGACAGATATTACGCACGTTGCGCGCGCCGCCGAACGCGGAGGCGCCGACGCCGTAAGCCTGATCAACACCATTAATTCGCTGATGGGCGTGGATCTGGACACATTCGCGCCGCGGCCCAACGTCGGCGGGAAATCCTCGCACGGCGGATATTGCGGACCCGCCGTGAAGCCGATTGCGCTGCATCTAGTTTCAAGCGTCGCAAAGAAAATAAAGATTCCCATTGTGGGCATCGGCGGGATCGGCAATTGGATTGACGCGGCCGAGCACGTGTCCGTGGGCGCTTCCGTCGTGCAAGTGTGCACCGCGGCGATGCACTACGGGTTCCGCATAGTCGAGGATATGAGCGACGGCCTCAGCACTTACATGGACGATCACGGATTCCGCACGATTGAAGATTTTCGCGGCCGCGCGGTCCCGAATGTGATGGATTGGGGCGACCTCGACCTTAATTACAAAATCATCGCGCGGATCGATCATGGCCTGTGCATCGGATGCCAGCTCTGCTACGTCGCGTGCGAAGACGGAGCGCACCAATGCATCGAGCGCGCCGCGACGAAAAACGGCGGCGGCAAACTCAATCCAAACGGCATGGAAGTCCACGTTCCGCGGATCATCGAAGAAGACTGCGTGGGCTGTAACCTGTGCGCGCTTGTATGTCCTGTGGACGGCTGCATCACGATGCAGGAGATTGACACGGGCCTCGCGCCGATGTCGTGGAAGCAAAAAACAGGCGGTGCAGCAGGGGATTGCGCCCCAGCCTCTTGACCGCGCGATGGGTCAGCGCGACAACCGCAAATCGAGCACATGCGGAAGTTGCACTTCGAGGTCGCGGCCGTAGTCGCCGAGGGTGAACCGGACGAGCAGCGCGGGCCCCACGTCGCGGATCATCCAGTCGCTCGTCGGGAGCACGCGATCCGGGTTGGTCAGCGGGTCGCTCTCGAAGTTTTGACCTTGCGCTTTCAGGTCCGAGGGCAGCACGGTGTAAGCGAGCCGCGCCTTGGTGTCGAGCGCGATGTATCGCCGTCCCAGCAGGATCAATAGCGTGGTTGGATCTTTCTTTTTCTCCAGCTTTTCCGGTGCGTACACGTTCCATTTCAGTGGAATTTTATCGTCGAGTGTTAGCCGCGCACGTTCCAAAGGAACCCACCGAATGCGAACCGTGTCCGCTTTGACCGATGCGGCAGGCACAACGACGCAGATTGCTGCGCAGGCAACCGCCAGCCATCGAATTGTGCGCGGATAAAACAGGTTGAACATCATGAATGAACTTGGGCCACTCGCGGCATTAATAAATGCTCGATTCGCGCTTGCGGCCTGTGTAATCGATGTAAACAACCTTTATCTCGGTATAAAAATCGAGCGCGGCATGGCCCACTTCGCGCGGGCCGATGCCCGTGGCCTTTGTGCCGCCGAACGGGACGTGAGCCTCCCCGCCGACGGTCGGCGAGTTTACGTGCGTCATTCCGGTTTCGATTCTGTCGATGAAGTCGAAGACGCGGTTCGAGTCGCTCGTGTAAATCGAACTCGTCAGCCCAAAACGAACCGAATTCGCCGCGTCAAGCGCTTCCTCGTAATTCTTCACGCGAATGACGCTCAGTACCGGCCCGAAAATCTCCTCCTGCGCGATTTTGCTCTCGATGGATACGTGATCGAAAATGGTCGGCGCGACGAACCAGCCCTTCTCGTATTTCGGCCCGCCCATGCGATCGCCGCCGCAGAGCAGTTTCGCTTCCTTCTTGCCGATGTCGATGTAACGAAGCACGGTGTTCATCTGATTCTCGTCCACCGACGGCCCCATCTCGACTCCCGCCTCCAGGCCGTCGCCGACGATGTATTTCTTCGCACGCTCGACGAGCATCGCGACGAATTGGTCCGCAACTTTGTCCTCGATCACCACACGGCTCGTGGCCGTGCAGCGCTGCCCAGTGGAGGCGAATGCTCCAGATAGCGTCGATTCCATTGCAAGCTGGAGATCGGCGTCAGCAAGGATGACAACGGGATTCTTGCCGCCCATTTCGCACTGGCACTTCTTCATCCCGAGCGCGCCCGAGGCGTAGAGCTGGCTGCCAACTTCATTCGAGCCGGTAAACGAAAGCGCGTGCACGTGGGGGTTCTGCACGAGTTCGTCACCCGTCTCGCGCCCCGAGCCCATCACGAGGTTCAGCACGCCCGCCGGCAGCCCTGCCTGCGCGAAGATTTCGACGATCTTCATCGCGGTTAGCGGCGTCAGGGTCGCGGGCTTCAGTACCACGGTGTTGCCGCACACAAGAGCCGGCGCAATTTTCCAGATGGGAATTGCCACAGGGAAATTCCATGGCGTGATCGCGCCCACCACTCCCAGCGGAACGCGAAGCGTGTACGTAAAATTCTTCGGCAGCTCGCTCGGCAGCGTCACACCGTCAAGACGTCGACCTTCGCCGGCCATGAACTCCGTGATATTGATCGCGCGCTGCACCTCGCCGAGCGAATCCTTCAGTGCCTTGCCCTCTTCACGAGTAAGCAGCCGCGCCAGTTCTTCCTTTTGTTGTTCCATGATCTGCACGGCTTTAAACAGAATCTTGCCGCGTGCGGGGCCGGTGGTCGCGCGCCAGGCCGGGAACGCTGCCTTCGCGGCGACGATGGCTTCTTTCATCTCTTCGCGTGTCGAAAGCGGAATGCGCGCAACGACTTCGTCCGTGTCGGCGGGATTGCGCCGCTCGACGATCTTCGCCGCCTTCGATTCCACCCATCGCCCGTTGATGTAGTTCCTGCAAAGTGTTGTCGTTGCTGTCGCCGTCGTCATTAAGTGGTTCCCCTGTGTCGAGTTTCTTGCCCAGTCAGTTCCGAACCTCGCCGAAGCTCTTATCGAGCATCCGGATGCCTTCGTCCACGTCGGCCTTCGAGATGTTCATGGGCGGGGCCATGCGGATCGTATTGCCGTAAAGGCCACCCTTGCCGACGAGGAGGCCATTCGCGCGCGCACGCTCCATCACTTGAGTGGTTTCGGCGGCGGCCGGCTCCTTTGTTTGGCGGTCTTTCACCAGTTCGAGCGCCTGCATCATGCCCATGCCGCGAACGTCGCCAATCAGCGGATACTTCCGCTGCAACTCCTCAAGCTTCTGCCGCAGATAGCCGCCGACCACATGCGTGTTCTCGCGCAGATTTTCTTCCTCAATCACCTCAATCACGGCGCGCGCGGCAACCGACGTTACCGGATTGCCGCCAAAGGTCGAAATCGTCAATCCCTGGAACTTGTCGGCCAGCTCGGATGTGGTGATCGTTGCGCCCACCGGCGCGCCGTTGCCCATGCTCTTCGCGCACGTGATGATATCCGGCGTTACTTCCCATTGTTCAATGCCGAACCATTTTTTGCCCGTGCGCCCGAAGCCGGTCTGCACTTCATCCGCGATGAAAAGGCCGCCGTAGTTTTTCACAATGCGATAGACGATCTTGAAATATTCCGGCGGCGGGGTAATGAATCCGCCTACGCCTTGAATCGGTTCGGCGATGAAAGCGGCGATCGAGCCGCTCGTTCCGGTCTGAATCAAGTTCTCCACGTCGTTCGCGCACGCCACTCCGCAATCCGGGTACTTCAAGTGCAGCGGGCAGCGGTAGCAGTAAGGATTCACCGCGTGCGAGATGCCCACGCTGATGACTCCCGCCTTTCGCCATGGCGCCTGCGCCGTCACGCTCTTCGCCAGCATCGACCCGCCCGAATACCCGTGACGCAGGGCAACCACGTCGTAGCTCGGCCCCGCCATGCGCGCCAGCAGAATCGCGGCTTCGTTCGCTTCCGTCCCGGAGCTTGTGAAAAAGCTCTTCTGCAATTTTCCAGGAGTGATCTGCGCCAGCTTTTCGGCGAGGGCAACGATCGCTTCGTTGGGGAAGAGCGTCGAGGTGTGCTGGAGCTTGCCAACCTGGGCCTGGATTTTCGACGTGACTTTCGGATTGCAGTGCCCGACGCCGATCGTCACGATGCCGCCGAAGAAATCGAGATACTTGTTGCCCTCGACGTCCCACAAATACTGCATAGACGCGTGATCCGCCACCAGCGGCTTCTCGTAGTAGTTTGCCACCGCCGGCCAGATGTATTCCTTGTGCTTGCGAACCACTTCTTCGCTGCGCGTTGTCATTACCTTGGGCTGGGTCGTCATGTCGTTTAGTCCTTGAGAAAGAGAGATCCTTCCCTCGCTACGCTCACTCAGGATGACGATGCGTTTCGCATCGTCAATCTGCGGCGTCGGCTGGACGCGCCGCTGTCTGCGTCCGCGAAATCTCGCCGTATGATTCCGGCCGGCGGTCGCGATAGAACTGCCAGGTCGCGCGCACCTGATCCATTTCCTCGAGGTCCAAATCCGCCACGAGGACTTCGTCCTTGTCGCGGCTTGCTTGGGCGAAGATTTTTCCGCGCGGATTGCAGAAGTAGCTCTTCCCGTAGAATTCGCCGATGTTCCACGGTGATTCCTTGCCCACGCGGTTGATGGCGCCCACAAAATAACCGTTCGCCACCGCGTGCGCCGGCTGTTCGAGCTCCCAGAGATATTCGCTCAGACCCGCCACAGTGGCCGATGGATTGAACACAATCTCGGCTCCATTCAACCCCAGAACGCGCGCTCCTTCAGGGAAGTGCCGGTCGTAGCAGATGTAAACGCCCACGCGCGCGAATTTCGTGGGGAAGACGATATAGCCCGTATTCCCCGGCGTGAAATAAAACTTCTCCCAAAACCCCGGATGGCAGTGCGGGATATGGTGCTTGCGGTATTTTCCGAGATACTTTCCGTCCGCATCGATCACGGCTGCCGTGTTGTAAAACACTCCGGTCATCTCGCGCTCGTAAACCGGCACAACGATTACCATCCCGTGCTTTTTCGCGAGCTTCCTCATGCGCTCGATCGTGGGGCCGTCCGGGACGGGCTCGGTCAATTCGTACCAGCGCGCCTGCTGCTCGGCGCAAAAATACGGCCCGTTGAAAAGCTCCTGGAGGCACAAAATCTGCGTCTTTTTTTTGGCGGCGTGGTCGATTAGCTTCTCGTGCTTTTCCACCATCTTCTTGGAAATGTCTTTGATCGAATACTTTTCAGGCGACCACTCGCAATGAGCCTGAATCAGCCCGCAACGCACGAGGCGTGGCATCGCGCACCTCCCTCCGCATTTCAATGGTTCGCGAGAATTTTAACCTGTGCCGAGCGGTGCGGCAAGCAACGCCGAGGGTTCTGCCTCCCAAGCCAACTAGCGCCCTCTGTATATGACCCAGCCGCAGAATCTCCGCCCACTTCCGCCCTAGTACCCGTATAATCCGGCGTTGAACCGATGCTCCCGCTCCTTCGCAACCTGTTTCGCGCACTGGGCCGGATCTTTCCGGATTGCGTAACGCTCAGCCAGGCCATCGCCTTCAATATGTTCCTGGCATTTTTTCCGAGCCTGCTTCTCGCCATCGGCGTGCTCAGCAATACGTCGTTTTTTCAGGCCGCGTCGAAGGAAATCCCCGAGCGTTTGAGTGTGATTCTCCCCCCGGGCAGCACGGACGTGGTGTTTGCTTATTTTGTCCGCAGGGGCGTACACACTTGGCGATGGATTTCGTTGGGCTTTGGCGGGACTTTGCTTGCAGGCTCGCAAGTGATGGTCGGGTTTATCGAGGGATTTCGGATCATCGAGGGCGACCTCCTGCGTCCCACCTACTGGCGGCTTCACTTGAGAGCATTGGGCTTGCTGTGCTTGACGATCGTGCCGATCATGTCCGTCGTTGTTCTCACCGTGTTTGGCAAGCAGGTTCGGCCCTGGCTGATCCTCCGCACGGGCTTGCCTCAACTGGTACGCTATGCAGGAGTTCTGTTCTACGGGGCGATTGTTTTCCTGCTGGCGATGAGCGTTCTCGTTGCGCTTTACCTCATCGGCCGGCCGGGACATCACGGCTACAGAGCGGTGCTTCCAGGGGCGCTGATCGCGAGCGTCCTGTGGTGGACTGCCGATATCTCCTTCGGCCTCTATGTCCGCAAGATGCCATACGACGTGATTTACGGCGGCCTTGCTGCGGCGATTGGACTGCTTCTGTGGATGTACCTCACTGCCGTCGTCGTACTGCTAGGTGCGGCCTACAATGCCGAATGGCGCGAATCCGCCATCGCGCTCGAAACCATACCGAGCAGCGTGCTGCAACTCGAGAAGCAGCCGCGTCCGCCGGTAAGCGATACGTAATCGCTGATCCTCCCTATTCTCACAGAGCTCTGCGGACTGATACACTCGTGTCTGGTTTGAACTTCTTCAGCGGCGGCCACCCTTTCGACCCCGCGGAGGCGCGATGAACGAAATTCGCGTCGAATGTTATGCGGGGCACCGCGCCGACGAGCGGCCTCTTCGTTTCGTCCTTCGGGGACGCCAGTTTGAGGTCAGCGAGCTCGACGGGCGCTGGTACTCCCCCGGAGCCAGCTATTTTCGCGTCCGAGCCGATGACGGGAACTATTACGTGCTCCGCCACGACGAAACCCAGGATTCCTGGACGCTCGACGGTTTTCGCGCCGTGCGTCAGCGGAAGAATCCGGAAGGAGATCTCGATGGAAATGGTTCTAAAGGACTTGCGGCGTCATCAGCGCCTCCTCATATCCGAGGGACGAAAAATCACGGCTGAATCCGTGCATCCGCTCCTATCCGGTACCGTGAGCGTTATTGGACACGGCGGCATGTTCATTCGCACGAAGAATACACACTCCTGCGGCACCGTTCTGCGGTTGAAGCTGGTCGATCCGTTCGTTGTTTTCGAAGCGGAATGCACCGTGCGCAACGTGGCCGAAAATGGCCTAGGCGTTGAAATCACAGGCATCACCTTTGAGGATGAGAAAAGGCTGAAGACCCTCCTGCTTCATTTGAAGCCCCAAGCATCCTAGAAGAGGTGTCTGTGGACGCATTTCTCTGGCCTTATTGACTCCTACGAGCCCCCGCCCACAACTTTCCGTCCTAGATGGGGTTAAACTAGTCGGAAAGCAGGAAGAGACTGTCCCTTGCGCTTTGCGAGGTTTCGGACAACCGAAGCGAGTCAGGTAAATGGCCAAAAAAAGAACGCAAAGAATACGTCGGCGGCTCGACGTTGTTGGCACGCTGCTTCTTGCAATCCTGCTTGGTGTATCGCTTACGCTTGCCGTTCCACACGTGAGCGCTGGCAAGAACGACAAAAAGCTGTCGGGCCCTCCTGGTTCCACAGACCTCGATAAGAAATTCAAAGGCAGGCTTCCCATCACCGAGCTCACCGAAGATGAAGCAATCATGCACGCCCTCAACCGCCTCGCCTATGGACCGAGTCCTGGCGACGTGGACCGCATCCGCAAAATGGGGCTCGAAAAGTGGGTGGACCAGCAGCTTCATCCGGAATCCATTGACGATTCGGCGCTCGACGAGCGGCTCGAGATATATCCGACCGTGAAGAAGTCGTCGAAGCAGCTTGCGGATGAATTCCCGCGTCCCCAGCAAGTGGCGAAGAAGGAAGGGCTCACAAAAGAAGAAGCCAAGGAACAGTTGGGGCAGCAGACACGGGAGAAGGTTCGCCAGGCCGAAATGGGCGTGAGGTCGAATGCCGGCGGCAACGACAATCTGGACAAGGCTCAGCAGATGCTCGCAAAAATACAAGGCCCGGGCCGGATCATCGCCGAATTATCCATGGCGAAGATCGACCGCGCCGTGTACAGCCGGCGCCAGCTCGAAGCCGTGATGGAAGATTTCTGGTTCAATCACTTCAATGTTTTTGCGGGCAAGGACGCTGACCGGTGGATGCTCACCGCGTACGTCCGCGACACAATTCGCCCGAACACCATGGGGAAATTCCAGGATTTGCTCCTCGCCACGGCGAAAAGCCCGGCAATGCTCGTCTATCTGGACAACTGGCAGAGCGCCGACCCCAAAGCGGTTGCGAGGATGCAGCGGGGAGGGATGAACCGCGCTCGATATCAGGGCGCCTTCTCGTCGGGAGCCACGCCGACGCCCGGCACTTTTCCGGGTCCGGTGTCCGGCCCGCCGCAGAATGCCGCGCAGCCCAAGAAACAGGAGCGCGGTTTGAACGAAAACTACGGCCGCGAAGTGATGGAGTTGCATACCGTCGGCGTGGACGCTGGCTATACGCAGCAGGATGTGATTGCCATGGCGGAATGCCTCACCGGATGGACTGTCCACGAGCCGCGCATAAATCCGGAGTTTTTCTTCGACGAGCGCATTCACGCGCGGGACACGGAAGTCGTGATGGGTCGCACGTTCGGCAACGGCGGGATAAAGGATGGCGAAGAAGCCCTGAAGATGCTCGCAAATCACCAAAAAACGGCGAAATTCATCTCCACTAAGCTCGCTCGCCACTTTGTCTCCGATAATCCCCCGCCGGAGCTGGTGGATCGCATGTCGCAGACGTTTGAGGCGACCGGCGGCGACATCCGCGCCGTGCTGAAGACGCTGGTATATTCGCCCGAGTTCTGGTCCAGGGATGCATACCGCGCAAAAGTGAAAACGCCGTTCGAGCTTGTGGCAAGTACGGCGCGCGCACTGGATGCAAGCGTTCCCGTAACTTTGCCGCTCGTTCAGTGGGTGGGGAGAATGGGCGAGCCGCTCTACCAGTGCCAGCCGCCCACAGGGTACTCCGACAAGGCGGAGACGTGGGTCAACACCGGCGCGTTGCTGAACCGGATGAATTTCGCCCTGACATTTGCCGGAGACAAAATGCCCGGCGCGAAGGTGGACCTGAAAACGAGGTTCGGCGCGGACGCAGTGACCGATCCGAATGCGGCGCTGTCTCGCGCTCTGGCTCTTTTCCTCGATGGACAGGTGGCGCCGCAGACGCGCGAGACACTCGAAGGCCGCCTGAGCGACCCGCAAATATTGCAAGCGCGCCTCGATGATCCGGTGAAGCATGTAAATGAAGGGCTCATCGGGGGACTCGTGCTCGGATCGCCCGAATTCCAGCGCAGGTAATCGGAGAACCGCAATGAAGATTTCACGTCGGTACTTTTTGAAGAATGGCGGCTTCGCCATGCTGGGCATGGCTTCACTGCCGGCATTCCTGCAACGAGCTGTCGCGGCCACCGCCGTGGCCGGCAAGAAGAAGATGGTCGTGCTGTTTCAGCGCGGGGCGATGGACGGCCTCAACGTGGTCGTGCCGTTCGGCGACCGCAATTACTATGCGATGCGCCCCACGATTGCGATCCCTCAGCCGAGCCGCGGCGGAGACGCCGCAGCGATTGACCTCGACGGCTTCTTTGGCTTGCATCCGAGCTTGCAGCCGCTTCAGCCTCTTTTCCGCAATGGCGATCTCGCGATTGTTCACGCGGCCGGCTCGCCCGATCCCACGCGCTCGCATTTTGATGCGCAGGACTTCATGGAATCGGGCACGCCGGGTTTGAAAGCCACCGACGACGGCTGGCTGAACCGCGCGTTGCAATCCATGCCCGAAGAAAAGCCTTCGCCTTTCCGCGCTGTTGCCTTTGGCCCCTATCTGCCGCGCACGCTGCAAGGAGTTGCGCCGGCCGTGGCGATTCCGGACTTGAAGCAATTCAAGATGTACGGCTCGCAGCAAACCGTCCAGGGCGGTTTCGAGGCGATGTACGCGCAGACCGTGGACCAGGCGCTTCGCGGTGTCGGCGCGGAAACCTTTGAAGCCATTGACCAACTGAAGAAAATCAATCCGGATTCTTATCAGCCGGAAAACGGCGCGGAGTACCCGAAGAATCGTTTCGGACAGAGCCTTCAGGAAATCGCACAGCTGTTCAAATCGGACCTCGGGCTCGAAGTCGCGTTTCTGGATAGCGGCGGCTGGGACCATCACGTGAACGAAGGCGGCGTGCAGGGGCAGCTCGCGAATCTTCTGCGCGATCTAGGGCAGGGAATTGCGGCGTTCCATCAGGACATGGGCGACCGCATGGGCGATGTCGTCTTCGTCAGCATGTCCGAATTCGGCCGCACCGCGCGCGAAAACGGAAATCGCGGCACCGACCACGGCCACGCGAACTGCATGTTCGTGATGGGCGGCGACATCAAGGGGGGGAGAGTTTATTCGCGCTGGCCCGGATTGAGCGATGGCGAGCTTTACCAGGGTCGCGATCTCGCCGTTACAACGGATTACCGCAGTGTGCTCGGCGAAATCATGACGAAGCATCTCGGCAACCGCGACTTGAAGGCCGTGTTTCCCGGCTTCGCGAACGATCCGAAGAAGTTCCTCGGCCTCGTCAAGGCGTAGCAATTCACCAGCGCCTACCCTTGCGGCCCCGAAAATGTGGGCACAGAGATCGCCCCGCTGCAAGGTACTCACATCGAATCGGATGAAAACGCCGTGAAAGCGGCGGCAAGTCGCCTAAATATAACCACCGCACAGCGGGATGCGGCTCCAGCGGATGATGCTCCTGCTACTCCGCTTTGATCCGCATGCCGTAGAACGAGCGGTACACGAAGAAGAACGAAACGGCGAAGAAAGCAGCCGCGAGGATGTGTGTTAACCCGCCGCCAGTGTCAGCCGTGAGTTTTACCGCCAGCTCGACCGCCAGCAAGCCAAACAGCGTGGTGAACTTGATCACCGGATTCAGCGCCACGGACGAGGTATCCTTGAACGGGTCGCCGACGGTGTCGCCGACGACGGTGGCGTCGTGGAGCGGTGTGCCTTTTTGCTTGAGCTCGACTTCGACAATTTTCTTCGCGTTGTCCCACGCGGCGCCCGCATCCGCCATGAACATCGCCTGATACAGGCCGAAGATAGCAATCGAAATCAGGTAGCCGATGAAGAAGAACGGTTCGATGAAGGCGAAGGCGAGCGTGGCGAAGAACACCGCAATGAAGATGTTCAGCATGCCCTTTTGCGCGTATTGCGTGCAGATTTCGACGACCTTCTTGCTGTCTGCAACGGAGGCCCTTTCCGAGCCTTCGAGTTTGATATTCGCCTTGATGAATTCCACGGCGCGGTAGGCTCCCGTGGTGACGGCCTGCGTGGAAGCGCCGGTGAACCAGTAGATCACGGCGCCGCCTGTGATGATGCCGAGGAAGAACGGCGCGTGCAGCAGGGAGAGCTTGCCGACATTTTCGGTGATACCTTTCGTGAGCGCCATGATAATCGAGAAAATCATGGTTGTTGCGCCTACCACGGCGGTCCCGATCAGCACCGGCTTTGCAGTGGCCTTGAATGTGTTGCCTGCGCCGTCATTCTCCTCGAGCAAATCCTTTGCGCGCTCGAAGTTGACGTCCACATTGAAGTCTTTTTTGATTTCCTGCTTGATGTTCGGAATGGTTTCGATCAGCGAAAGCTCGTAAACCGATTGAGCGTTGTCCGTTACCGGGCCGTAGGAATCGACGGCGATGGTCACCGGGCCCATTCCGAGAAAGCCGAAGGCCACAAGCCCGAATGCGAACACCGGCGCAGCGATCATCAGGCTTCCGAGGCCCTGCAAGCTGACCAAGTAGCTGACGGTCATCAGCGAGACCATTGCCAATCCCAGGTAGTAAGCGGAAAAGTTGCCGGCCACGAAGCCCGAGAGAATCGCCAAGGACGCGCCACCCTCACGTGCCGACGCCACGACCTCGCGCACATGCCGTGAGTCAACGGACGTAAAAACCTTCACAAGCTCCGGGATCACCGCCCCGGCCAGAGTTCCGCAGGAAATGATCGTCGCGAGCTTCCACCACTGCGTGGTGTCGCCCGCCTGCACGGCATCGCCGCCGAGGACGGGAATGATCACGTAAGAGATTGCGAATGTCATCGCGATGGAAACGATGGACGTGATCCACACGAGCGAAGTAAGCGGCGATTCAAAGTTCATGTGGTCTGCATTTGCGAACCGCGCCTTGGCGATGGCCGCGTTGATGAAATAGGCAGCGGCGCTCGCTACCAACATCGCAATGCGCATCACAAAGATCCAAACCAGCAATTCCACCTGCACGATGGGACTCTTGACGCCGAGCAAAATGAACGTGATCAGCGCGACGCCCGTGACACCATAGGTTTCGAAGCCATCGGCGGAAGGGCCAACGGAATCGCCTGCGTTGTCGCCGGTGCAGTCCGCAATCACGCCGGGGTTGCGCGCGTCGTCTTCCTTGATCTTGAAAACGATCTTCATCAGGTCGGACCCGATATCGGCGATCTTGGTGAAGATCCCGCCGGCGATCCGCAATGCCGCCGCTCCGAGCGATTCACCAATCGCGAAGCCGATGAAGCATGGCCCTGCGTAATCACCGGGAACGAATAACAGGATCAGCAGCATCATCATCAGCTCGACGCTGATCAGCATCATGCCGATGCTCATCCCCGCTTCGAGCGGAATGCGATAGATGGGATAGGGCTTGCCGCCGAGGCCCGCAAACGCAGTACGCGAGTTTGCAAACGTGTTCACGCGGATACCAAACCACGCAACGCCGTAGCTCCCGGCGATCCCGATGAGACTAAACATCAGGATGATGGGCAGGGTCACCGCGATGGGTTTACCGGGGACCGGCGCCAGCACGCCGAAATACAGCACGATTACGACTCCGATGAAAAGCCAAAGAAGCAGCAGGAACTTGCCCTGCGTGATGAGGTACGTCTTGCAGGTTTCGTAGATCAGCTCGGAGATCTCGCGCATCGAGCGGTGCACCGGCAGGTTCTTCAGGCGAGTGTAGATTGTGAGGCCGAAGATCAGCCCGAGGACGCAGAAGAAAATGCCGAAGAGGAGCAACCTGTGTCCATCGATGCCGAGGAATTGGACCTGCGAGAGATCCGGAAGCTTGAGACTCGCTTCGCCGCCCGGCGTTTCGCCAGGTTGCTGAGGCATCGCGAAAACGGCGCTCGAAAGGAACAAAGCGGCGAAAGCGGCGAAGATCGACGCGAACCGATGCCGCAGGGCCAGGAGAGCACCCACACGTCCGAGATTAAATACTTGTGCATCCACCGACATTCATCCTCCGGGTTAAGACTCCAGAACGGAGCCGCAGATCGCGAGAAGTTACAAACCAGAATCGACTTTTGTAGCAGGAATCGCACTCTCCGTCAAGAAAAGACGAGATTAATTCGGAGTCTGGGCTTGAGGCTGCTCGGGATTGCCGAGAGGAACCTCAAAAAAAATCAATGGGCGGTTCGCTGGCAATATCACAACATCTGGAACGTAGAGGCTCGAAGTCTCTGCAAGGGACATGTGATGCGCCAGATTGAAGAAAAGGAAGCCATGGATCGTGCTCTGGGGCGGAAGAATACTGACGTCGAGAGCGAACGGGCGAAGGATTTCCGCGAGCTTATCTGTTTTCTTGTCCCGGCTCGGCAGGGGAATGCCGCCGGGCAGGCGCCGCGTTTGGGGGCCAGTAGGCCCGTGCGGATGCGCGATCAGGTCGGCGACTTCCATAGGAGTGAGCCAATCGATGTCCTGGCGCCCGGAGTCGTGAAGGCGAACCTCCAGTTGAACGGTGTCGAGTTTGATTCTCAACGCCTGGTTCGACTCGTTGTGCAGAAATACTTCCAAGGGCAAAACGCCCGCTTCCAGGGGATCTGCTTTGCCGAATTTATCCCTGACGCGAGCCGCATCAATGTATGGATCGGCCGATACAGTCATTCCATCGTGACTATCGTGGGGAAGCGGCTTCGCTGCGGGCGCGGGTCGCGGCGCGCCGGTCTGCGCGAGAACGCTCGCGGAGGAGAGCAGCAAGAGCAGGGTTAGCCGGAACGATCGCATCACTATTTTCTTCAAACTTCGTTTTCTCCGTTCTTCGGATTCATCTCCGATTGCTCGGATGCACCCGGCAATGCGGGAAGTTGTGCGTGTTTACGGCTCGCGGACACTATAATACCCGGTTTGCGCGGAAGAAAGTCCGTCGGAGTGGAACGCGCTTCGCACCCTATGTATTTCCTCTATCGCATTTTGACGGCGGCGGGTATGGCGATTCTCGCGCCGTATTTCGCCTTGCGCGGCTGGCGTCGCGGCGAGCCATCGCGGGCGTTGCGCGAGCGCCTTGGCAGCTTGCCGCAGGAAATCGTATCACGCGCGGCCACGGGTGACGCGCGAAGGTCATGCGGAGCGGTGTGGATTCATGCCGTCTCGGTGGGGGAAGTGCTTGCCGCAGCGCCGCTGATGGAAGGACTGAAACGCCAGTTTCCGGAGCGTTCGCTATTTGTCTCAACAACCACGGAAACGGGCCAACGCCTGGCGCGCGAGCGCCTGAAGTCCGCGGACGGCATCTTCTATTTTCCGCTGGACTGGATTGTGCCAGTGCGCCGCGCATTGCGAGCGATTCGTCCGGCGATCGTCATCATCATGGAAACGGAAATCTGGCCCAATTTTCTGCGCGAAGCCCGAGACATGGGCGTTCCCGTGATCTTTGTGAACGCGCGGATTTCGGAGCGGTCGTTCGCGCGCTTCAAGCGGTGGGAATACCTGGTGGGGCCTTTTTTTGCGCGCACGCTCAGCGACGCGGAATTGTTTCTGGCGCAGACCCCGGAAGATTCGGAGCGGCTTGCCCGCATGGGCGCTTCGCAGGAACGCATCGGAGTAACCGGGAATCTAAAATACGATGCGGAGCCTCCTGCGATTGGACGCTTCGGTTCGTGGCTCGGAGAGCAAATCCGCAAACAGGAGCGCTGGCCGGTTGTCGTCGCGGGAAGCGTGGTGGCGGAGGAGGAGCAGGCCGCCCTGGAAGCTTACGACGTGGTGCAGCGGCAATGGCGGCGCGCGTTGCTAATTTTGGCGCCGCGCAAACCGGAGCGCTTCGACGTTGCGGCGGATATCGCGCGTGCCGCCGGCTGGACCGTTGTCCGGCGAAGCAGCCTGGACGTCGCGGCACCGGCCAATGAGAATGCGGAGCTCGACGAGAATGCGGATGTGCTGCTGCTCGACTCCATCGGCGAATTGGCGGGGATTTATTCGCTCGCTGACGCTACTTTCGTGGGCGGCTCGCTTGTGCGCGCCGGAGGCCATAATATCCTGGAGCCTGCGTGGTTTTCGCAGCCACCTGTTTTCGGACCGTCCATGGAGAATTTTCGCGAGATGGCGAGCCAGTTTCTGGATGCGCGGGCCGGAATTCAGGTGACGAGCGGAATGCAGCTCGGGAAAGCGTGGGTTCAACTAATCGAAGATCAAGCGATCCGCGAGCGCATGGGAAAAGCGGCGCACGAACTCTCAAAACGCAACCGGGGAGCAACGGCGCGAGCCCTCGAGCGCATTGCCGGCGTGTTGCTTGCAAAGGATGCCTCGGCGTGACTTTCAAGGAGTCGCTGCTCTGGCCGCTGTCGCTGACGTATGGAGCCGCCGCGCATTTGCGCGGGCGGTTGTATCGCAAGGGCATCTTCAAGCAGAAGCGGCTCGCGGGCGTAGTGATCAGCGTTGGCAATATAACCGTGGGCGGCACGGGGAAGACGCCGATGGTTCTCTGGATCGCGGAACATCTGGCAACCGAGGGCAAGCGCGTAGGAATATTGACACGCGGATACAAGGGCGAGCGCGCGAAAGTGGACGAGACGGCTGGTGGTGCCAGGGCCGAGTCGCGCGTGGAAGGTACGAATGACGAAACGACTAGCGATGAAGCGCAACTGTTGAAAGAGCGCTTGGGTGATCGCGCGATCGTCGGCGTGGGAGCCGATCGCTACGCGAAGGGTCAGGAGCTTGCGAGCCGCGGCGTGAAGTGGTTCGTTCTCGACGATGGTTTTCAGCATTTGCAGTTGGCGCGCGACGTCGATATTGTTCTCATTGATGCCACGGATCCGTTCGGTGGCGGCCGGTTGCTTCCGGCAGGGCGCCTGCGCGAACCGAAAGCAGCGCTGGCCCGTGCGGATATCGTCGTCATCACGCGAAGCAATCACGCGCCGGCCGTCGAGGCGGGGATCCGGCGCGATTCCGACGCGCCGATCTTCTACGCGCACACGGAACTCGAATCCGTGCGAGGTGTGTGGAGCGAGGGATTAGGCGAAGGGGAGGCACGAAGGAGAAAGCTCTTTGCATTTTGCGGCATCGGGAATCCTGCGTCGTTCATTGCGGACTTGCGCGATTGGGGTTTCGACATTGCGGGTCACATATTCTTCCCAGACCACCATCGCTATTCGGCGCAAGATGTAGCCATGATTGAAAAGGAAGCGCGCGCTGCGGGTGCCGCGAATGTGATATGCACGGAGAAAGACACGTTCAACCTGCCAGGGAATCGCTGGCGAACATGCGATCTCTTCGCGTGTCACATCTCACTCAGCATCGAACGCGAAGGCGACTTTTGGCGCACCATCAAGGCGAAGGTAGAATCACGGGCGGGCGCTATGGCGTGAGCACTCTATGGGGGAATCGGGGCGCTGGAAGCGCATTTGCGCACATTGGTGTAGGCAGCTGTGATACGTTTCGGCGCAAGATTGAAGATAAAGAGGGGAGAATTTGAGCGAGGGCCGCAGGGAAAGAAATCCGGGGAGGAGTCGGCGTGCCGGCTCTTCCACAGATGCCAGCGTTGATCTGACGCGGCTCCTTGATATTGTCGCGGCTTTTTCGCGGAAGACCATTTGCATCATCGGCGATTTCGTTCTCGATGAATTCGTTTCGGGCGAAATTTCGCGTGTTTCGCGAGAAGCGCCCGTACTGATTCTTCGCCACCGCCGCACCGAGGCTTACCCCGGCGGCGGCGCGAATGCGGTGAACAATCTGGCGGCGCTCGGCGCGCGAGTGTTGCCGGTCGGAGTCGTAGGCAAAGACAGCCACGGCCAAGAGCTGCTCGGTTATTTTCGTCACAAGGGAGTGGATGTTTCAGGCATCGTGGCGGCGGCTGATTGGACGACGACCACGAAAACGCGCTACCTGGCCGGTTGGACGCACACGACAGAGCAGCAAGTGCTCCGCGTGGACCGGGAGCCGCGATCGCATCTGCCCGCGAAGCTGCAAAGCGTGATTGCGCGCAACACCCGCAGGCTCGCGAAACGCGCCGATGCCGTTCTCGTTTCTGACTACGGGCTCGGCGCGATCACACCGGACCTGGTGCGAGGAATCTCCGCGAAGATTCTTACGCTTGATTCGCGTTACCGGCTGTGCGACTTTCGCGGCGCGCGCATTACCGCTGCCACACCGAATGAGGCGGAACTGGAAGCCGAGTACCAGGAGAGCATCGGGACGGATACGCGCAAACTCGAACAGCTTGGCAGGCGTGCGGTGCAAGATCTCGGTTTGTCGGCCCTCGTTGTCACGCGCGGCAAAGACGGCATGGCGGTATTCGAACGCGGCGCCGGGCCGGGCGGACAACGCGCGCATGCGGCGCAGCACATCCCGATTTACGGTACGGATTCGCCTGTGGACGTAACCGGGGCCGGCGATACCGTGATCGCAGTTTTTACGCTTGCGCTGGCGGCGGGAGCTTCGTATATCGAAGCGGCGCATCTCTCAAATTATGCGGGCGGCATCGTTGTGATGAAACGGCGAACCGCGACGGTGACGCGCAGCGAGCTTGAAGCCGCCTTGCGGCGGGAAGCGACGGCCCAAAGATAGTGCAGACCAACGGAAGCGCCCGGGACTCGATGGACACGCGCGAGAAAATCCTCTCAAGAGAAGGGCTTCACGACGTGCTCGACGAGCATCGCCGCGCCGGGCGGAAAATCGTCTTCGCGAATGGGGTTTTCGATCTCCTGCACGCGGGGCACGTCCGCTACCTGCAGGCCGCGCGAGCCGAAGGCGATCTTCTGATCGTCGGCATCAATTCCGATGCGAGCACGACGAGGCTCAAGGGCCAAGGGCGTCCGATACTGACGGAGCGGGGCCGCGCTGCGCTGGTTGCCGCGCTCGAAGCAGTTACGTACGTCGTGGTGTTCGACGACCTCGACGTGAACGCGTTGTTGCGCGAATTCCAGCCTGACGTCCACGCGAAAGGCACGGACTACACACCGGAATCGGTTCCCGAGCGCGAGACGGCTGCGCTGCTGGGAATACGAGTGGCGATTGTAGGTGATCCGAAACGGCATTCGACGCGGGACCTTTTCGCGCGGCTGCGACAGCTGGCCGATGGTTGATCCTCGAATTTTGCTCGTGCGGCTCGGCTCGCTCGGCGATATCATCCACACGCTTCCCGCCGCCGCCGCGCTTCGCGACACCTTTCCGTCCGCGCGATTGGATTGGATTATTGATCCGCGCTGGGCGCGCTTGCTCGAAGGGAATCCAGATCTCAGTGACGTGGTTCGCCTCGACCGTTCGGGCGCAGCCGGAATCGCCGCCACCGCGCGAAAACTCCGAAAGGCGAAATACACATGCGCGATCGATTTTCAGGGGCTTTACAAGTCGGCTCTGCTTGCCTTCGCATCCGGAGCGCCGCGGCGAATCGGATTTCAATTCAGCTACGCACGCGAAGGCCTTGCGGCGCTTTTGTACACGGATCGGTTGAATCCATCGGGTGCGCACAAGGTGGAACACAATCTTACACTGGCCGCGGGCGCAGGAGCAAAGATAGCCGCGCCCCGGTTTCCGCTCACGATCCGCGCGGAAGATGATGACGCGGTTGAGCGCGTGCTCGGCGAGGCCAAGCTCGATGACTTCTTCGTGCTGAATCCGGGCGGCGGATGGATTTCAAAATGCTGGCCTGCCGAACGCTATGGTGCGCTGCATCGCCTTCTTGCAGCGCGGTATGGCTGGTGTGGCGTGGTGAGCGTCGGTCCGGGAGAGGAGAGTTTGGCGCGAAAAGTCGTCGAGACATCGGGTGACCCTCCTGCGATTTCCCTCACGCTGCCGCTCGGGCCTTTGATGGCGCTTTTGCGACCGGGCCAAATTCGTGGTTTCGGCGGATACGGGACCGCTGCATCTCGCTTCGGCGTTGGGAGCGCCCGTGGTCGGCCTCTACGGCCCCACCGATCCGTCGCGGAACGGCCCGTTTTCGACGGAGGATGCCGTCGTGCGGAATCCGCGGGCCAGCGAAACGACCTATGATCGCGGCGCGTCCTATTCGCCGGCGATGCTTTCAATCACGGAGGAACAAGTGCTCGATGCGATCGAGCGGCGCCTGAGGGTCGGCGCGTGACAATGCAACGAAAATTCTGGATGCGCTGGCGAGTGCGGTTGGGGTACCCGGTCGCCGCGATCTTTTGGTTGCTCGCCACGCCCTCTCCCCGATGGATCCTGCTGGGCGCCGCGTTCGCGATGCTGGGCCTTCTGGTGCGCACCACGGCTGCCGGCTATTTGCGCAAGAGCCGGGAGCTGGCGATTTCGGGTCCGTACGCGCGCACGCGCAATCCTTTGTATTTTGGCAGCGCGCTGATTGCGGCAGGTTTCGTGATTGCAGGACATTCCTGGCGGGCGGGCACGCTGGTTGCCGTTTACTTTGCGGTTTTCTACTATGCCGTGATGCGCAACGAAGAAGAAGAGCTGCGCAGCCTTTACGGTGCGGCGTTTGAAGACTATGCGGCGCGCGTCCCTCTTTTTTCCCGCGTCCTTTCGATGCGAGCGCTGAGCCTGGCACGAAACCCGTTGCCCTCAAGGAATTCTCATGGGCGCAGTATCGCAACAACCGCGAATATCAAGCTCTCATTGGAACGATTGCCGCGCTGCTAGCAGTTTGGTTGAGGATGTGGCTGCCATCGTGGGTGCCCTGGTTTCATTCGTGATGCGCGTGCGGTTACTGTAGACGATAGACCGCGTGCATCACGCGCTGAAATTTGGGGCGGTAAATCAGGTCGAACGCGCTCTCTTTGCCAGGGAACATTTCGAGCGCCACGCGCCGCGTCGCTGCAATCATTCCTGCCGCTTCTTCAGCGGAGAGATCGCCGTCCGCGATCGATTCAAGCGTGAGGTGTACCAGGATTCGCAGTCGGCGGATACGGCGGCTCTCTTCGTCAATTTCTTCTTGCGTGGGAAACTGCGTTTTGCGGTCGTTCGTCATGGGCCCGTGGTGTTTCCTAACTAGTGTGCACCACAGTGAGGCAGCGCGCAATAGTACTTGCGGCCCCATTTTCATAAGTGACCAACCGCCTGGCAATTGGCTTGACCTACCGTGATGTACGCGTCCGTTGTAGGCACCCACATCACTTCGGCATTCGCTCGGCGAATGCGTGCGCTTGCATGTTCCGTCCATCCGTAAGTGCGGTGACCGCGCCATCGCGATCCGTTCGCAGGAAGCGCACGCCCGCATGCTCATACCGTTCGACCACACTTTCCACCGGGTGGCCAAAAGGATTCCCTTCGCCGACTGAAACGACTGCCACGCGCGGCGCCACCGCCGCGAGGAATGCTTCGGTTGACGATGTTTTGCTGCCGTGATGCGGCACCTTCAGGAAATCGGCAGCGAGGGGTGCATGTTCCTTCGCGAGGTCGTCCTCCACGCGCTTCTGAATATCGCCCGGCAGCAGGAAACTCACATGGCCGTCCGTGAGTCGCAGGACAAGTGAATCGTCGTTCGAGGCTTGTTCGACGGGCGACGCATCCGCCGGCCAAAGAACCTCGACTGTCACGCCGGCCCAGTCGAACTGTGCGCCGCGCGTCTCATGCAGGATCGTGACACCGCGAGACTTCGCTTCGTGGAGCAAACTCTCAAGGGCCGGCGTCTTTTCATCACGCCCGATCCATAGCTCGCCCACGCGAAAGTTTTCGAGCAGACTGTGCAAGCCGTCGAGATGGTCATGATGCGCGTGCGTCAGCGCAACGACGTCGAGCTGTTTCAAGCCGCGCGACCACAAATACGGCGAAACCACTTCTTCGCCTACATCGACGCCCGAACGGGTGCCTCCGACCCACTGTGATCCCTGCTGGCCGCCTCCATCAATCAGCATCGTGCGTCCGTTGGGGAAGGCGACAAAAATCGAATCGCCTTGGCCCACGTCAAGAACGCTCACCTCGAGTTTCCCGCGCTCGAGCTGCGGCTTAAACGGATGAGTTGCCACGGTCAGTGTGAGCGCCGCAAGCGCAGCGGCGGAGATCCATTCGGCCGGATGAATTGGCGGCGGCAATCCGCGCTGCGCGATACGATTGTTTCTCCACTTCGCGGCCACTCGGGCCGCGCCTGCAAGGCAGATCAACGCGCCGAAGAAAACGATCGCGAGCCACACGGGAGGGCCGGGGATGCGATAAGACACCCGCGGCAAACGACTGAACCACGCGACGGTCGCGAGCAGCCATCCCGCACAAACGCTGAGCGCGCTCGCGAGCAGGATTGCAAGGCGTCCCCAAACGAATGTAAGCGCGAGAGTGAAGCATCCCAGAGGCACAATGATGCCCGTCAAAATCACGGCGGGAATATTGCTTAGCGGGCCTGCCAAACTGACGCGATGAAAGTCGAGGGCGAGCAGGGGCATCATGCCCCATTGAATGGCTGCCGACAGCAGGACGATTTCCCACAATCGCAGTCCGGCGCGAATCGGCACCGCAATGATCGTGCCTGCCCGCGGCGCAACGTGGCGTGGCAAGCGTCCGGAAAGCCAGCGGCCCGCGGCCCGCATTTCGATTCGGAACTGCGCGATTTTGGGCGCATTCGCCACATCGCGAGTCACGTCGTCGAGATGCGCAAGCCCAGCGCGATAGGGCGCGCTCGTCCGATCCATCCATGGCAGCGCAAGGCCCGCGATCACTCCTGCAGCCGCAAAGGAAAGCTGAAAACTTGAATCCGCAAGCGACGACGGCTTCCAGAAAAGGATTGCGAGCGCAGCGAGCGCCACTGTGTTGACCAAATCGATGCGCCGGAAGAGAGGCCGCGCGCAAATATACAACGCGGCCATCAGCGCAGCGCGGAGAATGGGCGGGCGGTCCTGCACGATCCCCACATAGGCACTGAGCGCCATGAGCGTAACGAGACTCGTAAGGCCGATCGAGAATCGCAGCCGCCGGCACAGCCAGAAGAGAAACACAGCGAGCGCGCCAACGTGGAGTCCTGCAACGACGAGAACGTGATACGCCGCGGTCTTTTGAAACGCGGTGACCACATCCGAATCGACGAAGCTGCGGTCACCGAGCAGCATCGCCCGCAGCACTGCCGCGCGCTGTGAATGCGCGCTGAAAAGAGAATCGAGCCGCCCGAGCAGATTGCCGCGCGCTCGCGCCAGGCGCTGAGAGAGTGTTGGCGGGGGCTGGTCGATCCTCCGCAGCAATTCTCCGCTGCGCAAACTGCCAGTCAGATCGATTCTCTGGCGTGCGAGATGACTGCGCAGGTCGAATGCGCCCGGATCGAGAAAATTGCGCGGTTGCCGCGCTCGCAGCAGCGCTTCGACGCGATCTCCCGCGCGCAATCCTTCGGGAGCGCCTGCTGTTTGCTCGCCATACAGATTTGCACGCAAACCGCCGCTGACAAGAAGAGGAGCGCCCGCCACTTCCACGTTTTCGAGTTCGATTTCGTATCGCCGGCCCCAGGGAAACGCCACAGGATCTTCTCGAAGCCGTCCGCGCCAGCGCAAAGGCTCGCTGGTATCAATGCGGCCCTGGGAGATGAGCCGCGCGACGTGGTTCGCGGGTATTGCCGCGCGTTCAGCACTTATAGCCAGCGCGCCCATGGCCACCCATGCGATGAGGGCCATCGTCCACGCGCCCACCACACGCCTGCGCCACAGCAAGGTTCCGCCAATCGCGATGGCAATCACGGCTACGGTGAGCAGTAACTTGGGTGACGCGAGCCATCGCATCGAGGACGCGACATCGTACGCAGCCTTCCACGCAAGCCCGCACACAACTCCGCACGCAAAGGCGGCTGAAATCCAGAGGGTCGGCAGCTTCATTTGCTTCGCTCGAGCCGAACAATAGCTTCCATGTGAAATGTTTGCGGAAAAAGATCGAAAAGAAGAACTTCGGAGATCGCGTAGCCTGCATCACGAAGTCCCTTTAGATCGCGAGCCAGCGTTGGCGGCTCACACGACACGTATGTGATTCGCTCGGGCGCGAGACGAGCCAGTCGAGTGACCCCTCCCGGACTCATGCCCCCTCGCGGAGGGTCGAGCACGATCAGCTCGGGCTTGTTTTTGCACCTGTCGAGGAATCGCTCGACATCCGAGGTGCGCACCTCGATAGTCCCGTGCCCGCGCACGTTCGCTTCAAGATCACGCGCTGCCGCAGGATTCGCTTCCACCGCGACGACATGTTCGAACCGTTTCGCGAGCGGCACCGAGAAGAGGCCTACGCCTGCAAACAGATCAAGTGCCAAGCGGCCGGTATCGCCGGGTCCCACGACGCATTCCTGCAACTGGTCCGCGAGGAACCGATTCACTTGGAAAAAAGAGAAATGCCCGACACGATACTTCGCCGCTCGTGTTTCGTAGTCGATGAACCCTGGCCCGAAGAGTTCCATGCGATCGTGCATTGGATCGTGGAGAAGCAGGCTGTCGAGTTCCGGCAGCAGCGCTCGGAGGATGTCCGCGATCCGCTTCGTATCGGAAGGAAAGGATGAAAACGCAGCCGTCAGGAGCAGCTTCGAATCTGAGGCATTCACGAACGCCTCGAACTCGCGCACGCCGGGCGTGGCCGTAGCGAACCCGTGACGTAGGACAAGGAGCGCCTTCAACAGGAGAGGCGAGAGGATGGGGCAATCCTGGATCGCGCAGATCGACGTCGTATTCGCGCGAAAATAACCGAAGGCCAATTGAGAAGGGTTCAAGAGCCCTGGAGCTGCATCGCCAAACGGCCGGACTTTCCATTGCGTGCGATTTCGATAGCCCCAGGGCTGAGCCGAATGCACTGGGATATTTCCCGGATACTCGATTCCGCCAATGCGACGAAGCGTCTCGCGCAGAATCTCGGACTTGTAGCGGAGCTGCTGTTCGTAAGAGATCTGCTGGTAATTGCAACCGCCGCACACGCCGAAGTGCGGACATTGTGGCGCGACGCGGTGCGGGGACGCGTCAAGAACTTTCTCGAGTTGCGCGCGGACGAATTTCTTCTTGTCTTCAACGATTGCAGCGACGATGCGCTCTTCCGGAAGGACAAAGGGAACAAAAACCGTGCGGCCATCGTAATGGGCGAGGCCATCCCCGCCATAGATCAGCTTTTCGATGGTGACGCTTTCGATCTGCTTATTCGTCGCGGCCATGGGGTGTGTAGTGTGCCGCCCTGCGTTCAGTTTGCGCCCGCGCCTACATTAAATAGAACAAGCTCAGCCGCGGGACGCCGAATTGCTCGAATAATCGCTTCTGTATGTACTGCCTCTCGAGCTGCGCGAGCTGCTCGGCCGACATCTTACGCCGATACGGCGCGAGCGAGCGATCCATTTCGCGGCGGATGCCAAGCAGGGCTTCTTCATCGGCGTCGGCTGAAAGCGCCGCCGTCAATTTTTCTTCGAGCACCGTCAGCCGCCGCTCGAGGTCTTCGAGGTCAAGCGCGCCCGGCGTTTCGAGCAGCAGCTGCACTTCGTCCAGCCGCTTCGCAGTCTCCACGAAACGCGCCGCAAGAGCCGGATGCGTCGCGCGATACTTTTCAGCCGCTGTGCGCAGCCGGGTCCGATTGCGCTCGAAGTACCTGCGCAGCTCGTTACGCGAAAACGGCTCGGCCGCCGGGCGGGACGATTTCACCGCGGGTCCCGTGCCCGCGGCAGCTTCTTGCGCTTCCTCCGCGGCATCGAGCACGGCGTCCACGCAATAGGCAAGACTCTTCAGCTGCTGCCCGCCGGCCGCGCGTTTCGATCGCGCCCAGCTCTCGAATGCGCGGTCGATGCCTTTCAGCACAGCTTCGAGCGGTATGCCTGCCTTTTGCCACGTTTCGACGATCGCCCAGTCGAGAGGCGACACCAGCAAGTGCGCCCCGCGCTTGCGCCAGAAGTACTCTTCGATTTCCGTAAAATAATTGAAGTAGTTGAAGGATTCCATGAGTGATGGCACAGACGCGATTCCCGTCAGGGCGCCGCGCCGAGCGCGTCTTCACCCCGACCCGTCGGCGAAACGGCCAACCAGCGCGTCAGGATCGGCGGCTCGACGCGGAGGTCTTTTTCGGTGCGCTGGGACGTTCCGCTGCTCCCGATTGATTCCGTTCCCAGATGAGCCGGAGTCCCGTGAGCGTCAGGAATTCATCTGTGTGATTGATGTGCTTGGATCCTCGCGCGATCAATCCGGCCTGTCCTCCGGTGGCGACTACTTTCGAGTGCGCGCCCAACTCCGCTTTCATGCGTGCGAGGATGCCGTCGACCAAATCCAGGGTGCCATAGTACAAGCCGGATTGGATGTTCGTGACGGTATTCGTCCCGATTACTTTTCCCGGATCCTTGATTTCGACGCGGGGCAACCTTGCAGCACGATTGAAGAGCGCTTCCGAGGATATTCCGAGGCCGGGCGCAATCGCGCCACCCAGAAAATCGCCCCGCGCCGAAATGGCGTCGAACGTGATGGCGGTTCCGAAATCGACAACGATGACCGGCCCGCCGTATTGCTGGAATGCCGCGACGCCGTTCACGATGCGATCAGCGCCCACTTCGAGGGGATTATCGACCAGGGTGGCGATGCCGGTTTTGACGCCGATTTCGACGAAGAGCGGTTTCTGACCGAGATAGATTCGAGACATCTCGCCGAGCGTCCAATTCAGGGGCGGCACGACCGAGCTGATAATCACGCCGCCGATTTCGCTCGGCTCGAGCGACGCCAGCGTGAAAAGATCGCGCGTGAGGATGCCATATTCGTCGACCGTCTGGTCGCGCGCCGTTGTGAGCCGCCAGTTCGCAACAAGCTCCTTGCCGCGGAATACGCCCAGCACCGTGTTCGTGTTTCCCACGTCCATCGTCAGCAGCATTACGATGCCTCTTCCACGTCGCCCGAAAGTACGGGCTCGACGCCGCGGCCGTCGTCGCGCGTCACGCGCAGCACGCCGCTCGATTCGAGTCCCGCTGTCATGCCCGTAAACGTCTCCGTCGCCGTCGAAATCTTCACGTGCTTCCCCTGAAAATAGCTGGACACCTCGGCGAAGCGCCGCAGGATCGGCTCGGCCCCCTCGGCGAGGAATAGATTGTAGTAGCGGTCCAGGTGGCGCAGCAACCGGATCAGCAGCTCGAGCCGCGAATGAGTTTTCCCCGTCTCCATGCGCAACGACGTTGCGATGTCCGCCAGCTCCGCCGGCATCTTTGCCTGGTTGACGTTCATCCCGATGCCGATGACGGCGTAGTGTATGCGGTCCGGCTCGGCGTGCATCTCGGTGAGAATTCCGCAGAATTTGCGCCCCCCGATCAGCAGATCGTTCGGCCAGCGAATGTCGGGAAGGGAATCAAGCTCCTCGGCAGCGGCATCGCGTGCGGCGAGACCGGCCACCAGGGTTAGGAGCGGCGCATGGGCAGGAGAGATTCGCGGCCGGACGAGAACCGTGCAGTGAATTCCCGCGGACTTCTCCGAAATCCACTTGCGTCCCGCGCGTCCGCGCCCGGCCGTCTGCTCTTCGGCGAGGACCACGGCGCCGTGAGGTTCGCCCTGTTCGCCGAGTTGCATCGCCACCGTGTTTGTCGAGTCCACTTTGAAGAAATGATAGATGTGCCGCGCGAAGACCGTGCCGTGCAAGCTATGGATCAGGAGTTGCGGAACCAGGATGTCCGGAATTCTTTCGAGGTGGTAGCCCGTCCGCGGGTGACCTTTCACCCGGACGCCGAGCTCGCGCAGCGTCTGCACCCAGCGCCACACCTGCTGCCGCGTCTGTCCGATTTCCTTCGCGATTTTCGCGCCGCTGATCACAATCGTCGAGTTCTCGACGAGCAGCGTCAGCAGCGCGTCAATGCGCCGGTCGGTGGTGCCCGGCAGGTTTGCCATTCGCTTTGTCGTCGCCATATTCTAGGAGCTCAGGCTTGCCCTGATGAGAGAAGGGCGTTCAGGCCTGAGGCTGTAGGTCTACTCCAATTGCGCGAGGCGGTCGAGCAGCTTTTGATATTCAATTTGACGTTCCGCCAGCGTGGCTTCCATGCTGCGGACGATATCCGCCGGCGCCTTCTGGCGGAAGGAATCGTCGGCAAGACGGCTCTTCTTCGATTCGATGTCCTTCGCCAGGCGCTCGCTCTCCTTTTTCAACTTCGCAAGCTCAGTCTGTTTGTCTTCGCCTTCGCCACGTGCGACGCGCAAATCGAATCTTCCTGTCGAGCGAATCGCGCCACCGGCAGGATTGAGGGGCCCAGAGACAATCTTCAATTCAGAGAGAGTCGCCAAACGCAGTATCGGATCCAGATTTTGATCGATAAGCTGCCGGTCCCATGGGCTCGCGATCGACAATTCAGCTGGGATTTTGCGCTTCGGATCGAGTTTCATGTCGGCGCGGATGTTGCGCGCAGCGAGAATGATTGCTTGAAGGAACGGAAACTCTGGAGCAGGGTTGGAGTCCACTGTAAGACGACGTTTTGGGAATTCGCCGAGGGCGATCGATGATGCTCCTGCAGGCTGAGGTAAGCGGTGCCAAAGCTCTTCAGTAAGAAACGGCATAACGGGATGGAGCAAGTGAAGAGCGTCATCGAAGGCCGCAAAGATATTCTGCCAGGTTGGTATCGCAACGTCTCGATTATCAGAGATTAGCGTCGGTTTTACCCATTCGATGTACCAATCGCAGAAATCGCCCCAGAAGAAGTGGTAGATCGTCTGCGCAGCATCATGAAAACGGAAATTCTCGAGAGCATCGTTGACCTGCGCGACCACGGCCGCGAGCCGCGAAAAAATCCAGCGATGCGCGAGCGAGCCCTCCCCCTTGATCTCGTACGGCGCTTTCTTGCGAATCTCGGGCGACGCCAATTCTTCGAGCGTCACACCCTGTGCCTCGATCTTCTCGAGATTGACAAACAGAAAGCGCGCGGCATTCCAGATTTTGTTCGCAAACGCGCGCGCGCCGAGTATGCGGTCTTCGCGCAGGAGGATGTCGGTGCCGGGCGCGGCCATGCTCGCGAGCATGTAGCGCAGCGCGTCAGTGCCGAACTCCTCGGTCAACTGAAGCGGATCGACGCCCGTGCCCTTCGTCTTCGACATCTTCGCGCCTTCCGCCGTGCGCACCAGCGAATGCACGTAAAGGCGGCGGAAGGGGATGCGCTCAGCCGGCGCGCCGGGATACAGCTTCAGCCCCATCATGATCATGCGCGCGTCCCAGAAAAACAGAATGTCGTAGCCGCTGATGAGCAGGCTCGTCGGATAGAACGCGCGGAGGTCCTCGGTTTCGTCCGGCCAGCCCAGGGTCGAGAAAGGCCAAAGCGCTGAGCTAAACCACGTGTCGAGGACGTCGGTATCCTGCGTGAGCTTCGACCCGCCGCACTTCGGACACTTCACCGGCACGCTTGCCGCGCGCGCGTGTCCGTCCACAATTTCGACGCGCGAATCCGTCGCCGGGACCATTTCTTTGCATTCGGCGCAATGCCAGATCGGAATCCGGTGGCCCCACCAGAGCTGCCGCGAGATGCACCAGTCGCGGATGTTTTCGAGCCATTGCAGCAGGATTGTGCGCTGATTCTCCGGGACCACCTCGATCAAACCGTCGAGCACTCCCTGCTTGGCGGGCTCGGCCAGCGGCTTCATTTTGCAGAACCACTGCGTCGAAATCCGCGGCTCGATTTCCGTCTTGCAGCGGTCGCACGTCCCCACGGAATGGGTGTGGTCGGCGACGCGCTCGACCAAGCCAAGCTCTTCGAGATCCGCCACGATCTTTTTGCGCGCCTCGTAGCGGTCGAGTCCGGAATATTTCCCGGCCTCGGCGCTCATGTGAGCGTCATTGGTCATCACGTCAATTTCGGGCAGGCTGTGGCGCTGGCCAACTTCGAAATCGTTCGGATCGTGCGCCGGCGTGATCTTCACCACACCGGTGCCGAACTCTCGGTCCACGTGCGAGTCCGGGATTACCGGGATTTCGCGGTTCATCAGCGGCAGCAGCACTTTTTTGCCTGCAAATCCCTGGTATCGCTCGTCATCCGGATGCACCGCAACCGCCGTATCGCCGAGCATCGTTTCCGGCCGCGTGGTGGCGACAACGAGATATTCACCCGGCGCACCCACAACGGGGTAGCGGATGTACCAGAGCTTGCCTTGCCGCTCCGTGTGCACCACTTCCAGATCGCTGATCGCCGTCATGCAGCGCGGGCACCAGTTCACGACGTAGCGCCCGCGGTAAATCAAGCCTTCGCGATACAGCCGCAGGAACGCCTCGAGCACCGCGCGATAGAGCGCCGGCTCGAGCGTGAAGCGCTCGCGCGTCCAATCGCACGACGCACCCAGGCGAATCATCTGCCCCTTGATGACGCCGCCGCTTTCCGCCTTCCATTTCCACACGCGCCGCTCGAATTCCTCGCGTCCCAAGTCCTGGCGCTTGATGCCTTCTTTCGCGAGCATGCGCTCGACCACGAACTGCGTCGCAATTCCGGCGTGGTCCATCCCCGGCAACCAGAGGGTGCGGTCACCTCGCATGCGGTGCCAGCGGACGAGCATGTCAATCAGCGTGTGCTCGAGCATATGGCCGATGTGAATCGAGCCCGTGACGTTCGGAGGAGGAAGTGCAATCGAGAAAGTACGTCCTGAATCGCCGCGCGAGTTCTCGGCGCGGAAAAGACCGCCGTCAAACCAAGCTTTCGCCCAGCGTTGTTCGATCTCCTGCGGCTCGTACGCCTTGGGTATTTCGCGGCCCATCGAATCCCTTACGTTCTTGAATTTGCTGCTGAGGCGAAACATTCAATATAAGCGGCGGCTGCGGAGGCGTCAATCGCAGGTCGAAAGCGTGGTGGGTAAGGTGCCCGGAATCCCCACTTCAGTTTTTCCACGATGAGGGCCGGACTTCTACAAGGTTGAGAGGCAGGGAACGCTACTTCGTCTTTTTCTCGATCTCTTGCTGGAGCATATTCTCGACCAGCGACTTTAATCCGTCCTTCGAAAGCAGGTTCCGGAGCTGCGGATCGAGCCGCTCGAGCACTCTCTGGGCCACGGCATCCACGGTGCTCGAATCAATCACCGGAGGAGGCGGTATTAGGAACGGAATGTCTGCAAGAGCTTCACGGTTCGGCGGCGGCGCGGTGGGAATCCGCTCGCTGAATACGGTTGAAGCGGATTCGGATTCGAACGACGAGATTTCAGCGCGCGCAATAGCTTCCTCTGCAGCGGAATCGGAGAATTGCTCGGCGGCCGGCGGCAGGAAACGCTGCGGCGGTTCAGGTGCTTCTTGCTGCGGCAAAGACTGCTCGGCCACGGCGGACGGCTGACTCTCTGCGAACAGTTTCTCAAACGCCAAGGGCGCGGCTTGATCCTGCGGCGCTTCGTGCGAAAGTTCCGCATCGGCGGGTGGAACAAGAATTTCGTGACCGAAATCAGGTGCGGGCCTGGATGCTGAACTTGATTCCGAAGATGACTCGGATTCTTGAGACACCTCGTAGACGGCTTCCCGTACCGTTGTTTGAATCTCGTCCGCAACAGGAGGCGGAAGTTCTGAGCGAGATTCATTCGGCGCAGGGGCGAAGGCGAAGAAAGAATCGTCGTCCTGGTTTGCTCCGTCATGGTTCGACGAAGTCTCGGCGGATTCGTGACGTGCTTCCGTGACGGGTTCAGAAACAGTTGTTGCCGCGGGCGAGGCCTCCGAAATTGCGGCGGTCTGGTTCCGCCAATCGTAAGCCGGAGCATCCGACGCAATCGCGTCGGTCCACCATCCGCCCGCCCGGTTTTCGGCGGGAGCGGGCGACATCATTTCCATCCATTCGGTGGTGCGTGGCGCCGGAACAGTTTCCGCGCGAACGTCGGAACGAATTTCGGAAGGGGCTTCGGAAGTTGTCGCCGGAGCTTCTTCGATTTTTTCCTCGGACTTTGCAAATGCCGGCTCGGAAACTTGTTCGGAAGCGGCAGGGGCAATTACTGGCTGGTGTTCCGCGCGTCTGAAGAAGCCCACTGCCGGAGTGGGTTTCGGCTCTCCTGCGCTCGCCACGGACGGCGCTTCGACAGCGCCTTCGATTGCTGCGGGCGCGCGGACGGTAGCAACGTTTTCGGCGGCCGCTTCCTGGCTCGAAATTTCCCGTTCGGAAATATGGCGGGGCGGAATATCTCGTTCAGACGGAAAGGTGATCGGCGAAGAATCGCGTCCGAAGGAATAGCTCGGTGTGTCCGTTGTCGTGCCTTCCGGAATTTCGAGATCCAGGCCGGCCGTGCGCCGCCAATCCCGGGTCGTTGCCGCACCATCGAATTCTTCGTCGTCTTTTCCTTCTTTCGTTTCAAGTACAGGCGGTTTTGCCTCTTTCACTTCAGGCTCGTCATCCAAAGCGCGGATGCCTTTTCCAAATCCGTAAATGGCGGCGGCTTCTTCGGGCGTCGGTTCCGGGAAGCTGGGCAGGGGAGCGGGTTCGCGCTTCATGGCATTTTCGAGAATGGGTTCCACCGGTTTGGGTGGTTCGACGACCACATCCTTCGCCTTCGCGAGCTCCGCGGCCAGCTTCGGATTCTTTTCCAGCGCCGACGTAACCATCGCGATCAGCGGATCCGGTGGAACGAACGGCTTCTTCAGCACGCCGTCGGCGCCCACGCGTCTCGCTTCTTTCTCATCGAGCGGATCAAATGCGCCGACAAGCAGGATGACGGGGATGTGCGCGAACCGCGTGTCTTTCTTCACGAATTCGCAAACTTCGTAGCCGTTGCGCACAGGCATGAAAACGTCCGCAAGAACCAGGTCGGGATTCAAATCAGGCAAGCGGCGAACGGCCGCTTCGCCATTGCCGACGGCAGTGACGCTGATGCCGCGCTCTTCGAAAGCAAGCGCAACCATCTTCTGAATGTTGGTATTGTCGTCGGCGACGAGAATTCTAGGCACGTGAATCCCCTGGCGGCGCGCCCACGCTGAGACACGCACACCCCTTTCACTCTAACTATTGCAACACTGCCGGGTAGAGGCGTCAACCGACACGAGGTACAGGCGTGCCTCAGTTGTTAGCAGGGGGTAAACAACAGAATTACCACGGGATAAGCTTGTGGAGGCCTTTCTTCTTCTTGCTCGTGGATTCCTGTTTGGGATCGGCGGCGCTGTCTTTTTGCTGGGCGCTCGAAGACTGGCCGCTGGCCTGAGTTCCGGCTTGCCCTGTAGTTCCTGCTGCGGCTGGGGGTGAACTTGCTGCGGCATTGCCTTGGGCGGGTGGAGGGGCAGTTACGGCAGGGGGCGCGTTATTCGGTGCCGGATTCGGCGCGGGTGAATTTACCGGTGTGGCAGGAGCAGGTTGATTGGCCGCGCCGGGATTGGCAGGTGCAGCGTTGTTAATAGGACCATTGGACGGCGGCGTATTCGGCCCCGTAGTGCCGGGCGCAACGGCATTGGGAGCGGCGATAATCTGTGCTCCCGCCGCGGCTGTGGGCGCGTTTCCGCCGCTGGTTACCACGGAAGATCCACCGCCCTCGTCCACAGTTCCGGAGTCGGCTGTTCCCGAGTCGGAGGTACTGGCAGCGGACACGCCAAAGGTTGGGCCGGTAGCGCCGGGTTTCAGGATATCGGTGGCGGAGACGGCGTCGGTCGGCGGGTTCAGATTCGGCGCTCCGCTGCGCGCGGCCATGGTCACATCGGGACTGGACTTCAAGGCATCCATCCCCACTCTCTTCAGAGGGTTGGGGCGGTGGGCTTTCGCGTACAATTGTTGCTTTTGCATGCGAGCCACGGCGTCGGGATCGGCTGCGGGCACCGGCATCCCCATCGACGTGAGGCGGGCCTTCGCATCCTGCGCGTATTTTGAGAGTGGATAGCTTTGAAGGATGCGGTCGTAACACTTCCCGGCCAGGTCGGCCCAGTGATTCTTGTCATCTTCGTTCTTGGACATCTGCTTGGCACGCTGGTAAACGTCACCGAGCATCCACAGAGCTTGATCGCTGCCACTATACAGGGGGTAACGGTCCGTGACTTCGACAAGGCGTGCGCCGGAAGCGCGATAGTCCTGCTTGACGAAATAGAAGCTCGCGATCTTGAACTCGCCGTCTGCCAAGACCTCCTGGACGTCACGCAGATGCTGTTCGGCCTGCGGCGCGAGAGCGTTCTGCGGATACTTCAACAGGAATGCCTGGAACGCGTCTTCCGCGGCATAGGCTTGTGTTGTGTCACGGTCGGATTTCTCCATCATTCGATAATGCGCCATGCCAATCTGCATTTGCGCATAGGCTGCTTCGTCCAAAAAAGGGAAGAAGGTCTGAAAGTCAGCGTACTCGGAGACGGACTGCGTCAGGTTCGACGTTCCGCCCTCTTTGTAGTAGGAGTCCGCTTGCGCGAGCTTTGCCTTGGCGAGGTATTCGCTGTCGGGGTAGGTGTTGATAAGCGTCTGAAGACTCAATCGGCCCTCGGTGTAGCGGGCCTTCTTCATGTCAGCCATAGCCCGGTCGTACAGCACTTTGTCGGGTTCGGCGGACGCATTGAGGTCTTCGGTCTTGCTCTTCTGCGTCTTCTGTGCCTTCGCCGTTTTCTTGCCGCCCATCAAACAGCCGCTGTTGATCAGGCAAACGCCCAAAGTGGCAATCAGGAACAGGCGATTTTTCGTGTGAGTTCCAGACATCAGACGTCTAAGCCCCCATGATTGGATCCGGGCACGCTCAGACTCGCGTGCTGATCGCATCGGTTGCAAGTTTGTGCATCTGGCGCGTCGCAGTAGCGGGATCGGGCTGATGGAAGATCGAGGTTCCCGCGACGAACGTGTTCACTCCGGCTTTTGCCAATTCCGCCGCGTTCTCGAGATCGACTCCCCCGTCCACTTCGATCCGGAACGCCCCATTATATCGCGTGCGCCATTCGTTCAGCTGGCTAATCTTATGCAGAGCTCCGGGAATGAACTTTTGACCCCCGAACCCCGGGTTGACGGACATCACCAAAACCGTGTCCACCTTGTCGAGGACCTCACTGAGCATGGCCACAGGCGTCGCCGGATTGATCACCACGCCAGCCTGCGCTCCATGCTCGCGTATCATCGCGAGCGCGCGGTCCAAATGCACCGTCGCTTCCTGATGGATCAGAATGCGATCGCTGCCCGCGCGAATAAACTCCTCGATGTATTTTTCCGGCTCGACAATCATCAGATGCGTGTCGAGCGGTAGCCGGGTTGCCTTGCGCAAACACGCCACAACGGGGATTCCGATGGAGATGTTGGGCACGAAGCGGCCGTCCATCACGTCTACGTGCAGGACGCCTGCGCCGCCTTCCTCGACCTTGCGCACTTCCTCGCCGAGCCGCGAGAAATCTGCAGCGAGGATGGATGGCGCGATTTCAACCTTTGCGTATGTCATAAGATTACCGCGGATTCTAACATAGCTGGTACCGGGGATTCGCGGCGCGAACCCAGCGATCTGCGAAATTCGCTCCGGACGCAAGCGCGCGGTTCGAATCGTGAGCGAGTAGAAATCATTCCGCCACGCGCAATTCGATGGGAACGTTGGCGTCTACCCGCGAGCCCCGTGGTGGCGCCTGTCCAACAACCATGCCATGCAGCACGCCGGGCGCGGGAGTAAGGGTGAAGCTCGATATTCTGATGCCGCTCCCTCTAAATTTCGATTCGGCCTCCCCGAGCGGCTGGCCCGTCAGATCGGGCATTATGTAGGCGGGCGGGCGCGAGCCGAGAGCTACCAGAAGGTCCACGTGCGGGCTCGTCACATCGGTCGTTCCGGGAGCAGGAATCTGCTGAATGACCGTTTCCTCGGGCCAGCCAGGGAGATAGGCGCTCGATATCTCACCCACCTGCATCCGGCTGCGAAGCAACTCGATCCGCGCTCCGCGAAGGCTTCGATTTTCGAGCGGCGGAATGGTGGCGACCTGCGGGCCAAGACTCAAGACAACGTGCGCATACTGTCCCACCTTCACGCGAGTTCCCGCCGAAGGGCTTTGCCGGACGACGGTGTCCAGAGGCGCCGGATTGTAGATGCGGTCTTCGATCTTCATTCCGACGCCGCGCCCTTGCAGTGTTTGCTGCGCTTCGACCGATTTCTTTCCGGCGACATTAGGTACCGCGACCTCGCGGCCTTGGATAGCCAACCGCATTGTCATCAGAGCACTCAGGAACGCCACGGACGCGAGGATGAAGATCATCCCAGCAAGGCGGAAGAGCCATTCGAGGTGTTGACGCAGAGTCATGGTCTAAGAACCCTCATTAACCGTTCGTGTGTGCGCTTGGGCCGCGCTCTTAGCTGGCAATTTATTCCCGATCCGCGAGGTGCGCTGCTCTTTGTTTTCAGCGAGTTAGCTCACTTCAGCTTCTGCACTATTTCCGAAATGACTTGGCCGGGCAAATCCTCGTGGGTTTCGATTGGCGCTGCCCGCTGTGGTTTGTACATGCGCACCCTGCTTTCCACCACGAGCGTAGCAACGACCGAGGGCAAATTTCAAGGATGTGTGTGCGTAAACACCTGTGGACTTCAGCCGCTGGCAGAGGAGGCAGCTATGGAGTGCTCAGGCTATCTCAGTTCCGCGAAAAAATCTCACGTCAGGAATGAGTCTCAATCCAGCGGCCGAGAATGGCGGCAGCGTGCTCGCAAAGCTTGCGATCCTCGGTTCCGAAGGCGGAGAGAAAGTGGCTGTCAATGTCGAGTTCGCCGACAACTTTCCCTTGCACGAAAATCGGCACGACAATCTCGGATTTCGTTTCGACCGAACAGGCTAGGTAGCGCGGGTCGGCGCTGACGTCGTCCACCACGACAGTCTTGCCGGTAGAGGCGGCGGCTCCACAGATACCCTGGTTCAACGGAATGCGAGTATGCGGTGTCATCGTGCCCCGAAACGGGCCGAGAACAAGGATGTCTTCCTTTCCTTCTTTTTCCAGCATGTAGAAGCCGACCCAGTTGTATTTGAGCAGATTTCCATGCAGCAACTTGACGATCCCCTTCATCAGTTCTTCCTGCGAAGCTGCTTTGGCAGCAAGGGCATCGAGCTGTGGGGCGAGTACCTGCGTTTTCGCATCCGCAGTGGACATGATGAGAATATAAACTAGCGCCCTTCGAGCGTTGAGGGGATTTTTCGGCAAAGTGTTCTTACATTCACGTAAACACATGATTGCGATGGAGAAGAAGTTCTACCGCTTTTCAAGGAGGGAAGCGAAGAAGCCGTCTGTGCGCTGGGCGGCAGGCGAAGTGCGGAAGTAGCCATGTGCGTCGAGCAGGTTTGCCGCATCAACTTCGGCAGCCAAGTGTGGAGCGAGGGCGCTCGAGACTTCCGTTGACGGGACGCGCCGAATCGCCGGCAACGTGCGCAGCACCTCCGCAACGACATCTTCGTTCTCTTCGGATTCCATTGAGCAGGTGGAGTACACAAGCCTTCCGGCGGGCGCCAATGCGGAAAGCGCATTTCCGAGCAACGCCACATGCAGGCGGTGGAATTCGGCAAGCTGATCGGGGCGCAGGCGCCAGCGAATCTCGGGATGGCGCGCGAGTGTTCCGGTGCCGGAGCAGGGCGCGTCAAGCAAGATGCGCCGAAACTGGGCGCGGAAGGGAAGCGGCCTTTCGCCGTCGAGTTCAATGAGGTGAATGCGAGCAAGGCCGAGGCGTTCGAATTGTGCGCGGGCGGCCCGGAGACGATGCGCGTAACGGTCAGCGGCTATGACGAGACCTTCCGGGCCGGCAGCGCGCGCCAGAGGTGCCGTCTTTCCGCCAGGTGCGGCGCAGAAATCAAGGACAGAATCTCCCGGCTGGACGCCGAGAAGAAGCGGGACTGCCTGCGAGGCTTCGTCCTGAATCGAAATCCATCCCTTGCGAAACGCTTCGGTGCGCGAGGGACTTCCGCCAGTTACTGCAATCGCGCTCTTCAGCAAGATTCCTGGCTCGACATGCAGGCCGGATTCTTTGAGGGTGGCGAGAATGTCATCAAGCTTGGATTCCGCAGGTGCTAAGACAGCGGAACCCTCAGGCCCGAAGACCTGAGCCACATTCAAGGAACAAGCCAGGCGCGGCGTTCGATTGTTTGCTTCGAGGAGCGCAATCGTTCGCGATTCGCCCAAGCGCGAGAGCCAGCGCTCAACAATCCAGTCCGGGTGCGAATGCAGGATTGCCAACCGTTCGGCCCGCGTCAGCCCGGGCGGGAGAAACTCCGCGGCCGGCTTTTTAGCATCTTCGGCCGCGCGCCGCAGGACCGCGTTCACCAGCGACGCGGCCGACGACTTCTTTGCGCGCTTGACGAGTTCGGCGGATTCGTTCACGGCCGCACGAGCGGGGATTCTCCCGAGAAAACGGAGCTGGTAGAAGCCGAGACGGAGCGAAAGGGCGACCGGGAGATCCAGCTTGTCCACGGGCTTTTTGAGCTGGCGGCCGAGAAGAAAATCGAGCAGGCGGCGCCAGCGAAGAACGCCGAGGGTCAGTTCAGTTGCAAGGGCGGCGTCTTTGGGCTTGATGTTGCGAGCGAGTTCCACATGCAGCAAATCACTCGCGTATGCGCCTTCGGACTCGACGCGGCGAAGGACTTCGTAAGCAATCTTTCGAGCAGGGCTAATCGCCATCCCGGAATATCAAAACAGAGAACGTGCGAGAGAGGGAAGCGAAAAGAAACGAGTTCGCGGCGAAGCCCGCGCGAATGATTAGCTGCCAAAGCGGTCAGTTGATGTGAGATGGGCGCCACTCGAGAATTCACGGGCGGAAACGCGCTTGCGTCCTTCAAGCTGAACGAATTCGAGCTGCAGGGAGGTACCTCCTCCGCATGCGATGAAGGTATCGCTACCGAGCGATAGAATTGCGCCTGGCGTATCACTGTGAGCAATAGGCGTGTGCTTGCCCCAGATGTGACACTGCTTGCCGCGAAAGGTGGTGAAGGCCCCGGGCCAGGGTTGGAATGCGCGAATGCGATTGTAGATCTCTTGCGCGCGCGAATTCCACTGGATGCGGCCGTCTTCTTTCTTGAGCAGCGGTGCAAGCGTTGCTCGCGAATTGTCCTGCGGCCAGCCTGTGATGTCGCCGCGCTCAAGGCCGCGCAAGGTGTCGGCCATGAGCGGTGCGCCTGCTTCGGCCAGACGCGCGGCCAATTCAGGAGCGGTCTCATCGGCGCCGATGTCCACTTCGTGCTTGAGGAGTATGGGGCCGGTGTCGAGGCCGGGGTCAATCCGCATCGTGGTTAGGCCTGTGCGAGTTTCGCCGTTGGCAATTGCCCAGTTAATGGGCGCAGCGCCGCGATATTTTGGCAGCAGCGACGCGTGCAGATTGATCCATCCGAGCCGCGGGAGGTCTATGAGCCCGGCGGGAATAATCTGGCCGTACGCGATGATGACGACTACATCCGGGGCGACGCGCTTGAAAAAATCCATCGCCGATTCCGATTTGATTCTCTCCGGCTGGTAGACGGCGAGCCCGGCCTCGAGCGCGGCGTCTTTCAACGGCGAACTCGAGGTTTCCTGTCCGCGGCCCCGGGGGCGATCGGGCTGCGTAACGACTCCTTCGATCTGGAATTCAGGTTGAGAGATCAGATACCGGAGCGCAGGCACAGCAAAAGCAGGCGTGGCGCAGAAAACGATTCTTAGCGGCATGGCCCGGTTACCAATCGCCGGCTTTTTTGAGTTTGCGGATTTTGCGCCTGATGATGTCTCGCTTCAGCATGCTGAGGTGGGTGATAAACAGAACCCCATTGAGATGGTCGATCTCGTGGCAAAAGGCGCGGCCAAGAAGTCCTTCCCCGCGCATTTCGAATTGTTTTCCAGCCGCATCCTGGGCACGAATGGTGACCCATTGAGGGCGGGCGACATAACCCCGAAAGCCGGGCAACGACAGGCAGCCTTCCTCTTCGCGCTGCTCCCCTTCGGCGTGAATGATTTCCGGATTGGCGCAAACGAGCTTGGCATCGGGATTCTTTCCGAGACTGACGTCAATCACCGTGATGCGCTGACTGACCCCGATTTGCGGGGCGGCAAGCCCCACCCCCTGCGCGGCATACATGGATTCAAACATGTCCATGACGAGCTCCTGCAACGCGTCATCGAACTTCTCGATGCGCTTCGTGGGCGTTTCGAGTATCGGGTCGCCGTATTTGACTATCTTACGGATCATGAGCCTTCATCAGCTATCGAGTTGCACGTTCGAAATCTCAAAACGCTAAAACTGGTCCAGCTGTTTCTGGTAGCCTTCAAAATTACGGCGCATCTCGCCAAGCGAATCGCCGCCGAATTTCTCGATGAAAGCGCCCGCCAGTTCCAGCGCCGCCATGGACTCGCCAACGACACCCGCCGCAGGAACCACGCAAACGTCCGATCGCTCGTAAGCCGCCTTCACTGCTTCTTTGCTTTTCAAGTCGGCGGTGAGAAGCGGGCGGCGGAGTGTCGAAATCGGCTTAAGATAGCCCCGCAGAACGACGTCCTGGCCGTTCGTGATTCCGCCTTCCAAACCTCCGGCGCGGTTTGACGAACGCGCGAAGCGCTTGGCCGTCTGATCGTAGCGGATTTCGTCCTGCACCTCGGACCCGTAGCTCGCCGCATTCGCGACGCCGGTGCCAATCTCGACCGCCTTCACGGCCTGAATGGACATGAGTGCGCGCGCCAGGCGGGCGTCGAGTTTCTCGTCCCACTGCGCGTGACTGCCCAAACCTGGTGGAATCCCATGGGCGACAACTTCAAAAATTCCGCCGACGGAATCGCCGGCGCGCAGGACTTGATCCACTTGGGCCTTCATTTGCGCTTCAGCCGCGGCGTCAACGCAGCGCAGCGGAGATTCGAGATTGTCGCACGCCGTTTCGATTTCTTCCCAGGTGGCATCTCGCTCGAGCCGGGCATGACCCACCGCAATCGTGTGGCTCAGTACCGCCGCTTGAAATTCACGCAGCAGCAGCTTTGCAAGTGAGCCGGCTGCCACGCGCGCTGCCGTCTCTCGCGCCGAAGCGCGCTCGAGCACATAGCGCGCGTCGCGGAAATTGAATTTCAACGCGCCAGCCAAATCCGCATGGCCCGGCCTCGGAGCGGTGAGCGGCCGCTGCGCCGCGTCCGCGCCGTCCGTGTCTTCCACTGGCAGAGCCTTCTCCCAATTTGCCCAATCACGGTTCTCAATGCGAATCGCGATCGGCGCGCCAATCGTCTTGCCGTGGCGCACACCAGAAAGAAACTCCGGCGTGTCTTTCTCGATTCGCTGCCGCGCTCCCCGGCCGTAGCCCAATTGGCGGCGGTGCAGTTCGCGCTGAACGAACTCGACGCCCACCGGCACGCCAGCCGGAAGACCCGAGATCCAGGCAATCAGCGCCTGCCCGTGAGACTCCCCGGCAGTGATGAATCGCAACATGTTCATTTATGCGCCGCGGTGGGCACACGCAAATCGGTAATTCTACCGGACGTATTCGCGCTCGTAAAGCAGGGCGGAGGCTGGGTAGCTTGAGACGCGATAACGCCCGGATGATTGCTTGACGCAATGCGCAGCGGACGTTACGCTTCGGGACTCGGCGGAATCCCGGTCGGCCGAGACCACCCGATGATTGACGCCAGCGAAACTCCCTCCGTCCCTGCCGTACTTGGGGATGCACTCAAGAGGCAACTCTTCGCGATCCAGGATTATTCACTCCTGGCTGTCCAATCCGTCACAAATATTTTCACTTCGCCTCACTACGTGAATGACACGCTGGAGCAAATGGACCTGATCGGTGTCGGCTCGCTGCCGATCGTTGCCATTTCTTCCCTTTTCATTGGTGGCGTCTTGGTGCTGAATACAGCCTCGCAGTTCGAGCGGTTTGGGGAAACGGCGCTCACCGGCGACGCGGTGTCGCTTGCGCTCGTCCGCGAACTGGGTCCTACGATCACCGCGCTGCTCGTTGCCGGGCGCAATGCTTCGGGTATGGCTTCCGAACTTGGCTCGATGACCGTGACGGAGCAGGTGGATGCGATGCGGGCGCTCGGCACAGACCCGATCCGCAAGCTAATGACGCCCCGCGTGATCGCGACAGCTTTGACGTTGCCGCTGCTGGTGGCGGTGGCGGATTTTGTAGGGCTCGTTGGAGGATTCATCGTCGCGTATTTCACATTGCGGCTGGGTGCGGTTCAGTTCTGGACGCGCTGCATACACGCACTTGTTTTCGGCGACTTGTTTATGGGCCTCTCGAAGCCATTCGTTTTCGGCCTCATTATTGCTACGGTTGGATGCCACCAAGGGCTGCGGGTGAAAGGCGGGACGCAGGGCGTGGGCCGCGCCACGACTTCCGCCGTCGTGATTTCATCCGTCTTGGTCCTCGTCGTGGATTTCTTCCTCACGCGGCTGTTCTTATACATCTTCAATCTGTAACGCCGGCCGCAGGTGCCCCAGAAATGCGCGCTGCGAATTGGGCTCATTGCATCTATAATCCCTTCATGTTGCACCGCGTCTCGCACTGGCGCTGGTGGCGCCGATGAGGGAACTGGTTCCGGGCGAGCCGCTCATTGTCTTCAAGGATGTCCACATCAATTTTGGCGAGGACGACGTTCTTCGCGGAGTTTCTTTCGAAGTTCAGCAGGGCGAAACGAAAGTCCTCTGGGGTGTATCCGGCTCGGGCAAGACCGTCATCATGAAGCTGGCTGCCGGGCTGCTTCGTCCTGACCGCGGCCGAGTCTGGGTAATGGGCCAGAATGTCGGCGATATGTCCGAACGGAACCTTCTCGATTTCCGGCGGCATCTCGGATTCGTTTTCCAGGAAGGCGCCCTGTTTGATTCGCTGACGGTCGAGGAGAACGTCGCGTTCCGGCTCCAGGAAGAAAATCTTGCGGAAGCGGAAATCGAGACGAGAGTGCGCGAGGCCTTGCGCTTCGTCGAAATGGAAGCTGCGATTGAGAAGTATCCCGCCGAGCTTTCGGGCGGCATGCGGCGCCGCGTTTCGATTGCGCGGGCGCTGGTAGATCGCCCCCCTCTCGTGTTTTACGATTCGCCCACGGCGGGGCTCGACCCGGTAACTTCGCAGACGATCATTGCATTGATCCTGCGCGGCCGCGATCTGCAGGGCGTGACGTCCCTGCTTGCGACCCAGCGCGTGCAGGATGCCTTCGGCCTCGCGGCTTACCGTTTCGATCAGGCAACGAACCGCGTTGTGCGCGCTGGCGGCAATGGCGCCCAGCCTGCTCACCATTTAGAAGCGGCGGCCACAAATATTCTCGTGATGCGCGACGGAAAGATTTATTTTGAGGGTGCGGCCGATCAATTGCTGCACACATCGGACGAATATCTGAAGAAATTCCTCGATTCCGCGGAGTGAATTCGTTTTTTTGCAATTTTCCTGAGGAGGGAATGCAATGGCGCAACGCAAGCAACTTACGTGGGCGGAACTGCGAGTGGGGCTTTTCGTGCTCGTAGGCTTGTTCATCCTGGCGGTGGCGATCTTCTACGTCACCGGCACCGGCTTTTGGGGGCCGAAATACCGCGTCATAACGTATCTGCCCGAGGTCGACGACTTGAGCCAGGGTGCGAACGTGAGTCTTGACGGTGTCGCGGTCGGGAACGTCGAATCGATTCGTCTGAATCCCAAGCCTGAAGACGCGATGCACAGTGTGCAGGTGGTGATGCGGATCGACAAGAAATATCAGAATGAGATACGTACCGATTCGAAGGCCAGCCTGATTACGACAGGTTTGCTGGGAAACCGTTATGTAACGATCTCGCGCGGACTTACCGGTACGGTGATTCCGAACAACGGCGTTGTTCCCGGATTCGAGGAAGCAGCCATGAAGCAAATGGTGGAACGCGGGGCCGACCTGATGCAAAACCTTGGCACCCTCTCCGAGGACATACGTTCGATCGTTGACCAGGTGCAAAGAGGAAGGGGTACGCTAGGCAAGCTCTTGAACGACCCCTCGCTCTACGATCACCTCGATGCAACCGTCAGCAAAATGCAGAACATGGTAGCTTCGGTCCAGCAGGGGCAGGGGACCCTCGGCAAGCTCGTAGCCTCCGACGAACTCTATGCAAAAGCCAACGATACGATCGGGAACGTCCAGGACATTACCACGGCCGTCCGCGAGCAAAAGGGCACGCTCGGCAAGCTGGTATATGACCCTGCTGTCTACGAACACGCGAAAGGAGTCATCGAGAAGGGCGATGCTCTTTTGACTGACGTACGCGCGGGCAAAGGTACGCTCGGCAAACTCACCACGGATGAAACACTCTACAATAATCTGCGCGATGCCTCTGCGAACGTGCGCGACGCTTCCGCCAAACTCAATTCGACCCAGGGCAGCATGGGGAAATTCTTCAACGACCCGAATTTCTACGACAACCTTACCGGCGCCACGGGCGACTTGCGTTTGCTGCTCAACGACTTTCGCCAGAACCCGAAAAAGTTCCTGCACGTGAAGCTGGCAGTGTTCTAGGGCGCATTTGCCACGGAGACGCTGAGGCACAGAGACGGACGCCATTTAATTTAAGAGTCTGATTAAGCCTGCTCCGTGGGAGACATCTGGAGCGCAATTTCGTGCACGCGCCGCAAATCCAGCTTGCCGGAGCCGAGATGGGGTAACTCATCAACGAGGAAAAATTGGTTTGCGCGCGGGATCCAAAGATTCGGCAGCCCAGACTCGCCAAGCCTGTCGAGTGTGGCCTCCAGTTCGTCGGAAGCGAGCGTGTGCAGAACCACCAGCCGCTCACCTTTTTTTCCGTCCGGCACGCCTGTGACGACGAACACCTGCTCCGTTGAGCCTGCAATCTCATGCAGCTTCTCTTCCACTTTGATATGCGGGACCATTTCGCCGCCCACTTTGCTGAACCGGCTGAGTCGATCCGTAATCGTCAGGAAGCCGTCTTCATCCTCCGCGGCGATGTCCCCGGTGACATACCAACCATCCTGCAGAACCTCCGCCGTCTTTTCCGACTTGCCGAGATAGCCCTGCATCACGTTCGGTCCACGGACCAGAAGCAACCCTGGCGTGCCCACCTTGCGCGGCTCGCGCGTTTCCGGATCCACGATCCGAACGCTGACGCCCGGAAGCGGATGGCCGATGTGTCCTCGTTTCCCGCCGACTTGCCGGAATCCCGGCGCGCGATAATCCCGTGTATTCACGGCGACCACGGGCGAGCATTCCGTGCATCCATAGCCCTCGAGTGGACGGATACCGAAGCGGTCCTCGAACGCCACAGCCAAACGCTCCGGAAGCTTTTCCGCGCCCACCACGACATATTCCAAGCTGCCGAAATCCTCGGGCGAGCAGCGCCTTATGTATGCTTGGAGAAAAGTAGGCATCGCGAGCAGGAACGTCACGCGATACGCGCGGACGATTTCGCTGATCGCGGTCAGGTCGAGCGGGCTCGGATGATACGCCACGCCCACGCCGAGCACTGCGGGCAACCACAGCGTAACCGTGAAGCCGAATGAGTGAAAGAACGGCAGCACGCCGAGCAGCGTGTCTTTTTTGTCGAGCTGGAATGTTTGGCCCATTTGCTCGATGTTGGACGCGATGTTGTAGTGCGTCAGCATCACGCCCTTCGGCTCGCCCGTGCTGCCGCTCGAGAAGATCACGGTGGCTAGATCGTCGAGAACGGCGGTTCGCCCGCCCAAGCTTCGCTCGATCCAGAAACCGGGAAGGAACCAAAGCAGCAGGGCGGCGATTTTTTCGCCGATTCGCGGCTTGGCTGCCGCCTCTTCGATCAAGATCGTCTTGCCGGGAACTTTCAGCGGGATCTTGTCGAGCAGCATCTGGGTGGTGATCACTGTTTCGAGCTTGCACTGCTCCGCGCACGATGCCAGCGTTTCGTTCGACGACGTGTAGTTCAGGTTGACCGGAGTTTTTCCCGCCAGCAGCGCCGCGAAATTCACAAGCGCGCCCGGCACCGACGGCGGCAGCAGGATGCCGACCATTTCTTGCCCGGCCCATGCGGTTCGCAGCCGCCGCCCAAGAAGGATCGAAGCCAGCAGCACGGCGCCCCATTTCATGCGCGGCCGTCGCGCATCGCCCAATCCGAACCGGAAGGGGTGGCGATGCGCCGTGCGGACGAAAGACCGGTGCAGTGTCCGCATGCGCGACTTGTGATGCTGGTACGCGGCCGTCTGCAGTTCCTGCACCGCCGAGCGGACTTCAAACGGGGTAGCCGTCGAGGGCATCGGTTTTCCGAAACTTACGGTGACCGGATAGGGAATTGCACGCGGAAGTTTCCACAGGAATTTCCCGCGCTCGAAACTGAAAATGCTGCCCCACACGCCGTCGAGATTCACGGGCACGATCGGCGCATCCACGCCTTTTACGATGCGCTCCATGCCGCGCCGGAAGGGAAGCAACTGGCCGATACGCGTGATCTGGCCCTCGGCAAAAATGCACACGATCTCGCCGCCCTTGATTGCGTCGGTTGCCTCGCGCAGCGACTTGAGCATGTCGCGCGGGCGCAGCTCGGACGAAATCGGAATCGCGCGGATCATCTTCGCGAACGGCTTCACGTAGGGAAGATCGTAGATGCCTTTGTAGAAGAGGAAGCGGATCGGCCGGTCGGTCGAGGCGATCAGCAGCAGCGCGTCCACGAACGAAATGTGATTGACGACGAAGAGCGCGCCGCCCGTCTCCGGAATATTTTCTCGTCCCTCCACGCGAATTCGGTAAATCGTGTGCGTGGCCAGCCAAAGAACAAAGCGCAGCATCGAATCGGGCAACAGGTAGAGCGCGTAGGCGCTCGCGAGCACCGTAAGCGCAGCACCATCGAAGAAAATTCCTGCGGGACTTTGCCGCAGCACAGTGGAAAAAACGTAGTAGGCGCCTGAAGCAGCAAAGATCCCGATGAATGAAAACAAATTTGCGGCGGCAATCACCCCGCCTTTTTGTTCCGGGCGCGGGCGATGCTGGATCAGGGCACCGAGCGGCACAGCGAAGAAGCCCCCGAAGAATCCGAGTAGGAGTAGGTGCATGGCCGCGGAAGCGATCGTCGGATGAGGCGAGTAGAGCAGCGCGCTGAAAATGCTCATGCCGAGCCCGCCAAGCGGGATCAGACCATATTCGATTTTTCCGCCGGAAAGATAGCCCGCTGACACGCTTCCGATGCCGATGCCCATGCCAACCGCCGCTTGCAACATGCTGACGTGCCACTCGTCGAGATGCAGCGTGTCGTGACCATATACGATGATGGTGAGCTGAAGAAGTGCGGCCAGGAAGAAAAGGTACGAGTTGCCGAGGACGGCCCAGCCCAGCACGCGATCGGCCCGAATCGTTTTGAGTTGTGTGAAGAGATCGCCGAGCGGATTCCAACGAAACGTTTTGGTTGGATCGGCCGCTGGTACACGCGAAATGCCAGTGCTGGTGAATAGTCCGACGCATGTGAAGACAAGAAGCATCGCGCCGGCTACGGCTTCGCGTCCGCGATAATGCTCGGCAAGAAGGCCGGCCGACATTGTGCCCGCGATGCTCGCAACGAAAGTACCGAGCTCGATGATGCCGTTGCCCCACGAAAGCCGTCGCTCCGGCAGTAATTCCGGCAGCAGTCCGTATTTCGATGGGCCGAAAATCGCGGCTTCCGTACTGATTAGAAACACGCCTGCGCATTGCATCGGAATGCTGCGCAACAGAAGGCCGGCGATAAAGAAGAGCATGACTGCGATTTCAAGGAATTTCGTCGCGATCGTTACGTCTCGCTTGCTGTAGCGGTCCGCCAAATTGCCACCAGCCATCGAGAAAAGAATGAATGGCAGAGCAAACATCGCGCCAACAGTGGGAATCAGGCGGTCGCGCACGTCCGGCGCGAGATTCATGGCGACGACGATGTAAATAACGAGGAACTTCAGCGCGTTGTCGTTGAATGCAGTCTGGAATTGAGTGACGATCAGGCTCCAGAACCCACGCTGCCAGCCGCGATTGGCAGGTGATGAAGGGATCGAGGCGTCAGACATTCGATCGTCCGCGCGCGGAATGGAAGGGGTTCATGGATTCTCGCCGCTGCTCGATATTCGCGAGTCTATCGCAAGTATGCGTTTCCGTCGCGGAGCGCACACCAGGCATTTCTTTCCGGGAAACAGCCTCGAGGGGGAGTCTGAGCAGCCTGTGACCGCCAAGTCCCACAAGCGAGCATCGCTACGGATGGCAAGCCGCAACCATACCTACAACGTATTGTAATTACAGCATTTGTCCCGAAGCTTCTTGGGCGTTTGCTTGCAGAGGAAATGGCTGGCGGAGGTGCGCCCGTGAACACACTTTGGCAAAATCTGCGCTACGGCGTCCGCATGCTGGCGAAATACCCCGGCTTCACCGCTGTGACGGTTCTTACCCTGGCGCTCGGCATCGGGGCCAACACGGCGATTTTTTCCGTGGTCTATTCGGCGCTGTTGCGGCCATTGCCGTATTACCAGCCTGAAGATCTTTACAGGCTCTCGGAAGACCGGCACGAACACCCCAGCCCCGATCTCTCCGACACGGCTGCCTCCTACCCGGATTTCCTCGATTGGAAGCGCGCGGAGAAGAGTTTTCAGGCGCTTGCTGCGACGAGCGGCGACGGATTTACCCTTAGCGGAAACGGCGAACCCAAAACTGTTAACGCCGCCCAGGTCACTACGAATTTTTTCTCGACGCTGGGCGTGAAACCATTCCTCGGGCGCGACTTCGTAGACGGGGACCAGCAGAACGTGTCGCCCCACGTGGCGATACTCACCTATGCATTCTGGCGAAGTGAATTCGGCGGCGACATTAAGGTGATTGGACGCACGATCCGCTTGGACGATAAACCTGCCACGATCGTCGGGGTCCTGCCGAGGGGTTTTGAGTATGCCCCGGCGAATTCCGCTGGGCTGTGGGTTCCGCTGCACCCCAGCGAGGACGCCGTCGGTCGGCGGAATCTTCGCTGGCTCAGCGTCGTCGGACGTCTTGCGCCGGGCATCCGCCCCTCGCAAGCGAAAGCGGAGTTTGACGGCATAATGGCCCAGCTTGCCAGGGAGTATCCCAAAGAGGATGCTTCCACCTTTTTCCTGATGGGAAACCTGCGCGACCAGATTGTCGGCAAGATACGCCCTCTGCTACTGGTGTTGCTGGGAGCGGTGGGCTTTGTTTTGCTGATTGCATGCGTAAACGTGGCCAATCTTCTGATGACGCGCTCGACTGGTCGGCGCAAGGAGTTCGCCATCCGCGCGGCGCTGGGTGCCGGGCGCGGCACGCTGCTTGCGCAGTTGCTCACGGAAAGTGTGATGCTTTCGGTCATCGGCGCCGCCGTGGGGCTTCTGGGCGCGCAATGGAGCGTGAACGGACTGATTGCCGCGATACCGGATTCGCAGCTTCAGGCGCTGCCATTCCTGCGAGATGCGGGGTTGAACCTTCCCGTATTTCTCTTTTTGTGCGCGGTGACGTTTGCCACCGGAATCCTCTTCGGATTGGCGCCGGCACTTTCCATCGCGAGATCGCCATTGGACGACGTGCTGAAGGACGAATCGCGCGGCGGCACGAGCGCGGGCCATGCACGGCTTCGCAACGCCTTGGTGGTTGCCGAAATAGCGATTTCCCTGGTTCTTCTTGCCGGTGCTGGCCTGATGCTGCGAAGTCTGCGCGCGCTCCTGCACCAGGATCCCGGCTTTGCCGAACACAATGTCCTTACCTTTAGCGTAAATCTGCCCGATACATCGTATCCCAGCGACAAGGCGTATCCATTCGCCAGTCCCATTGACGTGCGCTTCGAGCACCAATTCACCGAGAAGCTTCTGAGTTTGCCGGGTGTGGAAGGCGCAGGCGTGATCAGCGGCATTCCTCTGAGCGGGGGCAATGGGACGATTCGATTCCTGGTGGAAGGCCGCCCCACGCCAACGGGCCAGGAGGACGAATGCAACATCCGCGGCGCTGGCAGCACGTATTTTCAGGCGATGAAGATCCCGTTAATCGCGGGGCGTACTTTCCGCGCAACGGATACGTGGGAAGCGCCCTGGATTGCTGTCGTGAATCAGAGTTTTGTGAAGGAGTATTTCCACGGGGAAAGCCCGCTCGGGAAACGCATCCGCTTCACCTACGATGCCCGAAATCCCTGGCAGGAAATAGTCGGGGTTGTCGGCAACGTTGCGGAGATTGACTTGGCAGCTCCTCCGCCGTCCGTCATCTACGTTCCAAACGACCAAGGCCCTGCATCTTATCTGAGTTACGTCGTGCGAACCTCGGGAGATCCCGCGGCATTTGTGCGGACCGCGCAAGCCGCGCTGCACGAAATTGACGCGCAGCTTCCGCTCATTCAGCCGCAATCCCTGGAGGAAATTGCCGAGCAATCGCCGTCGGTTTTTCTGCGGCGCTATCCCTCGTACTTGAGTGGAAGCCTCGCGGGGCTCGCTCTGATTCTCGCCATGGTCGGACTGTATGGACTGATTTCGTACACGGTGCAGCAGCGCACTCGCGAGATTGGCATCCGCGTCGCACTGGGGGCGCAGAGCCGGGACATTTTGGAGCTCGTCCTGCGGCAGGGAATTGGGTCGGTTCTCGTGGGTGTTGGCATCGGCATCGTGGCTGGTCTGGCATTGACGCGGCTGATGACGAGCCTGCTCTATGGCGTGGGCGCAAGCGATGGGCTCACGTTCGCGAGCGTCTCCGTGCTCTTGCTGCTCGTCGCCGTGGCGGCATGTTCGATTCCCGCTTGGCGAGCGACGCGTGTGGATCCGCTCGAAGCTCTTCGCCACGAATAAATCGCAGATAGCGGTTCGTTTTGCTTCTAGGCGAGGACGCGCAGAGATGATTTCGTGGGCGGCGTAGGTGGCGCGGTTTGAGGCGCGAGGGGTATTTCGCGCTTGCGATACTTCGTCGTGACGTAGTCGTCCAAGAGTTTTTCAAACGCCACGGACAGTTCTTCGTAAGTCCCTTCGAGCGTTGTGAATTTTTGTCCATCGATGTAGACGGGGCAGCGCGGCGCTTCGCCCGTCCCCGGCAGGCTGATCCCAATGTTGGCGGCCTTTGACTCGCCGGGGCCGTTCACGATGCAGCCCATCACCGCGAGCGTCAAATCCTCGACGCCCTCATAGTGCCGCTTCCATTCCGGCATCTTGTCGCGAATATAGCCTTGAATGCTTTCCGCCAGTTCCTGGAACGTTGTGCTCGTCGTGCGGCCGCAGCCGGGGCATGCTGTGACGCTCGGGGCGAACGTGCGCAGCTGCAGCGATTGCAACAGCTCGCACGCGGCGTACACTTCCTCGCGACGGTCGCCTCCGGGACGCGGCGTAAGCGAAATTCGAATTGTGTCGCCGATGCCCTCGCCGAGCAGAATTCCCATAGAAGCTGCAGACCACACCAGACCTTTTGCGCCCATTCCGGCTTCGGTCAGTCCTAAATGCAGCGGCTGATCGGTCTTGCGGGCGAGGTCGCGGTAAATTTCTATCAGGTCGTGAGGCCGCGAAACCTTGCAGGAGATGATGATCTGGTTCTTGCCCAGGCCGCATTCGAGGGCGAGCTCCGTGGATTCGAGCGCCGAGAGCACCATGCACTCGTTGATGATTTCTTCGGACGTCTTGCCGAGGTCGCGATCCGTGTTGTCCTGCATCTTGCGCATGACGAGCTCTTGATTCAGCGAGCCGCCGTTGACGCCGATGCGCACCGGCTTGCCATTGTCGCGCGCGACTTTGCAAATGGTTGCGAACTGCTCGTCGCGCCGCTGGCCGTGGCCCACGTTGCCGGGATTGATGCGGTATTTGTCGAGATTGCGGGCGCAATCGGGATATTTCGTCAGCAGGACGTGGCCGTTGTAATGAAAGTCTCCGATGATCGGTACGGCGCATCCGGCATCGAGCAGGCGCTTCTTGATTTCCGGCACAGCTGCCGCCGCTTCTGGCACATTCACGGTGATGCGCACCAGTTCCGAGCCTGCTTGCGCGAGTTCGAAACATTGCTGCGTGGTTGCAGCGATGTCGGCGGTATCCGTGTTCGTCATGGACTGGACGACCACAGGCGCGCCGCCGCCGACCTGTATGTTGCCGATTCTTACTCCGACTGTCTTGTGCCTCTGCTGTGTCATTTAAAGTCCATTGTACCGAATCTGGCGGGCAGTTTGATAGAGACGAGCGACCGTTATGCGCCGCTTGAGGTAGTGCGCCGAGAGTTGGCAGGGTTACACGCTGGGTACTTAAAACTCCGCGCGGCGTGCAATGGGGGCGGACTTCGATCTTTGGACGGGCGGAGTGATCGTGGCCATCTTGCGGATCATGGCCAGTACGAGCTTCTTGTCATCGTCGGAGAGCGTGGTGGAATACTTTTTGATCTCGGCGAGGAAGCGGATTTCTTCCTCGGAAAGCTCGCCCAGCACCTTGCGTGTTTCGCGGTCCTGCGGCGTGTCGCTGCCGGGAAAGAAATCAGCCAGGCTGATTTCCATGGCTTCGGCTATCTTGGCCAGCGTTTCCAGTGAAGGAACCGTGTGGCCATTCTCGACGCGTGAGAGATAGCAGCGAAGCAGGCCGGTGCGGCGTTCGATGTCGCCTTGCGAGAGGCCTCGATCGTTCCGGTAGGATCGGATGACTTCGCCGATATTTACCTTGGGCTTTTCCTTGGGCATGGGTACCTTTTCCTACAACACGCGCGTATCTTACGAGTCACCCCCTGCCTGCGCAAGAAGAATTTCTTTCTGTGTTCCTGAACTAAACATGGTGGCGGGTGCGAAGAGTAGGGAGCGTGTGACAGGGCTACACGGGGATGGGAGCGGGTTGAAGACTGACGGCCAATTTCTTTCCGGAGCGTTTATTGGCGTACAGGGCTTCGTCGGCGCGCTTCAGGAGTTCCTGGAGCGTTTCGCCCGCTCTGTAATCCGTCCAGCCGCAGGAGAATTGGCACCGGATTTTCTGGGAATTGTATTCGATCTCGAGGCCGTCGAGGCGGCTCAGGACGTGGCGGACTTCCTCGGCGCGACATTCCGGCAGCAGCACCATGAATTCGTCACCACCAAGCCGGACGGCCAAATCGGAACCGCGAATCGCGCGCTGCAATCGGTCGGCAAAGGTCCGCAAGGTGAGATCGCCCGCCGCGTGGCCATGCGCGTCGTTGATCAGTTTTAACCCGTCCACATCGAGGAGCAACATGGTCAGCGGGCGGCCGTGCCTTTGGGCCCGGCTCATTTCCTGTTCCAGGCGCTGCTCGCCGGAACGGCGGTTGTACAAGCCGGTGAGCTGATCGAGGGCAGCCAGCTTAAATACCTCGGATGCAAGACTCTCGACTTTGGCGAGCGACTCGATCTGATCGGCAAGTTGGCGCCGCATGCGCATCAGAAGGGTCTGCTGATAAATCAAGTAGACGGTGAAAACCAACACGATGCCTACCAGCGCGCGCACAGACTGGTTCAGGTAAAACGAGTAGGTGGATTGCTCCCGCGCCAGCATGGCGGGAAAGGCAAACGAGGCGACACCCACGGTTAGCAGCAGAAGGACGAGAACGGTGGTGGACCACAACCACCATTGCCTGCGCTCGACATTGCGCAGGCCGTCGCGGATTTGCTCCGGACGGATAGAAGCCGAGTCGAGAGACGCCTGAAAGTTTGTCTCAGCCATGAAATTGCTCCGGTTCGCCTAAACAAATTAGAGCAGGTCTTCGGGGCGAAACTCCATACGTATCTTCCGAAATGTTTCCAATTCCATAACTCACAGCAGAGAACGCTTTCAGGCAAAGATATCGAGATTCTGAGCAGTTGAGTGCCTTCGGTTCAATGAGGAGTCGCGGTAGCTGTGCTGCAAGCCGAAGCTGCCTTGCTTCCGATACGTCGCCAGAAAAAGAGAGCTTGCTTAGTATACCGAGCAAGCCAAAAGTACGTCTCATTTTGAGTGTTTGTCACGTCTACTTGTCGCTGGGTTCAAATTTCCAGCTTTCCCAATTTAAGGAGAATCGCATGAACATCAAGAGAATGTGGCTGCTTCTATTTGTGTTTACTGTGTTTGCTAGCTGCTTCGACGGATCTGCGCCACCCGCCCCCCCGATACCGCTCGGGGCTCAAGCTTATTGCTTCGACGGGTCTGCGCCGCCCGCCCCCCCGATACCGCTCGCGCTTGAAGCATAGGCTAGTTGCTTCGGAGGATAGAGGGAAGAAAATGAAGTTCTTCCCTCTAAATCCGTTGTATCTTTAGCGAGCGAATTCTGAGCGCTCGAGGATGCGAACTCAAGCAATCTGGTGGGTAGGCCTTTTTCTTGATGGCCTGATTCTCTTTCGATCATGCCGTTGGAAGATGCGTTCGGAGTACCCTTTTTTCTACAGCTACCTCGTCGCCACTTTCTTGACGAGCGGTTTGCTTTTTCTTGTATATCGTTTCCTTCCATCCGATTACCAGTACTTGTACTGGACGACGGATTTTGTGACGCTGGTGGTCGGATGCGGGGTGATGCTAGAGATCGTCAAGCACGCGCTGGATCCCTATGCGGGTGCCGAACGCTTTGGAAGGTGGGCGGTCGTCACAGTTTTCGCGGCGACGTTCGCATATGTGTGCCTTAGAGAGCTTATCGTTCCCGGCTGGTCTCCTGCGGCATCGACGGTGGAGTTGGAGCGGGACTTGCGGGTCGTTCAGGCGCTTATTCTCTTCGCTCTACTGTTTGTGATCTTTCATTATCGCATCCCCTTGGGGCGGAATCTGAAGGGGATAGTCGTCGGGTATGGAATATATATAGCGGCCAGCCTAATGAGCCTTGCCCTGCGGTCCTATTCAGGCAGTATCTTGGATGCCGGATGGAAGACTATCCAACCATTCTCCTATGACGCAGCGGTTGCCATATGGGCAATCGCCCTGTGGTCTTATTCTCCCAATCCGATCCCGAATGCAGCAGCGCTGGCAAACGACTATGAGTCGCTTGTTTCGAGGACCAGGGGAATGCTTGGCGCCATGCGATCGCTTCTTGGGAAGGCGGCGCGCCCGTGATTCACCTGATTTTCTTCTTGTTGCTGGGCGCAGGGCTTCTTGTCCTTCTGTTTCTGATCGCGCGGCGGGCTCGCCCTGTCGCGGGAAGCGCGCAGTCGTTGCGCGAGGCGAAGCAGGCGCTGAGCGCGCTACAAGAATGGGCTCTGCCGTCTGGCGTGCTGGAGCGGGTTTTTGCGAAGCAAGACATGGCGTACGTCCTGTCTTCAACTCCGCCGGACGTTCAGCGGCTTTTCATGCAAGAGCGGAGGAAGGTTGCTTTCCTGTGGGTATGCCAGGTGCACAAGTCCGTTGTGCTGCTCAGGAATTTCCATCTTTCGCAGGCGCGCTTCTATGAGCGGCTGAGCCTCGGGACCGAAATCGAACTCGCTTTCAGCTTTGCGGCCCTGCTGTTCGCCTGCCGTGTGCTTCAGGTCGCGCTATACGCGGGAGGCTCGAGCGCAGCGCCCTGGATGATGGGAAAGACCGCGGAGGCGGTGACGAGGCTGTGCCAGGTGTCCGAGAAGTCACTCGAATTCCTAAGTTCCGCCCGGGGAAAGGCCATTGTCGACGGCCCCTCGAGCGGCAACTTCCCCGTATAAGGATCTATCTTGAATCTGACGCCCAAACGGATGGAAGTACAAGCTGCGGCCGACGATATGCGGCGCCGTACTTTGGCCAGGATCGCGCGTCCTCTGGACCGTTTGATCTACCTTGGATCCCTGCGCGACTACAATACCGGCGTGTACTACCATGACGGACTGGCCTCGCGATTCTCCGAGGATGCCGTGTGCGAGGCTCTGGCGGATTGCCACCGGGAAGTCTTCCGTCAGCTTTTTTCAGCGTCGCTTGCGGATTTGGTGGAGCAACTCGAAGGTTATGTGAGTTCAACGCATGCGGGGCCGGTGGAATTCATTACAGCCTGGCAGGGGCTTGAACCTTACCGAGTTGCTGTACCGGTCGCCACGGATCCGTTGCCCGCCGAGTTCTTTTTTTCAAATCTCAAGATCGCTTTGGCAATCTTGCAGCACCGTCTGCATGACCGTCCGGCGCAGCGACCAGGCGCATCGCCACAGCCGTTACTTGACCGATAATCTCTCCCTCATCTGGGTACGCAAGCTGCCGCGTGGTGCACCCCGAAAGCGGATGGGGAATCAGCGTCAGTTGCGATCCACGCACTTCGCACCACGCGCACGCATAGCCATCGTGTAACTCGATGAAGTAGATGGGCCGATCGAATTCCGTGCGCCATTCCGAAGCCTGCGTGCGATTCGACTGGCTGTCAATTTGGACGAAGGAGCCGGGCCGTAGCAGCGGGTACATCATAAAATCCTGCATTCCAATGTATCCGTACTGGCAGTGGCGAACATCAAGCTTCTGGATCAGCGAAATGGGCACCTCCCCCCAGACCTCAACCATCCGCGAAATCAGGCTTGTCTTTTCAAGGCTGAATCCTCGATCAAACCGCACCGGGAACGTGATCGTCTTGTCGGGATCGGGGGTTTCGAGCGACGCAAGATGTGTGTGTTGCATCGGCAACGAAAGCTGGTAGAGGGCGCTACTGTCCAGATCGACGCCAAACAGTGCGAGCAAATCAGCAAATTTGGTCCGATAGATGACGCTCAAACTGAACAGCTTGTAGATGCTGGGAACCGAAGTCTTGTTTTCGAGCTGCGTCAACCAGGCATTCGAGATGTAGAACTCATCATTTGCGCGGTCTTCGCCAATCGTGCGGCTCAGCTCCTCGACATCACGCGTCGTAATGCCGAGCCGATTGCGGAGTTCTCTGAGTTGTTCACCAGCGCGCAAGGTTGTCACTTCCTATTTCCATTTTGAAACAGCGGTTATGTTGTTGCTCGCAATGTCGAGCAAGCCTAGAACTTTCAAGCCGCGGAATCAACCGTTTTGGAGTTCGACCTGAGTGAGCGCCAATTGACTAACCCTGTCCGGAACAGCGATGCCCAAAAACGGGCGCGAATCCCGGCTCGGCCATTTCCATGCTGCGAATGTGCCTCCAGGTGCGTTCGAATACTGATCATTTTGTAGAGCCGGGAGTATCCAGCCGCCCCCTTTGGCGCACACGTTTCTGTTGCGGTTGCTTGCAATTAGAAGCAGGAGACCGTCCCCTGCCACGTGCCTGCCTCCTTTCCGCAGAATGGTGTCGTGCATCCGCAGCCGACCTAATTCTCAACGAGAGGGAGTTAGGACCCCCGGTTACGCCACAGCAAAGCGGGTGCACAGCGGGGCTCTCGCGCTGTCGCGGGGGCCCCGTAAAACTACCGGAAGGGAAGGGTATAGCGGCTGATTTGACGTTAGCGGACTAAGAAGCCAAAGGGCCGGATTGAGAGCGAAAGACTTGAATGAAAGGCAAAAGCGAAATGGTCGCCCCTCGACCTTTACCGACGCTGGATCGCGCTTCCCCGAGCGCCGGTCGTTCCCACGATATCAAGTAGATGCATTAGCAGAAATAATTGAGCCCATCTCGAAAACGCATCTTTCTGGCCGTGTTTCGCAGATCAGCGAAGGCGGCTGCTACGTCTCTCTGGAAAACGGGCTCCCGCGCAAGACCATATTCCAGATACGTATTCTTTTAAAGGATGGGGTTTTCGAGAGTTGGTCCCAGGTTACCTACCTACGGGAAGGAATTGGCATGGGCGTTGCCTTCCTAAGGATGGATCAAGCAAATCGCGCCATCCTGCAATCATGGCTCCCCAATTTGGTATTGAGTACAGTCTGAGGCGCTGATTGCCTATGCAGTAGGTAGTTCCTTTTTTGCGTCATAGTGTGTCGCAAGTCTGGCAAAGGGCGAACTGCTGTGCCAATCTGACATAAAGAGCTGAACTGAATCTCGGTCTGGAGTCCTGAATATGGGCGAACCTTCTGAGAGCAAGGCCAGCACTGGTACGACATACCCCGAGAAGCGTGCGGTGCCGCGCTACACGTTCATCGCCAGTGTGACCTTTACAGAAGACGCCACCAAAACAAAGATGGCCGGACGCATCTCGGAAATCAGCCGCAAAGGCTGTTACGTCGATATTCTAAACACCTTGCCTGTGGGTTCGATGCTCTACTTGGTTATCACACGCGACCAAGGCACGTTCTCGACTCCTGGGAAGATCATCTATTGCCAGGAATCCATGGGCATGGGCGTCGCCTTCGTAGACACTCCTGCCGATCAATTGAAAATCCTGGATGGCTGGCTTGCGGAGTTGTTGAATAGCGGTGCGTGATCGCCGCTTCGTCCTCCGGAAAGCGGCGCTCAAGGATCGTTTCCCCCTCGGGCTTATCTTGGATCTGGTCGCTCCGTCACCGGTTTCCCGCCGGAGCCAGGCAACACCGCCTTCATCCCGCCGCGTCTTTCACCTTCCCATAGCGCTTCGAGGTTGGGGTAAGGGTAAATCGTGGGCGCATGGTTTTGCATCAGACCGCCGGTATCGGCCGTCGGCCCATAGTTGCTGTGTAGGTCACGACCGAGCATCCGGAGCATGGTCATCTGCTGGCCTCTATGGTGCGCCGTATGCGCAATGCGCCGCGTCATCACCCAGGCGCGCGAACGCGCAACATCGAAAAACTTGGTGTCTTCCTCCCACCACGATTCATCCTTTCCGCGGACAATGGAGAGCCTCTTTCCGCTATCCTCGGCGTAGCGCTTCATGAACTCGAGCCTGTTTTCCACCGGTGGCAAGGGAGGAGCGTTGACGTCGACTCCCAGCATCGTGCGGAACCAGATGTCCTCGCTCACGCACTGATGCACCATTTGCTCGCGAACGCTCCGGCCGCGTATGTCTGCCTGGCTGGGGCGCACGGAAAGGTCCTCGTCGCGAAACTCGCTCCACACGCTGATCACTTTCACTCGCTCGGTTGCATACGTCTCAATCAGAAATTCGTACCTCATGCTCACCTCCCGCGCCGTTTCTCCGCGATGCTCGCAACCGGACGCCGCGCTTTCGGCGCCACAAGCCGGTAGCTGCCTTTGACCAGCTCGGCCACTTCGTTCCAATTGAGCCGCGCGGCATACACGCGCAGGGTCACCCACCCGTGTTTGCCGATATAGGGCGTACGAAAGAATCGCGAGTCTTCGAGGAATAGACCTTGCAGCTCCTTCTCGACTTTCATGCAAATGCCCAGCTCGCCTTTCCACTCCTCGAACACCGCGAACGTCTTGCCATCCACGCGAAACGTCGGATGGCCGAATGTGACGGTTTCGGCCGAGGCCGGGAGAGCCAGGCAGATTTTTCGCAGTTTCGTCAAGATTTGCCGTTCGGATACCATTTCGAAATCCTACCAGCGATACGCTAAAATGTGGGAGTCCGGATCCCGAAGGAGGACGTTTGGGTTTTAGCGCGAGCACACGCCAATTGGGAGAAGTCACCGTTGTCGACGTTCGTGGGCGTTTCACGCTGGTCGAGGGCGAGGCAGTTCATGAGTTGCTCGTGGACCTCTTCCGCGATGGAAGAACGCGAGTGCTGTTGAATTTCCGCGACGTCAGCTACCTCGACAGTTCCGGTATCGGACAACTCGTGCGCGGCCTCCATGCCGCGCGAAAGAACGCGGCGGAACTGAAAGTTGTGGACCTGGAACCGCGTGCACGAGAGATTCTTCGGCTTACGAACCTGCACACCGTCTTCGCCGATTTTCCCGACGAGCAGACCGCCGTGCGCAGCTTTTCGACCTGGGAAGGTTCTCGTTCCACTCAATCCTGAGACGCCCTGACGCGAGCACCTCGCACCTTGCCCGGCCAGCGCCGCAGAATTATTTCTCGATGACGCCGCAAGCGATCCGATTGCCGGAGTTGCCCGAAGGGTCCGTCTTGTAGTCGTCCGCTTTCTCGTGAATCACCAGGGACGATCCTCCCTCGTGGAACAGGCCATTCGTGCCGCTGTCCAGCGTGACAACCGTGCTGAGCATGGTAACGGCGGCATTCCCATTCGCATCCACTTCGAAATTCGGCAGATCGCCCGCGTGAGGTCCGCTAGGATTATCCTTGCCGTGCTGCTTTCCATATGGATTGAAGTGCGGGCCGGCAGACTTGAAGTCCGGCCCATCGCATTTCCCCACGCCATGAATGTGAACAGCGTGAGTGCCCGGCGGAAGCAGCGAAACCGTCATCTGAATTTGAACGCCGTTGCCGGCTGCGGGCGTGATTGTAGCCGTGCCAATCTTCTGCCCTTGTGCGTTGATGATGGTCGCGTGCGCTTGTTGCGGCGTTTGCCCGAAAGCAGCCATGGCAAAGAGCAGCGCGAATGCGGCGATTCCGTGTCGAATGTGCATGCCTATTTCCTCCACGATCTAGAATGGCTTGCTTTGCTTGGCCCCGTTCCCGGAATACTATAGCGATTCTACGCGGTCTCGCACCTAAGGAACGCAAAAATCGCTGCCTTTATCTCGTGAGCTTAGTTTGGCAAGGATCGAACCTGTCGAGCGTCTAGTGTGCTTTTGTTGCCCAGGACGCGAAGAATCACGAGGGTCATGTCGTCGTGTTGTGGAGCGCCGGCAGCAAAGCCGTCCGCTGCCTGCATGATGCGCGCGATCAGGGCATCCGCATGCTGGCCATCGGCAGAAGCTACCGCTTCCATCACTCGCTTCTCCCCCCACTCTTCGAGCGACTGATTCATTGCTTCGCTGATTCCGTCACTGTATATCACCAGGATATCCCCAGGCGCGAGCAGGACCTCCGCCTGGCTGTAAGGGCATTCTTGCATCAACCCAACCACGGGCCCGCCCCCTTCGTCCAGGCGTTCCACTCGAGTTCCGCTCGCGGAGTGGCGGAAGAGCATCGGCGGGCAGTGGCCGCCGTTCACGTATGTCAGGCGGCGCGTTGCCGGATCGAACTGCGCATAAAACAGCGTCGCATAGCGATCTTCGGCAGACGCGTCGTACACCATCTGGTTCACCCGCGCAATCATTCCGGCGATGTCGTTGCCCGCGCGTGTGGCTTCCGCCCGCAACGACGCTTCGAGGCTTGCCATCATCAGCGCCGCCGCGATGCCCTTGCCGGACACGTCGCCGAGCGCCACGCCGAGCTTGCCCTCGGGAAGGGCGAGAAAATCGTAGTAGTCCCCGCCAACGCCCAGCGCCGTACGGCACCGGCCACAATAGTCCAGCCCCGCCACCTCCGGCATCTTCTGCGGGAAGAGCCGCTCCTGCACCTCGCGCGCGATCTCGAGCTCGCGATTCATTTTGGCGCTTCGCGCAACTTCTTCCGCAATCGCATTGGTCAGTTGAGCGTTGGCAAGCGCCAGTCCCGTCTGCGCCGCCACCGACTTCAGAAGACGCAGATCGGTTCCCGAATAAGGCTCCTCCGAGCGCTTCTGGCCGAGACTGATGATCCCAAGCAATTTTTGCTTTACTGTGAGCGGCAATAGTAACTGCGGATCGAGGGTCTTCAGCTTCCGTCGTTCCTCTATGGCCAGACCGGAATTCACCCAGGAGTCTTCGTTGTCGAAATACACGCGCGTAGGCTCCGCGTCCCGCCGCAGGCGCTGAACGGTCGCCGACGTTTCCGGGAAGTCCGCGTCGGGCGCAGCTGCGTAGCCGATTGCATAGGCGGGCCGGTACCAGCCTCCGTCCTCGAGCAGCACTGCAACCCGCGGCACGTGGAGCGATTCCGCGATGCGCGTGGCCACGCGTTCGAGCAACGGCCGCGTTTCGACTATTGTCCGTACTTCGTCGCTCAGACCTTCCAGAACTTTCTCTGCGTTGTACGCTTCGCGGAAGAAACGCCGATCGGTCCAGGCGCGCACCCTTTCGGCGCCTTTGCGCAGCCAAACGACCAGCACAAAGCACAACGCGATGGCGGTGAACTTTTGCGGACGGCTACGGCCCGGGTCCAAAGCCAGCGTGATGGCAATCGAAAGCACTGTCGCCACCAACACGATTTGCATCACGCGTACTCCGCCTCTCGCAAGCCCGTATTGCAATCCCTGGCGGATCACCACGCGAACGTCCAATGCCCGCTGGACTACAATCACGTACGCCAGCGTGATGGGGAAAAGAAGAATCAAAGTGAGTGAACCCAGGACGAGCCATTCCGGAAATCTTTTTTCCAGTTCACCGCCTCCCATCGCCACGTTCAGAAGGATCAGAAGGAAGGTCGGCGTCATGGCTACGGTCGTCCCGGCGTACAGCAAAGAAAGTCGCCGCTTCGCATCGGTCGAAACAGCCATGCCCCGCTTCATCCCAATGAACGCGAAGAAGCAGCTCGTGGCAGCGATTGCCAAAGGTTCGGAGATGAATGAGACGTGCCTCCAGAGCCCGTACAGCCACGCGACGGACGCAAAGTTCTCTATCTCGCCGATTCGTAGAATGATGTCGGCGATCGCGTCGATGATAACGATCGGCACAAAGACCGTTGTCGCCAGACGCACGTACCACCGCGGCCGGTCTCCCGGAAACGGTTCCGGAAAATACAGACCGAAGTACAGCATGAAGAGCGGCCACAACGTATTGCAGGCCAGCCTGTAAGCCTCGGCTGCATCCCGAACGAAGGGTCCCCAACTCTCCACGTTCGCCGAAAATAGGTTTGAAATTCCAAGTAGAACGCCCAGCAACAGCCATGCCAAGCGGTCGCGTGGCCGCACAAGCGCCACCCAGAATCCAAGCAGGATGCTAAAGAATGGCAGGACGATCTTGAGGATTACAACGGACGCTACCGCCCATCCGGCCTGCTTCTCGGGGCGATCCACAATGATCGTGACCGTGCGTTCCGCCGCCTGCCCCGGCGTGCGCGCCGTGACTTCTAGTTTGTCGCCCAGCTTCGCTTTGGCCAGGGCCTCGCCGAACACAGCGATTCCCGTAAACGGACGGCCGTTTACTGCTACCAGCAAATCGTTCTCATGTAGACCGGCTTTCTGCGCCGCTTCACCAACGAATTCGGCGATCGGTTGCCCGTGCGAATAGCCAGGATGGAAGGGCCAGTCTGCGGAGTCAGAACCGAAGAACGCCGGAAAGGCTGAGATCGTGGCGTGGACCTGGTAGGCGAACGCCGCCAGGAACAAAGCTCCCAGGCAGGCATACTGGAAAATCGGCGGCTTCTTTGTTTTCATCACGCCCTATCCGGACCATTGATGCAAGAGATTCAACGTTCTTGATGCAAGTTATAGTTTGCCGCGGCGCACAAAGCAACTGGCGAACTTTGCCAGTTCGTGCACGATCGCTCTGGCCCCTGCCTGTCCGGCAGACGGGCCCCGAAGTTTGTAATTTGAAGAAGTCGCGCTACTCTGATTGTGGATGAAAATATTCAACGTCTCAGTGTCCGCGCGCACATCTAATGATGAAGCGCGCAAGTTCACGAAATCCATGAGATCCGAAAACAGAGCGGCTGCACCAGAATTATCGGGGAAGTCTTCTGCGAAACAGAAATTCTCCTGGGAACTCCTTCCGCACGTCTGGGAGTTGCTCAAGCCGCGGCGCGGCCTGTTGGCTGGCGGCCTGATCCTGATGGCCATCAATCGGGTTGCCGGGCTGATTCCTGCCTACTCGACGAAATATTTGATCGACAATGTAATCACCAAGCGCCAGATACAGTTCCTTTGGCCCATCGTTCTCCTGGTCGTTGCGGCAACGATTGTGCAGGGGCTGACATCGTTTTCCCTCACGCAACTGCTTTCGAAATCCTCGCAGCGGATGATTGCCGAGCTTCGCGTTAAGGTGCAGAGCCACATCGGTCGCCTTCCCGTGTCGTTCTATGACGCGAACAAGACGGGCGCTCTCGTCTCCCGCATCATGAGCGACGTCGAGGGCGTGCGAAACCTCATCGGCACGGGCCTGGTGGAATTTGCGGGCGGTATCATGACGGCAATCTTCGCCTCCGTTGTCCTGCTGCGAATCAGCGCCACGATGACCGCCGCGGCCTTCTTCGTTCTCATCCTGTTTGGCCTGGGGTTGAACCGTGCGTTCAAGACTATCCGCCCCATTTTTCGAGCGCGGCCCAAGATCAATGCGGAAGTCACCGGACGGCTGACGGAATCGCTTGGGGGAGTGCGCGTGGTGAAGGGCTACCACGCCGAAGAGCGCGAGGAAAAGGTCTTTGCCGCGGGCGTCGAGCGGCTGCTCAACAATGTGCTCCGGACGCTCACGGCGACTTCGCTGATGAGCCTTGGCACAGCATGTCTGATGGGATTCGTGAGCGCGGCAATCATGCTGATGGGTGCCCGGCACATCCTTGCCGGGACGATGACGCTCGGCACGTTCGTCACCTACACGATTTTTCTCGGCATGCTCGTCGCGCCTGTTTTCCAGATCGTGTCTCTGGGGCCGCAGATCACGGAAGCATTGGCCGGTCTGGAGCGCACGCGCGAAATTCTTTCCGAGAAGCTCGAGGATGAATCAGCGGACCGGAACGTGCGTCTCGATCGCATCCAGGGAAGCGTGGTCTTTGAGGACGTGAGTTTTGCATACGACACCGGCAAGCTCGTGCTGCGCGGAATTCAATTCGAGTCCAAGCCCGGCACTGTTACGGCGCTGGTGGGCCCATCTGGCGCTGGAAAATCCACAATCATCGGCTTGATCGCCGCGTTTTACGTCCCGGTAAGCGGGCGTGTGCTGGTGGACGGGTTTGACCTTGCGCATGTGCGCCTCGACACCTACCGGACGCAGCTTGGCGTGGTGCTGCAGGAGACGTTCCTCTTCGACGGAACGATCCGCGAAAATGTCGCCTTCGCGCGTCCGGATGCCACCGAGGAAGAAATTCTTGCGGCTTGCCGCATCGCTCGCGTGGACGAATTCGCGGAGGGTTTCGAGCTGAAGTATGAGACGGTGGTCGGCGAGCGCGGCGTAAAACTTTCCGGCGGGCAGAAGCAGAGAGTTTCCATCGCTCGCGCCATTCTCGCGGATCCGCGCATCCTGATTCTCGACGAAGCCACGTCGAGCCTTGATTCCGAATCCGAAGCCTTGATCCAGGAAGGATTGCGCTACCTGATGCGCGGGCGCACCACGTTTGTCATCGCCCACCGCCTGTCCACCGTGCGGCGAGCGGATCAGATCCTGGTTGTCGAGGGAGGCAGAATCGTCGAACGCGGCACTCACGAGTCGCTCTACGCCGCAGGCGGCCGCTATTACGACCTCTACACCAAGCAGCATGGCGTCGAAACGAACCTTTTCCTTGCACCCGGCGAAGGCGATCGAAGCGACGAGCAAAAAGAAACGCCGGCCCCCCCAAACGGCGACTCGGATTCCGCCGTACCCGATGCCATCCGCCTGATTCGCGGCCGCGATGCGTGAACCCGCCTGCTCGAAATCGAACGCCCGGAGGTTAGGACGCCGGCCTTTCGGGGACCGGCTGGCTGGCGTAAAAGTCATCGCGAAAACGTGCTGTGTAGGATTCAAGTAACTCGGCAACGCGCTGACTCTTCGGCGAGCGCAAGACAAATCCCGCGTGGTGATGCTTCGGGATCCGTAGAACGATTTCCGCGTCGTCGTAGTGAGATGTGTCCGGGTTTTCCTGGCGCGCCAGCGAAACAATTACACCGGCATATTCACGCCGCGGTTTCGGCAGGTGGTAAGGTTTCTTTCCAGCGCCGACTTCCAGGTGCGCCCACTCCCGCCACAGATTGATTCCGGTGGCGGCTTCAATTACGTCTGAAATGTAAGCGCCTCCCACGCGCGCCGCAATTTCTATGAAATAGAATTGGCTGTTCCCATGGGCGCGGAGAAATTCCGCGTGCGTAACGCCGCGCACCAGCCCCAGTCCCTCGATCAATTCGCGATTGATCTTCAGCAGGCTGTTCGCTTCGGGAGACGTGCGGGGCAACGTGCGCGTGGTAAAAAGTCCTCCCTGGTGAGAAACGTCGAGCGGTGGATGGCCGTAGGAATGCGCCTCGGCGAACACCACCTTGCGCTCCGACACGACACTGTCCACGTGAAAAACATCGCCGGGCACGAATTGCTCCAGCAGGTAGAACGATTGCTGGTCTCCTAACTGATCAAGCAGCGGCCACAGTTCGGCGCCCGTTTGGATCTTTTTCATGCCGATGCCGGCGGCTTGTGAGCGCGGCTTCAGCAGCCACGGCGGCTCCACGTGCGCCATGAAATATTTCAGAGCGTCATAGTTGAGCACGTGGATGAATTCCGGCACCCGGATGCCTTCTTCCTTCGCGCGTCCGCGCATGGCCAGCTTGTCGCGGAAGTAGCGCATGGTCGTGAGGCCCATTCCCGGGATGCGCAGGTGCTCACGCAACGCGGCGGCATTCTCCATATCGAATTCATCGAGCGCCACGATGCGGTCAATGGGGTGTGTGCGCGCCATGTAGCTGACCGCGCGGATCAGGTTGTCCAGCGGCAGGTCCTGCGGCATGTAAAACTTTTCGTCAATCGAATCGTGCGGCCAGTCGGCGTCGCGGAGCTTTTCGACGGTCAGGAGCAGGACGCGGCAGCCCTCCTCCTTGCAGGTGCGGAGGAATTCCTGCCCTTTTTCGTAAGAGCTGATGCAGAGAATCGTTGGCGCAGCGGCTTCGGACACGGAGGCTTTTGGAATCCTTCTTAATGGAGCCGAACCGGGAACGCGAATTATACAGCCGTCTCGCCGGCAGGAAATAGAAATCGAAGCGCGGGGCCGATGCGCAACGCCCAGGCCGCTTCGTTGTGCCGCCCGCCCGCGATTTCCTCGTAATGAAGATCGTGGAGGTGCCGCCATCCCTTTCGCGCGAGCACGTCGCGCAGCGCGCGGGCATCTTCCACCGCGTGCATGGATTCTTCCGTTCCGGTGTCGAGCCAGACGCGCGGCCGCACTTTCATACGCGCGCGCGACGCGTAATTCACAATCCAGCGCCGATCCCACCATACGGACGGCGAAAGCGCGGCCAGCCTCCCGAATACTTTCGGGTGGCGCAGGCCGAGGTAGAGCGCGAGAAGTCCGCCGAGTGACGATCCGCCGATGCCGGTGTGCGCCGGTCCGGAGAGCGTGCGGTACTCTGAATCAATGAATGGTTTGATCTCTTTGAGCAGCATTTTGGCGTACCGATTCGCGCTGCCCCCGCCAAGTTTTCTCACGCGCGTCGGCGTGTACTCGCGCACCCGTTGCTTGCCCGTGTTGTAGATTCCGACGATCACGAGGGGCTGAATCTGGCCTTCGATGATTAGCCGGTCCGTCGTTTCGCCCATCTGCCACGCCGTGCCGCCAAACGCCGTCGTGGGATCAAACAGGTTTTGACCGTCTTGCATATATAGGGCAGGGAACCGGCGCGTGGGATTCGCTTCATATTGCGGCGGAAGGTAGACGATGATGTCGCGCTCGCCGGGAAGAAAACGCGAGCGGCCGTGCTCGTGCTTTCGATACTGCCCTGTCGCAAAGGTTGCTGGTTCGTTCTCAACGTTCGAGGTCGGAGGCAATCGTTTCCTCTTCATCATGGTCTGCCCGCGAGCGCCGGAGCGCGCAGGCGTTTTTTGTAGCCCGCTAAGATACCAGAGACTCCGCAGCGCGCGAAATCGTGACGCAGATTGGTAGTGAGCTGTTTTCAGGCCACGCATTCGATTAGCCTCAGCCGCGCGGAGCAATCCGAGTAGCGTCTTTTGGGGTATAATCATAATTTGGAAAGGAAGTCCGGCTGGCGGAATTCTTTTCGCCCCGGCTAGGAGGCATCCAATATGAATGGGAGTCACCTGTCTCGGAAGCACTACTTTCTGTTATTCGCCGTGGTTTCCACCTCTGTGGCATCGCTTGGCCATTCTCGCTTTATGCGTCGCTATCGGCCGCCGACACGGTTCGAAGATGCCTTGCGATAATCGTTTCCATGGGAGTCGCTCTCGCAGTGGCAATATGTGTGCCGATGTTCGTGCGAGAACCTTCCCCGCGGGCAAACTATCCGCGCATTGAACATCTTCGAATAGCCGGACAGTACGCGCCCACGGACGCTGCGAGAATTGGCGTCTCTCCTCTGCATTTACCGTAACGACTCGCGAGCAGAATCACGATTTGACGCTCGTTGGTACATTGCTGAAGACCTTCAATTTCGGGAAACACCGACTTGCGGTCTTCAGCGTTCCTAAGTAAATCGTTCGAGAAACTCAAAACAGCCCACTACCCGCAGGGACGGAAGCCGATTGTTTTTTGGCACATCGTGAGCGAGGTCCGAAGAGACGATCTGTATCTGCTAGACGTGAAATCCGGGCCGCAAATGCTGTACCTGTCACATACCTCCAGCAATCGGGCTTGCAATTCGATACCACACTTTGCACATAGCAGAGGCCACTCAGAGACCTTATGGTCCTACTTCGATTTACGAGCGAGCGTTTCGGCCGTTAAGGCCGCAAGTCTTCGGAAGAGCGGTTCGGCAAACGCTTCCCTTTCTTCCGGTGGAAGTTTCAAGTGCTGCTCGACTTCTGATTCCATGTCCTGAAGTTCTTTAGAGGGTGCGATTTCCGCCAGCCGCCGGAAGAGCAGCTTGTGTGCTTGCTTTCGTTCCATCACTTCCAGTCCATCCAGTATCTGGCGATGCGGCGTTCCCTCCCAAATCGCGAGAATCATCGCTTCTCGAAGCCAGCGCTCCGCGCCATACTCGGCCAGCACGCCCAGCCCGCCGTGCACTTCCATGGCCCACTTCGCCGTATCAACCGCAAACTCGGCCGTCCAGTACTTCGCCAGATGCGCAACCAGCCGGAACAAATGATAGCGATCGGAGTACGGCGGCCGCTCCATCCACACCTCGTTCAGGAGCTGAACTGATTCCCACGCCAGCGCAAACGCCGATCGCAGCGCATTCAGTCGATTTTCAAATTGATGCCGAAGCAGCGGATGATCGAGTATCCGCTTGCCGAACGCGGCGCGGTGCTCGGCATAGGAAAGCGCATCCGCCATCGCGCGCTGCGCCAACGCGACACTCACTACGCTGTTCGCTACGCGCGAGAGATTCAGCACTTCGAGGATCAGATAAATTCCCGAGTCCGCCGAGCCGAGCAGGTAGCCTTCGCTGTCTTTCAGCTCGACTTCTCCGGTAGGAACAGAGCGGGTTGCAATCTTGTCCTTCAGCCGCCGGACGAAATAGTTGAGCTCACCATCATCGCGGTATCGCGGCACCAGGAACAAGGCCAGCCCGCGCACACCCGCCGCAGCTCCTTCCGGGCGCGCAGCTACAACCGCTAACTCTGCGCCGGCATTGCTCGTAAAATACTTGTCGCCTGTCAGCAGCCAGCGATCGCCCGCGGGCCGCGCTATCGTCTCGACAGCAGCTCCCAAGTCCGAGCCGCCTTTGATCTCCGTCATCCACGTGGCGCCCTGCCACACGGAGTCGTCCTTCCGCAAGAGTTGCGGCAGAAAGCGCGCCTGCAATTCGGCGCTGCCATATTTCGCAAGAGGCACTGCCGTTCCGAGTGACACGGTGTAAGGGCAGCAAATCCCCGGATCGTGGAACGAAATGTCGTAGATCAGCAGATACGTGGGGATCAGCGATTTTTCTTCCAGAGCGCGCCAAACGACTCCGGATCGGTAACCCCTCCTCAAAATCGTCTGGTATTCGGCAGGGTAGAGAACTTCATCCACGCGTTTCCCGAGACGATCGAACATCCGCAGCCACGGCGTTCCTGCACGGTCGATTGCGTCCGAAATGGCGACGCCTTCGCTCTTCCACCAACCTTCCTCGGTGTCGAGCACATCGCGGTGCGCGATATCTTGAAGCCTGCTCTGCAGAAAGCTCAGAGGTGAACGCAGCGCGTGGAGATCTGTCATTTCAGCGCATGTTAGGTCGGCGGCATGGCCGCGTCAAGCTGACCGCGTTTCTAATGTGGCGCGCAGTGTCATATTTAAGTCGGACAATCGGAAACTGCCTCGCCACTGCGCGATTGTTTCCGTTTGGCACCGACCGCAAAGACCGTATAATGCTCCGCCGCTTAATCGCGAGAGCCGCAACGTTCAAGCAGGAATTCAGGAGCAAGATGCGAAGGGAATATCATCGCTGGTACTCGCACCGCCTCGGTATGGACCTGGGAGTTGTGGTCTACGGCCACTGGGGGCCGCCGCTGATCGGCTTTCCCACCAGCGCGGGCGACGAGTGGGAGCTCGAGAACCAGGGCATGATCGGCAGCCTCGCCGATTTGATCGACGCCGGCCGCGTGAAATTCTTCTGCGTCAATTCGGTGAACTTCGCGGCCCTTTACAATAAAGGCGCGCATCCGTTTCATCGCAGCTGGATGCAGTCTCAGTTCGACGCGTATCTCGCCAACGAAGTGTTTCCCTTCATCCACGACAATTGCAAATCGTGCAGTCGCGATCTCGACGATGGGCGCGTCGTTCGGCGCCTACCACGCCGCGAACACGCTGTTCAAGCATCCCGATGTGGTTCGTCGCTGCTTCGCGCTCTCCGGCGTCTACGACATCAAGGGCTTCATGGACGGGATGTACGACGACAACACCTACTACAACAATCCCGTCGATTACCTCGCGAACTTATCCGACCCGCACTACCTCGGAAATCTCTCGCATTGCGACATCCACATCGCCACGGGCTGCGGGCCGTGGGAGAACAGCGGGCCTTCGTATCGTCTCTCGCACATCCTCTCGAGCCGCGGAATTCGCCATAGCCTCGACGATTGGGGACCAGAAGGCGGGCACGACTGGCCGTATTGGAAGAATCAGATGCGGCAGTACATCTCGCGCTTGTTCTAGGATCCTTCAGGGGGGGCAGAGCTTCAGCTGTCCGAGATCGGAGCTCGAAGGGCTCCGACTTTCAGAACCAAGGAGAAATAGGGCTTTAGCCCCTGAGGAAGTTTCTAGCCGTGGATCACGCCAGTCCGAAGCGCTCGAGCATGTAGCGGCCCTCTGAAATCACTTGCTCGGCGTCAATCCACACGTTGCAGCGGCGCGCGAGCACGTCCACATGCGTGCGCGAGCTCCATTTCGCGTGTGTCTGGCTGCCGTAGGGGTCGCCGAACGCGAGATGCACGCCCGGCAGTTTTTCGTCCTGCAGCAGTACGCCGATCATGTCCGAGAGGCTGAGGTTCGTGCCGAAGGCGAGCTCGCCGACGCGGTCGCTGTTCTCGTCCGTGTGGCAATAGCTCCAGAATTCCTGTTCGAGATCCTTGCGCGAGCATTTCGCTGAAATCAGGCGCCCGCCGCGAATTTCCATCACCAGCGGAGTTTTCTGCAAATCGCCGTATTTGCCGCAGAAGTGGTCGCCGGCCGTGCCGTCGCAGACAAATGTGCCGTCCACTTTGGCCGGTGTGGTGAAAACTTCCCCGGCGGGAAGATTCGACCAGTAGCGTCGGCTGATCAACCCGCTCGTTTTCACCCAGTCGAGGCCGGGATCGAAAGCGGCAGTGAGCGACGTGCCCGCCTCCGTGCGCACGGTGAGCGACCGCGCGGAGTGCATGCGCTGCAGCAGGCACTCGCTGAGCTTGTCAACCATGGTGTAATCCGCGCGCATCCCTTGCTGCATGATTTCCGGCGTAACCCCCACCATATGCGCGTAGCGGATGTGGCGCCGTTCGACCACGCCCACAATATCCTTGCGCGCGCCTAGCTCGCCTTCGAGCGGCTGCATGCACAGAATCCCCGCGTCGGCGTGTTCCAGAGAATCGAGAACTGGCTGCGGCGCCTTGCCTAACGGGCGCTGTGCCAGGCTTTCGAGAAGGAATCCCTCGGGGACGGCGCCGCGCAGCTCGATGGCGTAAGCAAGGCTCGCGGCCACTCGCGCGCTGGGCTTGTCCGCGATGAGCGTGACGCGCTCGCCGGGCTGAATCGCGAGGCACGTCTCGATCGCGTTGCGCGCGCCGGGGAGCAACTCCGGCGTCGCGGATCCGAAGTTCATGCCTTTATTGTAGCGATTCGTGCGCGGCTTTGTTATGGGATCCTCCGATAAGTTGTGCAGCTACGAAGCGCGCGCCTCGACGGCGAAAGCCGGAACCTGGCCGCCGCCGGAAGTGACGTTCGCAAGCCCTGTGGCGCTGAGCCGCGTCAGGAAGCCTGCCATGCGCCCGCGGAACAGGTACGGCGCCATGTCCACGAGCATGTCGCGCATCTCCACGCCGTTCGCGGTCTGCATGGGGAAAACTTCGCGGCGCACGGCGATGCGCTCCTGCACCACCCAGGCGTTGCCTTTGTCGGCGAGCGCGCGATCGAGCGCGGCGTCCCACGCGCCGGCGTCCGTCTCCCAGCCGAGCGTGACACCCGTGCCGCCGTATTCGTCGTTCGGCTTCAGCACAAAATCGTTGCGCCTGCGGCGGACGTATTCGAGCAGGCCGAACGATTCGCCGTCGCGCGTCGTTTTCACATCGGCGACCAGCCGCGTCCACGGAATGTGCCGGCGAATGAGTTGGCGCTCAGCGTCGTTGAAGAGCGCGCTATTGCGCTCATCGGTGAGCACGGCGAAAAACGCCTTCTTGTGCGGAATCTTGCAGCGTGAACGCGTTGGCCATGCAGACAGCGCCCGACGCATAGGCCTTCACGATGGCGTCGCATTCCACCGAACGCGCGACAATGTCATTAATCAGCACGCGGCGGTAGAGAAGATCAATGTGCCGCCCGTGCGCGGTCAGCTTTCCGCTTGCAAAATCTAGATCGCGCGGATCGCACACCACGGTGGGCACGCCTTCCTTCTGGAAACGCCCCTGCAAAATTTCGAATTCGCTCCAGGTGGGAACTTCCTGCCAGTCCACGATCGCGATCACAGGAGGCGAAGCCGTGCCGCCCCACTCGCGATAGCTTTCGAGCAGCGCCGCGAGAAGCTGGTTCGACAACGGATACTTGTGCACGCTGAAGCGTTCGCGGAAGCGCGCCATGATCGGAAGGCTGTCGAATACTTCGGCCAGAGTTTCGGCGTAAGCTCGCGCCGGCAGGAGACTCCGCGTTGTATTCGGCGAACTGCAGCGAATCCGGCAGCAGGAACGCATCCAGGCGCGACGCCGTGCTGGACGTGGGATAGCCCGGGTTGATGCGCGCGAGGCGCTCTTCTTCATGGCTCAGCGCCGCCTGCGCGAGAAGCGCCGGGTCGATGAGCGATTGCTTGACGACGCGCTCTCCCAGCCGCGCGATAGCCTCGGAGACTTCGCGCACACGCTTTTCGTCTTCTGTCGTCAGGAAGAATGGCCGCAGAAATGGGCAGTGGACGCGGTCGCCGAACGTCAGCCGTTCGGCGCGCATGCGTGCGTTCATTTCCGCGCAGAATGCCGGGCCGAGTTCAACATCCGGGCGCAGCAGCCCGTGCCAAACGCCGGCTGGCGACGACGACGCGCCCACTGCGTGTGCCGGCTGGCTCATGCTTTCTTGGCTTCCGCCTTTTGCCGTGACGGCGCGCCCGTAAAGCCCGCCGCAGCGCCGATGCCGACCATTTCCTCCCACCGGGGCCACGGATTCGCGGGGCTCCCGTTGAGAGCGCGGTCGATCACCAGGCGCGCCATGCGATCCACAACGTGCTCGAAGTAAAACTCCGTGATGCGGTCGCGTTCGAAGTCGGGCGCGGGATTCAAGAAATCAATCGCGTATGGGACGCCGTCTTTGATCGCGAATTCGATCGTGTTCATCTCGTAGCCGAGCGCGCGGTTGATGGTCTGCGCGTCGCGGACCACGCGCGCGCCGAGTTCAGCGTCGAGGTAATTGTGCTCCACAAGATAGCGGCGCGCCTTCGGATCGTAAACCACGGGCAGAATGTCCAGCTTGCCGAAGGTGAAGCAACGAATGTATTTGTCAAACTCGATGCCTTCCTGCAGCGTCATGCAATACGGCCCGGTGCCGTCGTAGGCAGCGAGGAGCTCTTCGCGGTTGTTCACCTTGTAGACGTGCTTCCAGCCGCCCCCGGAAAACGGCTTCAGGAACGCCGGCCGCCCGACATAATCGAGCAGCACGTCCCAATCAATCGGGTATTCCAGGTTGCGCAGCGATTCCGACGTGATGTCCACATCGGCGGGATAGGACTTCTGCGGCAGCAGCACCGTCTTCGGAATCGCCAGGCCCAGCTTTGCCGCCACCGAATAGTTGAAGAATTTGTCGTCCGCCGTCCACCAGAAAGGATTGTTGATGACGTAAGTGCCTTCCAGCACGGCGTGTTTCAGGTAGCCGCGATAGTAGTCCACTTCGTGCGAGATGCGGTCCACGATCACGCGATACTCCGCCGGCTCGCCCATGCGCGTGCCGCCCAGCTTGACGAACTCCGCGGTAATGCCGTCTTTCGCGCCGAGCTTGTTTACCTTGTCAATGAAAGCGGGCGGGAAGCTGTACTCGCGGCCGCATAGAATTCCGATTTTCATCGCTTCAACTCCTTGCCCATGGTTTTCCCGTTCGGTATGCAGTCAAGGCGCCGAGGGCGCACCGGCCGCGGAGGACGCCTGCAGCGGCAGCCCCTCGCGCGTTTCCGCCACGATGTTGCGGACCACCGCCTTCAAATCGCCCGTTTCGCGAAACACGCGCAACTGGCGTTCGGCGCTGGTGCCTTCGCGCAGGATCGTATGAATCGTGTCGAGCGCGTCGCGGCTTCCGAGGTCGTCCACCACATCGTCGGTGAAAACCAGCATCTCGATCGCGAGATCGCGCATCGGGACTTCAGTCTGCTTGCCGAAATCGATCAGCTTGCCGTCGAGGCCCCAGCGCGCCGCGCGCCACTTATTTTCCTCGATCAGCGCGCGCGGGTACATCCGGTAGCCCATGTTGCGCGTGTAAAGCCGGTGCAACTTCACGACAATCGCCTGAATCAGCGCGGCGATGGCGATGGCCTCGTCCACGCGCGTCACCACGTCGCAGATGCGGAACTCGAGCGTGCCGAATTGCGGATGCGGCCGCACGTCCCACCAGATTTTTTTGGCGTTGTCGATGCAGTGCAGCTTCACCAGCAGGTTGATGTAGTTCTCGTACTCGCTCCAGGAGTTGAAGTGGTCGGGGATGCCCGTGCGCGGAAAGCGCCGGAAGACCGTGGTGCGAAACGATTTCAGCCCCGTGTCGCGGCCCATCCAGAAGGGCGAGCTGGTCGAAAGCGCCAGCAGGTGCGGCAGAAAATAGCGCGCCATGTTCATCAGGTCGATCATCGTGGTGCGGTCGGGCACCGCCACGTGCACGTGCATGCCGAAAATCAGCAGCGACCGCGCCAGTTGCTGCAATTCCTCGACAATATTCTTGTAGCGCTCGCCGGGCGAAATCACCTGATCGATCCAGTTCGAAAATGGATGCGTGCCCGCTGCGGCCACTTCCAGGCCCACGCGCTCCGCGGCGCGCACCAGTTCGCCGCGCGTGCGCTTGATGTCCACGCGCAGCTCGTCCACGTCGTTGCAGATGCCCGTGCCGATTTCGACGATCGACTGGTGCAGCTCGGGCTTCACCTGGTCGCCCAGCCCGGCCGAAGTGGCGGCCATCAGCTGGCTTACATGCGAACGCAGTCCGCCCGTCGTTGGGTCGACAATCTGAAACTCTTCTTCAACACCTATAGTGAACCGATGGCTCATGAGGAGGCCCTCTCCGGTCCTGATGCGGGGAAAAGCAGCCTATCATATTCCGAGCCGCCTCACCCACTCCAAGTTGGACATGCGGGGCCGCCCTCCACCAAACGCTGTCATCCCGAACCCAGCCGCGCCCTTTGCGGATGGGGGTGAGGGATCTGCTGTTGCCGCTTTTTTGTAACTGTACCGCCAGCCTTTGCTAAACTTTCGACTTCGAATCTGACTTCGTCGGAATTTCAATGTCGCTCGAATCTCCCAAACTCGACCAATGGACCTCCGGCCCCGGCTACGACACCTTCATGGGCCGCTGGAGCGTTCTCCTCGCGCAAGAATTCCTCAACTGGCTCCGCCTCCCCGCCGCGCAACACGTCCTCGACGTCTGCTGCGGCAGCGGCATCCTCTCCCACGCCATCGCCTCGCAATGCTCTCCCGCCCTCGTCGCCGCCGTGGACCGCGCCCCAACACAAGTCAGCTTCGCCCGCTCGCATCGCGCTCACCCGCGCATCTCCTACGCGCTCGCCGACGCCATGGCTCTCCCTTTTCCCGCCGAATCTTTCGACGTTACCGTCTGCGGCCTCGGCCTCAATTTCATCCCCGATCCCGCCCGCGCTCTCGAGGAATTTCGCCGCGTCACGCGCCCCGGCGGCACCGTTGCATGCTTCGTGTGGGATTATTCCGATGGCGCGCGTTTCCTGCGCCTCTTCTGGGACGCCGCGCTCGCCGTCGATCCCGAAGCCGCCAGTTTCGATCAAGGCCGCCGCTTCCCCATCTGTAAAGCCGCTGGCCTGCGCGACGCCTTCTTCGCCGCGCAATTCGACAACCCCGAGCTCCATGCGCTCGAAATCATCACCCGCTTCGAAAGTTTCGATGATTACTGGGAACCCTTTTCCACCCGCCAGGGCTCGGCCCCCAATTACCTTCCCACGCGCCCGCCCCCCATCCACGCCGCGATCCGCGACCGCCTGAAGGCCAATCTCCCCGCCGCCCCCGACGGCTCGATCACTCTTCCCGCCCGCGCCTGGGCCATCCGCGCCCGCCGCCCTTGATCCTCCGCGGGACGAGGCCTGCCTGCCGCAGGCAGGGACCTGCTGTTCGCCTTTGCCTTGGAGAATTATCGACGCAGCCGTACCGCGGCTCTTTAGCGCGGGATCTTCACCTTACCTCTACGGTGCAATCGGGAACTGGCCAGCGATTAGGTAACACTCAGGCAAGGCGACCGGGGCGTCAGAGATCGGGCACTCCTACTGGGAAGCCGATTATCGTTGACGCCCGTCCGACACGGAATTATCACCAGTAACACGGGTGTGAAACACGAGAAGCGGTTCCAGTGGCATCGCGCTTTTGCACACCGGCGACCTAGGAGGTGTAGGTACCCTGCATCGTCTTGCCGACCGGAATCTGGCCGCCATCTCGCGGTCTGTTGTATACCGGCCATCGACATACGGTACATCGTGCCGTGCCGCAGGCAGGGACCTGCTTCTAGGTTTACCTGACGCCCCTCTTGCTTCCACTGAGGTCCTTTGCGACCAAATGTTTTGACACAGTCGTGACCAGTCTTTACACTTTCAGTATGGAAGTACGCCTTAAGCCTGAAACCCAATCGCGCCTCAATGAACTGGCCTCCAAAAGCGGCCGCCCGACAGATGATCTCGTGGAAGACGCAATGGCCGGAATACCTGGGCGAAGTGGCCGAAGTACGCAACCTACTCGACAGCCGCTACGATGAGATCAAGGGCGGTCGCGTGAAACCCATTGACGGCGAGACTTTCTTTGAGACCTTGCGCCAGCGCGAAGAGAAACTCCCGAAGCGGCGCCCCCCCAAATGACTGATGACCAGGGTTTTGAGCTTCACCCTGGCGCGGCGCAGGACATCACTGAAATCTGGGAGTTCATCGCCGAAGATAACCAACGGCTCTCACGGCTTGCGAGGCACGTCCGTGAGATCGGATTTCAAGAGGTACCCGTGAGCTCCGGCATCCAGTGCGCGGCGTACCGTCTCGTCTGACTCGTGCATCGTAAGCACAAGAACTTTGGCATTCGGAACTGCGTCTCGGATTTGCCGTGTTACCTCGACTCCATCCAGTTCGGGCATGCCGATATCAACGACGACCACATCCGGTTTCAGTTCTAATGCCTTTTCTATCGCCTCACGGCCATTCGCTGCCTCGCCTACGACTCTCCAGTCCGCTACGGGATTGGAGGACCGCTCGCGCCCCGTGCCGAACCAATGGGTGGTCGTCAGCGACCAGAATGCGCAGCTTTTTCACCTTCATTCCTCTCTAGAGGTATCGTCACGCGTACTGTTGTGCCGTGACTGGTGGAGTCGATATCAAGCCGGCCTCCGACCAAGGTCACTCGCTCCTGCATGCTGGGGATGCCAACACCAAATTTGAATCGGGGCTCCTCTGTTTCTCCCTCTGCCCACTTGCAGAGGCTCCGTGGCCATAGTCGCTGATTTCAAGGGTGAGCTCCGAATTGCGATCGATTCTTATCCTGGCCCGCTGGCTTCCCGAATGGCGCTGGATGTTTGTGAGGCTCTCCTGCACGATTCGGAATAAACCCACCTCAATATCTCGTGCCATCCGGCCGACACGCGGTGACACCTCCAATTCCACTTGGATCCCGCTACGCTGGGTGAACCCCTCGACATACTCACGAATCGCGGACCCTAAACCGGCGAGATCCAGCTCTTGCGGATGCAACGCGTAAGAGAGCGTGCGGACTTCACGAATGCATTCCTCCGCCAATGCCTTGCACTTGGAAAGAAGCTGATGTGATTCTCGTTCGGCGGAAGGAATTGAATCGCGCAGTTGGCCAAGCATCGTTGCCAAAGCGACGAGGTTCTGCCCTGTGGAGTCGTGCAAATCCCGGGCGATCCTTCTTCGCTCTTCGTCCTGCAAGCGCAGAAGTCGGCCGGAAAGTCGTCCCAGCTCCTCGTTGGCGCCTGTAAGTTGTCTGGTGCGCTCGACCACGCGTTGTTCGAGTCTTTCGTTGAGTCGCCGGACTTCCGTCTGCGTCTGCCTGTCCACCGATGACGTCAAGATAGCTGTCCCGAGGACGAGGAGGGTAACGATAGAAATTCCATAGTTGCCGAGCGAGGAGATGCTCACGGTGTTCGACAGGTTCGGGAGCACAGCAACGGGCATGAAGCTGGCTGCGGCCATGCCGGTGTAGTGCATCAGCGAAATGGCCGCACCCATCACTGCTGCGCTGATGACCTTGGCCAAAGTGGTTCCCCTAAAATCTTCGCGGTAGTCGAAGGTGAACATCAGCGCGATACGGGAAAACAAGATCGCAAGCACAATAGACAGGCCCACAAGCAGGGGGTCAAAGCGGGTTACCGCCGCCAATCGCATGGCAGCCATGTCAACGTAATGCAGGGCCGCGATGCCGCCGCCCATGACGAGGCTGCCCGTCCACGCCTGAGCCGGCCCCATTTTTTTTCGAGTCGCTACGTATAGTGCTACAGCCGACGCAAGGACAGCGATCACGAACGATACCAGAATCGTGGGCCAGTGGTACCGCACTGTGAGCGGCAAGCGGAACGCTAACATCCCCTTGAAGTGCATCGTCCAGATTCCGATGCCCATCGCGGTGGCGCCGCCGGTCAACCAGGCTGTGCGAGCCCAACCGCGCGCGGCGGTTATACGTCCGCCAAGATCGAGCGCAGCATAGGAGGCGGCGATGGCGATTAATATCGAGCGAGCGACTTCGCCGTAATCGTAGGAACCTACAAGAGGCGGCCCGATCTGGCCCATGGTGTCCTCCTCCAGATGTGACTGGGTTCACATCGGACGGTCACCGCAACTGGGAGATCGAATCCTCTAGGCGGCCAGGATTCCGACCGGAGGTCGAAAATCAGTTCAACACTGCAAGACGAGAAGGAAACTCCCGGCTACGTATACATGTTCCAAAAAGGACAGTCAATATTATTAATTACCTGCATTTGTGCCATTTATGGGTAATAGCCTATTGCGGGAGATAGCTTGGTAGTGAATACCCCCTACGCATTCAACGGTATTGAATCTCATGTCTTGCTCTAGCGAATAATGATTGAGCAGCGGCATTCAGGAAATAGAATGGAAGAACACGCGAACCTCTCACGCGAGGCATTGTATAGGCAAATAGGCTTCGAAGGGCTGATCGGTGAATCCGGCCCGATGCGCCGTCTCTACGAGGTAATTGAGAAGGTTAGTTACTGTAATTCTCCGGTACTCATCCTCGGAGAGACCGGGACCGGAAAAGAACTGGTGGCACGCGCCATTCACTTCAGTGGATCGCGCCGCGATGAGGCGCTCGTCCCCGTTGATTGCTCGGCTCTGACTCCTACGCTGATCGAATCCGAGCTCTTCGGGTATGTCAAAGGCGCCTTCACAGGGGCCGACCAAGCGAAACAGGGTCTTCTGCAAGCAGCTAACGGCGGGACGGTCTTTCTCGATGAGATCGGCGAGCTTCCCATGTTCTTACAGCGCCAAGTTGCTACGCGCTCTCCAAGAAAAAGAGGTAAGGCCTGTAGGGTCCGCGGAGCGAATTCCAATTGACGTGCGGGTCATCGCGGCTACAAATCGAGACCTCGAAGCGGGAGTTCGGGCGGGGACGTTTCGTCAGGACCTGTTTTTCCGATTGAACATCGTACAAATCAAGGTGCCGGCGTTGCGCGAGCGCAAGTCCGACATCCCCCTATTGGTCGCCCATTTCCTGGACAAATTCTCGGACTCGCTGCAGCCTGTCCGTTCGATCTCCGACGACGCACTGCGGCGATTGATGGCCTACGATTGGCCGGGCAATGTTCGCGAGTTGGAGAACGCCATCGAATGTGCTGTGGCTTTAAGTTCTGACAGCGTTCTGACGGTAGATGACCTGGCCTCGGTTCCCAACGGCGCGTCGCCTGGGTGCGTTCCCGATTGCAACGAATTGGTTCCGCTGGAGGAACTCGAGCGGCGCGCCATCCTGCACGCCATGCGGGAAACGGGAGGTGATAAGCTCGCCGCCGCGCACCATTTAGGGATTGGCAAGACCACCCTCTACCGCAGGATCAAAGAGTACGATGAAGCTCTCAGGTCAGTAGACAAGGGGTCGAGAGAGGAGCAGTAGGCAATGGCAAACAGGGTAGAACGATGGCTCCGAGAGTTTTGGTGCTGGTGGAGGGAATCGAACCCACACGGCCTTGCGGCCACCGGATTTTGAGTCCGGCGCGTCTGCCAGTTCCGCCACACCAGCAATCCCGATTAGCTTATCACGGGTTCCGGTTCCCCGGCCGCTCTCCGTTAGGTCGCGGACTTTGCCTTGCGCGAGTCGGCCTTCGCGTGAAATCCCGCGTGCTCCACGATGGCGCGAAACACGCGGCCGCGGCCGAGCAGATGCGCACCCGAGCGCGCTTCCACGTCGAAGACCAGGAAACGGCCCCTGTATTCGACCAGCCGCGCCGAGGCCACGACGGTGGCTCCTTCCGTGACCGCTTTCAAGTGGTCCACCTCGATGCGCGTGCCCACGGTGATCGCGCCGGGAGGCAACTCGGGCAGCACGGCGTTCGCGGCGGCGGCTTCCATCATCCCGATCATCGCGGGCGTCGAGAGGACAGGTGGAAGGCGCGGGTCGAAGGAGCTGAGCGTCCATCCGTGCGGCACTACTTTTTCGTAAGAGGCTGCGAGCCCGATGCGCGGCAGGCCAGCGACCGACCTTGGAGTCTTCTTCGCAATTGTGCGCTGTATTTTCACGCGCTTCATTGCAAAGGCTCGCGCTCGCTCGCTTGTCGAGCCGCGGCGATGGCGCGCGGATCGAGAAAGCTCCGCGCAATTTCAACGGCGGTGACGCCGAGCTGGTTCCACAGGCGCCGCTTCAGCGTGCGATATTCCTGCGAGCCGCTGAAGATGTCGCGGACCACGTCGCGGAATGCCGGCGAGTGATTCAGAAACTGCACCATGCGCGTGGTGATGGCGCCGCCCAAAAAAGTGCCGAGAAAAAGTTTTCGCGCGATGTTGGCGGCAAATTCAAGATCGGCTGAAAACGCGGAGCGCAGCCGCTCCGGATAGGCATGAGGGCAGCCTTCCATCAGAGCTTGCGCAAGCAGGTCGCCGGAGCGCATGGCGTAAAAAAGGCCTTCGCCGGTGATGGGATCCACGCAGGCGGCGGCATCTCCGGCCATCGCCCAGTTTTTTCCGGCGATGCGGCGTCCGCGGAGCGTCTTGGCCTGCGGCGAGGGCAGCACGTGGCTGTACAGTTGCGCGCCCTCCATCGGGATTTTTTCTTCCGCGATGAAGGCGTCCAGGTGCCGGCGCAATTGCTGGCTCGAGTTCTGGCCGATCTTCGCGCAGATGCCGACGGAGAGATGGTCGGCACGCGGGAAGGACCACAGGTAGCCTTCGAACTGCTTCAGGAATTTCACTTTGAGGACGTCTTCTTCGGTGGGAACGAAATATCCGAGGGTCATTTCGAGGTCGGAAGTGCCGAGCGCCGTCGTCTCAGGAAGCAATTGATTGCGCGCGCCTGCGGCAAGCACAACGAAGTCCGAGCATCGCTCTTCGCCGCCGGCCATCAGCCGGACTTGCGCGCCGTCCGTGTTCACATTCGTGACGCGCGCGCAGATGGTCGTGCAGCCCGCCGCAGTGGCGCGGTCGAGCAAGAGGCCGTTCAGCACTTTGCGCGCGTAGATCACAATGGGATGGATCATTTCGAACCGCGCGCGATGGCCGCGGCTCGAAATCAGTTCCGCCGTGCGGATGATTTTTTTGGGGTGCCGCGGGTCCAGAAGGAACGGATAGGTCTCGAGGGCTTTGTGGGTCAGGCCGCCGCCGCAGGGTTTTTCCCATGCGAGGCGTTCGTCGAAGATCGTGACGCGAAAGCCGGCGCTCGCCAGGCGCTCGCCACAGAGCGCGCCGGCAGGACCTCCTCCGACGATGGAGATTTCCTTCATGACGCGTTCAGGCCGGCGGAAATACGGCTGCAATGAACCAAGCGGCGAGTATAGCACTGAAAAGAGATGTTTCAGGCGGGGCGCAATCGCGGCGGAGTAACGCATCGGCAGCAAGGCGATGCAGGATGGAAAACGCCGAGAGAAAAACAAACAAGAGCATGATCAATACTTGCCCGCTCGCGAACATGAAATACATGAGAGCGCACGCAAGCCACAGCTCCATGCGCAACGCCATAGAGAGCGCAAACCGCATCGCGCGGCGCTTGCCTCGGTCGAGCGGCCCGAGCACGACTTCCTCCGCGTAGCAGAAAAGCCACGCGATGGGGAGCAGCTCGGCGAAGCGCAGCCAGCGGGGAGCGTTCAGCAAGACAGTGGTTGTCCGCCAGTTGAGCCAGCCACCGATTACGAGAATCGTGGCGAAGCCGAGCAAGGCGCAAGCAACGAGCCCGCGCGGTCTGAAAGAAAGCGCCTTCCGGGCGCTCGAGCGATTCAACGCGAGCAGAAGAGCAGCAAAGATCAGCAGGAGCGAGGCGAGATAGTCACCGGAGTAAAGATGCAAGAACTTCAGCGGGGTTCCGAGCTCCAAAAGAAGCGCCGCCGCGATTGCGCACGCCGCACCTTCGGCGAGTACGAGAGCGTGGTTGATGTGCGCGCCAAACGATTCCGCCTGATATGGCCGGGCACCCTTGCAAATGCTTGCGGCAATGGTGGCGCCCAGAGGGAAGAGGAGCAAACTTCCGATCAACCCCAGCGTCGCCGGCACGCGGATATCGTGATGGAGCTGCGCTGTCGAGTATGTCCGGACGTTCGCGTCCCACGAGCTCAGTCCAAGGATCATCCGATCCTGCGGGTAAAGAGAATCATGGATCCAGTTGGCGCATTGCTCGGCAATTTGGGCGCGCTGAATCAAGCTGGTATGGGTATCGTAACGCGTGACTTCCAGATGGAACGCGCGTTCTTGGGAGAAGTCGTCCAGGCTGGTGCGTTCGCCGCCCGCAGCCTGTTTCAGCGCCAGCGCCTCGCGCTTCAATGCCGGTATATCGAACCCGGCGCTGACTACAAGCAGATTCGAGGGCATGCGTCGCGGAGCAATCATCGGCGCCGGGGAGATCGCGATGGTTGCCAGCGCGGGAGCGCGGTCGGCCATGCGGATCGCAATCGCGCCGCCTAGAGAATGGCCGGCAAGGATTGTTTTCTTCGGGTCGATTTGTCCGCTGCGATCGAGGAATTCGACGGTTGAATCGGCGCACTGTTGCGCTCGCGCAAACGTGAAACGATCGGTGTTCTTGCCGTGTCCCGGCAGATCGGGGAGGTAAACGCGCCAGCCGGCACGCGCGAATACCGTTCCCAGGTACGTCATCAGGCGGGAATTGGCGGCAAGGCCGTGGAAGAGGACCACCGACGCGAGCGGATTCTGGTTGCCGGGCGGGTCGAGAACGGTGACCGGGGTGCGGCACCCGTCTTGATTGATGAGGAGGTGTTGCTCCGGCAGCGACCAGCGTAGAAGCGCGCAGGCGCTGCAGGCAATCAGAACCGCGCCGATGGCGGCGAGAACAGCCGGCCAGCGTTTCATCGCGCGCTCCACGGCGAATGTTGCTCGCGTGGTAGAATTGAGCGTTTCGCGTCAAGTTGTTTTGTATAGATGGCATTCAGATGCTGGGGAGCGAGGCGTTGGGAAAAGTCGTCACGCAAAGTGAATTGATTGTCCAACGGCGTGAATGGAAACGCAACGGCAGGCGCATCGTCCTTGTGAGCGGCTGCTTCGATTTGCTTCACCCCGGACACATTCGGCTGCTCGAGCAGGCGCGCTCGCTGGGCGATGTGCTCGTGGTCGCGCTCGAAAGCGACTCGAGGGTCCGTGCGCGCAATGATGCCACCGGCGAGCCGGCAAAAGGCGTGAACCGCGGTGTGTCCCGCCCGATTACTTCCGCGGCGGAACGCGCCGAAATCCTTGCTGCGCTTGCCTGCGTCGATTACGTATTCGAGGTTGCCGAAGCGGGCTTGAGCGAATTCCTGGCCCAGCTCACCCCGGATATTCTCGTCAAAGGCGGCGGTGCCGGGCCCGGCAAGGACGTTGCAGTGGAGGAACGATCCGCTCAAGCCGCGGGTGCGAAGATTGTGCGCATCCCGCTCGAGCCGGGCTATTCAACCTCCCGCCTGGTGGAGCGCATCCAACAACTGCGCGCATGATTCTGTCCCTGGTCTCTGAGCTGCTCGCACGGGTGGGGCGCAGGCCCGTGGTCGAGGAATCCATCGAAGCGCTACGCCGCAGTGCGGGCGAAGTGCGCCTCGGAGGCCTGACAGACCCAGCGAAAGCCCTTCTTGCGCCGCTCGCCGCCGCCGAACTCGGCCGGCCGACCCTTTTTTTGACGGAATCGAATCAGCGCGCAGAGGCGTTCCTTGAGCCGGTGCGGTATTTCTATCGCGCGATCACGGGCAAACCTGGGCGCCGCGTGGCGCACCTTCCCGCGTTGGATGTAGTGCCTTACGAAGGGCGCTCGCCGCACGCAGAAATTTCCGAAGACCGGGCCGTCGCGCTCTGGCGCTGGGCCAGCGGGGAAGTGGACCTGCTGATCGTTCCGGTGCAGGCTGCGCTGTGGCGGTTTCGCGAGCCGGAATTCTATCGCCATCTTGCCCGCACCATTGAGCGCGATCAGACCATCCTGCACGAGGACCTTCTCGAATTTCTCTCGAGCGCGGGCTACGACAAACAAACGACGTGCGAGCTGCCGGGACAATTCGCCGTTCGCGGCGGAATCCTGGACATTTTCTCGCCGGAATCGGCGCAGCCTGTACGTGTGGAGCTTATCGGCGACACCATCGAATCCATCCGCGCGTTCGATCCCGGCACGCAACGCTCAACGAATCCCGTGGAACGCGCGACGCTTTTACCGCTCATCGAATTTCCGCGCCGGGGGGAATTTCTCGAACGTCTTCGCCTTCCCGCGACATCCGGCCGCGACGATGATGACATGCCGCCCGGCTTCTATCCCGGCTGGGAGTTTCAAGAGATTCTCGTCGAGGATCGCAATTCGACGCTCTTCGATTTAGTGGCCGAGCCGGTGCTGGTGGTGGATGAGCCGGGAACACTGGAGGGTGCCGCGAAGCAGTATCGCGAAAAGGTGGCAGCAGCGCACGAAGGCGCCGACCATGCCTCACCCGCGCCGCCAGACCGCTATCTGCTCAGTGCGAGCGAATGGACGAATGCCTTTTCTCTCGCGCCGCGGTTCGGTCTCGATCACTTGATCGTTGCGGAAGAATCCGCCGTGAAGGGCAAGCCGGAGCAGGCGCTGCACACACAGCCAACGACGCGATACCACGGCAACATCCAGGCGTTCATGGCTGAAGTTCGCGGGCGGATTGCGGCCGGCGAGCACGTGATGGTCTCCGCCGCGAGCACGGGTGAACTCGAGCGGCTGGCGGACATTTGCCACGAGTACGAGTTGCCGTATCGCATGGGAGAACTCGAAGAGGACGTTACCCTCACGCGGTTGGCGGAAGAGGGAAGCGGCTCGAGCGCGCCGGGCATGGTTTTGATCAAGGCGCCGCTTTCCGAAGGGGTTGTCTTCGCGGATGCGAAGGTGGCGCTATACGGCAACGCCGACCTGTTTGAAACGCAGGGGCCGCCGCAGAGACCCCGCACGCGGCCAAAGACTTCAAGCTTCTTCAGCGATTTCTCCGATCTCAAGCCGGGCGATTACGTTGTGCATGTGGACCATGGCATCGGGCAGTTCGAAGGCTTAAGGCAGGTGTCGGTAGAGGGCGCGAACGGCGAATTCATGCTGCTGCTCTATGCCGGTGACGCCAAGCTTTACGTTCCGCTCGCAAGGCTCGATCTCGTGCAGAAATATCAGTCGCTCGGCGGTGCGCCGCCCACGCTCGACCGACTGGGCACGAATTTGTGGGAGGCGCGCAAGACGCGCGTGCGGAAATCGGTCAGCGACATGGCGGAGAAGCTGCTGAAGCTCTACGCCGAGCGCAAGACGGCTCCCGGCCATGCTTTTCCTCCGGATACGAATTGGCAGCGCGAGTTTGAAGACGCCTTCGAATTCGACGAGACGCTCGACCAGCAGCGCGCCATCGAAGAAGTAAAGCGCGACATGGAATTACCGCTTCCCATGGACCGCTTACTTTGTGGCGACGTCGGTTACGGCAAGACGGAAGTAGCCATGCGCGCCACGTTCAAAGCGCTGGCCGATTCGAAGCAAGTGGCCGTGCTCGCGCCAACGACGGTGCTTGCGTTCCAGCACTACGAAACATTCCGGCGCCGCTTCGCGGCGTTTCCGGTGCGCGTCGGCATGCTGAGCCGCTTCCGCAGCGAAAAAGAGCAGAAGATAACTCTCCAGGAGCTCGAAGCCGGGAAGCTGGACGTGGTGATCGGCACGCACCGGCTTCTCTCGCGCGACGTCAAATTTCAGGACTTGGGCCTGCTGGTGGTGGATGAAGAGCAGCGCTTCGGCGTGGCGCATAAGGAACGCCTGAAGGAAATGCGCAAGAACGTGGACGTGCTGACGATGTCCGCGACGCCCATCCCGCGAACGCTGCACATGTCGCTCGTCGGCCTGCGCGACATGAGCGTGATCGAAACGCCGCCGAAGGACCGCCTCGCGATTCAGACCACGGTGGCCCCGTTCAGCGAGACGCTGGTGCAGCGCGTGGTGGAAGAAGAAATGGCCCGCGACGGCCAGGTGTTCTTCGTGCACAACCGCGTGGAATCCATCGCTTCGCTGGCAGCTTTGATCAAGCGCCTCGTTCCTCAAGCGCGCGTCGTGGTGGGCCACGGCCAGATGCGCGAGACCGAACTCGAAAAGGTGATGCTGCGATTCGTCCGCGACGAAGCGGACGTCCTTGTTTCCACCACGATCATCGAAAACGGCCTCGACATCCCGCGTGCCAACACCATCCTGATTAATCGCGCCGATCGTTTTGGCCTGGCCGAGCTGTACCAACTGCGCGGCAGGGTTGGCCGGTCGAACCAGCGCGCGTACGCATATCTTCTGGTTCCGCCCGGAGCCACACTCACGCCCATCGCCCGGCAGCGCCTCGCGGCGTTGAAGGAGTTCAGCGACCTCGGCGCTGGCTTTCGCATCGCTGCGCTCGATCTCGAACTGCGCGGCGCCGGAAATCTTCTTGGCAGCGAGCAGCATGGGCATATCGAAGCGGTCGGCTTCGATATGTACTGCCAGATGATGGAGCGCGCCGTTGCCGAGCGCAAAGGGGAAGCGGTCACTCCCGAGCGCCGCGCCACACTCAACCTGGGGCAGGAAATCCGCATCCCACCGGAGTACATCGAGAGCGAGAATTTGCGCCTGCGCATCTACAAGCGGATTGCCGCCGTTACATCGGATGCCGAGCGCGCCGAGGTGCGCCGCGAGCTTGAAGACCGCTTCGGCCCGCCGCCCCCGGCGGTCGAGAATCTGCTCGATTACGCCGTGCTCAAGGCGCTGGCGGAAAAGCTGCTGGTCGCCTCGGTGGACCGCCGTGGCGAGCAGGTGGCCATCAAGTTCTACGACGATACGCCGCTGGGGCCGGAGCGGCTGGTGAAATTGATTCGCAAGCGGCGTGGAATGCGCCTCGACCCGACGGGAGTGGTATGGATTGATTGGAAAGGTGAAGCGGGCGGGGCAATGGGTGCAGTCAGAAACGTATTGCTACAACTACAAGTGTAGGCATAAAATTCCCTGGTCGAGTGATTACATGAAAAAACAATCGTTCGCTTTGGCTTTCCCGATTCTCCTCGCGTTGGCGGGGCTGGCTGCGCTCCACGCGCAATCCAAGAGCGCGATCGTGGAGGAGATCATCGCGCGCGTGAACAACGACATCATTACGCTTTCCGATTATCAGAGAGCCGATGTCACCTTGCACCAGGAAATCGCGCAGGATTGCCAGGCGTGCACGCAAGACAAAATGCTGGCGGAATACAAGAATCGCCAGAAGGATTTGCTGCGGGACCTGATCGATCAGGATCTCCTCGTCCAGCGCGCCAAGGACATGGGCATCAGCGTCGAGACCGAGGTGGTGAAGCAGCTTGATGAGGTGCGCAAGAAGAACAACCTTGCGAGCATGGAAGAGCTGGAAAAGGCGGTCGGGGGAGAGGGACTTTCCTGGGAAGACTACAAATCTCAGCTGCGCAACAATCTTCTTACGCAGGAAGTGATCCGCAAGGAAGTGGGCTCGCGCATCGACATACCCAGTGATGACGTGAAGAAGTATTACGACGAGCACCAGCAGGACTTCAACCGCTCCGAGCAGGTTTCGCTGGCGGAGATTTTCTTGAGCACGGAAGGCAAGTCTCCCGAGGAAATCGCGGCGGTCCAGAAGAAGGCCGAAGACTTGCTGGGCCGGATCAAGAAGGGCGACGAATTCAGCGAGATGGCCAAGCGCTATTCCGAAGGCAGCACCGGCAAGGAAGGCGGCGGCCTTGGGACGTTCGAGCACGGCCAGCTCTCCGCGCAACTCGAAGAGGTAGTTTTCAAGATGGATAAAGGCCAGGTGACGGACGTCGTTCAAACGAAAACAGGATTCGAGATCCTCAAGGTCCTCTCGCATACGCAGGCCGGCATGCAGCCGATGGACGCCGTCCGCGAAGAAATCATGAACCGGCTGTTCATGAAGAAAATGCAGCCCACGCTGCGCACCTTCCTCGCCGAGCTGCGCGAGGAAAGCTACGTCACGGTAAAGCCCGGCTACGCGGACACGGCAGCTGTCCCGGGAGCGAGCATGATCACGGAAGTTGCTCCCACGCCGGACACGCCGCAAAAGAAAGACAAGAAGAAGCTGCCGAAGCCGAAAGTCAACGGTTCATGAAGCCTCACTACGTCGCCGATCTCCAGGATGGACAAGTCGTGATGTCGCTTTTTCTGGTGCGGGAGAAGGAAATTCGCACGTCGGCGCGCAGCGGCACGTCCTGGCTCCAACTCGATCTCTCCGACCGCACGGGAACCATCTCCGCGAAGATGTGGGACAACTTTGCGGCGCTCGCAGAGACGTTCGAATGCGACGACGTGGTTCACATCCGCGCCCGCGTCAAGCTGTATAACGGCCAGAAGGAATTGACCCTCGAGCAAATCACGCCCGCCGCGGAGCGCGAATACGATCTGGCGGACTTCCTTCCGCACACGAAGTGCAATGTGGAGGAGTTGTATGCCGGGCTTTGCGACGCCATCGCGCAGATGAAAAATCCCTGGCTCAAGCGGTTGCTGGCAAGCGTGGCGGAGGATCCTGCGATCGTGCCGAGGCTCAAGCGCGCTCCCGCTGCGATGACCATGCACCACGCGTTCATCGGCGGCCTGCTGGAACACATGGTCAGCTTGATCGGCCTGTCACGCGTGGTCGCTGCGCACTATCCGGAGCTGGACGCGGATCTGCTCCTTGCCGGAGTCGTTCTGCACGACATTGGCAAAATTGATGAACTGCAGTACGCACGTGGGATCGGGTACACCACCGAAGGGCGGCTTCTGGGCCATATCATGATCGGCTCCGCGCTGGTGCGCGCAAAGATTCAGGCGATCCCGGATTTTCCGGCGCCGCTGGCCACGCTCGTCCAGCACCTGATCCTCAGCCATCACGGCACGCACGAGTTCGGCTCGCCTTCGCTGCCGCAGACTCGAGAGGCGGTTGCGCTGCATTTCCTCGACGACATGGATTCGAAAATGGCCGCGATTCGCGCGACGCTCGATTCCGCGTCGAGCGCCCCGGCGACAGAGCTTTGGACGGAGCGCAATCCTTCCTTGCGGCGGGCTCTGCTGCGAATGGAAGGGTTCCTCTCCGCGGCCAACGAGGAAGCGTCAGGGCCGGGTGCGACGAAACAAGCGGATTCCAAATCTGGCGCGCCTGCTTCGGACTCCGCGGCGAAATCGGCCTATGCGGCGCCGCTATTCAGGGCAATTCGTCAGGCGGAAGATTCCGCGTCGAAGTTGCCGGAGACGAAGAAGTGAGCCCGTCTCCGCGCCGTTCGTTGCTGGATCTCGCCCCGCTCGAGCTCGACTGCTTGAACACGCTGTGGCCGATGGGCGAAGGCACGGTCCGCGAAATTCGCGACGCGCTCGCCGCGCGGCGCCCGCGCGCCTACACCACCATCATGACCATCATGGATCGCCTGACGCGCAAAGGCGTTGTCGAGCGCCGCAAAGCCGGCCGCGCCTACATCTACCGGGCGAATCTAAGCGCGGAGCAGGCTCGCTCCCAGGCTATCGGACAAGTGATCGAAAATTTCTTCGCGGGCTCCAAAGATGCGCTTTTGTCTCATCTGGACGGGCATTCCGCGGCGCCGGCTCATGGTGTCACCTCGGACGCCCCGCGCGTTTACCCTGAGTCCAGCAAAGCGGGACGAAGGGCTCGCGCCGCAGCCGCGTCTGCGAGTTCATCTGCACCGCAGCTTCCTTCTGTCGCGACTGTCACCGCTCTCCGTGAAGATGCCGTGAAAGCGGCCGTCTCCGATGCGGCGGAGAACATCGACGCCACGCTGCTCTGACCATGTTTCCCGCCGAACTCAAGATTCGCGACCTGAGCATCCGCCCCGCCGCCATCCTCGCGCCGATGGCGGGCGTCACTGATACCGTCTTCCGCCGCGTGATTCGCTCGCTGGGTTCGTGCGGTCTCATCATGACGGAGTTCACCAGCGCCGAAGGCCTCACTCGCAATTCCGCGCGCACTCTGCACTATCTCTACTTCGACGAGGATGAGCACCCCATCGCGGCGCAGATTTTCGGCGCCGATCCGGATGTGATGGCTTCCGCCGCCGCGCTCACCGAGGATCTCGGCTTTGACCACGTGGACATCAACCTCGGCTGTCCCGTGAAAAAAGTGGTCAAGTGCGGCGGGTCAGGGCTGCTGCGCGATTTGCCGCATCTTGAAAAACTTCTTCGCGCGGTGCGCGCGGCGGTGCGCATCCCGCTCACCATCAAGATTCGCTCCGGGTGGGATGAAAACAATATTGTTGCCGTGGATGTCGCGCGCATGGCCGAGCAAGCGGGCATCGAGGCCGTCGCGGTTCATCCGCGCACGCGCATGCAGGGCTACGCCGGCTCGGCCGATTGGCGCGTGATTCGCGCGGTGAAAGAAGCGGTGCGCATTCCCGTCATCGGCAATGGAGACGTGCGCACGCCGCAGGACGCCGTGCGCATGATTGCCGAAACCGGATGCGACGCCGTGATGATTGGCCGCGCCGCTTCGTCGAATCCGTGGATTTTCCGCCAGATCGCCGATTACGTGGCAACCGGCCGCTACGACGAGCCCACGGAAGCGGATCGCTATCAATTGCTCTCGGGATATTTCCGCAGCCTGGTTGCCGCCGAGATGCCCGACGCCATCGGGAAAATGAAGCAGTTCGCGAGCTTGTTCACCCACGGCGTTCGCAATGGCGGGGAACTGCGACACGCCGTTCACCACTCAGATTCCGCCGCAGAAATTCTCGGCTGCGTGGACTCCTTCTTTTCGAATGCTACTGCTTCGTCGCCGAGCCAGTGAAAACTTTGTTCACTCGTCCCGCGTAATCAGCAATTGCTTGTACGCCTCGCGCCGCGTAAGCCCGCGCTCGCGCGCGGCCTGTTTCAGCGCTGCCTTGCGGTCCACGTTGCGCTCCCGCATGATTTCGTCCACGCGCCGCGCCAGCGGCATCGCGTTCTGCGCATTGGCCTCGCTATTCATATGCGCGGCGTGTCCGTCCGCCGGCCCTATGAGCAGCGTAATCTCTCCCCGCGGCGGCTTTTTCCGGACCGCTTCGACCAAATCCTCGATATGTCCGCGCTGGAACTCCTCGTACATTTTCGTCACCTCGCGGGCAATCACGGCGGGGCGGTTGCCGAGGATTTCGAGCGCATCCTCGAGCGTATCGAGCAGGCGATGCGGAGCTTCGTAAATCGCCGCTGTGCGCGCCTCCGATGCCAGCGCTCGCAGCGCCTTCCGCCGTTCGGTTTGCCGCGCCGGCAGAAAACCGATGAACACAAACTCTTCGATCGCCATTCCCGAGGCTGCCAGTGCTGCGACGAATGCCGAAGCCCCCGGAATCGGCACGATGCGGATGCCATGCCGCAGGCACAGCGCCACCAGCCGGTGGCCCGGGTCGGAAATTGCAGGAGTGCCCGCGTCGCTTACCAGCGCTACTTTGGCGCCCTGCTCGAGCTCGATCACAATTTCCGGCGCGCGCGTCATTTCGTTGTGCTCGTGATAGCTTACGAGCCGCTTCTGAATGTCGAAGTGCGAGAGCAGCTTCACGGTCTGGCGAGTGTCCTCGCAGGCGATCGCGTCCACTTCCTTCAGAATCCGCAGCGCGCGGATCGTGATGTCTTCCAGATTCCCGATGGGGGTGGCTACCACGTAGAGGCAGCCCGCGGGCGAATCGTTCGATTTTGCTTTCGCTGTCATGTCGCTCATTTTGGTTCTGAAGAGCAGTCTAGCACAGCCGCTCCTGGCGCTCGTTGGCGGCAAATTCGTTGTCTCAAAGGGCAGGAGAAGCGTACGATGCGCGATACGAAGGTGCAAATCGGGAACTTTCGGATGAAATTCTCCACAACTCTGCTGATGCTTGTTCTGCTTGATTCTGCCTTCGCGCAAGATTCCAACTCGCAAGCTGTGAAGCACTTCGACTACGATACTCACGCTCCTCTCGACATTAAGGAAGTCTCCGTCCAGGAGCGTGCCGGTGTAAAGGTTCATGACATCACGTACGCGAGTCCAAAAGGCGGAGTCGTCCCCGCGTATCTCGTGGTGCCTAATGAAAAAGGCAAATTCGCCGCCATTTTGTGGGGACACTGGATGATGCCGAACTCTCCCACCGCAAACCGCAGCGAATTCCTCGATGAGGCCGTCGCCCTTGCGTCCGTCGGCGTCGTCTCGCTACTGATCGACGCTCCCTTGGTCCGTCCAGGTTTCAAGCCGGATCCGAATCCTCTTGGTTCGCAAGGGTCAGACGTCGTAGCGCAGCAAGTGACGGATCTCCGCCGCGGCCTCGACCTGCTATTGTCCCGCAACGATGTGGACGCGAAGCGCATCGCCTACGTCGGCCACAGTTTTGATGCCCAGTGCGGTAGCATTCTCGACGCCGTGGACAAGCGTCCTTCGGCCTTCGTTTTCATGGGGAATCCCGTATCGATTCGAGAGTTCCTTCTTTCTTCGGACCTCCCACAGGTCGTCGAGCTTCGCAGATCGGTGCCGGCTGACAAAATCAATCAATATCTCGATACCAATAGCTGGATCGATCCGGGCACCTACGCAGCTCAACTCGGTCCTGCGCCTGCATTCTTCCAGTACGCCACACACGACGAGTTTGTACCTATCGCTTTCGCGCAGCATTATTTCGAATTGAGTGCAGGTCCGAAGGAGATGAAAGTCTACGACTCGAATCATGCGCTCAACGCGCAGGCCCGCGCCGATCGCTATGAATTCCTGCGGAAGCATCTCGCCCTACCCATGCTGGCGCCCGGAATCTTGGAGAAAGTTCCGCAAACCAAATGACGCCACCGCTGCTCGGCTCGGTTCTGGAGCGCAGTCTAGTCTAGCAAAGCCCCTCTTTTGACTCGTTGGCAGTGAGTCAGTTTCCGATAGTCCGGCTTACGCAGCTTTGCGGTGCGGCAGAGTTGCATCTCGCAGGATTGCATGAATCGTGGCGCTCGCGTAAAATGCACGGCCTGTGGCGGACACTTCCTTTATTGCGGGCCGAACCATCTCCCACTACAGCGTCCTGGAAAAACTCGGCGGCGGAGGCATGGGCGTGGTGTACAAAGCGAAGGACACGCGCCTGGGCCGGAATGTTGCGTTGAAATTCCTGCCCGACGATATTTCTCAGGACCCTCAGGCCATCGAGCGATTCCGCCGCGAAGCGCGCGCTGCCTCCGCGCTCAATCACGCCAACATCTGCACGATTCACGATATTGGGGAATTCGAGGGCCGGCCGTTTATCGCCATGGAGCTGCTCGAGGGCCGAACGCTCAAGCACCGCATCGAGGGGAAGCCCATCGAGGTATCGGAGCTCTTGGAGATCGGCATTCAAATCGCCAACGGGCTCGATGCGGCGCACTCGAAGGGCATCGTGCATCGCGACATCAAGCCCGCGAATATTTTTCTGGTGGAACGCGGGCAGGCGAAAATCCTGGATTTCGGTTTGGCGAAACTGACCGTTGCGCACCAGCCCGCCGCCGAATCGGTGGGCGCAACATCCATGCGTACGGCGGCGAATGTGCTGCACGACGAGCACCTGACCAGTCCGGGCAGCTCGATGGGGACAGTCGCGTACATGTCGCCGGAACAGGCACGGGGCGAGGAGCTGGATGCGCGCTCGGATTTGTTTTCGCTCGGCGTCGTGCTCTACGAGATGGCGACAGGGTCGGTTCCGTTCTCCGGAGTGACTTCGGCGGTCATTTTCGACGGAATCCTGCATTCGGAGGCAACTCCGGCGACAAAGTTGAATCCGCGATTGCCTTTGACCCTGGAAAATATTTTCGGCAAAGCGCTCGAGAAGGATCCCGACCTGCGTTACCAGACCTCCGCCGAACTTCGCGCCGACCTGAAGCGCATCAAGCGGGACCTTGATTCGAGCCGCCGGCCAGCCGCTGAAAAGACCGAGGCGTCGAACGCGCCTGGGGCCGGCGCCGCGCCGGCGAAGAAGTCGGTTGCCGTGCTTTATTTCGAGAATCAGAGTGGCGCCAAAGAAGACGAATACTTGCGCGATGGCATCACCGAGGATGTCATCACCGAACTCTCCAAGATCCGCGGACTAAACACCTTTTCCCGCCCCACCGTTCTGGCCTTCCGCGACAAGCCGGTGACCCCGGCGCAGATTGGCCAGCAGCTCGGTGCGGCCTACGTCCTCACCGGGACCTTACGCCGAGCCGGCGCCCGCCTGCGCATAAGCGCCCAGCTGGTGGACACGCACACCGATTTTCCGCTCTGGTCGGAGCGCTTCGACCGAGAGATGAAGGACGTATTCGAAGTGCAGGACGAAATGGCGCGCAAGATCGCCGAGGCCCTGCGGGTGACGCTTTCCCCGCAGGAACTGGAGGCGCTTGCCGACAAGCCCACGGAAAATCTGCAAGCCTACGATCTCTACCTGCGCGGCAAACGGTACGCCCGGCGCCTGACTCGCCAGGATGTCGAGTTCGCGCTGCAGATGTTCGAAAACGCGGTGGCCCTGGACCCCAGCTTCGCCCTGGCCTATGCCGCCTGCGCCAACGCCTGCGCGATGTACTATTCGTTCTTCAGTCGAGATCAGGTGTGGGTCGAACGCGCGCGGGAGGCTTCCGGCAAGGCGGTGGCCCTGCGCTGGGATCTGCCCGAAACGCACGTCAGCCAGGCGTGGGTTCTCTACGCCGCTGGACTCTACGACGAAGCCGTGCGCATGGTCAAAAAGGCCATCGAACGCAAACGTGACTGCGATGGCTCCTATTACCTGCTCTGCCGCGCCCTCTTTGCGGCAGGACGCTCGCAGGAAGTTGTGGACATTGCGGAATCCGCCATCGAAGCGAGCGGAGAGGACTACAACGTGTATGTGGCCATCCTGAACTCTCTCGGAGCCATGGGAAAAGAAACAGCCAAACTGAACATGACCGAGAGATTCAGCGTCGCGCTCGAGAACCACTTGAAACACGTGCCCGAGGATGCGCGAGCGCGCATCCTGCTGGGCGCCAACCACGCCAGATTGGGACGAGAGGATGACGCCTTGCGCGAACTCAACCTCGCCGTCACTTTGCGCGCCAACGAAGCCTCGATTCTGTATAACGCGGCCTGCGTGTACTGCGGCCTGAACAAGAAGGCGGAAGCCATTGATGCCTTGCGCAAAGCCTGGGAAGCTGGTTCCAAAGATGCCGTATGGGCGCGCCGCGACCCGGATCTCGCTCCCCTTCATGGCGACCCGGAGTTTGAGCGGCTATACCCGGAGAAACCCGCCTCACCGCCCGCCTCCGCCTCCCATTAGTTCGACTCGATCTGGTCAGACAGGTTTCGGATAACCACTCCGGACAAAACGCCCTCGCCAAGTAGTGGAATCCATTGCCCGATAAACTGCGTACCCTCCGCGTAGTGCGCGTACGCACCCTTTGCCGTGTTAAGATTTTGTATTCGATAGTGATTCGAGAGGAGCTCCGGTTTGCCGCTATACGAATACAAATGCACGAAGTGCGGACACCGCTTCGAGAAGATCGAAAACGTTTCCGCCTCGGAAACAAAGAAGTGCCCGAAATGCGGGGCCAGGGCCAAGCGGATGCTCTCTGCTTCAGCGATCCAGTTCAAAGGCTCGGGTTGGTATGTCAACGATTACGGAGGGAAGAGCTCTGCGGCGTCATCAAGCGAAAATTCCGGCGATGGCGCGGCTGCCAAGGCCGAAGGCAAATCAGCCGACGCCAAGTCCGGCGAAGGCAAGTCGGCAGAGAACAAGTCTGCCGAAAGCAAGTCCACCGAAAGCAAATCCTCGGGTTCTGAAAAGGAATCGTCGAAAAAGAAAAGGTGACGGTGCGAAGAGCATCGTCAGCCTGAGGGCCGCGCGTTTGGCGGCCTGAAGGATCTTCCCAATCCACAGGCGCGAAAATGCACTCAGGCTGCTACAACTTCAGCCCGCGCAGGTAAGCGCGAAACTTCTCCCCGAAATCCGGATTCTTCAGCGCGATTTCGACCGTGGCCTCCAGGAACCCCAGCTTGTCCCCGGCGTCGTATGTTTTCCCCTCGTAGAGGAAAGCCCAAAGTCCGTGCTCGCGCGCCAGGGTCCGCAGCGCGTCGGTGAGCTGTATTTCCCCTCCGGCTCCCGGCTGCGCGCCTTCGAGGTAATCAAATATTTCCGGTGGCAGGACGTAGCGTCCCGTAACGGCGAGGTTCGATGGCGCTACATCCGCCTTCGGTTTCTCGACTAAATCCTTCACGCGCAGTAATTTGTTGCCCCATCGTGCGTCGTTCGCGGGACTTGCGTCCACGATTCCATACAGGTGCACGCGTTCGCGCGGCACCTCCTCCACGGCAATCGCGCCCAAGCCCGTCGCTTCATACACTTCCACCAGCGACTTCGTCGCCGGTACAGGCCCATCTGGAATCACGTCGCCCAGCAGCACCGCGAACGGCTCGTCGCCTACAAGCTCTCTGGCGGTTAGCACTGCGTGCCCCAGGCCAAGCGCTTCGCTCTGCCGCGTGTAGCTGAAGTGCATGCCACCGCTGATCTCGCGAACCATCTGCGCCTGTTTTGGTTTTCCCCGCTCTTCGAGGAATCGTTCGAGTTCGGGGGCCGAATCGAAATGGTCCTCGATGGCGCTCTTTCGGCGGCCGGTCACAAAAATTACGTTCTCAATTCCAGACGCGAGGCATTCCTCCACCGCGTACTGGATCAAGGGCTTGTCCACGACGGGCAACATTTCCTTCGGCATCGCCTTGGTTGCCGGAAGAAAACGCGTTCCCAGACCCGCCACCGGAAGCACCGCCTTGCGAACTTTTCTTGGTTTGCTCATGTGTCGATCATTTGCCGGCCATTCATCGATTCATTCAGCCGTTCGCGCAGCAGAACAGCGCGGGGCAGAAAAGTGCTCTTCATCCCTATGCTACCATAGGATTTTCAGGCATCCCGATGAGCGCGCGCGAAGTCATCATCCTTGGCATCGAATCTTCCTGCGACGAAACCGCCGCGGCTGTCGTCGCGGACGGCTGCCGCGTCCTATCGAACGTGGTCGCCTCGCAGATCGACATTCATCGGAAATATGGCGGCGTGGTTCCCGAGCTTGCCTCGCGCGAACATCTGCGCCAGATCGTTCCCGTGGTGCGGGAAGCGGCGGAGGCGGCGGGCATTGACCTTCGCGACGTTAATGCTGTCGCCGTGACGCAGGGGCCGGGCCTTGTGGGTTCGCTGGTTGTCGGCGTGGCGTACGGCAAGATGTTGTCGCTCGCGCTCGCCAAGCCGCTGATCGCCGTGAACCACCTTGAAGGCCATGTGCATGCTGTGTTTGTGGAAGCGCATGCCGCGGGACGCCGCCCGGAATTGCCCGCCGTGTGCCTGATTGTTTCCGGCGGGCATACGATTCTCTATCACGTGAAATCCGCAGCTACGAATGGCGACGGCCTCTTTTCGTATGTGCGCTTGGGAGGCACGCGCGACGACGCTGCCGGCGAAGCCTACGATAAAGTCGCGAGGATGCTCGCGCTCGGCTATCCTGGCGGTCCCGTGATTGACCAGCTCGCCCCGTACGGCGATCCGCTCGCCATTCGGTTTGCCGAGCCCAAGATGAAAAAGGCGAACGGGAATCCTCACGACTTCAGCTTCAGCGGTATCAAGACAGCGGTGCTTTATCACCTGCGCCGCAATCCCCAGCTTCAGCCGGAGATTGAAGCGCGGCAGCACGCCCTTGCGCGCGGTGAGCGCAGCGCGGATGCTCTGCGCCAGCTCTCGACAAAAGAGACGCTCGACCTCGTCGCCAGCTTCCAGCGCGCCGTGGTGAACAATCTCGTCGCGCGTACTTTCGCCGCCGCTGAGCAGGAGGCTGCGCGGTCCATTCTCGTTTCTGGCGGCGTGGCCGCCAACCGCGAGTTGCGCGCTACGTTCGAATCGGAAGCGAAGCGGCGCGGTCTCGAAGTGTTTTTCCCGAGTCGCGCTCTTTCCACTGATAACGCCGCGATGATCGCAGCCGCCGCCTACGGAAAATTCCTTTCCGGCGACTGCGCGGACGCAACGCTCAACGCCGAAGCAAATCTTCCTCTCGCTTAGGTCTCTGGAATTCAAAGCAATGGAGGTTCGTAGATATACGCGAGGCCATCCTGCGTCACCGCGAACGCCTTTGATCCGTCGAGACTCCAGCGCAGATCCACAACGCCTTCGGCGGCATATTCGTCGAAGACCGTCAGGCGGTTCAGGTCCACCAGGAACAATCTTCCTTTTGCCGAATTCTTTAGCCAGGAACTGAAGCAGACACACAGCGGCAAATGTGGATGGCAGGCGCACAACTCCGCGCCGAAAGGGAGCGGCTCAAATGTCGGTGTGGCGGCCTCCAGGCGGTACGCCTGTCCCGCCGCGCAGTAAACAATGTGCTGGCCGCCGGGCGTCCAGGTAAGGTCCGTGACATGTCCCTGCGCCGTAAACGCATTGCGGTTTTGCAGGCGAGGCACGTCGAGGATCACGATTGAATCGTCCGCCCAATCGCCGCGAATCTCGACAACGCTTGCGAGCGACTTTTCATCCGGGCTGAATGCCGCGCGGCCATAACCCCAGAAACTTCCCTCGTCGGCGAACTCCGCGCCCGCGGCTTGCGCCTCAATCCATTCAGGCGTGCCAATCTCGCTCGCAGCGGTGCGCGCGAGCGGCGCACTATCCTTCGCGGACTCCCAGAGCCGCAGCGACGCGCCGCTGCCTCCCGATGTTCCGGCAGCGAAATATTTGCCGGTGTCCGACCATGTAAGGTGCGCCGGAAAACTCTTGGACTCACCGAATGTGCCGAGGAGGGCTTTTCCGTGCAGGTCAAAGATATGAAGCACGGGACTCCACGCTCCCCACGCCGCGACGAGATGACGCCCCGTGGGCGACCAGACGAACGCCGCAGGCAGATCCGTGGCAGCGACGGGGAGTTCGTTCGGAACCGAGAGCGCAAGATTGGGCACGCACAGTTCGATGTCATATAGCACGACGCGCTGAGCGCTGTGGCGCCCCTGCGGAGAAATGGCGCACACCTGCCCCGTGGATGAAATTGCGAGATGCCGCGTGTGCCCCCTGAAGACTTTCTTGATGAGCCAGTTGGAATCGCGCGAGAGGTCGCGCAGCCCGCGCGCGACAAGTGCGGAAGAGCGCACGGCCAGCCCTTGCGTCCCGGCGGGTACGATTCGCCGCTCCGCCGATTTGTCGATCGTTTCCATCAGGCTCGATTTGTCCCGTCGATTTCAAGGCGTTGCTTGGCCTGGGCAATCTGGCCGTCCACCTTCTCGATCATCTCTTTCAAGACGTCGCGGCCGTGCTGCTGCGCTTCGTCGAGCCGTGATTTCAATTGGTAGAGATCGGAGCGAAGCAGTTCCTGCATCTCCGCTTCGATTTCCGAAAGGCGGCTGCGCGCCTGGCTAATCTGGCGTATGACGCGGATGAGTTCGGCGCCGGGACCCTCACCCTTCACAGCCTCCGGGCTGCACTCATACTCGGTAAGAATTTTCGTCAGCTGCGCTTCGTCGCCGTGGGCGTAGGCGTCGTTCGCTTCCGCCATCAATTGCTGGCGCTTCGCGCGGTCGGCGCGGTCGGAGGTGAGATCGGGATGGATGCGCTTGGCGACTTCGCGGTAAAGCCGCTTCATTTCCGGAGAAGACTGGAAAGCGTGCGGCTCGTGATCGGCTTTTTCTCCCGCGGCGGATTGCGTGTCGTCGGCGCGAGAGCGAGCTTCGCGCGCGGCTTGCTGGGCGCGTTCATTCGCGGGCTGCTCTTTGGCCAGGCGTTCGGCGATCTGCGCCTTCAACTCGTCGAGCTCCGCGTAACGCAGGCCGACGAAGTGGAGGTAGCGCGCTTCGAATGCGTGCAGTTCCGCGCGCAAATTAGCGGAGCGCAATTCGCGCTCGGCGAGCTCGCTCTCGAGCGCCGCCTGTTCGCCGCGCTTGAGCGCAAGCTCCTGCTCTTCCGGTTTGATAGGCAGCTGAACCGCTGGGATTTCAGTCGATTTGAGAGTCACGCGATGCCTATGGGAGCCAAGTCTCCGGACGCGAGGTGGCCTACTACATACGAGAGGTCCGCGCTCGCGATCCGTCGCCTTCTCTCCACCATTGTAAGTCGCTCCGCCCGGCGACTCTGGCGGTGCAGCAATGCCAGTTTCCAGAATGCGAAACAGCGGAATCAAAAGCTAGGGCTCCGCGGCCATGAAGCCAAAATGGATGTCAGACGGGCAGGCAGAGCGTGGGGCTGGCAATGAGTGCATCGGCCTATAATCGTGAGTGGGACAAACGGAACGAGGAGGGAACCGAAATGGCCAAAGAAACGGCGCAGGAGTACATCCGACGGATACTCGGGCACGTGGAAGGGCAGGACGCGCTAACGGTGCAGTCGAGCACGGCGAAGAAGCTGGAGAAGTTGATCAAGGGCGCGCCCGCCGCGAAATTACGGAAGCGGCCCGCGCCGGACAAATGGTCGGTGGTTGAAATCCTGGCGCACATGGCAGACACGGAAATCGCGGGCGCATGGCGGATGCGGGCGATTTTGGGCGCGCCGGGAACCCCGCTTCTGGCTTACGATCAGGACGTATGGGCAGCGGTAGGGCATTACGAAAAGCGCGACGCGCGCAAGTCGCTCGAACAATTCCGTACGCTGCGCGAGGCGAATATCGCGTTGCTGAAGTCCCTCACGGCGGAGCAGTGGAAGCATCACGGCATTCACGCGGAGCGCGGCGAAGAAACCATCGAGCGCATCGCGCGGATGTTTGCCGGGCACGACATCAATCACACAAAGCAGATCGAGCGGATCCTGGCGAACAAGCCAAAGTAAGCCCCAGGATCCCGGCTGCGTGGGTCATCCCGAACCCGGCCGCGTCCCGCGGGCGGGGTGAGGGAGCTGCTTTACGCGGTGTCGAGCCCCAAGGTCACGCTGCCTACTTCTTGATTGGTGCGGCGAAGGTAACGATGTTGCCACCGGGCTCCTTCACGCCGATTTCCCTCATGCCGTAGAACGTGTCGCGCTGCGGCGTCGCCACTTCGAAGCCATCCACGCGCTTAAGCAAGTCTCCGAAGTCGCTTACCTCGATATACAGACATGCCGATGCGTGCGTGTATTCCATCTTACTCGGATCGTCACTCTTCACGCTCGAGCGCGACTGAATCATCAACTCGGCGCCGCCCTTCACGAGAATGACGAAAGCGAGCTTGTCGCCCTCGGGGACTTCGACGGTCTTCGTGAAACCGAGGCGGTCGACCCAGAACTTCAGCGTGGGTTCGATCGCGTCCACAAAGATGATGGGTGTGATTTTCACGGCGGCAGACTCCTTCGCGGTTTGGGTTTGCATTTTTCCTCCTGACGTTAGCGCAGCAAAAAGCATGGTGACTGCAAGCAGGTTTCTCATGGGCGTATCCTAGCGGATGTTTACGCGGGGAGATTGGAAAAAACGGACATGGGCGGCCGTGCTGACAGCTTGAGTCCGTACGACCGAGAATTGGAATGCGTCAGAGGGATATGGAAGCTGAGGCGAATTCTGCGGGCGGGAGGCCGGAGAATTCACGGAATTCATTGATGAGGTGCGCCTGATCGTAGTAGCCGCAATCGAGTGCGATGGTGGCCCAGTCGGCGCGGCGCGCGGGCCCGGCGCGTTGGGCGGCGTGGCGGAAGCGAAGAATGCGCGCAAGATGCTTGGGCGTGAGGCCGGTACGTTCCACGCAAACGCGTCGGAACTGCCGGGCGCTGAGGCTTGCAGCGCCGGCAAGCTCGTCCATGGGTACCTGGCCTCGATTCTCGGCGAGCCATGCGAGGGAGCTCTCGATAGGATCGGGCGGAGGTGGTTCACCCAGCGCGGATTCGAGACGCGAGATGCATTCCTGCGGAGAACGCGATTCGTCGAGCTGCTCGCGCAAACGCCGTCCCTCAGCTGCGCCCCAGGCATCTTCGAGGGTGACGATTCCATCCACAATCTCCGCGGCGGGGACGCCGAGCGCCCGCGCGGCCATCCCCGGACGGAAACGCGCTCCCAGGGTGACGTGGCGCGGCGGAATCACGCAGGATTGTGCGCGCGTCATCGCCCCAATGATTCGCAGCGCGGCAACGCCTACTTTGTTCGGCGAACGCTCGAAGAGGATGTCCATGCAGCCATCGGGGAGAACGCGATGGTCAGGCTCGCGCCCGGCGGAGCGGTGAACCCAGAAGCATTCGATGTGTTTCGAAAAGCGAGGCGAGGGCGGGAATTCTTCGTAGCGCAGCATCACTTACCCTCGTGCGTCCAAGTGCGCCCCAAACAACACCGGGCACAATCGATTCGGATTGTGCCCGGCGAGGAAGAGAGAGATGGAAATTCTTTTACTCCGGCATCGGTGGCGCAGCTTCCGGCATCTGAAGCTTGGCCTTCGCAAGAGCGCGGACGATATTGACTTCCACAGCCTGCTCGGACGTATTGCGCACGGTAGCGAGCTCGCTGATCAAAAGATACTTCGCGCGCTCGAGCATCTTCTTCTCGCGGAAGGAAAGCGGCTTGGTCCGGCTGAGTGCTACGAGGCCCTTCAGAACAGTGGCGACCTCCATCAGCGATCCGGTCCGCATGCGGTCTGAATTTTCCTTGAAGCGATGCTTCCAATCGTGGTGGGAATCGGAGCGGCCCTTTTCGAGATACGACAAAACCGCGCCGGCTTGGGTGGACCGAATGATTGGACGCAAGCCGACGTTTTCAACGTTGGACTGCGGAACCATCACCTTGAGGCCGCTGGAAACGATCTTAAGCATGTAATAGCGTTCGGATCTTCCGTTCATGTAGCCGTAACTGATCTGCTCGATGACACCCACTCCATGGTTCGGATACACTACTTTTGCGCCTAGTGTAAATTCCATCTGTGGAAGTCCCCCTCGGACCAGCATGTTTAAAGTTTAGACACATGCGGGGTCCGCGTCAAGGCTTTAAGTGTCGCTGATACATACATTTCTGGGGAAGTTTGGCCTCGAAATTGCCCGGGCGTCCGCCCGATTTGGCCTATAATCGCTCGTGTGTTGATCCTTGCCGCCGATACTTCGTCGCCTTCCGGGAGCCTGGCAGTGCTGCGCGATGAGGAACTGATCGCGGAACGTTCCGAGACAAGCGCGGAAGCGTACTCCTCGCGGATGTTTCGCCACCTCGAAACCCTGCTGCGGGAGACCTCTCTGACACTCGACCAGTTCGACCTTTTCGCCGTGGTTACAGGTCCCGGTTCGTTTACGGGCCTTCGCGTGGGATTGTCGGCTGCAAAGGCATGGGCGGAGGTGTACAAGAAGCCGATTGCTGCAATCAGCGGGCTCGAGGCTGTCGCGGCACAAGGGCGCTCGGCGGCGTCAGTGGTAGTACCTGTCCTCGACGCAAGGCGGGCCCAGGTGTATTTCGGTTTTTATCGCCGTACTCCGGGCGGAGGAATGCTCGATGGCGAAGAGCGAGTGGCGAACCGAGAGGAGTTTCTCGAAGCACTCAGGGCGCTGGCGAAAGATTGCAGGTTTTGTATCGTTACCCCCGAACCGAATGCTGTTTCGGGCATGCTGTCTCATTTTGAGCCGGGACTGGCCGACCTTGAGCTTGTTTCGCCGTTTCTCGCGCCTGCCGCCGGACGTCTGGGTTTTCGGCGAGCGCAAAGAGGCCAAGTGACGGATGCGCTTTCGCTCGATGCAAACTACGTGCGGCGATCCGATGCCGAGGAGCAGGCGAAAGGTTCCGGGGCGTTGTGAAGATCCGGCCGCTCGAAGCGCGGGACATAGCCTCGGTTCTCGAGATACAAGCAGCGTGTCCGGAAATTGCGCAATGGACTGCCTGGGACTACGACCGCGTAGCGCGCGAAGAAATGGCCGGCTGGGTGGCGGCGGAGGAAGTTCATGGCGGCGAAATGTCAGGATTTATTGTCGCGCGGCGCGTGGCAAGCGATATCGAGATCCTGAACTTTGCCGTGCGTCCGGAAGCCCGACGCCGTGGCGCAGGGTCTTCGTTGCTGGAACAGGCTCTCGCATGGGCGAGAAGCTATCACGCAGAGAGCGTGTTCCTCGAGGTTCGCTCTTCCAACGAAGCCGCGTTGCGATTTTATGAGCGCCATCGGTTCGAGGCTAGTGGCCGCCGCCCGCGCTACTACATCGCGCCAATCGAAGACGCGCTCCTGCTAACCGCGCGGCTAACGTAATCGGTTTATTGTAGGCCTCATTGCCTATTGGCACTGAGGGCGGAAATGTGGTAATTGTTACAGCTATGTAAACGCTCGCTCCAGCTAGGAGGGAACTGATGGCCGTCGCTTCACATGACATTCGGCAATCCCTGTTGGCAAACGATGTGGAATTTAAACGCCTCGCAGAAGAGCACTCCCGCTGTGAATCTCAACTCGAACAAATTGTAAACCAGCACTACCTGAGCGCGGAAGACTTGTCGCTGGAAGTGACGCTGAAGAAAATGAAGCTGCGCCTGAAGGATCAGATGGAAATCATCGTGGCGCGGTATCAACACAACGGTTCGCGCCGCTAACCGTCGCGCGGCCTTCCTCCTTCTGTCGTACAATACGCGTGTATTCAATATGCTCTCGCGCTGATTGGCCGAGCGCTCCAGGATCGCATTCCCCTCATGGTGAAAGAAGCTTATAGATTCTCCCTGCCGCCGCTCGTGGCCGGAATTGCGGCGCTGGCCGTCGGCTGGAATCTGGCGCTTGGCTGGAAGCTGACGGTTGGATTGAAATGGTCCGGGGGGCTGCTGGTATTCCTGGGGCTTTTCGTCCTTTACTTCTTTCGCGATCCGGAGCGCGCTATTCCATCGGATCCAGGCGCCGTGGTTTCGCCGGCCGATGGCCATGTCGTGGAGATTGTGGACGAAGCGCGGGAGGGGCAGGCCGGCCGCCGCATCAGCATATTCCTTTCGGTTTGGGACGTGCACGTTCAGCGCGCGCCGGTAGCCGGGCGTGTGGCTGCGGTGGAATACAAGCCGGGCCGTTTTTACGCCGCGCTTCGCGCGCGCGCCTCCACCGAAAATGAGCAGAACGTGATTTCGATTGCAACTCCGGCGGGCACGTTGGTCTTCAAACAAATCGCCGGAGCAATTGCTCGGCGCGTGCTATGCTGGAAGAACGTCGGCGAGATGGTTTCTCTCGGCGAGCGCGTGGGCATGATCCGATTCGGCTCGCGCGTGGACGTTTGGCTGCCGGCGGGCGCCCGAGTGGTCGTGCGCCGCGGGCAGAGCGTCAAAGGCGGCTCGAGCACCCTGGCGAAATGGAATTCAACGGCCTAGACCCGATTGGTAATGAATCCGAATCACGCCGGCCCTTCCGCAAGCACCGGCTTCGGCGCGGCATCTATATCCTCCCCAGCATTTTTACCGTAGCCAACATGTTGTGCGGTTATTACGCGATTCTGGCGACATTCGAGGGCCGCATCGCGGATTTCGACAACGCCGCGCGCGCCATTGGCATTGCATTCCTCTTCGACACGCTCGACGGGCGCGTCGCGCGCCTGATGGGCACAAATAGCGAGTTCGGCCGGGAATTTGATTCGCTGGCGGACATCGTCAGCTTTGGCATTGCGCCCGCGGTGCTGGCGTATGCCTGGGGAGTGCACGCGATGGCCGCCGCCAACGCTTCCCCAGGATTACATCTCATCGAACTCGGCTGGCTCGTGGGCTTTTTCTTTGTCGGATGCTGCGCGTGGCGTCTCGCCCGCTTCAATATTCAGGGTATGGCGCCCGGCGGCAATCGTTACTTCGCGGGAATGCCCACGCCGGCGGCGGCGGGCATGATCGCCGCGGTGGTGCACGCGTTCGGCATGCCGATTGAAGACGTCAAGGTGTCGGTGCTGTGGCTCGCTTTGATCGTGGCGCTGGGCGTTCTGATGTCGAGCTCGTTGCGGCATTACAGTTTCAAGGACATTCAATGGACGCGCCGTCAGCCGTCGCTTGCGATTGTCCTGCTGTTCTTGCTGGTCGGCGCAATCGTCCTCTTCTCGCATCTCACGCTGCTTATCATTGCCGGCGCTTACGCGGCGCACGGCGTCATCTTTCAACTGGTGCGTTACGTGCGTCATCGCATGGCATCGCGGCCTGCCTAGACCATGCCCACCGGGCCCGGAAACCCCGTTCGCGTCGCGATCGTTGGTGCATCCACTCTGCGTGGCAAAGAATTGAAGCAGGTTCTCGAAGACCGCAATTTCCCCGCGCTGGACATTGTTCTTCTCGATGAAAGCCTCATGGTGGGGACGCTGACGGAGGCCGGCGGCGAACCCACTTTCATTCGCGCGCTGGAAGCTGACAGCTTCGATGGCGTGCGGTTTGCATTCTTTGCGGGCACCTCTCTGGACGCGGAGAAGAACTGGTCGGCGGCGCAGCGCGCGGGGGCGACCGTGATTGATCTCGCCGGAGCGGCCGCAACATCGGATCGGGCGAGCACCTGGATTCCGTCGCTCGGTGAAATTCTTCCACCGCTGCCCGCGAAGGCAACAAATGGCTCGGCGCAAGCGGTGTGCTATTCGTCTCCGCAGACGCCCATTATCATCGCCTGCACCCTGGCTGCTGCCCTGGCCAAGTTCTCGCCCGGGCGCGTCACGATTCTGCTCTTTCCTCCAGTTTCCGAGCGAGAGCAGGCCGGCGTGGATGAGCTCGAGGCGCAAACGACGAATCTTCTCTCCTTTCGCCCCATCGAGCAGTCTGTTTTCGATGCCCAGGTGGCATTCAATCTGCTATCCGGTTATGGGGAGTCCAGCAAGCCAACGCTTGAGGAAACGCGCACCGCGATCGCGCGCGATGTGGCGAAATATTTGGCCGGGCGAGCGCCCATTCCTGCAATTCAAGTGGTGCAAGCTCCAGTGTTTTACGGGTATGCTTTTTCCGCTTACGCGGAGTTCGCCGCGCCGCAGCCGCCGGGCCAATTGGAATCCCGGCTTGCCAGCTTGGGCGTGAAGATTGCCGCGCCGGACGATCCCGCGCCCATGAACGTCAGTATCGCAGGAGAGAGTGAGATTCATCTCGCGCGAATCACGAATGATCCGAATATTGCGGGCGGCGTTTGGCTTTGGGGCGTGGCCGACAATCTGCGGCTCGCTGCGACGAATGCCGTGCGTATCGCGGAGGAGCTTCTTGCGCAAGCCGCCGTTTGAGAAGAGCCGCCAGCCTGCAGGAATTCGAACGTGGCGTCACGCGCTGGCGCTTGCCTCACTTTTTTTCACCGTGCTTCTTTCTTCCGCATGTGGCTATCACGTCGCAGGCCGCGCGGCCCATTTGCCGGCGTCCTGGCAGACCATTGCCATCCCCGCTTTCACGAACAGCACGCCGCGCTATCGCATCGAGCAGCGCTTCACGCAGGCCGTGATTCGCGAATTCATCTCGCGCACGAAGTATCGCGTGGTACAAGATCCATTGTCGGCGGACGCGGTTTTGCGGGGCCAGGTTCTCTCCATCGAAACAGCGCCCGTGCTGTTCAACACAACCACCGGCGAAGTGACCACAATGCTCGTTACCATTCACGTGAAAGTCGAGCTGCTGGATAACGCCACGAAAAAGTCTGTCTATAAGAACGACGACATGGTTTTCCGGGACGAGTACCAGATTTCGAGCGACGTGCAGAGCTTTTTCGAGGAAGGCGATCCCGCGCTCGAGCGCATGTCGCGTGATATCGCCTCGAAGCTCGTTGCCAACGCCATGGAGAACTTCTGATGGCTGAGATCTCTCCGGATAAACTTCCCGAACGCCTCGCGCGAGCCAAAGCCATCCCCGCGATCGTCTTATACGGGACCGATCCCTATCTGCGCGATTTGTGCCGCAATCAGATTGTGGACGCTTACGTCCCGGAAGGCGCGCGGGATTGGGCCGTTTCGCGGGTTTCTCCCGCAGCCGCGGGATGGGACGAAGTTTTCGGGCGCGCCGAAACTCTCCCCATGCTCGCGCCCCGGCAAGTCGTCATCGTCGAGGGCGTCGAATCGGTGGAGAACCTGGGCGATGAGTCGCGCGACGCAATCGTGGGCGCGCTCGAAAAATATCTAGCTTCTCCCGCGCCGTTTACCGTGCTTCTCCTTGAAGCAGGTGAGCTCGATGGCCGCCAGAAGTTCTGCAAGCTTCTCGCCGAAAAAACGCTCATGGTGAAGCTGTCCATCGGCAGTGAATCCGCTGCCTCGCTCGCGGCGCAGATGGCGCGCGATTTGGGCGTCGAGATCGACCGCGAAGCCGCAGCCCTGCTCGCGGACATCCTGAATAGCGAGCCTGCGCGCATCCGGCTCGAGCTTGAAAAGCTGGCCAGCTATGTCCAGGGCCGCGGGCGCATTGCGTCATCCGACGTCGAGGCGCTGGTAGTGGCCGCGCGCAAGAACACCGTTTGGCAGCTTGCGGACATGCTGGCGACGCGCAAGCGCGATTCCGCGCTCGAGTTTCTCGACAATTTACTTCGCGAGGGTGAACCACCGATCGGCATTGTCGGCGCAATCGCGTCGCGCTATCGCATTCTGATCAGGGCGCGCGAACTTCCGGCGTCAACGCCCGGTTACCGAGCGGCGGGTATCCTTGGCATGGGTGCCCAGTTTGCGGAGACTGCTGTTCGTCAGGCTCATCTCGTTCCGAAGCGTGCGCTTCTTGCTGGCCTCGTGGCGCTCGCTGAAACGGACAGCCAGCTGAAGTCCTCGAATCCAAATCCTCGCGCAACGATGGAGTTCCTCATCACGCGCCTGACTGCGCCACATGCCGCCGCAAGATAGCGCCCCCTGTTCCGGGAATTTCTGACTGGCGGGAATTCCTCAGGGCGTGCCTGAGCTACATGTGCCGGGCGGCGCATTCAAAAAAAAGGGGCGTTCCGAGTCTCGGAAACGCCCCGTAAGAACTCCTCGCGATTGAATCCGCTCCTACTTCTTCGCTTTGAGTGCGTTCAACGCAAGCGCAAGCCGCGACTTGTAACGGTTCGCCGTATTTTCCGGGAGGGTCCGCTTGCGGATCGCGCGGTCAACTTCCGAATACGTGGCGCCGGCCAGCTTTTCCGCAGCGGCTGCATCCCCGGATGCGATTGCCGCGCGCATTCGCCGAAGAGCCGTCCGCACGCGTGTGCGATTCATGCGATTCGTTGCCGCACGCCGCTCCGTCTGGCGTATGTTCTTCAATACGGACTTGGTCTTCTTCTTGTGCTTTACAGGTGTACCGGTCGGCATTCAGTGCTCCTTAATGGTTGATTCCGAATTAAGCAGAATATCCGACGCTCGCACTCCTGTCAATTTAACCTCGGCGCAGTGGTGGGCTAGTTTCTGATTCCCCGGCTGCACGCCCAGGTGAATTCAGACTTGAAAACCAGGGGCTCCCGGAACGACTCCGAGGGATTCGGAGACCCCCCCATGATAGGGCGGTCTGGAGCTGAAGCTTATTGCCACTTACGTTACACGGCAAAGTACTTTCAGTATGATGAGTCCCGCACGATCGCATTCAACGCGAGAGGACACCTTTCATGGCCATGAAGCGGCTCATTCAATGGGTAGTTAGAAGCCTCGCCGCAGTTTTCATATTCGCCGTCGTCGGGCTGGCGGTGCTGCTCACTTTGCTTTGGCGGGAACACAAAACAGGAATCACGCTGCCGGCGCCCACAGGCCACTTTTCCGTTGGGCGGACGACGTACGCATGGGTCAACGACGCCGAGAAGGACGAATTGGCGCCATCTCCACGAGCGGCGCGAGAGGTATTGGTTTGGATCTGGTACCCGTCGGTGGCTGCGACATCCGCCGCACCGGCGGAGTATCTGCCGGCGGCGTGGCGTTTGGCCCTCGCGCAACACTCTGGCGCACTGATGAGTCAATTCCTTACGCGAGATTTGTCCCTGGTCCAAGCCCATAGCACATCCGATCCGGACATATCGACGGAGCAGCGCTCCTATCCAGTCGTCATTATGCGGGCTGGTGGCGGAGCTTTGACCACGGACTTCACGACTCTCGCTGAGGATCTGGCAAGTCACGGGTATATCGTCGTGGGCTTCGACGCGCCTTACAGAACCTTCGTCGTCGTCCTTTCGGACGGCCGCGTCGTCATCAGACCGCCAACGAACGATCCCGAAGATATGGAAGCCGGCCAGGCGAATCGCCTGATCAACAGACTTTTGCCCATGTGGACCAGCGACACGAAGTTTGTGGTGAGCCAGTTGGAGCGCCTGAATGCCGCTGATCCATCCGGAAAGTTTACGGGCCGGCTGGATATGCAGCGGCTCGGCATGTTTGGGCATTCGTTCGGCGGCGCGCAGGCGTTGCAATTCTGTCACGACGATTCCCGCTGCAAGGCGGGCATCGATATCGATGGCGCTCCCTACGGCAGCGTCGTTCAGGAGGGCCTCAAACAGCCTTTCATGTTTATTCTCAGCGATCACAGCCGCGAACTGGCAGATCCCGCTAGCAGGCAGATCGGTGCAGACATCCAGTCCATTTACGGCCGCCTCCCGAACGGTCGATTGACTGATTACGATTCGCGGAGCAAATCACTTTAGTTTCAGTGACCAGATCCTGCTCAAGAGCCATTACGTCATCACGCTGCTGCGCATGTTTGGATTCGGGGGGCTGGACGAGCGCCGCGGTCTCACCATAACCTCCGAGTATGTGCACACGTTCTTTGATATCTATCTGAAGGGCGAGCCTTCGACTCTGCTGACAAGTGTTTCCACGCAGTATCCAGAGGTTCAGCTCGAGCCTCGGTAAGACAACTGTGCGCGTCGGCTGGATCTAGCAGCGTTCCTTATACCCGAGGTCGGCTGCTCCGGCCTCCGGCGCAGCGAATCGGGCCGCGCCTTCCTCGCGCAAATTGCATTCTGTCAATTCGCAGCCCGACGCCGTAGTAGACTTGTTTCCGAATACCGGAATATCAGAGGTTGGCGCTCCAAGTCCGAAAATCCGGCTTGATGGGGAGCCAGTCGCGGCAGTGCATTCTTAATTCTGAGGTGCCATCTTGAACTGGGTCCTTTCCCGAATTCCTTCACGGGTACTTCCGACTCTCGTAGTCATGGCGCTCTGCGCGGCATGCCTTGCGTTCTCCCAAGACCGCTCGGCCTCAAACGAGCCCGCCTCCGAAGGCCGGCCGATCACGCCCGCCGGCTCGCTGGTCCCGGACGCCACCACCGGCCATCCGGCCGTAGGCTCTCTGCCCGTAGCATTCGTCCGCAGTCCCGACCATGCCGCAAAGGATGGCGGCGGTCGTTACCTCATCAGCATCAATAGCGGCCTCGGCATCCAGTTCAATGCCGCCACGAATCCCGAACAGCAGTCCATCTCGGTTCTCGATCTCAATGCTCAGCCCTCCCCGCAAGTCATTCAAGACGTCTATTTCCCCAGCCCGCAAAGCGCTCAGGTCGGTGCGGCATTCTCTCCGGAACCCGACTCCACCGGCTCGTACACTCTCTATGTTTCCGGCGGATTTGAAAACAAGATCTGGATGTTCCGCTTCCGTCCGAATGCCGCGCAGCCGGTTTCACCTCCGTCGAATGGCCCGGATAGCAAAGTCACTGCGCCCTTCCTTTCCGTCAGCGGCTTCGCCTCCCAGGCATCTTCGCCGCGCTACAATAACAATCAGGAGCCGGTGTATCCGCTGGGAATCGCCCTCAGCGCCGACGGCGATTCGCTCTTTCTCGCCAATGATCTTGGCGACTCTCTTGGCATCGTCCGGGGCCTCCGCTCCGATCGCCGCCTGATACGCGTGGATTTGTCCGATGGCCATCCCGGGCACTTCGTCTATCCCTACGGCGTTGTGGCCTGGTCTGAGCCGGGTTCCCGCGAGACGAAGAAAGTTTTCGTTTCCTGCTGGGCCACCGCTTCCGTTGCCGCCGTGGACGTCAATCATCCCGAAAAGCCTCCCACCTTTATTCCCGTCGGCCGCCACCCGACCGCGATGCTCTTCAACGCGGCGCTCACGCGCCTCTATGTCGCCAATTCTGACGCCGACTCCGTCTCCGTCATCGACGCGCGCACCGACCGCGTCGTCGAAACGATTTCGGTGCGCTTGTCGGAGAACGCCCTTCCGGGCGGCTCGCCCGAGGGCCTGGCTCTCAGCGCAGATGGCGCTACGCTCTATGTGGCTAACGCCCATAGCAACGCCGTTGCCGTGGTCACGTTAGGGCCTGCAGCGATGGGAGCGGCGGCGCGCAAGAAGAGAGGAAGGAAAATCGTCGGACGATGACGATGAAAAATCGGCTCAACGAAGCCAAGTCCGCGGTTTCATCCCTACCGGCCAGTATCCGTCTGCTCTCGCCGTTGCCAATGGCTCGCTCTTCGTCGCCAACGGAAAGGGAACTGGCTTCGAAAACTCTTCTCTCGTGGCCAACGATTCTGGACGCGCCCCGAACACGGCCAACGATCGTTTCCCAGCCGGGACCGGCCGCACGCGCCAGGGCGGCGAATACGACGTCGCCCTGATCGCCGGAACGATCTCTCGAATCGCCGAGCCGGACCCGCGCACGCTCGTCAATTACACAAGCCAGGTAATGCGCAACGACGGCTTGATCGGCGCCCCCGACGTTCATCTCTTTGCCGGGGCGTCTCCGATTCATCACGTCATTTACATCATTCGCGAGAATCGCACCTACGACGAAATTTTCGGCGATGTCGAAAAGTCCGGCAACGGCCAACCTGCCGACGGCGATTCCGCTCTTGCCATTTTTGGCGATGGCTCAGCCGCGCGCCAGCCAGGCGGTCCGTCGCAGGAGATCACTCCCAACGCCCACGCTCTGGCCCAACGTTTCGGTCTTCTCGACCGCTTCTTCGTGAATTCCGAGGCCAGCCCCGACGGCCACAACTGGACCGACGCCGCGTTCTCCTCGGATTATGTCGACAAAGTCTACCGCTGGAATTATTCCCACCGCGGCCGAAGCTACGATTTCCAGGGGGAAAATCGCGAGCCTGATATCGGGGCAACCCGCGGCCAGCCGCCGATTCTCCCCGTCCCCGCCACCCCGGACGATGTCGCTCATCTCATCCAGCGCTACGTCCCCTACCTGAACGGCTCGCGCGACGTGGCCGAGCCGGAAACGCTTTATCTGTGGGATGCCGCCGCACGCGCGCGCCTCACCTACCGCACCGGCGGCGAGGAGGTGGCCACGATTTCGCAAGCCGAAGTGGACGCCTTCAACGCGAATCGCGAGCGCGAATATCCGGACATCTCCCCACCGTCGATCGTATTCCCTCTGAAAAAGTCACTCGAGGATCATGCGAGCCCACTATCGCGAGTTCGATCTTTACACGCCCGATTCGATGACCGTGGATTCCTACGCGCGCCGATGGCAGCATCGCGCTGCGATCCGCCTTGATCTCCGTCGAATCCCGATCGCTTTCCACGGTTACTCGCGCATCGCCAATTTCTGACTGAATTTCGCGGCTACGTCGACGCGCTGCACAAAGGCGCGCCCGATTCTTTTCCCGCTTTCAATCATCGTCTACTTGCCGAACGATCATACCGAATGGCATCCGCCCGCACATGCCGACGCCGCAGTTCTATCGCCGACAATGACTACGCTCTCGGCCTGCTCGTCCAGGAAGTCTCTTCCAGCCCCTACTGGAAGGACACGGCGATTTTCGTTCTCGAAGACGACGCCCAGGATGGCCCCGATCACGTCGACGCCCATCGCTCTCCGGCGCTCTGGTCATCAGCGCCTACAATCGCCCCGGCACCCTCGTCCACCAGTACCACAGCACCGTCAGCCTGATTCGCACGATGGAGTTGCTCATCGGCATGTCGCCCATGAATCAGCTCGATGCCTCCGCGTCTCCCATCGATGTTTTCCAGGCGCAGCCCGATTTGACCCCGTACCAGGCCATCCTGCCCAGAGTGTCGCTGAAGAATCTGATCGTCCAGCCTTCTTCCGATCGTGAAACCGCGCAAATGATTCGCCGCAGCGAGCACCAGAATTTCGAAGCCCCCGACTTGGCCGACGCCGGCACGGTGAATCGCATTCTCTGGTTTTCCGTGCGCGGCCCCCGCGAACCTTATCCGGGCAGCACGCGCCTTCCCATTTTCGATGTCATGCGCACTCGCTTCGGCGAGGAAGCGGACGAAGAGGCCAAACTCGGTCGCGCCTTGAAAGGCCTGCTCGCCGGGCGCACCGCTCCACCCCGCCCCGCACCGGGCGCGCGCAATTGAGTTGCATCCGATTTCTACGGATGATAAAACGCGGCAGCCTGAAACTGACTCACCCCCTGGAGACAGCCACGCGCGGTACATACAAATTGCATTCCTGCCGTTGACACAATTCGCCTGCGCCGCTAGGCTACGCGCACCGGATGCCCGCGTTGTGCTGATATGCGGGCGCCGGGCGACAGCCGATGAAGCGCGACGACATCCTGAAGCTTCTCGAACAAGTAGGCGCAATCCGCCAGGGCCATTTCGAGCTTTCCAGCGGACGCCACAGCGCCACGTATCTTCAGTGCGCGCTCGTCCTGCAGCATCCGGCGCATGCCGATCAACTCGGCCGCGCGCTCGCGGAACTTTTCTCGAATCTTACCGTCGCCTGCGTCGTAGCGCCCGCCCTCGGCGGGATCATCATTGGCTATGAGGTGGCGCGCGCCCTCGGCGTCCGCTCGATCTTCGTCGAGCGCGACCGCTCCGGGCAGATGGCTCTGCGCCGCGGCTTCGAGCTCAAGCGCGGCGAGCGCGTCCTCGTTATCGAGGATGTTCTGGACCACCGGCGGCTCCACGCGCGAGACTATCGGCGTCGTCGAGCAGGAAGGCGGCCTCGCTGTCGCCGCGGGCGCGTTGATTGACCGCAGCGGCGGCCGCCTGGAATTGAACGTTCCCTCGCGCGCGCTTCTCGAAATGGATGTCCCGAGCTACGAGCCGGATGATTGCCCCCTCTGCCGCGCCGGCGGTGTTGCGACACGCCCCGGCTCCCGCTTCTCCCGCGTCGAACCGTAGCCGAGCGCCACGAGAACGCCCTTATTTCTTGCATACGAGTGGGTCCACGATGTCGGATGGGACGATGCTCTCGCAACCGCGGGATCGCTGGCAAGCCTTGTGGGGCTAGTAATTAGCTACTTGGCATGGCAGCGCGCCAAGGGTGCCGAGGAAGCCGCTAACCGGGCGCGTGACGCCGTTCGAGGTGGAAACGCCGTTGAAGAGCTTCAACGTCTCGCGACAAAGTCAAAGGAAATGCTGATTCATGTCCAAGCTCAACAGTACACCGAGGCACGAAGTAAGGGCGCTGACGTTTTGGTCGAGGTCAGCCAAGCGATAACTCGCTGGAACATCTTCTTGAGCGCCGAAGAGAAAGAGAACTTGGAAAAGGCCAGGGGGAAGGTGCGGACGGTGTCAAGGGCATTGTCCGAGATTCATCACGACATCGGGGCGGAGGTTCATGGAAAGCTTGTCGATTCTTGTCACGACATTGCAACACGCTTAGCCGAATCAACAGGTAGTATAATAAGTCGAATGGCAGAAAAGGGGGCGTTCGATGGTCGAGCCGATTGATTCCCGGCCAATTTTGCAAAAACTTCTGGAGAAGACTCAAGCGGGACGGGTTCGCTGGAACCTAGATTTAGCGCGAACTTACACTCCGAGAGTCCCAAGGAATGTGTTCTTCTGTGATCTTGAAGATGGCACTCGATTCGAGGTTGGGAGCGATGACGACGTATATTGGACGCGCATGCTGGATCCGGATGCAAATGAGATTTTTAGTGTGCGCGTGCAAGACGAGATCATCTTCGGAGACGTGCAGAAGAAGAATCTCTTCGATTTAATACGCAACCTCTATGAACTTGCGCGTCGCAAAGCCCTGGATGTAGATAGAAAGCTCGCTGGCGCCGCAGCCGTTTTGGATAAGCTTTAGGTTTTTGCGCAACATTTGTCCTTGCCGCGCTTCTCAGTTCAAGGTTGCCTCGCGTCGAACCGTAGCTTTCTCGCGCCATTCGCGGAAACACTCGTGCGCATTCCGTGTTTGAAAGTTGGAGGTCTTTCTTTTTCCCAATCTGTGTTCATCTGCGTTCATCTGTGGTTGCATTGCCTTTCGCCGCCCGTGCGATAATCAGAGCAGTCCGATGCGCAACATCAAACTCACACTCGCCTACGACGGCGCCGACTTCCACGGTTGGCAATCCCAGCCGGGCATGCCCACCATTCAGGGCGCGGTCGGGGATGTTCTGCGGAAGATCACGCAGGAAGAGCTCGTCGTTCACGGCGCCAGCCGCACGGACGCAGGCGTCCACGCGCTCGGACAAGTTGCGCACTTCAAGACGCACTCGCTGCTCCCTGCGGGAGAATTCCAGCGCGCGCTCAACGCGCTGCTTCCTCCCGCGATTCGCGTCGTGGCCGCCGAGGAAGTCGGCATGGATTTTCACTCGCGCTGGCAAGCGCAGGGAAAGACGTACCGCTATCGAATTTTCCGCGGCGCTGTTCTGCCGCCGTTTGATCACCGCCGCGCGCTCCACTATTCGGCGCCTCTCGACGAGGACGCTATGGCCGCCGCCGCGCGGCACTTCGAAGGCGAACACGACTTCACCACCTTCGCCGCTTCTTCAGGCGGGGAAGACGAGGACCGCGATCGCGAAACGGTGCGCGTGATTCATTCTTCTGAAATCGTTCACGAACCCGGTCGCCCGGAGATCGTCTACGTCGTTCGCGGCCGTTCCTTCCTGCGCTACATGGTGCGCAAGATTGTCGGCACCCTGATCGAGGTCGGGAAGGGAAGGCTTGCGCCGGTGGATATCCCGCAACTCCTTGAGGCGCGCGATCCGGGCCGCTCCGGCCCCACCGCTCCTCCCGACGGCCTCTATCTGGTTTCGCTCGAGTATCCCGACCCTACCGACTCGCTCGCCTCCGTTTCTTTGCGCCGTTCTGCTCGGAGCAGAAGCTAGCTCTTCGCTTTTGCCCTGGGAGAGACAACTGCCAATGAGGTTGGCTAAAATAATGTAGAATTAGGCTGGCCTATGGCCGTATGGGCGAACGAAGCATCTCTCTTGGCAAGGAGCCTATTGAATGGCCGACACGACCTCTCCAGAAACTCCGGCGCAGGCCGCACCAGCTGCTGCCGGCGCCTGCCGCCCCCGTCGCTGAAACCGCGGCCCCCGCGCCGCCGAAGGTCAAGCACAAGAAAGCGACCCAGCGCGCATGCGACGAAAAAGACGAAAAAGGAAAGCTCTGCTGCGGCCATCTGAAGCGCTGGTACGACTACCCGAAGGAGATTGACAGCGCTCGTCGGCAAGAAATCGGAGATTTATCGCTGCGAGTTTTGCAAGACTCTCTACACTCCGGATCTCTCGCAGGCGCCGCACAGCTACACACTGCGCTATTGAGGATTTTTCTGGATGTTAGCGCGATCAAATCGATCGAAATGAAAAGCGACCTCATCCACGACTGGAACTCTTACGCCGGTCCTGAAATCCCGGGCGATCGCCGCGTGATGCTCAACGACGAGACGCTTCGCGACGGCCTGCAGAATCCGTCCGTCCACGACCCATCCATCGCCGAAAAAATCGAGATACTCCATCTGATGGAAGATCTCGGAATCGATACGGTGAACATCGGCCTTCCCGGCGCCGGGCCTCGCGCTTACGCGGACACCGAGGCTCTCGCGCGCGAGATCGTCCATTCGCGCATGAAGATCCGGCCGAACTGCGCGGCGCGCACCCACAAGAACGACATCAAGCCCATCATCGAAATTTCCGGGCGCGTGGGCTTCCCGATCGAGGCCGCAACGTTTCTCGGTTCGAGCCCGATCCGCCGCCTTGTGGAAGATTGGACCGTCGAACACCTCCAGCGCACCACGGAAGAGGCAGTTACGTTCGCCGTGTCCGCGGGCCTTCCCGTGATGTACGTCACCGAGGACACGGTTCGCACCGATCCCTCGACCATCATTACCCTCTATTCGACAGCGATTCGCGCTGGTGCGCGCGCCATCGTTCTTTGCGACACGGTGGGCCACGCCACTCCGCGCGGCGCGCACAATCTCGTGAAGTTCGCGATCGATGAAGTCGTCAAGCCGTCGGGCGAAAAAATCCGCGTGGATTGGCATGGGCACAACGACCGGGGTCTCGCGGTCGCGAATTCCATGGCCGCGTTTGCCGCCGGCGCCGACCAGGTCCACGCCGCCGCCATTTCGCTCGGCGAACGCGTGGGCAATACGCCGATGGAGTTGATGCTCGTCAATCTTCGCCTGCTCGGTTTGATTGACCGCGACCTTTCGAAACTGAAACAATATTCGGACACCGTCGCGAAAGCGACACACTCCGTGATTCCGCCGAACTATCCGGTTGTCGGCCGCGACGCTTTCCGCACCGCCACCGGCGTTCACGCCGCCGCCATCGTGAAGGCCTACAAGAAAAACGACACCGAACTCGCCAATTCGATTTATAGCGGTGTGCCCTCGCATCTTTTTGGCCTCGAGCAGGTGATCGAAGTGGGTCCGCTGAGCGGCAAATCGAACGTTCTTTACTGGCTCGAGAAGCGCGGCATCCCCGCCACCGAGGAGCTCGTCGACCGCATCTTCAGCGTTGCAAAGCAATCCGAACGCGTGCTGACCGAACAGGAGCTTTTGGTTTTGGTTGAGTCTGTCGCACGAATCTCGTGAAACTCGTTCGCATCTGCTGTATCGTTCTCTTGATGGCCGCTCTTTCCACTCGCGCTGCCGAAGATTCCATCGAGAAGCTGGCGCAGGATCCTCGCTGCGTTCGCGCGCTCGGCTGGATCGAGAAGAATTCCGAGTGGCTCACCAGCGAGCAAATTCGCGTCACCGAAATTCCCGCTCCTGAATTTGCCGAAGGCCCGCGCGGCGCGTACCTCGCAAAAGCGTTCGAGTCCGCCGGCCTGAAAGTGCGCACGGACAAGACCGGCAACGTGATTGCCGAGCGCCCCGGTTCCGATTCCGGGAGCGTCCTGCTGATCACCGCGCATCTCGATACCGTATTCCCCGCGGGGACGAATGTTCGCGTGAAGCGCAACGGCAGCCGCCTCGAAGCTCCGGGAATTGCGGACAACGGCGCCGGCTTGGCAGCCGTCATCGGGTTGGCGCGCGCCCTGGAACAGTCGGGAATCGCCACGAAGAAAACGATTGTTCTGGCCGCGGACGTCGGCGAAGAAGGCGAAGGCAATCTTCGGGGTATCCGCGCGCTCGTGGAAGAGTATGGCTCGCGCCTCTCGGCCGTGATTGCCGTGGATGGAGCTTCCACCGAGCACGTCACCACGCAAGGAATTTCTTCCCGGCGCTTTGAAATCGCGATCACCGGCCCCGGCGGGCATAGCTGGTCGGATTTTGGCGCGCCCAATCCGATCACGGCTCTTTCGCGGGGCATCGTCCGCTTTTCTTCCATCCATCTTCCCGACGATCCGCGCAGCTCCTTCAACTTCGGCATGATCGAAGGAGGGTCCTCGGTAAATTCCATTCCCGCGCGCGCCGCGGTGAAAATCGATCTGCGCTCCGAAGAAGAGTCCGAGCTCAGTCGCATGGAGTCCGCGTTGCGCGAAGCCATGGATGCGGGAATAAAAGAGGAAACGGCCGCGATGCCGGACGTTCGCCCGGACGCCAATCCGCTCCAGCTGACTTTTCGCTCGCTCGGTTCCCGCCCCTCGGGAAAGCTTGCGGATGATTCTCCATTGCTCGAAACGATTCGCAGCGTTGAGCGCCACCTGGGGAATCGCTCCCGCGTCGAGCGCAGCTCTACCGACGCGAACATTCCCCTGTCGCGGGGCATTCCTGCTGTCGCTTTGGGCGGCGGCGGCAGGGGTGGCGGCTCGCATACCACGAGCGAGTGGTACGACCCCGAGGGGCGCGAAGAGGGATTGAAGCGGCTTTTCCTGATCGCTCTGGCCGTGGCGGGCGTCCAATCCTGAAATGCTGCGGCGGGTTCTTCTCGTTTCGCTCGCGGCTTTCCTGTGCATCGTGGTTTTAGCCATGTCTCGTTCAACGCGCAGTTTTTTCGTCGCGGGCGCAACGGAACGAAGTGCCCTGCAGGGCGCGGCCTCGCAAGATCCGGCGGATCTCCTCCTCACGAATGGCAGGATTTATACGGGCGATAGCAAACACCCATGGACTGCCGCCGTTGCGATTCGCGGCGAGTGGATTGCCGCCATCGCGGATTCCGGCGCTGATTTGAAGCCATGGATCGGGCCCAGGACGCGAGTCATTGATCTGCGCGGCCAGTTCGCCATGCCCGGCTTCAATGATGCTCACGTCCATCTCGCTGGCGCGGGCCAGGCGAAGCTTCAGGTGAAATTCGACGGCGCGCGCTCCCTTGCCGAGTTCCAGCAGCGCGTTCGGGACCGCCTCGGCGATTTCAAGGCAGGGGAGTGGATGGTGGGCCGCGGCTGGGATCACACACTCTGGCCCGGACAAAAGTTTCCGGCGAGGCAGGATTTGGACGCGGTGTCTGCCGATCATCCCATGTTTTTCGTCCGCGTCGACGGCCACGTTGCCGTGGCGAATTCGCGCGCCTTGGAAATCGCCGGAATTACCCGAGCCACGCCCGACCCTCCGGGCGGACACATCGAGCGCGACCCCGCCACCGGCGAACCGACCGGCATGCTCGAGGAAGATTCCGCGATGAATCTGGTGTACAGCCGCATTCCGCCTTATTCCGCAGCTCAGCGGCGCCGCGCGCTCGAACTCGCAATCGACGAGGCTGCGCGGTTCGGCGTCACTTCCGTGCAGGACAATTCCGTGCAGGAGCTATCCGAGAGCAGCAACTTCGCATGGCCAAACTTTCTTGTCTATCGGGACATGCAGCGCGAAGGAAAATTGAACGTACGCATCACGGAGTGGCTGCCATTCGGCGCGCCCCTGCCGCGGCTGGAAGAAATGCGCCGCATCGGCGGCACCACCGATGCGTGGCTCAAGACCGGCGCGCTCAAGGCATTCCTCGATGGCTCCCTCGGCTCACGCACGGCCGCAATGCTGGCGCCTTATTCGGATGACCCGAAGACATCTGGAATCCTGCGCGTGGATCCCGCGAAGCTGACGGAAATGTCCATCGAACGCGATCGCGCCGGGTTCCAGATTGCCTTCCACGCCATCGGCGATCGCGCGAACCGTGTCGCGCTCGATGCGTTTGCCGCAGTTGCCAAATCTAACGAACAGCGAGACCGCCGCGATCGCGTGGAGCACGCGCAAATCGTGGCCGCCTCGGATCTTCCGCGCTTCGCTTCGCTCGGCGTAATCGCATCGATGCAGCCTTCGCATTTGCTCGACGACGAACGCTGGGCCGGCGGCCGGCTTGGCGCCGCGCGCTTGCAAGGTGCGTACGCGTGGCACACCATGCAGAAAAGCGGCGCCCATTTGGCTTTTGGCACCGACTATCCCATCGAATCCATTGATCCGCTGCGGGGTCTTTATGCCTGCGTCACGCGCGAGTTGCCCGGCGGCGGCCCTGCGGGCGGCTGGCAACCGCAAGAGCGCCTGAGCATGGACGATTGCCTCCGCGCCTACACCACGGGCTCCGCCTACGCCGAATTCGAGGAAAAACGCAAAGGGACCATCGCGGCCGGGATGCTCGCCGATATCGCCGTCTTCGATAACGACATCACCCGCATCCCTGCATCCCAGCTTTTGAAAACACGCGCCGTGATGACCATCACTGGCGGTCGCATCGTTTACGAACCCTAAAGCAATCTGGCCACGAGGAGGCAGTCGAGGAGGCCCGCGGCGCTACGTGTACGCCCAGCCGACAAAGGTCAGGGCCAAAAGCAGCAGCAGCAGGCCGAGGCTGACCACGCTCAGGATTCGGCCGTGCCCAAGCAGCGAGTCGCGGGTTTCGCCATTGATGCTCAGCAGCGTTATCACGAACACGACCACGCCCCATGCCAATGCCGAGGGCAGGCCGGGTGGCTCCGCACAACGGTGAGGAAGTTCTGCGAAGGTTGGCCCGCGGGTATCCACGACGGGATGAAAGGCGCAACGCTGGCGAGCAACGCGAAGGTGAGAATTTTCCGGGTCACCCACCCCTTGATTTTCGGACGCGAATGCGTCCAGATGAAAAAATCCCACGCCAGCAATCCGACCGCCAGCGGAATCCAGCCGTAGATGGAGATTTTGTCGTCCACCCACAGCCAGGCGCGGAACAGGAACCGTGCCGGTTGCAGCGCGGCTCGCTGGGGCAGTAGGAACCACCCGATCAGCGCGTTGCCTGCGAACGCGACGACCAGCGTGCTCAGGCTAATCAGCTGGAGCCAGTGCCGCCCGGCAATTTCGCCGCACCGCGTGCACACGGACTGTCGTGGCAGGAAATTTTGACCACAGCGCTCGCAGAACAAGGCAGTCTCCTCGAGCGAAGCCATCGGACGCGATTCCGATAGGCTACTCCGGCGACGCGAGGGAATCTACTGTACTGAGGTGCAGGCGAAAGGCCGCCAAGGACAGGCGTCCCAGGCACATGGCTCGATGCTAGCGGCCGTCTTGCTGCCCCACTTCGACGCTTTGAATGATGCCGGCGTAAGCTTTGTCCAGCACAACCACGTAGGTAATGGTCGCCCTGTGGCCCTTCAAATTCGTGCAGGGTTCATAGTCGTGCGTTTCAAACGCGGCATCATCGTCATAGACGACGCGCTTGTAATCGCGCGCGTACAGCGTCAGCGGCGTGTTGCCCGAAGCGATCGTCACCTTCATTTCGTTCCCCGTGCAAACCACGTCGGTCACTTTGCCTTCGGCTGTTTGTGTCTCCGTGGGAACGCCTTTCGAACCGAGATTTTCCATGGGCGCGCCGGGCTTTGAGGTTGCGCTCGCGGGGCGCGGATCGTAGGCCCGTTCGTCGGGGCTCTCCACGCGCAGCCATAAAAGCGTGCCTCTTTGAATGTTGCTTTCCTCCGGCGTGTATTGAACCTCTGCATGCAAACCCTTGAGCGACGTGCAGATCCTGAAGTTCGCAGGTCGCGACGCCATGACCACCCTGAAATCTCCCGCGTGGGCGTGCAGGCGCACCGTACTGCCGGCGGCAGCGATCTGCATGTCGATTTCTCGCGCCCGGCAGCCCAGTTGGCTTACGACGCCTGCCGCCTCAAAGATATTCCCTGCAGGTGACGATGGCCGCTCCACAATTTTTTGGCCTGGCGTTGAACGCGCGAAGGCTGTCAGCGCCACAACGCCGAGTATCGCTGCGCGAGTTGAGCGTAACTTCATTTGTAGCGTCCGTGACACTATCCGTACACCACATTAGTCTCGCCGTCAATCGGCGCTCATCTGGTTCGCGCCAAAGGCTTGATTCGGTGCATGAACACCCCAATTATTCCGGCTCTTTAGGGGGTCGGAGCTTCAGCCTGTCCTGAGACCGAAGGTCGAAGGGCTCCGACATCAATGCCTGGAAACAGGATGGGCTTCAGCCCCTGAGGAAAATGGTGGGTTCAGTGCCTTGTCTGCTTTCGAGCCACCACTTACACTCTTGGCTCCATGCTGAGCAAGCGTTTGCGCGCGGATCTCGCGCTCTTGTTCTGCGCCATCATTTGGGGCGCAACCTTCGTAGCGCTCAAGGACGCGCTACCCGACGTTTCCGTTTTTGTCTACCTTGCCGTGCGATTCAGCCTGGCCGCGGCGGCGATGGCCATTCTCTTTTTCCGTTCGCTGCGCGAGCTCAATCGCCAGACCATCTGGGCCGGCGCGCAGATCGGTTTCTTCATGTTCGGCGGCTACGCTTTCCAGACCGCCGGGCTGCAATTCACCACCCCGTCGAAGGCCGCCTTTATCACCGGATCGAGCGTGATCGTGGTTCCCATTCTCGTTGCCATCTTCGAAAGGCGGCGTCCCAATGCCTGGATTTGGGCGGGAGCGCTCTCCGCATTTCTTGGGCTGTATCTTCTCACCGTGCCGCCCGAAGGCCTTGGCGGGCTCAATCGCGGCGATCCGCTCGTGTTCGGCGGCGCGGTAATGTTTGCGCTGCACATTATTTTCATTGGCCGCCACGTCGCAAGGCACGCGGTTGGCTCGCTCGCGTTCCTGCAAGTGGCCACCACCGCGTTGCTCTCCGCGATGTTCATTCCGATTCTGAGCGCCGCCGGATGGGAGAGCCCGCGGCTCGTATGGACCGGCACGCTCGTCTTCGCCGTCCTCGTCACCGCCTTTGGTTCCACGGTGATCGGATTCTCCTTCCAGACTTGGGCGCAGCAATACACTCCGCCGGCGCATACCGCGATTTTTATCAGCCTCGAACCCGTGTTCGCCGTGCTCACTTCCTGGCTGCTCGCTCGCGAACGCCTTACCGGGCGCATACTTATCGGTGGTGGTCTAATCCTGCTGGGAATCCTGATCGCGGAATTGCGGGGCCCAACCCCCACCATTCCAGAATCGCCGGAGCCGGTGGTCCGCTCTGCCGAGTAGCCAACTTCAGCGCGCCTGTGGTGCTGGGTCAGTTTCCAGCAATTCGACTAAACGTTGGGCCTGTTGTCTGGAAGACTGGAGAAGCGTACGATTCATAGGCTAAAAACCTGACTCCGCAACCGCAGCTTGATTCTTTGAGGGGGAGGAATTGCTTATGGCAAACAAAACGAGGAAGGCAGCGAGCAGAGGAAAGAAGCTGAGGAGGAAGGTAATCAGGTCAGTGAGACCGCTAAAAGGTCCGCCTTCGCCAGGCGGGCCGGTGCCCATCCCCTACCCTATCGCCTAATAAGCGCGCCACCCCGAGTTGTCGGGCAATCCGACTATGGGCAGCAAGGCGCCGCCATAGTCTCCGAACGGCCGACGATGCACCGAGAATCGTGTTGGCTGTGGCACCTAGGCCAAACGACTGGCCGCGGAATTCCACCAAATCGCATGAGGCTCTCAAACGGAAGGCCCGACGACACATCGGGCCTTCCGTTCTCTGACGAGCGGGGACGACTACCTTGTGCTTACGGCGGCCTTGGCTCTGGCGATTTCAGGGACGACGCCGAGCTGCTGCATCATGCCGAGAGCATCCCAGTTGATCCAGCCTTCCACCATCTTGCCATTTGCCAACTGGACGATGGTGACGCCGGAGATGGCGAACTGCTTCCCTGTGGGCGCAATGCTATTGAGCTCGCCCTTATGGGTACCGTGACACGACCAACGAGCTACCACTGTTTCGCCTTCGGCAAAGAGGCCCTCGACCGTCAAACGAAGGTCGGGGAACGCATTGCGGTAGAGAGTGACGCGCTTCTTCTCGCTCTCGGGGCCGCGCCCAACATCGGGCGTGGAAGGATCGTGGTGAGCGTAGTTGGGGGAAAAGAGCTCGTCTGCGAGTTGCAGATTGCCCTTATTCCAGAGTTCTTCGAAAGTACGACGGACGACTGCCTTATTTTGTTCAGACATCGAGTATCTCCTTTTTGCGAATAACGAAGTTCAGCCTCGCGCGGTGCGAGTTGCTAGAGTGGCGAGGCCTTGGACGGCGGTTGTTTCAGGGTTAAGGCTTCTGAACGAGGTACGTGCTATGGCGTCAGCGCGGCTGCTAAAAGTACCTATGACGTGATGACTAGCGCGTGTTGGGTGCTGCCAGAGGGTCTGGATCCCGCATCCAACCGCGGAACTCATAAGCAGCTTGCGCGCTGAGCATGCAAGAGTCAAGGAGAATCGAGCAATTCTTCAGCGCAGACGGAGCGGTGGCTCGCGAACGCCTCACCGGGCGCACACTTCTCGGTGGTGATTTGATTCTTCTGGGGATCCTGATTGCGTAAATAGGCTCGGGGAGGTGTTCTGTGCCATTCGACGCGCACGTTGACCTGACGTTTCTCATTGGAGTATTCTTCATTTCCGTTGTCCGCAAGTTTGTGCGATCGGTGCATTCATGAACAACTTCCGCCGAAATTCAGTTCGAATATCCGCCTCACGAAAGGAGTGTTATGCAAAGAAAAGTCGATCCCCTGAATAAAAAGCTCTACGGTTCGGTAACGGCAATATTGACGGTGACCGACGTGAAAGCGGCCGCCGCCTTTTATCAAAAAGCGTTCGGCTTTGCCAAACGGGGAATCATGAATGGCCCAGACGGAAAGGCGATCCATGCCGAGCTGACGCTGCGCGGCACGACATTGATGTTGGGGCCGGAAATGCCGCAGATGGGTTCTCGCGGCGCGAAAGCAATCGGCGCCTCGCCGACGAGTTTGTATCTGCTGACGGAGAACGCAGACAAGACGGTTGCCAAGGCCATAAAACTCGGCGCCACGTCCAAGGGGCCCGTGATGGACATGTTTTGGGGCGACCGCTGTGGAACTCTTGTTGATCCCGAGGGTTACACTTGGATGGTCGCTACCCACGTTACACAACCCACGCCTAAGGAAATGCAGCAGAAGATGAAGGAACAAATGGAACAAATGGGCAGCCAACAGAAAGCTCGTGCTGCAAGTGCTGGGACCTGAGTAGCATCCTTCAATACGTGATATTCGGAAACTGACCCACTACCAGCGCGGCGCGCGACTTGCCCTGTTGACTTATCTCTCTGTATAATGCTGCGCATGAAGACCCCACTTGCCCGCGTGTTTGTTCTCGTGATGATTCTGGTCCTGCTGGTGTCGGTCACGCAGGACTGGGCCACTTGCGGCGGAGGCGGTGGTGGCGGTGGCGGCGGCGCGTCGTTTGAGGCGGTTTACGCCGTGCCCTGGAAAATTCAAAAGCCGCAGGACCCGCCGGTGACGTCCGGGCTCGTCCTCTATTGGTTCCCGTCTTCGCAACAGGAACTGAGTCAATCGAGCCTGCGTTCGTCGCGCACTCTTTCGCTCTACGCCAGTCAATGCGTGACCATGGAAGTAGTGGACGCCAAGTCTCCCGAAGGAGCGAAGCTTGCGCCCGACGCCAAGTTGCCTCTGGCCGTGCTGGCGACAGCCGATGGAACGGCCATCGGCAAGGCCGAGAACCAGGGCGGATTCCTCAGAGTCGCGCAAGTGGAAGACCTCGTTTCGAACGAGATGAAGCAGCGTGAAAACGCGCTCGACCAGCAAATAAAGGACGCGAAGAACAAGGTCAAGTCCGGCGACAAGGATGGCGCGATTTCCGCCTTTCGCGCCGTGCTCGATCAGAAGTGCCTCTTCCCGAAAAAAGCGAAGGACGCCGCGAAGGAACTGAAGAAACTTGGCGTCAATGACGTTGCGCAGATACCCGATGGGCCGGTGTTTGAGCGGCGCGCAAGCGCTCGAATCGAGCGCACCATGCAGCGCGGTCTTGCCGCTGAGCTCAAGGGAGATTACACGGGCGCCGAGATGTTCTATTCCGAAGCGCATCGCATGGATCCCGCCGATCCCGCGCCCTTGCGTTATCTCGGCGAACTCTATCGCCACGACACGGGCCAATGGGACAAGGCTCGCAACATGTTCGACGCGATTCTCGCCATGCCCGCCGATCCGCTGTCGCGCGCCGTGGCACTGCATGGGCTCGGCAAAATGACGATTCACGACGGCGATTTCGCCATGGGGCTTGGCCTGATGGAAAAGTCTGTCGAGACGTTTCCTCTGGCGCTTGCTTACCGCAATCTCGCCGTGTATTGGAACTCCGAGGGAGATGCCGCGAAGGCCGACCGTTACGTGCGCGAAGCGCTCGCCGTCGATCCGGCGGATCCTTACAACCTCGTGTTTGCGGCCACCTTCATGGCCGCCGACGGGCATGGCGACGAAGCCCTGAAGATCGCCCGCGACAACCAGGCGCTGCTGCCCGCGTCATACAATCTCGCCGCCATCTACGCCCAGGCAGGCCAGCGCGAAAAGGCTCTCGAACTTCTGAAACGCCACTTCTTCAAATACGAACGCTACGACGCCGTGCGCTCCAAGGAAATGATGGAAGCGCGCGTGGACGCCGTGTTCATTTCCATCCGCAACGATCCCACGTTCGTCGCGCTCACCAGCGGCGCCGACGGCAAACTCGACACGTCGAAGCCGATGAGCGTGCGGCAGCCAGCCTCAAACTAGAATCGAGCGGAATTTGCAGCGAGAGATTTCGAGCGCGCTGCTATTCGTGGTGGAACTTCACGTCCACTGGATCGTACATGACCGGCGCGCGAAGGTGTGATTGCTCGAACGAAGAAATGTCGGGCTCGTGCCGCAGCGTCAAGCCGATGTCGTCCCAGCCATTCAGCAGGCACTCGCGGCGGAAGGGATCGACGGTGAAGGGGTAGCGCAGTCCTTTTTCGTCGGTCACGATTTGCTGCTCGAGGTCCACCGTCAATTTGTAGCCTTCGTTTTTTTCGGTGCGCGAAAATAGTTCATCCATTTGCTCGTTCGAGAGCGTGACCGGCAGGATGCCGTTCTTGAAGCAGTTGTTGTAGAAAATATCCGCGTAGCTGGGCGCGAGGATCGCGTGAAAACCGTAGTCGAGAATGGCCCAGGGCGCGTGCTCGCGGCTCGAGCCGCAGCCGAAATTCGCGCGCGCCAGAATCACCGATGCTCCTTTATAGCGCGGGAAGTTCAACGGAAATTCCGGGTTCGGCTTTTCTCCCGGCAGATAGCGCCAGTCATAAAATAAAACGCGGCCGTAGCCTTCCCGCGTAAGGAACTTCAGGAACTGCTTGGGCACCATCTGGTCGGTGTCCACATTCACGCGGTCGAGCGGCGCGACGAGGCCCGTGTGTTTGGTGAATGGTTGCATCGTTAATCAGTTCTCCATGCGTCGAACCTAATCAGTTCTCCATCCGTCGAATCCAATCAGTTCTCCATGCGTCGAACCTATTCGGCTCCGTCCACGTCCCACTTGCGGATATCGACGAAATGCCCCTCGATCGCTGCCGCCGCGGCCATCAACGGGCTGACGAGATGCGTCCTCCCGCCCTTGCCCTGGCGCCCTTCGAAATTCCGGTTCGACGTGCTGGCGCAGCGTTCGCCGCTTTGCAACACGTCGTCGTTCATGCCAATGCACATGCTGCAACCCGCGTCGCGCCATTCGAAACCCGCGTCGCGAAAAACTTTGTCGAGCCCTTCTTCTTCCGCTTGCGCCTTCACGCGCCGCGAGCCAGGCACCACCAGCGCCTGCTTCAGGGTTTTCGCTACGTGCTTTCCGGCGACAGCCTTCGCCGCTTTGCGTAAATCCTCGATGCGCGAATTCGTGCAGGAGCCGATGAACACGCGGTCGAGCGAGATTTGCTCGATCGGCGTGCCGGCCTTCAAATCCATGTAGACCAGCGCGCGCTCCGCCGCTTTCTGGTCCACCGGATCGGTGAACGAATTGGGATCCGGAACGCGGTCGGTCACCTGCGCCACCATCCCGGGATTCGTTCCCCACGTCACCATCGGCGCGAGCGAACTCATCTCGAGAGTTACAGTGTCGTCGTACGTCGCGCCATGTTCGCTCGCGAGCGACATCCAGTAGTCCACCGACATCATGAAATCCCTGCCGCGCGGAACAAACGGCCGCCCTTCGAGATATGCAAACGTCGTGTCGTCGGGCGACACCATTCCCGCGCGCGCGCCGCCTTCGATGGACATGTTGCACATGGTCATGCGGCCTTCCATCGAAAGGCCGCGCACGGCTTCGCCCGTGTACTCCACCACGTGCCCGTTGCCGCCCGCGATGCCGATCTTTCCGATCACCGCGAGGATCATGTCTTTCGCCGACACGCCCTTCGGCCGCTTGCCCCGAAAATCAATCTTCATCGTTTTCGGTTTGAACTGCGAGAGGCATTGCGTCGCGAGCACGTGCTCGATTTCGCTGGTGCCAATGCCGAAGGCAAGCGCGCCGAACGCGCCGTGCGTGGATGTGTGGCTGTCGCCGCAGACAATTGTTTGCCCCGGCTGGGTGATGCCCAGCTCCGGGCCGATGATGTGCACGATGCCCTGGTTCTTGCTGTGCATGTCGAACAGGTTGACGCCGAATTCCTTGCAGTTACGCGCGAGCGCGTCAAACTGCCCGGCGGCGTCCGCGTCGAGGACGGGCAACAAGCGGTCCTTGGTCGAAACGGAATGATCCATCACCGCGAAGGTTAGCTCCGGGCGGCGCACGGTGCGCCCCGCGGCGCGGATTCCCGAGAACGCCTGCGGCGAAGTGCCTTCATGAATGAGATGGCGGTCGATGTAAATGAGCGAGGGTTGCCCGGGCTGGTCGTGAACGACGTGCGCGGCCCAGATTTTTTCGAAAAGCGTGCGTGGAGCCATACGGTTGGTTGATCCGCCTGCCGGGAGCGTCCCGGGCGTCAATGCCTTAGGGTTGTCGTCTCACCGAAATCCTATTGTAACAATTCCATGCGCCGCGCGCCAACGTTGCGGCTCGCCGGCTGTAGGGGCGTCGAAAAAGCGCCTTTGCGGACCCCCCCTTTTACTGACGATTAGAACGGGTGCCCACCTTTTCTTTTCAACAACATACGATGGTTTCTAATCGACACGAGTGACGATTAGAAATGCGCCCTTCGACTCCGCTCAGGGCAGGGTGGTAAGTGGTTCGTGGCCCTTCGTGCGCCGTCAGTCCCCTCAGGGTCAACGAGCGGCTAGTGGCGAAGCAGAGTCTCCCCAAGCCATCCGGGGATTGCGCGTCGTATTGGCGAAGAGCCATCATTTTCCGATTCTATTGTAACATACCGTAACCAGAATGTCAATAGAGATTCGGGGTTTGTTGAAAGTCGTCCAAGGCGGAGAAATCTGCGGTTCCAGGTTGTCTTGCGCAGCCTGTCCGAGGTAACCCCCTCAGGAAAACGATAATCCAAAGCCCGAGCTGAAGTAGAATTCGCCCAGGACCCCCGAAGTTCTGCTGGGCGCCATGCCGCCTCGAACCGCGCCGCAGCAAGTAGAGGGAACTTCATGCCCTACGACCTCTTCATCTCCTACTCGCACCGCGATGACCAACGGGGCCGGGTCCGCGCACTGAAGGAGCAGATCGAAGCCGACTACCGCAGCTTCGCCAAGGAAGACCTGCGCTGCTTCTTCGACACCGAAGACATCGCCACCATGGACGACTGGCGGCATCGCATCCTGGAGGGCCTGCGCGAATCGAACCTCCTGTTACTGGTTCTCTCTCCGGCCTACCTCGACAGCTCCTATTGCGAGTGGGAGATCATCGAGTTCCTGAAATACGAGCATTCCCGCGCTGTCGGCGGGCAGGGCGTGACGCCCGTCTATTTCCTGGAAATCCCCGGGCTGGAGGAACCGGGATTCGAGCAGCGGGCGGCCGCGTGGGTCGCTCAGGTGCGCCGCCGCAACCACGTGGATCTGCGCGCGTGGTTCCACGAGGGCGCCGAGGCGCTGAAGCGCACCGACGTCCGCCGCCGGCTCGACGACCTCGCACATTCGTTGCATACGCGGCTCTCCCGGCTCCGTCGTTTGCGCGAGGTACCCGGCAATCTCCCCGCGCACAACCCTCGCTTCGTGGGCCGCGAGACGGAGATGCAGCGCCTGCACGAAGCCGCGGGCCTCGGCCGCTTTGGCGTGCTCACCGCGGTGCAGGGAATGGGGGGAGTGGGCAAGACGGCTCTCGCGATTCAATACGCGCATGCTTATGGCGATTTCTACCCGGGCGGCTGCTGGCTGGTCGTTTGCGCGGGAGAGACCAATCTCGCCTCGGCCGTGCGGCGTCTCGATCTGGACCTATGGCTTACCCTCAGCGATACGGAACAGCGCGACGACAACCTCGCCGCGCGGCGCGTGCTGGCCGAACTGGAACGTCGCGCCATCGAAGGGGCCAAGGCCCGCTGCGGCGAAGAACATCCACCCGAGCCGAAGGCGCTTCTGCTGCTCGACAACGTGGATGCTCCCGCGCTGCTGCAACCCCCGCAATCCGGTCTGCTGAGCGGGCACCAATGGCTGCACGTGCTTGCCACCACACGCAGCGGGGCGCAGGATTTCGGCAGCGACCCGGAGCGCCTGACGGTGCTCTCGGTTGACGAACTGCCCGACGAGGACGCGCTCCGGCTTATCGAAAGCTACCAGCCGGGCGGACGCTTCCCAACTCCGCAGGAGCGCGAGGCCGCCCTGGGGCTGGTGAGGCTACTCGGTGGTTTCACCCTCGCGGTCGAGGTCGTCGCCGTGCATCTCGGCGAACGCGCAGGGCGCGTCAGTTGCGCCGCATTTCTCGAGCGGATGAGGAAGGAAGGCCTCGGCAAGTTCGATGACGTCGCCGGAACCACCAAGACCGGAATCTTCCACGGCGAAAGGCTCGTCGGCGCGACACTGAAGCCCACGCTTGACCTGCTGTCAGAAGCGGAGCGACTCGTCCTCAGTTATGCCGCGCTGCTGCCTCCGGATTCAATACCGTTGCCATGGCTGCGCGCGCTGGCGGCGAAGGATTTTCCCGAACTCGGCCGAGACGCCGAACCCGGCTATGACGACGCCTGGCTCAACCTGGTTAACCACCTCCTTGGCCTTCGCCTGCTGCACACCGTCGAATTCACCGAAGATGGCCGCACGCCGCGCGTCCTTCGGATGCACCGGCTGGTGGGTGAATTGGTGCGCGGCAACGACAAGGAGATCGAACATCACCGAGACTGTTTATCCAGCCACGCTCTCCAACGGTGCGTCTTTCTGCAAAAAGGCTGGCTGGAGTGGGGCAATCGCTGGGAGATAGGCCCTCTCGCATCGTTAGCCCACTTGCGAATGGACAACAATGATTGGAATCATGGCCCCTTGCTGGCCACACACGCCGCCCTTCGATTGTCGGATCTTGGCATGTATTCCCCTGCGGAGCCGCTCTACCGCCGGGCGTTGGAGGCCCTCGAGCGGGTGTGGGGGCCGGAGCATCCTGACACCCTGAACAGCGTAAACAACCTGGCCGTATTGCTGTTTCACAACGGTGACTACGCGCGCGCGGAGCTGCTCTACCGCCGGGCGCTGGAGGGAAAGGAGCGGGTCCTGGGGCCGCAGCATCCCAGCACGCTGAACAGCGTGAACAACCTTGCCGAATTGCTGTCCAGCAAAGGCGACTATGTGGGCGCGGAGGTGCTCCATCGCCGGGCGCTCGAGACCCGCGAGCGCCTCTTGGGGACGGAGCACCCCGACACGCTGACCAGCGTAAGCAACCTAGCCGAATTGCTGCTTTACAAAGGTGACTACGCCGGCGCGGAGCCGCTCTTGCGCCGGGCGTTGCAAGGCCGCGAGCGAGTCCTGGGGCGGGAGCACCCCGACACGCTGACCAGCGTGAACAATCTAGCCTTTTTATTGAACAGCAAAGGGGACTGCGCCGGCGCGGAACCGCTCTACCGCCGGGCGTTGGAGGCCCTCGAGCGGGTCTTGGGGCCGGAGCATCCCGACACGCTGAAGAGCGTAAACAACCTGGCCGTATTGCTGTTTCACAAAGCGGACTATGCGGGCGCGGAGACGCTCTACCGCCGGGCGTTGCAGGGCCGCGAGCGGGTCTTCGGGCCGGAGCATCCCGACACGCTTGGAAGCGTGAACAACTTAGCCAGCTTGCTCAAGAATAAAGGGGACTATGCGGGCGCGGAGCCGCTCTACCGCCGGGCTTGGAGGCCTTCGAGCGGGTCCTGGGGCGGGAGCACCCGAACACGCTGAACAGCGTAAACAACCTAGCTGTATTGCTGTTTCACAAAGGGGACTACGCGGGCGCGGAGCCGCTCCTGCGCCGGGCGCTGGAGGCAAAGGAGCGAGTCTTGGGGCCGGAGCATCCCGACACGCAGACCAGCGCGAACAACCTGGCCACATTGCTGGCGAGCAAAAGGAAAAATGCTGAAGAGTGGCCCAGGCATGATTGATCTCCGATCGCGTGCGCTCGCGACCGGCCTTCGGGCGCGGACGGGATGAAGTGGTCGAGGCCCTTTCAATCCCCCATCGCGTGACGCAGAGCGCTTCGAACGCGTGACGGTGGAGGGCAAAGGATGATGCTTAAGAATCTAAGAGGAGGAACACTATGAAACGGATCGGTTTCTTGCTGCTTGCAGTTGCAACCCTGGCTGGCATTGTCGCCTACATGACCCAGGCGTCTGGACAGTCCGAGGGAGACGCCTCCCCGATCTACGGAGTCAAAATCCCCGCCGGATACCGCGATTGGAAATTGATCGCCGTGGCCAACCTCCTAATAGGAGGCAAGGTGGACCAGTTGCGCGCTCAACTCGGGAACGATATAGCGATCAAGGCCTTTAAGGAAGGGAAGGTCCCGTTCCCAGACGGCGCCATGATTGCCGCGATTCATTGGACTCGTGTCCCGTCGGAGGGGAACAACAAAGTCCTGGCCGGTCCGTTCCCCGGCGCTCAATCGTTCGTTGTGGGGTCCCCCCGTGAATGTTCAGTTCATGGTCAAGGCCTCCAAGAAGTACGCCGCGACGGGCGGCTGGGGGTTCGCTGACTTTAAGGGCGGGAAGGCGGGCGACAAGGCGCTGCACGAGACCTGCTTCCCCTGCCACACGCCTGCGAAAGATCGCGACTATGTCTTCACCCGTTATGCGCCTTAAGGCTTTATGCGGATTTTGCTTTCTGAGCGAGAGGTCCGGTTTTCGCTCGCATCGATTTCACGAGGTCGGCCGAAGACGCTCCTTCGAGCGACAGTCCGTAGCCAACTTCCCGCACGATGCGCTCCTTCAAGGGCTGGATGAAATGCACGCGCGTGTTGCGGCGCGTCACTTCCGGAGCCTTCAGGTACAGCTCGGCCAATTCCTGCGCCCGGCTCAGTGCCTTGCCGTCCGGCACAACTTCGGCAACCACTCCCCATTCATGTGCAGTACGGGCGGGTAGCGGCTGTGGGTTGAGCAGGAAGGCCTCCGCCCGTCCTGGTCCCGCGCGATAACTCCAGGTGGTAAAGATTCCATCACCGGGGGCAACGCCCGCGCCGAAATGGGCCACATCCTGGAAGGTGGCACCCTCCGCCGCTACAATTACATTGGCAAGCAGCGCGTAGTCTGAATGCACGTGGGCGCGTCCCTCGATAGCCGCGATGACCGGCACGCGTATGTTGGCTATATTTTCCAGCGCCTGAACGCCTTCGTCGTGAACCTGGCTCCAAACGCCGGGATCGGTAACATCGCCAAAAGAGGACCAATCGACATCGGTAATGAACCCATCCGCACCGGTGAGGATTACGATCTTGTTCGCTCGATCTTGCGAAATCCGGTAGAAGGCCTCGACAAATTCGGTGTGAGATTGCGCGGTCATAATGAACGGGCCGCCGTTGCTATGGAACTCAGCAACCAGCACACCTTTGCTATCTCGCGTCAGCTTTAGGTTGTGATAAGTAGTGAAGTAATCCTCTTGATGTTGCATCGCATTCTCCTCTCCTTCTTCTGATTTAAGACAATTACTATGTCGCGTAGGCCGTGGAGGAGCCTAGCGGCTACTTCCAAAAAGAGCTTGGTGACGCGCCAGCAGCAAGCAGGAATTTCCGATTTGGACCCGTCACTTCGCGCATCCTACGCTTCTCATGCCCTCGAAACAACGACTTGCCACCAGAGCAGGCCGGTTGACACCGCGCGTCGTTCAAGCGCCAGCCCGAAGGAATCCGGTGTGACGCGCGTCACATCGGCGAGTGACCCTCGCTACAGAATCGTTCCTCCCAATCGGCTACAAAGGATGCAGTTGAGTGAGCGCCGCGGACGAAGAGTGATGGGCGGCGCAAGGAGGCTCAGATGGCAGCTACTGCGGCAGTAAAAGTTGAAGCGAAAAAGGCGGTTTCGCTCGCAAGGATTATGGTGGCGACGGATTTCACAGATAATTCGGATCGGGCATTGGAATATGCGGTGTCGCTGGCGCGGCACTACGGCTCCGAACTCTATTTGACCCACGTGGTGACCCTCGGCGGCTACCCCATGATGGCGCCCGAGCTGATCATGGAGGAAGAGTACAAGGGGCGGACGGCAGCGGTCACAGCGTTTCGCAAGGTGTCAGATTCCGGGCGCCTTTCCGATGTGACGCATCATTTTATCATCGAGGAGGGCTCGCTGTGGCCGACGGTGGAAGATCTCCTCAAGAAGTATGAAATCGACATGCTGATTCTGGGGACGCATGCGCCGAAAGGCGTCGAGAAAATGCTGCTGGGGTCGGCCGCGGAAGAGATGTTTCGGAAGGCGCAAATCCCAGTCATGACGATCGGGCCGGCCGCCTGCGAAGAGCCATTGTACGAAGCGGAGTTCAAGAACATTCTGTTTGCGACGGACTTCGGACCGGGCGCCGAGCGCGAAGCCGCATTTGCTTTCTCGCTTGCCGAGGAACACCGGGCGCGGCTTACTTTTTTCAACGTGGTGCCGTATGCCGAAGACTATTCCGTAGAGTCCGTAAGAGAGAAGAGGGAAGCCATCACGAAGGAACTAAAAGAGCTGGTTCCGGTCACAAATGAGAGGAAGTGCAAAGTCGAATTCGAGATGGTGAGTGGCGAGCCCGTCGAAGAAATTTTGAGATGGGCCCACATTTCGAAGGCGGATCTCATCGTGATGGGCGCGAAGACACGCAAGGGCCTTGCCGGTCATGTGCTGGGCAGCAAAGCGTACAAGGTAATCTGCGGATCCAAGTGCCCGGTGGTGACGTTCCGGTCATAAGCAGGCGAAATGCAGCAAAGTCGCGTGGCGGGGGCGCCGCTCAATAAGGGGAATCGAGCGGCGCCCCCGCCGGCTCCCGCTCGAGCTATTCGTATCTCAGGGCGGCCAGCGGATCGACGCGTAACGCGCTCCGCGCCGGAATATAACAAGCAAGCAGAGCGACAGCGATGAGAAGAAGGGCGACACCCACAAACGTCAGAGGATCTGCCGGCCTCACGCCGTAAAGCGATCCCGCCATTAAGTTGGACACGATCAGCGCGCAACAAGTCCAACCGCAGCGCCAGCAATGGCCAGTCCCAATCCTTGACGCAAAACCATGCGCAGGATGTCCCGGCTTTGCGCTCCCAGCGCGAGGCGAACCCCGATCTCGTGCGTACGCTCGCTTACGATGTACGAAATAACTCCGTAGATGCCAAGCCCCGCGAGCAGCAAAGCGGTCAGAGCGAACAGACCAACCATTTCCATCGAGAATCGCCTCTCGGAGAGAGACGCCGATACTGTTTCGTTGAGCGTCTGCGCACCGAAAACAGGGAGTTCCGGGTTGAGGGACTGCACCTGCTTGCGCATCTCGACTGGAGTCGCAGCGGGATCCAGGCGTCCGCGGAGAAATATAGCGAGTTCTTTAGCCCCCCGCTGATACAAGCTCAGATACATTTGTGGAACGCTCGAGGCCGCCAGCGATTCTGTTCGAGCATCCGCGAGCACGCCGACCACAGTGGCCCAGGAAAAAGAAGAAGGGTCGTCCGGGGCTGGTAGTTTGAGGCGCTTGCCAATGGGATTTTCATTTGGCCAGTACGTCCGCGCGAACGTCTCGTTGATCACCGCGACTTGAGGCGCCGTTTCGTTGTCTGAGTCACTGAATAAACGGCCGCGCAGCAGCGTCGTGCCCAGCAAATGAAAATATTCCGGCGTAACGATGGAAGCGTCGACCAAAGGAGCCTGGTTGCTTGGAGTCTCGCGGCCTTCGAGGATCAACGGGAATGGGTTCAGATCGTTTCGACCGTGACCTAATGGAAGGGCCGGCAGGTCACCAACGGCTATTTCTTCCACGCCGGGCAGCGTCCTGCCACGACGAAGTATTTCGCGCAAGAACGGTGCCTCTTGGGCGGCGGTTCTATAGATGTCGGCCTGGGGATCATTTGGTATGGGCAGCCACATGCGAACCGCCATTACATTCTGGGGGTTGAAGCCCAGCTGCACATTCAACAAATCCCAAAAGCTGCGGAGCAGAAGGCCCGCAGCAATCATCAGAACTAAAGACAGCGCAAATTCAGCAACCATCAGCACGCGGCGCGTGCGCGCCTGTTTCCCGGAGCCTGTCGAGCCGCGCCCTTCCAGCTTGAGCACATGAATCAAATCCAGCCGGCCGGCGTGCAACGCGGGAGCGAGACCGAAAATAGCGCCGGCGACAAGAGAGGCGACGAGGGCGAAAAGCAAAACAGACCAGTTAATCGATATGTCCCTGAGACGCGGCAGGTTGTCGGGCACGATTTGAAGCAGAAATCCCTTCGTGGAGAAAAGAATCCCTAGACCGGCTATTCCGCCGAGCAAAGACAGAAGCAAGCTCTCGGTGAGCAACTGTTGTATCAGGCGCCTCGGCGCGGCTCCGAGCGCCTGCCGGACGGCCATTTCGCGCCCTCTGGCGCTGGCGCGAGCGAGCAGGAGATTCGCAACGTTCACGCAGCCGATCAGCAGGACCAATCCGACGGCCCCCAGGAGCAGAATCAACGACTGTCGAACATCGCCGACCACGCTTTCCTTCAGCGGCATCAAGCGCACCGTCCATGCGCTCTGTAGCGGATAGTCGACGGGGAATTGTTTCTGCAAAGATGCGATCAACGCGTCTAACCGGCTCTGCGCCGCCGCAATCGTCAGTCCAGGCTTGATTCGCGCGATGGCTCCCGTCAGCCGCAAGTTGCGCTGCGGGGGCGGGGCAGGCGGCGCGGCAAAACCCGCTGCCGCCCAAAGTTCGGTGTTCCTTTGGTCCGTTGTTCGCCCCGGATCGCGATAACCGGCCGGCATGACGCCGATCACGCGATACAAGTCGTTGTCCAATCGCAGGCTTCTGCCGAGGATTTGCGGATCGCTCGCAAAGGCTCGCTTCCACAGCCCGTCGCTGATGACAGCATCCAGAGTAAATCCGGGCGTGTGATCCTCGGGATCGAAGGCGCGACCCAACTGCGGTTGCACGCCCAGCATGGCAAAATAATTCGCTGCGACGGGAGAGAAGCGCGCGCGCGTAGGCTGAGAGGAGCCCGTGAGATTCACGGATCCGAACGCCACCAGCGAAACATATTCGAAAATGCCGGAACGCTGAAGATCCTGCCACTCGGGCGCGGACATTCCTACGTCCTGTGCGCCCAAGCCGGGGAGATCATCCTCGATGCGCACGAGCTGCTCCGGTTGTGGGTACGGCAAGGGGTGCAACAGCGTGGCATCCACGACGCTGAAAATCGCCGTCGTGGCTCCGATGCCCAAAGCAATGGTCAAGACAGCGATGGCGGTGAAGCCTGGAGACTTGCGCAGCATGCGAAGCGCGTAATGAACGTCTTGCGCGAGGTGCTCGAACCATTCCCAGCCCCATGCGATATGGCTTTCTTCCTTCAGGTATGTTGCGTTTCCAAAGCGACGCCGGGCGGCAGCTCTAGCATCGTCTGCCGTCATGCCGGAATGCAGCTGTTCCTGTTGGCGTAATTCCAGATGCAGGCGCATCTCCTCTTCGAGGTCGGCGTCGAATCGGCGGCGATGCACGAGCATCCCGAGCCGTCTTGCAAGTTCGCGCAGCCAGTTCATAGCGGAGCTCCTTTCAGACAGCCTCGATCACACGCGCGATCGCTCCGATGACGCGTTCAAACTGCGACATTTCCACGGCTAGTTGTTTCCGTCCCACCGCCGTTAATTGGTAGTAGCGAGCGCGGCGGTTTCCGGCCGTCGTGCCCCACTTCGCGGACACCCAGCCTTTGATCAGCATCCGCTGCAATGCGGGGTACAAGGAGCCTTCTTCGACCTGAAGGACGTCGTCCGATATGCGCTGAATGGAACTCGCGATCTCATACCCGTGCATTTCGCCCGAGCGCGCTAGCGTTTTCAAGATCAGGAGATAAAGTGTTCCAGGCGGAATCTCGTCTCGATGCAAATCGTCACCCTGGCATAGTTAGACTATGCCAGGGTAGATTGGTCAGCAGGGTCTGTCAAGGCATCGCGGAAACGCGAGATTCTGGGCGAATCGCCGGCAAAACCGGAAGCTGTCTTCCGCCCAACGGTAACTTCTAAAATGTGACGGGGAGGGAGTTGAGGCCGCGGAGGATGTAGCCGCGGCGCCAGCGGAGCTTTTCGCGCGGGACCGCCAGGCGCAAGGCGGGGGCGCGCTGTAACAGCGTATTGATGGCGATTTGGCCCTCGAGGCGTGCCAGCGGCGCGCCGAGGCAGTAGTGGATACCGAGGCCGAATGCGACATGCTTGTTGTCGGCGCGGGCCAGATCCAGGTTGTCCGGATGGGGGAACTGCTGGTTGTCGCGGTTGGCGGAGCCGAGGACGGCGAACACGAGCGCGTTACGCGGGATTGCAACGCCGGAGACGCTGACGTCTTCGCCCGCGAAGCGTTCGGTGGCCATCGTGAGCGGGCCGTCATAGCGCAGCATCTCCTCGACAGCCGATTGAATCATCGCGGGGTTCTTTCGAAGCTGGTCCATTTGTTCCGGATGCTCGAGCAGTGCGAGCGTGCCGTTGCCGATCAGGTTGACGGTCGTCTCGTGCCCGGCAATCAGCAGCAAGACAATCATGGCCACCAATTCGTCTTCGCTGAGCTGGTCGCCGGCTTCTTCGGCGCGCACCAGAGCACTTGCCAGATCGTCACGGGAAGCGGCGCGGCGTTTCTTGACGAGCTTGCGCACATAGCGGAGGAGGGCGAGGACAGCGGGCATGGCCCGAACGAGCGACAGTTTTGATGTGTCGGCTATAATCATGGAGTTCGTCCAGCGATGGAACCGGTGCCGGTCTTCGGCCGGAACTCCCAACATTTCAGCGATGATGGTGGAAGGAAGAGGAAGCGCATAGTCGCGGATCAAATCCATGCGACCGGCGCGTATTTGCGCGTCGAGAAATTGATCGGTGAGCAACTGCACGCGCGCGCGCATTTCTTCGACCAGCCGCGGCGTGAATACTTTGTGCACCAACGCACGCAGGCGAGTGTGTTCGGGCGGGTCCTGGTCGAGCATGTTGTGCGTGAGCGGAAGAAACGTCTTCGGCATCCAGGGCTGTTTGGCGGCAAGCTCCGGCGTCTTGAAGCGGTCTTTGACGAAGCGCTCGTCCTTCAGCACCGCAGCGACTTCCGCATAGCGGACGACCAGCCAGGCCTCGCGCTTGTCGGGAAGCGTCAGCCGGTGCACGGGCGCTTCGGCGCGCATGCGGGCGTAGAAAGGATAGGGGTCTGATTTGAACGCCGGGCTGGTGATATTCACCTGCATTGTTCCGCCTGCCGGATTCGCTCCGGCGATACAGCGCGCAATTCTCCAATCCCCAAAGCTGCATTGTAGCAATTCCACTCACGATTCTTCGCTCGCGCGGGCCATCTTCCAAGCTTTTGAATGCCGCTCGCCTTGACTTCGGGCTGGCCGCGTTCTAGAGTGAGCACCCCTGAGGCTGAGCTCCCACTTGCACGTGCAACAGGCATTTGGAGAATCGACCCCTCGGCTTGCGGAGGCTTGCTGAATGTCCCTTGTGGATGGCCTCTCTCCTTTTTCCGGTTTCTCTCCTTTCTCTGCCTTCTCTATTTTCCTTGCTATCGCCGCCGCCGGATTTGTGTTCCTGATCGTCAGTTTTCTTTTTGGGGAGCTTTTCGGCCATGGGGACCTGGTGGGGCACGACGCGGACGTTCACGGAGACGTTCACGGGGTCAGTTTCTTCAGCACGCGAGTGCTGAGCGTGTTCGTCACAGCCTTCGGCGGCTTCGGGGCTATCGGCGTGCACATGGGATACCGGACCGAGGTGAGCACGGCGCTCGGTCTGGTGGGTGGATTGATTTTTGGTGGAATCATTTATCTGTTCGCAAGTTTCCTCTACGGCCAGCAAGCCTCGAGCGACATCCGCGTGAGCGATCTGGTCGGGCGCACGGCGCAAGTCAGTGTGGCGATTCCCCAGGGCGGGCTGGGGCAGGTTCGCTGCTCGATGGGCGAGAGCGTAGTCGAGAAGCTCGCGCGGACCGCGGACGGCGCAGCCGTTCCGGCGAATTGCTCGGTCAAGATCGAAGCCATCGTCGGCGAGACGGTGCTCGTGCGGCGCTCGGAATAATCAGAAGTCAGGCAGGGAGCACGAAAATGCTTACAGAGTTTTTTGTACCGATCATCGTTGTCCTTGTGGTTCTGGCGCTGATTGTAGCGATGGCGCTTTTCAGCCGGAACTACCTGAAAGTGCCGCCGAATGCGGTGGCCGTCCTCAGCGGGCGCAAGCGCAAGACCGCCGACGGCAAAGTGGTGGGGTATCGCGTGGTCAACGGCGGTGCCACCTTCCGCTTTCCGCTGCTCGAACAGGTGGACTATCTTTCGCTCAACGTTTTCACGATTCCTCTCGAGATTAAGCGCGCCTACACGCTGAAGGGCGTACCCATTTCGGTGAAGGCGGTTGCCAACGTCAAGATCAAGAGCGACGACACGTCGCTCCGCGCGGCGGCTGAACGCTTCCTGGGCATGCCGCCCGACCAGATTCAGAAAGTGATCTTTCAGACGCTGGAGGGCCACCTGCGCGCCATCCTCGGAACACTCACGGTGGAGGAAGTGAACAGCGACCGGCAAAGCTTTGCGCAGAAGCTGACTTCCGAGGCCGCCCAGGATCTCGAGCGCATGGGCATCGGCGTGGACGTGCTCACGGTGCAGGAAATCAGCGACGAGGAAGGATACCTCGACGCGCTCGGGAAAAAGCGGACTGCCGAAGTGAAGCGCGACGGCACCATCGGCGAGGCGGAAGCCACGCGCGATTCGAAGATCAAATCCGCGATGGCCATGCAGGAAGGCGAAAAAGCCAAGTTCGATTCCGACGCCAACATCGCGGGAGCGCAGCGCGAGTTCAATATCAAGCAGGCGCAGTTCCTGGCCGAGGTCGAAACACAGAAGGCGATGGCCGCACAGGCCGGCCCTCTGGCACAGGCCAAGGCCCGGCAGCAAGTGGTGGTGGAAGAGGTGCGCGTCGAAAGGATGCGTACGCAGGAGCAGATTGCCGTCCAGGAGCAGGAAGTCCAGCGCAAGCAGAAGGAGCTCGAGGCTACGGTTATTAAAGCGGCGGAAGCCGACCGGCAAGCGGCGATTTTGCGCGCCGAGGCTTCCAAGCAATCAGCGATTCTCGAGGCCGAGGGCACGAAGTCCGCGCAGATTGCTCTGGCCGAAGCGCAGCAGGAAAAGCTGAAGCAAGAGGGATTGGGACGCGCCGCGGCGGTGGAGGCCGAGGGGCGCGCGGAAGCATCGAAAATCGAGGCGATGGGACTGGCGCAGGCGCGCGCGATCGAGGCTCAGGGCCTGGCGGAGGCGCAGGCCATCCTCAAGAAGGCGGAGGCGTGGAAGCAGTTCAACGATGCGGCCAAGCTGCAGACCATCCTCGAAAGGCTGCCGAGCGTGTTGCAAGCCTCGGCGGGCATATTCGGAGCGGTGGCCGCGCCGCTCGGGAATATCGACAAGGTGGTGGTGATCGAGCAGGGGAATGGGGGAAATGGGGATGGAACGGGCGGCATCGGGCGCATGGCGCGCACTGGGCCCGCGCTGGTCTTCGGCTTCCTCCAACAACTGCAAGCCCTCGGACTCGACATCCCCACCGTTCTTTCGCAACTGGGAGTGAATGGCGGCGCGGTGGCGGACGGGAAAACGAAGTCGCCCGACGGGAAGGCGGCTGACGCAAAGCCAATTGACGTGAAGCCGGCCAAGCCCCAGGCGTAAGAATCGGCGGCCAAATCCCACATTCATACGCTTAACCGGTTATGAGCACCTATCAGCTTACTTCTCATCTACAGCGCGTTGAAACCGAAGTGCTGGCGATTCATTGCGGAGACTTTCGCTTTCAAGCCGCCTTCCACGAATTCCTGGCCAACGGGCTCGACCTCAAGGAGAACTATGACCTCCTTGTGATTCCCGGAGGCCCGATGAGCCTGACGCTCGCCGAGTATCTTCCGAAATTCTCGTGGGCCAGTTGGAAGTGGTTTCGCTTCTTCGTGGAACAGCACAAAATCCGCAGGTTGATCCTGATCCAGCACCAGGATTGCGCCTGGTACAAGTCCATGCCGCTCCACTTACATGCCTCGCCTGATTTGCGCCAGCGGCAAGAGCAGGACCTCGGCCGCGTGCGGGACCTCCTGAAGAAGGATTTTCGGGAGCTGGCCGTGGAGCTTTACTACGCGGGGTGGGACTCCAGCGATCAGATCAGCATCGCTACGATTCCAGGCTGACGCCGGGGGATCGGCGGCAAACTCTCGCGCTATTTTTTCTTGAATGTCCGCACGAACGCAATCACATTGGCAATGCCCTCATCGTTGAGACCCTTGATCGCCGTCATTTTTCCTTTGCCTTGCGTGATGACCGCTTTTATTTCATCGTCCGATTTGCCTTGCACTTGATCCGAGTTCATCGCCGGAATATGCGCCCCCAGCGCCTTGCTGAGCATTTCGTTGCCTTCGCCATTCGCCCCATGGCACGACTGGCAGCGGTTCTTGAAGATTGCCTTGCCGGCCGCGGCATCTCCGCTTGCCGGAGGAGCGCCTAACAGCGCTGGCGGTGAAGCGGCAAAGCTGAACAAAATGATTCCGGCCAGGTATGCTTTCATTGTTCCAACCCTTTCTTGCTGAGGCCCACATCTGCTTGCAAAGGGTAAAAATTCAGGCGAGACCATCTTCGGCTTCGCGTACCGTGGCGTACGTGTTGAACAGCTCTTCGACGCCCGTGATGCGTAGAACGTTCCTCACGCGGTGGTTCAACCCCACCAGCGCGAGCTTCCTCCCCGATTTATGGCACGACACAAATACGCGGACCAGCGCTCCGATGGCCATCGAGTCGATGGATATCGCCTCGCTCAAATCAATGATCAATTTGGGAGCCGTCGCGGCGAGCGCCGCTTCCTGAAAGGCGGCGGAGGATGTGGTGGAAATCGCGCCCTTCACGCAAAGGATGGTTTGTCCGTCGCGACCGGCTGGCTGCGAAGTTACGCGGAATGGCTGGGTTCCCATGCGCGCGATTCTATGCGAACAGAGTCGCACAGGCAACCGCGTAAATCGGTCCGGCGTCAAACGGTTGAGCCTATGCCTTGCTAACAAGGAAAAGATGGCATCGTCCAATCCTGTCAGGAATGCAATCTAATGATACAATCGCGTTTTCGCTTCTGGCGGCGCGCTTCTCCGGCGTGAAGGACTCCAGAAAGGGAGCACTTGCATGGGGATCGAATTTCAGGAACTCTTTGGCTGGGTGAAGCGGCGCAAGGTCTTCGCTTCTCTATTGATAGTTGTCACGCTGGGGATCGGCATCGTAATCGGCACGCTGATTTCCGGTCACGCGCAGGCCACCCACGCGCAGACCTCGAGCGGCGCTACGCTTCTGGCCATTCCGGATCCCGTGTCGCTCTCCAACACCTTCACGGGAATATCCAAGAAGCTCGGCCCGGCCGTCGTCAACATCTCCACCACGCAAGTGATCGAAAAGCCCAAGGGCGGAAAGAACAAGCGCCGCCTGAACGATCCCTTCCAGGATTTCTTCGACCGCTTCTTCGACTCGCCGGACAACGGCCCCGACGCCGAACGCAGCCTGGGTTCAGGGGTCATCGTGGATAAGAAGGGCTTTATCCTCACCAACGATCACGTGATTGACCAGGCCACGAAAATCGAGGTCGCACTCGACGGCGACTCGAATCATTACAGCGCCAAGTTGATCGGCACGGACAAGGACACGGACATCGCCGTCATCAAGATCGAAGCGGACCACGAGCTACCCGTCGCGAAGCTGGGCAATTCCGATGGCGTGCAGGTTGGCGACTGGGTGCTTGCGTTCGGCAGTCCGTTCGGCTTGAACTCCACGGTGACGGCAGGCATCGTCAGCGCCAAGGATCGCGCCAACGTCGGGCACCAGTTCCAGCGCTTCATTCAGACCGACGCGGCCATCAACCCGGGAAATTCCGGCGGCCCGCTCGTCAACATGGCGGGCGAAGTGATCGGCATCAACACCGCAATTTATACCGGCAGCCGAGGTTTCGAAGGCGTGGGCTTCGCCCTTCCTTCCACTACCGCCATCAGCGTCTACAACCAGCTCATCACCAACGGGAAAGTCACACGCGGCTCCATCGGCATTACGTTCCAGGAAGAGCGCAGCAATAATCCCGTGCTGATGAAGGAACTCGGCGTGCCGTACGGCATCGTGGTCGAGGCGGTTGAGCCGGGCAGCCCGGCGGACAAGGCTGGCATACAGCCGGGCGACGTCATCACCAACGTGAACGGGCAGCCCATTCACAACGGCGCCGATCTCGTGAATCCCATCGCTTCCACTCCGGTCGGCCAATCCGTTCAGATTCGCTTCGTGCACAACAAGCAAGCCAAGGACGTTGCGCTCACCGTCGCCGATCGCTCGAAACTGTTCCCGCAGACCGCTCATAACGACGCCGAGGGCGCTAACCCCGAAGAGACGCCCGGGCAGTTTGGCTTGCACGTCGAAGATCTCACTTCCGATCTGGCGCACAAGCTGGGGATGGGCAATATTACGGGCGTGGTCGTCAGCGAAGTCGAACCCGCCAGCTTCGCGGAGGATATTGGTTTCAACCGCGGCGACGTCATCACGGAAATCAATCACGTTCCCGTGGGCGGCATGAATGACTATCGCCGCGAGGTGGCAAAGCTGAAGCACGGGCAGGACGTTCTCTATCGCGTCGCGCGCCGTACCGATAATGACCGCGTCCTTACGCTCTTCCTGGCGGGCGCCGTTCCCGCGCAATAACGCCCGCGCGATGGCGTAGCGTTTTGCATGGACTGCGGCGGGTGGCTTGTCCTGGGGGAGCCGAGGGGCGACGCTTACTCGCTTAGAAATCCGTTGCTTGATACGCATCATCTGATCTTCGCGTCTTGAGTCACCAACTAAAGCTGGCATAATCAAAAGATGCGCCAACCCGCTCGAGCATCCCGAATCGCCGCTTCGCGCGTCTATTAAACAAATGCGACGATTCCACAATTTTCTTTCTCTCGTGACGGCTCTTGTTTGCGTATGCCCGTCGCTTACGGCCGCGGGACCGGCACCGCGCACAAATCCGCAGCAGCAAAGCTCGTCCGCAAGTTCAGCGGCGAAGCCCGCTCCGGCCAAGAAGAAGACATCTGCAAAAAAGCGCTCCGCGAAGCGCGAGCCCACGCAAAAGGCTCCCACGCCCCAGCGCATTTCCGAGATTCAATCCGCGCTCGCCCGTGACGGCTTTTATCAGGGAGAGCCAAACGGCAAGTGGGATTCAAACACCATAGGGGCCATGCAGAAATTCCAGTCGTCCAAGGGCCTCGAGCCTTCGGGGAAGCTCGACGCGCTCAGCCTTCAGAAGCTGGGCCTCGGCTCGAGCGTCGCCGGCGTCTCCGCGCCCAAGCCGCCCACTCCGCCCGCACCAGCCGGCCCCGCTGCGCCTGCCACAAGTCCGCCGGCCCCTTCGTCGCAACAGCCTTCGCCTGGCGCGAACGCAGCTAACGCAAGCACGCAACCCGTCTCAAGCGCTTCAGCGCCCAAGCCCCCTCGGTTCTAGTCTTCATGTTCGGTGGGTCGCGGCGGCCACCAGGTCCACTAGCCACTCACCACGGTTCTTGCTACTCTGAATCCGCAATTTTGCCGCGGCATCTAATCGAAGCGCCGAACCAAATACAGCGGCTCACAAGATCACACGTCCGGAGGAATGCGCATGGCAACGGCAGCGATGCCCAAGGTTTTCAAGAACTTCATCAATGGAGAGTGGGTGCCGGCGCGGAGCGGCCAGGCCATCGAAGACCGCAATCCGGCGAACACCGGCGAGCTCGTCGGCATGTTCCCGGCTTCCACCGAAGAAGACGTCTCGCTCGCGGTGGACGCTGCCAAGGCCGCCTACAATAAGTGGCGCCTCACGCCCGCGCCCAAGCGCGCCGAAATTCTCTATCGCGCCGCGGAGATTCTCGTCCAGCGCAAGGAAGATTTTTCGCGCGACATGACGCGCGAAATGGGCAAAGTCCTGGCGGAAACACGCGGCGACGTTCAGGAAGCCATCGACATGACCTACCTGATGGCGGGCGAAGGCCGCCGCCAGTTCGGGCAGACCACGCCGTCGGAGCTTCCGGACAAATTCGCGATGTCCGTCCGTTCGCCGATCGGCGTGGCCGGGCTGATCACGCCATGGAATTTTCCGATGGCGATTCCGTCGTGGAAAGCGATGCCCGCCCTGGTTTGCGGGAACACCGTGGTCATCAAGCCCGCGGAAGATACGCCGCTCTCAACGTACAATCTGGTTCAAGTGCTCGCCGAAGCGGGGCTGCCGGCGGGCGTGATGAACGTCGTTTTCGGCGAAGGGCCGCAAGCCGGCGCTCCCATGCTGAATCATCCGGACGTCCGACTCGTCAGCTTCACCGGTTCCACGGAAGTGGGCCGCATCGTCAGCCAGTCCTGCGCGCCCACATTCAAGAAGTGCCATCTGGAAATGGGCGGGAAGAACATCATCATCGTGATGGACGACGCCAACCTCGATCTCGCCGTGGACGGCGCCATCTGGGGCGGCTTCGGCACCACCGGGCAGCGTTGCACGGCAGCGAGCCGCGTTGCGGTGCATAAGAAGGTCTACGGTGAGTTCGTCGAGAAATTCGTGGCGCGCGCGAAATCGTTGAAGGTCGGAGACGGCCTCGATCCCGCCACGGAAATGGGCCCTTCGATCAACGAGCAGCAGCTCAATACCGTAATGAAGTACGTCGAAATCGGCAAGAATGACGGCGCAAAACTGGCCACCGGCGGGCATCGTCTCGAAAGCGGAGCGCACGCGCGCGGCTGGTTCCACGAGCCGACCATCTTCACCGATTGCGATCCGAAGATGCGTATCTGCCAGGAAGAAATCTTCGGCCCGGTGGTATCCGTGATTCCGTTCGAGACTTTTGACGACGCCATTGCCATTGCCAACGGCGTGCAGTACGGCCTGTCCGCGGCGATTTACACGCGCAATGTCAACAACGCCTTCCGCGCGCAGCGCGATCTCGAGACCGGCATCGTGTACGTCAACGCCCCCACCATCGGCGCCGAGACGCATCTGCCCTTTGGCGGGATCAAGAATACGGGCAACGGCCATCGCGAATCCGGAGAAGCCGCGCTCGATTTCTACTCCGAGTGGAAGACGGTCTACATTGATTACTCCGACCGCCTCCAGCGCGCCCAAATTGACAATGCGTAATAAGCGGAAGTGCGCGGCTTTTGTTTCTCCGCGCACTTGCGTCCCCATACGAACCGATTTTATTTCCATTTCACAATTGCGCCGTGCGCTCCGCGCGATTCTGTTCGTTGCGCTGATGTTGTTCCTTGCGAGCACCGCGGGAGCCCAGAAACCCGAGCAATTGAAGCAGCGCGGATACGTGAACGATTTTGCGGGCGTGCTCAGCCAGCCCGCCCGGGATCAGTTGATCGCGCTTTGCGGCGAAATTGACCACAAGGCGAATGCGCAAATCGCGGTGGTGACGGTTACGTCGCTCGGCGGAGAATCCATCGAAGACTTCACGATTGACCTGGCGATTCACTGGGGCGTCGGTCCAAAGCAATTGGACCGGGGAGTGATGATCCTCCTCGCCGTGCAGGATCATCGAGATCGGATCGAAGCTGGATATGGGCTCGAGCCGATTCTTCCGGACGGAAAAGTAGGCAGCTTCGAGCGCGAAGTGGTACCCACTTTGCAGCAAGGAAACTACAGCGGAGCCATGCTGCTGATGACTCGCCGCGTGGCCGAAGTAATTGCGCAGGATAAGGGCATAACGCTGACCACTCTTCAGAGCGGCGTGCAGAGAAGGCCGCAACCTGCGGAACACCATGGCAGTCCGATCGGGATTCTCGTATTCATCTTCGTGATTTATCTGATTATTCGGGCGATGAGCGGGGGTGGTTTTGGCCCCCAGAATCGTTACAATCGCCGCGGCGGTGGGTGGTGGATCGGTCCCATGATGGGCGGGATGATGGGTGGCGGTGGTGGGGGAGGTTGGGGAGGAGGAGGCGGGTTCGGAGGAGGCGGTGGTTTTGGGGGATTCGGCGGAGGATCATTCGGCGGAGGCGGCGCGAGCGGCAGCTGGTGATGGACGCCAGCACGACGGCGATTTGGGTTGAATAGGCGAAAATTACGATGGAATCAAAACTAGCGGAACTTGTCGAAAAACTGAAGACGGCCGCGGCCGACAATCTGCGCGCTATCGTCTTATTCGGCTCGGCCGCGACGGGCGAATTTCTCGCGGCGCATTCCGACCTGAATATTCTCTGCATCCTGGAGCGCGCCGGCGCAGCCGAACTCGAGAATCTCCATGACGTTACCTCGTGGTGGGTACGGCAACGCAATCCCGTGCCGCTTGTTTTTACCCTCGAGGAGCTTCGCCGCTCTGCCGACATTTTCGCCATCGAGCTTTTCGATATCCAGCAGAGCCACCGCATGCTCTACGGCAACGATTTTCTGGCGGCATTTGAAGTGCCATTGCATCTTCACCGGCTTCAGGTGGAACGGGAACTGCGCACGGGCTGGCTTCGCTTGCGCCAGGCGATTCTCACGGCGCCGCACGATAACAAGGTGCTGTTGGGCATCATGCTCGACTCCATTTCCACATTCTGCACGCTCTTTCGGCACGCGCTGCTTGCTATGGACCAGCCTACGGCAACAAGCAAGCGGGAGGCTGTCGAGCAAGTCGCGGTTTTCACTGGCGCCAATCCTTCGGCATTTCAGGCGATCCTCGATCTGCGGGAAGGGAAGCGGAAGCGCGGCGAAATCGATGTGGAAGCGACGTTGCAGACATACCTGGAGTTTGTCGAGGTTGTCACCGATGAAGTGGATCGCCGGCTCGAGGTACGTTGAGGAGATTGAGCATTCCTAGCATTGGAGGCGTTTGATGAAAATAGTTGCCGCAGTGATAGGCGGTATTGTCGCACTGGCGCTGCTCGTCGCGCTGATCTTTGGGGGGATGTACGTCTCCGCCAAAAACCAGATGGTTAGGTTAAATGAAGCGGTACGATCGAACTGGGCGCAGGTGGACGTCGTCCTGCAGCGCCGGGCGGATTTGATTCCGAACCTGGTCGAAACCGTGAAGGGGTTCGCCGCGCAAGAGCAGACCGTGTACGACGACATTGCCAAAGCCCGGGCCGCTCTTGGCGGCGCCCGGACGCCGCAAGACAAGATCGCCGCCAACGGCCAGCTAGACGGCGCTCTGAGCCGTTTGCTCCTCGTTGTCGAGAACTATCCGCAGTTGAAATCCAACGAGCAATTCCTTCGCTTGCAGGACGAGCTTGCCGGCACCGAGAACCGCATTGCCGTCGAGCGCAAGCGCTATAACGATTCGATTCAGGCCTACAACACCTACATCAGCCAGTTTCCGAACAGCATCTTTGCAGGTTGGGCCGGCTTCCAGCGTAACAATGCTTACTTCGAGGCTGCGCCTGCTTCTCACGAAGCGCCCAAAGTGCAGTTTCCGCCACCGAATCGCTGAAGGCGTGTGAATCGCGGGATGTGCGGCAGTTCTAACGCCGGGGTGTTTCGCGAGGCCGCTGCGCGTGGGTGGTAGGGAGCTTGCGCTCGGAAGGATCCCAATCTTCCGGGGGGAACGCGATGCGCCAAAACAGCGGAGATGGTTCGGAAAATTCCAAGCCCACCTGGGTTTTGCCGTCAATCTTTTTTCCGAGATAGACGACGGAGCAGGGCAATTCTTCCGCCGTCTTCGGGTTAACGATCGAGACGTGCTGGGCGCGCTTGACGGGCATTACGAGGAGGAGCATGCATCCATTTGCGTTCATGGAGATTGTGGATGCTTCTTCCTCGAAGGGCTGTTCGCCATTCTTGCCGCGGACGATTACGGGCATGGTGATATGCACGCGCTGCGTGCGCCGCTTTTCGTTATAAACGCCCTCGGGGGGGAGAGCGGATGCCGGAGCTTTCGTCTCTGCCATTGAGGTTCCTTTAGTAACTCTACAAATCTAGATGTTTCTGCCACACTTCGCAACGGCAAGCCGGGCCCCAATCCTCGTATGTCTTACTATCGTCCAATCGGCGGAGAAGCATTAGAACGCGCTCACAGTTCCAGGCCCTTCTGCTTTCGATTGGCAAGGTTACTGTACGGTGAATCCTCGCTCCGTGCCTTGACCCTCTCCGTTTCCCGCGCTACGCTACGCATACATACTTGCGATTTCGCGCGCCGGAGGCATGCGGCAGCTAAACTTGATGAAGCAAACCGTCCGATTGGTTGGGGGCATCAACGAGCTCTTCGGGACCCTGGATGAGAACCTGAAGCTCTTTGAATCCACGCTGCGCGTTACCACTCACCTGAAAGACCATGACCTTGAAATTGAGGGCGCTCCGCAACAGGTGGAGCGGGCCAGCCAGATTCTCGATGAATACAACCGGCGCGTCAGCGAAGGCCGCATTCCCGACAGCCAGGAGGTGAAGGCCCTGCTGCGGGTCGCAAACGATGTGCCGGCCTCGGAGCTTCGCGGGTCCTTTTCGCCGCTTCATACGCGCGTGCTCGGCAAGAAGGGGGTTTCGCCCAAGAGCACGAACCAGCGCCGCTACATGCAGGCGCTCGAGACGTACGACATGGTTTTCGCCATCGGACCGGGGGGAACCGGGAAAACGTATCTCGCCGTCGCCATGGCCGTTTCGGCGCTGCTCTCGAAGCAAGTGAATCGGATCATTCTCGCGCGACCTGCCGTCGAGGCCGGCGAGCGGCTCGGTTTTCTTCCCGGCACGCTGCAGGAGAAAGTGGATCCTTACATGCGGCCGCTCTACGACGCGCTCCACGATTTACTCGAAGCGGACAAGCTCGAGCGGTTCCTCGAAAAAGACATCATCGAGGTGGCTCCGCTGGCCTTCATGCGCGGCCGCACGTTGAACGATTCTTTCGTCATCCTCGACGAGGCTCAGAACACGACGAGCGAACAAATGAAGATGTTTTTGACGCGCCTCGGATTCAATTCCAAGGCGGTGATCACCGGCGACATTACGCAGATTGATCTTCCTAACAGCCGGCGCTCCGGGCTGGTGGAAGCCATTGACGTGGTCGGCAAAATTGAAGGCATCGAACTGATTTACTTCGACGAGCGCGATGTCGTCCGGCACAGCCTCGTCCAGCGAATCATCAAGGCCTACGACGAATATGACGGCGGCCAGCCCGGGGGCTCGAATCGGGGCAATTCGCGCGAGAGCAATCATCGCGAATAGGCATTTGATAATGAATCGGCAGCGGCGCGTGAGCGTTTCTCTTCCGGCCCTCGAGAGATTTGCGGAGCGCGCACGCCGGAAACTGCGCCTGCCTCCCGAGGCGCTGGCGATCTGCCTGGTTACAAACGCCAAGATGACCAAGTGGAACCGCGCCTATCGTGGCAAAAACGATCCGACCGACGTCCTATCCTTTGCTGCCGAAGAAACGGGGCGTATGCGGAAAAAGCGCGGGAGGCAACGGCGTCACGGGAAACGGCCGTCCTTTGATTTTGTTGGTCCATCACCCTCCCGCGCATCCTACCTTGGCGATATCGCCATTGCCCCGGCGATTGCTCGCCGGAACGCCCGGCGCTGCGGCCGCGAATTCAGCCGCGAGATGCGCATCCTCATTCTCCACGGTATGCTTCATCTGATGGGCTATGATCATGAAACCGACTCGGGCCAGATGAATCGCCGCGAGCAACGCCTCCGCCGCGAGCTGGGACTCGCCTAGTCTATGCCGGGGCTTTTCTACACTCTGGGTGTACTCGCGCTGACGGCCGGGCTGCCGATTTTCGCCTACCTGGATCGCGCCTACCGTGAGTTGGGGCGTGTAACCACGCGGCGCGTCCACGCGCACCTCGAAACGTTCGAGGCCGAAATCGAGCCGCGTTTCAAAATGGAGCGCAGCCGCGCCGCGCTTGCATTCAGCCTCCTCGCGCGCCTCTGGCTTGTTCTTGTTGCCGGCTTCACGGCGCGGGGCGTGATTTTCTTCGTGCCCGGAAGCTGGGAAGCGGCGCTGGAAATGATTTTCTTCCTCGGTGCGGAAGTAGTTCTGTGGATGCACATTCTGCCTTCCCTTCTTCTGCTCGGAGTTCGAGGAAACTGGGTGGCGCCGTTCGTGCCGTTCGTGCGTGCCTGCGTGTGGCTCATCTGGCCTATCCAATCAGCCCTGGAGCTTCTCGTTTCCGTTCTTCATTTGTCGGACGAAGAAGAGCACGCCGCGCCCGCCACCGAGCAGCAGTCCATCGAGGCGCTGGTGGACGCCGCTACCGAAGAGGGAATCATTCAACAGGACGACGCCCGCCTAATCGAACAGGTCGTCGAATTCGGCGACAAGCGAGTGCGAGACGTGATGACCGCGCGCCCGGACGTGATTGCGATCCGGGCTTCCGCCAGCCTGGAAGAGCTTGGCGAACTGATCGTGGAAACGAAGTTCTCGCGGCTGCCCGTTTATGAAAGATCGCTCGACGATATCGTGGGCATCGTGATGGCGCGTGACATCCTCGGCGTGCCCGACCGGGAAGCCGCTCATCGCACAGTGAGCGAACTCATGCGGCCCGCGCTCTTCGTCCCGGACACGAAGTTCGGTTCCGAATTGCTGAAGGATTTGCAGCGGAAGAGCCAGCAGATGGCCATTGTAATTGACGAATACGGGCTGATGGCGGGGGTCGTGACGGTGGAAGACCTCGTGGAAGAAATCGTCGGTGAAATCGGCGAAGAGGACCGCCGGCCTGCGCCGGACGTCGTGCGCGAATCGGGCGGCGCGATGGTTCTTCGCGGCAGCACGCCCGTGGACAAAGTCAGCGAGCTATTCGGCATCGAGCTTGATCCGTCTTCGCGGCATGAGGGCGCATCAACGATTGCGGGCTTGCTGAATGGCGTCGCCGGCCACGTTCCTCGCATCGGCGAAGTGTTCGATGCGGATGGTCTGCGCTTCGAAGTGCTCGAAGCCAACCAGCGGAAAGTGCTGCGCGTTCGCGCGCGACGCCTCGCCGCGGGGGTCGCTTCGCCCGGCGCTTCCTAGTTGTGAAGTGTCAGAGCACGGAAGGTTCACCAAGTTCCGAGTCCGCGCGAAAGCCTTCGCATTTCTCACCGCTGTGCCGCTTGGCGTACAATCGCTCCTACCATGGCGTTCAAGTGCGGTTTTGTCGCGATCGTCGGCCGGCCCAACGCAGGCAAATCCACGCTCGTCAATAAGCTTGTCGGGCACAAGGTCTCCATCGTTTCACCGAAACCGCAAACGACGCGCAATCGCATCCAGGGAATTCTGAACCGGGACGACGCGCAGATTGTCCTCGTGGATACGCCCGGCATCCATAAGGCCGAAAATGTTCTGAACCGGCAGATGATGGACGAGCTTCAGCATGCCTGCGAAGGAATTGACATCCTCTCGCTGATCGTGGATGCCTCGGTGAATTTCGGAGCGGGCGACCGCTTCTCCATCGAATGGATCAAGCGTTTCGAGGGACCGGTGTTTCTGCTTCTCAATAAGATCGATCGGATCCCCAAGCATCACCTATTGCCCTTGATCGATCGCTACCGGCAGGAATTCGAGTTTGCCGAAGTGTTTCCGATCTCGGCGCTCACGGGCGAGGGCTGTTCGGACCTGGTGGATAACTGGCTGACCCGGCTGCCCGAAGCGCCGCCGTATTTTCCGCCGGACCAATTCACAGACCAGCCCGAGCGTTTCCTGGCCGCCGAAATTATTCGCGAAAAGGCCATTCTTGCCACGCGCGAAGAAGTGCCGCATGCCCTGGCCGTGCTCGTGGATAGCTTTGAAGAGGGCAAAGATCTGATTCGCATGCGCGCGACACTCTACGTGGAACGCGAAGGGCAGAAGGGAATTCTCATCGGCAAGGCGGGAGCGACAGCAAAGAAAATCGGGACGGAGGCGCGCAAAGAGCTGGAAGGAATACTGGGCATGCGCGTTTTCCTCGAGATCTTCGTCAAGGTGCAGCCGAACTGGCGGCAAAACGCGGCGCTGGTCCGCCAACTCGACTGGCGCCGCCAGTTGGAACAGATCAGCGAGGCCCAAGAGTAGAGAATCTCGTGGGCTTGCAGCTTAGGACGCCTTGGAAGGCGCAATTCCCAGGGAGCGCATCTTGCGGTAGAGATGGCTGCGTTCGAGGCCGAGCGCGGCGGCGGTCTTCGTCATATTCCATCGATTCTCTTCGAGCTTGCGCAACACGAATTCGCGTTCGTAAGCCGACCGCGCTTCCTGCAGGCTTTCGTAGGGTTTTTGCGGGCTCTTCGACGCGCCGCGGAACAGCTCGGGCGGCAGGTGATGTGGCTCGATTCGCGGCGACGGGCACATGATGACGAGCCGCTCGACCAGGTTCTTCAGCTCCCGCACATTTCCCGGCCAGGGATATGCGAGCAGCACTTCCATGGCGCTCGTGCTGAACTCCTTGTCCTTCTTGCCATACGCTTCGCAAAATGTGTGGAGAAAGTGCGACGCCAGTATGGGAACGTCCTCCGGCCGCTCGCGCAGCGCGGGAACGTAGAAGGGAATCACATTGAGCCGGTAGAAAAGGTCCTCGCGGAAAGCATTGCGGCTGATCTCCTCTTCGAGTTTTTTGTTGGTTGCCGCAATTACGCGAACGTCCACGGTGGCCGGCTGATTCGATCCCAGCGGCTCCACACGCCGTTCTTCCAGGACGCGCAGGACTTTGGACTGGGTTTTCAGGCTCATGTCGCCGATTTCGTCGAGGAAGAGCGTGCCCCCGTCCGCCTTCTGAAATTTCCCCACCTTGTCTTCGCTCGCGCCGGTAAAGCTTCCCTTGCGGTGGCCGAACAGCTCCGATTCGATCAGCTCCTCAGGTATCGCCGCGCAATTGACTTCCACAAACTGCATCGAGCTTCTCGAGCTGCTGGCATGCAGCGCCCGCGCGACGAGTTCCTTGCCCGTGCCGCTTTCGCCATAAATCAGCACGCGGCCGTTCGTGGGCGCGGTCAGGGCGATCTGCTGCCGAAGCGCCTTCATCGGCACGCTACGCCCCAGAATTTCGTGGCGTTCCTCCAGCTCTGCTCGCAGCCGCCTGTTCTCTGCCTCCAGCCGCACATAGTCGAGCGCATTGCGCACCACGAGGACAGTTTTCGAGAGCGAAAGCGGCTTTTCGACGAAATCGAACGCCCCGAGCTTGGTCGCGCGCACGGCTGTCTCGATATTTCCGTGGCCCGAAATCATCACGACAATCGGGGCGGCTTCCTCGCTTTGAATCCGCTCGAGCGTCGCCAGGCCGTCCATTTTCGGCAACCAGACGTCCAGCAGAATCAAATCGAACTTGCGCCGCTCGAGCGCTTCGATGCATTCTTCGCCGGAGGCTGCGGCTTCTACGCCGTAGCCCTCGTCGCGCAGAAGCGCTCCCAGGGATTCGCGGATTCCGGCTTCGTCGTCAACGATGAGAATGGATGCAGGCATCTGTCCTGTTGAGCTTTCTTCTCCTTATCCTTGCGCTGATCCTGCCTGAGCCGAGGCCGGGGCTGCGGGCGTTGCCGCAACCTCCGCGGCGGGAAAGCGAATCAGAAAACGTGTGCCGACGGGCACGTTGTCTTCCACGCGAATCGTTCCATTGTGTTCGGCAACGATGCGGCTCGCGATTGCCAATCCCAGTCCGGTTCCGCGCTCTTTCGTCGAGAAATGCGGGAGGAAAAGCCGTTCCTTGTCCTCGGCGGAAATTCCGTGGCCGCTGTCGGAGATTTCGATCTCGACTGCGTCTCCCTCGCCCTCGACGCGGGTCATGACGTGCAACTGCCGCATCGGAACCCCTTCCATCGCCTCCGCCGCGTTATCGATCAGATTGGCGACGACGCGCCGCAAAAGCTCCGCGTCCGCTTTCACCGGTGGGAGCGAGGATGCCAGGTCCGTACGCACCGTGATTCCATCGAGCCTTCCCTGAAACAGCGCGAGGGCGCTCGAAACGATGGAATTCATGTCGGCCGGCGAGAGGCGCGCGGCAGGGAAGCGTGCGAATTGCGAGAATTCGTCAACCAGGGATTCGAGAGCTTGCACCTCGCGCTCGATCAACCCCGCGCATTCGGCCACGAGTTTTTCCAATTCGCTGCGAGGCGCGCCGTCCGTACGCACGGCAGACACGCGGTCCAGGTGGCGCAGCAATCGCTGTGCGGAAAGCTGGATCGGCGTGAGCGGGTTCTTGATCTCGTGCGCGATTCGCTGCGCCACTTCCTGCCAGGCAGCCGCTTTCTGCGCGCGAAGCAGGTCGGTTAAATCGTCTATGACGACCACGAATCCGGGGTTTGAGCGGCGAGGACCGAGGGAGCTTACCGTGACGGCGGCGCGAACCAGGCGACCGCCCGTTGCCACCTCAATTTCGCGCGACGCGGCACCCATGCGCAAGGAGCGACGTATCAGGTACAGCACCGCTCGCGCGGCGTCGTCGCCCAGCAATTCCGATAACGTCCGGGCTTCCCGGGCATGTTCGCCGAGAATTGCGACGACCGCGGAGTTGAATCGCACCACTTCTCCCGACGAATTCAGCGAAACGACGCCCGTGGGGATGTTCTCCAGAATCGCTTCCATCAATTTCCGGCGGCGTTCGCGTTCCTCAATCGCAAGTTCGAGGCTCTGCGTAAACTCGTTAATTTGCCGGCGGCCTTCGCCCAATTGCTCCGTCATGCGGTTGAAAGAGCGCGCCAGGGTGCCGAGTTCGTCCTGCGCTTGCACGTCAATGCGGTGTTCGAAATTTCCCCGCGATATTTCGCGCGTCGCTTCTGCCAGCGCCTGGATGGGTACCGTCACCTGTTTCGAAAGGAACAGCGCGACCCAGGTGGTGGTGAACAGCAGCAACAGCGTGATCAACAGCAGGGCAAGAATGATCTCTCTCTTGTACGCGCGAAGCTGCTGCTTTTGTTGCTCGTAGGTTCGCGTTTGCGATTCAATCTGCGAGTAGTGGTTCAGGTAATCGCTGGGTATCAGCCGTGCCACGTAGAGTTTTCCGCCGTTCTTGAGAGGAGCGGCCCCCGCCTGGTAAAGATTGTTGTTCGCCTCCCAAATCTCCGCGCCGCTGCGAACCGTCTGCGCGAGCTTGGGGGAGATTGGCTCGGTCGGAATAGCGGATGAATCGCCGTTCTCCTTCGAGCGGTTCTTGTAACTTACACCGGAGGAGACCGCACCATGCGAATCCACAATCCAGGAAGCATCCACCGACCAGCTCAGCCCCAGAAACGCCTGGTTCGGAGTCCCGTCCGCGGCGGCTTTGGCGGCAATCGCGCTCAGATAATTCACGCTTGCCCTGCCCATGTCGTAACTCAAGCGCTGGCTTTGTTCATTGGCAATCTCGAGCGGACGCGGGAACCACATGTTCAGCGTCCTGTTGACAAGCGCATAGCTGAAAAAGAAAAGGAACAGGACGGGTAGCAACGAAACTCCCATCGCGCCCAAAACCATCTTTACTTTGAAGCGCGAACCCATCTGCCCTTTGCTTCGTTCGGACCACAGGCGCACCAAACTCCGCGTCAGAATGAGCGCAAACACGAGCAGCGCCGCCGTAATGAACGTGGACAAAGCGAAGAATGCCGCGAACGTGCTGCCCTGCTCGGGTCGCAGGGGAATGTTCAACGACCCCAGCGTAAATACGGCTGCCGCGAGAAGAACGACCACAACGAGGCTGATGATGAGCCACAGTTGCCGTTTCCACTTCGAGTGCGTCATCGGCCAGCCTCGAGATACCGCCCCAGAGGGCATTCGCCGCATTGCGGATCGTGCGGGCGGCACCAGTTCTTCCCCGCATTCACGATCAGCGCGTGGAACTCGTTAAATCTGCGCACATCCCCGGGAGATTGCCGCTCGAACATCCAGCGGATATCGTCATAGCTCGACTTTTCCGTCGCCCAACCATGCCGTGCCAGAATGCGCTTTGTGTACGCATCCACAACGAACACGCCATGCCCCCCGGCGTACAGTAGGATGGAATCCGCGGTCTCCGGCCCAATGCCAAACACGCCCAGAAGCTTTTCTCGGAGCACGATAGTCGGCGTCTCAAACATTCGCTTGAGAGATCCCCTGTATTCACTTCGCAGAAACGCCGAAAACGCCTTCAGCTTGCGCGCCTTCTGCCGGTAATAGCCCGAGGAGCGAATTAGCCGTTCCAGCCGCCGGAGCGGTACCCTCTCGATTGCCGCAGGGGAGAGCAACCCCGCATGGTGCAAATTCCCGATGGCCTTCTCCACGTTCGTCCACGCCGCATTCTGGGTGAGGATAGCGCCGACGATGATCTCGAAAGGGGTCTTGCCCGGCCACCAATGCTGCGGGCCCAGAGCCGTGAAGAGAGAGTTAAAGTATTCATCCAGTGGAGGTTGCGACTCTGAGCGCGAGCCGGTCTGGCTGCCAATGGGAGCAGCCCTCAACACAGATGTCTCGCTTCCGGGAGCGTTTTGCATGGAAATGCCAAGATAGCGGGCGGTAGGCCGCAAGTCAAGCAAGGTGTTGTATGTTCGCCACAGGATGTGGCTAGACTTCATTCGAAATTCATTGGGTCTTGATCACCCCAAAACCCGCTCGAATTCTCGCATGAAGCTGACCAACGATTGCACCGCTTCCATGGTGACCGCATTGTAGAGCGATACCCTTATTCCGCCCACCGAACGGTGTCCCTTGATGCCGGCAATTCCGGCTGCGGCTGCTTCTTTCACGAAGCGCGCTTCGATTTCGTCCTTGCCGCCACCGACGCGAAACACCACGTTCATTTTCGAGCGCGACTCTTTTTCGACGGGACAGGTGTAGGCGGCGCTTGCTTCGATTGCGTCGTAGAGCAATCTCGCCTTGGAATCATTTCGCTTTTCGAGAGCGACGACCCCGCCCTGAGCCTCGATCCATTCCAGCATTAGTCCGGCGACATACACCGCAAATGTGGGCGGCGTGTGGTAGAGCGAGCCTTCTTTGATGTGTGTGCGGTATTGCAGAAGCGTCGGCTGGCTTTTGTCCGCGCGCTCGGCGAGATCGCGACGCACGATGACGACCGTCAAGCCCGACGGTCCGAGATTCTTCTGCGCTCCCGCAAAGATCAAGCCGAACCGGCCCACATCCACAGGGCGCGAAAGAATGTCCGACGACATGTCTGCAACCAGGGGGACATTCCCGGTGTCCGGCAGCAAACTCCATTGCGTCCCTTCGATCGTGTTGTTCGTGGCCATGTGCACGTACGAGGCGCCGGGTGAGAATTGGATTTCGTCCGGACGCGGAATCCTCGTGAAATGGTCCGCTTCCGTGGAAGCCGCCAGGCGATAGGAGGCGGTCTTCTGGAGTTCCGCAATCGCTTTCGCCGTCCACATCCCCGTATGCAAGACGTCCACGGCCCTTCCCGGCACGAACAGATTCATCGGCACCATCGTGAATTGCAGACTGGCGCCTCCCTGGATGAAAATGACGCCGTAGTCTGCGGGAATGGCGAGTTGATTCCGGAGGCCGCGTTCCGCCCGCGACATAATTTCCTCAAACTCAGGCGAACGGTGGCTCATTTCCATCACGGACATTCCCGTTCCGCGATAGTCGAACAGCTCTTCACGGATGCGTTCGAGGACGGGAAGCGGAAGCGTCGCCGGTCCTCCATTGAAGTTGAAGACGCGATGAATGCTGCGCTCGGGCGCGATGGGCGAATAACTCACGATTAGTGTTGTCCCTTCTTGAAGCAGTACGGCACTGCGGCGCGATCTTTACGAGTTTCGGATCCAGCGTAACAGAAGTTGGGTGCAGTTGTGAGACCCTGGCCTCTCTGGTTTGGAAAAAAGGATGAGACGCAATCCAAATTGACCGCAAACGATCGCGACGTGTCGCCTTGACACTCCGATTGCGCAACCGTTAGACTAAAATGTTTGCGATTGTCCGCGGAGTGAAACTGAATGCTGTTGTCGCGAGATTATGTGGGCTACATGGCCAAGGAAGTAGTCAAGCGCCTGGTGGCCGGCAAGATGATCGAAGCAAAGAGCGCGGAGAACCTTACGCAGCAGGTGCGCCAGTTGATGGCCGATGAAATCGGCATTGAAGACCGGCTGAACGAGGAGGTTCGCGAAATCCTGAGCCGCTACTCGGAAGAAATGCGCCGCACCGGCGCCTCCTATCAGGAAATGTACAAGAAGGTGAAAGGCCAGTTGGCGCGCGAAAGGAAATTAATTCTCCGCTGAGTATGCGTCTGACCCGCGAAAAGACGGTTCGCATCTCCCACCGCATCGTTGACTATCTTGTTTCGAGCCCGGAAGTGGACTTCGTCGAGGATCGCGACACGATTCGCCTGGAGATCGTCAATATCCTGACCGCCCTTCTGAAGCTCGAAGAGCAGGTGGACACCGAAGTACGCGCGAAAATCGGATCGCAGAAGAAGGAAGTTCTGGAAGGCAGCGAGGAGTGGGACATCCTTTACCGCAAGTATTACGCCGAAGGACTCAAGCGAATGGGCGTTGCGGAAGTCCACACGCGCTAGCCCGGCAACCTCGCGGAAATAAAAAAGGGCGCACAGTTTGACTGGCGCCCTTCTGATTTCGAAACCCGAAGTTCTAGTCCCGCGATCCTGACCTCAGAAACCCCGCTTGCTACTTACTGTTGATCCGGCCGCCGTTTCAACGTCGGGGCTCCGTCGTCACTGGCCGGGTCCGTGCTGCTCGCGGCCGAAGTATCCGCTGGCGAACCGGACGTTTGCTTCGGATGCTGGTCGGTCTTCTTGCGCAGCGAAGGCTTGCTGGGATCGGAGTCCTTCACCTTCTGGTTCATTTCGATGGCCATAAGCCGCCGCTTCACCACGTCGAATTCGGAAGTGGAAACGATGTATTCGCTGCGCGCCGGGAGAATCGTGGATATCTCCTTCTGCGCGGCTTCAATGCGGTCCGGCGTGGGCGGATGCGTCGAAAAAACTTTCGGGATCGTGCCCGGTTGCTTCTTCTCCATGGCCTCGACTTTTTCAAAGAAGGAGACGAACGAGTTCGGGTCGTACCCGGCCTTATACATATACTGCAGGCCAAGGAAATCAGCCTCGCGTTCTTGATCGCGAGTGAACTTCAGGAACGTGAGCGGAATCGCCAGGTTCATGCCCTGGTAGATTCCATATCCGGCCCAGCCGTAGGGAATAAAAATCATGGCCGGAATCGAGGCAAGCTGGATGATTTCGCCCTTGGTGGCCGTCTTGGTTCCATGGCGCGCGCACACGTGCGCGATTTCATGCGCCATCGCGCCGGCCAATTCCGATTCTTCGTCCGCCCGAAGGATCAGCCCGCTATTGACGTAGAAAAATCCGCCGGGCAGCGCGAACGCGTTCAACACGTCGGAGTCAATCACCTTGATCGTGAATGGCACCTGGGCGTCCGAGTTGCGCACGAGATTCTGCCCGACGCGGTTCACGTATTCGACCACGACGGGGTCCTCGATAAATTTCGCCTGGCGGTTCACGTCCGCGGCGACTTGCTTGCCCAGCGCGATCTCACGCTCGAGCGAATAAAAGTTGAGCCCGTGCCCGACATTGCGGTTCCCGATGGCGTTGACATCTTCTTTCGTCCCGGGTTTGACGTTCGGGTCGTCCGACTGCGCGACCGGCGGCGTCTGCGCCGGAGCCGCCTGAGTGGACTGCTGGTCGGGTTGTTGCTTCTGGCTCGGCTGTTGCTGGCCTTGCTGCTGTTGCTGACCCTGCTGTTGTTGCCGAGGTGCGGCAAGCGTCGCGGGGATCACCAGCATACCGCAGATAATGCTCGCTACCAGTTGCACGGTCCAACGTTTCCTCATAATACCTCCCGAGGAATCTGCCCGGATTATACACCTGTCGGGCACGCCTACACCCTTAAGTCTTTTATGATGACAAAAGTGTCGAAAGAGTTTGTTCCTGCCTCGAAAATAGACCTTTGGGAAGCCGCTCCTTTGGGGCTGCCGCGGTGCCAGCGCGCCGTTTCGGGAGGTTTCCTTGGAGAATCAAGAGGGTTCTCCTGTATTGACGCGTTTGGCGATTCCTTCTACATTCGTATTGTGCCCGCCAAAAAGGTCCAAGTCGGCCAGGTGTGGAAGAAAGAAGCGAGCGGCGAATCCTTCTTAGTTACAAAGGTTTACAGCGAAGCGCTCGCTACTTTCGCCGTCCTGCGAAAGACCGGCGCCGAAGGCGAGCCTCCCGTGCGGATTCGAGTATCGAACGCCGGCCCCGTGCAAACCCTGGTCGGATTCACCCACGCCCAGCAATCGGACGACTTCTAGCGCCACTTTCCAGAGCAAACTCCGCGGCGCACCTTACAGTGACCGCACCGGTAGTTTGACCACGTCCTCCACCTGCATCGCTTCCTTGATGATGAAACCCTCGGCGTAGCGCACACCGATCATTCTGCCGTAATGGCGCGCCTGAAGGTTCATTCGTTCCTCGAGTTCGTCGAGCGGCAGAAACACCTTTGACTTGCGCGCCTTCTTGGGCGGCAGGAATTGCGACGCATACGCCAGAATCGCGCGCCGCCTCCGTTCGTATTGCTTCGAGATGTCCACGGCAAATGTGGGCTGCGCATTCTCATATGCGGCTGCGTACAGGATCTTGAAAGGGCGGAAAGCGTCGCCTCCGAGCGGATAGTTCTGCAATCCTGCGATGAAGCATGCCTCATAACCGAGCTGTGCCGTCGCGGTGTGGTCGGGATGCCGTCCATCCCAGTAGGGAAGGATCACCGTGCGGGGCTGGAGTTCGCGGATTACCTCGGCAATCGCCGTCTTGTATTCTTCGCGAATCTCGAGCCGCGCGTCCGGCAGCCCGAGGTTCCGCCGCACCTTCACCCGTAGGATTTTCGCCGCGCGCTGTGCTTCGCGCAGCCGCATTTCTGGCGTTCCGCGCGTGCCGGTCTCGCCGCGAGTCAGGTCCAGAATGCCGGTGCGGTAACCCGCCTGCGACATCTTGAGCACGGTGCCGCCGCAGGTGAGTTCGACGTCGTCCGGATGCGCTGCAATGGCCAGCAAATCGAGCTTCATCTTCGCTCCACGGCTCGCGGGTCAGGTTAGCATCATCCTTGGTGTTTGCAAGTCCTCGTGGGAGTCGCCATGTGTCTCCGTTGACTTGCCTCCGGCTGCAACCTAAGATGTGCTCCTGATGGTGGATTCCTCCTCTTTGATCGGCCGCACCGTCTCGCATTATCGCATCGTCGAAAAAATCGGTGGCGGTGGCATGGGTGTGGTTTACAAGGCTGAGGATGTTAAGCTCGGCCGCTTTGTGGCCCTCAAGTTTCTGCCCGATGACGTAGCCAAAGACCCCCAAGCCCTCAGCCGCTTCGAGCGCGAAGCCAAAGCGGCTTCAGCCCTGAATCATCCGAACATCTGCACCATCTACGAAATTGACGACCAGCATGGCGATGCGTTCATTGCCATGGAATTCCTGGACGGCATGACGCTGAAGCATCGCATCGACGGCCGGCCGATGGAAACCGACTCGATTCTGTCGCTGGCGATTGAGATTGCCGACGCACTCGACGCCGCACACGGAGAAGGCATCATTCATCGTGACATTAAGCCCGCCAACGTCTTTATGACCAAGCGCGGCCACGCCAAGATTCTCGACTTCGGCCTGGCGAAGCTGCAGGCAAAGGCGGGAACGGATGCCGATGCCACGCTGACTCAGGAGGCCATGCAGTTTAGCACGCCGGGCGCCTCCATGGGCACGGTGGCCTACATGTCGCCGGAGCAGGCGCGGGGAAAAGAACTGGATGCGCGCACGGATATTTTTTCTTTCGGTTTGGTGCTCTATGAAATGGTCACGGGAAAACAAACGTTTTCGGGGAGCAGCTCGGCGGAAATATTCGATGCCATTCTGAATCGCACGCCGGTCGCACCCGTGCGGCTGAATCCGGAAGTGTCTCCCAGACTGGAAGACATCATCAGCAAGGCCCTGGAGAAGGACAAAAACCTCCGCTACCAATCGGCGGCGGAGATGCGCACCGACTTGCAGCGCCTGAAGCGCGATTTGAGCGCTCCGGTTGCAGTCGCGGAGCGCGACACCGAATCTGGGTACACAGCCGTCGCCACGGCCGGAGCCGGACCCAAGCCTGCCACTGCATCGACTGGTCGTCGATGGATCGCGATGGCCGCCGTTGCGGTGGTGGCCGTCGCGCTGGGCGTGGGCGCGTGGCTTTACTTTGCGCGCCGCGCGCAGGCCCTCACCGAGAAAGATAGTATCGTTCTCACTGATTTTTCCAACAGCACGGGCGATGCGATCTTCGATGACACGCTGAAGACGGCGCTCGACGTTTCCCTGCGGCAATCGCCTTTTCTCAATGTGCTCTCCGACACGGATGTCGCCAAGACGTTGCAACAGATGACCCGTCCGGCCGGCACGAAACTCACTCCGGAACTAGCCCGCGAGCTTTGCCAGCGGGCAGGCAGCAAGGCTTACATTGCCGGAGCGATTGGCAGCTTGGGGAGCAAATATGTACTGGAATTGAAGGCCGTGAGTTGCCGGAGTGGAAACACGCTGGCCGAGGAGCAGGCAACGGCGGCGTCCAAGGAGAAGGTGCTGGACACCATGGGCGAGGCGGCATCCAAGCTCCGCGGCAAACTCGGCGAATCGCTCGCTACCGTACAGAAGTTTGATGTTCCGCTCTTACAGGCCACCACGTCTTCGCTCGAAGCTCTGAAAGCGTTCAGCCTTGGACGAAAGGCGAATATTGAGAAAGGCCACGCCGCAGCCCTGTCCTACTATCAACGAGCCATCGAGCTTGACCCCAATTTTGCCGAGGGCTACCAGGCACTGAGCTACGACTACTTCAATCTCGGCGAGGTAGGGCGGGCCAGCGAGTACGAGACCAGGGCATTTCAGTTGCGGGAACATGCCAGCGAACGGGAAAAGCTGGGGATCGCCGGCACCTACTATCTGAATGTAACCGGAGAACTGGATAAATCGGCCCAGACCTGGCAGGAGTACATGGAGAGCTACCCGCGGGATTTACTGGCGTATGACAATTTGGCCAGCCTGTGCAACTTGCAGGGGCAGTATGAAAAAGCTGAGGAGATCGAGAAACGGATGTCGCGCCTTGCACCGAATCAGGGACTTGCCTACCAGAATCTCGCCAATGACGCCCTTGCCTTGCAGCGTTTCGACGAGGCCCGGCAGATAGCGCATGAGGGGCAAACCCGAATGGCGAATGATTTCATACTCCGCAATGCTCTCTACGCTCTGGCCTTTCTCGATGCGGACTCGGCAGCGATGGCGGAACAGCAACAGTGGTATGCGGGCAAGCAAGAATATGCGAACTATGGACTGGCCCTCGCATCGGACACCGAGGCGTATGCCGGTCATCTTTCCAAAGCGCGGGAGTTGACCAAGCGGGCCGTGGAGTCCGCCATCCGGACGGATAGCAAGGAAGGCGGAGCAATATGGCAGGAGAATGCTGCTCTGCGGGAAGGCGCTTACGGCAATCCTGCGGAAGCGCGCCAGTCAGCCGCAGAGGCTTTGAAGCTGGCTCCCGCAAGTCCGGGTGTCGAAGCCGAAGCCGCGCTTGCGTTCGCCATGGCGGGCGATACCGCACGAGCCGAATCGCTGGCCCAAGACCTCAACAAGCGCTTCCCTCTGGGCACGCAGATGCAGTCGCTTTGGCTGCGCGCAATTCAGGCCCAATTGGCGCTGGACCGCAAGAACCCGGCCGCTGCCGTCACGGCCTTGCAAGCTGATTCATCCATCGAGCTGGGGCAAATTCAGTTCGTCAACAATATTTCCTGCCTCTATCCGGTGTATGTACGCGGCGAGGCATACTTGGCAGCCGGACAGGGCAAACCCGCCGCCGCCGAGTTTCAGAAGATTCTCGATCACAGCGGTATGGTCTGGAACTGCTGGACGGGAGCGCTGGCGCATCTGGGCGTGGCTCGTGCCAACGCCTTGCAGTCGAGAACCTCGCAGGGAGCGGATTCCGATGCCGCCCGCGTCCGCGCGCTCGCCGCCTACAAGGATTTCCTCGCGCTCTGGAAAGACGCCGACCCCGGCATCCCCGTCCTCATCGCCGCCAAATCCGAATACGCCAAGCTGCAGTAGTTGTCCGCAATCCCATGGCGCTGATCGCCACCTTTATAATCGTGGGTGCCCCACCCTTCGGTGTTAAGGGTGGGGGTTTTGGATGTTGCTTCGCGCCGCGAAGGGCCCCCGCCGTCTGCGGATGGGGCGCGTTTTCTGCGTCCCGGACGACTTCGCGGGATGAGGCCTGCCTGCTGGCAGGCAGGGATCTGCTTTTTCGATTTAACAGCCGGGGCAGCGAACTCCGGCTACTTCCTGTGCTTCCTCTGCCTCCTTGCCTCTGTGCTTCCTTCCTCCATCTGCCCATTCGTCCAGTTCTATGCCCCGTCCTTCTTACGTAGCTCTACATTTTTCGCTTGCAATTGCACCACAGTTGTGCAATAATGTATTTTCACAATCAAAATAAAGAATAATTAATTGTTTGCGCGCCCGTTGAGCGGCGCCGGCGCACTCGTGTGCCTTTGCGGCCCGGCCGCGAAGCACAAACGGGTTTGCGTGGCGCGTTTTTTTGCTTCGCTCCCGGTGGGCCTGGTTAGGGTGTGCGCGTTCGTGCCGCGGCAGGTGGCGGGAGAAAGGAGCATGGAGAGCAATGACGGGCCGAGCCATCATTTCTAATCGTCACCCGTGTCGATTAGAATCGCGCGTAAATCCTTCTGCACCAACCAAATCATTCTTTCTAATCGTCACTAAATCCAGGGCCAATCTCTTCGCCTTTTCGTCACATTTCTCCGCGTCTCCGCGCCTCTGTGGCAGAAACATTCCAATGTGTGGCCCCGATGCCTTGGCTAGAGGCGACAGCCGCTCGCGTCAGTCATGCCTTCCAATTTCTAATCGCAACATTCCATTATTAGACACCAGCGTAAGTGCCTGCAAACACATGACATCACTTTTTCTAATCGCAACACTATCGCTATTGTTGCGGTTTGGCACCCATCGGAAGACGTTGCGGCCGCACCGATTGCGCCGGACGATTGCGGGACCCGCGAAGGCATCTCCTCGCAGGTCCGCCGCAGCTGGGAGAGCACTACTTCTGGGTCAGTTCCACGTCGAGCGTGATCTTGATGTCGTTGCCGATCATGAAGTCGCCGCTCGCCAGCTTGTCGCTATCGTAGGTCAAGCCGAAATCCTGGCGGTTGATCGTCGTCGTTGCGGAAACGCCCCGGCGGACACCCATTACCTTGATGGGGGCGGTGGGGCCGGTCACATCGAACGTCACTTCCTTCGTGACGCCGTGAATCATCAGGTTTCCGGTCATTTTGAGGGTGCCGTTGCCGGTCTTCGTGATCTTCGTGGATTGGAAGGTCATCGTGGGGTATTTCGCGGCATCGAAAAAGTGTTCGCTCTTCAAATCGTTGTCGCGGGCCTGCACGCGCGTGTCCACGGAAGCGACGTCAATCGTAGCGTTGACGCTCGACTTCGAAATGTCCTGATCGTCAATCTGTGCGGTCCCGCTGATTTTCGTGAATTCTCCCTGAACGTTGGAAATTCCCAGGTGCCGCACGACGAACTGCGCATTCGCGTGTGCCGGGTCAATCTGCCAGGTGCTGCTTTGCGCGCCTGCTGCGCCCGCCATCACGGATACGATTGCAACTGCCACGAGCCACTTTTTCATGCTGGATTTCCTCCACCCTTCTTTGGATTGTCTGTTAGGAGACGGCGTCATTATATGCGAATAAGGCGCAAAGGAGACACTAGCGGGTTGAGAATCGGGCCAAGACTTGTTAGCTTATCGCCGTGCCCTTGATCCCCGATCCGAACCAGAGGCCGGAGAATCGCCGTCGAAGCCAGCGGCTAAAAGTTCGAATCGCTGTCGAAGTCCGGCTTCAGAAACCCGGCAAGAAGTCACTGCCCGAAAAAACGAACGCCATCTCGGTGAATGCCCACGGAGGGCTTGTCTTGCTCGGGACACATGTGGAAATCGATCAGTTAGTCGTCGTGAAAAACGTTGCAAGCAATGAGGAATTGCTGGGCCGCGTGACCAGCCTCGGCGATACCTTCATGGGCAAAACGCAGGTAGCCGTCGAGTTCATTTTGCCGGTGCCGGATTTTTGGGGGCTTGCCTCTATCCCCAAGGACTGGAAGCCGCTACGCCGCTGATTCCGCATGTTAGCAGGCCGACGGAGTAGAATCGTCCATCCAGACGTTGTCATCGGAGGCGGTCAGCATGGCGGGAAAGCCACTGGAAGGGCAGGTCGCGCTCGTTACCGGCGCGGCGAAGCGCATCGGGCGAAGCATTGCGCTGCGGCTGGCGGCGGACGGTGCGGACGTGATCGTCAATTACGCGGCGTCGAAGCGCGAGGCCGAAGACGTTGTGCGCGAAATTCAAGCGCTCGGGCGGCGTGCCATTGCGGTGCAAGCAGATGTGTCGCGGCGGCCGGAAGTCGAGAAATTATTCGCGGCCGTGGAACGCGAATTCGGGCGGCTGGATATCCTCGTGAACAACGCGGGCACTTTTTTCAGCGCGAAGTTCGAAGAGCTGACCGACGAGCAGTGGGACCGCATCATGGACACAAACCTGAAATCGCAATTCCTTTGCGCGCAAATGGCGGCGCCGGTCATGAAGCGGCAGGGCCGCGGCCGGATCATCAACCTCTCGTCGCTCGGCGGGATTCTTGCGTGGCCTGCGTACACGCACTACTGCGTGTCGAAAGCCGGAACGATTATGCTGACGCGTTGCCTCGCGCGCGCCCTCGGGCCGGAAATTCTGGTAAACAGCGTGGCGCCCGGCACGATTCAATTTCCCGGCGAGGTGCCGGATGAAGAGTATATTCGCCGCGTCCCGTTGCATCGTACCGGCACAGGCGACGACATCGCGGACGCCGTCGCGTATCTTGCCACCGCCGGCTTCGTCACCGGCCAGGTGCTCGTCGTTGATGGCGGCCGCGCCCTAGTCTAATAGTCGGGCAGCTAAGGACTCAGTACGCGGCGAGTTTCTCGATTCCAGCGAGGATTTTTTCGGTATTGACCTGCCAGGCTTTGTCCAGGTTGGGGCTGAAGGGAATCGCCGGGACATCTGGGCCGGTGACGCGCAGGATGGGGCCGTCGAGGTCGTCGAAGGCTTCTTCGCTCAAAATCGCGGCGAGTTCGGCGCCGAAGCCCATCGTCTTCTTGTCTTCATGGACGATGAGGCACTTGCTGGTCTTGCGGACGGAACTGAGAATGGTTTCCTTGTCTATGGGGGCGAGCGTGCGGATTTCGACGACTTCGGATTCGACGCCCCGCTGCGCCATCTGCGCGGCCGCGTCGAGCGATTTCTGCGTCATGAATCCGTAAGTGAGAATCGTGAGGTCGCGGCCTTCGCGGCGCACGACGGCTGGGCCGATCGGCACGGTGTAGTCGCCTTCGGGAACCTCACCCTTGGCCTGGCGGTAGAGCGACTTGTGCTCGAAGTAGAGAACCGGGTCGGGATCGCGAATCGCCGCCAGAAGCATGCCCTTCGCATCGTAGGCGGTGGAAGGCATGACGACCTTCAAGCCGGGCTCGTGCACAAACCAAGTAGCGTTTTCCTGCGAGTGGTAGAGGCCGCTGCCGCCGCCCGCGCCGCAGCAGACGCGAATCGTGATCGGGCACGAATAGCCGCCCGCGCTGCGATAGCGGAGCTTCGAGGCTTGCTGGATGATCTGGTCAACGGCCGGTGTGATGAAGTCGGCGAATTGAATTTCGGGAACCGGGCGCAGGCCCATCATGGCCGAGCCGATGGCCGCGGCGATGATGATGCCCTCGGCGAGAGGCGTATCGAGGACGCGTTCTTCGCCGAATTTATCGAGCAGCCCGTCGGTGACTTTGAAGACGCCGCCGGAGAGGCCGATGTCTTCGCCAAGAATGAAAACGCGATCGTCGCGCGCCATCTCCTGCGAGAGCGCTTCGTTGATCGCTTCCAGCATGTTGATCGTACGAGCCATCAGTTCGAGTCCTTTGGCGGCGCCGCCCAGATGTGTTCCGCAAGTTCCGACGCCTCGGGGTAGGGGCTTTGTTCGGCGAATTCAACCGCCTCGTTGATCTCGCCCGTGATTTCGTCGGCGATTTCCTTCTTCTTGGCCTCGGTGAGGAGCTTCATTTCGAGTAGGGCTTTCGCGAACGTGTCCACGGGATCGCGGCCCTTCCACTCGTCGACTTCTTCCTTGGAGCGATACTTCGCGGGATCGATTTCCGAGTGACCGTACCAGCGATAGGTCTTGCACTCGAGGAACGTGGGCCCTTCTCCGGCGCGCGCGCGGGCAATCGCGGTCTGGGCCGCATCGTAAACTTCAATAATGTCGTTGCCGTCGAGAGAGATTCCGGGGAAGCCGTAGGCCTTCGCGCGATCGGAAAGATTGGTCAGCGCGGTTTGCAAGCGCAGCGGCACGGATTCAGCCCAGAGATTGTTCTGGTTCACGTAGATGACCGGCAGTTTGTGGACACCGGCGAAATTCAGGGCCTCGTGAAAGCCGCCGAAGCTCGTGGCACCGTCGCCGAAATAGGCAACCACGACGGCATTCTGGCGCAGCTTCTTAATGCCGAGAGCAACGCCCGTTCCAATATTCAATTGCGCGGCGATGCTGCTGGCAGGCGTAATGACGTGAAGCTCGGGATAGCCCATGTGCGCCGGGGAAGAGCGGCCACGGTCGGGGCTATCCACTTTCGCGAAAAGCTGTGCGAAGCAGAACTTCAGGGGCGCGCCTTTGATGATGTTCGCCGTCCAGTCGCGGTGGGATGGCGCAACCCAATCGTCGGGGCGCAGGCTGAATGCGGTGCCGACTTCGGTGGCTTCCTGTCCCACGCCGGAATAGAAATTGCCCTTGTATTTCCCCTGGCGGAAGAGGATGCGGGCTTTTTCGTCGCACATCCGGCACTTCACGAGCATGCGATAGAGACCGAGGAGCAGCTCGGGTGAATGCTTCGCAGGCTGCGTTTTCTCCGTTTCGTGTTCCATTACGGCACGATTGCTTTTCGAGGCCATCCTGACTCCTATGAACGGCGATTGCTCGCCACTTTTAGCGCAAACAAAACTATATCACGGATCTTTTATCGCCGCGCACACCGCCTCCGCTCGCTGTTTTCATCTTGGGGGAGGCTTCTCCTTGACCCCCCGCCGCACAAAGCAGTACCTTCCTCCGGAATGTCGGCTCGGCGTGCCGACGAAAGCCCAGACTGGAGATCCACATGAAGAAAGCTCTTCTCGCGCTCGTTTTACTCAGCGCCCGCCCGGTGTTCGCTCAAAATGCCCCGGACGGAATCTGGCAGGGGTACGACGGAGAATGGCGCCACGTCTCGCAGCAATTGATCGCGCTCGCCGAGGCCACCCCGGAGGAAAAATTCGCATGGCGCCCGGCGAAGGGCGTGCGTTCCACTAGCGAAGTGTACATGCACATTGTCGACGCCAATTTTTACCTGCTCAGCATCACCGGCCCTAAAATGCCCGCCGACTTAAGGGAGGATATGGAGAAGACGGTCACCGCGAAGGCGGACGTTATTGCCTGGCTGAAACGGTCGCTGGACGCGGTGAAGACGGCCCACTTGGCAGTCACGCCAAAAGACCTCGACCGCAAAGTCCATATCGAGGACCGCGAAGCCACCGTGGACGGGATGTATCTCCGCATCATTGTCCACGCCAACGAGCACATGGGCCAGCTCATCGCCTACGCCCGCATGACCGGCGCCGTGCCCCCCTGGTCAAAATCCCCGTAAGCAGGCCGCCGGCTTCGCGCTGCCATTCCGAACTCATCCGAGCCGTGACAAAGCGTTCATGGAGGGAATGATACTCAGTCCATCTCGCCGGGGGAGAGGCCGCCGATTCGGATTACGCCTTGAGCTAATTTTTGGATGAGGTCGCGATCGGCGGGGAGGAAATTAAGCTCGGTGAGGGTCGCAGGCACGCGCCATTGCATCGTTTCAAATGCGAGATTCTGAATTTCGGCACCCTCGAGGCTAGCCTGAAGGAAGATAAGCTCGATCGGTTCGGTCATCTGCGGATACTTGTGCCGCGTGCGATAGACTTCCGGGCCAATTCGCGCGGCGACGCCCAGTTCTTCGCGCAGCTCACGAGCGAGAGCCTCGGCCGGGGTCTCGCCCGCCTTCATTTTGCCGCCCGGGAATTCCCACATCAGGGCGAAGGTGTCGTTGCGACGCCGCTGACAGACGAGAAGCTTGCCTTCCGATTCGATCAGGGCTGCGACGACGGTGAGCATGTTTTTCTGTTGAAGCTCCATCAAGTATGTAGGACTGAGATCCTTCGGCCATCTTAATCAGATGGCGTCAGGATGACAAAGCTATGTTACCGCGTCCCAGACTTAGAAACTGTGTGAAGCGCGCGAAACAGTTCGCGCACGCCTTGCATGAGCGGCGGGCCGGGAGTGTTCAATAGCTCGTCGCGGATCACCACGACGCGGCCCGTCTTAATGGCGGGAACGTCGCGCCAGGCATGATTCCGAAGCGCCGAGGAAACTTTGGCGCGACTGCCGGTGGCGGTCCACGCCAATACGATTACGCCGGGCTTCGCGCGAGCGACTTCTTCGTCGGTAATGCGTTTGCCGGGCGGCACGACCATTTTACCTCCGGCGATTTCAACCAACTCCGCGACCCACGGCGGGGAACTGATACGCGGGTTGGGCCAGGCTTCGCAATAGACGCGGGGTCGCTGGCGGATTCGGCGCGCGCGATTCGCCACCAATTCAAATGTGTGCTGCATGCGCAGGATCAGTTTTTCCGCGGCAGACGTGCGGTCCACGAGGCGTCCCAGGGTGCGGATGTCCGCTTCGATACCGGCGAGCGAGCGAGGATTGATGGCCAGGAATGGGACGGGCTGGTTGAGAATCTCCGCGACGGTTTGAGGCGCGAAGGGAACGGAGCCGATGAGAAGAGTGGGGCGAAGGCGCATGATGCGAGTGACATCGAGCTTCCAGCAGTCGCCGACGGTAGGGCGGCGCCCGACGTTGGCGACGTCTTTGCACCACTTGCTCACGCCGACAAGCTCGCGGCCGGCGCCCAGCGCAAGAAGAATGGAGGTTACATTGGGCGCGAGGGAGACGATGCGCTGCGGCGATTTAGCGGCGAAGCGTCGCATGAAGAAGCATTATTTCAAATTTGAAATTGCAAATCTCAAAAAAGGCAGGGGGTGGCGTGATTTCACTGCAAGATTCGCGAATCGCCGCGCTCTAAAGAATCGAGCCAAGGATTTTGATTGCGGCAAGAAAGGGGCGCAGCAAGCGGCGCCCCTACGTCCGAATCACAGCGCACCCCAAAGAATCATTCGCGTGGCCAAAAACAAAACGCGCCGGAGCGAATAGCTCTCCGGCGCGCTTGGTTGTGAGGCGTACGAACTACTGATCCTTTTCGACTTTCGTAAGCGACGGCTTCGGCACCTGCCAGATGATCCCGGAATCGTCGGCATTGTGCGGGAAATACTGAGCCGACTTCTTGCCGGAAGGCAGAAGCACGATATCCGCGCGGCGGTTGTACGCAAACCAGTCGGCCTCGAGGTTACGGACGCGAGCCTTGGGCGGTTGATTCGGATTGGAGCCCTCGAGCGTTTTCACGTCGCCCTTGTTGATCGGGCGCTCTTTGCCGTAAGCAGCGGTCTGAATCTTGTCGGCAGAGATGCCCTGATCCACAAGATACTGCTTGATGCGCTCGACACGCCGCTCGCTGAGATCCTGATTGTATCTGTTAGAGCCGCGGACATCGGCGAATGCCTCGACGGAGAGCTTGGCATCGGGATCATACTCGAGATATTTCTTGAAGCCGTCGGCGAGCGTGGCAAGCGTCAATTGCTGGCTGCGGACCAAGCCAACCTGCGGATGCCGCTTGTCGGGATAGTCCGTGGGATAAAAGACGCTTTGCAAAACGACCGCCGGGATGGGCTCGACCGAGCCGGTAACATGGAAGGCAGCCGTCTGGGTGGAGGAGCCGCCGCAGACGTTGGTCGCGTTGAGGTTGAAGGCTTTCTGTTCGTTAACAGTCCGAGGCTGGCCGCCATCGGGCACTGAGCTCGAATCCGCCGGGTCGGCCTTCACGGATTGGCTGCCGTTGGGGTCCACCTTGTTGCCGTTGAGCGTTGCCGAATCGGCGTTGGAAGTGGTCCAGGTGACGGTTCCGGAATCGTCGGTGATCACTTTATCGCCGATTCTCCGGTAGTGAAGCTCGGCTGGGCTGGCCGAGAGCGATGCCTGCACAGTGGTGTTGACGTTCACCGTGGACGTGCCCTTTACGGTGCCACCGGGACCTTCCGCGTTGAAGTCGTAGGTGGTGGTCTGGTGGGGCGAAACCGACTGGCTGCCGGAAGACTGCACAGCGCCGACGCCGCTGATGTTCGCTTCGACGGTTTCCGTAGTCTGCCAGTTAAGAGTGGCGGACTCGCCGCAGTTGATATTGGAACTGGACGAAGCGAAACTGCCGGTGACAGGGGAAACCGCGATGGTGGCGCTCGCAATTCCAGCCTTAAAGCGCGGCTGGGCGGGCAGCTTCGTTCCGCGCTCCCAGTTGACGGTCTTTTGCGCGCCATTTTTGCCCAGGTCGACGACAACCTTCTTGCCGGCAACCACCGTCACATCGCCCGACCAAATCGCGTTGCCGTGGCGAGTAACGGTAAGGTGGTGGGTTCCAACCGGGAGGAGCAAATCCTGATGCCAGATCCAATCCCAGTCGAACTCATCCACGTGGCCGACGAAATAAGCGGGCGTGGTGCCGTTCGAAAGAACCGCAGCGCGCGCATCACCGCCCTTGAATTCAATGTCGCCGAAGGGGCCATTGACGGTGCCGCCGTAGGATTCGAGCGCAGCGGTAACGTCCGTGGTCTTGCCCGATTCAATGTTTACGTCCTGCGAGAAAAGCTTGTAACCGTAGTTGACCACCACGACTGTGTGTTTGCCCGGAGGGAGCGAGATTGTGCGGCTGCCTTCTCGCATGGCTTTCCCATCGACAAACAAGTATCCCTGCGGGGGCGTGACCTTGAGCTTCAGCTTCCCGTCTTGCGCGAAGCCGGCACTCGCGGAGAGCGTGAACGCTACCGCGAGGGCGAGGATGTAACCAAGTCGTCGCATCTAAGTGTCTCCTAAGATTTCTAGGCGAAATGTTTATCTTGGATCGCTTCCCCCCGCCCTTTCGGGAAAGCGAAGGCTGGAATACCTATTAAAAGTATATTCCTGAGTGGCCCTGTGTCAATGAAATTGAAAGAAAAAGCGAAGGGCTGGCGGGGCGCAATTGGAGTTTGCTACGGTTACCAACCGATAATCCAGCGGGAAGTTGGACCACGCAGCGCTATACTTCTGGCGTGCACAGCGATGTCGTTCTAGAGCACTTCCGGAATCCGCACAATGGCGGCGAGCTGGCGGATGCGACAGCCACGGCGGACGTGACGAATCCGGTCTGCGGCGACATTTTGCGGCTGGCCGTGCGCGTGGAGAATGGCCGCATCGCCGCCGTGCGCTTCAAGGCGCAAGGGTGCGTGGCTTCGATGGCCGCGAGCTCCATGCTCACGGACCTTCTTAGCGGCAAAACGCCCGCTCAGGCGCGCAGCATCACGGCGCAAGAAATATCGGACGCGCTCGGCGGGCTGCCCGCTGCGACGTTTCACGCGGCGCAGCTCGCGGGCGATGCGTTGGCCGCAGTGCTAGCCGAAATAACGTGAGGCGAAACGGGCTATTGCGCTCAGGGCGTTTCGAGAGCTTTCTTCAGGGTGTCCGGATCGTTCAGGTTGAGAATCACGCCTTCTTCTTCGGTGGGGACTTCCTCGACGGAGTCTGCGTGCGCCCAGACGACTTGCCGCGCGCCGAGTTCGGGGGATGCGGCGAGCAACTCGCCGTATAGCACGGCGCGAAAAATCACAGGATGGCCGCGCTTGCCGTTGTGAACCGGAAGCACGATGAGCTTGTTCCTGGAATCGAAGGCTTCGATCAATTTGGCGACGAGGGCCGCGGAGACGAGCGGATGGTCCACGGGGCAGAGAATCAGCCCTTCCGTGATCCCGGCGGGGAAACTGCGGATAGCAGCTTGCAGGGAGGAAAGCTGCCCCCTGGACCAATCCGCGTTGACGACGATTTGAGCGGCATCTGCCTTCAGCCGGGCGCGAATTTCTTCGGCGCGCGCTCCGAGAATGATGCGCGTGAGGCCCACGCGCGGATGACGCGTCACATGAATGAGGTGCTCGACGAAGCTGCGGCCGCGATAGGGAAGCAGGGGTTTGGGTTCGCCCATGCGGCGCGATTCACCGGCAGCGAGGATGACGGCGGCGAGCATAGTGTAAATGGCGGCGGTTGGCGATCAGTCGTGGTGCAGGCTCGCGATTTCGGCGAGCTTGATGCTCTTTTGCGACACGCCGGGCGCGTTGCGCCGCACGGCGATGAGCTCGGCGACGATGCTGACGGCGATTTCTTCCGGCGTCAGCGCGCCGATATCGAGGCCGACGGGCGCATGGATGCGTTCGAACTTGTCGAGCGCGAAGCCTTCTTTCTCGAGCGCTTTGTAAACGGCAATCACTTTACGTTTGCTGCCGATCATGCCGATGTAACGCGCAGCGGTGCCGACGGCCCAGGCGAGGACGCGCATGTCGTCTTTGTGGCCGCGCGTGACGATGACGAGGTAGCTCGCCGCGTTCGGCTGGATTTTCGCGAAGGCATCTTCGTACGTTGCGTGAATCTCCGTGGCCATCGGGAAGCGCTCTGCGTTGGCGAAGGCCTCGCGGTCGTCCACGATGGCGATTCCGAAGCCGGCCAGGTGGGCAACGCGCGCGACGGCGAGCGAAACGTGTCCGCCGCCGAACAGATAGACCATCGGCGCGGGCAGGATAGGCTCGACGAAAATTTCGAGCGTGCCGCCGCAGATCAGGCCGGAATCGTAGCCGGCTTCGTTGTTGAGATTGAACGTCATCTTGCGCGGCTGCTCGCGCTCGATTACTTCCTTCGCCGCGGCCCACACTTCCGCTTCGACGCAACCGCCGCCGACAGTTCCGGCGAAAGTGCCGTCTTCGCGCACCAGCATCCGCGAGCTTTCGTAGCTCGGGATCGAGCCGTTGGTGTGCACGATTGTCGCGAGCGCCCCGCGCTGCCCGGCGCGCCGCATGCGCACGATTTCTTCGAAGAGGTCCATTGGTTTCGCCTGTGATTTGAGATTACGTCCGCTCGTGATTGGTGTCAATTCACGCACAGCCGATGCGGTGCATCGAGCCGTTGAGATGGCGGGGTGGACACGTTTCAGCCGGGATGTTAGATTCCGGCGCCAGCCGAAGAATGTGAGGATGCGCATGAAGGCGATCGTTTACAAAGAGCATGGCGGGCCGGAAGTGCTGCGTTACACCGAGGCGCCGGAGCCGGTGATCGGCGAGAACGAAGTGCTCGTTCGCGTGCGAGCCTGCGCGCTGAACCACCTCGATTTGTGGCTGCGCCGGGGTATTCCGGGCATGCCGATTCCGCTGCCGCACATTCCGGGGAGCGATATCGCAGGCGAGGTCGCGAAGGTTGGCGAGAACGTATCGGGCATCAAGGCAGGCGCAAAGGTTCTGCTGCAGCCGGGCATCTCCGACGGCACGTGCGAGCAATGCCTCGCCGGGCGCGATAATTTCTGCCGCCAATATTCGCTCTTCGGGCAGATGCACGACGGCGGTTGCGCCGAATACGTGAAATCGCCGGCTGTGAACGTGCTGCCAATTCCCGGCAAGCTTTCCTTTGAGGAGGCGGCCGCTATTCCACTCGTATTTCTGACAGCATGGCACATGCTGTTCGGGCGCGCGCAGCTTCGGGCGGGCGAAACGGTGCTTGTGCTCGGCGCGGGAAGCGGAGTGGGGAGCGCGGCGATCCAGCTCGCGAAGACCACGGGCGCGCGCGTAATCGCCACAGCGGGCTCCGAAGCGAAGCTGACGAAGGCAAAAGAGCTCGGCGCGGACGAAGTGATTGACCATTCGAAACAGAAGATTTCCGCGGAAGTGAAGCGCATCACGAATCGCCGTGGGGTGGACGTGGTGTTCGAGCACGTCGGCGTGGCCACCTGGGACGACAGCATCTACAGCCTCGCCGCAGGCGGCAGGTTGGTCACCTGCGGCAATACCACCGGATACGACGCGAAGCTCGATCTTCGTTACCTTTTCACGCGGCAACTGTCGATTCTCGGGTCGTTCATGGGCAGCAAGGCGGAGATGTTTCCGGTGCTCGAGCTTTTCAATCGCGGCCTGCTCAAGCCGGTGATTGACACGGTGATGCCGCTCGCCGAGTGCGCCGCAGCGCACGAGCGCCTCGAGCACCGCGAACAATTCGGCAAAATCGTGCTCAAGGTTGAATAGGACTCGCTCGAACCGATGCAGGCTCGAGCATTTGCAATGGCTACTTCGAAGAGGCACAATATCAACGGAAAGGGCCGGGACCGCGCATGGCTGTTGAACTTGCAAAAGGGGTCACGCTGGAGCCGCCGGGCCAGGATGCGAACTTCCTGAAGGATGAAGGCATCCTGTTCGCATCGCTCGACAAGGTCGTCAACTGGGCGCGGCGCAGCTCGATCTGGCCAATGTCGTTTGGCCTCGCATGCTGCGCGATTGAGATGATGTCCATGGCCGCGGCGCGCTACGACATCGCGCGCTTCGGCGCGGAAGTGTTCCGCGGCTCGCCCCGGCAGTCCGATCTGATGATCATTGCCGGCCGCGTGTCGCAGAAGATGGCGCCGGTAATCAAGCAGCTTTACGAGCAGATGCCCGAACCCAAGTGGGCGATTTCCATGGGCGCCTGCGCTACGTCGGGCGGCGTCTTCAACAACTACGCCGTCGTTCAAGGCGTCAACCAGGTAATCCCGATTGACGTGTATGTGCCCGGATGTCCGCCCCGCCCCGAGGCGCTCCTCTACGCCATCATGCAACTGCAGAAGAAAATCGATTCCACGCGCGGCAGTTTCCTCAAGTCGCTGAATTTCTCGAAGAGCTAGCTAACCGTTAAGAGTTAAGAGGTGAGAGCTTAGAGTCGAGAACCAACCGGCACTGAGACTCCGTGTCTCTGTGGCAAATGCTCACGCCATGCGCGGCCCGCGCAGAATCCTGACGGGGAGAAAAATAATCGCGCGGACAAGTTCGAGGGCGCCTTCGACCGCAATCCCAACCAACCGGAAGGGAAGCAGCAATAGCCAGACGATCGGATACAGCACCAGCGCCAGCAAAGCCAGCGGCCAACAGAAGACAAGTAAAATGCACCAAAGCAAGAACTTCACCATAGCTTCCTCCCGATCCGCACGTGCACGGCTATATTCGTATACGCAAAGGCGGACTAGTCCGTTCCATAGCGGAAGATTACTCCGCTAAATCACTTCCGCAATGCCGCCATCGAATTCCAAGCGGCTGCCGGGGGCATTGTGCTCGCGGCGGACGTAACCCATGCCGATGGCTCGTTTCGCGGCCGGTGAGAATGCCGCGCTAGTGACCGTCCCCACTTCGGCGCCGCCTGCACGCAATTTGGTTCCGGACGGCGGCGGATTCGGTGTGGAGAAGCCAAGATTCACGCGCTTGCGATTCACATGGCCCCGCGAACGCACGCGCTCAACAATTTCCTGTCCGGTATAGCAGCCCTTCGTGAAGCTGATATGCGTCTCCTCGAGCGCAGCTTCTTGCGGGATCACCGTATCGTTGAAGTCGGCGGGAAACCAGGGGACGCGCGCTTCGAGCCGCAGTGAATTGAGCGCATCCATTCCAATGGGCTCGCCTCCGTGGGCTCGAACTCCGTCGAGAGCCTTCTGCCATAGCGAAGGCAGCGATTCGCGGCGAGCGATGAGCTCCGCTCCAGGCTCGCCAAAATGCGACCGGCGGAGAAAATGGCACGGGATGCCCTCGATGGTGACGTCACGGATGGCCAAGTCAGGAAAGTCGTCGAGCGCGATGCCGCACATCTGCTGGACGATTGCGGCCGCGCGGGGACCTTCGACCGCAAAGCTGCCTACCTGGTCCGTCAGATTCTCGAGCTCCACATCGTCCATGATGATGTACTTATCGAGCGTGGCGGCTGTCCGTTCGCGCACGGAAGCATGAGATAGCGTAACGAAGCGGTCCCCGACCGCATACACCTCAAGCTCAGCCAGAATGTGCCCCTGCGGATTCAAGAGCAAAGCAAGCGTCCCCTGGCCTTCCGCGAGCGACTGAATGTTGTTGGTGAGGATGGCATTGAGATAGCGCGCGCGATCCGGCCCCGTAAGAGCGATCACGGCATGCCAGTTCGTGTCGAACAGCGCAGCACTCTGCCGCGCGGCACGGTATTCGCTATCGAAGCCGGCGAACGACGCGGGCAGAGTGCAGCCGAAGTATTCACCGGCGCTGGCTCCGGCAGCACGATGCACGTCTAGAAGAGGGGTGTTCATACCAATCGAGCTCATCTTATCAGATGTGTTTCACGGCGAAGCGGAACCAGCGAAATACCGCACGGGCGGGTCAAAAAGGCTCCGCGCTTTTGCTGTTATACTCAAAGCCATGGCGGGCGAACTGATTCACGAAGTGATTCCGGTGGGGATGTTGCATTGCAATTGCTCGATCCTGGGCGACCCGGTAACAAAAGAAGCGATTGTGGTTGATCCCGGAGACGAGGCCGAGCGCATCGAGGAAATTCTGCGCCGCCACGGGCTGAAGGTGCGCGCAATCGTCAGCACGCACACGCACATCGACCACGTGGGCGGGCTTGCCGCGCTCCATCGCTCCACGGGAGCGCCTGTCCTAATCCACGAAAGCGACATCGAGCTCTACCGTCATCTCGACCAGCAGGCCCAGTGGCTCGGCGTCCCAACGCCCGCGATCATGAGCATCAAGGATTTCGTCAAGGAAGGCGACACGCTTCGTTGGGGCGGCTACCTGGCTCGCGTGCTGCACACTCCCGGGCACACTCCGGGCAGCATCAGCCTTGTGGTTGAGGCGAGCACAAGCAATGAATCTGGCGCACAAGCTCACGCGCACGCTGGTGGCGGCAAAACTTCGGGCACGGGCGATCCCGCGCGCTTGCTCGCTGGCGACACGCTCTTCCAGGGCAGTATCGGGCGGACGGACCTTTGGGGCGGGTCATTTCCACAGATCCTCAAGTCCATTCACGAAAAACTGCTGGTGCTTCCCGACGATGTAGTCGTCTATCCCGGGCACGGTGAAACGACCTCGATCGGCGCCGAACGAGCTCACAACCCGTACCTTCGCTGATCCACAGATCGCGGCCCCGCATAAAATTGAATCCTACTCAGGAAGCCAGACGTCTCAATATTCGTGCGCGATGGAAGAAAAAATGTGTCAGATCGAGCGCGCTCGTCCATTGCGCACGCCACACCGTAACGTTCCTTGCACTTGCTATCGAGCCATGCTTCGTGAAATGCTTTCCCCGCAAAGGCAGATGGGGGTATAGATGGCCGTCTGCGACGGCTGCGGAACTCGTGCCGACGATGCGCACATCCAACGGCGCGCCGATCGGCTCGAACGCGCCAAGCGCTTCCGCCCCGTGCAGATTCGCGTCGTTTTCCTGGATGGCGCCCCGCCCGCTCGCTTGGAGGATTACTTCTATTGCCCCGTCAAGGACCGCTCGGTTCGGTCTCTCGCTTCCCGGATGTACTTCGACGAGTTGGCGAAATGCGTCAGCGCGGCGTCCTCTGTAAGTATTCAAGAGGAAGCGACGCTCGCCGAATTCAAGCGCCAGGGGTACTTCCTCACCTACGCTCTGGAATGCGCGTTCGAAGATCAAGCCGATCCGCAGAGTTCGCTGCGGCGCGTCGCGCCCACCGTATTGAAACGCGTGCAGGAGTTCTTCAAGCCTTCCTACGTGGTGCCGCTATCACAGGCAACTCATGAATTGATTCGCCTGTTCGGATTGATCGGATGGGGAGAACGCCTGGTCTTGAGCAACGGCGGGCCTTGGGTGGACCCCTACCTCGGCAATCCGAAAAGGCAGGCCGAAATGGGTACCGCCTTCGGCGAAAAGATCAAGAACGCCCTCGCTCAGTTGCTCTAGCCGGAATTGATTCGACTGTTGTCGCTGCGTTTTTCGCCGTAACCTCTCCTCGTCTCGGCGGTTTATCTTATTGGGAGCCAATACTCCGGAGAATCGTTTGAAGGCTGTGGACAAAGTGGATGACGAACGTCTGCTGGTCGAGGCGGCTAAGAAAGACCCACGCCGCTTCGCAGAGCTTTACGAACGCCACTTCGCGCTCGTGTACGCGTACGCAGCGCGCCGCCTTGGCAATCGCACGGAAGCGCAGGACGTGACCTCCGAGGTCTTCCATCAAGCGCTCGCGAACATTGGCAATTTCGAGTGGCGCGGCGTTCCGTTCGGGGCGTGGCTTATTCGTATCGCCGCGAACGCGCTTTCCGATCACAGGTGGCATGCGGCGAGGGAGCAGGGCAATCCCGCGCCCGACAATCCCGGCCACGGAGACGTCAGTCCTGAGGAGATCGAACAGCGCGCGCAGCTATTTCGCATGGTGGATCGTCTCCCCGCCGTTCAGCGCCGCGTAATTCAGATGCGTTTCGCCGAAGAGAGAAGTATTCGGGAAATCGCGCAGGCGCTTCGAAAGACCGAGGGTGCCGTCAAGCAGCTCCAGTTTCGCGCGCTCGACAATCTCCGCGCCCTGACGGCACAAAAGCGGAAGCCGGGCAAGAACACGGGTGAAGCACATGGCTAAGCGAAGTTTGAGCGAACAACTCAACCAGGTTGTGGACGCGCTTCTCGCCCACCACGCGACGCCGACGGCTCCGCGCGCGGGTGCCCAAACCGCGGCGCTTGCCCGTATTGCGGCCGATTTGCGCGGCCTGCCGCGTGAAAAGTTCAAGGCTCAGCTTAAAGCAGAACTCGGAAGGAGAAAGCCCATGGCAAGTAAATCCGTGCCGATAGCAGAAGCTGTGCCGGCTCAGACGGCGATCCCGTACCTGTGCTTCAAAGATGCTTCGGCGGCAATCGAGTTTTACAAGAAAGTCTTCGGAGCAACGGAAGTGATGCGTCTGACGGAGCCGAACGGCAAGGTCGGCCACGCCGAAATCCGCATGGGCAAATCCCGGATCATGATGTCGGACGAGTACGCCGACTTCGGCGCTCTCAGCCCTGCGTCCCTCGGCGGCTCGGCCGTGAAAATGAACCTCAGCGTCGCGGATGTGGACGCCGTGGTGAAGCAGGCTGTCGCGGCGGGGGCGCGAATCGTGCGTCCAGTAGAGGATCAGTTCTACGGAGAGCGTTCCGGTCAGGTTGCGGACCCGTTCGGCTACACCTGGATCGTTTCAACAACCAAAGAGACCCTTTCCCCTGCGGAAATGCAGCGCCGCATGGACGCCATGTTCCAGCAGGCGGAAAAGGAACCAAAGCGGGGAGTGGATCCGGCCAGCAAAGGCTTGCTCACACTAACGCCGTACCTCGTGGTTCAGGACGCGCCGGCGCTGGTGGAGTTCCTCCAGAAAGTCTTCCCCACGGAAGAAAGGTTCCGTTCCATCGGCGGGGCGGGCGGGAATCATATTGACGTCCGTGTCGGAGATTCCGCGCTTATGATTGGCGGAGGGGGAGGCGGAGTTGCGTGGCGTGGGGAGAACCAGCCGATGGCCTTCCATGTCTATGTCGAGGACACAGACGCGGCCTACAAGCGCGCCCTCGAAGCAGGGGGACTGTCCATCGGCGCGCCGGCCGATCAGCCTTATGGAGAGCGCTCCGCGGGTGTGAAGGATGCGTTCGGAAACTACTGGTATATTGCCACCTCCAAGGGAGAGACCTACCAGCCCAAGGACACTCCCACGGTGCAGCCCTATCTGCATCCCCTCCGGGCAGAGCCTGTAATCAGCTTCTTGAAGCGCGCATTTGGCGCAGAGGAGCTCGCGCGCTATGCGTCCGCCGATGGGGTGGTGCAACACGCGAGGGTGAAGATCGGCGACGGCAGGCTCGAAATGGGCGAAGCCAGCGGCGACTATCAGCCGATGCCTTCCATGTTCTACCTCCGCGTCCCCGATGTAGACGCGGTTTATAAGCGCGCGATTCAGGCCGGAGGGACTTCCATCTGGGAGCCGGCGGAGCAGCCCTACGGCGACCGCGTCGGAGGCGTGAAGGATCCGTTCGGGAATCAATGGTATATCGCCACGCAAGTCAAGGACGTTTCCGCGTAGACTTCGGCCGCAAAGGAGGAAAGTGAGCGAGCGCGAACTTCTGATTCGGAACATTTCGGACACGGCGCGATGGGCGGCCGTGTATCGCGCGCGTGAAACGGATCGCCCCGACGCGCTCTTTCGCGATCCCTTGGCGAGGCGTCTCGCGGGCGCGCGCGGCGAAGAAATCGCCGCATCCATGCCGTTCAGCGACCGCGCTACTTGGGCCTGGGTTACGCGCACGTATCTTTTCGACCAGTACATCGCCGAACAGATTGCGCAGGGCGTGGACATGGTCGTCAATCTGGCAGCTGGCCTCGATGCGCGCCCATACCGGATGCCGCTGCCGGCGACGCTCAAATGGATTGAGGCCGATCTCCCGGAGATACTCGCTTACAAGGAGGAAATCCTAGCGGCGGAAAGGCCCGTGTGCAGGCTGGAACGTGTGCGGCTCGACTTGGCCGACGCAGCCGCCAGGCGCCAGTTATTTGCGCGCCTGGGAAACGACGCACGCAAAGTGCTCATACTCACCGAGGGGCTGATTATTTATTTGACCACGGAGGAGGTTGGCGCACTCGCTCAGGATCTTGCTGCGCCGCCCGGTTTCCAGCGCTGGGCGCTCGACATTGCCTCGCCCGGCCTGCTGCGTTTGCTCAGGAAAAACATGGGTCAGCAATTGGACCGGGCAGGCGCGCCGCTGAAATTCGGTCCGCCGGAGGGCCCGGAGTTCTTCGTTCCTTATGGCTGGAAGCCAATTGACGTCCGCAATCCGCTGAAGACCGCGGCGCGCTTCAAGCGTCTTTCCTTCGGCATGAGGCTCGCCGCCATGCTGCCGGCATCGAACGGCAAACAGGGCTCGCGCCCCTGGTCAGGAATCTGTCTTCTTGCGAGGGGTTAGAGAACGGCAGCGAGCCCTACGGGCGCTCTTTTTTCAGCTCTTCCATGACGCTCTGGATTAGCTCCTTGGCCTTCGCGATCTCTTTCGTCACGATGCGGATGTCCATCGCCGGCGTGTCTGGATAGCGCTGGCTCTGGCAATACACGCCATGCTGGCCCACTAGCACCAGTGCGTTCGTCAACAGATCGAGAGATACAGCCAGCCGCCCGCGATGCGGCCCCATCATGGTTTCGTAGTGCTCCAGCTCGTCGCGATGCTCGTCAAATGCAGTCATGGGGCCTCGCTCTACGCCAATGGCGCTCGTCGAAGTTAGCTCGCCGCGCTGCAATGCGCAACTCTCCTTCCTACACGTGCTACACGTGCGACAAGCGTCTCCTGGGGGTGGCGACCTAGTTCTAGAACCATCTATTGCAGCGTATGGAACAGCCGCACCGTAGTCCGCTTTACTCGGCTCACAGGACACAAGATAATTTCGACGGTCACACTTGGGTTCACGGTTCGGAAACGGAATGATTCAGGGCTTTGGGTCTATACTCAGGAGCAGTGCAATCGATTCGTCCCTGCCGTGATGGCATAGGAAAACCGGTTCGGCCCGCTGGAGCGTGACAACAGTTGGTTCTTCCTAAGCCGCATGGGAACAAGGACTCGCGGCTCACGAAATTCTTGGGGTGAGGTAATTATGAGACGTTCTGATCTGGTCCGAAATGCTTCGAAGGGAAAGACCATGCGCACATCGCAAATTGTTTTCGGTGAACGGCAGCATCTTCTGCGCGTCCTCGATTCCGTCGAGCGCAGCGCATTGCCCGCTCCGCGGCTCGATCAGGAACGCCGCGTGATCGAGCAACTGATCCACGCCCGTACGCAGGAGCTCAACCGCATCAACGCCGGGTGGGATGAAAAAATCGGCACAGTCCTCAGCGCCGAGGTTCGCCCGGACACGCTCGATCAGCTCTCCCGTCAGGCTCCGAAAGAAGACTTCTATCTTCTCCGCTTGATCAGCGAGCATCCGAAAGTCACTGCCAAGACGCTCGGCCGCCTCTCGCACCATCCCTATTCCGCGATTCGCGAGAATATTGCGCGCCACCCCAATAGCGACGCGGGCACGCTCACGCGTCTCTCGCGCGATCGCACGCAGCCGCTCTGGTATCTCGTGGCCTTCAATCCGAACGCCCCGGCCACATTGCGCAAGAAGCTTCAGGAGCGCATGCGCCGCCTCGGCGAAAAATCCGCGACGCAGTAGTCGTCCGTCCCAATCACTAATCGCCTGTCACCAATCGGGTGTGGTGTAGAATCTCTCGCCATGCCGCCCTTCAATATCGCCGACGAATTCATCTCCCGCCCGGCGCGCGAGCACGCTGATCGGCCTGCGATTCTGGGTGTCGAGCGTGAAGTCACTTACGGCGGCCTGGAAATCGAGGTCAATCGCGCGGCGCAGGCGCTTCGTGATGCGAATTGCGGCCCCGGCGACCGCGTTCTCATCGTGCTCCCCGATTCGCTCGAGTTTATCGCTGCTTTTTTCGGCGCGGCCAAAATTGGCGCCATAGCCGTGCCGGTGAACTCCATGGCGCGCGCCGCGGATTATCGCCACTACTATTCGAACTCCGGCGCCACCATGGCAATCGTTCACTCCTCCGTCCTTGGCGAGTTTCTGACCGGCGTCGAAAGCCTGCCGAACGTAAGGCTCGTGGTCGCAGGGGGCACGCGCCGCGCCGTCGAATACATGTCGCGCGCCGTCACGCATTGGGACGATTGGCTACCCGCACGCATGAGCGAAATTCCTTCGCACCCGACGGCACTCACGGATCCCGCATTTTTTCTGTATACCTCGGGCAGCGGTGGCGCGCCCAAGGCCGTCGTGCATCGCCATCAGGATATGCTTGCCACCTCTCGCGGATTCGCGCAGGGCGTCCTTGGCCTGCGGCAGGACGACCGGGCATTTTCCGTCTCGAAATTGTTCTTTGCCTACGGGCTCGGCAACGGCATGTATTTCCCTTTCTCGGTTGGCTGCAGCACCATTCTTTCTCCCGACCGCCCTCGCCCCGATCGCGTCATCGAAATTCTCAGCCGCTACCGTCCCACTGTTTTTTTCTCCGTACCCACTTTCTATGCCTCGCTCCTCAGCGAGGAAGAGAAGGGAACGCGCGCGGATTTTTCCTCCGTTCGCCTGGCCGTCTCGGCCGGCGAATCGTTGCCTGCCGAAATCTTCACTCGTTTTCGCGACCGCTTCGGCCTTGAAATCCTCGACGGCATCGGTTCCACCGAGATGCTGCACATGTTTCTTTCCGCGCGTCCGGGCGAGTGCCGCCCGGGGACCTGCGGCCGCGAAGTCCCTGGTTACGAAGCACGCATCCTGGACGACCCAGGCGAGCCCGTACCCGCCGGCGAAATCGGTAATCTCTGGGTGAAGGGCGACAGCGCCTTCTCGGAGTATTGGTGCATGCCGGAACTCACGGCAAGGACCAAGCAAGGCGATTGGGTCCTCACGGGCGACAAGTTCGCTCGCGACCCAGACGGCCTCTACCGGTATTGCGGGCGCGCCGACGACATGATGAAAGTCTCCGGCATGTGGGTCTCGCCCAGCGAAGTCGAGAACGCTCTGCTGGCCCATCCGGCCGTCGTTGAGGCGGCTGTCGTCGCGCACTCGGATTCCGTGGGCATCACGCGCACCATGGCCTTCGTGGTCTTGCGCCCTTCCATCGCCCAGCCGGCCGGGGGGCTGGATAGCGAGATTCACGCCTGGGTGCACACGCGTCTTGTTGGCTACAAATGCCCGCACGAAATCCGCGTCGTCGCCGAGCTTCCCAAGACGCCCACCGGCAAGATCCAGCGCTTCCGTTTGCGAGAGCCTGTGAAACCGAACCACTGACCTCAGGCGCTCGAATGCAAAACTCGAGTCCCTTAGGGGGGGCGGAGCTTTCAGTTTACCCTGAGGCACTCGCCGAAGGGCTCCGACATACCGGCCAATAGGTAGAGCGGGCTTTAGCCCCTGAGGAAAACGCAACTGCATTCGCCGCAAGAACTGGGTCACTGCGCCCCCCTTTTCCTCCAAAGACAAATTGGCTCTTTACTGCTACACTTTTCCTTGTATATTGGACCGCAGGAGTGAGCCAATGTTTCCTCTTCATCTCCAGCCCGAAAGCCACATTCCCCTCTACGTGCAATTGCGCGACCAGCTTCGCGCGCTCGTCCATTCCGGCGAGCTTCGCTCCGGCGACCGTATCCCCGCCAGCCGCGAACTCGCCACGCAGCTCGGCGTGCACCGCACCACCATCGCCAACGCCTACGCCGAGCTCGAGTCCGAGGGACTGATTCAGGGACACGTTGGCCGCGGCACGTTTATCTGCGGCGCACCCGTGAAGCAATTTACGCCCGCTCCTCGCACTAACGGCAATGGCAATGGCGCGATGCGCTGGGAAGCGCTCTTCGCGGACGAACGCGGCGAGGAAGGCCTAAGCCGCTTGATGCCGAACATCCCGCCCAACGCGATCGCATTCGTGAACGCGCGCCCATCGGATGAATTCTTTCCGGTCGAGGATTTTCGCCGCTGTTGCAATTCCGTGCTTCGCACCGAGGGCCGCCGGGTGCTGCAACTCGGCTCGAGCGACGGTTACGAGCCGCTGAAGCGCGTCCTGATTGAAATGTTCCGCGGCGAAGGCCTCGTTGTTCGGCCGGAGCAGTTGCTTATCACCGCGGGCTGCCAGCAGGCGCTCGATCTTCTCTGCAAAGCTTTCCTTCGCCCCGGCGATTCCGTCGCTATGGAAAACCCCGCATATCCGGGTGCGATTGCAATCCTGGCGGGCTCCCGCATTCGCACTCTTGCGGTGGGCGTGGAAACGGATACGCGCCGCACCGGCGCCGTTGGTCTCGATGTGGACGCTCTCGAATCCGTTCTGTTGCAGAATCGCGTCAAGCTCGTTCTGGTCACGCCCGACTTCCAGAATCCCACGGGCACCACCATGCCGGTGGCCGAGCGTCGCCGTCTTCTGGAAATCGCGGCGCGCTACCACGTGCCGGTGATCGAGGATTCCATCTATGCGCGGCTTCGCCTCCGCAGCGGTACGGTTCCTTCGCTGAAATCGCTCGACCGTTCCGGGAACGTGATTCAGATAGACAGTTTTTCCAAGATTGCGTTCCCCGGCTTGCGCGTGGGCTGGTGCATCGGCGCGGAGAGCGCCATTGAGCGCCTGCGCCTCGTCAAGCAGTCGACCGATTTGCACACCGACCAACTCGCCCAGGCCACGCTTGCCGAATTCGTGCGCCGCGGACATCTGGCGCGGTATCTCGCGAAGATGAGAAAGGTCTACCACAGCCGTCTGGAAGCCATGGAGGAAGCCCTCAGCAAGCACATGCCCGACGGCAGCACTTGGACGCGGCCCGAAGGCGGCATGACCGTCTGGGTTACGCTTCCTGCGGGATTCGACGCCGGCGAGTTGCTGATTCACATTCGCGAGCGCGGCGTTCTTTTCGTGCCGGGCCGGTATTTTTACTCCCAGAATCCGCAGCCGAATACCCTGCGCCTCAGCTTCTCGAGCGTGGATGAAAAACGCATCGCGCGCGGGATCGAAATGCTCGCGGAGACGCTCAAGATTGAGTTGCGGAAGCGCCAGCGCGGAGCGCGCCATGAAGCGCATTCCCGCGTCGCGCTGGTTTAGCTTTGATTGTCAGCGGGAAGGAAGACTGCGATTGAAATATGCTTCTTGAGCCCAAAGCGACGAATTCCTGCTTCGGTTGCGGCGCTGCCAATCCGCGCGGCATGATGCTCACTTTCGAGCAGGACGATGCCGCCCGGTGCATTCGCGGAGAATTCAGCCTGAGCGCGGACTATCAGGGAGGCGGCGAATTCATTCATGGCGGCATCATCGCGCTCGTCCTCGACGAAGCCATGGGCAAAGTAAACCGCTTTCGCGAAGTCCGCGCGGTCACGGCCGAACTTACGATCGAATATCTGAAACCGGTGCCGGTCGGCGAGGATCTGGTAATTGAAGCGCGTGAAGTCGAGAAGAACGGCCGCAATCTTCATCACATTGGGGAAATTCGCAATCGCGCCGGCGTCGTTCTCGCGCGCGGCCGCGGACGCTTTGTGGATATTTCGAGCCGGCGAGGAGCATCATCCTGAGGGAGTCCGGCACGCCGCGGACGATCGAAGGATTCTCTTCGGTGGCGATACTTTAGGGGGAAATGAAAATGGATCTGATGAACAACAACTTGTGGCGCGTCAAAGTGGGCCTCGCCGAGATGCTCAAGGGCGGCGTGATTATGGACGTCACCACTGCCGCGCAGGCCAAGATCGCGGAAGACGCGGGCGCCTGCGCCGTGATGGCTCTCGAACGCGTGCCTGCGGACATCCGCAAGGAAGGAGGCGTCGCGCGCATGGCTGCACCGCGCATCATCCGGGAGATCATGGACGTGGTGTCCATCCCCGTCATGGCCAAGGTGCGCATCGGGCATTTCGCCGAGGCCCAAGTGCTGGAGGCCCTCGAAGTGGATTACATTGACGAAAGCGAAGTGCTCACTCCCGCCGATGAAGAGCATCACGTCTGGAAGCACGGCTTCAAGGTTCCGTTCGTCTGCGGCGCGCGCAATCTCGGCGAAGCCCTTCGGCGCATTGCCGAAGGTGCGGCCATGATACGGACCAAGGGAGAAGCCGGTTCCGGGAACATCGTCGAAGCGGTCCGGCACATGCGCGCCATCGTCGGCCACATGAAGCGCCTCACCACTCTGGGCGAAGAAGAGCTCGTGCACGAATCGAAGGAGCTCGGCGCGCCGTTCGAGCTGGTCGCGTGGGTCGCGAAGCACGGAAAGTTGATGGTTCCGAATTTTTCGGCCGGAGGCATCGCCACCCCCGCGGACGCGTCGCTTGTGATGCAGCTCGGCGCGGAAGCGTGCTTCGTCGGCTCGGGAATTTTCAAGTCGAGCGATCCGGCGCAGCGCGCCCGCGCCATCGTGAAGGCCACGACGCATTACAAGGACGCCAAGATCGTCCTCGAAGCTTCGGAAGATCTCGGCGATGCCATGAAGGGGCTCGACGTCCGCCAGATCGAGGAGAAGGATCTCCTGCAGACTCGTGGTTGGTGATGGTGAGCACGCTCGGTTGTGAGAACAAAGAGACCTGTCATCCTGAAGGCATCCGGCAAGGATGCCTGAAGGATCTCAGCTTCCAGACCGCCAATCGCGTCGGCTGAACAGGATCATTTCGATTCGCCGGCATCTGCGTTCATCAGTGTTCATCTGTGGTTACCTTGCCGTTGGGTGTTGAAATGAAAATCGGAATCGTCGCCATTCAGGGGGACTACGAAGCTCACGCCAGGGTGCTCGACCGCCTCGGCGTGGACCACGCCTTCGTCCGCCTGCCCGGCGATCTCGCCGGCCTTTCGGGCGTGATTCTTCCGGGCGGCGAAAGCTCCACACACCTCAAAGTGATGTCCGAGGAAGGTCTGTTCGACGCGCTCAGGAAATTTGCGGCCGATGGTGGCGCATTTTTCGGTACTTGCGCCGGCGCGATTCTGCTCGCTCGCGAAGTCCACGGCCCGGCGCAAGCCTCGCTCGGACTGCTGGACATCTCCGTTCTGCGCAATGGGTACGGTCGCCAGGTGGCCAGTGACGTTCATCTCGGCCCCTCCAGTCTGCGGAAAGAGCCTCTCGAAATGGTCTTCATCCGCGCGCCTATCATCGAGTCCGTTGGCGCGGGCGTCGAGGTCCTCGCGCAGGATGCGGGCCATCCGGTGCTTGTGAGGCAAGGCCGCATCCTCGCTTCCACTTTTCACCCGGAGTTGACGGACGATACGGTCGTGCATGAAACCTTTCTGAAGCTCGCGCGCAACGGTTCTGACGGCGGGCCGCTTCGTATCTGAGCAAAGCGCTCATGAGCGCTTCGCGTTTCCGCCGCTGTACTGGGTTTGAGCACGCTCGCATTGAGATCCTTCTCGCGGCAGGCCCATGGTCACGAAGCTCCCTGTCGGCCGGCCGGAACTTATGAGAAGCTTGTGACCCGATGTCTCAGCCGGCCAAAGTGCTTTTCGTATGCATCGGCAATTCCTGCCGCAGCCAGATGGCGGAAGCGCTCGCGCGCCATTCGGCGCGGGATGTAATGGAAGCTGCCAGCGCTGGCATCATCCCGCTCGGTGTGGTGCAAAGCTCCACGGAGGCCGTCCTGCGGGAACGCGGTGTCTCTTCCGCCGGGCAGTTCTCGAAGGGGTTGGGCGAAATCGAGCGCTTTCAACCCGACTTGATTATCAACATGTCGGGCTACGCCGGGCGCGGGCGCTTCGGCGATTACGCCTTTGAAGATTGGAGCGTCGAGGATCCCTACGGCGACGATTTGGCAACCTATCGCCGCATCTGCGATGATATCGAAGCGCGAGTGGCGGACTTGGCCGCGCGCCTTCGGGCGAAGATTAAGAACAACGCTCCGGCGTAAACCGGCATTAAAACGTCGGCAGCTTTCGCGGTGCGAATAGGAATTAAATGTAGCGCCGGACTTTCAGCCCGGCACAGCATCGCCGTTCGATGAGCGCGGCTCACATGCTGGAGAGGGTTTGGGTGGGACAGACTCCAGCCTGTCCACGTTGCATTTTCCTAGGGAGCATTCAAAGCCTTGCGTCGCGAAAAAACCAGCGTTTCGCAGGAAGACTACCTCAAAGCCATCTGGGAAATCGTCCAGGAGGAACAGGTGCCGATCAGCGCGCGCCTGGCCGAGGATCTCAGCGTCACTCCTCCTGCCGTAACAGCCGCCCTCAAGCGCATGACGCGCGGCGGCTATCTGCGCGTCCTTCGCAATGGGCGCATCGAGCTTTCGCCGAAAGGGAAGGGAATCGCGCAGCACCTCGTCCTTCGCCATCGCCTTGCCGAAAAACTTCTCACTGAGGTCATCGGCCTCGCGTGGCCTCGCGCGCATGACGAAGCCGAGAAGCTCGAACACGGAATCTCGCCCGAAGTCGTTAAACTTCTCTTGAAGCGATTCGGCCGCGACAGCCGTTGTCCCCACGGCGTGCCGCTGTTTGGCGGGCTGCGCCGCTTGCGCCGCAATCACGGCGCCGTGCGCCTCTCCGAGGCCGAAGTCGGCCATTCGTATGAAGTGTTGCGGGTGTACGAGAAAGACCCTGCGTTTCTCGACTTCCTCGCGAATCGGGCGCTTCGTCCCGGCGCGCGCGTCCGTCTCCATCAACGCGAATACGACGAAACCATGACCCTCAACGTCGCCGGCAACGGCGCGCGCCGTATCCACCTCGGCAAACCTGCCACCGAACGCATCTGGGTGCGCCGCCTCTCCTCTTGACCTCGCTCCATTCGCTCTCGTTGGCGTCTGCGTTCTTACTGCGATTTTCCCTCACCTCTCCGATATGAGATGAATGTGTCCGACGCCGCCCTCGATATCCACCCGCACCGTCACAGGGTTTTTTCCGAAGGCGTCGTTCACGTAGGTGTCGTCGCGGTGCACAAGCCCGTCCGTGTTCACCGATCCGATCCCGCCGTGCGCGGTCACTTCAACGCCCACGTTTTTCGGCAAGCGGATCGTCGCGCTGCCCACTCCCCCCTGAATGTGCACGTCCAGATTCCGTTTCCAGTCGCCTGTCAGGTCCGCCTCCATTTCACCCACACCCATCTCCAGGTCCAGATGGCCCAGGTCCATGCCCTTGAGTTGCAAATCGCTGCGGCCCGCGCCCATTTCAATTTTCAAATCCGAGGGCAGGGCGTCGTTCAGCCGAAGATCCCAGTGATTGTCGCCGCCGCCGAAGTGCGTGGTGATGTGCGATTCATTGTTGCCGATGGAAAGGGAAGCTTGGCCGCCGTTCACGTCGTAGTCCACCCGCGGCCCGCCTCCGAATTTGCGGTACGCAAAGTCAGCTTCAAGCGCCTTGGTAGCGCTCGCTCCGCCGGCGATGTGCAGCTCTCCCGCGGGTATTTCAACGGAAACGTTCAGCGACTTTGCGCCCTGCACGTCCACGGACTTTTGTTCATGGGTCAAAGTGGCGTGGGTCCGCGAATGGCCGACGGCAATGAAAAACAGCACCACCAGCGCAATAATCGCAAGCACTTCGCCGCCGTGCGAGACGCGCACCGTCGGTGTGTCGTTGCCCGCAGTTCTTTCGAACATGAAGTAATCGAAAATCCTGCCGAGCCCCCAGAAGATCAGAATCAGCGGCCAATAACGCGACAACACGGACCACGGATCGAAGTCCGGCCGCAGGTTGGCATAAAGAAATAGCACCCCGAACGCGATCAAAATCAACGCGCCTGTGATGGACCTTCGGTACACGCGCCCGTTTGACATTCTGCCTCCGGCATTCCTTCCAATTGGATAAGTCTAGGCCCACAGGTAACTACGCCGCCAGAAGCAAAATGTTTCGCATGCCGCACCCGCAGCGTTGCTGCCGCATCGCCGCACCCTGCGCTGCTTGAATATTTGCCGCGCCGGAAGTAATGTGTCCCGCTTGTCGTTTCCCGATGGAGACACCCCACCGCATGTTGATCGAAGCTGCGCTTAACGGAGGGCGGACACGCGCCGAGCATCCGGCTGTTCCCCTGACGCCGGATGAATTGGCGGCGGCTTCGCGGGAATCTGTTGCCGCTGGAGCCGGGGCCATTCATTTTCACGTGCGCGCGCGGGACGGTCGCGAGAGCCTTGATCCCCGTGACGTCGCAGCGGCGGTTGCGGCGGTTCGTGCCGCCGTCCCCTCAACGCCGTTTGGCGTAAGCACCGGCGCGTGGATTCTGAACGACTCGAAGTTGCGCCTCAAGGCTGTCGCCGCGTGGACCGCATTGCCGAGCTTCGCTTCCGTCAATTTCGCAGAGGAAGGAGCTGCCGAGCTGGCTAAGCTGCTGATCTCGCGCGGCGTCGCGATCGAAGCCGCCGTCAGCAACGTTCACGGGACCGAAATTTTCGTCCGCAGCAAACTTGCCCCGAAATGCTTGCGCATCCTGATGGAACCCATGGACCAAATCCTGGAAAAGGCGCTCTGGATGATGGATAGCATCGAAACCGTTCTCGACCGCGCGCGGATCGCGCTGCCGCGCCTTCTCCACGGCATGAACCAGATTGCGTGGCAAATGATTGACGTTGCGGCGAAGCGAGGCTACGACACGCGCGTCGGCTTCGAAGACATTCTTACGCTGCCCGATGGCGCGCCGGCCGCAGGCAACGCCGCGCTCGTCGGCGAAGTGATCCTTCGCACGCGCCGTTAACTTCCTCCCGGCGGCTGTTTCTGTTCCTTCAACTGCTGCTTCCATCCCAGTATGCGCGCTTTGTTTCCCGCTTCCTCGGCTTCGGGAACCATCCCTTTCTGTTGGTAGGCCCGGGAGATTGCGGTCCACCCGAGAATGTCGTCCGGGTCGAGCACGACGATGCGCTCCGCCGCTTCAATCGCGTGGTCAAAATCTTTTTTGGCGTGATACGCTTGCGCCAGCCCATGCAGCGCGTCGGCAAATTTCGGGTCGATCTCGAGCGCGCGATTGTATTCCGCGATCGCTTCGTCCAGCTTGCCTTCGCCGAAGAAATCGATTCCCGCGTAGTAGTGGTCTTCCGCCGTCATTCGCGCCTCGCCGCCCGTTGCGCGATTCTATCATCTGCTCGGGATTGCCGCCGCCCATGCTGAACGCGTTGCGCTATTACTGGATTATCTCGAAGGGGCATCGCCTGGCGCCGTGGCGTTCGCCCTACGTCCGGTGGCGCATGGAGACGTTTTTCGGCCAGGAAGCTGCGGACCTCGACGCGCGCAAATTCTTCACCCTCATGTGGCGCGAACGCGCGCGTATGGAGCGCTTCCTCGAATGGGTTGCGGTTCGCCGCCGGGCTCAACGCGGGCGAGAATGACCCTGCAGTTGGTGGTGTTCTAATTTGACGAGCCGTCATCACGGCTCTTGCCCTGAGGAACGGCGGTGATGGCCGATGCGAGGATATGCTTATGCTTTTTTGCTGCCCGCTACCAACAGCACGATCCCGCCAACCAGAGCAATGCCTCCGAGAATCGGAGGCAACGGAATGGTCTTATGCTCCGTCTCCGTGGCTTGAATCGGACCGATGTCCAGCACCTTCTTGTGCGTGGTGTACGTAATTCCTTGGTACGCGAGCGCAAGCGCTCCCAGCACCACCAGAATCAGGCCCGGCAATGCTGTCGTTTTCATCGTTTCCTTTCGTTATCCGCGCTGTTACGAAATGCAGGCGCCCATCAAGCCCGGCGCATGAGTCCGCCGACGAGCGACACGAGGAACAGCACCAGGAAAACGAAGAACAGAATCTTGGCGATCCCCACCGCTGCCGAGGCGATTCCGAAGAATCCGAATATCGCGGCGATCAGCGCAATCACAAAAAACGCAACGGCCCAATTCAGCATAAATCCTCCTGTGAGCTGGTACAGATTCTGCCGGTGTCTTCTTCCTCCGGTTCCTCCGGCGCATTTGCTGCTCAAGTCTCCGATGGAATGCACCGGAACAGCCATACAGTCATTTCGGTAGGGGGTGGAGAGCTTTGCTGTAGGGATTCCGCCCGCTTGGCGCGCAACTACCAGATCCCGCGCGGCGCATTCAAGGCAAACCTGTATTCCCGAAGCGCCGGCATTGCGGTGTTATGGAATCGCGGCATTCACCCGAAGCAATCGCCTCCAGGAGGAACCATGAATTGGGATCAGGTGGAAGGTAAGTGGAAACAGGTCAAGGGAGAAGTGAAGGTGAAGTGGGGTAAGTTGACTGACGACGACCTCGATGTAATTAACGGGAAGAGGCAACAACTTGTTGGCAAGCTGCAGGAGCGTTACGGCACAGCGCGAGATATCGCCGAGAAGCAGGCGGATGAATTTGCCAACTCATTGAAGGAAGCGGTGGCCGAGGGGAAGAAAGCCCGGCGGGCGGCTCGCGGCTAAGCGCGCGCGCCATTTAATTATTCCAGCTCCTTAGGGGGTCGGAGCTTTAGCTCCGACATAAAGGGCTGAAAATACGATCGGCTTTAGCCCCTGAGGAAAGCGCTGCTCATGCCTCGCGCTCGGCTAACGCGTTGTGCTATTTCATGACATTTATGTCCGTCGTGGCACAGACAATCCTGTCTGTGCTCTTCGCGGACATTGCGTAGTTAGTGGCACAGACAATCCTGTCTGTGCTCTTCGCGGACATTGCGTAGTTGGTGGCACAGACAATCCCGTCTGTGCTCTTCGCGGACATTGCGTAGTTGGTGGCACAGACAATCCTGTCTGTGCTCTTCGCGGGCGCTCTCTCAAAAGGGCGCACCCGCTGGGTGCCCGACCCTTTGATTTTCAAGGGTCGGCGGGTTCTCTCGAATGAAGTCTCAACTCGACTCTAAGACAGCTTGACGATGGAAACTATCCAGTCTCGAATCCAAGGAAAGCGAAATTCGTTTCCTTCTTTTACTTCGGTAATTAGCTTGTGCGCTTCGAGCCCTTCCACATCCACGTCCAGTACCAGGACCTGTACCAATCCTGTACCCTGGGTCAGTAATAATCGTTAAACCCCTTGTGCGACCCTATTCCCGAGGTGCTTATGTGAATTGCAGTCCTGAACTCGCTTTTTGGCGCTCACCGTCGCGCCCGCAATCTGGCGTGTGCGCACCAGGAATCGCTCTCAGTCAGAAGGCCCTGATTTCTAATCGCAACATTCCATTATTAGACACCAGCGTAAGTGCCTGCAAACACGCCACATCACTTTTTCTAATCGCAACACGAACGGCGCTTCCCGGAAAAGAGCCGGCGAGGCAAAGGAGAAGAAGGTGGCGCTAACGGAGTTGGGCAAATTCCTGCGTGATGTAGAGCGCGCCGCTGGGCCCCTTGGCGATGCCCACGCCAACGTGCGTGTAGTTCGGGTTGAGGATATTGGCGCGATGGTTCGACTGAAATTTCGGCTCGTTCATGAAGAGGTCTTCGGCTTGATTCACGTCGTACACCCTGGCGATGTTCTCGCCGGTGGAACGCCACTGAATTCCGGCCCTGGAAACGCGCGAGGGCGGCATGCTGCCGTCCGAACCCTGGTGGCTGAAGAACCCCTTGCGAGCCATGTCCAAGGAGTGCTCCAGGGCGACGGCGGCGAGCCTCGAATCCCACTGAAGGGGATACGCGCGCCCTTTTGTTTCGCTCAGCGACGACGGCGCAACGCGATCGCTGTTGATCAGGTCCAACATGCGCACTTCGTTCGGGTCGGCGATCCGCTCTGTGTGATCCTCGAGCGTGGAACGCATAACATTTTGTGACTGGAGAGAGGTAGCTAGCGCCGCAGCGCAGAGCAAGGCGGAGAGAAAAACGATCGCGCGCGTACTGAATAATGCGGCAGAAAGCGAAATGCCGCGCCGGTTCGGAACGCGGTGTGGGTCGCGAGATGGTGCTCGATATGGTGCTATGGCGCGGGCTTCGTGCACTACTCAAGGCTAGGCGCAAGTTCGGCGCGGCATAACTGGACGAAAGGACAGTTTCAGTAGTGGTACGACAGGCCAGACGCGAGGCGTATAATGGCTCGAACGGTGTAGCTCGATGGAAGACCTAAAAATACTGCAGAAAACCGACGAGATGCATGAGGCGCAGTGGTGGGAGGCGCTGCCGAGCGGCAAGCTGCACTGCTATTTGTGTCCGCGGCACTGCCACATCGGGGAAGGGCAGGCGGGATTCTGCTTCATCCGTGTGAACGAGGGCGGAAAACTTTACAGCCTGGGATACGCGCATCCCGCGGCGATGCAAATTGACCCCATCGAGAAGAAGCCGCTGAATCATTTTCTGCCCGGCACGCGCGTGTTTTCGATGGGCACGGCGGGATGCAACATGGGCTGTTTCTTCTGCCAGAACTGGGACATCTCAAAATCGAAAGCGGACCAGGTGCGGTCGTCGTACGTCCCGCCGGAGGACGTGTCGCTGCTGGCGATCCGCAACGGCTGCCCGTCGCTTGCGTTCACCTACAACGAGCCGACCATCTGGGGCGAGTACGTGATCGATATTTGCCGCGCGGCGAAAGAATACGGGATCAACACGGTGATGGTATCGAACGGCTACATCACGCGCGAAGCGTTTCACGATATCTACGACCACATCGACGCGGCGAACATCGACTTGAAAGCGTTCACCGAGGGGTTTTACGGGCGCATCACGCTGACGCATTTGCAGCCGGTGCTCGACACGCTCGTGTGGCTGAAGAACGAGACAAATGTGTGGTTCGAGCTGACCAACCTGATGATTCCGACGCTCAACGACGCGCAGGATGAAACGCGGCGGCTGTGCGACTGGGTGCTCGAGCACCTGGGGCCGGATGTGCCGCTGCACTTCACGGCGTTTCATCCCGACTTCAAGCTGCAGGACAAGCCGCGTACGCCGGCGGAGACGTTGCACGCGGCGCGGACCATCGCGCTCGAGGCGGGGCTGCATTACGTCTACGAAGGGAACATCTACAGCGATGGCGCGCACACGCGTTGCCCGTCGTGCGGCGCGATGCTGATCCGGCGGTCGTGGCACGACGTGCTGGAGAATCGACTGCGCGACGGCCACTGCCCCCGGTGCAAGCTCGCGATTTCCGGACGCTGGACGAATCCGCACGGGAAAACTCCCACCAGGGCGTACGCGAAAGCTCGCGAAGTTGCGGACGCAAAGTACGGCGAGCTGAATTTGTAGGAGGGTCGCTGGCCGCACACAAGGCTGGGGCTCCCCAACCGCTGAGCGAAGCCCGCCTGTCGTCATTCTGAGCGCAGCGAAGAATCCCTCTTCGTATCTTGAGAAAGACACCGAGAGATCCTTCACTCGGCATAAACCGCCGAGTTCAGGATGACGACGGTGTGGTTGCTTGCGAGCTGCGGTCAGAAACGGCCGCGGCATGCTGCGCCCCTACGAAAAACGCCAGGTCATCGGCAGAGTCCGAAACACCACCCGAGCATCTGAATAGCGAGCGGGATTGTGTGCGGAAAAACTGCCGGAACGGCAGATTCTGCGGCTATCATGTCCGGCGTCCCGCGGCCGTTGCAGGGACGCACGCGGCATGCCTGAAGATTTTCAAAATCCCCCGATCGTGAATCCGTGGCTGATCGCCATGGCCGTGATGCTGGCGACGTTCATGGAAGTGCTCGACACTTCCATCGCCGCGGTTTCGCTGCCATACATCGCCGGAAGCCTTTCGGCGACGACCGACGAAGCCACCTGGGTGCTGACCAGTTATCTGGTGGCCAACGCCATCGTGCTGCCGGCGAGCGGATGGTTCTCGCAACGGTTTGGGCGCAAGCGATTTCTGATCGCGTGCATCATGATTTTTACGGTGTCGTCGTTTCTGTGCGGCGCGGCGACGAGCCTGTGGATGATCCTCATCGCGCGCGCATTGCAAGGCGCGGGCGGCGGAGCGTTGCAGCCGCTGTCGCAATCGATCCTGCTGGAAAGTTTTCCTCCCGCGAAGCGCGGCCAGGCGATGGCGGCGTACGGATTCGGCGTGGTTGTGGCTCCGGTGCTGGGGCCCACGCTGGGCGGGTGGATCACGGAGACGTACACGTGGCGCTGGTCGTTCTATATCAACATTCCGATCGGCATACTCGCGGTGATCATGATCAGCCGGCTGGTGACCGACCCGCCATACATTCGCGACGCGAAGCCGGGAAAGTTTGACGGGATCGGGCTGGGATTGCTGGCGATTTGGCTCGCCGCGCTGCAGATCATTCTCGATAAAGGACAGGAGGACGATTGGTTCGGATCGAGCCTGATTCGCTGGATGGCGGTGTTTCTGGTTGTGGGCCTGGTGGCGTTCTTGTGGCGCGAGCTGAGGATGTATAAGCCGCTGGTGGAGCTGCGCGTGTTGAAATACAGAAATTTCGGCATTGGATGCTTGCAGATATTTATGTTTGGCGGCGTGGTGTACGGGATGGTGACGCTGCTGCCGCTGTTTTTCCAGACGCTGATGGGGTACACGGCGCTGGCGTCCGGGATCGCGGTGGCGCCGCGCGGAATCGGCGCGATTTTCGCGATGCCGCTGGTTGGATTTCTGATGACGAAATTCGATCCGCGGCGGCTGATTGGTATCGGGTTCCTCGGCGTAGGGATATGCAATTTGTATCTGGGACATGTAACGCTCGACATTGCGCCGACTTCTCTATTCTGGGCGATTACAATAAGTGGATTCTTCCTGGGATTTGTCTTTGTGCCGCTGGCGACAGTGGCGATGGGCACGCTGCCGGATCAAATGATCAACAGCGCGAGCGGAATTTACAATTTGTTTCGAAACCTCGGCGGGAGCATCGGGATTGCTGTTGTGAATACGCTGCTTGTACGGCACGAGCAAGTGCACCGCATGGAGCTGGTTCACAGCGTGACGTTGCAGAACCCGCTGCTGCGCGGCACTTTGGACACATTCCAAGGCTTGATGGCGACGCGCGTGGATCCCGTTGACGCGTTGCACCGCGCGCTGAAACTGGTGGAGCTTAGCGTGGACCAGCAAGCCGCGCTGTGGTCGTACGTGGACGACTTTCGGTATCTGGCGCTCGCGGCGTTCTTCACCGTGCCACTCGGCTGGCTGCTGAAGAAGGTTGCGCCAGGCAAGAAAGTAGCCGCGCACTGACGAACGAGTGTGCGCGATGAGCGCATCCGAAGGCGGCTGATTGGTATCGGGTTCCTCGGCGTAGGGATATGCAATTTGTATCTGGGACATGTAACGCTCGACATTGCGCCGACTTCTCTATTCTGGGCGATTACAATAAGTGGATTCTTCCTGGGATTTGTCTTTGTGCCGCTGGCGACAGTGGCGATGGGCACGCTGCCGGATCAAATGATCAACAGCGCGAGCGGAATTTACAATTTGTTTCGAAACCTCGGCGGGAGCATCGGGATTGCTGTTGTGAATACGCTGCTTGTACGGCACGAGCAAGTGCACCGCATGGAGCTGGTTCACAGCGTGACGTTGCAGAACCCGCTGCTGCGCGGCACTTTGGACACATTCCAAGGCTTGATGGCGACGCGCGTGGATCCCGTTGACGCGTTGCACCGCGCGCTGAAACTGGTGGAGCTTAGCGTGGACCAGCAAGCCGCGCTGTGGTCGTACGTGGACGACTTTCGGTATCTGGCGCTCGCGGCGTTCTTCACCGTGCCACTCGGCTGGCTGCTGAAGAAGGTTGCGCCAGGCAAGAAAGTAGCCGCGCACTGACGAACGAGTGTGCGCGATGAGCGCATCCGAAGCACGTCTCGCGATGTAGAGGCGTTGTGGCGCAGGATTGTCCGTGATGCGACAGTTGCGTCCCACAAGCGCACACCTCCAACGCCGACCTCCGAGCTTGCCATCGCATAACGAGCCTCAATCCAATTAGTTGCGAGCGCGGGGAATTGGAGGCTGACCTGCGATACACTATACCGTCTGACGATGTAGTACGCCGTACGACGATAGACACGCTCGGGAGCGGACACTGAGAAGGGGAGGCAAGCTGGAAATGACGCGAAAAGAGATTACGCGCAGGGAATTACTGCAGAGAACGGCCGTAGGTGGAGTTATGGCTGCGTTTCCGTTGGGGCTCGTGGGAGGCGAGCTGTACGCTGCCGATTGGAGCTTATCGTCCAACCGCCAATCCGCCGTGAAAGGCGGCGACGTGGTGAATCCTCTCAAACCGCCAGCGGACGGCGGGAGCATTCCCGTTGCGTTTGCAGTTTCAGAAGGCGCGGTGATCATCGACTTCTGCGGCCCGTGGGAGGTGTTCCAGGATGTGATGATTCCCTCGCGCGGCGCGAGCATGGATGACCAAATGCCGTTCAGCCTGTATACGGTGGCGGAGAAGAAAGATCCGATTCGAGCTTCCGGCGGCATGAAGATCGTGCCGGACTATACATTGAGAATGCGCCGCAGGAAAGTGATGTGATCGGCGCAAAACGGAGAACGAGAATGATGGCTGGAGCTGTACGCTGCCGATCGGAGCTATCGTCCAACCGCCAATCCGCCGCGAAAGGCGGCGACGTGGTGAATCCCCTCAAGCCGCCAGCGGACGGCGGGAGCATTCCCGTGGCGTTTGCGGTTTCAGAAGGCGCGGTGATGATCGACTTCTGCGGCCCGTGGGAGGTGTTCCAGGACGTGACGATTCCCTCGCGCGGCGCGAGCATGGATGACCAAATGCCGTTCAGCCTGTACACGGTGGCGGAGAAGAAAGATCCGATTCGAGCTTCCGGCGGCATGAAGATCGTGCCGGACTATACATTCGAGAATGCGCCGCAGCCGAAAGTGATCGTGATCCCGGCGCAAAACGGAGATACCGAGGCAATGATTGGCTGGATTCGCGAGTCCACGAGGCACACCGATCTGACCATGTCCGTCTGCACCGGGGCGCTTCTTCTGGCGAAGACCGGCCTTCTGAAAGGGAAGGCGGCCACGACGCACCACTCCGCCTACATACAATTGGCGCTGGAGCATCCGGAAATTCGGGTGAAGCCCGGCTACCGGTTTGTTGAGGAGGGCAATATCGCGACGGCGGGAGGACTCACGTCGGGAATGGATCTGGCGCTGCGCGTCGTCGAGCGATATTACGGACGCGCGGCGGCGGAGGAGACGGTCTATCAGATGGAGTATCAGGGAAAGGGCTGGATGGACGCGAGCGGCGCGTCAAACGCGACTTATGCGAAGGCGCGCGGCGGCAAGGTGTGCCCGATTTGCGGTATGACTATCGACGAGGGCATGTCGCCGAAGCTGGCCTATAAGGGAAAAACGTATTACTTCTGCATGGACAGGCATAAGGCTCTCTTCGAATCGGCGCCGGAAAAAGTGCTGAAGATGATGGCCGGAGAGCAATCGCAAAGCTGATTGCAAAGGGAGGAAATCGTGGCGAAGAAAGGCGAGACGGAATCGTTCTTGCCGCTCACGCCGGCGGCGTTCAACATCCTGCTGGCGCTGGCCGACGGCGAGAAGCACGGCTATGCGATCTTGAAGGAAGTGGCGCGGCGGACGGAAGACAAGGTGCGGTTGAGCGCGGGCACGCTGTACGGGAACCTGGCGCGGCTCGAAAGCGCAGGCTTGATCGCGGAATCGGGCGAGCGCCCGGAAATCGCGCTCGACGACGAGCGCCGGCGTTACTACAAGCTGACCAAGTTCGGGCGGGAAGTGGCGGTGGCCGAAGCGCGGCGCATGGAAGAGGTGGTGGCGCAGGCGCATGCGAAGAAACTGTTCCGCAAGCCGGAGACTGCGTAGGAGGTTCGCGATATGAAGAGAACGGAACCATCGCGTTCGCACAAATTGTTTCGCGCGCTGGTGCGCGCGCTTCCGTTTGATTTCCAGATGAACCACGGGGGCGAGATGGAAGGCGTCTTTCGGCAACAAGAGCGCGAAGTGAAGGAAACCGGGGGGGGCCTGGATTTTTTGAGATTGTGGGCCGAAACCCTGGCTGGAATCTTCACCACCGCACCCCGCGAGCACTGGGAGATCTTGAAGAATGATTGCTCCTACGCATTTCGCATGATGCAGAAGAATCCCGGGTTCACCGCGATCGCCGTTCTCACGCTCGCTCTCGGGATCGGCGCCAACACCGCCATCTTCAGCGTGGTCCATTCCGTCCTGCTACGTCCGCTGCCGTACCCCGATGGCCAGCAACTCGTCTTCATCCGTCAGCAGGGGCTGAAGATCGGCCAGGACGACCTCGGATTCTCGCCCAAGGAAATTGAGGATTTTCGCGCGCAGAATCAAACGCTCTCGGGCTTGGTCGAATATCACGCCATGTCGTTCATCCTGTTCGGCCACGGCGACCCCGACCGCGTGCGCGCCGCCGTCGTTTCCGCCAATTACTTCGATCTATTCGAAGTGAAGCCTTTTCTCGGCCGCACCTTTCTCGCCGGCGATGACAATCTCGGCGCCGCTCCCGTTTTGATGCTCAGCTACGAGTACTGGAAAAACAAATTCTCGGGCGACCCCGACATCGTGGGGAAGACCTTCGAGATGAACGATAAAGTTCACACTGTCGTCGGCGTGCTGCCGCCGCTCCCGCAGTATCCGCTCGAGACCGACGTATATATGCCAACGTCCGCCTGCCCTTTCCGTTCATCAAAGCGGGTTGTGGAGGGCCGCGATCAGCGCATGGTCGAAGCCTTCGGGCGCCTCAAACCCGGCGCCTCCGTCGCGCAGGCCACTGTGGACGTCTCCACCATCGCCGGCCGCCTGCAATCGGCTTACCCGAAGTTTTATCCGGATAACATGGGCTATGCCGCGGCAGCGTCGCCGCTTCGCGAGGAACTCACGCGCGAGGCGCGCCCCACGCTCCTCGTTCTTCTCGCCGCCGCCGCTTTCGTTTTGCTCATCGCCTGCGCCAACGTCGCCAATCTCACACTGGCCCGCATGTCTCGCCGCGACCGCGAACTCGCCGTGCGCACGGCCCTCGGCGCCGGACGCAGCCGTCTCTTGCGCCAGCTCTTCACTGAAAGTTTCCTTCTCGCCATCCTCGGCGGCGCGCTCGGGCTCTTCATCGCTTACGGCAGCCTGGACCTGCTCACCAACTTCGCCGCTCGCCTCACCCCGCGCGCGCGCGAAATCCACATTGATTCCGGCGTGCTGCTCTTTACGCTCGTCGCCGCACTCGGCACCAGCATCGTTTTCGGGACCATCTCCGCGCTCTTCTCTCGCGCCTCACTCAGCGCCAGTCTGAAAGAGGGAAGCTCCGCCGGCGCGGGCCTGCGTAAGAACCGCGTGCGCAGCGCTCTGATCGTCTCGCAGATCGCGTTTTCTTTCATGCTGCTGATCGGCGCCGGCCTCGTGCTGCGCAGCCTCATCAAGATGCAGCAAGTCAACCCGGGCTTCGTTCCTCAGCACGTGCTCGCCATGAGCACCACCTTCAGCTTCAGCAAATACGCCTCCAGCGATCAACTCGCCGAGGTGGGTAAGAAAGTTCTCGACCGCGTGCAAGCTCAGGCCGGCGTTCTGTCTGCCGCGATGGCCTCGTTCTACCCGCTCCAGCCCGAAATCGTCAACGCGGGGGCTGCCGCGTTTTCCGGCCCGTTTCGCGTGGAAGGCCGCCAGATCGGCGCCGGCGAGGCACCGCCGGTCGCAAACCAGGTCATCGTGTCGTCCGACTACTTCCGCACTCTCGGCATCCCGCTGCGCGCCGGCCGCACCTTCACCGAGGCTGACGACGGCAAGCACCTGATCGTGGTCATGATCAACGAAGCTGCACAGCGCCAGTTCTGGCCCCACGAGGATCCCATCGGCAAGCGCGTCAGCGGCGACGACGGCGCGACATGGGCCACCATTGTGGGCGTGGTGGGCGACGTTCACGAATTCGGCCTCACCCAACGCGTGGTCTCCGAGTTTTACATTCCGCAGTCCGAGGGGGGAGGACCTAACACGCTGCTCGTGCGCACAACCGGCGACCCGCTCGCAATGTCGCGGCTCATCGCTCGCGCCGTCCACGACGTGGATTCACAGGCCGCCGTCACGCGCATCCGCTCTCTCGAGCAGGCGCGCTACGATTCCATCGCTTCCCCTCGCGTCACCGCCAGCCTGCTCGGGGTCTTCGCCGCGCTTGCCCTGCTGATCGCGGCTGCGGGAATCGGCGGAATCATGGCCCTTACAGTCAGCCAACGGGTCCGTGAGATCGGCATCCGCATGGCGCTCGGTGCCCAGCCATTTTCGATTCTGAAAATGGTGCTTCGCCAGGGTTTGATTCTTGCCGGGCTCGGTGTCGGCATCGGCCTTGTTGGCGCGTTCGTCCTCACGGGCCTCATCAAGTCGCTGCTGTTTGAGACCACGCCAACAGATCCGGTGACGTTCGCCGGGGTCGCGCTTGTGCTGATCGCAGTCGGCATCATCGCCAGTTACTTGCCCGCGCGCCGCGCCGCGTCCATTGATCCGATGCAAGCCCTACGCAGTGAATAGTTGCGGGGCTAGCGCGGCATTCCGTAATACCCGGGCCCCACGCGCAAATGATGGTGCCATGCCATCGGGAACGCCCAGGCCACGAGTGTACCCAGGATGGCCTGCCCAATCGTTAGCGGGATAATGTTTCGTTGGCGGCCGAACATCCAGGCCATTATGGTTCCAGCGACAAACGTCGCGGGAACGAGGACCGGATTCGGCCAATGAATCGCGGCAAAGATGGCGCCGGTGAAACATGCCGCGACCCAATCGTTTCGCACGAGCGTCATCATGCGGTTATGGAGAAGGGAATTGAGCGCCACCTGCTGCAAGAGGCAGAAAGCGAAATAGCTCTCAATCCTCCGCCAGCGAAATAGGGCAGGCAACATTGGCCAATACGCGCGGAGAACAAGTCCGATGACGACAAGTCCCGCAGCCATTCCACCGAATACAAAGATGGCTTGCCGTGTAGCGGGCCAAAGATTGTCCGCGCGCCAACCGAGCGTCTTAGGCGTGTCGCGATGCGCGGCAAAGCTCGCCAGAAGCCAGACAGCGAAAATCACCCACGTCCACCGCGCCGTGAATTGCAGACGCCAGATGAACCAGAGAATGAAAAGCGGAAGCAGCGTCACATCGGCGATGGACAGCCAGCGGAGAACGCGCGGATTCATGGCTCGCGAACCGTTAGAGCGACGAGCCGACGAACGAGCTGCGGGAGATCCGCGTCCGCAATTCCGCTGGGCGCAAAGTAATCGTCCCAATCCACATCAGGAAATCCCATTCGAGTCGCCGCGACGGCCAGTTGCTGGCGGGCCGGCTGCGGGTCGCTGCGCTGAAGTTTTCCGAGGGCCTGGTAGACAACACGGTGATCCACTTCTTGCCACGCATGAGCGTCGAGCTCGCGGGCAAGCGCGGCGCGTGATGCACGGGGATCGACGCTCGCGCAAAGGGCGCGAAGAATTGAGCGCTCGAGGCCGCCTATCGTTTTCGAGTTGGTTGCTTGCGGCATGGGCCCGCGCAAACGCGCAGGTCTATTGTATCGAGGAAGCCGAGAAGGAGACAGGTAGTTGCTTAGGCGAGGAGAATTGGCTCTAGGCGGCCGTCGAGATCACAGGCCGCACAAAATCGATGCGGTCAATTGCAGCGGCCACACCGTAAACAGGAGTGACTTCGCCCCGGAGCGGAGAAACGCGAATGGTCTTGGCGCTGGCGCGAACCAGGACCGAAGCGCCGCGCTCGCGCTCGGTCGGGAGCGCGAACGTGAGCTCAACACCAGTTCCGGGCGCTAGGGAGACATTGGAGAGAAAATAAATTCCGGTGCGCGAAACGTCGCGAAGTTGCGCGGTAAAGAACTCGGCCGGTTTCTGGCGAGACATGCAGACTTGCAAAGGCAGATGGACGTCGTACCTTCGCGCTTTTCGGCGATCAGTCATAGCTAACATCCCCCGAGTGCTCGGAGCAAGCCCCATGCCACCCGCTCGAGTACCTTTGTTATTGATTGCGTTAGACTTATGCGATTTCCGGCTTAGACGGGGCCTGCAATATTTTCCCAGTGTGGGAATTACCTTCATACCCCTCCCGAAGTGGCACGTTAGCTTTTCCGGGGATGCGGTTAGGGAGTTGGGGGCGACTTACGTCTTCCGGCGCCCGTGACCGTTGCCTGCCTCGATTTCCTTTTCAATGGCGCGCACAGATTCGGGGGAGATCTCGACGAATTCCACACCGACCCCCACGCCCGGCAGGCAATATCGGACCTCGCATCTGGTGCGCACGCGAACTCCCGATTGCGTCAGGCGGAACTGGACGTTCAGAACCGCGCCTTCCGGGAAGGTACGATTCGTATTGATGAACATTCCGCGCGTGCTGATGTCGGGAGGCCGTGTAACGACATCCTGGCTGTCGCCCTCGTAGGTCACGGAGAGATCGCGCAGGTTTGAGTAGCGGTTTACCTCTCGCGAGAGCGCCCATTCCTTGGCGTTGTTCTTGGAGATCATTCTCCCGCAGCTCCTTGTTCCACAAGCGAGTGTTGCCGCGAATTTGCACCTTCACCGTTGTTCGTTTTCCCCCCGCAGTACGGGCAGAAGAGAAAGGCCGGAGACAATTCATACTGGCATGTGGAACAGTAAGTTGTCCGAATCGGTTCGAAGGGAACCACGCGCTGCACTTCGTCGAGAGTGGTCAAACCCTGGCGCACGCGGTCAATGGCGTATTCCTGCATGAGCTTCATTCCATTGCTTTGCGCGAGGGACCGGATTTCGTCACTGCGGCCGCCCGAGCGAACCGCGGCGCGGATCGGCTCGTTCATCACCAGGATCTCGTAAATTCCGACCCGCCCTTTGTATCCAGTCATGTCGCAGACGTCGCAACCGGTAGGGATGCACTGGCGCCGCGGAGGATCCTGCACGCCGTTCTGCACCAGGCGGGAAGTCCACTCGGGACCAGCCGGCACCTCGTCGCGGCAGGAGCAGAGGCGGCGCACCAAGCGCTGCGCGATGATTCCCGTCACGGAAGTTGCAATCTGGAATCCGGGAACACCGAGATCGAGTAATCTGGTTACTGCAGAAATGCTGTCGTTTGTGTGGAGCGTGGACAGGACCAGATGGCCGGTCTGCGCAGCCTTGATGGCGATTTCCGCCGTCTCGCGATCGCGAATTTCGCCCACCATGATGACGTTGGGGTCTTGCCGCAACATGGACCGCAGGCAGGAAGCAAACGTCAGCCCCGCCTTGGTATTCACCTGCACCTGATTCAAGCCGGGCACCGCATATTCCACGGGGTCTTCCACGGTGATGATGTTCACGGACGGCTTGCGCACCATGTTCAGCGAGGAATAGAGCGTGGTGCTCTTACCCGATCCGGTGGGACCGGTCACGAGGATCATGCCTTGCGGCAACTGAAGCATGCGGGTAAGCGCGGCGCCAATTTCCGGCGCAAGGCCGAGCGCGGAAAAGTTCTGCATGGGAGCATCCGACTCGAGAAGCCGCATCACTATTTTCTCGCCATATTGCGTCGGCAGCGTCGAGACGCGCAGGTCGATTTTCTTGCCCGAAATGCGCACCATAAAGCGGCCGTCCTGGGGCGCGCGGCGCTCGGCAATGTCCATGTCGGAAAGGATTTTGATGCGTGAGACGACCGAGTTCTGAATGGAGCGCGGCACACGTTGAAAATCGCGCAGCATTCCGTCCACCCGCAGGCGGATTACCGTATCGGTTGCCTGCGGCTCGATGTGGATGTCGCTGGCCTGCTTCTGTGCCGCGGCTGAAATCGTGGAAGCCACCAAACGCACGGCCGGAGTGCTTTTATGAAGGAGCTCGGCCTGCATTTCCTGCATGGCCTCGATGTTCCGTTGAAGGGAGCTCGAGGAAACGAACTCCATGCCGGGGTCCTGGTCTGCCGGCGCGAGTGCGTCTGCCACCGCCGCTTCCGCGTCTTCCGCCGCTTCGTACCACTTCGCTATCGCGGTTTCAATTTCGGCGCGGAAAGCCAGGCGCGGAATAATCTCCGTCCCGGACATGAATCGCAGTTCGTCGATGATGTGCAGATTTTGCGGCTCGGCCATTGCGGTGACGAGTTTCGTACCCTGGCAGTGAATCGGCATCACGCAACACCGCTTCGCCACGGCGCGAGGAAGGAGCTTCAGAACTTCGGGATCAACCTCGACGGCTTCACAATCCACGTAGGGGACGTGCGTCACTTCGGTTAGGGCCGCGGCCAGATCGAGCTTGGACACGATGCCGCGCTCGAGCATCAGTTCGCCCAGATGGATGAGCTTACCCTGCTGATCCTCGATCGCTTTGTTGAGGTCGGCGTGCGAGATTTGTCCGCGCTCTCGCAAGACTTCGCCGAGTCTCTTTTTTCTCATCACAGCCCTCGAGGTTCTCCGAACACGAAAAAAGCCTTTGCGGGGCCCAAGCTTGCGGCGCAGGGATCCGGCTGCCTAGAGCAGCGGATCTTGAAGCACGGAAGTGCCTTCGGCTTCCGTCAATATGCGTTTTTCAATCAGCAAACGAACCAGGCGAACCAGCATGGCGCGATCCGCGGAAGCGGCAGGCGCCCCGCTTTTTTGTGCCCCCGCGTCCGCCGCCAGCGGCTGGTCACCGGTTAATTCTAATATCCACGCTGCAAGCTCCTGGGAACGCTGCGGACTCAGATCTTGAAAAGATATTCCCATCCCGAGACCACATTGCGAATAGACGACCGCACCGCCCGTCTCGAACGCCATTTTCCCGTGTTTGAGAGTGACGCGTACGGACGTGCCCACGGGGAAGGGAATCTTAGTGTCCACGAAGCAGCCACCCGGGCTTACGTCCGTGGTGCGCGCCGTAAACCGAGCCCCTGAGCTAAGCTCGACAATATCAGCGGTAATTGTAAATGGGACGCGGTCGGCGCCCCGCCGGTCGGATTCCTGGACCGGCGCGGAATGCCCGAGCTTTCCGCTATACGAAACCTTCTTCTCCATCGTCAGTTCCTGCCTGCCCGCCTGAAGCTTGGTAGCAATGCTGGGAGCGGCGAGCTCTCCGTTGTGGCCGTTGCGGCCTCTTCCATATTTCCATTTTCTGCCGCTTCAAGGAGCTTACAAGCCCAATCCCTGCTTCAATGCCCAAAGGGAAACCACGCTTCCGTATGCACCAGCCGAAGTGAGACCATGCCGGGCCCCCTCATCGTTGCAAACATCGGTTCCTCGCTGGAGGTTAAACCAGGAACTTCACGGCAATGCCGTGGCTTCCATTGTGGCGGCGCTCCATGCGCACGATCTTGCCAAGGAATCTCTTGTGGGCGGACACTTTGTCGCCGAATGGAAACGTGACGAGGAGGCGCATACCCATAAAATAGTGCGGCATACAGGTCGCGAAGTAGAGTCCATCCATTGTGAAATCAATTACTTCGCCCACGTCTACGATGTCGGCAAAACGGGCGTCAAACGGCCGCACTTCGAGCGGAAGCGATACCTTGATGCGCCTTCGCCGCCTGGCATCCTTGCCAGGTGCTTCGCGTTTCGAGGCGCGGTCGCTATCCAGAACAATTTGCAGTGCAGTGGGCATCTGATACCCCTATGCGCTTATGCTGCGTGCAGTTGTGAGAGTACGAAGCGCAACAGTAACCGAGCTATAGAACTACGGTACCAGTGTGTACTAACCGAAAGGGCAAAGGAGCGTGGCAGACGAGCCAGGGTTTTTCAGCGAGACGTATGGCTCGCAAGATCGACGACCACGGTATCAACGCTCGGGTGTGCTGCACTCGCGTTCGCCGGATGGTACGCGATTTGCAGCTGCTTCTTATTCGCTGGGCGGCTCGCGCTGGCCTCTCTTTCGATGTATTCTGTACAAGAGCTTCCTTGAACTGAGAGTGTTTTCACGCATGGCGAAGAAGCAAAAGAAATTGCTATCCATCCGGCTCTTGCAGCCATCTGTTCTCGCGGGGCTTCGGCGCGCTTATCATCAAGTCCAGGTTGATCCCGCCAAGTATCTCCGCCACATCCGGCGGGTTCACAAGCTTTCGATTCGTTCGTGGGACGACATGTTTCTTCTCGGTCCGGAAGTAATTGACCCCATCGCCAACCGCACCATCGTGGCCGCAACTCGCATCGGTGCGCTCGAAGGCATGGGATTCGGAGTCGGCGGCTTATTGACGATTCTTCCAGACATGGGGATTTTGTCCGCGATCACCATCCGTCTGCTGCAGAAGCTCAGCCTGCTTTACGGATTTGAATATGCAACCGACGAGGAAGTCGTCCAACTTTGGATGGCAGCGGGAAGCGCGGCAGGCCTCGATCTCGGGAGGGAGTTCATAGAAAAGCAGGCCATCGAGCGGCTGGTGCCGAGGATCATGGACCGCGTCGCAGCGAAAATGTCCGGCGAGATCGTGGAAAAGTGGTCCGGCAGAGTTGTTCCGGTGCTCAGCGCAGGATTCGGAGGCGCGCTGAATTACTATTTCGTCCGGTCGTGGGGACGGCGCGCGCAAAAACACTTCCTGAAACGCCATCGTGCGGTCTCCGCGCAAGGTCACGCAAGGATTCTGCCGGGACCGGCGCACGCGCTCCCGAGCCGCACTGGCACGGCTTAATGCGTCCGCGGGCCCTTCGCCGGCTCCGCCGCGCCGAATTGCCATCCGATACAGCCGAACTGGCGCGATTTCTAATCGGGAAAACGCTAGTCCACGATTTCCGCAGGACCGTTCTGAGTGGCCGCATCGTGGAGACGGAAGCCTATCTTCCCGGCGATGCCGCCGCGCATTCCTTTCGAGGGCTCACTCCGGGAAATCGTTCGCTCTTTCTCGAACGCGGGCACGCTTACGTCTACTTCACTTATGGGAATCATTTCATGCTGAACGTTTCCAGTGAATCGGCGGGAGTCGGCGCCGGTGTCTTGCTGCGGGCCGTCGAGCCAATCGAGGGAATCCCGCTAATGCGGCGCTGGCGCGGCGTGGAGCGATTGCTTGATCTGACGCGCGGCCCCGGCCGGCTTGCCGCGGCCTTCGGCATCACGAAACGCCTCGACGGCGTGGATCTCTGCGGCGACGGCCCACTCTGGCTTGGCACTCCCCTGCGCGCAGTTAACTCCATTGGAATGAGCGTCCGCATTGGGATTACACGGGAAGTCCATCGCGAGCTGCGGTTCTTCGAGCGCGACAACCCTTTCGTTAGTGGCCCACGGCGTCTCCGCGGCTGAAGGCGGTCCCTCAGAGCCTCGCCCGGGTTCTGTACATACCTAACCTTCTTCAAATAGGCGACATACAGGATTGCCCCCGGAAGGTTCCATCCTTCCGGGTATGGCGGAGATGCCCGCTGCCTTCTACTATTGCCATGAGGAGGCAAGGCCCATGTTGGCAGCAATCGGCGTAGTGATTCTGGTCCTGTGGTTACTCGGATTTCTAGCGTTTCATATTACAGTCGGGTTCATCCACCTTCTTCCTGTGCTCGCGATCATCTTGATCATCATGCACTTCGCGCGCCGCGGCGCGGCGGCCTGAGAACGCCAATGACTCTTTCCAATATCAATCCGCTCATTCAAGTAGCAGCAGCTTTCGTCATTTTTCTCGTCGGCTTTATGGCTCTCCTGTTATCGGTGATTATGGGGCTCTTAATCGCGAGAGGCATTTATGCAGCGGCTGTCTGGTGTTGGCCGCGGGTTTCGGATGCGCTTGCATCGATTTCGGAAAGGCTCCGGCCGGTTGCCCGGCAGCGCGGCACCGCTCTGCTTTCCTGGTGGAGCAGACACGTGACGCAGGGTTCCTAGGGCTTCAGCTTTTCACCCGTGCGGTAGGGTCCGAATCGGGCGGGAAAGCCCGATTGGAACGCGGGAAGAAGGAAATACCGCGGCGGCTCGTAGTGGTTTTCGGCTGTGAAAGGCGAACAGAAGGGCGGATCGGAGGCGAGATCCTTGCGAACGAAGAAGGCATTCGTCCCCAGCAGATTGCAACCCACCAGAGCGTAGCCGCGTTCGGCGAGCAAGAGGTCGAGTGCCTTGAGGGAGGCACCGAAATAATCGCTCGAATCCCACTGATGTGATTCGTTGTATTCCATCACCCACGCTACATCCGCAGGAAATTTCGCATTGTATTCGGCCGCGATCACTCGTGGGCGAATCGACCTGATAGCATCAAAGACGTAGTAGTCGTTGCCGTCGAGATCAATCGAGAGAAGGTCCACATCGCCGGGCGCGACGTTTCGAACCTTCTCGTCAATGTTAGGCGCGGTGACGAAATGCTGTTCGACGCGCAGAAGCCCTGCTGTGATCGCTACTTCCAGATTCTTTTTCGCGGCGGCCACGTGTCGCTGTGACCCTTCGATCCACACGCCATGCCACCCCTGAATGAGAAGGAATAGCGTGTTGTTCTCGACGCCTGTCCCGACACCAATCTCGAGAAACTTCCGCCCGCCTTCGCCGATGCGGCGGAAGATTTCATGCAGGATGCCGTCTTCATCCCCTTGCGAATAGACGCGGTAGCCGTATTTCAGAAGGCGCCGCTCGTCGGTGTTTCGCGGCGATTCGAGGAGCGCGCGGCGATGTTCTTGGAGCGTAGCCATCTGCGCTGCCTGGGTGAACCGGTCCGAGCGCGAAGCAAGGGCGCGGCGGTTGTTTTCAATCTTGCTGAACATTTTTCGCCAACGGTTTTTCATCGGTTCGCTCAGTGCATCTGCAAGGGCACCGAACCCAAAAGCGCCCTGGCCCCGTTCCACAGGATCTGCACGCCGATGCACACGAGAAGAAACGATGTGAGTTGAATGATCACGGTCATACCCGTGGGACCGAGCACGCGTCCCAGGCGGTCAGAGAATCCGTAGCACAGAAAAATGCTCGCGGCGAGCAAAAGAGACCCGACAATTGCGGTCAAAATGCCCAAAAGATTGAACCCTTGATGGTGCGGGGCATTGGCACCCAGGGTGATAGCCACGGAAATCGATCCGGGTCCCACGGTTAGGGGCAAGGTCAACGGATAAAAGGCGTTGCGGAAGGGATCGTTCGGCTGAATACTCTGCTTCATCTCCTTCTGCTCAAGATCGTTGCCCTGCTTTAGCAGCGTCCAGCCAGTGGAGATGACAATAAGTCCTCCGCCCACCTGAACTACCGGCAGCGAAATTCCAAAGAAAGAAAGGATGTGGGTTCCGATAAAGTACGATCCAACCAGCAAGAAAAAGCTGTCCACCGCAATGCGCCAAGACAATGCTCTCCGAGTACTCGGCAGGTAATCCCTCGTCATCGCCAGGAAGATGGGGCTTCCTCCGAGCGGGTCAACAATAGGGAACAGCGCGCTGAGAATCAGGAACAGGTTTTTTGCCGCTTCGACCAAGACGTTTCTCCAAGCCAAGCGCTACAGCTGGCCATGCCCTGCCGCATTCATGGCCGCCTACGGGAAGAGATTGACCTTTTGCGAGGATGGTGCCGAGGGACCGGCACGCACCATGCGCGCAGCCGCATCGCTTTCTGTCGCGTTCGCAGTGCAAATGACGGCCTAGAAGCCGGAACCGGCGCTAAAACGCGCCTACCAAGCCAGCGTTAGCGCCGCGAGGCATTCTGATTCTTTCTGCGCAGCGATCTTGACTCAGCTGCCTTCTGTATCCCATCTTCCAGTTTTCGAATCCGCAGCGCCAGGGATCGGATCAGGCTTGGCTTTCCAGGTGTAATCTAACAAGATGCAAGACAGGAAGATGACGACGACGCCGAATCCGATCAGGCCCCAAACGCACGCGGTGGGCTTTGGGAGAACTGAGATCAACGCGACCAACACAAGTGCCCAGGTGATGACAACCTGCGAACCCGAAGCCCAATGCGAGTAAGGTTTGAAACGCCAATATTGCTCGCGTTCCTTAACGAAGCCCGCCGATCTCATCTTTCGCCGAGAGCTCACACCTAAGCAATCCTCTACTTTGTCCCAGAAGTAGGCTGCCGTGGCATGATCGTCGGAATCGCGCTTTCTGTACTCGGGGATCCACCAGAATGTGTAAACTAAGCCGATAATGACGAGGAGTACCGACACAACTTTCATAGGTCCTGAGTCGAACTGCGGCAGTAACTGTTGCGGCTGCTGCAAGCGTGCCTGTATGAACCCTGCAAATGCCCCGAGGCCAGCCCAAAGACCAAAACTGATCTTCCACTCGTAGATTCTCCTATCGACTAATGATTTCCAGGCGGCTTCCGCACAATTCATGTACGCATCAACAAGCTCCTTTTCAGGAGCCGCGAGATCTGTGCGTGGCGAAGCCCCCATTAGACTGCCTCCAACCGCCGATATATGCTCGGCCTTCGTAATTGTCAAATGTTTCCGGCACACAGCCAACAGCGCGGGCGCCGATAAATGAATCGGGTTACCGCCACGCAAGGCGGCGACCCCTGGGGGCTTCGTGTTCGGCGAGCAACGGCGTATCATTCGCGCCATGGCAAAACTGCGGATGCAGCGTGAACGGGTTGAGAAGGTGCTCGCCGAGTGCATTCGAGAAGGTGAAGATGTCGCTGCGAAAGCAGAGGTCGCGGAGAAAACCGGAGGATACCGCGACTGGCTCCATCTATTCGCGACTTGGCGCAAGGACACAATCACCGATCTCAAGGCTGCCTATGAGGGGAGTGAAATCGCGCGGGAGTTTGAGGCTGTCACGGAGACGATGGATCGCTCGTCCCCACAATTCACGTTCGAGTATAGGAAGTCGGCGATTAGTTTTGGGATTCATAAACTCGGCAGCCTGATTGAGCGGTTGCAGCTCGCGCTTCCGGAGTCAGAAGATGTCGCTGGGATAAAGAGCCTGCATCCCGAGATTTACTCAAGATGTCGCACGTTGTACGCCAGCGGTGATTACGCTGAGGCGGTCGAAAAGGGTTTCAAGGTCGTTCGAGACAGGCTGCGCTCTCTGACCACCTACGAAACCGGATCTGAAGCGTTTGGAAAAACAAAACTCTACATCGAAGGAGCTGCGGCGCCCCACGTCGATGAAGATTTCCAGAACGGCGTGAAGTTCCTGACGATGGCTATTGATCGCTTCCGAAACGAAAAAGCCCATACCGCAGACGGGAACATCACCGATCCGATTCGCGCCTACGAGTATTTGCGCCTTAGTAGCCTGGCCATGCATCTCTTGGACAGCGCGCTGATTCGCTAGGCGAATCGGGGATGCTCGCGGGGGCTTGTTGCCCCGCTAGGCAAAATTATCAACGTTCCTAGCCGGAAATTTCGACCTACCGGCGGTTGTGCAGGTAAGTCGGGCCGTCCTGCGATTGAACCGGACCGCCAATGAAGAAATGGCTCCGCTGCCGGCGCGCCCGAACACGCGCTCGGCCAGCGCGCGCAGTTGGTCCACGCCGTTGAGCAGCCCAGGTACAGAACAGGAATTCCTTTGCTCTCGTCATCGCGACGTACAGCAAGCGGCGCTCTTCTCCTAAATCGGCATCAGGCCGTGGGACAATCCCGTCCTCGACTCCGGCGATAATCGTAGCCCGCATCGTGAGCCCTTTGGAACCGATCATCGTCATAATACGAACACCTCGGCTTTCAGCGATGGCGCGATCCTTTCCGAGCGGAGTGATCTGCGACAAAAAACGACTAAAGCCCTGGCCCTCTTCGTCCGGATCATCGAGTGCGTGTAGCAATTCAATGCACGCAGCGGTTGGCGCGGGGACAACTTCACCGCCAGCCGTCCTGACGATCCAATGACCCCACCCGCCCTCGGGCATTTCCGCCGGAACCGGATGTGCGACGAGCCACGCAGCAACGGAATTCATCAGCGTGCGAACCCTGCCAGCGGAGCGCGGTGCCTCGGGGAAATCGTCCCCGTAAGCAACGAATAGCGCTTCACCGAATGTATTACGCGCCACGCGAGCGCGCTCATAGATGTAGTCGCAGAACGCAGGCCCGATGCCCGGCGCTAACAATAACAAGCTCGTCCAGGCCAATGAATCACTGCCTTGCGCCAGGAGCCGAAATGTCGCCAACATTCGCCGATTATCCGGTTCGGACAGCATCCGTTCCACCGCGTCGGGATCGGAGTGCGCGATGTGTAGGTCGTCGAGCGCATCTTTGATCGGGCGGCTGAATGTGCCGTTGTGATCCCCGCGTAAGAGCACTAGGATTTCCTCAGCGGGGACATGATCGCGCTCGATCAGTTGCCTAATGAGCGTAGCAATGCCCCGTGCTTCGGCGCCATCGCTTCGAAAGACGAGCAACGCGACCTCACCATCTGGAGATCCGTCCGCTGACACCAATGCCGGACGATCGTGCGGGCGGTCGGGATCGCCAGCGATCACGTAGGACGCCCATTCGATGATGTGACGCCCGCATCGTTGCGTAATTGTCAACGGATAGCGCGAGCAACCGGGATAGTCATCGGGGAAACGCCGAATCCCTTCCGGTGCCGCGTATCTAAACGAGTAGATCGACTGATCGTCATCGCCCGCTGCGATGATCGAACAGCCGCGCGCGGCCATTAACCGCAACAACTCCAGATCGCATGCGTTCAGGTCTTGGTACTCATCCACGATCAACAAGTCGTAATCGACGCCTTCGAGATCGACGTGATCGGTCAATGCTTGCCGAAGCGCGAAGGGCAATTCGGCCAAGAGGGTGTATCCGTAGATTTGCCGGTGTTCATTCCAAGCCCCGACGAACCGCGCGCGTTCGACAGCATCGACGCGGGGATGCTCGCGCGGCTGCAAGAACTCCCAATTGGCCGCCATTTCACGGATCAAGTTTTCCAGATGATCGACGCGCACCTTAATTCGCCGAGCTAACGTCGGGCGAACGATCTCGGCTTCTTCCCATTTATCCGCGATACGGAGCGGTTGGGGAAAGTCACCGGTGCCAGGGTTCCGCAAGAGAACCGAAATCGAAAACGAGTGAATTGTGCTCGGATGCTCCGCGGCTACCGCTGGATGGTCCGAGACTTTCTTAGCGAGTTCAGCAGTTGCGGCACGCGTGAACGTCAGCAGCTTGACCCGAGGAGCCGGGTTGCCACCGAGTAGATGATCGACCAATGCGACCATCGTGGCACTTTTCCCGGTACCGGGACCTGCGAGAATGCGTGCGTGCCGATCCGCACGATGAGCAATAATCGCTGCTTGCTCGTCTGTAGGTCGATACGGCATGGACTCGCGGCCTCCCGAGGCCGTGCGGATTTTACCATTGGAGTAATTGAATCACACTGTCCTGGGCTTGACGTAGAACCCGAGGCGGCTAAAACAGATGATTCCGCCATGGTTGGAACGTCGGATTCCCGTCGCGCGTTTTCAAAGGCTTAGGCAATACGACGGACAGGGGTTTTTGCCACGCAGCGTGGACGCGCCTGGCTGAACTACCCTGCCTGGATATTGATCGCCCCTAGGGCGCGCCGGAGTGCGCCGGGTGTGTGGTATAAAACGAAGCGTGAAGATCGACAAACTCACCCTTGACGAAAGCGTTGCAGCGCTCTGCCCCAAGGTGGACGACCAGTTTTCCGGCTGGGCCATCGAGGGTGCGCGGCGGGCTTTGGCGGACAATGACAACCCGCTGCGCCTCAACTTCTTTTCGACCGGGATGCGCATTCTATTCGAGCATTTGATGGATACGTTGTCGCCGGAAGATCAAGTGGTCAAAACAACCTGGTTCAAATCTGAAAGACAGGATGGCAAGCCAACCAGAGGGCAGCGCGTTTTATTTGCCATCCAGGGCGGACTTTCTGAAACTTTCGTAAGGGACGAACTGAAGGTCGATTTGCCTCCACTCAGAACGCGCTTACTGACTGCATTCGCTGAGCTAAGCAAACACGTCCATGGTAGCGAGAATACAATCCTCCGGAATCGAAGCGAGCAAGACGTAGTTGCGGAAAGAACCGTCGCGGACATGGGTGCGTTTCTTGATGCTCTTCGGGAATGCCGCGACGCTGTACTCAAGCCGATATCCGAAGCTCTCGACAGTGCCGCGGTTGACGCCCTATTGAGCGACTCAATGCTGGAAGTAGATGAGTTGGCCTCGCACTTTTCGGTGGACGAACTTTACGTAGATGACGTCGCCGTGTCCGCGATAGGAGCGGATAAGATTACCTATCGTGTCACCGGCTCGGTCGAGGTAACCCTCCAATGGGGGTCAAACTCCGATGTTGAGCGGGGGGACGGGGCGGAGTCGGCTCAGTCGTTTCCGTTTGATTGTGAATTCCAGGTGCCGCTCGACGATCCGTGGGATCTCAAGCACGCAAAACTCTCATACGGTGTAGATGTCAGCAAGTGGCACGAAGCGATGGCACCGGATGAACCGGAACCGGAAGGTAGCGCCTGATCTATCCGTTCGGCTAGTTTCGGCGACGTGTTTTCCAACGGTCGGAACAGCCTGGATCAGGGTTATAGCCGGGTTCGTCGGGCGGTTCTGACCGAAACCCCTAACTCGGCCGCGATCGTTCGCCAAGACAGTCCCGAATCGCGTAAGCAGGTGATCCTAGCGTTATTCAGGGCCACTTTCGGCCGTCCGAGACGCTTTCCCCGCGCAACGGCGTTCCGCAATCCAGCTTTTACCCTCTCGGCGATGAGACTGCGCTCCAATTCAGCAACGGCGCCAAGGACCGTAAAAACCATCTTTCCCATCGGCGTCGAAGTGTCCACCCCCTCCGTTAAACTCACGAACTCGATCCCGAGCGCCTGGAACGTTTCGAGCGCGCGGAGAAGGTGCGAGACCGATCTGGCGAAGCGATCGAACTTCCACACGGCCACCACGTCAAATTTGCGTCGGTGCGCGTCCGAGAGCAGCCGATCGAGCTCCGGGCGCTTTTCCTTCGTTCCCGAGATCCCGATGTCGACGTACTCACCCGCACAGGTCCAGCCGCGGCGCTCGCAGTACTCGCGCAGCTCCCGCGTCTGCATGCCGACGTCCTGGCCGTGGTTTGTTGTGCTGACCCGTGCGTAGATTGCGGCTCGCATTTGCTCCCCCTATTTTTTGAGATTCCCAAAATCCTTCGACAGCGGCCCCGAAGGGCCGCGAGTCTTGAAGTTCTAGCGTGGGAGTTCGTAGTGCCACCCGCCGTCCACCGCGAGCTCGCGCCTTAGCGCGGCGGGGAACTGCGTGAAGAACTTTCTCGTCGCAACGGCCCACGCCGCATCCTTCGAACGCGCACGCACCGGATAGCTGCGGTAGCGCTTTAGAGCGTCACAAAACACGTACATACGATAAGTCTTTTTCATTTGTTGCCTCCAATCCGCTGTCTCGCAGCGAGCGCCAGTTTCCGATTACGATCTTCTGGCGGAATCTGCCTCTTCTTTCCTGAGCCAATACGAGCCCGCGACAGATGTCCGCAACGACTCTCTGGCGAATCGCGCGCGCGCCTTATCTTGCGCCTCACGAAGTGAAGTGGCCCGGACGTGATAGGTTTTCAGCCTCTCCGCCAGAACCAATTGCGACGGACTTTTCACGTCTTCGACGTAGCGCGCGTCTTTGTGCGACACACTCACTTCGTACCGACGCGACTTCATCGAGCGTGCTCCGCGATGGTTCGTTCTGTTTTTCATGGTGTTGCTCCTTCAAATCCGCCGCCGTCAGGCAGCGGGAACTTTTCATTGAGCTAAACCCTTTCGCGCGCCGCGCGCTTCGCATTGAGCCCGAACGCTCGGGCATGCCTATAAATTCCGCACGTGCCTTTGAGTCCGTACTTCCTAGCGACCGCCCGGATCGCGCCGTGCTTTGTTCCGGCGTCGACGTAGTCTCGTTCGATGTTCTCGCGCTGTGGGTGCTGGCAGATCACACACCAGGCGCCGTGACGCTCCGGCTCGATTGAGTCGGGTGTGGTTTCACTAACCGGCTCCGGCTCGGCTTCGAGCGAACTATGCGGCGCCGGAAGTTCTGGCACGGCTGCGCCCACACCGCCTATGAGCGCCGCGCGCGCCAGTTTCTCCGCGTCGCACGCTGATAGCTTGAACTCGACGCTGCGCTGGTCGTTTGCGTCTCTCCGAACTTCAGCCCGCTTCCACGCCGAAATTTTCCCGTAACAATCCGCACAGCATCCGCATCCCCTGTGATTCAGGTTCTTTTTGTGGCAGTGGATGCAGCCGTGCTTTGCGAATATGCCGGCCCACGCGAGGTGCTCCGGTACGGTTTGCAGACGCCTGATTTCGCTACTGACGCTTTTTTCTTCGAAGAATGGCCGGAAGGCGAAATCCTCGTGACGAACCACGAGCTCGGCGAAGTGCTGTTCGACCAGAGCCTTCACGAACTCAATCGGATCTGGAGGGTTCGCGCGAGTCGCCGGCGAGATTTCCACCTTAACGTTTTTGACGATGGATTTACTCGCGCGCATTCTGTTCTCCCCCTGGATGGCCCCGCGCGTGAGTCTTCGTCAGGTCTTGAATTGCGACATGCGTGTAAATCTGAGTCGTGCTGAGGCTCGTGTGGCCGAGTAGTTCCTGAACGTAGCGGATATCGGCTCCTCGATTCAGTAGGTGAGTCGCAAACGAGTGCCGCAGCGTGTGCGCGCTCACGCCGCAGAGCCCCGCTCGCCTGGCCGTGTCGGTGACGGTATGTGCGATGGAGTCTGCGGTCAGGCGTCCTCGAATCCCGAGGAACACCGGCCCGGAGCGGCGACCGCACAAATACAGGCGCAACGCCTCGACCGCTTTCGAGCCCAACATGGCGACTCGATCTTTCCCGCCCTTGCCGCGGCGCACCATAAGGGTGCCGTTTTTCAATCTCACGTCTTCAAGAAGCAGATTCGCAAGCTCTGAGCGACGTAGCCCTGTGGCGTAGAGCGCTTCGACGATCGCTCGATCTCTCGGGCTTTCGGCCGCGGCGATGAGTCGTTCCGTTTCCGGTTCGCTCAGAAATCTCGGAAGTTTCCGCGTGTATTTCGGCGCGGACATAAACAGCGCCGGAGACTGCTTGACGACGCCGGCGAGGCAGAGCCACTTGTAAAAACTCCGCAGCACCGACCGGCACCGGAAAAGCTCATTCGTAGAGGCGCCGTGTGCCATGCGATCCGCTAGGAACCGACGAAGAGTTTTCTGGTCTGCCGCTGCTGCGTTCTCTGGGCCGAGAAACGCCACGAATTGATCGAGGACGCGGCGGTAGTTCTCTCGCGTGCTCCGCGCGCGATTGCGGACCACGAGCCATCGGTCGAACCCTTCGATGAGTTCCGCGTTTACGAACGCGAAAGAGCGAATCGGGGAAGTCGGTCGAGCAGCAAGTACGATCGCGGCAGTTGGCATTGAACTATATCCTTTGCGCGTTAACCGTTTCCGGAATACGCGAGAAGTGGCCTCCCGGGGATTTCCTCGCCCTCCAGGTTGCCTTGTAACGTGAGAATTTTATGGAGCAATTCGAACAGGTCTTCAGTCCTTTGCGGTCCCTTGGCGATCCGCAGGCAGGACACAGCCCAACTTTCAGCCGGGATTTTCGCAGTCGAAGGATTGTCTTCGTTGCGCTTTTAGAAATAAGCTTCCCGCAGTCGCCGCATGAAACACGGCCCGGCCTCGCCTTCTGTGTTCCGCAGTTCGCGCAGATTCCCATTTTCTTTCGTTGGCGTGTGATGCGAAGCATGCCGGCGTTTTTCTTCTCTCTGCAAATCTGGCATCGCGTGGTTGAATTGTCGCGTGGGCGCCCGCAAGATAAACACCGACCGGCCGTCCGCCAGGCAGCTTTAGACCGTGCCGCGGAGAGGTAGTAACCATGCGCGTCCTTCGGAGCGCGAACTCTCGCAGGCCTATGCGCGGTGATTTTGCGGTAATGACGTTTTCCGTACGTCCTCTGTCTCGTGCGACACGAAGCGCAGTACACGTGCCCCTCGGCGGCAGGCTGCTTGTGGCACTGGGAGCACAATCCAGATTCCTTTAGCCGCTTGATTTTTTCTCGCCCTTTTTCTCGGCAGGCATCACAAGTGGCGTACTTGCGGTTGCTGATCGTAGTTTTGCAATAGGGGCACAAGCCTGCCTCGCGGCGGCGCCGGTGCATTCGAGCCATCCTGAGGGTCGAGAGAATGCCTTTATATCTGCCGTTTTCCTTGGTCTCCTCTTTCTTCAGACGCCATCTGCCGATCGGATTCTCAATTTCGACGCGTCCTGCAAATACCTCGGCGCGCACCTCCTGGTGCTGGATCGATTTTCCGTTGCGACGCTGTGATCCCTGAAGATGTGGGCGGAGCGAAGATTCTTCGACCGTCTCTTCAAGTAATTCGTCGTCAGAGGCGGCAAACATTTCGAGGTGACGCCGGCAGAATGTTTCGCCTGGCACCGGCGGAAACGGACAAGATTTTTCCACACACTTCAGCACGGCAGGGATCGCTTGCACGAAGAAACTGTTCGGGATAAGTTCTGCGGCAGATGCCATGGGAGTGCCCTCCTGTGGTGTTTAGGGGCGTGCCGGTGTTCATGCACCGATACGCCCCGCCTGCTCTATCGCTTAGGCTTTGCTTTTCTGCCTCGACCACGGCGGTAGATTTTTTCTTTTGCCTGTCTAAGCCGCCCGACATCCGCCACGCTCCAGAGCCTCACCCCGATACCGCCGCGCAGTCGCGCCTTCGGCGCTCGAATCTTCCGAGCCCGAATCCAGCGTTGCAACGTGACCCGACCGATCCCGACAGCCTCGGCCGCTTCGCCCGTGGTGAGGAGTGTGGCAGTCATGACGACACACTTGTATCGCATTTAAGAAAAGGGTGTCAAGGAAAAAGTGGCGCGGGGGTAGAAACAGTGGTATCCTTCGTCGCAGCGAAGTGCCCAAGCAAAACCCTTATCGGAAATCACCTCTAGATTTTAGGAATCCTAAAATCGATAGGCTTCAGCGAAGGCGGCTCAGTGAAGCGACGGTGGAAGATTTGAGCCGCTCGAAATGATGTCCAGGAGCGCGAAGCCAGACACCAGGAATGCGATCGCGGCCAAGATGCAGGCCGCAATCTGTGCCCCTCTGCTCGAATACCTGCTCGTAGGAAAGAGCCAAACCTCTATCATTCGGAAACCGATGTAGCTGGAAATCATCACTGCTAGGATTTGGAATCATGTGCAGCTCCTTTCCCGAGCGGTATAGTCCAACGTCGGTTAACCGTCAATCACTATCGGCGTTGACTACGGGGGGAAATCTAGCGCAGAATCGCATGCAAGAGGGGATTTCCATGAAGCTAGCCGCTATTGCGGTACTGCTCTTCACTCTCGGCTCTTCCGCATCCGCACAAGACAAGAAAAACTACGAGCAGAGTGCGAAGCAAGTGTTTGCCGCCGCGCTCTCGGTCGCGAAAGCAAACTACGCGATCGAATCGGTCGACGACAAAAACGAGATCATCAACATTCACACCGGGCATTCGTTTACGAGCAACGGCTTTTACGTGACGGTAGCGGTGGACGCGACACCACTGGGATGCACCGACAACTGCAAAGGCTCGGTCGTGAATATTCGCGGGACCAAGGCGCAACAGTTGTTTGCCTGGGGCGCTGGCGGCCGGATCGCGAAGAAGATTTTCAAGCAGATCGACGATGCTCTCGCGAAATCGAAGTCCTGAACCCCATTAGGCGCGAAGGAGGGAAGCGATGGACGAAATTCCTCGGTGTCCGCATTGTGGGCAGGAACTCGACGTGATGCACGAAAAAGGCAAAGCTCCGGTTTTTGGCCCGTGCAGAAATCCCGCTTGCAGGGGTCAAGAACCAGAACCACCGCGACGCGATGACCAAAACAAAAATAATTCCTACACCTAGCCAGTACCGGAACGGCGAAAAGACGGCGACGGTCGCTGGGATAGATCAATTCGGCTCGATAAATACGTGGCCGAAAGTGCCGGTTGGTCGAAGTTTCCGCGCTTCCGCGTTTGCTTCAACCTGGCATTTTACGGAACAGAATCTCGCATCCTTCTTCGCGCGCTCGCGCAATCCGAACTTTCCGCACTCCTTGCGCGCACACTTCACGAATCTCTGGAGCTGACGATTCGCCATTCCGCGAGTGACCATCCATCCGACAAGGTCACACGGATCGTTTATGAGAACAGACGGGTGGTGTGCTGGGAGCCCAACAATACTCGGCCAATGTACAAAACTTGCGGGGTTCTTTCTGAACGTTACAACAGCGTTCAATAGGGGTAGTCTTGGCCAGGTCCACTCATGTCGCATAGCGACTACGTTGCGTTTTTTCTTCGGAGTTCCGAACCAGGCTCCCGCCTTCCGCATCCGATCTTCGACGTTTCCCTTCTCATAACGACGGCGCAAGGCTTCGCCAGCATCATCGAGCCAAATTGCGTCATCGGCCGAAACGGCCTCCGTGCGTTGTAGAACCCGTGGCGAAGTCTTGAGGGCCGTCTCACCGGGTACGGGTTTAAGTTGCTCTGGAACCTCCGAACCGGCTGCATTGAGAAGCCGCAGTAAGAATCTGAGTTCCTTCTGGTTCAACCTCGCCAGGATCAATCGCATCTGCTCAGCCCCCCCCCACTTACTAACAAATAGAACTTGCTGATAGCTAAACGCAACTTGTTGCTTTTGTCAAGTCGCGATGCAATTCTGTCTACGCGCTCGATGGAGAGCGTTACCGCCATATGGCGAGGAACGGAGACTTACCACAAGTGCGTTCGATTCGAGTCGAATTTCCAAGTGCAAAGGGTGAAGCCGACGAAGTGAAGGATGAGGCCGCGAAAGGCGAGGGCCGTCTCACCGCCTTCCATGTCGCGCCAGCCAAGGCGCGCATGATGCTCCGGGTTCCCTTTGTCATCGAAGAGAAGACGGGCAAACTTATCCCGGATCCGATGGGCGCGGAGGCACAGATCATTGCACATACCCCCCTCGTTCTGCGCCTCAACAAGTGGGCTGTGCCTCGCTATATTCGAATCTGGAATTGGACGCAGCGGAGCGACGGATTCTCGATGATGGGCGGTCCACTCGGACGAGCGGTTATTCCTGCAAATGAGGCTAGAAAATGATCGACGCAAAAGAACGTGTTCGTAACCAGATCCCTCTCTCCGTGGTGGCCAAATTTTACCGAAACGGCGTTACCCGCGAGCGCATTCGACAAATCGAATGCGGAAACGTTAGCCGCCAGATCGAGCGTGCCTACAAGGCGGCTCTCAGGGCTGCGATCGTCGCGACGTTCGGGAAGGCGGCTAGATCGTATCCCAGGCGAAGCCACATCCCGAGGGGTGAGGATTTTCGGAATCGTAAAATGCTGGCACCGAAAACGAGTGACTAATGAAACCAACTGAGGGCGGACGAACCTGGATTAAGCTTTGGGTCAATGAGTGGCTCGAAGGTACGACGAGATACCAATTGACGAGCGCTCAACGCGCCTTCTGGACGGACTTAATGGCCATGGCCGGGCGGGGGCGATATGGGGGAGTCGTCTGCGCCGGCAAGGATGGCGACACCTACATCGGCTATCCGGTGAGCAAGTACCAAGGGCTCATGCCGGAAAAATTTGATGTTCTGAAAGCGTTTGCTTTGTTCGAGGAAACCGAAAAAATCCGTGTTGAGGTGTCCGGCGAATCGCTAAAACTCTATACCGTTTTCATTCTCAATTGGGCTCGATACCAGTCTGAATACGAACGCACCAAGAAGTATCGGCGGAAAAGTGCTACGCCGGAAAGTACGGAAAAGCTACACCCGAAGTCACGCTCAGGGTACGCACCAGAGTCAGATTCAGATTCAGAGTCAGAAACAGATTCAGAAACAGAGCAGAGAACAGAGTTACCGGTAACCGGTGACCGTCCGCTGGCTAGAAAGGATTGCTCTTTAGGAAAAACCAACCCCTGGGAATACTCCGGTTTGGATCGAAAGAAAATCGACAAGGCAGCGATGGACGATGGCTTCGAGGCGGAGTTTCTGAAAATCTTCAAGAAATACCAGGCGCTCGCCCACGGCGACGAAACGGAAGATTACCACTGCTACTGCAATCCGGCCGATTTCTTGAACGAAGCGATCGAGTCCCTCCGGGGCGCGGGGAAACGATATCCGCGCGGGCTTTTGGCTCGGAAGAAGCAACTCGACGAGCTTGCGAGGAGCGCCGAAGCGGTCGATGCGGGTACCTGAAGGTCGGAGCAACCGATGGGTCAAAATCGACAGCAACCAGGGAAAGTCTACGCTGCGTATGAGAGGCCGACGAAAACGCCAAGCGGCAACTGGAGTGTAATAGGTGGGTTCTGTGCAGGCTTCCTGATCTGTAAAGGTCACTGGATCGTGGCAGTAGAACCGGCGGTAGGGTCTTCGGATAAATTCGTCTTCGTGTTCTCACCGGCAGAACGCTTCGAGGCCGACGTCAACACGTGGGAACAAAACGGAACCGTTCCGATTTTGGATTTCGTCTACGGGATGCACGTGATCGACAGGCTCATCCGCCGCGCGAAGTCGAGGCTCCGCAGTCAACAGGCCCGCGAGAGCTTGGGCGCGGGCCGTCGAGCCGGCTAGGACGAGAGGCTTAATTAAGACGTAGGTTAAAGGTCGGTACATTCTATTAAGGCTAGCAAGGACAAGTCCTTGCGGAAGAGATTCTAAGAATCGTGCCTTAATAGATTTCTAGACAATGCTTAATCGTCGCACAAGAAAAACGGCGAAGTTGGGAATTTTTTCGCGGCTTCACTCCGGGGCCAAATCCCTGGAGTACTCACTTGGCATTAAGAGTCGAACTGCCGCACAGGATGAAGCCGGCGCGGCGAACCTGGCGACCTGGCGCGCGTCTCACCCGGGGAGCCCAAGGATCCGGACCGGAGTCCACGGATTCCTTAAAACCGGCAAGATTCCAGCAGGGGTGCCAGGCGCCGCCGAGCTTGCCGCACATGTGGAAGAAGTGCTGGCCCAGATGGTCCGGGAGCGGGGCGTGACCAGGGAAGAGTTTTCGATTGAGCAATGGGGCATCTTGAACGACCAGCGTCGGTGCCTCACGGCCTTGGGCTTAATCGAGGTCTTCCTCTACCAAGGCCAATCGATCAGCGAGGACGACGAAAGGTTATACAAAAACTTACACAAGAGGGTGCGACATAATTTCCAGAACTTCCAAAAAGAAATCCGTATCGACACGATGATCTCTGAATTCGGCTCGTTCGTGTACAGCCTCGCGAACGGCGAAGAATCGAAGCAAACGGCCACCAGCAGGCGCGTGAACTGAGCGAACCGCTATTTTTTGAGAATCCGAAAATGCAGATCATTGACAACGAACTCGGCGGTCGTGCAGTGAGCGTATCCGACCCGATTGAACCGAAGGCGAACAATCACCAATTAAGCTGCGGCTGCCTGCTCGACGATGTTGTTCGCGTCGCGCCGGGCGTCGTACGGTGCGGGCACGGGCGATTCCTGTTCGTTCCACAGGCAGCGCATTTTGTACCACGAGGTAGACGAATGACCGACGATAAAAACCAGGATGTTGAATTCATTTTCGGAGAACTCGTGCGCCAAATTGAAGCTAGCGATGCCGCTTGCGCGGCGGATGAAGCAATCGCTGTGGAATTCGTCGCGAATTTTGTCAGCCATCTTTGCAACGCGCCGATTTTACTGCGCTCGAATGGACGCAAGATCGCGAAATATAAAATCCTCTTTTCCGCCGCGAACACGTTATCGACGGCCGGCGAGGATGAAGACGAAGCAGCAAACAAGAGGCGAGACTCGTGGGAACAATTCACGAATCTGCTAGGAATGGCCGACTGGCCTTTGTGGAACGGCGACCACGACGAGTTTCAACGATCCATCGTCGTCGCGTTCGAAGGCGGCGTGAAGGACGCTAACTTTTCCTTCACTGCACTTGCTAACCAAATTCGGAAGGAAGAAGCCGACGTTGAAATCCGGCGCATTAGAAGAAGTCTCGGGTTGACGGTAAGGCGTCCCGGCCAGGCGAAACAGGCTTGCAGGAAGTGAACAATGGACCCCATCGAGGAATTGCTAGTGCTTTTTACGGGAACGCCGGACGAAACTCCGGACCCGGCCCGCGAGGTTCGTCCGCAACGCGTCCAGAATAAACTGCTCGATTCCTGGCACCGCGGCGAAACCAGTTCGTGGCAGGAGCTACTCTTCGGACGCAATCTCTCGGACGAAGAAGAAGATGAGGAAATGAACCGCTGGCGAGAAGAAATGTGGACTCTGGCTATCGCCAGGGGAGCGCGCCGGCACAAGACCTGAGCCCGAGAGAAAACCTAGAGCTTGTCGGCGTCCGAGGTTTTGGACGCCGTTTTTATTTTCAAGGAGCGGCAATGGGAATTTACGACCAGGGCGTGAACGGAAGGATGGCGAGCGACCCGCAGTTCGCAGAAGCGGAGAAAGAAGTCCGCTCCCTTGAGAGGCGGTTCAACATTCTGAAACCCGAAGTCGATACGCTCGAAGCCCGAGTCAAGAGCCTGACAGAGTACGGCGGTCAAGCCCCTCGTGCGCAGTGGGAATTCGACCAGGCGCGAGCGCGTCTCGCGGATTTGCGCGCGAAACTCGAAGAGGCATGGGCCAACCGCGACGCGTTGTTGAAAAAGTGACGGAGCATCAAGGAGAACAAAACAAATGACGAGCATCGACGAAAAAATGGGAAGCAATCCCGAATTCGCGGAAAAGGAGCACGCTGTCCGCGATCTTGAAACGAAGGCCAACCAACTCGCGCAGCGTGTCAGCGAACTTACTCGGAAGATAGCTGATTTCGAGCGTCAGTTTGCGAAGCTCGATATTTCTAGTCCACAAGCTCTCCACGTTGGCGAGGCGCTTCGCCGCGCGAAGGATGAATTGGCGGAAAACAAGACCAAACTCGCGGACCTGCGTAAGCAAATTACATCGACGACAGCCGAACGCGACGCGCTGCTCGAAAACCAAAGCTGAACGAAAACCGCAAGTCGGCGATTCACACGAAACTAATTTGTGGAGGTGGGAAATGTCAGTCGGAGCGTCACCGTTTACGCAGCAGGATTTTGAATCTCCCGAGGCATACGCGGCCGCGAAGCTGCGCAATGAGGAGAAAAGAAAGGCAGACGCTGCTGTCCAAGCAGCCATCCGCGGCGAGACGCTAGCCCGTGAGGCATCAGACCTGGCGGCCGCAGAATCAAATTTCTGGGCTTCGGCCGCCCAGCGACGGACAACCGGGTTGTCCGAATCAGAACCCGAGCCTGGGTCGCGGGAAGAAATCAACGCGGTTGAGCGCAGGCTTTCCGTCGCTAAAGAGGCTGAGGACCAATTTTTGCAACACTCCCGCTACGACGCGTTGGAGCGCGAGCTTCGAAGCGGAAAACTCTTCGGGGCCGTTTTGGTTCAGGTCGAGCACTTCGTAAACAGTTGGCGGCCGGTTCGAGAAAATCTCAGGCAGGCCGTGGACGATTTAACGAGGCGACATCGAGAGCTTGTCGCGCGGCGCCCGCTTTTATAACAATCGCGACCGTGGCAAAAACCCGTACCGCGCAGCGGCGGTAAGCCCTTAATTTTCCGCATCTGAAAACGAAAGTATAAGCGTGGCGAAAAGAAGTGTTTTCGCCACGTCGTTGAGGTGTCGCCGAAATGCCGATCGACCTGAAATCGCTTTTGAATCACGTTGAGGTTATGACTGCGCTCCGCGATGCGGGTGTCACATTTTCCCAAGATGACGAAGAGCTGTTTGCGCTCTACGGAACCGAACTCCTGCGATTCGAAAAACTCAGCTCGGACTTCACGGCGAATCTTGACGCAGGGAACTACATTCGCGCTGGCGCGAGCGCTCCGGCACTCGCGAATCAGACGGAAATGATCCAGCAACTTCACCGGCGCGTCGTTTCGAAAATCCAACCGATCGTCGACGCGATCACGAAGAAGGAAAATTAAAATGGGCTCAATTCCAGGGCCGGTCCTTTCGATACGAATCGACGCGGCTTCGCTGACTTCTAGCCTTTCCGGGGCCATGCAGTCGGTCCGCGACCAGACACGCCAAGCAGCAGCCGCGTCGGCGGAAGAGTGGAAGCGTGCGGCCGCGCAGATTCGCGCCACAGTCGCGCAGGGAATCGCGGGCGATAAAGAAGTCGTCGCGCAGCGCCAGCAGTTGGTCTCGATTCTGAATCGAGAGCTCGACCTTCTCCGAAGCCGAAATGACCTGACGAACAAACAGGTCTCCAGCGTTAGGGCCATGACACTCGAACTCGAACGCCAGCAATCGTTCCTGAAAAACACTGGTGGGCTGACGGCCGGAACAGGGGCGTTTCTCGGACAGCTTCAAAGTATTGGCGCGCAGCTATCGAGCCGCCTCGTTGGATCGATAGGTGCGAATTTCTTCGGCGTGACCGGAGGAAGTCTTCTTGGCGAGATAACGTCGAAAGCGCTTTCTGGAGGCTCTGGAACCGGCGGCATCGCCGGGGCCGCCGCTGGCGGCGGGATATTCGCGGGCCTAAAGACCTCTCTTTCCGGAATTGCGGAAGCCGTAGGACCGACGACGCTCGCGATCGGCGGAGCGACGGCGGCGATCGCCGCGCAAGCTCTCGTCGTCAGTTCCGTGACGAAGGGAATGATCGAGTACGCGCAGGCGACGCGGAACGTTGCCGCGGAGACGGGCCTGACGGTCGTTCAGGTTCAGCAGTTCAAGGAGCTCGCGAAGATCACGGGAGTTGATGCCGACGGGCTCGCGAATTCTTTTGGAAGACTCCAGGTCCAGCTCGGGAAGTTCGTTCTCGGAAACAAAGACGCCGATAAGGCGACCGAAAACTTTGTAAAGGTCTTAGACCGATTCAACATTTCAATCACCAAGCCGAGCGGATCGCTTCGCCCGATCGATCAGATCATGGGCGAGTTCGCTCAGTCTCTCTCTAACATTCCCGACTCGGCGACGCGAACGGCTGTAGCGATGGACGCCATGGGGATTCGCGGCCGCGTGCTCGTTCAAGTTATGGACAACGCGCGCGCTTCCGGCCTGACGCTTAAGCAGGCTCTTGACAAGGTCGCCGGAACGGCGCTCCCGGAATCGGAGATTAACCAGCTTCTGAAAGAAAAAGAGGCCTGGGACAAGATCGTCGTCGCGATCGACACGGCGACGATTCATCTTAAGGGCTGGATCGCGACGCATCCGAAAGAACTTACGATTCCCGGTTACGGTCTCTACGCAGGCGCGCGCGATCTCCTTAATCCCTACTTGAATCCGAACGCTCCAGGTCCGGTCAAGGGGACACCGACCGCCGATACGGCCGCTGATTTAATTGGAAAATATGCCGCGGCTGGGAATGCTGAACTTCTCAAGCAGGCGCAGATTCTTAAAGATGGCGGCGCGTTGCAATTCCAGCTCGCGGAGAAGGAGAAGGAATACACCGAAGCGATAAAAGACAACCGCGGGGCGGACGCTCTTAATCTCCAAGAAGAGATCAAGTCTCTCGAAAAGATCCTAAAGCAGCACCAGGATATTCTCGACGCGATGAAGGCGATGGCGTCGGAACATGAAAAAGTCAACGAGCATCTTAAGTTGATGAACCAGCTTCTCTATCCCGGCGCGCGCGTCATAAACGGCGTCGTCGTCTCGAACGCGAACGAAGCTCCGAATATTTCTCTCGGACTTCCCGCCGGAGCCGGACTTAATCTCGGCGGCTTGATCGGTCCTGCCGGAAGTCTTCCGCCCGACGTTCTCGATAAGATCAAGTCTGTCAACGACGACCGCTATAACCTGACGGCGTCGGCCGAGCAGAAGATTCGCGATGAATACACGAAGACTTTCGAGTACTTCAAGTTCATCGAGTCGCAATATCCGCAGTTCTCGAAACAGATCGAAGACACGCTCGTTACGCTGAAAGCAAACGAAACGAAGCAGATCGAAGATCTCGGCGACGGTCTGTCCAAGAAGATGAAAGAGCAGGCCGGAAAGCTTTTTGATGATCTGATCTCCGGACGCACGAAGGGATTGGGAAAGCGGCTCGGGGAAGACTTGCTCAAGATCGCCCTTGAGCCTTTGAAAAAGCAATTCGAGGAGCAATTCGCCAAGATTTTCGATCCTCTTATAAACGGCAAGCCTTCTGTTGGCGGCGGAGCTTCTGGCAGCGGTCTCGGCGGATGGCTCGGAAGTCTCGGCGGAATCTTCGGCGCGAACCGTCCCGGCGGAACTCCGGGATGGTTTCCGGGAAGTATCGGTCTCGGCGGCGGCGGTGGCGGCCAGCACGTCGGTCAGGTCGGAATTCAGACGCCGCAGACGAACGTTCAGTCCGGGACGGTGATAATCGCCGGTGCTCCTGCGCCACTTGGCGGCGGTCCGGGAGCGAGTAATTTCGGGAACTTCTTCGGCGCCACCGGATTGCTCGGCGGCTTCGGAAACTTTTTCGGTAACCTAAATCCGTTCGGGAACGCTTTCGGGCCGTCGAGCGTCGGAACGGCGATCGGCGGCGGCGGTACCGGCGGATCATCCGGCCTCTCGGCCATTTTCAAGGCTATCGGTCCGGTCGCTTCCGGAGCCGTAATGCTCGGTGCCGGAATCGCTTCCGATAATCCGGAGATGATCGCTATGGGCGCGGCCGGCATCGCTAACGTCGGAGTCGCGGCGGCGGCGAAAGCCGGGATGATATCCATGCAGTCGGCGCAGGGACTCTCGACCGCGCTTCCCGGATTCGCTCTCGTCGGTGCGGGAATAGCGCGCGGCGGCGTATCCGGCGGTCTCGAAGATCTCGCCGGTGGAACTATGGCCGGAGCGGGGATCGGATTCATGGTTGGCGGTCCGGCCGGAGCGCTCGTCGGCGCGGCGATCGGAGCGATCGCGGGCGGAATAACCGGGATTATAAACGGCGTATTCGGCGGCGGCGCGAAGACGTTCGAGAACCAAGTCAAGACCGATATGTTTCGGCAGCAGTACAACGCTCCCGGATCGGAGAACTTTTCTTTCGCCGAGAACGGCTCGATCGCGTCGACTTTACAGACCGGCTTTAATCAGATCGGCGGATCGTTCACGAAGTACGCGCTTCTGGCGAACACGCCGTTCTGGGCGAACGCGATAAAAGGACCGCTGACCTGGCAGCAGGCGGTTCTGCTCCATCAGGAATCCGGTCTGATAAATCCGAACGCTCCGTTCGAAGGCTTCCCGACGATAAATCCATACACTGGTCAAGGTCCGCTCGGGAATCTTCCCGGACGGAACCGAGTCCCGTCGGTCGTTCAAGTTCATCTTAACCTTCCCGGATTCATCGATGCGAACTCGGCGTCGGTCGCGCTCGCGCCGCACGCGCAACTCTTGGCGCGCATGGTCTCGGATCAAATACACAGCTCTTCTTCCGGCTTCGGCTTCGCCGCGCGAAGGGCGAACAATCTCCCGTAGGCATTTTTTACGAATCTCAAACATCTCGATTTTCGGCGAGCGCGTAAAGGGACAGATCGGCCGGAACCGGAACGCACCGGACACTTTAAACGGATGCGAACAGTCAGCGGGCCGCAGGATTCCTGTTTCCTGCGGCCAGTCGATTCAGATCAACAGCGTGACGGACCAGCGCAATGGGTAGAATGAGTCAATGGATGTTTGAGCGGTCTGGGATCCCATTCACAAGCGAGGAGCATCGCTCCTGACAAGAACCAACGAACAATTTCTTCCAATGACGAGGAAGGCCACGCACCAGTAAACTGTATCCCTGAGGCTAACGAACGAATGGGAAGAAACCGCGTTCCTTCCCATTCGCCCATATTGAGACCTCTTACTGCAGAGGGTTGTCGGTCGCCGCGCAGCTCGGCGAAACTGGCGCCACTGCTCCCGTCGGGTTGAAGCGGATTACACCCGAAGCGTCGGAACAGAACGCACGCTGTCCGGTCGTGCCTACCGTCTGCGGTGTAGCTGTCACCACGTAGCCGTCGGTAAAGCCGGCATTGCAACCAGCAGGAACCGAGGCAGCAGGTACCGCCACCGTTCCCGCTACGAGCGCGAAGCTATAGCCGCTCTTCAGTCCAGTTGTCAGAACGCTGTCAAGCAATTGTGCGTTCTGACAGCTCACGGCCCCCGCCCCGGTGGTGCCAATCGCCGCTAGCGACGGGGGGAAGCCGTCACCATACGTCGAATTGAAGGTGACAGCCGCGGTGTTCATCGTACGGATCGAACCCACTGCAGAAGCTTCGTTGGCCGCCATGCGCGAACGGAGCAAGTTAGGAATTGCGATAGCCGCGATGATCAAGATGATCGCCACGACGATTAACAACTCAATCAATGAGAAACCTGATTCTCTCTTCCTCATTATGTCTCTCCTGGGATAGAAATCTATCTACGAGCATTCCCCTTCGGGGGTGCCGCCTATCAGAGTGCAACGCGGTTGCCACTGCCGCGCGCGATTGCCCGATACGGTACATCCTGGCTATCCCTAGCTTCTTCTATGTGTTCGGGCTATCCAGGATCCGAGTTCCGCCGCCATCCGTCACCATTGGCAAGACACCTAGTAGAAAAGTGACGCTTTCTGACCGTCTCGACTGACCGAATTCGACCTTGCCCCTCAAGGGACTAAGCAGTGCTAATCTGGCCCGTGCTGAACGTACGCGCCGATGGCTAGCGGCAAAGAAGCTGAAATTGGAAGAGGTTCCCGCGCGAGAACTTCTTTACGATGGCCTAGAGGCCGAGCAGTTCTTAATCGAATCGAATCGCCAGCGGGAGAAGACGAAGGTTCAACGGCTCCGAGAGTACAAGCGCCTCAAAGAGATCGAAGCGAAGCTGGCGGCAGAGAGGCAGAAGGAATCGCAGGCCAAGTCCGGAGAGAAGATCGGCTCTAAGGCCCGCGCAAATTTGCGCGCACCTTCGGAACCGCGCGGACGTTCCAATCGCTCCGATGAGCGCGCCGCCGCAACCGTCGGCCTGAAACCTCGCACCGCCGAGAAGGGCCTGGAAATACTGAATCGCGCCGAGCGGGGGGGAGCCGAAGGCTAAGGAGCCTCTGACGCCTCTGTAACGCCACGCTCTTCAACCCTGATCGAAGGGTTTCTTCTCGCCGAGGATTTCGTCGCTGTCCCTCGCGAAGACCTGCAGGCGCTCACGAATCGCGGCCGCCTGACGTTCCAAATTGCACCTGAGACAGGCGCAGTCGTGAACCTGTTTGCCGTCCACTTCGCGGAAGGCATGCGGGATGCTCGCGAGCTGTTCGAACAGCGAATTGAACACGCAGAAACGGTAGACGAAGGAAAGGCGAAAGTCAACGCACGCGAGGGGCGAGTGCCTTGCCTGAATTTTCAGAATCTCAAAATCTCGATCTTGGCGAGAGAGCGCCAAAGCGGGTTGCGGCGCCAGGGCGGCCTACGGGCCGCATTTTCCCGCAACTCCGCATTGCTCGCAGTCTCAGCGTTTCCCTGGCCTGATTTATTTTCTCAATGAGAAAAACATGGCTCAGAAACGAGACACACCCGTTGACGTTAGAACGGTTAGCAATTCACTCCAAGGAGAACAACGAATGAAAGTGAACCGCGAAAAGACCCAAGAAGAACTCGACTCAGAGATATCGCACGACCCGCCCGGATCGGCCAGCACGGAATCCGCGCCGTCGCCGGCCGCGTCGGAAGAACCAACCGACACGCCGCAATACGAAACGCCCAAAACCATCGGCGACGCCGTGACTGCTCCGACGACGGTCAAGCCCATCTGCTAATTCCAGCCAACCGGGCGACGCGCTGGAACGTGCGTCGTCCGTTCTGTTTTCCATCGGAGAGAACTTTGCCAACCGCACCGATGCACAACGGAGATTTGAAAATCGCTGGCACGCGTCTGGGTTCCAGGCGTTACGATGAGATGCTGAACTACGATCCTTCGTATCGCCTACTTGAAGAAGCCCGAAAATCGTGGAATCACACTGTCTGCGACAAAATTGTATATAGTGTCGATCCCGTCCAGGTTGCACTCGATTCCCAAATGGGAATCGCCAAAGACTACCTCAAAGGACACATTTGGATTGAGGTCCATGTAACGTTTCAAGTCAGACTTGAGGCGAAGCGGGATGTTCATCAGGCCATTCTCCCACGTGGTAAATCTAAAAATGCGTTCGGGCACCTTGAAATCGACGGCCGTTCCGTACATCGGAATTCTCATGTGCTTGTCGATGATGCACATCCTGTTGAGCCGCCACAGCAGATGACTTCTAACGGCTTCGGCATCCCCTCTTGTGTACGGCTGAAGCGATTTGATGATCGTCACTGCCCCTGCGGGCACTCCGCGAGTTTGCTTTCCGAACACTTCGTCATTCTGCTTTCCAAGAATCGGAAATTGCGTGCCCATGGGATAAGGAAGCGTCAACTTTGCCAGGCACCACACAAGTTGATCCAAGGCGGCCCGGAGATTGTAGAAAATATCTCCAACGATGAGAGAAATTGGATCGGGCGTATCTCTTATCTCGACATCGATGCGACAGCGCCCATTTTTAAGATCATCTTGGGAACGAAATTTACACGGTTTGGATTCGAGGAAGGTGCACAGTTCTTGCCGCAAAGCATCAAGGTGTTTTTTCGCCCTGGTTGTCTTCAGGTAGGGATCAGCCAAGCCCATTGAAGGTTTTCCGTCGAAGGGGGGGCGCCGCTAAGCCCGCTTCTCACCATCAGATTCAAGCGGATTGAAATTCAGAAGTCCAAGAGAACAAAGCAGCAAAACGGTTCGACGCGCCGGACCATAAAATATCGGTCGTGAGTGATCTATGACGCAGCCCGGCCCGAACTCGACATCTCCGCCCTGGTAATTCAGCAAACACCGTTTAAACGTGCAGCCCGTGAATCGCTTGCCGTCAATTTCTACGGTTTCGTTCTTGAAGTACCGATCTCGCACGGGCTCAAGGGTTGTGATCGCCGCTTCTTCAAGCTTTCTGACGAACGCTCGGGCCGTGGCATTCATCTCGTTCTTCCCCAGCGGCACATTTTCAGAATCCTAAAATGCTGCGCGATTCTTACGCCGAATCAGTCGCTGTACAAGGAAAACTTTCGCCGATGTCCGCAACGAACAAGCTCGCCACGATCCGGCCGCCGTCGATTTCGCCCGATTTGAAGCATTTTATCGACGAAGTTCTTGTTCCGATGCTCGTTCGCGACGCCCTCAAAGAAATTGCACCCGAAAATGTTCTTCCGCCCAGCGCGCCCAGAGTAGTAGACTCTCGCCCGACCGCTCACCGAAGCGCCAGCGAGGTGAAAGCATGAACCATTCGACCCGCTGCGCGGCCTACGCTCGATATTCAACCGATCGGCAGAATCCACTCTCAACGCTCGACCAGCTAGAAAAATCCCGCGAGTATGCCCGCGAGCACGGATGGCGCTTTCTCGAAGAGTTCGTTTTTACGGACGAAGAAATCAGCGGCGCCACACTCGATCGCCCAGGGCTCCGCTTGTTGCTCACCGCTGCGGAATCGAAGCCGCGGCCGTTCGACGTGTTGCTTCTGGAAGACGCGAGCCGACTGTCGCGCAAGCAGGCTGACGTTTTGAATTTGTGCGAGCGCCTGAGTTTTGCTGGCGTCAAGATTCACTTCGTCTCGCAGGGAATCGACAGCGGTGACGAGAAGTTCCAGCTTCTATTACTCGCGCGCGGAATGATCGACCAGCTTTTCCTCGCCGACACGGCAAAGCGCGTGCGACGCGGGCTTGAAGGATTGATTCGCCGCGGACTTCACACGGGCGGCCGATGCTTCGGCTACCGGAGTCGCAAGGACGCGGACGGAACGCGCCTGGAGATTTACGAACCCGAAGCCGTGATCGTTCGTCGAATCTTTCAGATGTACGCTGACGGCTACAGCCTGAAGCGCGTGGCGAAGCAACTGAACGCCGAGCGCGTGACATCCCCTCAACCGCAGAAGGGCAGGATTTCGCGCTCCTGGTGTCCGTCTTCCGTGCGGACCATGCTTTCGAACGAAAGATACGCCGGGCGCGTGGTATGGAGCCGGAAGCACAAGGTTCGCGATCCACAAACCGGGCGGCGCGTCTCTCGCTCACGCGAAGGTGAGCGGCCGATCGAGGGCGCACCGGCGCCGCACCTGCAAATCGTTCCTGACGCTCTGTGGAAGGCAGCCGAGGACCGGCGAGAGCTCGTCAAGCGTGTGTTCGAGAATGCCGGGAATCACGCGGGGTTGCTTCGTGCTACCGCCATGAACAGCCGGTATCTGTTCAGCGGTCTTCTGAAGTGCGGGGTCTGCGGCGCGAATATGCAGATCGTTTCCGGCCGTGGCCGAAACCACGATCACCAGACCTACGGTTGCCCGATGAACTTCCATCGCGGCGACTCGATTTGTGCGAACCGCGCCCGAATCCGGCGCGACGTTCTCGAAAGGGAATTGCTCGCCGGACTTCAAGCGAACGTGCTGCGCGAGGATGTCGCGAACTACGTCCTCGACCGCTTCGAAAGCGAACTCATCCGAGAGCTTGCGGACATCGGCGGGGAGATGGACCGGATGAAAAGGCGGAAATCGGAACTGGAGTCCGAGATCGCACGGCTGACGGCAGGACTCGCGAGCGGGATCCACTCGCCGGCGGTTATGGCCGAGATCGCGAAGCGCGAGCGGGAAATCGTCGAATTCTCAGATCGCCTGCTTTCGTCAAACTCGGCTTCGATCCGGTCGCGGGTAAAGCGGCTGCGCGAAGCCGCCGTAGACCGGATTCGGGATCTACGCCATTACCTGAATACCGACACCACGCTCGCACGGGCGCACCTGGCGAAGCATATCGAGCGGATCGTCATGCAACCTGGAGAACGGGCTTACGTGGCGTCAGGAAGCTGGAATCTGGTGGGTGCGCAGATGGAAGATGCCGAGGGGCAGAATCGAACTGCCTACGCCGGCCTTTTCAGGGCCGCGCTCTACCGGTGAGCTACCTCGGCACCGGTGCAGCCAACGATTTTACGGAAAAAGGGCAGCGCTGAGAAGCGAAAAGCGAGCGGCGAAAAAGGCAAAGTGGAAGATTCCTCAAGAACAAGCAAGAAAAGGCGCGGGTCGGGCGAACAGGGCGTTGGGCTCGACGCGTTATTGCATGGACTCGTCGAACTCGCGCATCCAGTCTTTCTTCTTGAGAACCTCGCGCGGCTTTGAGCCATCGGCCGGCCCGACGATGCCGTCTTTCTCCATGAGGTCTATGAGCCGCGCCGCGCGGCCGTATCCCACGCGCAGCCGGCGTTGCAAGGTGGACGTGGAGGCGCGGCCCATCTCGCAGACCACGCGCACGGCATCGTGGTAGAGATCGTCGTCAACTTCCTCGCCGCCATCGCCCGCAGGACCGCCACCAACAACGTTTTCGTCTTTCGGCGGTTTCAACAACTCTTCGTTGTAAATCGCCTTGGCTTGCTCGCGCCAGAAATCGCAGACGGCCGTCACTTCCGATTCGTGCACGTAGGGCCCGTGAATGCGATGCAGGCGCGACGAGCCGGCCGGCAGGTAGAGCATGTCGCCTTTGCCCAGCAGAGATTCCGAGCCGTTGGCATCGAGAATGGTTCGCGAATCCACCTTGCTGGCTACGCGGAACGATATGCGCGCGGGGAAATTGGCCTTGATCAATCCGGTGATGACGTCGACAGATGGCCGCTGCGTTGCCAGAATCAGGTGGATGCCCACCGCGCGCGCCATCTGCGCCAGACGCGTGATGGATTCTTCCACTCCGTTCGTGTCCACCATCATCAGGTCCGCGAGTTCGTCAATGACGATCACGAGATAGGGAAGCGGCTTCTGTTCCTGTTCCTCGACATCCTCGAAGAGCGGGAGCGACCGGCCCTTTTCGAAGGAGCGGTTGTATTGTTCGATGTTCCGCACCCCGCGTGCGGCCAGGAGCTTCAGGCGGCGTTCCATCTCGCGGGTCGCATTGCGCAGCACGTTCGCGGCGACCTTCGGATCGGTAACCACGGGCGTGAAGAGATGCGGGATGTCCGAGTAGAGCCCAAGCTCAAGGCGCTTAGGGTCCACCAGCACGAGCTTCATCTCGTCCGGCGTCGCCTTGTACAGCATTCCCATCAGCAGCGAGTTGATGAACACGCTCTTGCCCGTGCCCGTGGCACCCGCGATCAGAAGATGCGGCATTTGCGTGAGATCGCTGGCACGAATGCGGCCGATAAGGTCCTTTCCCATCGGCAGCGTGAGTTTGGAAGGCGAATGGCTGAATTCAGGCGATTCGACGATGTCGCGGAGAGCGATCGTCTCGCGATGGGAGTTGGGCACTTCAATTCCCACGGTGGACTTGCCGGGGATGCGCTCGATGAGAATTGATTCCGCGCGAAGCGCGAGGCAGAGGTCTTCGGCGAGCGCGGTGATCCGCGTATATTTGATTCCTGCCTCGGGCTTGAATTCAAAGGTGGTGACCACGGGGCCCGGGTTGATCTGCGTGATGTGGCCGGCCACCTCAAACTCGCCGCATTTTTGCTCGATGGCTCGCGCGCATTCCTTCAACTCAGCCTCATCCATTTTCGCGCCCCGCTCTGCCGTCTGGAGCAGCGTGGGTGAGGGCAAACGATAACTCGGTTTCCCTTGCGAGATTTTCGGTTCGGCGGTGTTCTTCTTGCCTTTGGGTGCGCTGGATTCCGGTTCGTGTTCGCGGAATTGGATCACCATCGGCGCGCGCGTCTCCGCGGGCTCATCCAACTCGGCTTCTTCTTCCTCGGTCGCGAGAGCCTCCCGCGCCAAAATGCGCTGTTGCGCCACCGGCGGACGCCCCGCGATCTTGATTTCCTCCACCTTCTTTCGCAGACGCGTGGCTTCGCGCTCTTCGCGCCATTCTTTCATGCGCGCCAACATTCTTCCGAGCATGCCATCATCCGCCATCGGCTTCCTTATCCAATCAGCCGCGGCACGGAACGAAAAGCTCGTGGTCAGGAACAAACCCACGAGAATCGTGGCGATGGAAACCAAATTTGCGCCGAGCTGGTTGAGCGCGGCTCGAAGTCCCTGCGCGAGGAGCGTCCCCAGGAGGCCGCCCGCGGGGAGAGCGCCGCGCACCTCGGGCATGTGCAGGAGCGCCAGTTCCGCAGTCACGGAGAGCAAAAGCATTGCGGCCCCAATCAGTTTCGCCATGGGAGATTCCAGGATCTGGCTGCGGAACCAGCGCATGGCAACGAGGAGCATTCCGACAGGGAAGAGAAATGCCGCGAACCCGAAACCCTGGAAGAAGAGATCGGCCATGTGTGCGCCTACAGGCCCAATCCAGTTCCTGGCCGGACCGGAGCCGGGCGGCGCCGCTGATACATTGAACGACGCATCGTGCGGAGAGTAGGAAAGCAGGCTAAGCGCGAGCAAGATGGCCATGCTGAGGCCCACAAACCCAATCAGCTCGTTGAAGCGCTTATTTTCGGTCGGCGTAAGAATGCGCACAAACTTCTCCTTTACCCTGAGAAAAGAGTCAGCAGCGGCTCTCGCAGAGCCGGGCTCATAGGGAAGGCTCCCGCGTGAAGCTTGGGCGGCGCGGGCGCTAACGCGCGAAACCCAAAGGGAGGAACGCGAGCAACAAAATCACTATACCAAAGACGATTCGGTAGTAAATAAAGATCTTGAGCGTGCGTGTCTGTAAATACTGCAAAAAGAACGCGATCACGAGGTAGCCTACGATTGCCGAAACCAGCACGCCAACGAGCAGCGTGGACATCGGCAGGTCGAGCGCGCCCGCATGATGAGCCTTTATAAGCTTAGGAAGTTCCTTCGCAGCGGCGCCGGCAATGAGCGGCGTGGCGAGCAGGAACGAGAAGCGGGCGGCCGTTTCTCGTGTCATTCCGCGAAACAGTCCCGCGGAAATCGTAACCCCCGACCGCGATACTCCTGGGAAGAGGGCAAGCGCTTGCGCACAACCAATCACAAGCGAATCCCCGAGGGAGGTCTGCTCGAGGTGGCGATCCATACGTGCGGCATACTCGGCGTACCACATTACAAATGCGATCAGGAACATCGCGCACGCAATCGGGACCGGGCTTCTGAGGCTCTCCTCGATGCGATGCTCGAACAAGAATCCCACCAGACCGCCGGGAATCGTGCCTGCAACCAGATACCAGAACATCCGCCGGTTCTGCATTACCTGATGTTCAGGGGCGCGCTTCGGGTAGTGAAATCCCAGTCCGCACAGCACGAGCTGAATCCATTCGCGCAAAAAAAACAGAACGACCGCGAGGAGCGTTCCCGCGTGCAGGGCAACGTCGAATGCCATGCCAGGGTCTGGGATACGCCCGTGCGAGAGCCAGGGAATCAGAATCAAGTGTGCGGAGCTGCTAATCGGAAGAAATTCAGTAAGACCCTGAACGATCGCGAGAACAATCGCTTGCCAAAGAAGCATGGGTTGTCCGCTCTCCCTTACCAGGAATCCTATTCGGATGAAATGAGCATACTTAGCGTGCGGCGGGCAGCGCGATCGCCTTTGTCATCGCATAGGCATCGCGTCCGCCGGGATAATAATCCTTCCACACCGCCCGGGTACGATAGCCATGCTTATGCCAGAAGGCAATTGCGGAATTGTTGTCTGTTGCTGTTTCAAGACCTAGCTCGCGGACGCCAAGCTGTGCGAGCTTGCGCTCCACTTCCGACAGGAGAGACGTGCCCACATTTTGGCGGCGGTACTCGGCAAGGACGTCGATGGTTATGATGTGCCCGCGCGACCCTTCGTGCGCGGTCAAACAGAATCCGATCAGCTCGCCGGCATTTTCCGCGACGAAACAATCAGCGCCGGGGAAGCGCAGGTAGTTGCGCAACTCGCGCCGTGAATAGGCGATCTCAGGCTCATAGCAAACCTGATCAATCCGGTAGAGCGCTTCGAAGTCTTCGGGCGTGAATGGACGCAGCGTCAGCTTCATGAAACGTTTTCCTGCTTGCCGGCTTGACCTACACTTCGAGGATTACCGGGATGATCAGCGGCCGTTTCGACGTCTGCTTGTTGAGGTAGCGCTTCAAGTCCATGCGGATCTTCTCTTTGATGACGGTCCAGTCCGTTTTCTCCTCGGGGGTGGACTGCTCGATCGTCCGCAGAATCACGTCGCGCGCCTTGGCCAGAATCTCCTGCCCGTCGTCTGACGGAAGGAAGCCGCGCGTCACAATCTCCGGCGATGTCTCCATCCGCCCCGTATGCTTGTCGATCGCAATGATGGGAACCACGACACCGTCCACGGAAAGATGGCGCCGGTCGCGGATCACGACCTCTTCAATTTCCTCGAGCGATCCGGAATCCACCAGCACTCTTCCGGCGGTCACAGGTTCACGACGGTATGCACCTCCATCCGCCGTGAACTCGATCGGCTGGCCACTCTCGATCAGAAAGATCTCGCCCGATACGGCGCCCAATTGCTCAGCCAGAGCCGCCTGGCGAAACAGCTGCCGGTATTCGCCGTGCAGCGGAACAAAATATTTTGGCCGCACAAGCTGCAAGAGGATTTTCATTTCCTCCTGGCTCGCGTGCCCCGAGACGTGAATGGGTGCGGAGCGTCCCCCTTCGTAATACACCAGCACGCGCCGGCGGAAGAAATGGTCAATCATCCGGAAGATCGCCTTTTCGTTACCGGGGATCAGGCGCGAAGAGAGGATCACGGTGTCGGTCTCCGCGATACTCAGCATGCGGTGATTATCCACCGCGATTCGCGAAAGCGCCGAGAGCGGCTCCGCCTGGCTTCCGCTTGCCAGCACGACCAGTTTCTGCCGATCGAAGCTCCGGATATCCTGCGGCCGCACCACGCTGCCGTCGGGAATCCGCAACTTGCCGAGCCCGTGGGCAATTTCGATGTTGTCCACCATACTACGCCCGACAATGCCGACCTTGCGTCCCACGCGGCGCGCGATGTCAATCACTTGCTGAATGCGGTGGACTGAACTCGAGAAACAGGACACCACGACCCTTGCCGGCGCCGCACGGAACAGTTCCTCGATCCGCACACATACAGCACGCTCCGATGGCGTGAACCCCGGCCGCTCGACATTGGTGCTGTCACTGAACAGAGCGAGGACGCCCTCCTGGCCATATCGCGCAAAGGCGTGCAAATCAAACGGTTTTTCATCCACGGGCGTGGGATCGATTTTGTAATCGCCCGTGTGGATGATGACGCCCAGCGGCGTTCGGACCGCGAGGGCGACACAATCAACCGTGCTGTGCGTCACGTGCAGGTATTCGATCTGAAACGGCCCGATCGTGGTCGTATCACCCGCCGCAATCTTGTTCAACTTCGCCGTGTCGAGCAGCGCGTGCTCTTCGAGCTTCTTGCGGACGATGGCCAGAGTGAACTCCGTCCCGTAGACAGGGACGTTCAAATCGCGAAGGATGTAGGGCAGCGCGCCGATGTGGTCTTCGTGCGCGTGGGTGAGGACGATTGCGCGCAACATGTGCTTGTGTTGCTTCAGGTAGGTGGTGTCGGGGATAACGATGTCCACGCCGAGGAGTTCCTGCTCGGGGAACATCAGCCCGGCGTCAATTACGATGATGTCTTCGCCGCAGCGGAGAACGAGCATGTTCATGCCGAACTCGCCCAGCCCGCCCAGCGGAATGGCCCACAACGACCGTTGGCTCAAGACTCTCTCTTTGTTCTGCGAAGTTTCAACCGAACGAAGGGCCGCCGGCTAATCTCTGCCGCCCGCAATCAATCTCACGAACGCCACCAGCAGAACGGCGCCGACAACTGCCGCCGCAAGATTGCCGATGAAGCCGTATACCGGAATGTTAAGCTTCAGGAAGATCCACTGGCCGATGAACGCGCCGATCAGTCCGAGGATAATGTCCACAATGCAACCATAGCCGCGGCCGCGCGTCAGCACGCCGGTCAACCAGCCGGCCAGCATGCCGAAGATGAGCATGCCGATAAATCCGGGACTCCATTCGATATAAACATCATGGTGCTGCAACGCGTTCAAGAAAATCGCGAGCCCCCTCATGCCTTCGACCCTCCCGAAACTATCCCTGGCAGAAAATGTATCCCAGACATTTATACACAAGTTTGGCTGCAAGGAAATCGGATGCGTGATCTCCGGGCTGTGGCAGCAACTCGACGACATCCATGCCAACGATTTTCTTATGATCAGCCACGGCGCGCACGAGCGAAGTCACCTGATGCCAGTCGAGCCCGCCGGGTTCCGGCGCGCCGGTGGCGGGCACGACGGACGGATCGAAACCGTCCAGGTCAATCGTCAAGTATACATGGGGACCGAGGTCGCCGAGCACCTTCGCGATCCATGTCTTCATGGGGGCGCGCACGATGTCTTTGGCCCAGTAAATACTCGTGCGCAGGTGGGGGATCGCCTTCGCCTCTTCCACCGAGAGTGAGCGGATGCCTACTTGCACCGCGGGACAAACTTCCACCACTCGCCGCATCACGCATGCATGGCTTGCGGGATTGCCCTGATACTCATCGCGCAGATCCGCGTGCGCGTCAATCTGCAAGACGGTGAGGTCCTTGTATTTTTTCGCCGTTGCGGAAACGAGGGGAGGCGTAAGCGAGTGCTCTCCGCCAAGGGCTACTGGAAATTTCTTGTCCTCGAGCATTCCGAGCTGCGCGGTGAACAACTCGGTGATCACTTCGTCAAGCGTGCCATCCGCGGTGTCGATCGAGGGCAGCGTTGCAATTCCGATTTCCTTGTACGGCTCGAGTTCGAGCTCATCGTCGTAGAGCTCCATGTTCCGGCTGGCCGCAAGAATTGCCGACGGGCCGTTGCAAGTGCCATGCTCGTAGCTCGTGGTGCGTTCGAGCGGAATGGGGAAAATCACGGCACGGGAAGTTTCGTACAGCGAATGCTCTTCGGGAAGGCCGCCGAAATTTTCAGGCGGCGTCGGCGTGTATCGGCTCATTGGAAATTCTTCTTTCGCGAATGGCCGCTTTGTAATATCAATAAGACGCGCAAAATAGGATCATTCGCTCCCGCAAGCGGCGGGATGACGCTACATTACCTGCGAGGAGTCTGAATGGCAAAGAAAAAGGGCGCCACCGGGCGCTACCTGCATGACCCCATCGAGGACCGCCTCACCCCGATTTATCCTCTGGACCTTTCCCGGATTCAAACCATTGACGATCTTGTGCGCGCGATGGGCCGGACCGCCTTCACAGGACGCCAGATCGGGGATGCGGCGGATGTCCTCGAAGCCATGGCCCGCGACAAGGACTGTTTCTGTGTGGCAACACTCTCCGGCGCGATGACCGTCGCCAAAATGGGCTTGATTTTCTGCGACCTTATCGAATCGGGCGTGATCAAAGCGATCGTTTCCACCGGAGCGCTCATGGCGCACGGGCTGGTGGAAGCTACGGGGCGCTCGCATTTCCGCTATGACGCAAAGATGGACGACCGCGAACTCTTCGTCGCCGGCTACAACCGCGTGTATGACTCGCTCGAGCCTGAAGTAAACCTCGACGCCGTCGAAGAAGTGATGCAGCACATTCTCGCACGCTGGGACGCGAACGATGTCGTTTGCAGTTGGAAGGTCAATCGCCGTATCGGCGAGCACCTGAAACATCACATGAAAGGCCGCGGGATTCTGAAATCCGCCTTCGAAAACAACGTCCCCATTTTTGTCCCGGCGTTTACCGATTCCGAGTTGGGTATTGACTTTGCGCTGCACCAGCGCGTGCGCAAGAAAAGGGGGAGTCCGCCTTTGCGTTTTGATCCATATGAGGATTTTGAGTACTACGCGAAGACAATGCTCGCGACAAAGCGCATGGGTTTGCTCACGATTGGCGGCGGCGTTCCGCGCAACTGGGCCCAACAGTTCGGTGTCTACGCCGAGTTGCTCGCGCGGCGCGGCTACGAAAAAATCCCTCTTAAGCGCTACAACTACGGTGTGCGCATCTGTCCGGAGCCGGTGAACTGGGGCGGCCTATCCGGCAGCACGTATTCGGAGGCCGTCTCGTGGGGGAAATTCGTGCCCACGGAAGAAGGCGGAAGACTTGCGGAAGTGCTCGACGACGCCACTGTAGCGCTGCCGCTGATCGCCGGCGCGGTGCTTCAGCGCATCGGCTACTTCAAGGGCGGCAAGCCGGCGCCATCAGCTAAGAAGCGGTAACCGCTATAGAGAAGCACTAGGAAGTTCGGAGGCATTTCGGGGTTGCCTTCAGATTTTTGATCGGCGGGTAAAGCTTCAGTCATCTTCGCCAAGAAGGATGGCGGCGGCGAGCACTGTGGTCCACAGGCCGCGCTTGTCTCCCACGGCCGACTGCGTGATGTTCATGGTGCGGACGATCTTGTTCGAGATGCGGTAAACCTCTTTTTTCTCGTCCCACGACAAATCCGGATCAAACTCGACGTTCAGCGTGGTGGCGAGCATCTCCGCTGCGAGTTCCTCGGTATATTCGCCGGCAATCTCTTCGCTTTCGCCGAAGGAATGGTGCTCGGAGAGGTACCCGAACATGGATTTGTCGCCCGGCAGAGCGAGCCCGACGCCCGCCGCAATCAGCCGGTGCGGCTCGCGCGTCTGGTTTTCGCTAATCACGGTGAACGCCACTTGCCCGGGCTTCAGGTGCTTCAGCCCTTCGCTGCGGGAGATGAGTTTGCAGTAGGGAGGAAAGATCGACGATACACGGACGATGTTACACGCCGCGATTCCCGCGTTCCGCAACGCCAGTTCGAAGCTCGACAGCCGCTCGCGGTGTTTACCAACGCCCTTTGTGAGGAAAATTTTCTTCGCGACGAACGCCATTGGGCTTGCCGGGTTGCGGTGCCTCCGCAGCGGAATCGAAAAAAGTTCGCGTCCGAAAACTAGCAAGCGCACCCGGCGATGTCAATCTTTATTCACGCTCAAATCATTACGGGTGCGTTACAGACGCGCTCATGGAGTGCCGCGAGATGTCAGGCGGGCTCCGTGATGCAGAGTGGCAGGCAGGGAGCAATAGCATCGGCGATGATCCGGAGTTCCCGAAGTTCGGATGGCGTGAAGTCCGGCCCCGCCTCCACCGCCGTGGCGCCCTTTCTCGAGATCTCAATCACGCCGATCAGCTTCTTCTCAAGCATGAGCGGCGCGCTCATAATTTTCTGGATGGGTTCGCCTCGCTGCTCCTCGATCAGCGGTACCGCTTCGAAAACGGAGGCGTGCGGCACCACGGAGAAGTGGTTGATAATCTCGGGACGCTTGTCGCGCGCTGTGCGCGCCGCCAGCGAGTTCGTGCTCGTCAGCGGAATCTGCCCTACCGCTTGCAGCTTTTCTGGAGTGACAAATTTCAGGAACCGACTGTCGTCGCTCAGGGCAAAAATGGCGACTTCGTGGTGCTGAACCGCATAACGCCTGCTGATCAGGTCCACGACGCGATCCAATCCCACGTCTCCGCCGGATGCCCCCTTGCGCAGCAGTTCGGCGACGCACTTCTTCAGTTCCGGGATGTGTTCGCTCGGCATAAAATGTCCCGCTATTCGAGCGAGTCTAGCATGGAGTTTTATCAAATCAGGGGCAGTTGGAGGACCTCCGTACCTAAGAATTATCAGCGAACGCGAATCATTCCAGAGAGCAAAAATGCGACGTAAAAAGCTCGCAGCGCCAACTTGCAAACCCTCGGCAGGATGCCTATACTGACTTTTCTACTTCGGAGCATGCATGCCGTCCGCAGCGGCTGAATCCAAAACAAGTTACCTCCTCGACAAACTGCATTCGCTGAGCGGCGTGGTTCCGATTGGAGCATTCCTCTTCGAGCATTTCTGGTCGAATAGCTACGCTCTGGTGAGCGTGCAGAAATACAACGACGTTTCCGCCGAGCTGCAGGGCATTCCGTGGCGCATCCTTGTGGAGGCCTGCGTTTTGTGGATTCCGATACTTTTTCACGGCTTCTACGGCATTTACATCTGGTGGTCCGGAAAGTCGAACGCGCTGGGCCATCCCTGGATGTCCAACTGGATGTATGTTCTCCAGCGCTGGAGCGGGGTCGTCGCCTTCGTCTTTATCGGCTGGCACGTGTACACGGAGCGGTTTGTTGGCCATGGCCGGACGGACTATCACGACCTGGCGCAAGCAATGGCGAATCCCTGGTACCTGACGTTCTACATTGTCGGCGTTACTGCTGCGTCCTTTCATCTGGGAAATGGCCTGTGGAATTTCGCGTGCAAGTGGGGCATTGCGGTAACTGCGAGCTCGCAACGCGCCGCTGCGTGGCTGGGAGCCGCCGTTACTGTGGTGTTGACTTTCGTGGGCATTGCGATCGCCCTTGGATTTCACAATTACTGGTTCCCGCTCGGGACGTACGTCCAATGAGACACCCCGAATGAAAACTCCCAAGATCATTATTGTTGGCGGCGGCCTCGCGGGCCTTATGGCTGCGATTCGCGTGGCCGAATCCGGCGTGCCTGTGGACCTCTTCTCCATCGTTCCCGTGAAGCGATCTCATTCCGTTTGCGCGCAGGGAGGCATCAACGCGGCCAAGAACTTGAAGGGCGAAGGAGATTCCACCTGGAAGCACTTTGACGACACGATCTATGGCGGTGATTTCCTGGCGAATCAGCCGCTCGTCAAGGGCATGTGCGAAGCCGCTCCGGCGATCATCGATCTCCTCGACCGCATGGGCGTGATGTTCAACCGCACTCCGGAAGGGCTGCTGGATTTCCGGCGTTTCGGCGGCACGCTGTTCCATCGGACCGCCTTCGCCGGCGCAACCACGGGGCAGCAATTGTTGTACGCGCTCGACGAGCAGGTCCGCCGCTTTGAATCCGAAGACAAAGTAAGAAAGTTCGAGGGCTGGACGTTTCTTTCGGCTGTTCTTGATGACACAGGGGTCTTGCGCGGCATCTGTGCGATGAACCTCAAGACCATGGAGGTTCGCACGTTCCCCGCGGATGCCGCGATTTTCTGCACCGGCGGCATCGGCGCGATCTTCGGACGTTCCACCAATTCCGTCGTCTGTACGGGTTCCGCTCAATCGGCGCTGTTCCAGCAGGGCGCTTATTACGCGAACGGCGAATTCATTCAGGTGCATCCCACCGCGATTCCCGGTGAGGATAAATGCCGGCTGATGAGCGAATCGGCGCGCGGAGAAGGCGGTCGCGTGTGGGTGCCCAAGCAGGCAGGTGACAAGCGCCGCGGCAAGGACATCCCGGAAGGCGAGCGCTTCTATTTCCTCGAGGAATGGTATCCGAAATACGGGAATCTTGTGCCGCGCGATGTTGCCACCCGCGCGATTCACAAGGTCGTCTTCGAAATGAAGATGGGACTCCCGGGCGATCCGGCGGTCTATCTCGACGTGACGCACATTCCGCGCGATGTGCTCGACCGCAAGCTTGAAGGCATTCTGGAAATCTATGAGAAATTCGTCGGGGTTGACCCGCACGTCGAGCCGATGAAAGTTTTCCCGGCGATGCACTACACGATGGGCGGGCTCTGGGTGGACAACGAAAATCAGGCCACTAATATCCCCGGAGTCTATGCGGCGGGCGAGTGCGAATACCAGTATCACGGCGCGAACCGTTTGGGCGCGAACTCGCTGGTGTCGTGCATCTACGGAGGCGCGCTTGCCGGGCCTGCAGCGGTTCGCTATTCGCGCAATCTCGAGCGGGGTTGCGAGAGCACGCCTGCAAGCGTCTTCGAGCGCGAGCGAGTGCGCCAGCAGGACATCACCGACGGGTTGCTCCACCAGCAGGGAAGCGAGAATCCGATCACAATCTGGCGCGAACTGGGCGAAGTGATGACCGAAAACGTCACGGTGATCCGCTACAACGCCGCGCTGGAAAACACTCTCGCAAAAATTGACGAGCTGAGCGGACGCTTCGCGAAAATCAATCTGCAGGACCGGACGCAATGGGCCAATCAGACGTTGAACTTTGCCCGCGAGCTCGGGAACATGCTCGTTCTTGCGCGAGCCATCACCATGGGCGCGCTCGCCCGCGACGAAACGCGCGGGGCTCATTACAAACCGGAGTTTCCGAATCGCGACGACGCGAAGTGGCTGAAGACCACAAAGGCGAGCTACAAGTCCGGTACAATTAAGCTTGATTATGAGCGGGTGGATACGTCGCTGCTTCCCTTGCGCGAGCGCAAGTATACGGCGGTAAAGTGACGACGCGAGGAGCGTCGTCATCCTGAGGGAGCGAAGCGACTGAAGGATCTCTCTTTGTGGTTTTCGTGACGGACTGAAGAAAAGAAGATGGCTGAAAACACTTTCATCGTTCGCATCAGACGCCAGCAACGGCCGGACGAATCCGTCCGCTGGGAGGAATTCGAGATCCGGCATCGCCCGCACTTGAACGTGATTCAGTGCCTCCGGGACATCGCGGAAAAGCCGTTCACGCGCGATGGCAGGGAATCAACTCCCGTCAGCTACGACGCGAATTGCCTTGAGGAGGTTTGCGGCGCTTGCGCGATGCTCATCAATGGCCAGCCCCGCCAGGCTTGCTCCGCGCTCGTGGACAATCTGGAAAAGCCGATTCGCCTGGAACCGCTGACGAAGTTCCCGCTCGTCCGCGATCTTTTAGTTGATCGCCAGTTCATGTTCGACAGCCTGAAACGCACGAAATGCTGGATTCCCATCGACGGCACCTACGACCTCGGGCCGGGCCCGCGCATGTCCCCTGCTCTCCAGGAAGTGGGATACCCGCTTGCGCGCTGCATCACGTGCGGCAACTGTCTCGAGATCTGTCCCAAGGTGAACGAACACTCGAAATTCATTGGCGCCGCAATCGTCAGCCAGGTGCGCCTGTTCAACATGCACCCCACCGGCGCGATGCATGCCGCCGAGCGTCTGGAAGCCCTTATGGGCCCCGGTGGAATTGAAGATTGCGACAATGCGCAGAATTGCGTGAAGGTTTGCCCCAAGGGCATTCCGCTCACGGAATCGCTCGCGGCCTTGAACGGCCAGGTGCTTCTGCACGCGGTAAAATCCTGGTTTCGTGGGGGCGATTGAAGCTGTAGCCGGCAATCTGTTCGTCCGGGCGTTGGTCTATCAAAGCGATTGAGGTGTTTGAATGGTTCGTCTTGCATTGGTTGGGCTGTCCTTGTCGCTGGGAGGAACGCTTGCTCTCCTCACCTTCGGATCATCATTGGATATCTCCCCGAAAGCACGCGAACTTCACTTCCGCTCGATTGTGGTGGATACGCACGACGACACAACGCAAATGCTTCTTGATCCGAAATTTGATTTGGGCGTGCGCCACGCCGAAGGCAATGTCGATATTCCGCGAATGCGCGAAGGCGGGCTCGGGGGGATTTTTTTCTCAATTTGGATTCCCGGGTCGGTTACCGGACCCGAAGCTGTAAAGCGCGCGCGCGCGCAGATTGACGCCGTTCGCGAGGCAGTCGCCAAGCACCCGAACGACCTTGTTCTGGCAACGACCGCCGAGGACGTGCGGCGCGCTCATGCCTCGGGCAAGATCGCTGCGCTCATGGGCGTTGAGGGCGGCCACATGATCAACAGTGACCTCGGCATTCTCCGCGACTTCGCGGGACTCGGTGTTCGCTACATGACGCTTACGCACAGTGTCAACGACGAGTGGGCCGATTCATCCACCGACAAACCAGCGCACAACGGACTCACGGATTTCGGGAAGCAGGTGGTGCGCGAGATGAACCGCCTCGGCGTTATGGTGGACATCTCGCACGTCGCGGACAAAACCTTTTACGACGCACTCGCCATCAGCGAGGCGCCGATGATTGCTTCGCATTCGTCCTGCCGTGCGATTTGCGATGCGCCCCGCAACATGACGGACCAGATGATCAAGGACCTCGCCGCCAAAGGCGGCGTGATTCAGATCAACTACCACGTTGGCTTCCTAAGCCAGGAATTTCGTGACGCCGATAAGGCCCATCCGGAAATCGACAAAGAGGCAAACGCAAAGATCAAAGAGCGTTGCGGTGAAAACGAAGCCTGCCAGATACTCGAAGGGGCTCGGCTCACGCGCCAGGCAATGCTCGATGGGAAGTTGCCGCGCGTGGAATGGACGAAAATCATCGAGCACATTGACCACGCCGTGAAACTGGCCGGCGCCGATCACGTGGGCCTTGGTTCCGATTTCGATGGCGCGGTGATGCCGTTTGGTATGGACGACGCCTCGCACCTGCCGCAGATCACCGACGCCCTGCTGAAGAAAGGGTATTCCGAAGCTGACATTCAGAAAATTCTCGGTGGCAACACTCTCCGCGTTATGGAACAGGTGGAAGCCACCTCAAAACGACTTGGAGGAAAGCGATGAAACGTAAGTTCGAGCTCTCGATCGTTGCGCTTGCATTATTGTTCGCAGGCACCGCTTACGCTCAGGATCAGGCGGCGCCGGCAAAGAAGCCCGCGGCAACTGGGCAGTCCACGGCCGCGAAACCGAAATCGGGGGGCACCGACCCCGCTCTTCTGCATCCGGCAACGCTGAAGGCGCAGGCCCCCGCCGAATATGACGCCAAGTTCACAACGACCAAGGGCGACTTCGTGATCCACGTCACTCGCGCCTGGGCCCCTCTGGGCGCCGATCGTTTCTACAATCTCGTAAAACATCATTTCTACGACGGTGCCGCCCTGTTCCGGGTCGTTTCGGGCTTCGTGGTGCAGTTCGGTCTGGGTCCTGATCCCGCCGTGAATAAGGCTTGGGAAGACGCCAGTATTAAAGACGATCCAGTGAAGGGGAGCAATAAGATCGGTTTCATCACCTACGCCATGGCGGGGCCGAACACGCGCACCACGCAAGTCTTCATCAATCTTGGCGACAATTCACGGCTCGATTCCATGGGCTTTGCTGCGTTCGGCCAAGTGACCTCTGGAATGGACGTCGTGCAGCAGTTCTACAGCGGTTACGCCGATGCACCGACCGGCAAGCAGGGCGAGATCACCAGCGGGGGAAAAGCTTTTCTCGAAAAGAATTACCCGAAGCTCGACATCATTAAAGCAGCTGTGATTGTCCCTTCAGCGACGGCGGCGCCCGCAGCTCCCGCTGCGAAGCCCAAGGCGCAGCAACCGGGAGTGCAACAATGACGGCTGATTCGAATCTGCTGCAACCGGCTACTTGCTCGGCGCAGGCCCCGGCCGAGTACGACGTAAAGTTCTCGACCACCAAGGGCGATTTCGTGATCCATGTGACGCGCGCCTGGGCGCCTTTGGGCGCCGACCGCTTCTACAATCTCGTCAAAAACGGCTTTTACAACGAAGCGGCCTTTTTCCGCATCGTTCCGAACTTCGTGGTTCAATTCGGATTGAGCGCGGACCCTAAGGTGAATTCCGTTTGGCGAAACGCCAATCTGAAGGACGATCCAGTAACGCAAAGCAATAAGCCGGGATACATCACCTTTGCGACGGCAGGCCCGCATACGCGTACCACCCAGGTATTCATAAGCCTCGGCAACAACGGATTCCTCGACGGCCAGGGCTTCGCTCCATTCGGTCAGGTGACCTCCGGAATGGATATCGTGAAGAAACTTCATAGCGGCTATGGGGAGAGTCCTGACCAGGGCGCCATCACCACGCAAGGCAAAGCGTATATAGATAAAAATTTCCCCAATCTTGACCGCATCCAAGCAGCCACTATCCAGTAGATCAACCGAGCACTCGGGGCGAGCAGGAGGTCCTTCGCGTGAACCAGACGAGCGTTGCGGATGCTGCATGGCAGCCGCTCGCCGGTGTATCCGCGAATGAACCGGGAGCGAAGGCCACTGGACTGCTCTTCGTTCTCGCCGCCGCAAAATTGCTGATTCAGTTTGCTGGCATCAACCACTACGGATTCTTTCGCGACGAGCTGTACTACATGGCCTGCGGCCAGCATCTCGCCTGGGGCTATGTGGACCAGCCCCCGCTGATCGCGCTCGTTGCATGGCTCGTGCGCCACCTTTTCGGGAACTCGCTCTTGGCCCTTCGTATGCTGCCCGCTCTTGCAGGCGCCCTGGTTGTCTTTTTCACGGGGTTGCTCGCCCGCGAATTCGGCGGCGGCCGCTTCGCTCAGCTCCTCGCCGCGACGGCGATTCTTTTTGCTCCCGCTTACCTCGCATTCGACAGTTTCTTTTCCATGAACGCGTTCGAGTCTCTTTTCTGGATTCTTTGCGCCTGGCTCGCGATTCGCATCGTGAATGGAGCAACCCCGAAACTGTGGCTCGTATTTGGCGCTATCGCGGGCGTGGGACTTGAAAACAAGCACACGATGCTGCTCTTCGGCTTCGCGCTCGTCGCAGGTCTCCTGCTCTCCGGCAACCTGCAAATATTTCGCTCGAAGTGGATCTGGATGGGGGGATTGATCGCCCTCGCGATTTTCCTGCCGAATCTCATCTGGGAAGCGCGCCACGGCTGGACGCAAATCGAAGTGGTTCGCAATGCGCAGCAATTCAAGAATGTTTCCATCGGGCCGCTTGAGTTCCTTTGGGAAAACGTGCTTTTTCTTCATCCGGTCGCCTGGCCTATCTGGATAGGAGGTCTCGCGTGGCTTTTCTTTGCCCGCCACGCCAAGCGCTACCGTTTTCTAGGCTGGGCCTACCTGATCGTCATGGGCGTCTTGCTCGCGTTCGGCGGGAAGAGTTATTACGCATTGCCGATTTATTTCCTGCTGGTGGCGGGCGGCAGCGTCGCGATGGAGCAATTCTCAGCGGAATATGGCGCCCGCTGGCTGCGCCCTGCATTTGTCTCCGTGCTTGTACTCGGCGGCTTGATTACCATCCCGTTCGGCGTTCCCTTATTACCCGTGGATGTTTTCTTGCGCTATTCGCAGGCCATGCCATACGCGAAGTCAGTGAAAACCGAACGCGACGCAACCGCCGCTCTTCCGCAGCTCTATGCCGACATGTTCGGATGGGACACGTTGGCGCAAAGCGTCGCGCAGGTGTATCGCACCCTGCCCGCGGATGAGCAGGCGCGCTGCGCGATCCTGGCGGGGAACTACGGCGAGGCAGGCGCGATTGACTATTACGGGCCTCAGCTTGGGCTCCCCAAGGCGTTGAGCGGCCATAACAGCTATTTCTACTGGGGGCCGCGCAGCTATTCAGGCGCTTGCGTAATTCTGATCGGCGAACGTGCGGAGGAATTCAAGGACCTGTTTGGCGATGCGCGCCTCGCCGCCACGGGTTCGAATCCTTACGGCATGCCTATCGAGCAGCATATTCCGATTTATATCTGCCGCAAGCCGAGCGCGCCGCTGCCGGTCCTTTGGCCTCATTTCAAGCTCATCATTTGAAATTTGTGCGGACCCGGATGACGCGCGAGAGAATTTACTTGCGCCGCGCGTGCCGCGGAAAGCGCGCTTCGCGTTCAAGGCCTCGCACATCGAGCCCCGAAGCAATCAGACGGTGCGCAATCTCGGATTCCGGGATTTTCGCGATGCACAGCAGGACGCATTCACATGTGAGGACCGGGATCATTCGCCCGTCAAGCTCGTCGTGATAAGGCGCAATCTCTTCAGCGTGCTTCAGAACCGCCTGCAATTCCGTCGAATGCGCGAGCGGACTCCCGTTTCCGGCTGAGCCGCGTTTCGGTCTCCGGAAGATTCGTTGAATGCGTGTGGATGCTTCGGCGTGCCGTTTGCGGTCGTAATTCTCAATCCAGTGATGCCAGCGCTGCGGACTGATTCGGCAGACCTTCTGCAGGAAATTCTCGGCCTGCTCCGGTTCCTCCCAGTACTCTCCCAGCCGCTCCCAATTGTAAATGTACATTCCGGCGAGCAGGTCGGCCACTTCGAGGGAGTTCGATGCGCGGCTTTCCGCCAGCATCAACGCAAGAGTTTCCGCGCGCGCCAGATCCTTTGTGACGCGATGCGACAATGTCGCCGCATCCGTCTCCCCGGCAGGTTCGCTGGATTTGCGGCGGTGCTTTGCGCCGCCTCCTTTGCTTCCGAACCACGTCATGGCGCTGGATGACTCCCATCGCCAGTTTATCAAATTGTGAACGGCGCAAATTGTCCGTGCGGGCAACGATGAGCGAAAGAGTAGAGGCCGTGAAAAGGGAGTTGCGGCTTACAATCCCAGGACAGTTACGAGTTCCTTCACGGAAGCAGCCGATTTATCGAGCGCGGCCTTTTCGTCAGGCGTAAGTTTTATTTCGATGATCTGTTCTATGCCGCGCGCGCCCAGCTTTGCCGGCACGCCGACGAACAACCCGTGAATGCCGTATTCTCCTTCGAGATATGCCGCGCACGGAAGAATCTTCTTCTTGTCCTTGAGGATCGCTTCCACCATCTCCACAACCGCCGCCGACGGCGCATAGTAAGCGGACCCGGTCTTCAGCAGGTTCACAATCTCCGCGCCGCCCTTGCGAGTGCGCGTCACGATCGCGTCTATTTTATCCTTGGGCAGTAGGTCAGGGAGGGGAATCCCAGCGACAGTGGAATAGCGCGCGAGCGGCACCATGTCGTCTCCGTGCCCGCCCAGGACGAACGAATGCACGTTCTCCACCGACACGCCCAATTCCATCGCCACGAACGTGCTCATGCGCGCGGAATCGAGAACGCCCGCCATTCCGATTACGCGATTCTTCGAAAACCCACTGATCTTGAACGCCGCCTGCGCCATGGCATCGAGCGGGTTCGTCACGATAATAAGAATTGCTCCGGGCGACAGCTTCACGATGGCGTCCACTACGCCCTTCACCACGTCATAGTTTGCCTTCAGGAGATCGTCGCGGCTCATTCCCGGCTTGCGTGGAAATCCAGCGGTGATGACGACGATGTCGCTGTTCGCGGTCTCCCGATAATCTCCCGCCGCGGTGGAAATCCCCACTGCGTGCGCATCGCTGCCCAGAATCGGGGCCGATTCCGCCATGTCCAGCGCTTTGCCCGCGGGCACGCTTTCGAGAATATCCGTCAGCACAACGTCGGCGAGGCCCTTATCGTGGATTCGCTGCGCCGTGGTGGAACCCACAAATCCGCCGCCAACAACCGTCACCTTCTTGCGCATTCCCACATCTCCTTTGTCCTTTGCCGCGAACTCTTAGTCCGCGGCGACTTTCGCCTGCATGTTTTCGATAATCGCCGAGGCGAATTCCGAAGTCTTCACCTTTGTCGCCCCCGGCATTATGCGCTCGAGGTCATACGTCACGCGCTTCTGCCGGATCGTTCGCGCGATGCCATCTTCGATCATCCGCGCCACCTCTTTCCATCCCATGAAGTCGAACATCATGGCGCCCGAGAGCATCACGGAGCTCGGGTTGATCACGTCTTTATCCGCGTATTTCGGCGCGGTTCCGTGGGTCGCCTCGAAGACGCCGAAACCGTCGCCGATATTCGCGCCTGGCGCCATCCCCAACCCGCCGATCTGAGCCGCGCACGCGTCCGACAAGTAATCGCCGTTCAGGTTCGGCGTGGCGAGCACTTGATATTCATCGGCGCGCGTAATCACCTGTTGGAAAATCGAGTCGGCGATGCGGTCGTTGACCAGGATTTTCTTCTTCCATTGGCCGCGCCCGTGCGTGGCGTAAATCGTGTCGAGCGTGCGCTTCACTTCGTCGTAGACCGTCTTCTTGAAGTCTGCGGTGCCCTGTTCGAGGCCCGGCTCGACCAACGCCGCGTTCTTCTCGACCGAAAGATTTGCGTCGCGGTCCTTGTTGTCCAGAATCCAGCTTTCCCGTTCGGTCACGATGCTGTCGCGGAATTCCGCGGCTGCAACCTCGTAGCCCCAGTCCTTGAATCCTCCCTCGGTGAACTTCATGATGTTGCCCTTGTGCACCAGCGTAACCAGGCCGCGCTTGTTTTCGAGCGCGTGCTGGATGGCTCGCCGTACCAGGCGCTTCGTCCCCGTGGGGGAAATTGGCTTAATGCCGATGGCCGAATCCTCGCGGATGCGTTTCGACGTGCCTTTCAGCATTTCGTTGTTCAGGAAATCGATCACCTTCTTCACTTCCGGTGTTCCGGACCGCCACTCGATACCCGCGTATACGTCTTCCGTGTTCTCGCGAAAGATGACCAGGTTCATGCGCTCCGGATGGCAGACCGGCGAAGGCACGCCATCGAAATAGCGCACCGGACGCACGCACGCGTACAGTTCGAGCACTTGCCGCAGCGTCACGTTGAGCGAGCGGATTCCGCCGCCCACCGGAGTCGTCAGCGGCCCCTTGATCGCAATGCGGAAATCGCGGAGCGCGTCCACGGTGTCCGCAGGCAGCCATTCCTTGAACTTGTTAAACGATTTCTCGCCTGCGAAAACTTCGAGCCAGGCGATTCTGCGCTTTCCGCCATAGGCCTTCTCGACTGCCGCGTCAAACACGCGCTGTGAGGCCTTCCAGATATCGCGGCCGGTGCCGTCGCCTTCGATGAAAGGAATGATTGGTTGGTCCGGAATGCGGAATGCGCCTCCGGAGTACTCAATTACTTTGCCGGCCGGTACAGCAACCCCGTTGTAGGACGTCTTCATATATGAGCGGCTCCGCGCGCGGCTTCCCTGTACAACAATCGAGATCGCCGCACTTTGAAACAAACCAAGATAACACAGTCGCTTACCTCCGGACGAGAACCGCGGTGAACTGCTATTGCGCCCGACTTCCGGTTAAGGACCCATGCAAAAGACGAAGAGAGATTCTTCGCTCAGAATGACTGCACGATCGTCGGCAGCGCCACAAACTGAGCTGCGTCATCCTGAACTCGGCGGTGTATGCCGAGTGAAGGATCCCTCCGAGATTTATGCGTCCCGGCTCCGTACATCAATTTATTCATAGCGAAAATTCCGGGAATATTTTCGCCTCCACCGCTGTCTTAGCATGTGACGGGCGAGCTTCAAAGCCACCGGAACGATTTGCGAAAGAGAGGAAGAAATGGGCGATTTCATCAAGCGGAATCTTGACGGCGACGGTGTGGACCGCCGGGGGTTCCTGAAGTGCATGGCCTGGGCGGGAACCGGCGCGTTTTGCGTGATTCAGGGCGGCGTACTGAAGTCGTTCTCGATGAGCGACATAGCGCTCATGAGCAAGAGCGACAGGGCCAATATGAAGGGCGAGCTCAGCTTTGTCCAGATCAGCGACAGCCATATCGGCTTTGACAAAGCCGCCAATCCGGACGTCACCGCGACCCTGCGCGAGGCCATCGCCAAAATCAACGCGCTGCCCGAACCTCCTGCATTCATTCTGCACACCGGGGATTTAAGCCATCTCTCGAAAGCCTCCGAGTTCGACACGCTCGAGCAAGCCCTGAAAAGCCTCCGCACTGACAAGATTTTCTATGTCCCCGGCGAACACGACGTCCTCAACGACAACGGCCAGCAATTCCATGAGCGCTTTGGCAAGGACTCCAAGGGCGACGGTTGGTACAGTTTCGATCAAAAAGGCACGCACTTCATCGGCCTTGTGAACGTGATGAACCTGAAAGCAGGCGGCCTTGGCTCGCTCGGCCACGACCAGCTCGAGTGGATTGAGGACGACGTGAAACACCTGAAAGCCAGCACGCCGATCGTTGTTTTCGCCCACATTCCGCTGTGGTCGGTGTACCCGGAGTGGGGATGGGGGACGGACGATAGTGAACAGGCGCTGGGCTATCTCAAGCGATTCGGGTCCGTGACCGTGCTCAACGGCCACATTCACCAGACCATGCAGAAGGTGGAAGGCAACGTCGTGTTTCACACCGCGATGTCCACTGCCTTCCCACAGCCGGCGCCGGGAACGGCGCCGTCTCCGGGCCCGATGAAAGTCCCCACGGAGAAACTGCGCAGCGTTCTCGGGATCACCAACGTGAATTTTGTGCGCGGCAAACATACCTTGGCGGTGGTGGATTCGCCGCTCGACGGGCCAAGCGTTACTTCGCAATTTCATCTCGGCCAACCTGATTTTGACCCGGCGATGGCCGGGTCCTAGCAACACGGGACCCCGCTGAATTCAACAAGGAGAAAATATGAAAAAGATAGCGATCCGGTTTGTTATGTGCGCAGGGCTGCTCGCGGCGGTCGCCTGGGGCGCAACGAGTCACACTCGTTACTCCGTTGCCGCCGCGGCTGCGGAGAATGCCGCCACGCAAGTGAAAATCGACAACTTCAGCTTCGAACCGCGGGAGATTACCGTGTCCGCGGGGACGCAAGTGACCTGGGTGAACGCGGACGATGTGCCGCACACCGTCGTCAGCAACGACAACAAATTCAAGTCCAAAGCGCTCGACACGGACGATCGTTTCTCGTTCACATTTACCCAGCCCGGGACTTACGAATACTTCTGCTCCGTGCATCCGAAGATGACGGCAAAAGTCATCGTCAAGTAGTCCGATCTGCCCGTCCTGATTGTTGCGTTTCAGGACGGGCGCGGGCATGCGGCCGCATGGTTCGTGTGGGCAGCATAAAAGGCGCGAGGCGGACGCTTCGATGAAAGGCTTTCTCGGAACGCAGGCGAGTTTTGCGACAGACCTGAATCTCGTGATTCAGTTGGCCATGGGAATTGCGTTGATCGTGGGCACGTTCCTGGCACGCGCGAAGCGGTACAAGGCGCACGGCGCCTGTCAGGCGTCCGTACTCATCTTGAATCTGGTGATGATTGCCGTGGTCATGTGGCCGCACTTCTCCACGCTCGTCTTGCCGCGGATTCCGGCGCGACTTGCCAGGACATCGGTGGCCGTACCAGCAGTACACGGGATTCTCGGCGCCGTGGCGGAGACGCTCGGCCTCTATATCGTACTGGCAGCCGGGACGGACGTTCTTCCCAGGGCTTGGCGCTTCACGCGCTGGAAGCTCTGGATGCGCATTGAGATGGCGCTATGGGGCGTCGTCCTGGGCAACGGATTGGGAACGTACTTTGTTTGGTACATCGGGCCACATCGCTGAATGTCTCCCTCGCCTCACTCCTCAGGGGGGCAAGCGCGGCTTCACACGCAGAGCTGTGCTTGCCCCTTCCCCCGATGCATCTACGGAGTTGGCGCCGCTCAGTTCCATGACGCACGGCGCAGTCGAGGATCGCGGGAATAAAATAGATGGAATCCGGTCTATGTACTTGAGAGTCTAACCGTGCATGACAGACAGCATGGGCGGGGCAGGGGAACCTGGGCGGTTCGAACAGGTTGTGTTGCCGCATCTGGATGCGGCCTACAACCTTGCGCGCTGGCTCGTGCGCAATCCGGCCGATGCCGAGGATATCGTGCAAGAGTCGTATTTACGCGCTTTCAAGTTTTTCGCCGGCTATCAGGGAGGAAACGCGCGTGCGTGGCTGCTGAAGATTGTGCGCAATACAAGTTATTCGTTCCTCGAGAAAAAGCGCCCGGCAGAGCTAACCGAGGAATTTGACGAGAAGATTCACGTGCCGGAGGGCGACCGCGCGGATGCAGAAACTGCTCTCGTGCAGAGCGTCGAAAGCCGGATGCTCCGCGAAGCCCTGGAGGAACTGCCCGTGAATTTCCGGGAAGCGCTCGTTTACCGCGAGCTCGAAGGGCTTTCTTACAAGGAGATCGCCGAATTGATGGATGTCCCGATCGGAACCGTGATGTCGAGCCTGGCGCGGGGCCGCACGCGTTTGCGTGAGGCCCTGTTGCGGGCGCGCGGCAAGGAGGGAATCCGTGGTCTGTGACGATAACACCCGGTTGCTTCATGGCTACCTCGATGGAGAGCTCGACCTCGTGCGAAGCCTCGAGATCGAGGAGCATCTGAAAGCCTGTGCGGACTGCGCGCAGGAGCTTCGCAATCAGCAGACGTTGCGGAAAGCCTTCCGCGCATCGTCGCTCTATGAGCGCGCGCCGAAAGGCCTCGAGGCGCGCGTTCGCGCGTCGGTGGCCGGCGCCGCGAGCGGCAACGTGGTCCCGATTTCGCGCTCGCGCCGCGCGGTGATGAATTGGTTTGCCGTGGCCGCCGCGATTCTTGTGGCCCTCGTGCTCACGTGGAAGATGTTGCCCAATCTTCGCGGGCCATCGGAATCCGATGTGCTTGCCGATGAAGTGATAGCGAGCCATGTCCGCTCGCTTCAGCCGAATCATCTGATGGATGTGCAGTCTACCGACCAGCACACGGTGAAGCCGTGGTTCAACGGAAAGCTCGACTTCTCGCCCGCCGTGAAGGACCCTGCGGCCGATGGGTTCCCGCTCGTTGGCGGGCGGCTGGACTATGTGGACCACCGCAACGTCGCCGCCCTGGTTTACAAGCGCAACCTGCATCTGATCAATGTGTACGAATGGCCCGACGAATCCGGCGACGAAAAAGCTCCGCGGTCCAAGTCGATTCAGGGATACAACATGCTCTTTTGGGAGCAAAACGGCATGTACTTCTGCGCCGTGTCTGACCTCAACGCCGGCGAGCTTCGCCAGTTCTCCCAGCTTCTGCAACAGTAGGTTTTCCCGCTTCGTTTACGGCGCGCTCGAAATTCCTCCAGCGCGGCTAGCCGCAACAGGTCTCGCCATTCCGCGTGAGGTTGCGGTCAGGTACTTCAAGTCAACGTGATAGGATTCGTCGGCAATGGCGGCCGAGACAATCCAGCCGGGCGGCGCGGGAGATTCACCGCGCGTTTCGCTTGACCGAAAGCGCCGGCCCCGCGTGCGGATACTCCTTCTGGGAGCACTCGCTCTTCTTGCCGTGTGCGCCGGTGCCCTGCGGCTGCGCTTCGACTTGCGAAGCTATTCGCTGCTTGTCCATTTTGTGAACCCCCAGGCATCGGGGCCGCTCTTGCGCCTGGAAACGAACGATGTGACCAGCGGGGAAGTGACCGTACCAAGTCCCAATGGCTCGGTCCCGGCGCGGTTGTATCTGCCTGCCGGCGTCGCCCATCCGCCGGGCATGCTGATCCTTCACGGAATCCACCACCTGGGAATCACCGACCCTCGATTCATCAATTTTTCGCGTGCCATTGCCGGAAGTGGTTTTGCGGTTTTGACCCCGGAAATGGCCGCGCTCGCCGATTACCATGTGGATGCCACGTCCATCTCCATCATCGGCGAATCGGCCGCGTGGCTGCAGCAGCGCTTGGGAACCGGCCCGGTGACGATTATCGGGCTGAGCTTTTCGGGAGGTCTCGCGCTGCTGGCGGCGTGCGATCCGCGATACGCACCGCATATTCGAGCGCTCGTTCCGTTCGGCAGCTATGACGATCTGAGCCGCGTATCGCGTTTTCTTGCAACCAGCCAGGAAGAGTTTCCCGACGGCCGTGTGGTTCCGTACGCGGCACATGACTATGGCGCGTCCGTCTTCGTGTACGCGCACCTGGCGCAATTCTTTACCCCGGAAGATTTGCCGGTGGCGCATGAGGCGCTGCGCTACTGGCTTTGGGAGCAGCCTTCGAACGCGCAGCCATTTCTCGATAAATTGTCGCCGTCCGGCCGCGCGACCATGGATGCACTTCTCGCGCGTCGAATCGATCTGCTGCGTCCACGACTGCTCGACGCAATCCGAGCCGACCAGGGGGAGCTTGAGGCGGTTTCGCCCCACGGGCATATCGCGCAACTGCGCGTGCCGGTTTACATCGTGCATGGCTCAAACGACAACGTGATTCCGCCCGCGGAAAGTCTCTGGCTGGAGAAGGATGTCCCGCGCGATGACTTACGAGGCATTTTGATCACGCCGACATTTTCCCATGTCGATCCCCGGGACCGTGGATGGTACGCCCAATTGCAACTCGTTCACTTTTTGGCGAGGATCCTGCGGGCCGCAAGCTAGGGGGCTCCCGGAGGCTTCATTCAGCATCAAGCAGGGGCTTCAATCGTAGTATTCCGAGCCCAGGTGCGTGATCAGTTCTTCGCCCATCATCCAGCGAAGTGTGTTTTTGAGTTTCATCAATTGAATGAAGAGATCGTGCTCGGGGTAGAGTTCCCGCGCGCACATCGGTGACTTGAAATAGAAGCTGAGCCATTCCTGAATTCCGCGCATACCGGCGCGCTTGGCCAGATCGAAAAACAGCGCGAGATCGAGCACAATGGGAGCCGCCAGAATCGAATCCCGGCACAGGAAATCCACCTTGATCTGCATCGGATATCCAAGCCAGCCGAAAATATCGATGTTGTCCCAGCCTTCTTTGTTGTCGCCGCGCGGCGGATAGTAGTTGATGCGCACCTTGTGATGGATTGTCCCGTACAATTCCGGATAGAGCTTCGGCTGCAAAATATATTCGAGCGCGCCCAGCTTCGATTCTTCCTTGGTCTTGAACGATCCCGGATCGTCGAGTACTTCGCCGTCGCGGTTGCCAAGAATATTCGTCGAGAACCAGCCGTTCATCCCGAGCATTCGCGCTTTGAAACCCGGCGCGAGGATCGTCTTCATCAGCGTTTGGCCGGTCTTGAAGTCCTTTCCCCCGATCGGCACCTCCTTTTGCCCGGCATATTCTTCGAGCGCCGGGATATCCACCGTCAGGTTGGGCGCGCCGTTGGCGAACGGAATTCCTTCGCTGATAGCCGCATAGGCATAGAGCATCGAAGGGGCGATTGCCGGATGGTTTGTCTTCATCGCCTTTTCAAATGACTGCAAGCTTTGGTGCACTTCCTCCGGTTTCATAAACACTTCCGTGGAACCGCACCACACCATCACGACGCGATCCACTTTCGATTTCTTTTTGAAGTCGCGAATGTCTTCCCGAATCTCCTCGGCGAGATCGAACTTCGTCTTCGCCTTCTTGATGTTCGAGCCCGTAAGATTCTTCACATAGCTCTGGTCGAAGGCAGCCTTCATGGGCTTGATCGCCTTCAGGAATTTGGCGACCTTTTCCAGATCCTTCGGATCGAGAACGCCTGCCTTGGACGCCGCCTGGTACGCATCGTCCGGAAAAACGTCCCAGCCGCCAAACACGATGTCGTCGAGATCGGCGAGCGGAACGAACTCCTTGATTTTCGGCACGCGGTTTTCGGTCCGCTTGCCGAGACGCACCGTGCCCATCTGCGTGAGCGAGCCGACCGGCACGGATTCTCCGCGGCGCACCAGTTCCACTCCCGCCATCACCGTCGTGCTCACGGCCCCCATTCCGGGTATCAGTATTCCGAGCTTTCCTTTTGGCGGAGCAATGCTTACAGGCCTGCGCATGCTTTGTTTCCCCCTGAATTCATTCAAAAAAGAAGTGGCCGCCGATTTCCCGGTCGTCCCGTTCAATCGAGATCGATGAGTTACCCCAGGCGGCGCGCTGGTTGGTCTGGAAAAAAACTATGATGCGGCATCCCGCCAAGTTTTGCAAATCGAATCGGGTTGCCGAAGAAATTGCATTGGATCAAGAAAAGGGGAGCCGTGAGGGCGGACCCAGGGATATCCAGGTTGCTGCGGAGGCGCTTGACAGCTACCTTCTCTGCGGCTGCGATTCGGGCTGGCGTCTGTTTCGCCGCCCGTTCGCATCCTTTCGGACCATCGCTGCAATTCCATCCGAAACGCACAGAAAACCAATCAACACCAAAGCCGCTATCATTCCGTAGGCAATCATTTCTATCTCCGTACCCGGCAACTACAGAATCAATAAGCAAGATTTGTGCCACGAAGAATCTCCTTGCAACCATCACATCCAAGAGCACTTACGGTTTGGACGAGCGAGAATAGGTGTCCGGGGGCCGGAACAGCGTTGCCCTCTGGACACGATCACGGGCAAGTTTTTTCTACTGGGACTCCCGGTGGCAAACTACATATGTTGGCGCTGGTCGTAGCGCGAAGCCGCTACAACTTGTCCACGTGAATTGATCCGTCGCCGGAAGAAAGATTCAGAGCGCCGCCCCCGCCATTCAGCTTTCCGTGAATGGACGAGCGGCTGAGCGATCCATTCACGCTCACCGGAATGTCGAGCGTGATATGGCCGTCGCCGGTGTGCGCATCGAGATCGGCATGGAAGTCCGCCGGCAAGCGCAGGTTGATGTGGCCGTCGCCCGAATGCAATGTCCAACTGCTCGAAATCTTCGAGCCGTTGGCCGCTTCCGCTTCGATGCTGCCGTCGCCGGTTTTCAAATTCAAAGTGTCGAACCGGCCGCGCACGTTGATGCGGCCATCGCCGGTGTTCACGTCGAGCGAGCCATCGAAATTCGTTCCCTCGATGTGGCCGTCGCCGGAATGCATGCGGACATCCCCGCGCAGGCCGCTGGCGCTCACGTTTCCATCGCCGGTGTCGATGCGAATGCGTCCCGCAACCGGTTGCAAGGCCACGTTGCCGTCGCCGGTGTGCACATCGAGATCGAGCTCGCGGGGAACCCGCGATTTCCACACGCACGGAGCGGTGGTTGCTGCCGAAAATGTGCCAGTTCATGTGGGGCAGTTTGACGCTCACGATGACGTGATCGCCGTTCTGGCTTTCCTCGATGCGGACATCGCCGGGGCCGATCTTCCAGCCGAGAGTGGTCACGCGCGCGTCGATCTGCTTCTGATCCGCCGATGTGATGGTAACGTCGCCGTCGTCCGTGGTGACCTGCAAATCCGCGCGCGTATTGATCTGGTAGGTCTTCGACCATTCATCCGCGCGCGCCGGCGCGGCTACCAGTACGCCCGCTGCCAGGACCGCCAACATGCCACCCAGATAGATCGCTCGTTTCATGCGCATTCTCCGTTTCCGCAGTTCGCCGCGCTCCACGGCGTCTTCAGCCCTAGGTACGCAGGCAGGGCCCGAAATGTTCCGAACGCCGTCGCCCGTTGGCACCTGCGTGGAGCCGAATTACCCCTGTGTTGGTGACGATTAGAAAGGGTGGTGACATTGACACGCAAGGATTTAAGGTGGTTTCTAATAGACATGGGTGACGATTAGAAATTGGGGATTCGAGGGTAGAGGTTTGGGGTTGGAAGCGAAGGGCTGAAGTATGTGTGTGACGATTCGACATGGCGCCGGTCCTCCCCCTTTGCCCCCAAAATATAAGAGCGCCCGCAGCGTGACATCCGCCGGGGCGCTACTAGAATTCGCGCCAGTTACTTACAAGGTAACTATACCATGGTCGCCTCCAGATTGCAAGAACAACGATGTGTAAACATCTGAACGCATCGGCGGCATGGGGATTGGGGCGCAGCGAGCAGCGCCCCTACGCGGACTTGGTTTTGCGCGAGATGCCGCGCTGAAGCGCGGCGCTACAATTAAGTCTTAGGCAAACCCGTGGCGATCACGCTGACTTTCTTTTCGCGACTTTCAGAGTGGCTGTGCGGGCCGCGTGGGCAATGGGCGCAGCGAGCAGCGCCCCTACGCTCACTTCTTCCTTGCTCTCGCCCCGGCGGCGCTGCTGGCGTGGGGCTTGGGGCGCAGGGACGCGAGCATGTCGGCTACGGGCAGGGTGTTGATCACGTCGGTTTTCTCGATCCAGCCGCGGCGGGCGGTGGTGACGCCGTACTTCATCAAGGCCAGTTGCTTGGTGGCGTGGGAATCGGTGGAAATGACGATCTTCACGCCGCGCTGTTTCGCCATGCGCAGGTGGACGTCCTTCAAATCGAGGCGATCGGGATAGGCGTTGCACTCCACGACGACGCCGTGCTTCTGCGCGGCGTCGAGAATCTTCTCCATGTCGTAATCGAACGGCTCGCGGCGCAGGACGAGGCGGCCCGTCGGATGCGCGATGATCTGCGTGTAGGGATTCTCGATGGCGGCGAGCATGCGGTCGGTCATGTCCGCGCGTTCGAGATTCATGTAGGAGTGGACGGAGGCGACGACCACGTCGAGCTGCGCCAGCACTTCGTTGTCGAGATCGAGCTGGCCGTTCTTCAGGATATCCACTTCGATGCCCGCCAGCAGGCGGATGCCGGGGACGCGCTCCTGCGCCTCGCGAATCTTTTTGATCTGCGCGAGGGTGCGCTTCTCATCCAGGCCGTTCGCGACGGTGACGGCTTTCGAGTGGTCGGTGAGGGCGATGTATTCGTAGCCGAGCGCCTTCGCCGCTTCGCCCATTTCTTCGATGGAGTTGCGCCCGTCGGAGGCGGTGGTGTGCATTTGCAGGTCGCCGCGAATGTCGGCGAGGGTGACGAGCTTGGGCAGCTTGTGCTGTTCGGCGGCCTCGATTTCGCCCAGGTTTTCGCGCAGCTCCGGCTCGATGTAGTCGAGCTTCAGCTTGCGCGTAAATTTCTTCTTCGGTCTTGCTGGCGACCACGCGTGCCGCCCTTGAGCGTGGTGAGCGCGTATTCGTTGAGCGTCCAGCCCATGTCGAGGGCGCGCCCGCGCAAGCGCGACGTTGTGCGATCTTCGACCCGGTGAAGTAGAGCAGCGCTGCGCCGAAGCTTTTCTTTTCGAGCAGGCGCACGTCCACCTGCAGGCTGCTTGCCGAGCAGCACGCTGACTTTGTTCTCGCCGTGCGCGAGCTTCTCGTCGATCCGCGGATATTTCAGGATATGTTCGGCCACGGCGTCGATGTCGTTCTGCTTGTCGCGCCCGGGCTTCATGGTCACCAGCAGGTCGAGGTCGCCGACGGTTTCGCGGCCGCGGCGCAGCGAACCCGCCGGCGTGACCGATTCCACCCGCTCGCCAGCCCTGCGAGATGTAGGCGATGCAACTTCGCGCTTCGGTCTTCCGCGGTGTCCAGCTTCACGCGGCCCGTAGCCGGAAGATTCTTGAAGTGTTCGGTGGCCTTCAGGATGTTTTCTTCGCTCTTTTCGCCGAAGCCGGGTAGGTCGCGCAGTTTGCCCTCGCGCGCCAGCTTTTCCACTTCCTCCACCGTGCCGGCCTTGAAGTGGCTCCAGAGAAAGGCGACTTTCTTCGGCCCGAGCGACTGAAGCTGCAGCAGGTCGAGCAGCGTGGTCGGATACTTTTTCAGCAGCTTCTTGCGCAGGCTGTAGTCGCCGGTCTTTAGAATTTCGCGGATGTGCTCGGCCATGTTTTCGCCGACGCCGGGCAGTTCGCTTGAGCTTCTTGTCGTCTTTGGCGATATCTTCGATGCGCTCGGGGATGCTGTAGAGCAGCTCGGCGACTTTTTCGTAGCTGCGGTAGCGGCCGATGATGGCGCCGTCGATTTCGAGCAGCTGCGCGGTATCGCGCAAGTATCCTGGCGACTTCCTTGTTTTCCATGTGTGTGAACCCCGCCCGCCTTTCTATAGATCCATGCGCGGCCCCGGCTAATTGCTTCGCGCGATGAATTTCGAGTAATACAGGATCCCGCAAACGGTCTTGGCATCGCGTATCTTCCCTGTGCGAATCCATTTCTCGGCTTCGCGCAAGGTAAGCTTGCGCGCGACGATCTTTTCATCCTCTTCCGGCTGCGCGACACCCGCGGTCAATCCTTCCGCCGCAAAGATGACCATTTTTTCGGCGACGAATCCCGGAGTAGGGAACACGTCCATCATCCTGGTGAGTTTGCGCGCCGTATAGCCAGTCTCTTCCAGCAGTTCGCTGCGCGCGCCGACCGTAAAACTTTCCGCGGGCTCTTTTCGTCCCGCGACCAGTTCCCACAAGAATTGCCCGGCCGCATGGCGATATTGGCGGATCACAAGGATGCGCCCGTCGGGGAACACGGGCAGCACGACGACCGACCCCGAGTGGGTGACGACATCGCGCGCCGCTTCTATACCACCCGGCTCGCGGACGCGGTCGCGGCGGACGCCGAACACAGGCCCTTGATAAACTAGCTTGCTGCTCAGCACCTTTGCCCGGGTTGATTTCTTCACGCGCTCTCCTCCGCTTCGATCTTAGAGCCTGATTCTACCGCAGCTTGGCTCTCGGCCACGCGTGCCTCTGGTTTCATCTCGGAGGGTGGAGCCGCATACCCTTTGCTATACTTGCTGCGCAAACTCCCCATGGCAATCAACACAGTTATCGTTGATGACGAGCGTCCCGCGCGCGACGAGCTTGCGTTTCTGCTCAAGAGCTTTCCCGAGATCAATGTGGTGGCCCAGGGCAAGAACGGGCTGGAGGCCGTCGCGCTCATCAAGGAGCACGAGCCGGATCTCGTGTTTCTCGATGTGCAGATGCCGGGGCTCGACGGCTTCGGCGTGATCAAGAAACTCGTCGAACGCAAACTGCGCGTGCCGCAGATTGTGTTCGCTACCGCATACGACGATTACGCTATCCAGGCCTTCGAAGTGAATGCCGTGGACTACGTTTTGAAACCGTTCGAGAAGGGCCGAATCGCCAAAGCCGTGCAGCGCGCGAAGAAAATGGTGGAGGCGCACACGTCGCCGGTCGAGCGCCTGGAAACTCTGGTGGGCCAGCTTGGCGAGCACAGCGCGCCGAGACCGAAGGCGGCGCAGCCCGTGAAGCTGCTGGTGAAATCGCAGGCGAGGATGTTCCTGGTTGACGCGGAAGACATGATCTACGCCTACGTCCAGGACGGCACCATCACAATTTTCGCGCGCGATGCCGAGGGCGTGTCGAACTACCGCACGATCGAGGAACTTGCCGCCTCGCTCGATTCCGACATCTTCTGGCGCGCGCATCGCTCCTATCTGGTGAACATCAACCACATCAAGGAAGTGGTGCCGTGGTTCAAATCGAGCTACATGCTCAAGATGAACGACAAGCGGCAGAGCGAAGTCCCCGTCTCCCGCGCGCAAACGAAGCGCCTCCGCGAACTCATCAAGCTCTAGTTGCGGAGCCCCTGGCAGCGGGAGGTGATAATTCGGGCTTCTGTGCTAGCATCGCTCGTACACTTCGGGAATGGATTTCTCTCTCACAAGCGACCAGCAGCTGATTCGCGATACCGTCCGCCAATTCATGGAGACGGAGATGCGCCCGAACCTGCGCGCCTACGAAAAGCTGCCGCAGTATCCGGTGGAGCAGCTTCGGCGGCTCGGCGAGCTGGGCTGCTGCGGCATGCTTATCCCCGAGGATTGGGGCGGCGCGGGCACGGACACGATCAGCTACGCCATGATGATCGAGGAAGTGGCGCGCGTGGACGCCTCGACGGCCGTCATCCTGGGCGTCACGAATTCGGTGGCGGCCGTGCCGCTGCTAAAGCACGGCACGGAAACGCAGAAACGGAAATACCTTCCTCGGCTTGCGCGTGGAGAAACGATTGGCGCGTTCTGCCTCACCGAGCCGCAAGCGGGCTCAGACGCCGCGAGCATCCAGACGCGCGCGGAGCGCCGTGGCGACTGTTACGTCATCAGCGGCACGAAGGCGTGGGTGTCGAACGCGGGAATCGCGGGCGTCTATATTGTCTTTGCGAAGACGGATGCGGCAGCCGGCGCGCGCGGCGTGACGGCGTTTATCGTCGAGCCTTCGTTTGCGGGATTTCGCATCAGCCGGTACGAAGAAAAGATGGGGCTGCATCTTTCGCGGTCGGCGGAGCTTGTGTTCGACGATTGCCGCGTGCCGGCGGAGAATCGCCTGGGCGAGGAAGGGCAGGGACTGAAGATCGCGCTCGAAGCGCTCGACGGCGGGCGCGTGGGGATTGGCGCGCAGTCGGTGGGGTTGGCGCAGGGCGCGATGGAAGCGTCGGTGCGCTACGCGAAGCAGCGGCGCACGTTCGGCAAGCCGATCGCGGAATACCAGGCGATCCAGTGGATGATCGCGGACATGGCGACGGAAATCGAGGCGGCGCGCGCGCTGACGCATTACGCCGCGCATGTGCGCGACCGGGAAGTGCGCGCAAACGGATCGGGCGGCGAGCGCGGGCCGTCGCGTCTGGGGCCGCACGCGGCGCGCGCGAAGTTGTACGCCAGCGAAATGGCGAACCGCGTGGCTTACAAGGCGGTGCAGGTGCACGGCAGCATGGGATACTCGCACGAAAGCGACGTGGAGCGTTATTACCGCGATGCGCGCGTGCTGACCATTTACGAAGGGACCAGCGAGATGCAGCGCATGGTGATCGCGCGGGATTTGTTGAAGGCAGGGCGCGCGTAATGTTCAGCCGTCCCTGCGGGACTGGGAGGTTTTTTGTTCTCTGACCCAGCATGGGGTTCGGCAAAGTGCGCCGAACCATGCTGGGCTATTGTCAACCGTCCCCCGTCCCTGCGGGACTTGCGACGGAAGAAGTCTAGATTGAGGTAGCGACTTGGGCGACAAGAACCGAAAGCGAGTCTTAAGCGGGATGCGGCCCACAGGCCGGCTACACCTGGGTCACTATTTTGGCGCGCTTTCGAACTGGCTGAAGCTACAGGAAGAGTATGACTGCTTCTTCTTCGTCGCGGACTGGCACGCGCTGACGACGCACTACGAGGATACATCGTCTATCGCCGAGAATACGCTGCAAGTCGCAACCGACTGGCTGTCGGTCGGTCTCGACCCATCAAAGTCCACGCTGTTTGTTCAGTCGCAAATCCTCGAGCACGCCGAGTTGCATTTACTGCTCTCGATGATTACACCGCTCTCTTGGCTCGAGCGCGTGCCGACGTACAAAGAGCAGATCGAAAATCTCAAGGACCGCGACCTGGGGACTTACGGTTTCTTGGGTTACCCGCTACTGCAATCTGCAGACATTGTTATTTACGACGCCGATTTCGTTCCCGTAGGCGAGGATCAGGTCCCTCACGTCGAGCTTACCCGCGAAATCGTCCGGCGATTTAACGTAGTTTTTTCCAATTTGAAACTCCCGCATTCACTATCAGACGTTGAATTGTACGGCCTGGCTACGGAGGCAGGCTTGGAGATTGTCGAGCAGCTGAGGCCCGTGGCTACCGGCACCACTTCCAACAAACGGGAATGGTTCGAGCGCCATTTCAATAGTTCGCTGCCTGATCAAAAAGCAATCTACCTAAACAGGACGAGTCTAAGGGACTTCGTGCCACCAACTCTGAACGAGCCGGGCCATCTCCTGACAGAAACTCCCCGCCTGCCGGGGACTGACGGCAGACGGATGGCCAAGAGCTACGGCAACGCGATCTGGCTTTCTGATCCGCCGGAGGAGATTCGCAAGAAAGCGCACAACATGATGACGGACCCGCAACGCGTCCGCCGCACCGATCCCGGCCGGCCGGAAGTGTGTCCGGTGTTCGCGTACCACAAACTCTTTTCGTCGCCGGAAACGATCGCGCAAGTGGACCGCGATTGCCGCACGGCTGCAATCGGCTGCGTGGACTGCAAGAAGCTGATGGCGGATGCGCTGGTGAAGTGGATCGAGCCTATACAGTCACAACGCCAAAAATATGAGGCGAACCCGAAGGAAGTTTGGGATATCCTCGACGCCGGTTCGAATCAGGCGCGCAAGACCGCGAAGCGCACGATGAAGCGGGTGCGGGATGCGATATTTAAGTGGGACGAAGCGCGCGAAGAGAGGCCCCTCGGTCGCGTTGCTCGCTCGGGGTGACGATGCTGGTCGCATCGTCAGTTTGGGATATCCTCGACGCCGGTTCGAACCAGGCGCGCAAGACCGCGAAGCGCACGATGAAGTCGGGTGCGGGATGCGATATTTAAGTGGGACGAAGCGCGTGAAGAGAGGCCCCTCGGTCGCGTTGCTCGCTCGGGGTGACGATGCTGGTCGCATCGTCAGTTTGGGATATCCTCGACGCCGGTTCGAATCAGGCGCGCAAGATCGCAAAGAAGACGATGAAGCGGGTGCGGGAAGCGATATTCAAGTGGGACGAAGCGCGTGAAGAGAGACCCCTCGGTCGCGTTGCTCGCTCGGGGTGACGATGCTGGTCGTATCGTCAGTTTGGGATATCCTCGACGCCGGTTCGAAGAAGGCGCATCGAGATGGCGAAGAAGGACAATGCGGCGAGTGAGGGAAGCGATATTCAAGTGGGATGAGGCGCCTGCCCGCCGATCGGCCGGCGGGCGCAAATCCGACGCGGCCGCGCCAAGCGCTGCGAAGCCAGGGAATTGAACGGTGTTATTCGGACCCCGCCGCGACGGGCAGGCCGCCGGGGCGGGAAGAAATCTACTGTGCGAATTTTGGAGGTTCGGTAATTTAGGCTAAGAATGGCGACACCCTATCGTGTCAACTTACCGGTGTATGAAGGGCCTCTCGATCTTCTGCTCGATTTAATTCGCAAGCAGGAGATGGACATCCACAACATTCCCATCGCGAAAGTCACCGAGCAGTATCTCGATTATCTTCACCAGCTCGAAAAACTTGATATCGACGTCTCCGCCGACTTCATCTACGAGGCCGCGACGCTGATTCATATCAAGTCGAAAATGCTGCTGCCGCCCGACCCGCTGGCCGGCCCCGATGGCCAGGAGGACCCGCGCGACGAGCTGGTCCATTGTCTGCTCGAGCACGAGAAATTCAAGAACGCCGCGCAGCTTCTCTATCAAAAGCAGCATATCGAAGACCACATGTGGTCGCACCCGGACCGCACGCTGTATGCCGGAGACGCGGTGGAAGGCGAGCTGGTCGTGTCACTCGTGGATCTCGTCAAAGTGTTCTCGCAGGTCCTCGAGCGCCGCAAGGAAGTGACGAAGTTCGAACTGCATCACGAGACCGTAACCATCGCGCAGATGATGGACCGTCTGCGCCAGCGCCTGGTTTCAACCGAGGACCCCATCTCGCTGATCGAGTTCTTCGAGACCTGCGAGACGCGCAACGCCATGATCGTCGGCTTGCTGGCTGTGCTGGAAATGGTGCGCATGCAGGCGATCCTGTTGGTGCAGTCCGAGCTATTCGCCGACATCCGCCTGCGCAAGCACCGTATGTTCGACGCTGTTTTCGCCGGTCCCGACGCGATGTCGCAAATCGAGGAGCAATACCTGTGATTATCGTCCCGCCCATCGCGTGGATGGTTGTCATCTCCGGTTTCGGGAGCCCGATGGACTCCACCGGAGTCCTGAAATCGGACCCGAGCCCAGCCGCGCACTTTGCGGATGGCGGCAAGGGACCTGCTTTTGTTTTTTGCAACGTTCGTTCCCGGGTGACCCCATGACACCACAAGAAATCCAGGCTGCGCTCGAAGCCATCATTTACGCCGCGGACGAGCCCGCGACGCTCGACCAAATCGCGAAGGCCCTCGGCGTGGAGAAGACGGAAGCGCGCGCGGGGCTCGATCTGCTCGTCGCCGCCTATTCCACGGACGACCACGGCATCGAAGTCCGCAAAGTTGCCGGCGGCTGGAAGTTTTACACCAAGGCGCAGCATCACGACGTGGTGCGCAAATTCATCAAGAGCCTGCAACCCCCGCTGCGCCTGACGATGCCGGCGCTCGAAACGCTGGCGGTGATCGCTTACAAGCAGCCGGCCACGGCGCCCGAAATCAACGAGATTCGCGGCGTGAATGTGGGCGGGGTGCTGAAGACGCTGCTCGAAAAGCGACTGATCACGACGGCAGGCCGCAAGGAAGTGATCGGCCGGCCAATCCTTTACCGCACGTCGAAGCAGTTTCTGATGCGCTTCGGCCTGTCCGATCTCGAGGAGCTGCCCAGCCTGAAAGAATTCGAGCAACTGGCGCAGGCCGCGCTCGGCTCGGACGAAGGCATCGCTCCGACGGAGCCGGAACTTCAGCCGAATAACGAGCTCGCCGCAAATTCAGATGCCGCTCCCGTGATTGGAGAAGGGAACCCCTCGGCTGAAGTCCTTGCCTCGGGTGAAACGAACGACCTCGCCGAGCTTGGCGAGGACACGGGCGAAGCCGGCGATGCCGCGCGGGCCGCCTCCGCCGGCGGCGGGAAATCCGATCCTTCGTAGTTAAGCGTAGTTAACGGGGCTTCATGGTACGCCGCGCCGCCGATCCGACGTCCGACAGAATTCCGAGACCTGCTGATAATCGCGCCCTTCTCGAAATTCGTGACGTTCTGCTGGAAATCTACGCGGTCAACGACCGCATGAACCAGCTTCTGCTCGAACATCTCGATCCCCGCGCGTGGCGCGCGAAATTACCCAGCCAGAAAGCGGGCGGCCGCACGATTGCAGCAATCTTCGCGCATCTTCACAACTGCCGCCTGGTATGGATCAAGCGTTCGGCGCCGCACCTGAAATGCCCCGCCACTCTCGATCCGGACCGCTGCACGATGAAACAGGCAGCCGCAGCGCACGCGAAGAGTTCGGCGCGATGTCTGGATATGCTTACAGACGCTTTGTCCGGCGGACCGGCGCGTCGCGTCACGAAGTTTTCCCGGGGAAGTTGGACGCGCACGTGGCCGGCTGGTGCGACGATGTTTGGTTACATGTTCGCGCACGAAGCGCATCACCGCGGCCAAATCATCATGCTCGCGCACCAGCTTGGTTTTCGCCTGCCAGACGCAGCCGCCTACGGCAGCTGGCAGTGGGACAGGCTGTGGAAGGAGCACGGCTTTACGAAGCGTCCACGCTAACGTCGCCGCATGCCAAATTGGTTAGATTATGAATTCCAGGCGCGCATCGGCATTCGCCTCCGAACGCATTTTCCGCTAAGCTGTAAGGGTACATACGTCGCATTCAATCGCCGATACGCCGGATCCAATGGAAGAACGTCTGCAAAAAATAATGGCGCGCGCGGGAATCGCTTCGCGCCGCCACGCCGAGGAAATGATCGCCTCCGGTCTGGTGACCGTGAACGGCCGCGTCGTCACGGAGCTGGGCACGAAGGCCGACGAAGCCCGCGACCATATCAAAGTCTCCGGCAAGCTGTTGCGTCCGGAGAAGGACCGCGTCTATCTGATTCTTCACAAGCCCTCCGAAGTTGTGGCGACGATGAGCGATCCCGAAGGCCGCCCATCGCTGCGTGACTTTCTTCACGGCGTGCCGGAGCGCGTTTTCCCCGTGGGCCGCCTGGAGTATCACGCGTCGGGACTGTTGTTCCTCACGAACGACGGCGACCTCGCGAACCGTGTTCTGAAAGCGCGCAACCTTCCGCAAACGTACTATTTGAAGGTGAAATCGCTTCTCACATTCGCCGAAATCGAGGAGCTTTCGCGCTCGACGCGCGCCAAAATCACGCGTCGCGAGCGCAAGGAAGCGCCGTGGTATGAAGTCACGCTTTCGGAAGCGCGCGGCGATGCTCTCCGCAACCGCCTTTTCCAGACCGGACATCCAGTCGAAAAACTGAAGCGCGTCGCGATCGCGGACCTGGAGCTTGGCTCGCTGGCGCCCGGCCAGTACCGCGCGCTCACGGGGGAGGAAGTTGCGTCCCTTTCTCGCGCGGTTTCCTCCGCGGGTAATTCGACGCGGCCGGTTACGCATCCGCGCCCGAAGCGGCGGCACCGCGCCGCACAGAACAAGAGTGGTGTGAAATCATCTCCCGGGAAGTCCCGGTGAGGCGCATGAGGCAGCCGGCCGCATGACATATTCCATCCGCGACCTCGTGCCGGATTTCATTCGCGAGATTTCACCCTACGTTCCCGGAAAGCCTATCGAGGAGGTCGAGCGGGAATTGAAAACGCACGCCATCAAGCTGGCATCGAACGAAAACCCTCTCGGCCCTTCGCCTCTCGCCCTGGCGGCCGCCCAAAAGGCGCTCGCGGGATCGAACCGCTATCCGGACGGCGGCGGCCATTTCCTTCGCGAAGCGCTTTCGAAGAAGCACAACATTCCCGCCGAAAATATCATCCTGGGCGGCGGCTCAACCGAGCTGATTGATCTCTCCGCGCGCATGGTGCTGCGCATGGGCGATTGCGGCGTCACCTCGTACGGCTCGTTTCCGCTCTATCACATCGCCGTTCGCGCCACCGGCGCGCGTTATCTGGAAATACCCATGCGCGACTATCGCTTCGATCTCGACGCGATTGCGAGCAACCTGCCGCCTGAAACCCGGCTGATTTTCATCGCGAATCCGAATAATCCCACCGGCACGATGTTCACAGCCGACGAGTTCGATGCGTTTCTCGCGCGCGTTCCGGAGCGGGTCCTTGTCGTCCTCGATGAAGCGTATTGCGACTATGTGGATAACGCCAACTATTCGCGCTCGGTTGACATTGTCCGGCGCGGGCGCAATCTGGTCGTGCTGCGCACGTTTTCGAAGGTGTATGGCCTTGCCGGGCTTCGCATCGGCTACGGTATCGGGCAGGCGGACTTTCTTACGGAGATGAACAAGATCCGGGGCCCGTTCAATACGTCCGGCGTCGCCCAGGCTGCGGCCCTCGCCGCCCTCGATGACACTGCCCACGTTCGGCGGTCAATCGACACAAATCGCGCGGGGATGGCGCAGCTTTCGTCGGGCCTGAAGGGGCTCGGCATCCGCTTCATACCGTCGTCAGCGAATTTTCTTCTTGCCGAACTGGGATACGACACCGAATCTCTCTGCGAAGAACTCCTGAAGCGCGGTGTAATTGTCCGCCCGATGGGCTGGATGGGTTTCCCCAACGCCATTCGCGTCACGGTGGGAACTGCGGATGAAAACGATAAGTTCCTGCGAACCCTCGGGGAAATCCATGCCGCGGCGAAGCCGGAACGCCCGATGCAGTCGCAAAGAGTGGACGGATGACAGGCCCGGCCGGGGTAGCGGATCCCGTCAGCGAAATTCTGAAGGCGAGCAAGACTATTGCCGTTGTCGGGCTTTCGGGTAACCGCCTTCGGCCAAGTTACGGGGTCGCCGACTATTTGAGGTCAGCGGGCTACTCCATCATTCCTGTAAACCCGAACGTGCCGGAAGTGTTTGGCGAGAAGAGTTATGCTCGGCTGGAAGACATTCCCGGGCGTGTGGACATCGTGGATATTTTCCGGCGTTCCGAGTTCGTTCCTGCAATTGTGGACGCGGCGATTCGCATCGGCGTGCGCGGAATCTGGATGCAGGAAGGCGTGGTGCACGCGGAAGCAGCAGAAAAAGCCCGGCGCGCGGGAATTTTCGTGATCATGGACTCGTGCATCTCGAAGGAGCACGCCGGGCGTTTTGGCTTACGCTGAGCACGCACTTTTCGTAGATTCCGCGCGAAACGCGAATGCGCACGTCCAGATTTATTCCAGTTTGTACACCAGAATGATGCGCTTGCCCGGTTCCGTGACAAGAATTGTATTTCCGTCCGGCGCGATTTCGAAGTCGTGGAAGAGCAGGTCGTGCAGTGCGGGAACGTAATTCCCCTCCGGCAAGGTAATCCAAACAAGATCGCCGGAGCGATCCTTTGCGCCGCGCTTCAATAGGACGCGGCGGTCGTCCTTACCCCACCCGAACCGTCCCGGCCCCACGCGCACATCCACGGGTTTCTCGGGATGCGCCAGATCGCGAACTTCAATCGTGTCACCATCGGCAAAGTACGCCGCTTTTTTGCCCGAAGGCGAAACGCCCAACTGTCCGGCAAATTGATCCACTTTGGCGAGTTCCGTCAGCGTTTCGCGAACGAGATCGAGCTGTATCAGCACGCGCGAGTATCGCAATCCCTGCCCCATCGCGATGGCCCTGTTTCGCGCCGCGTCCCACGATACGGCTTCAAACGCGCGCCCCTCGAACAGTACAGTCTTCTTTCCATCAGATGGCCGCACAGTTCCGATCTGGAAGGGACCAATGCCGATCAAGTACGCCACCGTGGCGCCATCGGCAAGCCAGTGGCCATCCGTCGCGCTGTCTATCATGTTGGGGCGTATCGAAACTGCCGGCGTTTCGTCTGGAGACGTAGAGTTGTCATCGCTGGAGCTGAATCCGGATGGCTTGGCCGGTGCAGGGGCCGTTGGAGCCGCGGCAGGCTTCGGCTTGTTTCCTGCGATGTCAATTTCCCGCCCATCTTCATCGAGTAGCAGCACCACAGTCCCACCCAGTGTGGGCGGCGCGTTGAGGTCCTGCGTCAGCTTCTGAATGTGCATTTCAACAGCCAGGCGGCGCGAATCGGGCGACCATGTGATGGATTGCACCACGTAGCTCGTGGTCATCGCGGCTGGCATCCACGTGTTCCCATCGAGAATCCGTTTCCGCTTTCCGTCCGCCGTCGAGACCCACAGATCATCGCGTTCGATGATGATTTTCTTGACGCGCTTAATGTGCCTGACGGCGTATGCAATCTTGTTATCCGGCGCGACGGAGAAAGCCTGGCAATCCTCCTCGATTGTAAGGACAGGTTTTTCCAGCGCGGAAGCAGGTGCTGGCCGCAGCGTCATGGGCGTAATTGCTGCAGCGATTGCCGCCATAAACGCAACGAACGACCGGAAGTGGACTTTTCTAACCCTCACTGGCCCGCATCCTTGCGCGGTTTCTTCTGTATCCGCCGAAGCTCTTCGAGCCGTCGTCTCAGGCGCGATTCAAATCCCTGGTCCGTCGGATGATAATATGTGCGTCCAATTAAACTCTCCGGCAGGCACGTCATGTCCGTCACTTTCTCCTCTGTGTCGTGAGCGTATTGGTAGTTTTTGCCGTATCCGAGATTTCGCATCAATCCTGTCGGCGCATTTCTTAGATGCAGCGGAACAGGCTCCGCGATGGTTCCTTGCAAATCCTGCTCCACCGCGCCGTACCCCGTGTAGAGCGCATTCGATTTTGGCGCAAGGGACAAGTATACGGCGGCCTGCCCGAGCGCGAGGAATCCTTCCGGAGGCCCCAGGAAGTCGAAAGCATCTTTCGCGGCGAGGGTAACCGCGAGCGCGCCGGGCTCGGCAAGCCCGATGTCTTCGCTCGCCATGCGCACCATTCGACGCGCGACATAAAGCGGGTCCTCGCCCGATTCAAGCATTCGCGCGAGCCAATACAGCGCGGCGTCCGGGTCGGAATTGCGCACGGATTTATGCAGCGCGGAGATCAGGTTGTAATGTTCTTCGCCGGACTTATCGTAGGGCAGCAGCTTCTTCTGCAGCACGTCTTCGAGCCGCGCCTCGGACACGACGCGCTTTCCACCCGGTCCGGGCGATGTTCCCATCACGAGCGCTTCCAGGGTATTGTAGGCCGCGCGCGCATCGCCATTGGCGACGATGGCAATGCGTTCGATAATGGCGTCGGGCGCATCCACCGCTTCGTTGCCGAGCCCGCGCACAGGATCCCCCAGCGCACGCCGAAGAAGCTCGATAATCTGCGCGGCCGTGAGCGAGTGCAGCACATACACCTTCATGCGCGAAAGCAGCGGGGCGATCACCTCAAACGATGGGTTCTCCGTGGTCGCGCCGATCAGGAGAATGTTGCCGGCCTCGACGTGCGGCAGAAACGCGTCCTGCTGCGCGCGGTTGAACCGGTGCACTTCGTCCACGAATACAATTGTCCTTTGGCCATAGCGCCGCGCGCTCACGGCCTTGGCCATCACTTCCTTGATTTCCTTGATTCCGGAGAGAACCGCGCTGAAGGGAATAAACTCGGACCGCGTTTTCTTTGCGATGATCCGCGCGAGGGTTGTTTTCCCGCACCCCGGCGGTCCCCAGAGGAGCATCGAACCCAAATCATCCCGCTCGATTTGTACGCGGAGAGGTTTGCCGGGGCCGAGCAGTTCCTCTTGCCCGATAAATTCGTCGAGCGTTTGCGGACGCATCCGGTCCGCCAGCGGCCTGCCCGCCAGCGGCTCTTCTTCCGGCTCGATGGCCCGAAACAGTCCCATTGCCGCTTCCTTACTCCCCCGCCGCGTTGGCTCTTTGTTTCGCGGCTTCGTACAGCAAGAGCGACGCAGCCACTCCGGCATTCAGCGACTCAACCTCTTCGCTCATCGGGATCGCCACTGTAGCATCCGCCGTTCGCAGCACTTCTGCCGGCAGGCCGGCGCCTTCGCTGCCGATTAGAATGGCCAGCGGCGCGCTCCACTCGACCTTTCGCACATCACTCGTACGCGAGGTTGCCGCAAGAATCTTTACGCCTGCAACCTTGAGCTGCGCGAGCAACACCGGGGTCGCCATCCCGCGCAGCAAGGGCATCCGCAGTGCCGATCCCGCCGACGCGCGCAGCGCCTTCGGCGACCACGGGTCTGCTGTCCCGCGCGATGCGATCACTCCCGTCGCACCAAAGGCTTCCGCCGACCTCACAATCGTGCCTACGTTCCCCGGGTCCTGCACTCCCGCCATCACGACTACGAGCGGAGTATCGCCGCGATAGGAGCCCGCGCGCGTCGCCCGCCCGCGCAGTAAATCATCGAACGCCCACTCCCGCGGCCGAAAGAGCGCTGCCATCCCCTGCGGCGTTTCCGTGCCCGCGACGCTCGCGAACAGTTTGTCCGTCGTGCGCAGGACGCGCTCCCGGGCAATCCCGGCGTCGCTCTCGCTCGCCGCACGCAGGATTCGCGCCAGTTCGCGCTCGCCGGACTGGCTAACCAGCAATGCTTCCGCTTCCAGTTCCGACCGCACGGCCTCTTCAATCAGCTTCGGCCCTTCCACCGCAAGGGGCTCATCCGTTGCTGGACCGGTTCCGCGCAGTGCCGCTCGAAATGTCTTGAGCCAGCGGTTCTCGCGGCTCGTGATCAAATCCGTTTGTGCTTCGCCCGCATTCGAACGAAGCCCGATCGCCGGCCGCCTGTTCCGAACTCCCGTCGCGCGCTCCGCCATGTCGCAAGCCTAACATTCGTATCCAGCCGCGTAAACCCGGCCTCCATCTTGCTTCGCCTGCTAAGGCTATGGTAGCTTGCCGCAGAACGAAGGCGTAACCCGCCGCGAGCGCAAATTGCCGGCCGAAGTCCTTAAAATTTCATCTGACGCGCCCGAGCCCACTACAGTCAACTACGCCGCGAGTTTCATCGAGCGGGGCGGCGTGGTCGCCATCCCTACCGACACCTTCTATAGCCTCTCCGCTGATCCGTTCAATCTGGCCGCGATTGAAGAGGTCTATCGCATCAAGGGCCGCCCGGAAACGAAAGCCCTGCCCATTCTCGTGAACTCCATCGAGCAATCGGTCACCATGATCCGCGACGTGCCGGACTCGTTCCTCGTCCTGGCGCACAAATTCTGGCCCGGCGCGCTGACGCTCGTCGTTGAAGCGACGCATCGCATCCCGCTTAAAGTTACCGGCAACACGGGACGCGTCGCTCTGCGCTGGCCCGACTCGCGCATCACGACCGCCCTGATCGAAGCCGTTGGCGGACCCATCACGGGTACGAGCGCAAATCTTTCCGGCTTTCCATCCTGCACCAATGCGCAGCAGATCGCCAAACAGCTCGGCGACCGCCTCCAGCTCATCCTCGATAGTGGCGACACGGGAGCAACACTCGCCTCCACCATCGTTCGCATAACGGGCGACGATTGGACCATCGTCCGCGAAGGGGCAGTCGATGAGTCCGATATCCAGAAGGCACTTCACGGCTGACGAAAAAGAGTTAATCACCTCCGATGATCGGTTGGAGGAAATGTTTGATGAAGCTCCGTCTGACAGCGCGCACATATGCAGGGGCC
>CAVPUS010000034.1:0-21468 GCA_963709005.1 uncultured Acidobacteriota bacterium
CATCATCCACAATGCCGATCCCAACCTGCCGGTAACGAGAATCACAACGCTCGACGCGCTCGTGTCGGATTCTCTTTCGCCGCAACGTTTCTCGGCCGTGCTCATCGGCGTCTTCGCCGTTCTCGCTCTGCTTCTTTCCGGGGCGGGGATTTTCGGAGTGATGAGCTACGCGGTGGAGCAGCGCACGCGCGAAATGGGCATTCGCATGGCGCTGGGTGCGCAACCGCGCGCCATTCTGGGTCTCGTTGTGGGGCGGGGGGCACGTTTGGCTCTTATTGGAATCGTATTGGGAGCGGCGGGAGCGTTAGCGTTGACGCGCCTGCTTTCAAGCCTGCTCTTTGGAGTGAAACCAACGGATCCAGTGACGTTCGCGGGAGTCGCACTCTTGCTGATCGGCGTAGCGCTGCTCGCGTCCTATCTGCCGGCGCGGCGAGCGATGAGCGTGGATCCCATGGTGGCGCTCCGCTACGAGTGAGGCACACGAATACAATGTTCGCGAATTTTGAATTGCAAGTCGTGGAGACAAGCTGATGCAAACGCTATGGCAGGACATTCGGTACGCCATCCGCATGCTGGCGAAGAATCCTGGCTTCACCGCGATAGCGATACTCACGCTCGCGCTCGGCATCGGTGCAAACACGGCAATTTTCAGTGTCGTCGACGCTGTGCTGCTGCGTCCGTTGCCATTCCGGAATCCTGAGCGGCTGGTATGGATGCACGGCAGGTTTTCACTCAGCGATCAAGCGGCGGTTTCGCCGGCGGACTTTCTGGTGTACCGCGCGCAAAACAGCGCCTTCGAGCGCCTCGATGCCCTCTTCATGGAAACCAGCCTCGCCAATCTCGCCGGCGCGGACAGACCCCAACAGGCAAAGGCCGGCATTGTTACGTACAGCTTCTTCGAAACACTCGGACTTCGACCGTTGCTCGGCCGCACCTTTCTTCCATCCGATGAACAGGCGAAAGAGCCACAAGTGGTGGTTCTCGGGCGTCGGCTCTGGCAGGAGCGGTTCGGCGGAGACCCTGCTGTTGTTGGGAAATCCTTGCGGCTGGACGGCAAGGAGAAAACCATCGTCGGTGTTCTCCCGGCCGATATTCCCATTTTGCTCGATGCTGACTTTTGGCTTCCCGCGCCTTACGAGAACGAAGGAATGCGCTCGCACGTCGGACATTTCCTCGTGCTCCTGGGTTTGCTGAAGCCGGGCGTAACTCTTGGGCAAGCGCAGGCGGACATGGATGGAATTGCCGCGCGCCTGGAGAAGGAATTTCCGGAGACGAACACGACTTGGGGCTTGCGCCTGGTTCCGCTTCACACAGAGCTGGTCGGCGACGTTCGCCCAGCTTTGCTCGTGATTCTTGGGACCGTCGCCCTGGTGTTGCTCATCGCCTGCGCCAACATCGCCAGCCTGCTGCTGGCGCGCAACTCGGTTCGTGCCCGGGAAATCGCGATTCGAACCGCGTTGGGAGCGGGACGATCGCGCCTGATACGACAGATGTTGACCGAGAGCGTGCTACTGGCGTTTGCGGGAGCAGCTGCGGGAATCCTTCTGGCCAACGGCGGCGTTCAGCTGCTGAAAAAGCTCGGTCCCGAAAGCCTTCCGCGCCTGAACGAAGTGAGTGTCAGCGGACCCGTGCTGGCATTCACCGCCGTCCTGGCGATAGTCACCGGAATTCTGTTCGGCCTGGGCCCGGCTTTGCAGGCCACGCGGCGCGATCTTACCGCAAGCTTGAAGGAAGGCGGCGCCGCAGGACAGTCGAGGTCCAAGCACCGCGCGCACGACGTTCTCGTGGTCGCCGAAGTGACATTGTCGCTCGTCGTCCTGATTACTTCCGGACTGCTGCTGAACAGTTTCTGGCGGCTGATCCACGTTCCTCCGGGTTTTGACCCGTCGCATGTAATGACAGCTCAGATTTCACTTGTTACAGACAACTATAAGCAAGATTCCCAGCGCACCGCTTTCTTCGACCAGTTGCAGGCCCGCATCGAAGCCTTGCCGGGTGTCGAAGCGGCCGGGTTCATTTCAGAGTTGCCTCTCAGCGGGCAAGCCAACGATACATTCTTTACAATCGCCGAGCATCCGCCTGCCAATGCGCGGGAACGCAACGATGCCGACTTCCGCGAGGTGGCCGGCGATTATTTTCGGGCGATGCGCATGCCTCTCCTCGCGGGCCGGGATTTCACCCCTGCAGACGCCGCGTCGAACAAAGTGATGATCATCAATGAGCCGCTCGCGAAGCGCTACTTCCCGGGCGAGAGTCCCCTCGGGAAGCATCTGCAGATTCTTGGTGGCGACGGAAGGTCCGTCTCCTGGGAAATTGTCGGTATTGTCGGCGGCGTGAAGCACTTCTCCCTGCAGGAGAATCTGCGGTCGCAAATGTTCTTGCCCTACGCTCAAGCAACGTCCACGACGATGAATCTGACCGTCCGCAGCTCGGGCAATCCGCTGGGTCTTGCCGCCGCTGTTCGAGGCATCCTGCAAGACATGGACCCCGACCAGGCGGTTTCGGCGTTTCGGGCGATGAACGATGTTGTTTCCGCCACTACCGCGGGAAGCCGTTTCAATGCAATCCTGCTTGGTGCATTTGGCGGGATCGCGCTACTGCTCACCGCTACTGGGATCTTCGGTGTGCTTTCGTATCTGGTCACCCAACGAACGCGTGAGATTGGACTGCGTGTGGCCCTCGGAGCGCAACCGCAAGACGTTCTCCGCGTGATCGTGGGCCACGGGATGCGCCTGGCCTTGATCGGAGTTGTGATTGGCCTCGCGGGCGCACTGGCGGCAACACGATGGATGTCGAGCTTTCTTTTCAGCGTGAAACCCACCGACCCGCTGACGTTTGCTGCGGTTGTTTTCTTGCTTGCCGCCACGGCGTTCCTGGCGTGCTATCTGCCCGCGCGGCGCGCGATGCGCGTGGATCCCATGGTGGCATTGCGTTATGAATGATGATCACCCGCTTGCGCCCGTGCATATCGGATTTCGGATATGTCCTGAATTTGGGAAGTGATAAAGCGATGACGCTCAATCAATTGCGTCCACGTCTAAGACAAAAAGGCGCCGCGAAGGCGTCGCGGGTGCTCCCTCCTAACAAAGGTTCGCGCGAATCGTGGGCGGCAATCGACGCTACGGGCGTCCCACGGAAGGCCGGGGTAAGAACAACGATGGAAGAAACCCATCGGGCAATTGAAGAACCGACCCGTGCGGGCGTTCCAGCGCTGGCACAGGAAATTGATGAGCGCCTTTCAAGCTTGCGCGGCGCAAGGACCGAGGATTTGCGCGAGGTCCGCCGCGAATTCTCCGCGCGATTGAAAGATGCGGCTCCGCACGTGCTCATCGAACTCGCAACGCTTCTGCTGGAGGTGCCACGCATCGAGTACCGCTTCATAGCCTACGAATTGATTCATCACCATCCCAGCGCCCAGTCCCATCTAAACGCCTGGCAACTCGAACAGCTCGGGCGCGGAATCGCAAGTTGGGCCGCGGTGGATTGTTTTGCCATATATCTGGCCGGGCCAGCGTGGCGCGAGCGGCGCGTTCCGAACAGTCTGATTCATGGCTGGGCGCGCTCAGCCGACCGCTGGTGGCGTCGCGCGGCGGTCGTCAGCACGGTGCCGCTCAACAGCAAGGCGCAAGGTGGACGCGTGGACACCTATCGCACACTTCAGGTTTGCCGGATTATCGAGCGGGATCGCGATCCGATGGTCGCGAAAGCCCTCTCTTGGGCGCTGCGTGAACTGGCAAAGCATGACCCTCGAGCCGTCCGCGAATATCTCGCCGATCGCAAGGATGTGTTGGCAGCCCTGGTGTTGCGGGAAGTGAGCAATAAGCTCGCGACTGGTTTGAAGAATCCCCGCGGAAAAAGAAATACGGGACGGAAAAGTTAGCTTCAGAGGAAGGACCGTCCCGGTGCGGCGGGCGATGCGCGTGGATCCGAGTTGCGTTGCGCTGCGAGTAAGATCTCCGGAGAAGCAGACAGAGCGTCAATAAGAAGTAGAATAACCTGTCGCTTTGCTGCCTCTCGGGAGCTTTACTGATGAAGACCTTTTGGGACGACCTTCGATATGGCTGGCGCATGCTGCGCCGGAACCCCGGCTTTGCCGCCGTGGCCATTCTGACCCTGGCGGTCGGGATTGGCGCGAATGCCGCGATCTTCAGCGTCGTCAATGCTGTTTTGCTGCGTCCGCTGCCGTTCCCTGAATCGGATCGCATCGTTTTTGTATGGGAGACCGTCGCCGACCGAAATCTCGTCCATGGCACAGCTTCGGCGGCCGAGTTTCTCGATTGGCGCGACCAGAACCACGTGTTCGACGAACTCTCCGGCTATGCGGACCTGTTCTACAACGTCACCGGAAAGGGCGAGCCCGAGCAACTGTGGGGTGTGACCGCTTCCGGGAACTTTTTCCGGTTGCTCGACGTGAAGCCATTCCTGGGCCGCGACTTTCTGCCGGAGGAGGAGCAGCTCGGGCACGAGCAGGTCGTGATCCTCAGCTACAACACGTGGCAAAGGCACTACGGCGGCGATCCCGGCATCATTGGGAAGTCGATCGCGCTGGACGATAAGCCTTACACTGTGATCGGTGTTCTGCCGCGCGGATTCTCGCTATTTGGAACCACTCGCCAGCTCGACCTCTGGGTGCCATTCGCATTCAGTCGCGCGCAACTGGATCGTGAGGCGCATTCCATGCTTGTTTTCGGACGCCTGAAGCGTGGCGTTCCGATCACTCAGGCCCAGGCCGAAATGGATACGATCTTCGCGGCCTTGAAGAAACAATATCCCGGCATGGATCAGCAAAACTTTCCGCGCGTGGTGCGAGTTCACGACGACCTCACACTCGCTTACCGGCCCGCACTTCTTGTCCTGCTCGCAGCCGTCGGCTTTGTCCTGCTGATTGCGTGCGCAAACGTGGCCAATTTGATGCTCGCGCGCGCCGCATCGCGCGAAAGAGAGATCGCTCTCCGCGCCACGCTGGGAGCGGGGCGTGGCCGCATCTTGCGGCAGCTTTTGACGGAAAGCGCACTCCTGGCTCTGATTGGAGGCGCTTTCGGAATCTTCGTGGCTTATGGCGGCCTTCATCTCCTGCGCGGGGCGCTGCCCGCGACGGGAGGCTACGGCGAAATCCCGCACCTTCGATCGGATCGGAATCAGACGGCACCGGTGCTTGCCTTTACGCTGGTTGTTTCGCTGCTGACCGGAATTATTTTCGGCCTTGCGCCCGCTATCCAGATTTCGCGGTCGGAACTCTACGAGTCGCTCAAGGAAGGAAGCCGCGGTTCAACGGGAGGGCGTCGCAGCTATTTGTGCGATCCGCGCTCGTTGTCTCCGAGGTGGCGCTTTCGCTCGTGCTTCTTGTCGGGGCGGGCCTGTTGATCCGCAGTTTTGTTCTGCTGATATCGGAAGACCTCGGCTTCAAGCCCTCGCACGTTCTGACTATGCAGTTGTGGCTGCCCGAGTCTCACTATGCGGAAGGCCAGCCCGTGGTGAACTTCTATCAGCAAGTGATTGACCGAGTGGCGGCGCTGCCGGGTGTCAAAGCCGCCGGCGCCGTGAATTTTCTGCCGTTGAGCGGCTGGACCGACTACTGCGATTTCGACATCGCGGGCCGCGCGACCCCGCCTTCTGGCGAACATTTCACGGCACAGTACCGCATCGCCGATTCGCGGTATCTCAACGCTATTGGGATCCCCCTAAAGAAGGGGCGCGGTCTTGAATCCTCCGATGGCCCTGACGCTCTCGGTGTGACGGTGATCAACGAAGCATTGGCCCGGCGCTATTGGCCGAACGAAGACCCGGTCGGCAAGCAGATTCGCCTTCATTTTGCGGCGACGCGCTCTCCCTGGCAACCCCAGGCGCGTGACCAATGGCTCACCATCGTCGGCGTCGTGGGGGACGTCCGGGATTTGGAATGGGGCGAGCAAAAAACGGCACAAATCTATCTGCCCTTTGTGCAGAATCCCTCGCGCATCATGCGTCTCATCGTCCGTGCGGACGGCGACCCCTCGGAAGTGACTTCGGCGGTTCGTCACGCCATCGAGACCGTTGACGCAAATCAACCGGTCACGGAAGTCCGCACGCTGGACGAGTTTTTGGCTTCGGCTGTTTCGCAGCAGCGGCTGAGCATGCTTATCCTCGCACTCTTTGCCGGGATCGCTACTCTGCTGGCTGCGGTGGGAATCTATGGAGTGATGGCCTATGCCGTTTCGCAGCGTTCGCACGAGATCGGCATCCGCATGGCGCTCGGCGCGGAGCCGGGCGACGTGTTGCGGATGGTGGTGGGAGATGGAATGCGCCTCGCGAGCATTGGACTCGTACTCGGAATCGCCGGCTCCTTCATCGCTGTGCGCTATATGGAAAGCCAGCTCTATGGCGTGAAGGCTACCGATCCAATTACGTTTGCGGGAGTGGCAGCCGGCTTGGCGATCGTTGCCTTCGCGGCTTGCTATTTCCCCGCGCGGCGCGCGACGCGCGTGGATCCGTTGGAGGCATTGCGGTATGAATGAATGCGCCGGACAACGAAAGCGGATCCTTTGATTACGCTTCGACACGAGTGAGAAAAAATATGACCTATGCCCCAGATTCCGCCGTCCGCGAAAATCGCGGTAAGATTGAAGGAGAAACGTTCCGCGCCATGAATCCTACTCATGCAAGCCGAACTCGAATCCTGGTCGCCGATGACCAGCCGGATATACGCGAGGCCCTGCGGTTGCTGCTGAAAGGCGAAGGATTCGAAACGGAGACAGTGGCTTCGCCGGCAGCCGTCTTATCGGCACTCGAGGCTCGCGAGTTTGACGCCCTTCTGATGGACTTGAACTACGCCCGCGATACAACTTCGGGGCAAGAAGGTCTTGACCTTCTCTCCAACATCCGCACGAAGGACAGCACGCTGCCCATCATCGTGATGACCGCATGGGGCAGCCTCGAGCTCGCCGTCGAAGCGATGCGTCGCGGCGCCAAGGATTTCGTCCAGAAGCCGTGGGAAAACGCGCGCTTGCTGGCAATCTTGAAAACGCAGATTGAATTGTCGCAGGCGCTGCGCCGGGGCCAGCGCCTGGAAGCTGAAAACCGTCTTCTCCGCGCCGACGGCCGTCCGACTTTAATTGCGGAGTCCGCCGCGATGCGTCCCGTGATGGATCTGATTGCGCGGGTGGGTCCTTCGGATGCCAACGTGCTCATCACGGGAGAACACGGCACCGGAAAAGAAGTGGTTGCGCGGACGCTCTACGCTCTTTCGCCGCGCGCAAACCGGCCGCTGGTCACCGTCAATGCGGGAGGCCTGCCGGAAGGCGTCTTCGAGAGCGAGCTCTTTGGGCACGTCAAGGGCGCGTTCACGGATGCGAAATCGGATCGTGTGGGTCGTTTTGAGCTGGCCGATGGCGGCACGCTCTTCCTCGATGAAATCGCGAACGTTCCAATGAATCTCCAGGCCAAGCTCTTGCGCGCGCTCGAGTCGGGCGAACTTGAACGTGTCGGCTCCTCCACCACGCGCCGCGTGGACGTGCGGATTATTTCCGCCACGAACGCGAACGTGGAAACAGAAGTATCCGGCGGGCGCTTCCGCGAAGATTTATTGTTTCGCCTGAACACGATCGAAATCCATTTGCCCCCTCTGCGAGAGCGCAAAGAGGATGTTTCCCTCCTCGCGCACCATTTTCTTCGGCAATCCGCGCAGCGGTACCGCAAGCAACTCGAAGGCTTTGAGCCCGTCGCGATGCAGGTGCTTCTCGAACACCCGTGGCCGGGCAACGTCCGGGAGCTTGACCACGCCGTTGAGCGCGCCGTCCTTCTCGCCGAAGGCCCGCAAGTTCGCGCAAGCGATCTAGGGTTGCGGCCCGCGCGAGAGGCTTCGCTACGCCTCGATGAAATGAGTATTGAGGACGTGGAACGCGTGCTGATTCAAAAAGCACTGGCGCGCTTTGGCGGCAACGTAAGCCATGCGAGCAAAGCGCTTGGCTTGAGCCGCAGCGCGCTGTACCGCCGCCTGCAGAAATACAGCCTTTGAAACCGATATTCTACGAGCGCCGGATACTTCTCCTGGCCCTCGCCGCCGGGCTGGGCAGCACGATCGTTGCTTTGATTCTCCTTTGGGTCGGGAATTATTCCTCGAAGCTGCAATGGACGCTCACGGTCCTGATGGTAATCGCGTGGCTGAGCTTTGCCTTCTCGGCGCAGAGCCGCGTCGTCTTCCCATTGCGCACGCTCTCGAATCTTCTCGCCGCCCTCCGCGAGGGTGACTTTTCGATTCGCGCGCGCGGCGCGAATGTGGAAGATGCGCTTGGCGAAGTGCTGCGCGAAGTAAACGCGCTCGGCGAAACGCTGCGCCAGCAGCGCCTGGGCGCGCTCGAAGCCACGGCGCTGCTCCGCAAGGTGATGGAGGAGATTGACGTCTCCGTATTCGCGTTCGACGGTTCATTGACCCTGCGCCTCGTGAATCGTGCCGGCGAGCGCGTGTTGAACCAGCCTGCGGAGCGCATTCTGGGCCGCAGCGCGGACGAACTGGGACTTTCTGAATGCCTTCAGGGCGAATCGCCGCGCATTGCGCAGATTGCGTTTCCCGGCAAGTCGGGCCGCTGGGAGATTCACCGCGGAAATTTTCGTGAAGGAGGCCTGGCGCATCAACTTCTCGTCATTACGGACTTAAGCCGCGCGCTGCGCGAGGAAGAGCGGCAGGCCTGGCAGCGGCTGATCCGCGTGCTGGGGCATGAGCTGAACAATTCGCTCGCGCCGATCAAATCCGTGGCCGAAAATCTGGGAAGCATGCTCGGCCGGAAAGAGCGCGCTCCGGATTGGCAGGAAGATATGCGCAGCGGCCTCAACGTGATTGCCGCGCGCACCGATGGGCTGGCGCGTTTCATGAGCGCGTATGCGCGGCTCGCGAAGCTTCCGCCACCCGCCCTGCAGCAGGTGGATGTGGGCGTGTGGATCAGGCGCGTAGTGGGCCTCGAACCCCGGCTGCAAGTCCAACTGAAGCCGGGCCCCGAGTTCCGGATTCAGGCCGATCCGGATCAACTCGAACAACTCTTGATCAACCTCTTGCACAATGCCGTGGACGCCGCGCTCGAAACAGGCGGCGGTGTTCGCGTTGGCTGGGGCCAGGAAGATAGCTACGTGGAAGTTTGGGTACAGGACGACGGTCCCGGCATCCCGAATCCCGCGAACCTGTTCGTGCCGTTTTTTACGACCAAGCCGGGGGGCTCTGGAATCGGGCTCGTGCTGAGCCGGCAAATCGCGGAAGCGCACGGTGGCACGCTCACGCTTGAGAACCGCGATTCAAAGCGCGGGTGCGAAGCGCGGTTGCGGCTGCCGCTCAACAATTGACCCAGTTAGCCAGGTTTCACCTCGAGCGCAGCAACGCGGCTTTCGAGATCACGGGTGATTTCTTCGGCCGGCTGCGTTTCCGCAAAACTCACGGGCACGCCAATGGTCACCTTGATCTGGCCCGGGCGTGCCCATTTGCTTTCCTCCACTTTCCGCTCGAATAATCCGTCGAGACGCACGGGCACCACCGGCACTCGCAGGCGAGTGGCAAGCAATCCGATTCCTGCGCGGAAGGGAGACATCCGGCCGGTGCGGGTCCGCACGCCTTCGGGAAAAATCAGCACGCTCCAGCCGCGGTCAATCAACTCGCCTGCGAACGAAAAACTCTTGCGGAATCCGGTGCGGCGCGGCAGCGGAAACACATTGAACAGCGCGACGATGAGAACGTATTGCGCCCGGAGCAGAAGGCGTGACGCGAAGGCAGTGCCTTCGGGCGGCTTGCGCATGGTTTCGAGCAGCTCGCCATCCATCGCAACTGCAAGGCGGTGGCGAAGCCGAGCCGGCAGAGCTTGCAGGATGAACCCCGGGTCAATGAAGGCGATGTGATTGGCCACAACCACCAGCGGTCCCTCAACGCCGCGCAGATTTTCTCGCCCTCGCACGCGCGGCCAGCCCAAGAAAAACATTGCGGGGCGAACGAGCGTGTAGAACGCGGCGATGCGAAGCCATCGCACGGGCCAACCCTGCGCCCACCGAGGGTAATGATAGGCATGCTCGCGCGCGGAGGGCTGCTCGATCAGTTTTTCGATGGACGCAACGGTATCGGCGGCGGAGAATTCGGTCTCGCTCAAGTCAATCTGATAGCGGTCTTCGAGAGCGCTCATCAACTCCACGCGCTCGATCGAGCTGAGCTGAAGCTGCGCCGGGCCGCCTGCTGCGCTCGATTGTGCTCCTGACTGTGTCAACGTCCCGTGTGAAACGCGTGCCAGGATTTCACTGAGCGGGCTCGCGCCCGGCGACGCCGAAGCGCGGCCGCCGCGTTCCGCTTCGACGGTTTCCCGGATGCGCGCGAGCATCGGCTTTTGCGTGGGCGTGCGCGGAAAATCGCTGTCGCGCCAAACGAACCAGTGCCGCATCTGCTGAAAGGGCGCAAGCCTCTGGTTTGCGCGCCGCACGATTTGCGCAACGGCGGCGGGATCACTGGCAGCGGGCCCGAATGCATCGCGCAGAAGAAGAACGGCGCAGGGCACGGCATTGGCATCACGGGCCAGCCCGACGACAACGCAATCGCGCACCTCGGGCTCTTTGCGCATCTCCGCCTCGAGATCACCGGGATAAATGTTCAGGCCTTCGGGCGTGACGATTACGTTCTTCGCGCGGCCCTTGAAGTAAAGATTCCCGTCGGCGTCGCGCTCGCCCAAATCGCCCGTATGGAACCAGCCATCGCCGTCAAGAATCGGCCCGACGCGGCCCTCTTTCCAATATCCGGATGCGACATTCTCGCCTCGCACCAGGATTTCGCCTTCGCTCGATAGTTTCAGTTCGAGGCCGGGCACCGCCTTGCCGATCGAGCCGCGGCCGAGGCGGAACGGATGGTTGAGGCTTACGAGCGAAGTTGTTTCCGTGAGGCCGTATCCTTGAATCACGGCGCAGCCGATACGGCCCCAGAATTTTTCGAGGTCAGTGGGGAGCGCCGCGCCGCCTGAAATTACCGCCCAGAACTTCCAGCCGAACCGCCGGTGAATGGCGCGGAAGCGCCACCAACGCAAGAGAAAGTGTTCGCCCTCGGCCGCTTCGAAGCTGCGGCGGAAATCCGCGAGCTGGCTCTGCGCGGCGAGGTCGCGCTCGATTTGGTCACGCAACGATTCGATGAGCCGGGGAACGGCAACGAGAACCGAAATGCGCTCGCGGCGTATAGTTCGAATAATTTCGGCGGGATTCAATGTATCGAGGAACACCGATGTGCCGGTGAGAAGCCGGGGGATAAAAACGCCGAGCAACTGCCCGAAGACGTGGCTGAGCGGCAGAAGGTTCATGATGCGCAGCGGATGGACCCATCGTTCATAGCGGCGGTAGCGCCCGATTTCTTTTTCGATCGGCTCGAGATTTGCCAGCAGGTTTCCGTGTGTGATAACAACGCCGCGCGGCTCCGCGGTGGTGCCCGACGTGAAAACGATTTCGAGGGGTTCGTTTCGATCGATTACTGCCTCAAACCGCTGGCGATGATCCAAGTGCGCGTTGTGAACGCGGGCAAGTTCTTCGACGTCCTCGAGGGGAATCGCGGGAATTGCCGTGGCATCGCCGGGTAGCGATAGTCCGCGTCCTATGACGGCAAGGCGAACGCCCGCTTGCTGCGCCACGCGAGCGGCGAAGTTTTTGTCTGCAATAGAGTCCATCGGAACGGCAACAGCGCCGCGAGACATGCACGCAAGAAACGCGGCCACCCACTCGCCGGAATTCTCCCCCCACAGCAGTACGCGGTCGCCCTTGACGATGCTGCGCGCGTCCAGCTCGCGCCCGAATCCAGCAGCGATCGCGATGAGCTTCGTTTCGGACCACTTCACCATGCGGTAGCCGCGTCGCCAGGTGACAGCAATTTGGTCTGAGGAACGGAAGTACCCGAGAAGGGAATCGCCAGGCATGGCCCTGTGAGTGTCGCCTATTCCGGCGCTTATTGGGAATAGGGTGGCGGGGAATATCAGGCGCCTTTCTGTTTCGTTGGCCGACCCCGTGTCAGCCAAGCACGTAGGGCTAGTGTGCGCCAGAAAACAAAAAGCCCGGCGGTAAGAGTGAACTCACCGCCAGGCTTCGGAGGAGTAATGAAAAACTACTGCTGCGGTTGCGATTGCTGCTGAGACTGCTGCTGCGATTTGGCGACATCTGCCTTCGCCGCATCAGTTCGCATACCCGATCCTGGCCGCTGATACCGCATGAGGTAAGGCATGAAGGGCGTGACTTCGAACGGCATCTTTTCACGCGCGGAATACAACGGCACAGGTTTCGACTTCAGGAACTCCACCTGATCGCTCCACGGATCCAGCTTGACACGGCCACCGATGGGCAACGCGGCGATTTGGTCCAGCTTATCGGCCTGCAAATTCGGCGCGGAGCTTGTGAGTTCCGAGGCGAGGAATACCCTGTTTCCAAGTCGAGAGTTGATCAGAGCGGGAAGTTCCTTCTGCCGTTGGTCCAACTGCTTCAGGAACAGCCCGGCATTCCCAAGCTTGTCTTTGTACGGCGAGTTCTTGAGCAACTCCACAGCCTTCTTGTTTGCGGTTTCGATGTCGCTCTGCGTGTATTTGAAAGTGAAATGGCTAAGAGCTTCGACCGTCGAAACGTTCGTCATGTCGTTGAAGCCCCACTGATCCGTTTCAGGCCGCGTGACGATGATGGTGGCCAGCTCCTGCGCCAGCATGGTCGCCAGGCTGGCTTCGTCGGGAAGCACGTCGAGCAACCCGCGGCTCAGCACGATCGTATGGCCGATGGAGAAGGATTCCAGCGTCCCGGTCAGCAGGACACGGCAGTGAACTTCGGGCTGAATATCCAGGTTATTGGTGACCTCGATGTTATTCACGACGGTCTCGAGGACTTTATCCACCTGCCCCGGAGTAGCGAGCAAGCCGGTCCGCTGCAGGCGATCGATGACGTTCACTTCGGCCTGATGCTGCCATTCGCGTTCCGCCTCGACCGGCGAGCGGTCCTGCGATTGTGCCGCTTGATCCTGGATGCCGGAGGCCGATTCGATCGTCAGTTCGCTGAATTCCTGCTCACGCCCGACGTTCTTCAGGTTGTAGCCCCACAGCCTCGTTTGCGATTTGAAGCGGATATGCCCACCGAAGAAATCCTTCATATCGGATTCCTGACTGAAGATGTCGGACGGGAGCCATAGCCCCGGCTGAACGTTCAAACGCCAGCTATCGAAGTGAAGATTGAAACCGTTGATCCCTGCCAGAGGCGTATAAACGCCATTGAAGCGCACGATGGTGTAATTCTGATCTTCCGCCCAGATGCGCCCCTTGAAGCGGCCCCTTCCTGATTTCGGCAACGGCGTTATGTCAAACACAAGGCAGCGCACCTCGCCGAGGAATTCGCGCCGGACGTAATCATATTGGTAGTGCTGCCGGTCGAATCCGTTTGGGTCGATATAAATCATCTCCAAGAAGCCCTCCGGCACATAAGAAGAAGAGAACACACCCGCTAAGTGCGCGACGGGATTGAATTCTTCGAATCTCACCTTCTTCTTTTTGGCGAGCATCGAACGGTCCACAATGCCCTTTGAAAGGTCCGCCTGCCCGAGGAAGTAATGGTCGTGCACGGGGACGGCGCCCATGTCCTTGTCGGGCCTCATGTCCTGAATATAGGTTTCGATAATGGGGTTATATCGCCGGATGGTCGCGATCTCATCGTGCTCGCGCCCGATAATGCGATCGATCGCCTGGTTTACCGTGGTAACCGGACCCGCTGCGTAATTCCCCGCTTGCGGCGAAGTCTGATCGGCTGTCTGCTGCGTTTGCGCTTGCGCCGAAGCCACGCCGGCTACGGCCCCCATGAGCACTACGGAGAGCGCGATATTCTTGCACGTGCGCATTGCTTTCCCCCCCTAGTAAGCCAATTGAAATGTGATGTGGACGATGGCCGTGAGGTCCACCGGCTGGCCCCCTTGTTTCGCCGGGTGGAAACGAATCTCGCGCGCTGCGGCTTCCGCCGACTCGTCCAGGCCGTAGCCCAGACCCTGCACCACGCGCTCAATCTTCACGTCACCCGACGCTGTGAAAACGACCTGTACAAGAACATCTCCCTCGATCTTCTTGGCTCGAGCTGCATCGGTGTAAACCGGCTTGGGTTTGAACAGAATCTCCAGCGGCGTGGTATTGGGAGCGGTGGCAGCCGCGGGCTTCACCTTGGGCCCCGCCACTGCGTGCTCGTCGGCGAAGACGCCCTGCTGAACAGCTCCATGATTCCCCTTGCCTGTACCCCCAGTGGCTACTCCGTTTCCAAAACCTGTGCTGGCAACAATTCCTTTTGCTCCCGTCGACCCTCCGTTCCCGTTTCCGTATCCTGGCCCTGGCGGCAAGTCAAAGCTTCCCTTCTGCGCGATATTCGGTGCACGATTCGTCTTGCCATTGTCTGGTACGCCATTGGGGTCGCCGAAGCCGCCGGTCTGAACAGCTTCACGCGGCTTCTTGATTGTTGGGATGGCAGAACTGCCGAGTGAGGGTGCTTCGTTCGGAAACACTTTCGCGACCTCGACCATGTCCGGCGCCTTCGTCATTTTGCGAGCCGTGGCTGGCTTTGCTATGGGCGACGAAAGAACGGGCGAATAAATCTTCGGTTTGGGCGGGACAATTTCCACTTCGGGCTTTGGCACCACCTTGGCGACTACAGGAGGTGGCTTCACCGGCGTCGGCTTGACGACTGGTTTCGGCTGGGGCTTCCAAGCTTCAATATGCGGCGCCTCGAGGGGTGTGATCCAGTTCCGGTGGATCATCTCGAGTTTTTGCGGCATCAACATCGGAATCACCACGACCAGTGCGACCGCAATGCATTCCATCGCGAAACCTGCGCTGAACGAACTCCAGCGGGGCTGTGCGTCCGGAAGAAGAGATCCGACGAAGACGGGTTGGCTTGTAGCCCTGGCCATGGCTCACCCCAAATACCTTTCGTATAGATACGCCGACACAAGAATACCACGACAGTAAATTAGTACTAGACCACGGGGCTGGGGTGAATAGGACTCAAGTACTATTCTACTCCCCAGCGTGCTGAAAGCGATAGCCCCACAATCAGGAAATTGCAGCCGCGAGGCCATCTGCATTTCAGGTTCCAAATTCGGCTTACAACCACACCTTCTCCCGCCTGGAATTAACCCGAGAGTTTGTGATCTGTTGCGGGAATCTGCGTCTTTTGATCGCTCCTTCATTGCAGATAGGCCGCCATGAAGAATATCCCTGAAAACATCGAATCTTGCAGCATTCACGGTGGGCTGGGAATACGTTAGACCCATCAAATCCGGGATCGTAACTCTGTATTGTCCTCGCAGCGAAAATCCTGGGGGCGCGACTCACAAGGAGTCGCGCCCCAGGAGAGTGGATGTATGTGTCGGTTGCGGCTACGGAGCCACCACAACGTAGCCCGTCACGCCGCCCTGATTCACGAGCAGCAACACGGGTTGTTTGCCTGCGCTGGTTATGGCTTGCCGGAATTCCTGCACATTGCTGATGGGCTTGTGATTGACTTCCTGGATGACGACACCGTTGCTGAGACCCGCAGCGGCAGCCGGGCTTGCTGGGTCGACGGACGTCACGACGACGCCCCGCGTTGCGGCCGGCAGGTCCAATTGTCGGGCGGTTTCTGGCGTCAACGTCTGGACATCAACGCCTTCGAGCGCCCCGCTCTGGCTTTCACCGGGGTTCGCGTTTTCAGCTTTCTCCAGGAGTTCACCGAGAGTAAGGGAAACGTCCTGTGTCTTTCCGTCGCGCCAAATTTTCAGCTCAACCTTGGTCCCAGGTGATAGCTGAGAAATGTGAAGAGAGAGCTGGTTGCGATCGCTGACGGGCTGGCCGTTGAAGTCGAGAATCACGTCGCCCTTCTTCAACCCCGCCCGTGACGCGGCCGTGTCCGGCGACACATCGCCGATCAGCACACCTCCGGCCTGGTTCAAGCCAAAGGCCCTTGCGATGTCCGGCGTGACGTCCTGGATATGCACGCCGAGATAGCCTCGCACCACCTTGCCGTGCGAAACGATTTGATCCATCACTTGGTGTGCCATGTCAATCGGGATGGCAAACCCGATGCCCTGATTTCCGCCCGATCCGTGTGACAGGATGGCCGTGTTAATGCCCACCAGATAGCCGTGCAGATCAATCATCGCGCCGCCGGAATTGCCGGGATTGATTGCCGCGTCTGTCTGGATGAAGTCTTCATAGCTTTCGATGCCCAGGCCGCCGCGACCCGTGGCGCTCACAATTCCCATCGTGGCTGTCTCGCCGATACCGAAGGGATCGCCGATCGCGAATACCACGTCGCCAACCTGCAGCTTCGATGAGTCGCCGAGCGGAAGCGTCGGCAAGCCCTTCGCTTCAATTTTCAACACTGCAACATCCGTCTTGGCGTCGGCGCCGATCAGCTTCGCGGTGAATTCTCGCTTGTCGCTGAGCTGCACCTTGATGTCGGATGCTCCCTCAATGACGTGGTTGTTTGTCAGGATCGTGCCATCGGACGAAATGATCACGCCTGAACCGAGGCTTTGCTCTCTTTCGGCGCGCGGTTGCTGGCCCTGCCCGAACTGGTCGCCAAAAAACTGGCGGAAGAACGGGTCGTTGAAGAAAGGCATTTGGCCTTCCTTTTGCTTCACCACCTTGGACGAGTGAATGTTCACCACCGCGGGAAGCGCGGGTTTTACCACCGCCGAAAAGCCGTTAGCGAAATCTCCGAGCCGGATCGGCGCTGGATCTCGTGCAACCGTCACAGGAACGCCGGACGAACCAAACACCGTCCGGCCCGACCATTCCTTGAATCCAATTGACAATAGTGCACCGCCGGCCAGCGCCGCGATAATCGCTACCACGGCTGCCCACCGTCGGATCCTCAGTACCTCGTTACTCATGGCTGTCTCTCTCCTTAAGTTGTGCCTTGGCAAAAATGCGGCCGTCTTTCAACGCCGTGCATTCAGCTATATACGTATTATTGGACGCGGTTCGCGCAAATTGGTCTTGTCGTTGCGGCCTGACCACGGTTCGACAGCCCACTGGACCAGCTGCTCGCCCCTTTAGTCCTATATACTTAGATGCAAGGCGAAGGCTTCGGGTTAGCGCTTAGTGCTTCATCCTGGCAGGTACAATTTCCGGAGTTCCTGCGTCTAAGAAATGTTTGGCAAGAACCCGAAAGCGTCCTATCCTCATTCCTCCTGAACTCGCAAGCATCTGCAAAGGAGCACTTTAGAATGATTCGAAGAGAATATGGCATTTTTGCTTAGGTAACGGCCCGGTGCGCTAAGTGAGCCTCAAAGTTGCAGCGGGAAGCGATTCGGTTTCGAGGATCGCGAGGTCCATCACTTGGGAAGCATGTTGGATATCAATGCCTACAACCTTACCTTCAGCGTCGAAATCGATCACCGAAACCGTGCCTGGATCTCGCGAGAGTTCGCGCTCGGGCGGGCGTTGAGATCGAATATAGAGCGAATCCGTTTCACGGTCATAGTGCAGTTTCATCGCTGACCTCACTTATGAAGCAGTTACCTTAAAATTTCCGATCCGGGCACGTCGTTGTGCAGTGTCTCACCGTCCGTAAGGTTCCGATTCGCAAGATTCGCCGCTTCGCTGCAGGCGTTTGGCGAGCTCGCCGTTGACGACGACGCCGAATTCGGCACCGACACTGGCCCGTTCATCATGGAGGGTTTGCCGGGAATTAACCTCAACCAGGAATCGCCGGATTACAAATATACGCACCACTCGGCCGTGGACACGTTCGACAAAGTGAAGGCGGACGTTCTCGATCGCAACGCTACCGTTATGGCCCTGACCGGATTCTGGATCGCCGATCGCCCCGACCGGCTCGCGAAGCCCTGGCCCGCTGAGAAGACGGCGCGCATGCTCATCGAAAAGCACGATGACGCCTTCCTGAAAGCGTTCGGCCTATGGCCGTTCGGCAATCTCGGCAGCGAACCGGAGAGCAAGTAGGGTTCAGCTGATCAGCCGCGCGATGAAGAACGCCGCGGCAGCGGCTAGTCCCCCGACCAGCACGGTCTGCAAGCCGCCGCGCAGCGGCTTCACTCCCGTGTAGTGGGCCTTGATCGACCCGAAAACAGCCAACGCGAGCAGCGTCACGCCCACGGATACCCAAAGCGCGGGAATCACTTGCTTCATCAGGATGTAAGGCGCCAGCGGAACGAGCCCTCCCGCGATGTAAGAACCCGCAATCGTTCCGGCGCTGCGGCTGGCCCGCGCCGGGTCCGGCGTTTCAAGCCCCAATTCGAAGCGCATCATGAAATCCACCCACTTTTTTTTATCGGCGGTGATGGCCGCGACGATTGGCTCCATTTGCGCCTGGCTCAGTCCATAGTCGCGGAAAACTTTCGCCACTTCTTCCGTTTCCACTTCCGGCAGTTCCACCGTCTCGCGATATTCGCGGTCAAGCTCGGAAGCGTAATGCTCGGAGTCCGTTTTTGCGGCCAGGTATCCGCCCAGGCCCATGGCGATCGAGCCCGCTGCGATTTCAGCGAGGCCCGCCGTCACCACGATGTTCGTCGAGATCGCGGCGCCAGTCAGTCCCGCGGCCAGCGCGAACGGCACGGTCAACCCATCGGACATTCCAATCACGATGTCGCGCACGGCTGCGGTGGCGGTGAAGTGTTTCTCTACGTGTTCCACGGATGGCATGAATGACTCCTTTGGTTGCGCCGGTACATCCAAAATAATATATGCGATGGTTCGCCCGTTTCAGGCCAGGCGCGTATAATCATGGAGCAGCAACAGGGAATCAAGGAGATAGATAGAATGACTCAAACTTCTGGACAAGGAGCCGCTCCCCAGATGACTCACACATTGCCGCCTCTCCCGTACTCCTTCGATGCGCTCGAGCCGTACATTGACGCAAAGACGATGGAGATCCACCACGACAAGCACCACGGCGCTTACGTCACCAACCTCAATAAAGCGCTCGAAAATCAGCCTGATCTTCAGAAGCTTTCGGTTGAGGAGCTTCTCGCGGGAATTAACAAAGTGCCGGAAAACATCCGCACAGCCGTGCGCAACAACGGCGGCGGCCACATGAATCACTCGATGTTCTGGAAGATCATGAAGAAGGGCGGCGGCGGAGAACCTTCCGGCGACCTCGCCAGCGCGATCAAGTCCTCATTCGGCAGCTTTGCCGACTTCAAAACGAAGGTCGGCCAGGCCGCGACCACGCGTTTCGGCTCCGGCTGGGCGTGGCTGCTGTTTCGCGACGGAAAGCTCGTGATCGAGTCAACCGCCAATCAGGACAATCCGATCATGGACGGCGGCAAAGCGTTCTTCGGTCTCGATGTCTGGGAGCACGCCTACTACCTAAAGTATCAGAATCGCCGGCCCGACTACGTCGAGGCTTGGTGGAACACAATCAACTGGGCGCAGGTGGCCGACAATTTCGCCCAAGCAAAAAAGTAGCCTTCGCTTCGATCCGTTGTAAGAGTGGAAATCGCGCGCCAAGGAGCGGCTCGTCTTTCGGCACAGGATTCATCGTGTCTCAAGATTGACGAACCGCTCTTTTCTTTAGGGGGTCAGCGCTTCAGCGCTGACGTACAACCTGCAAATTGAACAGGGGCTTTAGCCCCTGAGGAAAAGTACCGCTCCTGAAATATCCCCGGAACGCAACCCTAGTGCGCCCAGATCTTTTCCGGTTCCGTCTCGTACGGATACACGTGAACCATCCAGCCGAAAATCTGCGGGATCCATCGCCCGCCCGCTTGTTCGCACGCTTCCGCGCTAGCGATGGAACCGCGCAGCCCGAATTCCTTCAAGTTGGCCTGCTCGATGTGAACGCCCTTCGGCGGCAGGCACAAATTGATGTGCTTGTGCCAGCGCGCCACGCTCAGCGGCACGCGCTCGTTTAGCTGCTCCTCGGTGAACCTCTTCGGGGCGGTGTACATCGCGCCCTCGAGCTCATAGCCGTCCCTCGTTTTCTTGTAGAGCAGCGATGTCGGGTGCTCGGGATTGAAGGCGAAGCTCGCTTCGAGTGCGTAGCGGTAATTCGTGAAGTGATAGTGCTCTTGCGGAATGTTGGGCATGAAGATCTGGAAGCCGTCGTCAAGGGCGGCGTGATAGTCCTTGTACTTTCCGATCGAGCGCCGCAGCGTTTCCACCAGTTCCGCAGCGCGTTTTTCATCCGCCGCGTTTTCCGGGCGCAACTCGGTCATGAACATATGCGCGCCCATGTCCATGTGATGACCGGACATCGCATCGTCAGCGGACTGTGCGGCTGCCCCATGCCGCATGTCGCCCATGTCCATGCCTGCCATGCTGTCCGTGCTCGGCGGCTTGCTGGGATTCTGCGCTTGCTGCGCACCCGCACGCGGCGGCGCGAAAAACGCCGTGGCGCCCAAGACGAAGAAAAGGAAGAAAAATGAAATGACTGCGTATCGTTTCGTATTCATGGCTTGCTCTCTCCTACTTAATCTAACGCCGGGCGCGGCAAAACATTTCACTCCGCCGCGCCAAATGCGCGAAAAGCTACGAGGTAGGCAGTGCCGGCTCTTTCGCGGCGCACAACGGGTCCGCGCGGGCGTTGCGCGGTCTTCCTCGTCGGCCCCGAAGAAAAAAGGAGGCTCGTTGGGGGTCGAGCCTCCTGTATGAAGAAGCAACGGGGAAAAACCCCGTGCCCGCCCCGGCGCATGTCCCGTCACCGGGCCGAAGTAATACTTATACAACCCGCCGCTTGGCCAAAAGTTGCGCGCCACCAGCGTGAGCTGGCGCCTGTGCTCTAAGTCACAGCCCGTCATTTCTTTTTTCGCGCCGCAACCCTTGACGCGAGAAAGGAAATCTGTAAACTGCACTTTCGGCCATGGCCACTCAGCCCAATCCGTTACCCAGTCCGCCCGTTCGGACGGAAGATGCGTTGCAGGACTTCGAATTCCCGCAACGCGAAGCCGCCTTCTTTTACGGCCTCTTTCTGCGCGGCCATTCAGCCGACGAACTCCGCCGCGACATTTCAGTCCCGGCCGCCGTGCTCGCCAAGTGGGACAAAGAAACCATCCACGCGCCGCAGCTGCGTCCCTTGCTCGAGCGTATCCTGCGCTACCGGCAGCACGTCCTCGCAATTTTCGAGAACCTGATCGGCCACGATTCCGCCACGCAAAAACTTCAGTAGCTGGGGAGTTTCTTCGCTGCTGCTTTCGGGAGTTCCCGCTTTCGAAGGATCGCGATCTCGTGATTTCCGCCGGTGACTGGCGAAGGCAGGCTTGCTGTTCGAAACTTGCTTACGTTGACTCCGCTCGATGGCTCGTTTACACTTTTTCAGCTTGCCACTCGCTCTCGCTTCGGGCGTGTCTGCTACTCCCCGGTAGCTCAACGGTAGAGCATTCGGCTGTTAACCGAAGGGTTGCTAGTTCGAATCTAGCCCGGGGAGCCAACCTCCAATTTTTCAGCAAGTTGAGGAACTGTAGAGCATTCGCTTTCCCCCCAATGGTTGTAGACACCCCGCATGTCGCCCGATCTGCTATTTCGCGCTGACACTCCTGCCCCCGCA
>CAVPUS010000035.1:0-32912 GCA_963709005.1 uncultured Acidobacteriota bacterium
CCTTCGGCGGATTTCCAAGGGCCACGCCGATGGAATAGATGGGAATCTCGGCCGGTTTTCCGCCTCGAGAGAATCGTCTTGCCATCGAGCATCCACGCGAACGCTCCCACGGCGCGGTCGAAGCCTTCCGTGAGATTCTCCGTCTTGCCTGTTGCGCGATCGTAAAGCATCAATCGCCAGCGGTCGCTTTCATATCCGGCCTTTGTTTGCGCGCGATAGGCGATCCATTTGCCATCTGGCGAATACACGCCGCCCCAATCGTTGGCCGGATTCGTCGTGATGCGCTTCGGCGCGCTTGCTCTGCTCGCGGCCACGGTGAAGAGATCGCCGTTGGTGCTGAGCGCTTCGTCCTTGTCCGTGTTGGCGGTGAAGCAAAGCTCCTGGCTATCGGGCGAGAACGCAATCGCGTCCGGCTCGCCCAGGCTAAACGGCGGAACATCGTAATCCGCGCCGGGCGTGAGGTCGCGCGGCGCGCCGCCATCCGCCGCGACGATGAAAAGGTGGCTGCGCTTGCCGTCCCACCACGCATTCCAGTGGCGGAAGAAAAGCTTGTCGTACACGTGCGCCTTTACTTTGCTCTTGGCTTCGGCGTCGTCGCGCGCGGCGTTGCACGCATCGTCCTTGCAATCGGGATAGACGCTCGACGTGAACGCAATGGATTTGCCGTCCGGCGACCACATTCGTTGTCCGCGCCGGAAGAGAGGGAAGTGAGGCGGTTCGCGTCGCCCCCTTCGGGCGCGACCCAGTAAATCTGCGTGGCCCCATTGCGCGCGGAAAGAAATGCAAGCTTCCTGCCATTGGGAGACCAGCGAGGGCGCATGTCGCTTCCGCCGCGCGTCAATTGACGCGCTTCGCCTCCCGCTGCCGGCGCAATCCAGATGTTGTGCGCGGTGCGATTGGCGGCAAGGTCCGGCGTCGCCACTTCGTACGCGATCCATTTGCCGTCCGGTGAAATCTGCGGCCCGCTCAGCCGGTGCATCGAAATCAAATCCTGAAACGTGATCGCGCGCTTCTGCGGCGCCTGCGCGCCCGCCGCTGAGGCGGCAAACAGAACGGCTAGCGCGGTGACAAGTGCGCCGGTGCGGAGATTCATGATTCTCTCCTTCGATCGTGTGCAGGAGAACACACAGGCCGCGATGGTGGCACTTCCACGCGGGTTTTCCAAGCGCGAAAAGTTATCTTTGGCTCAAAAGATAGAGGTCGGCGTGGCCGCCGCCGGCAACGAGGGCGGCGTTTTCCGTCTGCAAACCTCTAACTTCTAAGCAGAATGGCGCAGGTTCGAGCCCTGCCGTGCGCGCCACCTCATGGAATTGAAAAGAGTAAGAAGAATCGTTCTTCAGGCTTGACCTTCTACGCAAAAAGCAGAGGCTCATGGGAACGAGGCGTGCGGGTGTGGCATCACCTCAATGCGTGATACTTGCAGGACGCCAGTCTTCTGCCCTACGATTTTTTTTCCATTGAAACTTATGGAAGCCCTTTCCGTAATAAGCAGTAAGAGGGCACATCAATGACAGCTGAAGAAGTGCCATTACGACATGATCCTCAGACACCGCCAGCCAACTCGACAACCAGGCGAATTTTCATTGGTCCGAATGGCTTGCGCGCGGGATGGCGCCTGCTGATCTTCATAGCGATCATAATGGCAATGTCGGCCGTAGCGCGAATCATCATTAAGCGCTTCTACCCGGCCGCGCTGGATCCGACGCAATTAACACCTATGAGAATCATCGCGCCGGATCTACTTGTCTGCTTCATCTTGGCGGTTGCGGCCTGGATCATGAGCAAGATGGAAGGCCGCAGGCCGGGCCAATACGGCCTTCCCAGGAGCGAAGCGCTGAGGAAAAACTTTTGGGTTGGAATATTGATAGGCTTGCTCGCTACCAGCACCACGGTGCTCGCAATTTTCGCCCTGCACGGCGTGCGCTTCACAACTGCGGCGATCCATGGCACCGCGATTTTCACCGCAGCGGCCGCCTGGGGGCTGGCATTTTTGCTTTCCGGCTTGGCCGAAGAATTTTTGTTTCGGCGGATATGCGCAGTTCACACTGACCACTGGCATGGGATTCTGGCCGTCCGCATTTTTGTTATCGGGTTTATTCGGGCTGGTTCACGGCACCAATGGCGGAGAAACCGTCTCTGGGAGATCTCTCGGTGGTTTCCTTCGGCTTGTTGTTGTGCCTGTTCCTCCGCCGCACTGGAAATTTATGGTGTGCGGTCGGCTTTCACCTGGGATATGACTGGGGTCAGACGTTTTTGTATGGTGTTCCCAATAGTGGCTTACTACCCTCCCAGAATCTTCTCAACGCATCGTTGAGTGGGCCGCGCTGGCTCACCGGCGGATCGGTCGGGCCCGAGGCCAGCATCTTTTGCCCCATCGTCTTGGCCATCGTGGCAATCATGTTCAGCTTGAAATACCGCGACGCGCGATATCAACCGTCGAGCGCTCCGTCAGCTTCCTGAGTCGAGCCACGGAGAACGCATAGCATCTCAATCTGGTCAATGAGTGTAACGAGGATTCATCGTCCTCCAGAAGCTGCCTCGACAGGCGCGTGGGACAGCCTTTCGCTCCCGTGATTCTCTTCTCTCGACATTCGGAAGCGAACGGATGATAGCACACCAGTAGTAACCGACTGAGTTCACTCATCCTTGCGGGGTGCCCGACCCTTTCGTTTTAAAGGGTCGGACGTGTTTTTCGAATGATATGTCGCCTGGAACCCTTCTAGGGACATCCGAAGGATTGACTCCGAGATTTCTTGGTTCTAGTATCTTGTTTACTCTTGCATTATCATCCATTCTATGTTAGCATGAGTCGGGGTATTCGACGCGCCCCGCTAGGAGCCGTTATGGAGTTCGAGGTCTTGATTGAGTCGCGCAGGCCGCACAAGGCCCCGCAACCCAGGGACTTAGACCGCCACAAGCGCCGCTGCTCCATCTGCCATCGTCCCGATCGTCAAGAAATCGACGACGCCTTCCTCCGCTGGCGCAGACCCCGCGAAGTCGTTGAAAACTTTCATCTTTCGCATCATTCATTGCTTTACCGCCACGCCCACGCTACCGGCCTTTTCGTTCGCCGCGAACGCCTGCTCGGCCGCTCGCTCGAACGCATCCTCGAGCAGGCCGATAATTCCATCCTCACTGCGGGCACCATCATTCGCGCCTGCCGCGCCCAGTCTCGCCTGTGGCGCGAGTACCCGCAGCCGGACCCGCTAACCGCGAACCCATCGGAATTAGAACATGACCCAACCCATTGAAAACAAACGACGCCACCTGGTTCTAACCGCGAATAATCTGCACTGGGAGGGTTCGGTTTCCCGCAGCGCCCGCCGCGGCAAGACCCAAGAAGTTCATGTAGCGCCGCGCTTTCGCAGTTTGTGCGCCCCGACGGTTTTTGTCGGGGAGCGCGGCATCTTTGGTTTGCTCGAACCTCCAACTTCTAACCTCGAACATCCAGTTTCTAATCGTCACTCGTGTCGATTAGAATCGCACTTAAATCCTTCCGTATCAACCACAGCACCTTTCCTAATCGACACTCAACGAGGGGGGCTAAGCCGCCATGTCGAACCTCTAACTTCTAACAACAAATTTCTAAGCTGCCCTCGGCACCGGCATGCCGACAGCCCAGGCGTAGCCGTCGGGGTCGGCAACGATGACGTCGCGCCACCCGTGCGGCTTATCCTGCGACGTCTGAAGGATCGTCGCGCCGAATTTTTTGGCGCGCGATTCGACGATGTCCGGATCGGTGTGGAACAGCCGCAATTCGGCGCCCAGGCCGCGGCGCCCGCCCGCGACCAGCGGCGCGTGCCACGGGTGATGGTCGTAAGTATGGTCGCAGTGCAGCATGAATTCGAGATCCTGGATACGAAGAGCGGCAAAGTCGGAATCGGAGTACACCTTCGCGGCTCCGAGTACATTTGTGTAGAACGCGACGGACGCAGGGAGATCTTTGACCAGAAGATTCACGGTGAAGAGCGGGAGCGAACTCCCGTAATCATCCGGCGACATCCATGGTTCGGCGGTGCGTTTTGTGGCCACGGGTTTTCTCCAATCCGCGTGCGTCTTATATTCTCGAATGAAGCGATGCCAGCAAGCGCCAAAATGGTTGGGCGGCGAGGCGCGGGCGGGCGTGCCCACGCGAACGTCAAGGGCGGCGAAAGCCGGCGTAGATCAGGAATCCGCCGGCGAGGACGAGGCAGCCGGACAAGACCCGAGGGATTATGACCACCCGGCGCGTTTCCATGATCACCTCTTGGGAACCGATCTTGACTTCATGCTTTTCTCCCGGCATGAGGAACTGAGGATGAACGAGTGCCACAGCGGCGAGCACGACAAACAAAATCCCGACGGCAACGAACGGTTTATTTTTCATCGCCCCTTCGCTCATTGCGCCAGAGGACGGAGAATGTCGTCTAGATAATCCGGGTGGACCGCGTCGTCTATGCGTTCGAGATGGGGAAACACGCGGCCGCCGTGATAGTCGATCGAATAAGTTCGCATCTGCGCGCCATTTGCGACGATCAACTGAATCGGTTCCGTGGCGGATCTCGCGGAATCAATCGCTTCCGTCAACATTTCGAGGGAAAACTGGCGCCCGTTGACGGCAGCAATTTTCATTCCCGGGCCGAGGCCTGCGGCGTAGGCCGCGCCGCCATGAATCACGTCGCCAATGGCGCCGTCTTCGCCGACCGTCATCCCCAACGAGAAATCGAGATCGAGATGCTTGGTGACCACTTCGGCGTTGACCTCCATGTCGTTCAGTTGCTCGTTGTAGACGAGCTTCCATCCGCTGTTCTCGATGGCTTCGATGGGCGTTTTCGTGGAGACGGAATCGAGCCGCGCGCGAAGAAACGCCGCCCAATCACTCGGCGCGAGGGTGTTCAACATCGCGACGACGTCCTCGAACGTATAGGTTTTCAACGCGGGCTCGCCGCCGGGGCCGCCATGGAAGCTGCGGCAGAAGTCGTTCATGGATTTTTGGTTTTTTGTGAGGCGCCGAAGAGTCGCGTCCACATCGAGCCAAAGCAATTCGCCTTCTTCGTAGAAATCGGTGCCGCGACGCCAGTTCGACCAATCGGAGGTCGAATCATAGAGGAAGGGAGCTGCGTCGGCCGTGTCCTGCAAAGGCCGCCAGTCGCGGCCGGGGCGATGCTCGTAGGTGGCGACGAGAAATGCGAGGGCTTCGCGCGATTGTTCCAGCGTGAGCAGGCCGCTGCGGGCGGTGAGAACGTTGCCGAGATATTCGGTGAGGCCCTCGTAGACCCACAGCAAATCGTCTTTCATGGGCTGCTGATAATCCGGTGTGGCGAGGCCGGCGGGGCGGCGATATTTTCCGTTCCAGGAATGGACGAACTCGTGCGGGAGCAGCCCGGCAAATTCGATGCGCGCGCTATCGTCAATCAGGCTGCGCTCAGGAGCGCGATCGTCGCTCGATTCGTGATGCTCGAGGCCGAAATGCGCAACGTCGTCGCTGAGCGTGATCAGAAAATGGTAATCGCGATAGTGGCGGACGCCGAAAAGCGCGCCGGTCTCCGCGACAAGCCGGCGGAAATGGGCCTCCGTGTCGGGCGTCATGGCGAGCGCGGCGGCGCTATCGGCGGCGATGTCCATTTCGTGCGGCGGATTCTGGCCGGGCGTGAGCTGGATGACGCGGAAAAAGCGGCCGGCGAGGACGGGCGAATCCACCAGGGTGTTGAGCGCGACAGGATCGAAGTCAATCGTGTCGCCATTTTGCCGGGCGCCGGGAAGCGCGGTCCCGAATTTCCATCCCGCGGGCAGGCGCAGGCTCGGCTGAAATGTGATGTCGCGGGCGGCGTAGCCCTTCGGATAAAGCAGCACTTGATTCCAACTAAGGACATCGAGCCAAGCCGTCGCCGAAGCGCCCGCGGAAAAACCGGACGAGGCGGCCGCGAGCAAGAAATCGAAATCGGCGTCGAGCGAAGTGACGCCCGGCGGAATATCGAGATGAAGCGCAAACATTTCCACCAAGTCGCGCCGCCACGGAATTGCTTTTCCGGCGGCGCTGAATTTCAGTCCGGCCACTTCGATGATCGGGCCATCGGGCATGTGCTCGCCGGGAATCCATTGAGGGTAATAAAGCGTGAGAGGGCCGGGTTGCACCGGAATTTGCATGTGCGTGTGCAGAATTTTCTGGGGCGCCTGGGAGGCATCCACGACAAGCCGAATCGGCCCTGGAGCGGATGGCGCTTGCGTTCGAGACTGCGCGTGCACGGTGGCCGCGGCAAACAGATTCGCGACCATGAGCGCCGCGAGCACAAACGGATTCTTTCGATAGAACTGCATGAATCCCCCTTGCGTGAAGTAGAAAGGGTCAGGTGACCGGAGTCGCCGTCTTTCGCGGCGGATTAAAAAACGGCAATTCTCTCACCGTGGCACGCACTTTATGACGCACGGCTTCCACGGTAAGTTCCATCTGAAGCTCGGTTCCGGGCGCGGCTTGTTCGCGCTGGAGGCTGGCGAGCGCGATCATTTTCTTGAGCGACGGCGACCACGTGGTTGACGTCGCCTTTCCGACTTGCAAGCCGCCGCGGTACACGGGAACGGCGACGCGCGAGGCCGTGCTGGGCACCTGCGGCGCAAGGCCCACGCCGTCGTAGAGGCGCTCGACGTCGTCCCAGTTGATGTCGAGGCCCACGAGGAAACGTTTGGGGCCTCGCTGTTTCTCCTCTTCGAGCGCCGCGCGGCCGATGAAATGCTCTTTTTTCAGGTCCACAAGTTTGCCGAGGCCGATCTCGTAGGGCGAGTATTTTTGGGATTCGATGAGCGCTTTCTTGCTGCTGAAGTAGTCCACCTCGATGAGAATCAGGCCCGCTTCGATCCGCGCAACGTCGAGAGCCAGCATGCCCGCGGCGTGAAGGTCGAACCGGCGGCCGTGCTCGACGAGCGCGTCCCAAACTTTCGGCGCGTCGTTCCAGGGGATCCAGATTTCGTAGCCCAGATCGCCGGTGTAGCCCGTGCGCGAGATGTCCACTTCGACGCCGGCGATTTTTCCGTGCGTGAAGCGGAAATACTTCAGATTCGTGATGTCGGCGTCGGAGGCTTGCTTCAGCAGCCGGCCGGAAGTGGGCCCCTGAAGCGCGAGCGCCGCAACTTTGTCGGAGATTTCCTCGATCTTCACATCCAGGCCGAGGGCGTTTTGATGGAACCAGCGGAGGCTCGGATCGGCAGCGGTCCAGCGATAGAGATTCTCGCCCAGGCGCGAAATCGTGCCGTCGTCAATTACTTTGCCCTGTTCGTCGCACCAGCAGCAGTAAATTACTTGGCCGACGGCGACTTTATGGATGTCGCGCGTGATGACGCGGTTCACGAACTTCGTGGCATCTTTTCCGCCGACGAGATACTTGAAGAGAGGAGTGACATCGATCAGCGCAGCGGCGTTGCGGATGGCGTTGTATTCGTGCTCGTGGTGCATTTCATAAACGCTGACGGCATAGTAGCCGGACCATTCCCGGTAGTTCATGCTCTCGCAGAGCTTCGAGGTTCTGTCGTGGACGGCGGTCCCGATCGGCACAATTGCTCCTGACGCAAGACAAGATGGGGAAATCTTCGGCCCGGGAATTATAGTTCCCGCGGCTCGCATCCGGCAAGAAAATGCGCGATGGAATGCGGTAAAAGCCGCTTCCGCCTTGTGAGACCGCGCGCCGGCCTGTAAAATGCTGCGGCTCATGCGGCGCGCATGCGATAGCAAAATGCGCGCGACGGCAGAGAGTTTTCATGGCAAAGCGATACGACGTAATCGTGATCGGCGGAGGCCACAATGGCCTGGTGAACGCGGCGTATCTCGCGCGCGCGGGGAGGAAAGTGCTCGTTCTCGAGCGGCGCTACGTGCTCGGCGGCGCAGCCGTCACCGAAGAAATCATACCAGGATTCAAGTTTTCCGTTTTTTCGTACGTGGTTTCGCTGCTGCGGCCGGAAATCATCCGCGATCTCGATTTGCCGCGCCACGGGCTCGAAATTCTTCCGCTCGACGGAACCATGACGCCCATGCCGAGCGGCGATTATCTGTGGCGGGTGAACGACCACGCAAAGACGCGGCGCGAAATCGAGCGGCACTCGAAACTGGACGCGGAGGCGTACGAAGAATTCGGCAAGTCCATGGTAGCCATGTGCCGGTTCGTGAAGCCGATTCTGGCGATGATTCCGCCGGACCCGACGTCGTTCGATCCTCGCGATTTGAAGAAACTCGCGTTCCTGGGCAAGCGCTTTCAGAATCTTCTGGCCGAAGATAAGTACAACCTGGTTCAGCTGATGACCATGAGCGCCGCCGATTTTCTCGATCAGTGGTTCGAGACGGACGTGTTGAAAGCGACGATGTCGGCATCCGGGATCATCGGCACGTTTCTGGGAATTCGTTCGCCGGGGACCGCGTACGTCTTGCTCCATCACTACATGGGAGAAATTGACGGCGCGTTCCGGTCGTGGGGATTCAGCCGGGGCGGCACCGGAGCGATTTCGAATTCCATCGGCGACGCAGCGCGCGAAGCGGGCGCGGAAATCCGCACCGAAGCGGCCGTGGCGCGCATTCTGGTGAAAAACGGCACGGTGCAGGGGGTGGTGCTCGAGAGCGGCGAAGAAATTCAGGCCGACGTGGTTTCCTCGAGCGTGGATCCGAATTTGACGTTCCTGAAATTCATCGAAGCGCGCGAATTGCCCGCGGAATTTCTCGACGAAGTGCGCCGCTACAAGTACCGCGGCTCTTCCGGCAAAGTGAATCTCGCGCTGGACGCGCTCCCCGACTTCAAGTGCCTGCCGGGTCCCGGGCATCACCTGCGCGGAGCAATTTCGATTTCACCTTCCATGGAATACATGGAGCGTGCGTACGACCAGGCGAAGTACGGCGAATTTTCGCGGCGTCCGTACATCGACATGGTGATTCCGACGCTCACCGATCCGTCCGTTGCGCCGCCGGGAAAACACATATTGTCGTGCTTCGTGCAATACGCGCCGTACAAGCTGAAGCCGGGGCCGAACTGGGACGAGCAGCGAGAGGCGTTTGGCGAAGCGGTAATCAACACGATTTCCGAATATGCTCCGAACCTTAAGAACATCATTATCGGCAAGCAGGTGATCACGCCGCTCGATATCGAGCGAACGACGGGATTGACGGAGGGCAACATTTTTCAGGGCGAACTCTCGCTGGAACAGCTTTTCTTTCTGCGTCCGGTGGCCGGCTACACACGCTACCGCACGCCGCTGCGCAAGCTCTACATGTGCGGGGCGGCGACGCATCCCGGGGGCGGAATCATGGGCGCGTCGGGGCACCTGGCGGCACTCGAAATCCTCAAAGATACGGGGAAGAACTGAATGGCGGCTCCGCGCGACGTTGTGATTCTCGGCGCCGGCCACAATGCGCTCGTCGCGGCGTTCTATCTCGCCCGCAAGGGTTTCAAACCGCTCGTTCTCGAACGGCGGCCGGTGGTCGGCGGCGCCGCGGTGACGGAAGAGTTTCATCCCGGGTTTCGCTGCTCGACGCTGGCGCACGCGGCGGGGCCGCTGCTACCCGAGATCGCGCGCGATATGCAGCTTGCGCGCCACGGCCTCGAAATGATCGAGCCGAAGGTGCGACTGCTCGCTCCCTCTCCGGACGGCCGCGCGCTTGCGCTGTTTTCGGATCCGGCAGCCACCGCGCGCGAGATCGGCAATTTCTCGAAGCGCGATGCCGCGAAGTATCTCGAGCTGCATGAAGGGCTCGGCCGCGTGGCAGCGATTGTGAACCGGTTGCTCTCGCTCACGCCTCCGGTGATTGAAAAGCCGTCGAAGGAAGATATCTGGAAGTTCGTGAAAATCGGGCGCAAGGTTCGCGGCCTCGGAAAAAAAGAAATGATGCGGCTGCTGCGCTGGGGGCCGATGGCCGTAGCGGATTTTGCGGCCGAATTCTTCGAAACCGAGCTGCTGCGCGCGGCGATTGCGGCGCGTGGAATCTTCGGCGCGGCGCTGGGACCGTGGTCGGCAGGCTCGACGGCGCTCCTGCTTCTGCGCGCCGGCACGGATCCGCATCCAGCCGGAAGCTCCGCATTCCCGCGAGGCGGCATGGGCGCGCTCACGTCCGCGATGGCAGCGGCGGCGAAACAAGCGGGAGCGGAAATCCGCACGGACGCCGAAGTGGAACGCATCCTGGTGAAGAATGGCGCCTCGACCGGCGTGGTTCTTGCGGGAGGTGAAGAAATTTCCGCCAAGGCGGTGGTTTCGGGCGCCGATCCGCGCCGCACGTTTCTCGAGTTACTCGACCCGGTTCATTTGCCGCCAAGCTTCGTCGTAAAAATGCAGAACTATCGCAGCAATGGAGTGGCCGCGAAGGTGAACCTGGCCCTCGACGGCTTGCCGGAATTCACTTCACTCAAACACTCCGCCGAAGGGGGGACAGGGGCGCTCACGGGACGCATTCATATCGGCCCGGAAATTGATTATCTCGAGCGCGCATTTGACGCCTCGAAGTACGGGGAATTTTCGCGCGCGCCGTATCTCGATATTTCCATTCCCTCGATTTCGGATTCGTCGCTCGCGCCGGCAGGGAAACACGTGATGTCGATCTGCATGCAGTTCGCTCCGTACCGGCTCAAGAGCGGCGCGTGGGCGCAACAGCGCGACGCGCTTCGCGACACGATCATGCAGACACTCGCGGCTTACGCGCCCGATCTTCCGGCGAAAATTCTTGCGGCGCAAACGCTTACGCCGCAAGATCTCGAAGATACGTATGGCCTGACGGGCGGGCATCCTTATCACGGCGAACTCGCACTCGATCAGCTTTTCACGATGCGGCCGCTGCTTGGCTGGGCGCGCTACAGCACGCCGGTGAAGGGACTCTATCTGTGCGGCTCCGGCACGCACCCGGGCAACGGCCTCACCGGAGCTTCCGGCGCGAACGCCGCGCGCGAAATCCTCAAGAGCCTGCGGACGTAGCATCGAACCATGCCATAAGAGGCCACTTGCAACGGAGCTCGGTAATCCCTATGATTTGCCTAGGAGATCCCTATGGCAACGCTATACGTAGAGAACGTCCCCGAAGATCGCTACGCTGCGCTTCGCCGTCGCGCCAAAGAACACCACCGTTCGATTGCAGCTGAAGTCTTATCCATGCTCGAGGAGAACGTGCCCACCGAGAAGGAACTTCGGTCGCGTCGTGAGTTCCTTCGCTATGTCGAGCGCATTCACTCCAAGAAACGGTCGCGCCGGTCATTTCCTTCTACTGAAGAGATGCTGCGCGAGGATAGAGCGCGTTGAATAAGTTTGTGGTGGATGCAAGCGTGGCTGCCAAGTGGCTGCTTCCGCCAGCCGATGAGCCATTCGCTGACAGAGCTCATCACTTGCTTGTTCGCTATGCAAACCAGGAGATACAGATTGTTGTCCCGGACCTCTTCTGGGCTGAGATTGGCAACGTACTTTGGAAGGCGGCTCGTTCGGGCCGATGCTCGGCCGCCGAGGCCACGACTGCACTGCAAAGCGTGAAGGCGCAGAATTTCCCCACCGTTCCCTCTACTTCCTTTCTCGATTCGGCCTTCGAGATCGCATGCTCGTCTGGCCGCACCCTTTACGATTCCCTTTACATTGCTCTTGCGGAAGTGTCGCAAGCCGAGTTCCTCACCGCGGATGAGAAGCTGGCCAACGCACTGGCGGGCCGATACCCGATAAAATGGCTCGGCGTATTGTAGAATGGCGAACACAAACTGAAGGCCAGCACGCATGAGCAGCCAACACTCCCCACAAAGGACGCAGAAGTCAATCGACCGCGCGCGGCTGAAAGAATTAATGGCGCGCGAAGAGGAGAGATTTGCCGCCGAGAGGCCGAAATCGGCGGCGCTCTACAAGCGCGCGCAACAATCACTTCTTGGCGGCGTGCCCATGAACTGGATGAAGAAATGGGCGGGTAAATTTCCGGTGTTTGTCGCCGAAGCGCGGGGCGCGCATTTTACCGACGTGGATGGCCATGAATATATGGATCTCTGCCTCGGCGACACCGGGGCGATGACGGGCCATTCTCCCAGTGCGAGCATGGACGCGATTGCACGCCAAGCGGAGAAGGGAATCACGCTGATGCTCCCCATCGAAGACGCGCTCTGGGTGGGCGAAGAGCTTGCGCGGCGGTTCGGCCTGCCGTACTGGCAATTTACGCTGACGGCCACGGACGCGAACCGCTTCGCGATCCGCATTGCGCGGGAAATTACAGGCCGCCCGAAGATTCTTGTTTACAACTACTGCTACCACGGCACGGTGGACGAAAGCTTTATTTCGATTTGCGACGGTGTTCCCGGCCCGCGCCGGGGCAACATCGGGCCGCCGGTGAATCCAACGCAGACCACGCGCGTCGTCGAATTCAACGACCTCGACGCGCTTGAGACCGAACTCGCCCATGGCGACGTGGCATGCATCCTTGCCGAGCCGGTGATGACGAACGTCGGAATCGTGCATCCCGCTCCCGGCTATTGGCAGCGCGCCGCCCAACTCGCGCGCCAGTATCAAACACTCCTTATTCTCGACGAGACGCATACAATCTGCGCCGGTCCCGGCGGCTACACACGCGAGCACGGCCTCGAGCCGGATATGTTCGTCATCGGGAAGCCGATCGCAAGCGGCTTACCTGCCGGCACGTATGGTTGCAGCGCAGCAGTTGCGCGCCGGATCTCCCTGCGCATTCAACTCGAGGATTGCGATACGGGCGGGATCGGCGGCACGCTCGCGGGGAATGCGCTCTCGGTGGCCGCCATGCGCGCTACTCTCGAGCACGTGCTCACGCCCGCCGCGTTTGAACACATGATTTCGCTCGCTGCGCGCTTTGAGGAGGGTGTTGCGAACGCGATCGCTGAAGCGGGGCTGCCGTGGCACGTCACGCGTCTCGGCTGCCGCGCGGAATACCTCTTCCGTCCGGATCCGCCACGCAACGGCGGAGAAGCCGCGGCCGCCATGGATTTCGAGCTCGAGCGCTTCATGCATATCTACGCGCTGAATCGCGGCATCCTGCTCACGCCTTTCCACAACATGGCGCTGATGTCGCCGGCCACTACCGCCGATGATGTTGACGTGCACACGCGCGTATTCACCGCCGCCGTGCGCGAGTTGGTTGGATCGCGAAGTTCCTAACGCTCTCCGCCGGAAAGCCTGCCGCGAACGACAACGATGGATGCGGGGGGCAATTCGTAAGACGTATCTGCGGCCGCGTTCTGAGTGGTGCGCGCAATGGGGCCGTCGGGATCGGCGTAGCCTTTCTTGCTGACGATTGTCTCATTCCCCGCGTCCTGGTCCGCATGGGCCATAAAGAATGTACTGGCGGGATGCCACTTATATTGCTGGCTGCCGAAGGTCGAAGTTGCCACCATGCCACTGAGGAAATAGGTTTTATGCGCGGAATCGTCCTGGAATGTAATGTGGATTTTGTGGGCGTTCTCCTGGTCGCGGTTTACAAGCATCAATGACCAGTTGCCATCGGGCCTCTTCACGGCGTAGGCAGTGACGAGAGCGTGTTGCGCGCCGTCGTCAATATCACTCTTCGCCGGGAAGACGCGATGCTCGCCGCTGCCGGGCTGCACCCATTCGAGATTGATGAGCTGCGCGGCAAAATATTGCGAGAGGTTCTGCTGCACCTGGTAATTCGCATCCACGGTGAACATGCCAAACGTGCCGGGGGAATCGTTGCAGCCATGTTCCATTTGCAGCGGCAGGTAGTGGAAAAAGTACAAGCCCTTGCCGCCCGCGTCAAGGAACGAACCCACGTAATCGCCGAGCCAGAGCGCGGCGAAAATGTCCATATAAGTCTCGCTGGCGCCCGACGAAAGATTGCCCTCGGTGATGAACATAGGAATGTTCGCGGGCACGCCATCGTCGCGCCAAACCTGCATAATCTGATGAATGAGCCGCGGTTCATCGTACAAGCTGCCCCACGGAACGCGGCATGGGTCGTAGGGATAGTGCTCGAAGGAAAAGAACGCGAGGTCGCTGAGCCGGCCGTGCTGCTTGAGATAGCCGAGAAAGCGGCGAAGCCAGGAGGTCCTGCCGGCCGCATCAGGCCACACCTCAATGTCGCGATCCACTCCTTGAAAGGATGGCCCGCCGAGTTTCAGCGACGGATCCACGCGATGAAGCGCCGCGGCCCATTGAATGTAGAGAGCGGCATAATCCTCCGGCATCGTGTACTGACCGTCGGCTTCCTCTCCGATTTCAACGTAGGAGATCGGATAGCCGCGCTTCTTGAGATAAGCGAGCTCGGCGGCGGCGTTGTCCGGCGTGTCGTAAAGAACTGCGACGGGAACCATGGCCGGCAAGCCGCGCGTCACGCCACTCGTGAAGAAGAGATCAAGCCCCATCTGCGCCTCCCGCGTGTTGCCGAGATTGGAAGGCTCATGCCAGGGGTCAACCGACGAGCAATACGTTGTGGTTTGCTCCTGGTCAGGCGTGTGGCGCGCGACGTCGTGGAACGCGCCGTCTTTCGTGGTCGTGCCCAGATACAATTCGCGAATGGCGTATCCGGCGCAGTTCCGCGGATCGGAAGAGCCGTGGGAGTCGCACGTGTTGGACGATTCGGTCATGAGAATTCGCACGAAGCGAATCGGCAGCGGCTTGGGGGCCAGGCGGATCGTTTCGGTTCCACCCTTGCCGTTCGTGATTCTTGCGCCGGCAGCGGTTTGCCAGGCGCCGCGCGTGGGCGATTTGATGGGATCTTCCGGGCCGGTCCAATACTGCACGATGTAATGAGTGGCGTAGGGCTGCGCCCATGCAATGCGAATGCTATCAATCTGCTGCACCTGGGAAAGATCGATGACCACCCATTGCGGATGGAGCGCGTCGCTTTCGCCGGTGAACTTTTGCGTAAGATACGGATTGCTCTTCCAATAGGTGTTGAGATCTCCATCCGTGAGGCGCGAGAATCCGGCGTTGCCGGTGCCGTCGTTGCGCGTGAACCCGCGATGAGGAAGCTCATACCCGTAGGAGTAGCGGATTGCATTGGCCGGAGTGCCGGCGCCGGTGAAGTAGCCCTTGCCGCTTGGATCGCTCCAGGTGCCTTCGGGATTCCAATGCCACGCTTCCACGGCAAGCTCGGTATTCTGGCGGTATGTGACGGGCTGCCATCCCGAAGCCAGGGCTTTTTCAAGAGCGGAAGGAAGCACGTCCGCATCAATTGCCGCCACAGGGATGCGATCCACGCCTGCGCCGAGGGTCTGGTTGGGGACGAACTGATTGATCGAGTGCGATGGCGTGATATCAACGCGGACCGTCTGCGCCGATGCGGGAATCAAGGCGAAGGCGAGCACAAACAGAATCGATAGGATTCGCAAGCTCAGGCGTTTCAAATGGCCCTCCCGGCAGGTGACATATTTCTACCAGCAAAGCGCAAGTTCGCAAACCTGAACTATGCTGGGCGGCGGTAGGCGCTCGAAAGCGGCACACGAGCCGCGCCGCATCATTAACAATTATTCGTCCGAACTCTGCGGAGGAACGGCCGGGCCCTCGCCCTTCACGTAGTGGTTGTACCAGTAGAGATAGCGATTTCGCAGGTCAACGATGAATGAGGGCCGCGTGAAATCGTGATACTCGCCGGGATAGACGACAAGCAGCGAGGGCACGCCGAGGCGCTTCAGGGTCTCGTACATTTGCTCGCAGTTGATGATGGGCACGTTCCAATCTTCATCGCCGCCGGTGATCAGCGTGGGCGTTTTGATTTTCGCCGCCGAATTGAACGACGAGAGCTTCTCCCACAGAGCGCGATTCTCCCACGGCAATCCGAGCTCGTACTCCCATTCGCGGACGTACATGTCATGGCCCCAGTTGGTGACGTTCAGGAAGTCGCCCGATTGCGAAACCGCCGCCTTGAACCGGGTGGTCTGCGTGATGATGAAGTTGGCCGAGATTGCTCCGTAGGAATGGCCGCCGACGCCAAGTTTTTCCGGATCGGCCACCCCCTGCGCGATCGCGTAGTCCACCATCGCCATGTCGTCCTGATAGTCCTTGTTGCCCCAATCCGCAAAGATGGCCTTGCAGAAATCCTCGCCGTACCCGGAAGAACCGCGCGGGTTGGGCGCAAGGACAACGTAGCCGTTTGCGGCGAAGAGCTGCAGGTCGAAATTGAACTCCGCGTAGTAAGCCCACACAGGTCCGCCGTGTGGCCGCAAAATTGCCGGATAACGCGCGCCGGGTTTGTAATCGGGCGGCTTGTAGAGATAGCCCGCGATGGTTGCGCCGTCTTTGCTCCGGAAATGCACATATTCACCGTCAGCGAGGCGAAGCTGCGACATCAGCGCATCGTTTGTCGTTGTAAGCCGGCGAAGATCGCCACTGGGACGCAACAAATAAGCTTCCGGCGGACGCGTAGCATCGGCGATCACCGCGGCAACGAGGCCGTCCTTGTTCATCGAGTATGACTCCACCATCCGGCGCCCTCCGATCGGACGGCTGATTTCGCCGCCCGCCGCGAGAACGCGCAAAAGATTCTGTGTGCCGTCGTCATCCACGATGAAATAGATCCATCGGCCGTCGGCAGAGAAGCGCGGCGCGCTGGCGTTGCGATCCAGAGCTTTCGTCAGGACTTTCGTCTCGCCGCCCGCTGCCGGAGCGACCGCCAGATGGAACGTGGCGTACTGAAAAAGTCTGGGATCGAGCTGCGTTGTGAAGGCGATCCATTTGCCGTCTGGCGACCACGCCGGCGAGCCATCCGTTCCGCGCCCGGAGGTAACACGCACGGGCGTCTTGCCCTTGTCGGTGTTGCCGGCAGCAACTGTCCAGATGTTTGAGTTGAAGTTGCTGTCGGGCTCTTCGGTGCGGTTGCTGGTGAATGCGATGCTGCGGCCGTCGGGAGACCATGCCGGCTCGGAATCGTCGTAATCGCCCGAGGTGATCTGCGCGAGCCTGTGATCCGCGAGCGTGAACACGAACAGGTGCTTGCGGCGCCGGTCGAGATATCCGATCTCGTCCTCCTTGAAATGGAGGCGATCGATCACCCATGGGCGGGGCTTGGGCTTCGCGGTGTCTTTGGTCTTTTCACCTTCCCCATCTTTATCCTTATCCTTCGCGGCTTCGAGTTCGTCGGGCGATGGGTCCTGCAGGACAAGTACGAGCCGGTCGCCCGAGGGAGACCATTCGAAATGATCCACGTCCTGGATCGTGACGGTAAGTTGTTGCGCTTCTCCGCCCTGGCGATTGAGCACCCAAACTTGTTTCTTCTTTTCGTCTCCCTCCTTGCCGTCGCCGCGCCCTGAAAGAAACGCGAGGTATTTTCCGTCCGGGCTCCAGCGCGGGTGCGATGAAGAAACGCCTTCGGCGGTGAGCGGAATTGCGTCGCCGCCCGATGTGGAGATCATCCAGATACGCTTCTCGTTTTTGTCTTCCTTCAGCTTGTGAGTTTCGACTGTATATGCCACCCACTTTCCTTCCGGGCTGATCTGCGCGTCTTCAACGTCCTTGATGCGAACGTAGTCGTCGACCGTCAGCATCCGCAATCCGGACGATGTCGCGGGTGGATTCTGCGCTTGCGCGGCGGACGCTAGCAGGGCGGCCAACACGATCATCGCAAGTCGAATACGGAGAGTCATTGCGGAAGCTTGCCTCCCGAAGAAACAGCGGCATTCAAGGAAGCCGGAGTATATCAAATGCCTGGCAAGGGTACTTCGCAAGTGGCGGCCGATTCAAAAAAACGGGCAGGGCCATTAGCCCTGCCCGCTCGATCCTGCGGAGATGAGTTCGATCCTGGAGCTTTTGCTTCGGTACTTTTTCCTTGGGTACTTTGTCAGCAATCCTCGCGTTTGTCCAGTGTTCTAAGCGGGAAGACGGTCCGGCGCGCGATTTGGTTGACACAATCGCGCGAGCCATTTAGGCTCGGTGCCGCCCATGCCGCCAAAGAAGACTTCGCCTCCCGCTCGCCGCCTGCGAGCTCATCCGCACCTCTACGAGATCAACACGTGGGTGTGGCTCGAGAGCCTTTCCGCCAAACATGGCCGCAACCTTACGCTCGCCGAAGTTCCCGACGCGGAATGGGACGCCCTCGCGCGCCTCGGATTCGACATCGTCTGGCTCATGGGCGCGTGGCAGCGAAGCCCTGAATCGCGCCGCGTCATGATGATGGAAACCTCGAATTTCGCGGGCTACTCGCAGGCGCTTCCCGGCTGGACCCCTGAGGACGTTGTTGGTTCCCCGTACGCGGTAAGGCAATACGTGCCCGATCCGCGCATCGGCACCTGGGATTCTCTCGATCGCGCTCGCGAAAAATTGCGCGAGCGCGGGATGGCGCTTTTCCTCGATTTTGTCGGGAACCACACGGCGCCCGATCATCCGTGGGTACGCGAGCATCCCGAGTTCTACGTCCAATTGCCGCTGGAAGAGTGCGAGAAAAATCCGAACACGTTCTTTCCCGCCGACACGAAACAACGAGGATGTTTCATTGCGCTCGGCAAGGACCCGTATTTTCCTTCGTGGAAAGACGTCGTACAGCTCAATTACTTTCACCCTGGCATGCGCGCGGCGATGATCGCCGAGCTTCGCGAGATTGCGCGCCACTGCGACGGCGTCCGCTGCGACATGGCCATGCTCCAGCTTACGGACATCTTCGCGAATGTTTGGGGCCGGTTCATGGGCGGCGCACCGGGCCCGCAGAAGGAATTCTGGGAGGAAGCGCACGCCGCGGTTCCGGGGCTGATTCTACTGGCGGAAGCGTATTGGGGAACCGAGTCACGCCTCCTTGATTTGGGTTTTTCTTTCGTGTACGACAAGGAACTGTACGACGCGGTGCGCGACGCGCGCGTGGGCGACGTTCGCGCGCGCCTCGGAGCCGGACTTGATTACAACAGCCGCCTCGCGCGCTTTCTCGAGAACCACGACGAGCCTCGCCGCGCCTCCACGATTGCCGATGACCGCCTCCCGGCGGCGGGAACTCTTATGGGCACGCTTCCCGGCCTGCGCTTCTATCAGCAGGGCGAAATCGAAGGCCGTGAGAACCGGATATCGATCATGCTCCGCGCCGCGGCCGACGAGCCGGCGGATCCGGTCAGCACCGCTTTTTTTCAGAAGATTCTCCAGATAACGAATCGCGCGGATTTTCACTCGCAGCAATGGAGTCTTCTGGAAGTGGTTTCGGAAGGCGATGGTTCATCGCAGAATTTGATCGTGTATGAGTGGCGATCGGAGAAAAGCTGGAACCTGGTTGCCGTAAATCTGACGGGCAGCGCATCACAAGGACGCGTGCGCCTGGGCGACCGCGTTTCGCCGTCCCAGGACTACGTCTTTCATGACGAGCTGAATGACGCTCGCTACCCGCGCAACGGCAAAGAGCTGCACGAAGCAGGATTATTTGTGCGGCTGGAAGGTTCTCAGGCGCACGTTTTCGACATCACGCCCGCTTGAACGCCAGCCCTCGCAAAGTTCCCTCACGGCCAACCCGATTCGAGGCTGCCGACCGCGCTTCCTACTGCCCGCACTTTATTGAACGATCAGCGTAAGGTTCAGCGTCTGTACCTGCTGCCCTGAAGTTGCCGTCAGCGTGACCGGATACGTTCCCGGCGGCGTGGGTCCGTTCGTTCCCGGATCCCCGCCACACGCCGCTCCGCCAATTGCAACGAGCATCAGCAGGGCAAACGACAGCGCCCAGCGCGGCCGTCGCCGGTAGACCCAGGCCATCGCCGCGAGCGCCATCGCCAGCAGCAGAAGCTTCAGCCCTCCGCCCGGCACCTGCGGATGCGGTCCGATTCCGCCCTTGCGGCAGAACGTCTGCAGCACCAGCGCAAACTGCGTGTTGCCGTTGCCCGTGATCGTCACCGACTTAGGCGTGACGATGACGGTGATGGTGTTCGACGTGGTGCTCGCGGTGAAGTTGATGGTCTGGTTGATGCCAGGAGTCCCCGTCACCAAGATTCCATACGCCGCCGTGCCTCCGGGCACAACGGTGACCGAGGACGACGATCCCGGCGCCAGCGTGAGAGTGAAGGTGGAAATCGTGCCGTTGCCCGTCAGCGCCACATTGAACTGCGTGGGCGGAGGACTGTTCTGCGGGCCTGCCGTAATTACCAGGTTGCCGCTGAACGCCGTTGCGGACGTGGGCGTGAATGTGACGTTGATCGTGCAGGACGCGCCCGGCGCAAGCGGCGCGCCGTCGTCCACGCAGTTGTCGGTCTCAGCGAAGCCTGCGGGGGGAACGATCGACAAGATGAACTGGTTCTGCACCGTGCCGTTCGTCACCGTCACGATTTGAGCCGGGCTCGTCGTGTTGATTACGACGGTGCCGAAGTTGATAGAAGACGGTGCGACCGTGAACTGCCCGCTCACGCCCGTGCCCGTCAACGTCACCGTTTGCGGGCTGCCCGTTGCGTTGTCCGCGATGCTGAGCGTGCCGTTGCGCGTGCCGGTTGCGGTGGGCGTGAACGCGACGCTGATGTCGCAGCTCGTGCTTGGAGCCAGCACCGTTGCCGTCGAGCACGGCGGATTCGCCGTCGCTTGATTCGGGAGAGCGCAGCTCTGGCCCTGGGCAAAGCAGGCGAAATCGCCCGTGGCCGTGAACCCGGTGAAATTCAGAGGGCTAGCTCCCACGTTTGTCACGGTCACCTGTTGTTCCGCGCTCGGCGTTCCCGTCACTTGCGCAGCGAAAGTCAGTGCCGCCGTGGATAGCTGAGCCACCGGGCCACTCACCGGCGTCACCTGGCATTCAAACGGAATGATCCCGGGATTCGAACTGGTAGACGAAATTACTTCGGCCTTGCATCCGGAAGCAATGTAACCAACTACCGTACCGCCGCCTTGGGCGGTGAAGGTGAACCGGCCGTTTGCAGCAACGGCGTAAGACGATGAAAATGTGTTGTCGGCGGTCAAAATGCCGCCGACATGGCTCTCGTCGGTGGTAACTTGCAGCGTGGTGCCTACACCATCAAATGACGCCACCCCTGAAAAGTCATTGACCTGGTTTTCCGTTGGGCCCAACGTGCCGATAAAATAATTCCCGGAAAGCGTCGCATTGGTGAAGCCGGAACCTCCCGGCTCGATAATGCCCTCAGAAGCTGAGCCATCCGTGAATCCCACGAATCCCTGATTCACTCCGTCCAGATGCACGATTGCGGGCTGAATGCCACCACCGCCACCGCCAGTAACGGTCGTGAACGTGAGCACGGACCGCCCATTCGCGGCCACGGTGTACGTGCCGGTGGCTGTGCCCGAAGAGCTCGTGCCGCTCTCGTTTCCGTCGAAGGCCGCCGTGAAGTTCCCGTTGCCGTCCGCGGAAAGAGCTCCGATATGGACGTTAGCCGATGCGCCCGCCTGCAGGCCCTGCACCGAGAAAACGCTGTTGCCGCTCAGCGAGCCCAGGCCGAAGCCGCCGGCGGGCGGCGCCTGCAACTGAGCCGTGCCGCTGGTTACCGTGGTTCCAGCTGAGTTTATGCTGATGTATATCACCTGGCTGGCGGAAACAACATACAAAGTATCCGCGATGGTCCCACCCAGGCCCGCAACCGTAAGGGTGGACGTGAATCGCCCGTTCGAGGCCGTGGGAGCCGTATAGGTTCCCGATATCGCACTCGAGTTAGTGCCGCCGCCGCTGTTCGTGTCGATCAGCCCCGTTGTGAAATTCCCGTTGCCGTCAGCGGTCACGAAGCCGACATCCGAATGCGGAGATCCGTTGGACGTCTTCGAGCCGGAGTCACCAAACGCGTAGTTGCCCTTGACGCCGGCAAGATTAAATGCCGTAGGATCCTGCTTCAGGAGAACGCCGGATTCGCGCTTCCCATTGGTGCCGCTGACGTCGTCAAAGCGGACGAACCGCGCCTTGGTGGCGATCCCGCCCTGGATTTCTCCCACGGCAAACGCGATCGTTAAGGGGGCACCGCCGCCCCCTCCCACCTGCGAGATAGTAATCGTTCCCCGGTTGTCGGCGCCCAGTGTGTATGTGCCGGTGAACGCCACAGAGGCTTGCGCGCCGGATACGTCATTCGTGTCGTTGATGCCATTGGTGATGTTGCCGTTTCCGTCCGCCGTGAAGCTGGCTGCACTCACTCTCATCGTGCCGGTCGAATCGTCGAATCCGCTGGATAGAGCCGCGTAGTGGCCATTCAGCTCGGCATTGTTGCTCGCGTCCGCGGCATTGATGGTGATCGTATACGTGGCGTTCCCCGTCTGCGGCGTCGGCGACGATGAATCCGTCACCATCACCGTGAAGTTTGACGCCCCAATCGGGCCGGTGGGCACGCCGCCAATCGACCCGCTCGTCGTACCCAGGTTCAATCCCGCCGGCAGCGTCCCCGCGGAAATCGAGAACGTGAATGGCGCTATTCCTCCGGTTACTGTCAGCGTCTGGCCGTAGGCGGCGCCGATGTTGCCGTTCGGCAAGGCGGCTGGGCCGATCGGCAAGCCGCCTGAGCTTGACGCACCCGTGCCGGTCAGGTTGACGGCCTGCGGCGTGTTCGCCGCATTGTCGGCGATGCTGAGAGATCCGCTGCGCGTCCCGGCGGCCGTCGGAGTGAAATCCACGCTGATGTCGCAGCTCGCGCTCGGCGCAAGCGGTGATGCAGCGGCGCAAGCTGGATTTGCAGTCACTTGGTTCGGAATCGCGCAGCCTGCAGTCTGCGCAAAGCACTGGAAGTCGCCGGTGATCGTCAGGCCCGCAAAATTGAGGTTTGCGTTTCCGATGTTGGTCACGGTCACCGTCTGCTCCGCGCTGGTGGTCCCGACGGTTTGTGACGCGAACGCAAGCGCCGCAGTCGACAACTGGACCGCCGGGCCGTTCGCTTGTCCGCCTTGCAACGCGATGGAATGCGGGTTGCCCGCTGCCGTGTCATTGATGGTGAGTGTGGCCGTTCGCAAGCCAAGAATTGTCGGAGTAAATTTTATCGGGATGTAACAGGTCGCCTCGGCATTCAGGACCGAGCTGAACTCGCAATTGGATTGAAAGGGTCCGCTAAACGAAAAATCGATCTGGAAATCGCCGGGATTGGCGCCCCCAATGGACGCAAAGCGCAACACATCGCCATTGATGCCAGTGTTGGCCAGAATCGCAAATTCATCCGCGCTCGAGGATCCCACACCCGTTGCCGGGAAGATGAGCGTGCCCGGCAAGAAGTTGACGGTCGTGGCCGCCTCGCCCGTGCCGCTCAGATTCAAGGTCACCGGCGTATTGGTGGCCGTACTTGAAACCGTTACCGTGGCGACGCGCGCGCCCGCAACGGTGGGCGTGAATGTCAGCGTAACGAAGCAGTTCCCACCAGGGGTAATCGTAAATGGACTGGCGCCGGTGCAAGTGCTCGTAACGGTGGGCGTGGCTGTGAAATCGCCGGGATTGGCTCCGCCGGGCTGAAGCGTAAACGTAAGCCCCGTGTTCCCGATGTTGACCAGGTCCACTCCCAGAGATGTTGATGACCCAATGGTCATTCGGCGGAAGAAGAACTGCGTCTGGATGGGCACCTCTAAAGTCGCAGTAGGACTCAACCCAAGCCCAGACAGGAACACGAACTGCTGCGCCGGGTCGCTGTCGGTTACTTGGAGGGATCCACCAGTATTTCCGGCGGTAGCCGGCGTGAAAGTCACCGAAAACGTGCAGCTCCCGCTCGGCGCAAGCACGGCAGGGCAGGTGTTTGTTGCCAGGTTAAAATTGGCGCTGGGCGCCCCCACCTGGATGCTGGTCAGGTTTTGCGTGGTGCTGGTGTTGGTAAGCGTCACCGTTTGAGGTGCGCTGGTGGTGCCCACCTGGGTGCCCGCAAAAGTCAACGACGTCGGATTCAGGCTGGCCTGCTGTGCGGTGGCCGTGCCGCTGAGCGAAACAGTCTGCGGGCTGGTTGTGAAATTCCCGGAAATCTGGAGCGTGGCGCTGCGCGCGCCAGGGGCTGTAGGATCAAAGTCTACGTTGACCTGGCAAGTGGCCCCCGGTTGAACCACGCCCGGATTCGGACACCCGGCTGATGACTGAATAAAGTTGGGAAAGTCGAACGGGTCAACGCCGATCGTAACGCTGTTCTGCAAGGACACGGGCGTAGCGCCGGTGTTTGTGATGTTAACAAACTGAGTTGGAGAAGGCGTGCCCACTTCCTGAGACGCAAAGGTCAGTGAACCCGGCGAGACTGTGACTGTGCCGGGTGGCACCGCTGCAACGCCAGTGCCGCTCACGTTGAAATTAATGTTGCCGCTTGAGGTTGCGATCGTGCCCACCGCGCTTCGACTTCCCGCGGCCAGCGGCGTGAAGGTAATCGTGATCTCGCAGACAACGCCAATTGGCAGACTCTGCCCGCAAGTGTCGAATTCCGAAAAATCGCCTGGATTAACACCACCCAGAGTGATGCTTGTAATCCCGAGATTGGCCGCGCCGTCCTGCAGCGTCATGCGCTGCGTGGGCGCTGCAACATTCACCACGCTGTTGCCAAAGTTTAGCCCTGCCGGTGCCAGCGTTGTGTTCGCCGACCCAATTCCGATCTTGGAAACGAACGCGTTCGAGGTTTGGCTGCCCAGCACGGCTTGCAGCGGATTCAGCGTCGTAAAATCCAGCGTCCCGCTAACCCCCGCGACGTAAATGTTCCCGTTCACGTCCACCGCGATTCCCCCGCCCGAATCCGCAGGGAATCCGGCTCCAGGCGCGTTGGCGCTGCCGCCGAGATAAGATGAAAACAGAATCGCGGAGCCATCGGTAGCCAGCTCCGTTATGACGGCGTCGCCAAGAAAACTGCCCAAGGTCGCCTCCAGCGGATTCCGTGTCGGGTAATCCAGCGCGGCCGTCGAGCCGGTGAAGTAAACGTTATTCGAAGAATCGAGCGCAATGGCGTTGGCGAAAGTGAAATTGCTTCCGCCAAAATAGGTCGAGAAAAGAAGAGATCCCCCGCCCGGCGCAAACTTGGTCACAAACGCATCCTGAGTTCCGCCGAATGCCTGCAAAGCATTCTGGAGCGGAAAATCGGGAGACTGCGTGATGCCGTCGACGTACACGTCTCCACTCGTATCGACAGCGATTCCAAAGGCCTGATCGAATACGGTGCCTCCCAGGTAGGTGGCAAACTGCACTAGGGGGCTTCCACTGACCACCTTCACTTCGGCTACCCACGCGTTCGTGGCGCTCGGGGCCCCAAGGTTCGCTTGGAAAGGAGCCACTGTGGGAAATACGGTGGAGTTGGTTTGCCCTGTGAGGAAGGCGTCTCCGCCGGCGTCCACGGCAATGGCATGGGCCTGGTCAAAGCCGTTGCCCCCCAAATAGCTGGAGTAGATGATGCTCGACCCGCTGGCCGAAGGCGCTGCCAGCTTGGTGATGAATGCGTTCTCCACTCCGTTCAGGCCACCCTGAAATGCGAGGACAGTTGGAAAATTGGTGGAAGAGGTGGCGCCGGCGACGTAAACGTTCAAGCTCGAATCCAGACCTATGCCGCCGGCCGCGTCGGTGCCGTTTCCGCTCAAGTAAGTTGAGAACAGCAACGCGGCGCCAGTTGCGGAGATTTGCGAGACAAACGCGCCCTGGCTTCCATTCAATTGCCCTTGGCCCGCCAGCGGGTTCTTCGTCGGAAAATTGGATGATGTTGTCAGTCCTCCGATATACGCATTGCCAAGGTTATCAACTGCGATGGCCAAGCCTTCATCGGAAGTGTTGCCTCCCAGGTAGGTCGAATACACGAACGCCGATCCGTCCGGGGCGTACTCGGTAACAAAAGCGTTCTGCACCCCCGCGGCCCCGACTCCGAGGCCCGGCTGAAAAACGCCGCCGGTGGTCGGGAAATTCGGGGACGTGGTTAGCCCCGTTACAAACGTGTTGCCGGAACCATTGGCAGCTACCGCAAGCGCCGCATCCACACCCGAACCACCCAGGTACGTTGAAAAGAAGAAGGCGGGATCAATGATGAGCTTCTGGCTGTGGTCGTAGCTGCCGAGCCAGAAACCGACCTCATTCTTCGCCAGCAGTTTGTAGCCGTCGCGAACCTCGCGCCGCGTCCCGTTCACCACCTGGTAGGCGGCTGGCTTCTGCAAACGCACCTCGCCTCCGTCAAGCCGCAGGATCACGTCACCGTCGTCGCTTACCCGCAATCCGGCCGCCCCTTCCACCGCGAATCTGATTTTCTTTGCATTCGCACGCGGCGCCACGATGAAATCGGATTCGAGTTGGCCTTCATGGCCGTAGTAAGCCACATCCACTCCCGGGTAAATGTCCCGGTACACTACTTTGCCGTAGTTCGGGATATTGGTGTGCCATTGCGCGGGGTCGTTTCCGATGAAGTAGTTTGAGATTCCGGGCAGTCGGTCGACTCCGGAAACTTTCGCCTGCGTATTCGAATCGAGCAGCCGGAGTTCGAGAACCGCCTGGGAATACTCGCGGGTGGGTTTCGAATCTAGAAAATTAGTCTTTTTCTGCGCCGGAATGGCGCGCTTGAGGGACAGCACTTCCCGGCTGGGCGTGAGAAACACGGTGTAGCCGGCTCCCCGTGCGAGAAAATTCACCTCCGGCGCGGTCTGCCCTTCGTTTGCTTCGAAGCTCAGAGGCAGCTTCCCGTAAGAAGAGGGAAGCGGCGTTTGCGCGGCGCGGGGTTGCGCTTTCGCCGCTCGCGAAGGCGCGGAAGTATCGCGCGCCAGGCCGGCCGCGGCGCGTGGCTGCACCTTGGTCCCGTCGTCGTGTTGAGCCCACGTTCGCAGCAACGGGAACGCTAGGGATAAGAGCAAAATGAAAGCGGTCATGCGAAGCGTGCGGCTGGATGAGTACATTGAGACCCCCATTTTCGCGAGCACCTACACTAAGAGATGTTGACCCTCTGGGGCACGTGCATCCTCGATTCCATCATCTGCAGTAGGAAGAGAGGGCAAGGCGCGTGGATTCTGCACTTTGGACAAGGCCGATGTCAAGAACAGGAAACGTTCTGTCGCTCATTGCACACTTCAAGGGAATGGTTCCCATCTCGAGGCTGCGAACCACAAGATAGACTGATCGCTTCGGCTCGCCCCTCTATTGCACGATCAGCGTAAGGTTCAGCGTCTGCACCTGCTGCCCTGAAGTTGCCGTCAGCGTGACCGGATACGTTCCCGGCGGCGTGGGGCCGTTCGCTCCCGGATCCCCGCCACACGCTGCTCCGCCAATCGCGATGAGCATCAATAGGGCAAACGACAGCGCCCAGCGCGGCCGCCGCCGGTAGACCCAGGCCATCGCCGCGAGCGCCATCGCCAGCAGCAGAAGCTTCAGCCCTCCGCCCGGCACCTGCGGATGCGGTCCGATTCCGCCCTTGCGGCAGAACGTCTGCAGCACCAGCGCAAACTGCGTGTTGCCGTTGCCCGTGATCGTCACCGACTGAGGCGTGACGATGACGGTGATGGTGTTCGACGTGGTGCTCGCGGTGAAGTTGATGGTCTGGTTGATGCCGGGAGTCCCCGTCACCAAGATTCCATACGCCGCCGTGCCTCCGGGTACGACGGTGACCGAGGGTGACGACCCCGGCGCCAGCGTGAGAGTGAACGTAGAAATCGTGCCGTTGCCCGTCAGCGCAACCGTGGGCGGCGGAGCTGAAATCGAATCGAGAATCGTCAGATTGCCCGAGAAAGCTGCTGCCGATGTCGGCGTGAACGTGACGTTAATCGTGCAAGACGCCCCGGACGCAAGCGGCGGGCCGTCGCCTGTCACGCAGTTGTCGGTTTCGGCGAAACCTACCGGAACGGTGATCGCATTGATCACGACGGAGTTCGTCGTGCCGTTCGTCACCGTCACGATTTGAGCCGGGCTCGTCGTGTTGATTACGACGGTGCCGAAGTTGAGCGACGCCGGCGCCACCGTGAACTGCCCGCTGACGCTCGTGCCCGTCAGCGCCACCGTTTGCGGGCTGCCCGTTGCGTTGTCCGCGATGGACATGTTCGCGGAAAACGAGCCGGTGGTCTTGGGCGCAAAGGTTACGTTGATGGTGCACGAGCCGTTGGGCTGGATGGTGACGTCCACGCAGTTGTCCGCCTCCGTGAAGCCGGTGGGCATTGTGATCGCGGAAATTGTCACGCTCGATGGTGAGTTGGCAGGCACCGAAGCCGTCACCGGTTGAGACGCGCTCGTTGTATTGACCACCTGTGCTCCGAAAGCAAGCGAGCCCGGCGCGATTGTGACGGTGGCGTTCGACGTTGCCGTGCCCGTCGCGGTGATGGAGACGTTGCTCGTGCCGTCCGTCTGCACGATCAGCGTCTCATTGAGCGTGCCCGTCTGCGTGGGAGCAAACGTGATGATAATCGTGCAGGTGCCTTGCGGCTGGACGACGACCACCACGACGGTCGGAATGCAAGTGCCGGACGCGCTGAAGTCCGGCGAATTGGCGGTGATCACGCCGGTGAAGCCGAGGGGTCCGAGGCCGGTGTTGGTGACGGTTATGGGCGAGGACTGCGCGGTCTGGCCGATGGCGACGGGGTTCGCGAAGGGCACAGTCGCTGCTGCCGGCGAAGGAGTTCCCGGGGGTGCGTTGAGCGTTTGTAACAGCGTGAGGATTGGATGCACCGACGGCGCTGGATCGGATGTCGGCCCCGTGGTGTCAAAGAACGCGATCTCAAAAGGCGAGATCACATACCCGGTAAGCGCGCCGTTGTTCGCGCCCTGCAGAACTGCAAAGTGGCCGTTGGCGGCCACCGTGAAATTCACCGTGCCGATGCTCTCGTCGAAGAAGAGATCGCCGCCCGTATGGCTTTCGTCCTCGGTAACCGTGAGCGCGGTTCCACCGGAGCCAACAACGGCAATACCCGAGAAATCGCTCATTGACGCCGAAGTCGTGTCTTCCTGGCCGAAGACCACGTTGCCACCGCCAGAAAACGACGAGGAGAAAGGCCCTCCCACTTGAGGGAAAAGCTGGCCGGCAACCGCGCCATTGCCGGTGCCGATCGCGAATCCGCGGTCCGGCGCCGCGAGATAGATCGTCGCCGTCTGACCGCCGAGTGTGGCGGAAGCACGACCGTTCGCAGCTACGGTAAGAGCGCCACTGACGGTTCCATTGCTGGTCAGGGTCCCCGCATCGTTCTCATCGAATGTCACTGACAGAGTGCCGGAAGTCACGGTGGCGAGGCCAACGGCCACGTCCACACCGCTGCCGCCGCCGGAGAGGCCCTCAAACTCCAAAACGTCGGGACCCGTGATCGACGTCCCCCCAAACGTACCCGGGTTCGCTTGACGCAACCCAAATCCGGCGGCGACATCGTTGCCGCCCGAGGCAGGATTGAGCGAGACGTATGCGAACTCATTCGCGGAGATTTGGTAGATGGCGTCGTTAAAACTGGCGTTCGGCAAGGACAGGAAAATGCGGCCGTTTGCATCCGGGCCGATGTAGGTGCCTGCGGGAGCTGTCGTGGAAGGTCCAGTCGACGCTCCCCCGTCGTTCACGTCGAAAGTGACGCTGGGGATGTTCCCAGCGTTATCGAACGTCATCAAACCTGCGTATACGGAACGCCCTAGCGTCGGGGTCTGCCCGGTGAACTCAACCGCGTACGTCCCGGCGAAGATGTTCTGCGTGAAAGAGGTCGTATCCTGCAGGTGGAGTTCGCCGGCGCCGATACGGTCGTTCCCGTCGTCGTCAACGAACCGCGTAATCTGAGCCGTGGATGCAAGTCCGCGATATACATCGCCCACCGCAATCGCAAAGCTCACGTTGCATGGCGGCGACTGGCATGTCTGCGCCGTGAGGTTGATGAAACCACGGTTGTCCGGGCCGACGGAATACGTTCCGTTGACCGAATCGAGCAGTGTGACCCCATTAACGGCGCTGTTGACATCTACAACGCCGGTTACGCTGCTAATACCGTCGAAATTCAAACTGCCGCCGGCGATTTCGACCGAGCCGGATTCCGAGAAGCTGCGCTCAAGAAAAGCGTACTGGCCCTTGAGCAGCGAAGCCTGAGTATTCGGCACCGTGTTGATCGTGAGTGAGATAGTTGCCGTAGCCGTTAGCTGCGCGCTGTCCGTAACCGTGACACCAAAGGTGAAGGTGCCGCTTGCAGCCGGGTTGGCGCTGAAGATGTGGCCGGCGGCGACGGTTCCGGTATTTGTGGCGACGAGGGAGAAACCTGCGGGCAAGCTGCCGGTTGTGACCGCGAAGGTATAGGGCGGCGTTCCGCCCGTTACTTGCAAGTCCGCGCCGTAAGGCACGGCCACGCCGCCTGCTGGCAACGTCATGGACGTGAACGAAGGACCGGGTTGCGCCTGCGCCGCCGCAGCGAACAAAAGCGATTGTAAAAGAATCAGGAGAAGCCGCTTACTCATTGCTTGACCTCCGAACATTGCCTGCGCTCCGCGGCGAGCCGGAGAGTTTCCAGCACGAATAAGTGCAGTACCGAACTATTTGTGCGCTTTGGCATGCGGGCATACTAAAACCGAAGCGTCCAGTGAGCAAGTGGCATTCTTGAAAGAGCAGGCGAGCTGCGGGGCAATTGTGCTAGAAAGTCTGGTCCGGATTTTGCGAACATTAAGAAATCTCTCCTCTTCCGTTTCTGATTGAAAACACGGGCGCGCTTCACTATCATCCCGGCCTTCGCACACCGGCTCGATGCCAAACCCCAGCAAAAGCGGCCGAGAAGATTCAGGCCCGGCCAAGCCGTCTACTGTCCAGCTCCGCCAAATCGGATTCTTGCCTCTGCTTGCCATTTTTTATGGTTACACGGCCGGCGGCCCATTCGGGTACGAAGGAATTTTTCACGACTCGGGACCCGGCATGGCATTGCTGTTTCTCGCGTTCGTGCCTCTGTTCTGGAGCATTCCCATCTCTTTCGCCGCCGCCGAGCTGAACAGCATTCTTCCCGTTCAGGGCGGTTTCTATCGCTGGAGCCGCGCTGCGTTCGGCGACTTCTGGGGCTTCCAGTGCGGCTGGTGGAATTGGACCGGGACGTTTCTCCTGAACAGTTTGTACGGCGTGCTTGTGATGGACTATTTGAGCGAATACTTTCCGTGGATCACGGGGAAAAATGCGAAGCTGGGCCGGTGCTTGCCTCGTCTTGGGGCTGCTCGCCTATTTGAACGCGCGAGGCATTCAAGTGGCTGGCTGGTTCTCGGTGGCACTGCTCGTTGCGGTGTTCATTCCCGTCGCGTGGCTTTGCGCCGTGGCGCTGTTTCACTGGCACTACAACCCGGTGCTGCCGTTCGTGCCGCCCGGGGCAGCCGTTCGGAAGCGTTTTCGGAAAAGGCCTTGCGCTCGCCATGTGGAATTACGCTGGCTACGAGCAGCTCTCGAGCATGACCGGCGAGATGAAAAATCCGCAGAAAACTTTCGTGCGCCTCCTCGCGTGGAACACGCCGATGAACATCCTCACCTACATTCTGCCCACCACACTCGCGCTCGCGGCGCTGGGAAACTGGCAGGAGTGGAAAACGGATTACATTGTTACGGCGTCGCGGCTGATCGGCGGCAGCGCGCTCGGCGCCGCCATGCTGATCGCCGCGATGATCGGCACACTCTCACTTTCGAACAGCACGATCCTCTATACCACGCGAATACCCGCGACGATGGCCGAAGACGGCTACTTGCCCGCGTGGCTCGGAAAAATTCATTCGCGCTTCGGCACCCCCGCGCGGGCCATCGCAGTTTCGTTCGTGGTCTACTGCATCCTCGCGAAGTACCCCGTCGAAGATCTTGTGAACATCTATATCTGGACGCGCATTGATTCTGATTTTTCCGGCGATCCTGTGCGCGGTGAAGGTTTACTACAGCGAGCCGCTGGTGCTGCATTGGGCGCCGCTGCTGCTCGCGTCAGGCCCCATCGCGTATGCAATCTTGCGCTGGGGACTTGGGATGAAGCCGAATCCGCAGACCGCGCCGGCACCGTAAAGCCGCAGTATGCTCCGCCCCTACGTCCGACGGCTACTTCGTCGCGCCGATTTTCTCGGTGATCGTCTTCGCCTGGAGAAAGAGCAGGAGGTAATCCTGCCCGCCGGACTTCGAGTCCGTTCCCGACATGTTGAACCCGCCGAAAGGATGGCTGCCCACCATCGCGCCGGTGCACTTGCGATTGAAATAGAGATTGCCGACGTGGAAGGCTTCGGCCGCCTTTTCGAGCTTGGCGGGATTCTTCGAGTAGACCGCGCCGGTGAGGCCGAACTCGCTGTCGTTGGCGAACTCGAGGGCCTGGTCGAAGTCGCGCGCCTTGGTGACGGCGAGCACGGGGCCGAAAATCTCTTCCTGGAAAATGCGGGCCTTGGGGCCGACGTCGGCGATGACGGTCGGTTCGACGAAGTATCCGCTATCCCCGGCGCGGCCGCCGCCCGTGAGCAGGCGCCCCTCCTTTTTGCCGACGTCGATGTAGTTGAGAATGGACTTCATTGATTTCTCGTTGATCACCGGCCCCATGTAGTTCGAAGGGTCTTCGGTGGGGCCGACCTTCATGGACTTGACGCGCGGGACAAGCTTCTCGAGGAACTTGTCGTAGACTTTCGCGGCAACGATGGCGCGCGAGCAGGCGGAGCACTTCTGCCCCTGGTAGCCGAAGGCGGAGAGCGCGACGCCTTCGACGGCGGCGTCGAGGTCGGCTTCGTCGTCCACGATGATGGCGTCCTTGCCGCCCATCTCGAGAACGGTGCGCTTGATCCAGATCTGGCCCGGCTGCTTTTTCATGGCTTGCTCGCCGATGCGCAGGCCGGCTTCCTTCGAGCCGGTGAAGGCGATAAAGCGCGCTTTGGGGTGGAGCACCATTGCTTCGCCGGCGGTGCCGCCGGGGCCGGTGAAGAGGGTGACGACATCCTGCGGCACGCCGGCCTCATAGAGGATGTCCACAAAGAGCGCGGCGATGGTGGGGGAATCGCTCGAGGGCTTCACAACGACGGTGTTGCCCGTGACGATCGAAGCCAGCGTCATGCCGCCCATGATGGCAGCGGCGAAATTCCACGGCGGGATGACGATCCCGACTCCCAGCGGGATATAGACGAGGTAGTTCTTTTCGCCGCGGCTGGGCGTGAGAGGCTGAGGCCCGGCCAGGCGCAGCATTTCACGGCCATAGTATTCGCAGAAGTCAATCAGCTCGGCGATATCGGCGTCGGCTTCCGGCCAGGT
>CAVPUS010000036.1:0-12261 GCA_963709005.1 uncultured Acidobacteriota bacterium
ACAGGGTATATACCGCTGCGCTGCGGCCGCGATTCGCCTTCGGATACTCGCGCTCGAGGTTTTGCGCGAGCACGGCGAGTTCATCGCGCGCCTGCTCGAGCGTGGTGCCCGATTTCAAGCGCGCCTTTACATTTAACTCGCGATCGTCGCGGTCCTCAAAAAAATTCTTCTGCAGGTTTGTGGTGAACATCCGCGCCATCGCCAGCGGCACGTAGAAGTCGGGAACTCCAAATGTCAGCATCCCCGGGAAGGAATCCGGAGCCACTCCAATCACGGTGAACTCCGTGCCGTTCAGGCGAATCGTCCTGCCCACCACGGAAGGGTCGCTCGCGAATTCGTGCCTCCAAAAGTCCGGCCCCAGCACCACCACGGCATTGCGGCCGGGCACCTGATCTTCGTCCTCGCGAAACCCGCGCCCCAGCCGCGGCTCCACGCCGAGCACGTGGAAGTAATTACCGGAAACCATCATCCCGCCCTTAATCCGGGGCGTTGCTGTGGGTTCCGCGCTGAAGCCGACCGCTTCCATATCTGCATTGGCGATCACGCCGTCGTAGCTCTTCGTCTGGTCGCGGATGTCCAGGTATTCGCGATAGGAGAAATCGTCGAAGGGACTATCGTGCGTAGTGCTCACCAGGGTGACCACGTTGCCCGGATGCGGCACGGGGTAAGGCCTGAAAATCAGGCCATCCACCATGCTGAATGTCGCTGAGGTCATCCCGATCCCCAGCGCGAGCGTGATCACCACGAATGCGGTAAGTCCGGGCGTGCGGCGCAGGCTCCGGATCGCGTAACGCACATCCTGCACCAGATTTTCGACGAATAGCAGTCCTCCCTCGGCTCGATAGTCTTGTTTCATCGCCTCGACGCCGCCAAACTTCAGCATGGCCTGGCGTCGCGCCTCCACGGGTGATAAACCGGCGCGAAGATTTTCCGCGGTTTGCAGAGCGATATGTTCCTGAATCTCTTCGCTCAATCGTTCGTCCTGTGTACGCCCGGTCGCCAGGTTGACCACACGGGTGAAGAACCTTCTCAGAGATGTCATGACAAATCCTCCGCTTTGGCTTCGAAGAACCGGCCGATAATCGCTGCCGTTTGTTCCCAATCTTGCGTTTCCACCTGCAACTGCTTGCGTCCTTCTTTTGTCAGCCGGTAGAAGCGCGCCCTGCGATTATTTTCTGAGGCACCCCACTCCGATGCGATCACCCCTTCTTGCTCCAGCTTCAAAAGAACGGGATAGAGAGTCCCTTGATTCACCGCAAGCAGATCTCCGCTAATCTGCTCGATGCGCCGCGCGATTCCGTAGCCGTGCAGCGATCCCAGGACATCGAGAGTCTTCAGGACCATCAAAGCCAAGGTTCCTTGTGGGACATCCGTTTTCTGTTTCATGGCACCGCCGTTTTGGTTTCCAACAGGAAGATGACACACTTCCTTTGGGAAAGCAACAGGTAAATTTCCGGCCATCCCGCTGTGCCCTTCCCATTGTGTCCTTGACTCCGGATGATCCGTAACAGCTGCGATCCCAGGCAAATGGAGAGCGAGGTTCCCGCGATGGGTTGCGCGAACGCCGAAGAGTCCCTACCATGAGACATGGTGAAGGATTTCGAGCCAATTTCGATTCTTCGCAACAAGCACGCCATGACGATTGCGGCGAATTTCTGGCCGCGACGGTTTGCGCGGCTCGCTGAGAGCGTATCTCGAACGTTCGAGACGGAGCCGGGAACGTGCATCCGCGGGGAATGCCACTGGCAGCAGAGTCCGCGCGAGCATCCCACGCTCGTGCTGGTGCACGGGCTCGAGGGCTCGTGCGAGTCAAACTATATGCGCGGCACGGCGGAGAAGGCGTTCGTGGCAGGCTTCAACGCCGTGCGGTTGAATCAGCGGAACTGTGGCGGGACGGAGAAACTGACACCGACGCTCTACCATTCGGGCCTCAGTTGCGACATTCGCGCCGTCATCACCGAATTGATCGAACGCGACGATCTGCCGGAGGTTTTCGCCGCCGGTTTTTCGATGGGCGGCAATCTGGTGTTGAAAATGGCGGGAGAATGGAGCGACGCCGCGCCCTCGCAACTCCGCGCCGTGGCGACCGTCGCGCCGTCTCTTGATTTGACTGCTTGCGCCGATGCGCTGTGCAAGCGGCGGAATTTCCTTTACCAGCGCCATTTTGTCACGCGGCTCAAGAGCCACATGCGCTATAAAGCGAGTCTTTTTCCGGAGCAATTTCCGATCGACGGAATGCACGGCATCCGCAGCGTGCGCGATTTCGACGAGGTGATCACCGCGCGCTTCTGCGGTTTTCGCGGTGCCGACGATTATTATGCGCGATCGAGCGCCGCCCAACTGCTCGGGCATATCCGAATACCCACGCTGATTCTGACGGCGCAAGACGATCCCTTCGTTCCCTTTGCTTCTTTCGAGAATCCGGCCATTCGCGCGAACGCGAATATCACATTCGAGGCGCCGCGGCATGGAGGGCATTGCGCGTTCATTTCGCGCGAGAGCGGCTTGGGACGCTTCTGGTCGGAAGCGCGGGTTGTAGACTTCTGCCGCGAAAAATCAAAGATGCTGAGTGGCGGTCAGGCGACGGGCTTCTCGAGCGAGGGCGCGAAACCGGGCGTCAGCAAATGCGCGGCGCCGGATTCGGCGATCACCATGTCGTCCTCGCAGCGCAAGCCGTAGTCTCCAACGACGTAAATCCCCGGCTCGTTTGAGAAGGTCATTCCCGGCTTGAGGATCGTGCGATTTCCGCGGACAAGGTAAGGCCATTCGTGGCCGTCCATTCCGATTCCGTGGCCGAGGCGATGAGGAAAATACTTGTAGCCCGGACCGAAACCGGCATCCACGATCACTTTGCGGGCTGCATCGTCCACCGAGCCGCATTCGCGGCCGGCGGCGGCAGCGGCGAGCGCGGCGTCCTGCGCGCGGCGAACGATCTCGAAAGCGCGCCTGAGTTTTTCCGATGGCTTCCCGAACACGCCCGTGCGCGTGACATCTGACTGATAGCCCTCGATGCTGGTCCCGTCGTCCATCAGCACGGCGTCTCCCTCGCGCAGCGAGCGGTTCTCCCGGGTTCCGTGAGGCATTGCCGCCGCGGGTCCGACCAGCACGAACGCCTCACCTCGAAGCCCCATGCGTTCGTAGCCGCGCGCAATCATGCCTGCGACTTCGCTCTGCTTCATGCCCTCGCGCAGGGACGCGAACGTGGCACGATAGACATCACACGTGGCCGCGCAGGCCAGCCGCATCAGTTCGAGCTCGTGCTCGCTTTTTTGCGCGCGGCAGCCGACGGTGACCTCATCGGCGCTTGCGTATTCGAGCGATGGAGCCGCTCGGCGCAAGCCGTCGAAGAACGCATAGCGCGTCGTCTCCTCGATTCCGGCGCGCCCCGCGCGGATGACGCGTTCCGCAAACCAATTCGCGGCCAGCGCGTAGGGACTTTCGTCCTCTTGCCACGTGCGAATTTCGATGGGCCAGCGAATCAGTTCGCGCACGCGGCCTTCTTCAAATGCGGGGCACACGAGCGCCGGGTCACCCTGGCGCGGGAGAAGTAGAGCGAGAAGCCGCTCGCTCGCCCACCAGCGAATTCCGGTGTAGTAGGCGAGCGTCGTGCCGGGCGTAACGTAGAGCGCATCGAAGCGCGGCTTTGCGTCCGACATCAATTGCTGCGCCCGCGCGATACGCGCTTGAAATTCTTCCGTGCGGATCGGCTTCACCCGATCCCCCAGGGGCTTCAGCGCATCGAAAGCCGGGGGCAGCGCCGGCGAGGCTTCCTGCCATTCGCAGGTCCGCGCGCCGCGCGGTGCGCCGAAAATCGCGCCCATGCTTCCGGATGCAGCCGAGGCCGTCTTAAGAAGTTCGCGCCGGGAGATTTTCATTTTGCTCCGCTCGAATGCAAGGCTAATGGAAGTGCGAGATCAGCACCGCATCGGTGACGTCGCGGCCGCTCGAATACACAATCTGCTTGCCATCGGGAGAAAGCGTCGCAGACCAGATCCGGTCTTCCGCCGGAAAACTCACCAGCCGCTTCGGAGCGGCGGGCGATGTGCCGGGCGCCGAAATCGGTTGAGCCCAAAAGCTCGTGATTTCCTCTTTGTTCACGCCGAAAAGGACGTTGCGCCCGTCCTTGGTCCATTCGAGCTTGTGGCCGCCGTCCCCCCCGGTGACCACCTCCGGAGGCAGGTCATAGACGCTGCGAATCTCACCGCCCTGAATTCCTATGATCGCCAGTTTCGGTGCCTTGCCCGGATCAGGAGAATAGAAGGCCGCCACGGAATTTCCGTCGGGTGAAATCCGGGCGGACCATAGCCCCTCTTTTGTGACTTCAACCGGCGTCCCTCCGTCGATTCCCACCTTCATCAACCGGCCCGCGCCGGTTTCCTCGGAATAAACCACGAACTTCCCGTCGGGCGAGCAGTCTGCCAGAACATCGAGCCCGCCCGTGGTGATTTGCCTCATATCGCCGCCGTCCAGATTAGCGCGGAAAATGGAGATGCCTTGCGATTGGTTGCGCGCGTCGAAGACGAAACGCTGCCCATCACCGCAGGTGGAAGGCCAAATGGCTCCGATAGCGTTGAGCGAGAGGTCGTGAATATTGCTTCCGTCAGGCGCAATCGTGGCGAAGCGGATTGCTCCGCCGGAGTAGTAGCCGTAGAGGATTTTGTCTCCCGGAGCCCAGGACACGCCACCCAGGCCGTCGGCGCGCCCCACTCCGCTCGTGAGCTGGCGCGGCGACGAAAACGATGCCGCGCTGCCGAAGTTCGTGATCCACAAGCTCGCAACCAGTGATACCTGCACGGTCGCAAGCGCCGATCCATCGGCGGTGATGGTTGCTCCGGTGTAGAAATTCAGATCATTCGTGATGCGCCGCGCTTCCGCTTGCGAGTAGCTGAGCTCCCAAAGCTGGGCGTTCGCGCTCATCTTGTCCACGCCGGCGGAGAATACGATGGCTGAGCCGTCCGGCAGCCAGGCCATCTGGCGAGGGTAGTTCCAGTTCCGTGAGCCAAGGCGAGTCTTGGCGGCGGTGTCCGCGGCGACCGTCTCCACCGCGTACTTGTCGAAATCCCCGTCGGGTGTTTCGGCCACGACGATCCGCTTGCCGTCAGGAGACCATGCCGGGCCTTCCCCCGAAAATCGCGCTGGCTGGTTCACCACGAGCAGATTGGCTTCACCGCTTCCATCGGTGTTGGCTACGATCAGATTGGACGTTTTATTTTTCGACGCCTGCCGGACAAAAACGAATTTCTTGCCGTCCGGCGAGAAGCTGATCGGGCTGTCCACGTCCACAATCAGTTGCCGCAGCGTGCCGCCCAGCGAAGGAACCTGAAAAAGAGTTCCAAGCCCGGCGGACCGGTCGACCTTCACGAAATAGAGATAATTCCCGTCGAGTGAAAACGTCAGTCCCTCGATTTCTCCCGGCGATCCGGGAACCACCTGCGCGGTGCTTCCCGTCCCAAGCTGCCGCACCCATATGCCGTGGCCCGCTTTGTCATCCCGCACGTAAGCGAGCCACTTGCCGTCGCTGGAGATGGCCGTGGAATGAATGTTGCCGGTGGACGTCACCGGCGTGATCGTCATTTCGCCGAACGACGGCGCCGGCGCTTGCCGCGTCGTACGCAGGCGCAGGACGAGGGCTACAATTGTCACGATAACGATCGCCGCCCCGGCCACTTTCATCCACGGAAAGGGCCGCCGCAGTGGAATAGCCGCCGTCGTCGCAGGGACGCTTCCCGAACCCGGAGCCGCGCTCGCAGCGGGCCACGAGCTGGTCCCGGCTGCCGCGGTCCGCGACGAATCTGTGTCGCGCTTCAACCGCTTCAAATCCGCGCGCAGCTCGGCCGCCGTCTGGTACCGCAGTTCGCGGTCTTTCTCGAGCGCCTTGCCGATGATTTCTTCGAGCTTCGGGGGAACCGCCGGGTTCAGCGCCGTCGGCGCCGTGGGATTGCGGTTCAGGATGGCATCGAAGATCACCGCGGACGTGTTGCCGCCGAAGGCAGAGTGTCCCGTCGCCATTTCGTACAGCACGGCGCCGAGGCTGAAAAGATCCGTCCGCGCGTCGAGCGTCTCTCCGCGCGCTTGTTCCGGAGACATATACGCCACCGTGCCAAGCGCCGAGCCGGGGCTGGTGAGAAAAAGATTGTCGGACGTCTGCTCCGCTGCCGTGGTGCCCGCGCCGATGGTTTCCGCAATGCGCCTCGGCGCAGCTTGCTTCGCCAGGCCGAAGTCGAGGATTTTCGCCTGGCCGCGCGCGGTGATGAAAATGTTCGCGGGCTTGATGTCGCGGTGGACGATCCCGCTCGTGTGGGCCGCATCCAGCGCATCCGCAATCTGGATGCCGGTTTCAAGCAGCGCATCGAGCGCCATAGGCCGCCCGCCGATTCGCGCGCGCAGCGTCTGCCCTTCGAGCAGCTCCATCACCAGAAACGGCTGGCCTCCGTGTTCGCCCACGTCGTAGATGGTGCAGATGCCGGGATGATTCAACGAAGAGGCGGAGCGGGCTTCGCGTTGAAATCGTTCGAGCGACGACGCATCCCGCACAAGTTCCGGGGAGAGAAACTTCAAGGCCACGGCGCGCCCCAGGCGCGTATCTTCCGCCCGAAACACCTGGCCCATGCCGCCGCTCCCCACGGGTTCGAGGATACGGTAATGAGAAATGGTTTCGCCGATCATTTATGAGCGCACCAGGAAGCGGCGCCTTTGAATCGTAAACAACTCGCGGCAACCCTGCAAGCGGCTAAAAGACGAAAATGGTTTCGCTACGTCATCCCCAGCTCACTTGCGCCAATCGGAAGCGGAAGCCTGCCGAAGACTATGGCTGCCGTTCGGATAAGTGGCCGGAGGAACGCAGCTCGCGAAATTCAGGGCTGGTCTTGAATCGTTCGGGAAAGTGTTCTTCGTAGGACGTTAGCCCGGTGCAAATTCTGCGGTGGAACCAGTTGACGCCGTACGCCTCCATTTCCTTCTTTGCTTCCCCCGCAGTCCACCCCTGTTCGGCCATCCGGTACGCCGCTATGTCCATGCCCGTGCGGTCGTCGCCCACGCGGCAATGGACAAAAACCTTCTTGCCGGGGTTTTTGCGGAGCAACATGAGGAACTCGGCAAAGGGTTTGTCCCGCGGCAGATAACACCGCCAGGGCAACGCGACATACCGCATCCCCATCTTCGTCACAAGCTCGCGCTCGCTTTCGCGTGAACCGCGCAGGTCCACCACGATGTTGATGCCCATGGCCGCGAGGTTGCGAAAGCCTTGTTTCGTCGGCTGGGCGCCGCGATACAGCGTCGGGGTTACCTCGCCGAAATCAGTCACGCCACGGAGGGTCATCTTCCGCCCATTTGTGTGGTTCGTCCCATTGGACGCCGGGGGAGCGCTCGGACGCTCCTCCCCCGCCGAGGACATCATCCCCGCAAGGAGCGCGAAAGCACAAACGGCTCTCGCCGCATGCTTCAGCTTGTCGATGGCAAACATGGCGTTCCTCGCAGGCATGTCAGTGCCGCTACTCTCTTCCAGGAATTCACATCCAGGCCGTCGATCCCCCACCTTCATTTTACGCGCGAATCGTCCTCAACGCTCGGCAAACACTTTGCGGCGCGCGCTGGATCCTTCCCAAAGCTGTGCTGGTTGACGAACCAATGCTTTCTAAGACTCGCCGGTAAAACTGCGGCATGCCGCATTTCTCCTACGGCTCGATCTACGATTCACCCCCCCTCGAGCCGCAACTTTTCCGGTGTCCCTGTGTTCTACACACAGCAGCCGAAGTGGGTGTCGGCCTGGTTGTTCTCGATTACTGAGTGAATAAGGAGAAAACGATGCGGAATTCAAAGGCTACGGGTGTGTTCATTGCGTTTCTTTCTGTCCTCATGCTTTCGAGTTGTGGTGGCGGAGGAATGTCGTCGGGTGGGTCGGGCGGGCAGCAAATGGCCTCCGTCTTTACGGTCGGCACCGACGCATCGCTTCCAAGCGTTGTGTCGTGCCAGGTGCTGGTCAGCGGGGTCACGCTCAATAACGGCACGACGAACGTGTCGGTGCTCAGCACTCCTCAGACAGTTGATTTTGCCCAGCTCAGTGGCCTGCACCAGCTTCTCGATTTGACCGCCGTGCCCGTGGGAACCTACACCTCGGCCACGGTGACGATTTCGAATCCGGTGCTTGGATTCATTGACACCAGCGTGAGTCCGCCGGTCATCAACACGATAAATGGAACCTTGCAGCAAAATGGCATGACGGTAGCCCAGGCCAACGTCACCGTGACGTTCAGTTCGCCGTTTGTCCTGAGCAACGCGGACCTCGTCGGGCTCCGCATGGAGTTCGATCTGCGGCAATCGCTTCAAGTGGACGCCAACGGCCAGGTGACGGGCGTCATCAATCCGACCTTCGAAATGGCGCTGCTCAACTCAACGGATGCGCAAGTCTCCATCGATGATTTCGATGCGGGCGTGGTCGGCGTCACGGGCGCCAACACGTTCACGGTGCAAGGCCCGAAGGGCCGCCAGTGGATGGTGCAGACGGACGACAACACCATCTTTGACGATCCGGATGATCCGATCAGCTCCTTCACCACGAACACCATTGTGGCTCTCTCCGGCACTCTCGATCCCGTGAGCCACGCCATTGATGCTTCCGAAGTCGAGGTCGTGTCGAACGACGGCTTCTACCTTGGCGGATTGCTCACGAGCGTGCGTCCTCCGGCCCCGCAACCGGCTACTCAGGCGGACTTGTTTGTTCGCACGGAGCTTCCCGCCATCAATGGCATCTCCGACGGACAGATTGAAACTCTCACTTTGAACGGCTCCGAGAAGTACAAAATCGGCCGCATCAATAATCCGCTGACTGTTCTCATCTTCAACAATTCCGCGATGGCGGCGGGGCAGAGAGTCAGTTTTGCCGGTACGCTCAACACGTCGAACGGCACAACCACTTTGACTCCCGATCGCGTCGTCCTGCGGAGGCAAGGCCAGGCGGGCGGCTGGGTTCCCGGAAGCACCGTTGTGCTGTCTGGAAACGCCGGTAGCTTCCAAGTCGCCGATAAGTGGACGGCGGGAATTCTGCTGCCTTCTCCGCTCACCGTGTTCACCACCAACTCCACGAATTTCATAAACCTCAGCGGTCTCTCCGCGCTGACGGGCTCGCAATCAATTCCAGTTCGCGTGGTTGGTTTTATTCTCTTCGATCCCGCGACGCAGCAGCCGGTGATGGTCGCTCGTTCCGTGGAGGAATTAATGAACTAACCGCGAAGGGACCTTCCAGCCACGCCGCTGTCCCCGTTTCGCTGAGAAGCGGGGCCGGCGGCTTTTTTTTCGCGGCTTGAGCGCGCGGGAGCTGCGCTACAATCGGCGCATGCAAGAGCCGCGCAGGTTCTCAGAGTTCTGGCCGCACTACGTGCTGGCGCACCGCCAGCCGGCCACGCGCATCTTTCATTCCGCCGGCACGCTCACCGGGTGGACGCTGCTCGTCGCCGCAATTCTGCTCCGGCGCCCGTGGTTTATCCTCGCCGCGCTGGTTGTGCCCTACGCGCTCGCGTGGATTTCGCATTTCTTCGTCGAACACAATCGCCCGGCAACCTTCGGTCATCCTTTGTGGTCCTGGCTGGCGGATCAGAAGATGGTGGCGATGGTGCTGGCCGGAAAAATGAGCCGTGAAGTGCAGCGTTGCGCTTCGCTCGAAGGCAGCGCCACCGCGGACTGAAGGAAGAGCTACTCCATGCGCACGGCGAGGATCTTTTTTCCCTGCTCGCGAACTTCAATCGCCATCGGCGGTCGCACCGCCGCTCCATGCACGATTTCGCCGCGAACGAGCCCGTTGGGCCCGTTGCCGTAGCGCGTCAGATCGAAGACGCTGTGGTTGCATGGATCGCCGATCATCGGATGCTGGCTGCGAAAACCATAATCAGTTTCTAGCTTGTTCAGGTCCGTCACCCATTCCATCTCGCAGCTTCCGTACGGCTCGCGCAGTGAGAAGCCCCAGTACACTCCATTCGGCAATCGCACCACCATCGCGGGCACTTGCTCGTCGGTGAGTTGATTGCGAAAAACAAATCGCTTGGAAGACCACGGCTTCGCCAATTCCTCGGTGCTCGCAATTTCGCCGGGACCTATCGGCAAAGTCTCCCGGACCTTGGAAGCGACTTCCGCCGGCGGCTCTGCGCCCATTGCCGCGGGAACGGAAACAGTTTGCTGCGGCGCCGAGCGATGACTCCACCACACGCCGGCGATGATGAGGATCAGCACGCCTGCAATCGAAAGCGTGATCCACGCAGGCAGTCCTTCCGACTCGGAAGTTTTTGAAACGGACTCGGATGCGGAAGTTTTTGAGGCGGGCGCAGCGGCGCCCGGAGCCGAGGAGTTGGATGTTTCCGCGGGCGCGTCCGACACGCCGGGTATCTTCGGCTGCTGAGGTTTGAATGCGTCGCTCTTCCTGTTGTCGTCCGGCATGCCGTGTTTCCAGAGGGAATTCTTAGGTTGAGCGGGGGGCGGGAAAAATGCAAGGTGCGACTGTATCCGCGGTGTTAACGCTTTCGCATTCGATCCGAGGCGGCACCGGGCGGCGAAGAATCACGCCAGGCGTTGAACCTGAATCGAATGGTGCGCGACGTACTCCTGCAAATTCGCGACGATCAGCAGCAGCTCCAGCATACGGTCGCGCTGATCCGGATTCGGCTGGTCGGCGCCTTCCTCGAGATTCTTGACGATCGCGAGCGCGTCCGAGAGCAGCCATTCAATGCCGCTCGAATCGAGAGGCTGGCCCTGGCTGCAAAGTTGGAAAGCCCTTTCGTTCCTGACGAACGCTTCGTCCAGGAAATGGTCGAGGCAGAGTTGTTCGGACACCAGGCCGCGGGGAATCAATCTTGCGCATCCCGACCGCCGGCAGTTTCCGAACACATCAGCATTCATTGACGCACCCCGCGCCTCGCTGTGCTTATCGTCCCGAGGCAGGGGGAAATCTATCACAAATCGCGCCGCGCGAAGCGCGATGCGCGAAAGATGCAACAGCGACCTGTGGAAATGGCTCAGGCCGAAGCGCTAGCGAATTTGAATGCTTCCTGAACTGGTGCTCAAGTCCACCAGCACGCCGCCGCCGTGAACTTTGCCCTGCAGCTCGCGCGGAGTGATCGAGCCCTGCACGGCGATTTCACGATCGCTCTCGATTCTTCCTGAACTCGTGCGAGCGCGCAGATCGAAGGCCGCCTGTTGCGGAAGTTCGGCGATCACGTCGCCCGATCCGGTGCGTAATTTCCATTCGCCGGTGGGCTCGCCCTGAGCGTGAATGCTTCCACTACCGCTCGAAGCGCGGACGGCGCCTTTCACGCCCTTGATTTTGACCTCGCCCGATCCCGTGTCGATTTCGACGTCGCCCGCGGCGGTCTGCTCGAGGGTTATTTCGCCGCTGCCGCTCGAGGCGTTGAAGCCGCCGGCGATGCCAATGGCGCGGATGCTGCCGCTGCCCGCGCGGGCGTGCGCGCTGCCGTTGATGGAATTCAAGTTGATGTCGCCGGAGCCGGTCTGCGCGCGCGCTTCGCTGCCGATTTTCGAGAGCCGCAGTTCGCCGGAGCCGCTCGTGGCTTCGACGGGCCCGCGAATTCCTTCCACCGACTGGCCGCCCGAGCCGGATGCCGAATGCAGTTTTGTTTCCGCAGGGACGATCACTTCGTAGCTGATCGAAATGTTGCGCGTGCGGTCGTGGTCCTCGATGTGGCCGACGCGAATGGTGTTGCCGGTCTGCTCGATCGGAGGATTCGTCTCCAGTTCGTGGATGCGGGATTCCACATCGCCGCTTTTCCAGCCGTTGTTTGCATGGATTTTGCCATGAATCTCAACCTTGCCGACATCGCCGGGACGAACTCGAATCTCACCCGAGCCGGTCTGAACGTCCAAATCCACCGGGCCGCTGACAGTCAATGTGCGGTCAAAATGGCCGTCGTCACTACTGGCCGCCGCCGGAATTGGGTTGACGGCTGCCGCCAGCGCCAAAATCAGCAATGCGGGGAATACGCGCAAGCATGTCTTCATCGTTCGCTCTCCTGTGCAAGATTGCCCCAGTCTCGGGAAGGTACGCAAAGCCGGGCCGGAAAGTTCAGACGTTCTGGAGGCGGGAAGGTGGATATTCTGGCGGCGGGCAATAAGGGCGATGGGCAAGCCGACAAAGATCCTTCGCGGACGCCTTGTCGGGGCCGCTCAGGATGACACGCGTGAGAGGAGTTTTAGGCGGCGGCGCGGCCCCTCGGCTAGGCTCGGGACTGCTACGCAGCGGCGCCGCCCTTCGGCTGCGCT
>CAVPUS010000037.1:0-41936 GCA_963709005.1 uncultured Acidobacteriota bacterium
TCGAACGCTCCACGTCACGGTACGTGAGCCTAGCCTCTCGCGCGCCTGGCGAAGACAAGTACCTGGCACCATGGGACCCCCTAGCCACGGTGTAATTCAAGACTCCAAGGGTGGAGAGTATAGCAGAACTGATACTACCTTGCTCCGTTAACAGAACAAGATGCGCATCTCCAGGACGCTCGACCGGAACTTCTTGACGGAGTCCGGATTCAGGCGAAGTGATGCATTCCTCGAAAAGCATCGTGCCATCCCGGGTGAACGCCAAAGAAAACTGTTATCCTTCAATCTTCATCCAAGTTGCGAGGGGGAACGAATGAGACGAGTCGCCGGTCTTCTTGTACTAATGGCGTTCGGAGTTTTCGCGGCAGCGCAGCAGACGGGCTCGCCGCCAAAGGCCGTCGCCCCGGCGGGTGCTCTCCCTCCGGCGCAAACCAGCGCCAATTCCTCTCCGGAGTTCCTGCATGCGGCGGATGAAGTTCTCGCGCAGATGAGCAAGCTATTGGCCCTTCCGATCAAGGAGCCTCTAAAAAAGACCCTTCGCTCAAAAAGGGAGATCCGTGAATACCTGATTCGGGAGGAAAAGGAAGACAAGAACGACGCGGAACGCTACGCGGACGAAAAAACGCTCGAGGCCTTTGGCCTGATTCCCAGGGATTTTCCGCTGGATGCGTTCATGCTTGACGTTCTCACCGACCAGGTGGCCGGACTATATGACCCGAAAGCGAAGGAGTTCTACATCGCCGATTGGATTCCAGCCGACGAGCAGCGCTCGGTGATGGCGCACGAACTGACGCACGCGCTGGAGGATCAGTCGTTTCACATCGATCCGTGGATCAAGGCGGCGCGGCCCAACGACGACGCAGAACTCGCGCGCGACGCCGTGAGCGAAGGCTCGGCTCTCGCGGCCATGTTCGACTACGCGCTCCAGGAACAAAAAATGAGCGTTCGCGACTTGCCCGACATGTCGCTGCTTATTCGCTCGGGCGCCCTGGAAGAAATGGACAAGGATCCCCACCTTTCGAAGGCTCCCATCTACATTCGCGATGAGTTGCTGTTTCCCTATCTCGCGGGCACGAGCTTTTCGCAACAGTTTCTAAAGGCGCATTCCGGCTGGAGCGATCTGAACATACTTTTCGCAAATCCGCCCGTCTCGACGCAACAGATCCTGCATCCGGATTTGTACCTCACCGGGGTGAAGCCCGCCAACGTCACTCTGCCGCAATGGAAAGGGGTGGTGCCGGCGGATTGGAAGCTGCTGGAAGAAAACGTGATGGGCGAATTTGGCGTGGGGGAAATCCTGAAACAGTTTCTGGGCCAGAACCGCGCGGACGCGCTTTCACCCGCATGGATTGGCGACCGCTATGCCACGTTCGAGGTGGAGAAAACAAAACAGACCCCGTTGGTATTCCGGCTTGCGCTCGACAATGCCGACGACGCAGCCCGGTTCATGGGGCAATACAGCGAAGTTCTCGAATTGAAATACAAGACGCGCGCGGAACTCTTCCGCCGCCCGAATTTCTTTCAGTTTCAGACGCCCGAGGGCGGCGTGTACCTTCGCTGCCTGGCGACCACCTGCCTGACGGTGGAAGGCGCCAGACGCGAGACCTACGACGCCATCGAGCGCGCCATCGGATGGCCGCTCGCCCCTGTTCCGACGCAAGGGGATGCTCCCAAGCCCACTGCACGCATTCAAGTGCAGCGAGAAGTGGGCGCGGGATTGTAGCTTTCGATTTGCTAACGAAGGGCTGACATCCTCTCATTCGCGACGCCGAAGAGGGATTCTTCGACTGCGCGTCCCGGCCCACAGATCGTCAAAGGCACGATCTGTGGGAAAGAAAGGCCGCCGGGATCCGATCCCCCAAGCTCCCCTTGCCGGGGACTTGGGAGGCCCCGTTGTGGCTCAGAATGACAGGTTCGCGAGGATGAACCAGAACATGGCACGAACGCCGCGCGGGGCAGGAGTCAACAGAGCCAGATGACTTCTAACCTTGTAAACAATTCAGTGAGGCAGAAAAGCTCTGGTGGAATCCGCCCGGTGAACCACCATGAGCGTTTGATCGTCGGCGAGATGCGCACCGGGTGAGAATTTGCCCACATCTTTGAGGCATGCCGCGAGAAGTTCGTGGGGAACCCATCCATGACGTTCGCCGGCGGAGCGCGAAAGCCGGGCGATTCCATACTCGCAACCCTCGGCATCACGAGCTTCCAAAATTCCGTCGGTGTAGAGAAGCAAGCAGTCGCCCGGTTCGAGATGGACGCGCTGGGTGGTGTAGCGGCTTGTCGAGAACATTCCCAGCGGAAGCCCGGTGGAGTGAACTTTCTTCACGCCGTCCTTGGCCACAAGAAGAGCAGGGAAGTGGCCCGCACTGCCGATTTCGATTTCGCCGGAACGTCCTGCGCGGCCGCAGATGAGCGTGGCATATTGCCCCGCAGTGGTGCTTTCGCAGAACACGCGGTTGGCATGCTCGAGCAGCTTTGCGAGCTCGAGGTCAACACCGGCAAGGCTGCGGAACATGGCGTGCAGATGGGTCATCAGCAGCGACGCCGCTACCCCTTTGCCAGCCACGTCGCCGAGAAGGAAAATCAGATTCCCGTTCTCGTTCGGCGGCAGGATCAGGTCACAGTAGTCGCCGCTTACCATCCCGGCGGACCTGTACTCATAGTGAATTTGCCAATCGTGGTAGCGCGTGCTGGCCGCAGGAAGCAGAGTGCGCTGGATGCGCGAGGCAAGCTCCAGGTCCTGTTCCAGCGCGCGTTTCTCGACGTCCGTCAGGCAATCGAGGCACACGCGCACGAGCGGATCGGCGATGAGCCGTTCTTTTTCCACCGTGCCGTCGCATACTTCGCAGACTCCGAAGACGCCTTCGTCCATGCGGTGAATGGCGGAGTCAACTTCCTGCAAAAGCTCCAAAAAGGGCGCCACGGCCGGCTCTGCCGAGGACGCGGACGCCAGTTCCTCGCGCCTCTTTTCGAGTTGATCGCGCAGATACGGTTCGCTCACTTCCGCCATGGCTTTGCTTGCTCCTGATATTGTTTGATCTTCAGGCTCTGAGCTTCTCGCAACTCGTGCAGCGGAGCTATCCGATTCCAGCATCAAAATTCTCCCGGGTGCTGCTTATCAGATTCGTCAGGGGGATGCTTCGATTCCGATTCTATGAGCCAAGAAAGGCATCCCATCCATTCGCTTTTTGTTCGCCCAGAGTAGCACGGCACGAGCGGCGAGGCAAGAACGAATTGCGGCATTTTTCAGGCTGCACGGGGAGTGCCCTGCACATTTGCTCTGTACATGGCCTTGACAGCGATGCCCGCTCCCGATATAGAACGTGCATGGCTCACACGTTCTTGATTTTCGATTTCGGCAGCGACGAAAAAGCAGCGCAACAAGCCCGGCACAAAGTGGAGAGCTGGAAGCAGGGGTTCCGGCTCGGCAATAAGATTCTTCTCAAGTTCGAGCGCGAGGACAACGAGGCGAAGCCCGAATCCGGGGCGGAAGCCGGCGACGACTCCGAAGCTCAAGGCAAAGGAAAGAAGACTGCAAGCGCGAAGAAGGAAAAGTCCGGGAAAGCGGAGGCTGGGAGCCACATCCGCGTGCTGGTTCGCCTCGATTTCTCCGACCACGAAAAGCTGTCGCATCAGCGGTGGCTCGATCGCATTCCCGCCGAGGAGGCATTCAAGTCCGCGAAGAGCGAAATCGTCCGTCCCGGCGACGCGGAATTCGACAAGACTTCGACCCATTTTGAATCGCTGGACTGACGCTCGCGCAGTGATGACTCTTGGCCTGTTTCGCACGCGTGGGCCGCTGCTGCTTGAATGCCGGGTTATAATAGGGAGTACAGCACACGACCTGCGAACCTTCTGAGGCGGAAGAGAACGAATGCCTACCCAGACAAAAGCCAAGAGCGCGAAATTTGACGCCGGGAAGTACCACGGGCTGGACCGCGAAGCGCTGGTGCGAATCTACCGCACGATGTTTCTTTCGCGGCGGATGGACGATCGCGAGATCCAGCTCAAGCGGCAGAACAAGATTTACTTCCAGATCAGCGGCGCGGGGCACGAAGCGGTACTGGTGGCGGCAGGGCTGGCGCTGAAGGCGTCGCACGACTGGTTCTATCCCTACTATCGCGACCGCGCGCTTTGCCTCGCCCTGGGCGTGACGCCGTACGAAATGATGCTCGAAGGAGTGGGCGCGAAGGACGATCCCTCTTCCGGCGGGCGCCAGATGCCGTCGCACTGGGGCCATCAGAAGCTGAATATTGTTTCGCAGTCGTCGCCAACGGGAACGCAATTCCTGCAGGCGGTGGGCGCGGCGGAGGCGTCGGTGTATTACGAGCAGTTTCCGAAGGCGTTCGCGCAGGCGCGTTCGGGGCCACTCGGCGGCGCGATGAATCATCATGGCGACGAAGTGGTCTACGTATCCGGCGGCGAGGGCGCGACGAGCGAAGGCGAATTCTTCGAGTCATTAAACACGGCGAGCAATAGGCGCTTGCCCGTGCTGTATCTCATCGAGGACAACGGCTACGCGATTTCCGTGCCGGTGGAAGTGCAGACGGCGGGCGGCAGCATCTCGAAACTCGTCGCAAATTATCCCGACCTTCATATCGAGGAATGCGACGGCACCGATCCTCTCGCGAGCTATGCCGCGATGAGCCGCGCTACGGCACACTGCCGCGCGCGGAAAGGGCCGGCGCTGGTGCACGCGCACGTGACGCGTCCTTATTCGCATTCACTTTCGGATGACGAAAAACTGTATCGCTGCGATACCGAGCGCGAAGACGAAGCGCGGCGCGATCCGATTCCGAGATTCGGGCTTTTCCTGGTGCGCGAAGGAATCCTCGAAGAGCGTGAAGTGGAGGCGCTCGAGGCGGATGTGGAGCGCGAGATCGCCGAAGGCACAGACCGCGCTCTCGCGGCCGAGTTGCCGGCAAAGGACTCGATCTACCAATGGGTGTACTCGCCGGACGTGGATCCCACGGGAAGCCGGTTTGAAGCGGAACCGAGAATCGAGGGCGAGCCGAAGACGATGGTCGAAATGGTTTCGGCGACGCTTCTGGACGAGATGGGCCGCGACGAGCGGATCGTTGTTTTTGGCGAGGATGTGGCCGACTGCAGCCGGGAGGATTCGCTGGCTGCGCTGAAGGGCAAGGGCGGCGTCTTCAAAGCCACGGCGGGCTTGCAGCGCAAATACGGCGCGCAGCGCGTGTTTAATTCTCCCCTGGCGGAGGCAAATATTGTGGGGCGCGCGATCGGGATGGCGACGCGCGGGATGAAGCCGGTGGTCGAGATTCAATTCTTTGACTACATCTGGCCGGCGATGATGCAGATTCGCGACGAACTCGCCACGATGCGGTGGCGCTCGGCGGGAACCTTCAAGTCGCCGCTGGTGATTCGCGTGGCGATTGGCGGCTACCTCACGGGCGGCGCAATTTATCACAGCCAGTGCGGCGAAGTGACGTTCACGCATATTCCAGGGCTGCGGGTGGTGATGGCGTCAAGCGCGCTGGATACGTGCGGCCTTCTGCGGACGGCGATCCGGTCGGACGATCCCGTGCTCTTTCTGGAGCACAAGCACCTGTACCGGCAGCCGTACAATCGCTCGGCGTATCCCGGAGCGGATTTTACAATTCCGTTCGGTAAGGCACGCGTGGTGCGCGAAGGCACGGACGCGACGATCGTCACGTACGGCGCGGTGGTGCATCGCGCGGAGGTGGCGGCGGCGGAACTGGCGCGCGACGGCATATCGGCCGAAATCCTGGACCTGAGGACGTTGAGCCCGTACGACTGGGGGGCGATTGAGGCGAGCGTGCGCAAAACGAATCGCGTGCTAATCGCCTATGAGGATTCGTTGTCATGGGGCTACGGAGCGGAGATTGCGGCACGCGTGGCGGACGAATTGTTCGGCGAACTTGACGCACCGGTGCGCCGCGTGGCGGCGACGGATACTTTTTGCGCATACCAGCCGAAGCTGGAGGACGAGATTCTGCCGCAGACGGAGGATATCGTTCGAGCGGTGCGGGAATTGACGGCGTACTGATGACGGCGGGAACTTTTTGGGAGCGAAGATCGTATATCTAGAGTAGCGCGGGAGGAAGTGTGCATGGCCCGCGTGGGAGGGTAAGTCTATGGTCTGTACCAACTGCCGCAGAGACATCGCGGACTACTCGAATTTCTGCTACTACTGCGGAGAGCGGCAGACGGTGGCAACTCCCGCGGGGATGCCACCCGGTGTCAAGCGGCTTCGCCGGTCGGTGACCGACCGAAAGCTCGCGGGGGTTTGCGGGGGCTTCGCCGAATATTTCGAGATGGACTCGACGGTCCTCCGCATCATCTGGGTGCTTGCGGCGATCTTTCCCATACCTTTCGCCGCGGTGGTTGGCTACCTGGTCGCGTGGCTGGTGATGCCGGAAGCGCCGCTACCGGCTCCCATCGCGGCCCCTGCGCCGGCTGCGCCGCAGTCCACGCAAACGGCGTAGGACGGCATCGCGCGCGAAGCTTGAGGCTAGTCTTTTTCGCGTGGTCTGCGGGGAGCGCGGCCACCCCCGCGAAAAATTGCGTGGTCGAGCGAGATGAGCCCCGCTCCCATGGTTGCCAGGGCAAACGCGCCGACCGCCAGTGCAAGCGGGAATTGGTAGTTTTTCACTTGCGTCACGGGCCCCTGGGGCAAGTGAACTCTTAAAATCGCCACAGCCATTTCCACCGCCAGCAAGAGACCAGTGACCCGCGTGAAGAGGCCCAGAATCAGCGTCACGCCGCCGAAAAATTCCAACACGCCCGCGATATAGACGAAGTAACCTGGAAAGCCCATGTGCTCGAATCCCTGCATCGCAGCGCGCGTGTTCACGAACAGTTTCGGATAGCCGTTGGCGATGAAGATGGCACCTAGTCCCAGGCGCAGCAGCAGGAGCGCGAGCGGCTTCAACTTTTCCAGCATGTGCATGCGGATCCCTCCGGCAGGAAACGGCCAGCATCGAATCGAGCGGTTGGGATTGTAGCAGAAAGCAACAAGCGATTCGGCGCAGGGGCGGATGGAAGAAAAACACCGAGCTCACCGAAGGCCCGCGCGGCGATTGGTGTAAAATCATTAGTTGTTTTTTTTCGCGATGAAGCCATGGATCCGGATGGCGTTGCGTGCGAGCAGCCCGCGCGGTGGTAAATTGCATTCCGGGACAGACTTATTGCGTAAAGACTGATGCGAAAAATTCTCCTAGGCTTCACCGTGCTTTTGGTGATTTGTGTCGGCGCATACGTGCGCTTACATCATCGAAAGCCGCCCCTCGAGGTAGCGTACGCGGGCAATCGTCAAGTGACCCTGTGGAGCACGACGGCGCAAGTGCGCGAGCCTGTGGCAGTCGCCAGCTTTGGCGACCGCCTCGAAGTCGTGCAGCGCTTCCAGGATCAGGTGGAAGTGCGCACGGGGCGGGGGATTACAGGATGGGTCAGCGAACACGATTTGCTCTCCGCGGATATGTGGCAGAGGGCCAAAGATCTCGAAGTGAAGGCAGCGGCAATGCCGGTCGAAGCGCGAGGGCACACAAGGGTGCTGACGAATTTGCACCTCGAACCCGGGCGCGACACAGCGCGCCTCCGTCAGTTGAATAAAGGGGTTCTGGTGGACTTTCTTGCGCGAGAGATGGCCGGCGTGCCGGCCGCGCACACGGCAGGAGCAGACGAGGAAAACGCGGGCGAGCCGGCACAAGCAAAAAGAGAAGACTGGTGGCTCGTGCGCGCGCACATCGCGGACCAGAGCGCGCTTTCGGGATGGTTGCTCGCGCGATTTGTTGAACTGGATGTTCCGTCGCCGCTTCCGGATTACGCCAGTTCGGCAGGAATGCGGATCGTGGCATGGTTTGAATTGAATCGCGTCACCGACGCCGGCGGAGCTGATCATGCGCAGTACCTGCTTGTCGGGACGCACGGTCCCGAAGGACAACCCTGCGATTTTACGCTGCAGCGCGTGTACACATGGGGCGCGAAAAGGCAACGGTACGAAACGGCATTCGTCGAAAACAATATTTGCGGAATGCTGCCCGTGAAGCTGACGCGCGCGCAGGCGTCCAAGGCAGGTTCCGAAGTTAACATCGAATTCAGAGACATCAACAAAGGCAAGACTGAAGAGCGCGTTTATCGTATGTACCAGACGGTCGTTCGCCGTGTGAAGGAAAGCGGCGCCACGGCCCCGCGAAAAAAGCCGCATCCCTAGCCGCCCGATTGCGTGCGCGGAGGCTATCGAAGGAAGCAACCCCCTCATTCTATGAATTGCACCCCGGCACGCCCGCAGGTACGATATTTCTTGCGATGATGCGCTCCCGGCTCCATCTCGCTTTACAGATTCTCACCCTCTTGACGCTGCGGATTAGCGTTGGATGCTCGCTCGGCGACATGCAGGCCCAGCCTCCCAAAGCGCTGGCGCCGCCGCTCGAATATGCCGGCTCGTGGGGAGCAAAAGGCGCCCTTCCGTGGCAGTTGGATGATCCTGTGAGCATTTCGACCGACGCGGTCGGCAATGTCTATATCGTGGACGCCGGCAGCCTGTTCATTCATAAGTTTTCCCCGCAGGGCACGCCGCTCCTTTCTTTTCAGAAAGATCCGCTCAAGCATCCCGAGTGGATCACGCTCGATCACGGCGGAGCAATTTACGTTTCCGATCCAGCCCGCAGCAGCATCTTCATTTTCCTTCCGGATGGAGACCACTACCGGGAACTGCGGCTAAGGACGCGGTCCAAGGAAAACATGGTGAGCGTGGCGGTTGGGTGGGATGGCCTGATTCATGTTCTCGATTCAAGCGCAGCGAAAGTATTCACGTTCACGCCACGGCTTCGCCTCGTGCAATCGTGGCAGCCGGCGGGGACTTCCTCCGGCTCCAGGGCCCAGCCCGGCCCCATCGAAATGGGACCGGAGGGTGATCTTTACGTTGCGAACGCCGGCACAATCATGAGGTTCACGCGGGAGGGGCACCTAGTTTCCGAGATCGGTGCGAACTCGAGTGGCTCCGGTGCAAGGTGGAGCGACAAATTCGCGGTTTCCGGCAACTATCTATTCGTGATGGGCATTGATGGGCGGCAGCTTCATATTTTGACTCTCGATGGCAAGCCGAAGCTTGATCTGGACCTGGCTCCCCAGCTGGGGCAGGGAGCGCGGCCAGCTCCCGCGCTGGCGGTAAGTCCTAAGGGAGAGTTGCTCGTGCTGGATGCTCAGGAAGCACGAGTTCTGCGCTATCGCATCAATTTTTGACACGACTCCCTCGCCTGCATTCAGTATCATCCTTCTCGATTCTAAGCCCTCGAAAATGCGGGAGGCAATCCATGGCCCTGCTGCTCACCGAAGCAAATGTAAAGTCACTCTTGACGATGCCCCTGGCGCTCGAAGCCGTTGAGGACTCCTTTCGGCGGCTGGCGGAGGGCAGCGCGCTGCTGCATCCGCGTCAGCGCTTGCACATCCCGGGCAAGAGCTACCTTCACTATATGGCGGCGGGCGATTCGACGAGCGGCTACATGGGACTGAAAGTTTATACGAGCGCCCGAGAGGGCTTGCGTTTTCTTGTGCCACTGTTCCAGGCGGAATCGGGCGACCTTGTGGCGTTGATCGAGGCAGACTATCTCGGGCAGATGCGCACGGGAGCCGCCAGCGGCGTCGCCACGCGCTTCATGGCGCGAGAAGAAGCGCGCACGGCTGGGATTGTCGGCACGGGATTGCAGGCACGGACACAGCTTGAAGCGATCGCTCTCGTCCGCAAACTCGAAAGCGTTCGCGCATTTGGCCGCGACCCGAAGAGAAGGGAACAGTTCGCGAAAGAGATGACGGCGCGCCTGCAAATCCCGGTTACCGCGGTTCCTTCCGCGGAAGAAGCGGTTCGCGGCGCCGAAATCATCATTACCTCCACAACGAGCAGCAACCCTGTTGTCGAGGGGCGCTGGCTTGAGGACGGAATGCACATCAATGCGATCGGGGCAAATTTCCCGCAAAAGCGAGAATTGGATGATGACGCAGTGCGTCGCGCCGGGATTGTCGCAGTGGATTCTCGCGAGCAGTCCAAGCAGGAAGCCGGAGATTTGATTCATGCGTTTGGCGGCGACGAGTCGCAATGGGGCCAGGTACAGGAGCTTGCTGGAATCGTGGCGGGGAAGACGCCGGGACGCACGACCTCCACTCAAATCACGTTGTTCAAGTCGAACGGCATCGCGATCGAGGATATTGTAGTCGGGGGGCGAGTCTACGAATTGGCTCGCGAGCGTGGCATCGGCAGGGAGGTTCCCATGTGGGAAAAAGAAGCTCGATTCGGCGAGGCGCGCGGCGTTTAAGCGGCGCCTTGCCCGGCATGCGTGTTAAGTGCGGATGCGGCGAAGGCGAGTCTTAAGGGCCTCGCGAAGCCGGAGGCGAGTGTCTTCCGGAAGGGGTGCTGGTTCGGAGTTGCAAAAGATCTGGATCGTCTGCTTCGTGGTGTCCACGACGATGCGGCAATCCTCGCAACCTTGGAGATGCTCCTCGATTGACGCTCGCAACGTCGGATCGAGCGCTTCATCAAGGTAATTCACAAGTTCCTTGATAATACCCATGCATTTCACGACTTCTCACCCCGATGAAAATACCGGTTCAGCTTCGTTCGAAGCTTGAGCCGGGCACGCAACAGCCGCGACTTCACCGCCGGCACGGAAAGCCCCAGCGCCTCCGCTGTTTCTTCGGTGGACAATTCTTCGATGTCTCGCAATTGAAAAACGACTCGGAAAGAAGGGTCCAGCTCGCCGATCACGCTCGAGAGAATCTGGCTCAACTCCGACTGCTTGTACCGCTCCTCGGGCGAAGGGCCCCAGTCTTCCACCTCGCGGAAAACAGACTCCTCGCCGGTATCTATTTCCTGGTCGAGCGAAACTTGATTCGGGCGGCGCTTGCGGAGTTTCATCAGCGCCTGGTTCACGGCGATGCGCACAAGCCAGGTGTAAAAGCGCGAGTTGCCCTGAAACTCGGGCAGATGCTCGAAAGCCTTGAGGAATGCCTCCTGCATCACGTCTTCGGCATCTTCGCGGTTCTGCGTGATGTTTTGAGCGAGGCGGAAAATCTTGCGCTCGTACCGGCCCACGAGCGTTTCAAAAGCGGCTACGTCGCCGTCTTTTGCAGCGGCAACGAGAACGGGTTCGTCGTCCTTCACCACTGTCGAAGGCAACGGTGGACGCGGTTCAGGCGGCTTTACTTTCGGTATGCTCATGAACTCAGTATTGTGCATGAAAGGGTAGCACAGGTCTTCAATGGCGCAGAGGTTCATCCGACGATTTACAGGGGCCAGGGTCCTGCGGGCCCTATGTTACTTCGATGCGAGCGTGGCGCAGCCGGATGCAGGAGTTTCCGGAGAATTGGCGACCCGGGCCAGACCCGAGTCTTTGGGTCATGTATACACAGCGATTTTCCCCAATTTCTTGACAGCCCACCTGGGGTGATTTAGCTTTGAGTACCCATCAAATTGGAGGCAAGAGTGGCAAGCCCGCAGCCGGTCGAGCAGAAGCCATTGGTTCGCTATCAGGTAGAAGGTGGAATCGCCATCATCGAATTGGACGATCCGCCGGCGAACACGTATACCTACGAAATGATGCAGCAACTCGATACGGCCATACTGAAGGCTCGCATGGACGAAAGCGTTCATGTGATCGTGTTGCGCGGGGCGGGGGATAAATTCTTCTGTGCCGGTGCCAGCATCCCGATGCTTACGAGGGCGGATGCGCAGTTCAAGTATTATTTCTGCCTGCACGCGAATGAGACGCTTTGCCGGCTGGAGCAAACCCCCAAGCTTGTGATTGCGGCGCTCAACGGGCACACAGTGGGGGGAGGGCTTGAGATTGCCCTTGCATGCGACATTCGCATCGCGAAGAAAGAAGGCGGAAAGATCGGCTTGCCGGAGGTGAATCTGGGCGTCCTGCCGGGCACGGGCGGCACGCAACGCCTGTGCCGCGTGATCGGCCGCTCACGCGCCATCGAGCTGATGGCCACGGGGCGCACGTTTGGTTTTGAAGAAGCTCTCGAGCTCGGCTTGATTCAACATATCTACGAGCGAGATACGTTCTGGGACGACGTCATCGCCTACGCACACCAGTTTTGCCCGCCCAAGAGCGCTTCGGGTGTCGTTGGCCGCATCAAGCGCGCTGTGGTCACCGGATCGGAAGTGGGCTTCAGCGAGGCGTTGGCTATCGAGCGCGAATTGCAGCAATTGCTTTTTATGAGCGAAGACGCGAAAGAAGGCCTGCAGGCTTACGTCGAGAAGCGGCAGCCAGAATTCAAGGGGAAGTAACATGCGCGGATGCGACGCGGCTGCCGGAGATAAGAGGACAACACGAACTGATGCGCACACTGCCTGATTATTTGCGCAAGGGAATGAAACTGATTCTGGTCGGGGCCAACCCCGGCGAGCGCTCGGCGCGAGTGGGGCACTACTACGCGGGCCGCGGCAACCAGTTCTGGCCGATCATGTACGATTCGGGCGTCATTCCCGAACCCATCGGATACGAAGACGACCGGCGGCTCCTTGAATTTGGCATCGGGCTCACCGATCTCGTGAAACGTCCGACGCGCGGAATGGAAGAGATTGAACGGCAGGAGTTTGCGGAAGGCCGCGTCCTTCTGGCGCAAAAGCTCGAAGACTTGCGCCCCCGAGTAATCGCTTTCAACGGCAAAATGGTGTACGAGAAATTTACCGGGCGCCCGTGCAAGCTCGGCTTGCAAAAGGAAATGCTCTATGGAGCGCGCGTGTTTGTTCTGCCTTCAACAAGCGGACAAAATGGGGGTACTGAACTCGGAGTAAAGAAGCGCTATTTCAAGAAGCTGGCCGAACTGTTGAAAAGCATGAGGGACTAGGGGGACTGATGGTGACTGGAGCAACTCCACAAACCGCCAACCAGACCGTGCTCGAAGAATGTCACGGGCCTATTTGTACGCTGCGTCTGAACCGCCCGGACCGCTTGAACGCGCTGAACATCGAGATGGCCCGCGCGCTGGTGGCCGGGCTGCTACGAGCGAGCGACGACAAGCGGGTAAGGGCCGTTGTCATCACGGGCGCAGGGCGCGGATTCTGCGCCGGCGGCGATGTGGGGCTATTACGTGACCTGAGAAAGCGGAAGGCATCCGGGGAACTGGAGCCTCTTTTGACGGCGGGCAAGGAAATCTGCATCGCGATCGCGAGCATGACAAAACCGGTGATCGCGGCGGTGAACGGACCGGCGGCCGGCGGAGGAATGAACCTGGCGCTGGCGTGTGATTTGCGCATCGCTTCGGATCAGGCGAAATTCGCGGAATCGTTCGCGAATCTGGGGTTGTACCCCGATTTCGGTGGCACGTATTTTCTGCCGCGAATTGTGGGCATGGCGCTCGCTGGCGAGTTGTTCTACACAGCCGAACTCATCACAGCCGAAGACGCGCTACGGCTGGGAATCGTAAATCGCGTATTCCCGGCGGACAAGTTTGAAGAGGGAGTGCGCACGCTGGCGGAGGATCTAGCGGCAGCGCCTCCTCTCGCGCTGCGGGATGTGAAGCGCACGATACTCGGGGAAGATCGCCGCACGCTGGAAGAAAAACTCGACGAGGAAATCCGCCTGCAAATTCATTGCTTCGAATCGGAAGATTGCCTCGAAGGCCTCAATGCATTTTTTGAGAAGCGCAAGCCGAATTTTCGTGGTGTGTGAGCCGGTGGCTTGCGATACAACCCTGGATTTTTGACTGCAATCGATTGCACCGAAAGGAAACCTGGCCGGATCGTGACCACTCGTGTGGAGGCAGAACTTGCGGAGCGTGGCTATACCTTCAGTGAACTGATGGTTGCCGCTGCCTCTCGGGAAATCCGTGATGCGGAGCTGGTGTTTGTCGGCATGCGGTTGCCGATGCTTGCATTCCTCGTTGCGCGGCGAACGCATGCGCCGAACGCGGTCGGCCTGTTCGAAAACGGCGTGATCCGCGAAACGCCCTCTCCTGAACTTCTGTACACGATGGCGGACCCGCCAAATCTTCGCGGGGCCACACAATGCGGCCAGATGCTCGACGTCATGGGGCTGCTCCAGCAAGGGCGTGTGGCCGTTGGTTTTCTTGGCGCTGCGGAAGTGGATCGTTTTGGCAATCTGAATACAACCTGGGGATATCGCCACAAAGAAATGCAACGGCTGCCCGGTTCTGGCGGCGCCTGCGATATTGCGTGCCTCGCGCAGCGAACCGTGGTGCTATTGGCGCACGACCGCGGCCGGTTGTGCGAGAGAGTCGGATACATTACATCGCCGGGCTTTGGGTCCGGCAATGGCTGGCGCCGTGCGCAAGGCTTGCCCTTAACGTCCGGGCCTTCCGCGATTATCACGACGCTGGGTGTGCTGCGTTTTGGCCATGACGGCGAGGCCTATCTCGCGTCCGTGCATCCGGGTGTGAGCGTAGAGGAAGTGCTGGCAAATACGGCGTGGACGCTGCGCGTTTCCGATGAGCTGGTCGAAACGCTGCCGCCGAGCGAGGCCGAATTGGGTGTGATGCGTGAACTTGATCCCAATCACTTTTGGACTCGTTGAGCGGGGCGTCCACATGACAAGAGGCATGATTTTACGGTGATGCCGAGATGAGCGCTGAATCCAAATTGGTAACCATGCGCGAGGCGGTCGCGCGGCACGTCCCATCGGGCGCGATGGTGCTGCTTGGTGCGCAGCTCGAACAGATGATTCCGTTTGCCGCCGGGCACGAGTTAATCCGCCAGGGACGCCGCGACCTCACGCTTGTCGGGCCCATCTCCGACATTCTCTTCGATCAACTAATTGGCGCCGGTTGCGTCTCTCGCGTGATGGCAGCGTGGGTGGGAAATGTTTCCGCGGGCGTAGGGTATTGCTTCCGCCGGGCGGTGGAACGGAATATCCCGCGCCGAATCGAGGTGGTGGACTACTCGAACTTCACGATGGCGCTTGCTCTTCACGCGGCGGCGCTGGGCGTGCCGTTTTTGCCGACGTACGCGACGCTGGGAAGCGATCTCTTGAAGAAGAACGGCAATCTACGCGAATTTTCGTCGCCCGTCAGCGAGGAAAAACTCGTCGCTGTGCGCGCATTGCGGCCGGACGTGGCGATCCTGCACGTGCAGCGTGCCGATGCGCAGGGCAACGCGCACTTCTGGGGGAATCTCGGGGTCGCTGTGGACGCGGCCCGCGCAGCGCGGAAAGTGATCATTGTCGCCGAGGAAATTGTCGAGCCAAGTGTGATCGCTTCGGACCCCAATCGCACTCAAGTTGCCGGATTCATGGTGTCGGCCGTGGTGCACGAAGCGGGCGGAGCACACCCATCGCCTGTGCAGGGGTATTACGGCCGCGACCACGCCTTCTTCGCGCAATATCATGAGGAGACGCGCCAACTTGAAGGTTTCGAAGCCTGGATGTCGAATTGGGTGCTGCGCGTGGCGGACCGGCGCGAGTACGTGGAAAAGCTGGGCGCTAGCCGCTTTGAAGGACTTGGCGTGAAGGAGCATGCGTTTTCTGCTCCCGCGGATTTTGGTTACTGATGAGCGGGGATCTCCAAGCAAACATCGAGATTGCGCCGCGCGAAGTGCAGGAGCTGCTTGCACGCGGCGAGAAGTTCCTGTTCGTGGATGTGCGCGAACAGTGGGAGTACGAGACGTCGCGCATCGAGGGGTCTACGCTGATTCCGCTGCGCGAAATACCTGCGAACCTTGCGCGGTTCGAAGAGGCGGACTCGGTCGTGCTTTTCTGTCATCACGGCATGCGGAGCCTTGACGCTGCCGCTTGGCTGCGCTCGCAAGGCGTCGAGGGGGCGCGCTCGATGTCCGGCGGCATTGAACGCTGGGCCGTTGAAGTGGATCCGCGGGTGCCGCGGTACTGACGTTCGCCGAGAGGACAAGTGGCAAAGATAAAGACACAGTTCCTTCACAAGCCAACTTGAACTTCTTGCCGCAAAGCAAGAGGTCTCTTGCAAGAAAAGGGAATTGATCTTGAGTTTCGCGATCTGGACAAGCAGCGCCTGACCGCCAGGGAACTCGACGAATTGATCGGCGAGCGCGATTACCGGGAATTTCTCAACACGCGCAACGAGCTTTACCGCGCGCGCAATATGAAAGAACATCCGCCTTCAAGGACTGAAGCGATAAAACTGATGGTAGCGGAGCCGAATTTGATCCGGAGGCCCGTGGTGATTGCAGGCGGAAAGATTATCCTTGGGTATGACGAGGAAGCGCTAAGGAAACTGAAATAGCAAAAGGCTCCGCGCATCGAGAGGCAACGGATGGAAGTGAAGACAATCGGAGTGATCGGAGCGGGAATGATGGGTCGCGGTATCGCCTATGCGGCAGCTTGCGGCGGCTATAGGACAGTGCTCGAGGATTTCAGTCCCACAACTCTTGAAGATAGCGTCGCTTATATTCGTGAAACTCTGGAAGAAAGCGTCGCCCACGGGAAAGTAACGCCGGAGCAGGGAAGATCTGCTCTTGCAAATCTTGCCACGGCACGGCGCGTGGAAGACGCTTGCCGCAAGGCAGACTTGCTGATCGAAGCCTCGGCCGAAGAGATGGAGGTCAAGCTCGAGATTTTCACGATCTTCGACAAGTTTGCCAAGCCCGATGCAATCCTGGCGAGCAACACCTCGTCCTTCCTGATCTCGGACCTCGCAGCAATGACATTTCGCGCCGAAAACTGCGTCGGGATGCACTTCAGTCCTGTGCCGAACATCAAGCTGCTTGAAATTGTGCGTACCCTCGAAACCTCCGAAGCCACCGTGCAAGCCTGCGCCGAGGCGGGGCGTCGAATGGGAAGGGAAGTGGCTGTCGTGCACGAGTCTGGGGCGGAGTTGAGCACGGCGCGAAGGGGACAGGGGATCATATGAACGTGGACAGCCGCATCGAAATTCTCAAAGGCGATTTAACCGAAATGGATACGGATGCGATCGTCAACGCCGCAAACAATGATCTGCAGCATGGCGGAGGCGTTGCCGGCGCGATTCGCCGCAAGGGCGGGAATGTGATTCAAGAGGAGAGCAACTTGATTGGGAGCATTCCCGTGGGCGGTGCGGCCATCACTTCGGGCGGAAAACTCAAGGCGCGTTATGTGATCCATGCAGCGAGCATGCAGCTTGGTGGGAGGACCACGCCGCATGCCCTCCGCAGCTCCACCGCGCATTCCTTGCGCATTGCCGTCCAAAAAGGGTTGAAGACCATAGCGTTTCCTGCCGTCGGCACGGGAATCGCCGGCTTTCCCATGGAAGAGTGCGCCGAGATCATGCTCGCCGAGGTGACCGCGCATTTGGAACAAGATACTTCCATCGAGAAGGTTTTCTTCGTGTTGTTCGACGACGAAGCGCTCAAGACATTCAAGAAAGCTTCGCAGCGAATGAAAGACAAGGAATAAGCGGGAACCCTTTGAGCAGCGCGGACCAGCGAACGCTCGCGGACAAAGTCCGCCAAGAGCTTACACAGTACGAGCATCCGCTCTTCGATTTCGAAGCGCGCCCCTCCCTGGACGGCGTTGAAATCGAAATCCGCTTCAAGCCTCCTCGCGCCGATGTGCACAACTACACGTTCCAGCTTCGCCCACGCGAGATCGAAAACTCGCAGTTTCCCTGGATGTTGCAAAAACAGCTTTACGATTGCCTGCACGACTATGTCATCGAAATGTTCGTTCGCAATCCGCAGCGGGAAAACTGATGCGCGGGACGGCCGAGGCAACGCCCCTTGCGGCAATTCTCGCGGATCGAATTCGTTCGCAAGGCCCTATCACGTTCGCCGCCTACATGGAAGATTGTCTCTATCATCCCCAGCATGGCTATTATACGAAGGCGGAGCAGCATCCTCGGCGAGACTACTTTACCAGCGTGGACGCATATCCTGTTTTCGGCCGGCTGCTTGCGCGGCAGTTTTGCGAGATGTGGGCGCAACTCGGGAGGCCGCAGGAATTCCGGCTCGTCGAAGCCGGCGCCGCAACGGGAGAGCTGACGAAGCAGGTGCTGGATTGCGCGGCAGAATCGTTTCCTGATTTCTACGGTGCTCTTCGGTATGTCGCCGTGGAACGGTCCGAATCGCGCCGTGCCGCGCTCGTGAATTCCGTGGCTCCACACATGCGTGCTGGGCGCGTCATCGCTGTGACGTGCTTGCCTGCGCGCCTACCGTGCGGCTGTATCTTTTCGAACGAACTGCTCGACGCCCTGCCGGTTCATCGCGTAGTTCGCAAAAGAGGGAATCTGCGCGAAATTTATGTCGCACTGGGCGAGGCCGGCTTCTGCGAACAATTTGGTCCGGTATCTTCTCCGGAGCTGAATGACTACCTTTCACAACAGGGCATCACACTTCAGGAAGGCCAGCAGGCAGAAATTTGCCTCGCGGCCTGCCGCTGGATCGAAGAAGCAGGCAGAGCTCTGGAACGCGGCTTTGTGCTGACGATTGACTATGGCCATGAGGCACGGGAACTCTACGACAAACGGCACATGCGTGGCACGCTTCTCGCATACCATCGCCACCGCGCGGGCGAAGATTATTTTCGCGCTCCCGGCCAGCAGGACCTGACCGCGCACGTAAATCTCACAGCCCTCGATCTCTGGGGCCGAAGAGCAGGTCTCATTCGAACCGGGTTCACGTCGCAGACGAATTTCTTGCTGGCGCTCGCGAGGCACAGCGATTTCGCGGACCTCCAGCCCGAAGGCGCCACGGAAGCGGAGCAAACTCGCAGGCGTCTTTTGTTCAAGACGCTGATCTACCCGGAAGGAATGGGCGAAACGTTCCAGGTCTTTGCGCAGCACAAAGGAATCGAAAGCCCGAAACTTTCGGGATTCGAGCCGCTTTGACGCACCAGGAGGTTGTTTGAGGTCCCGAAAACAGATCCACTAATGGCTGGCTGCTGCGGAAGCGGGCAGCTCTGCGTAGTAGCCGTCGCGGGCTTGCACGGTCAGATCCTTCTGCTTGGTTATGAGGTGAATCTTGCGGTAGTAGGCGCTATTGGCCGATTTGTCCGGTACGTAGCCCAAAATGTACTGGGCTCGCAGCTCCTGCTGAATCTGATCGTAAATCTGATCGACTGGTTGCTTCTTTGAGACCTCGAACAGGCGGCCGCCCGTCTCCTTGGAGATTCGTTCGAGAATTTTCTTGCCGTCGGGACGTTGTTCTTGCTGCTGCGGGTATCGGCCCCCGCCGCCACCGTGGCCGCCCCCACCCCAACCGCCCCTGCCTCCGCCGTAACCTCCTCGTGACCCGTATTCCTGTTCATCCTTGAAGAGGATCGAGTAGACAACGGTGTTTGCCCGTTGGGACGCTTCGATGGCGCTCGAGAGGCCCTCCTTGCTGCCCCGGTCGACTCCGTCGGAAAGAATAATCAGTGCTTTCCGGCCCTGCAGTTTTCTCATCATTTCGTTGGACGCGAGAAAAACCGCGTCGTAGAGCAGCGTGCCGCCGCCATGGTGATGCCCGCCGCCTTCGTTCGTATCTTCCAGTTGAGGCGTTTGCAGCAAGTCGAGCGCCGACTCCAATTTCTTGCGCGAAGAAGTCAGGTCCTGCAGGAGCTCGACCTCGAGGTCAAAATGAATCAGGAACGCCTGGTCCTTTTTATCTTCGCGCAACGCGTGGTCGACGAAACTCGAGCTTGCGCTGCGCTCCTGTTCGAGGACGCGCCTCTGGCTGAGGCTGGTATCCACGAGCAAACCGACGGTGAGCGGGAGATCGTTTTCACGGGCAAAGTAACTGACCATCTGCGGGCGGCCATCTTCATCCAGCGTGAAATCGTCTTTCGTCAAGGTCGAGACGATTTGGCCGTGCTTGTCGCGGACAGTGGCAAACACTGTCACGATATTCGCTTCGACGGATATTTTTGGTTGTTCCTGGCCGCACAGAGGCGCGCCCGGCGCAAGCGCCAGCAGCGTCGACACCAGGAGCGAAATCGTGCGCGCAAACTCCGGCGGACGCCTCAAAGCGTGGCTTTCAGCAATGCGTTTCATGCCCAGACAGACTAACACTGATAAGGATTCCCTCTTGCGGGGCCTAGAGTTCCAGTATTTGAAGTCCGTGGCTGGCCGATCCTCAGTTGTTCGGAGGGCGCTTCTTCAGGGTCGGCATATCGGATGATCCCGAGTTCGCTGCCGCGGGCGGCGCAGACCCATCCGGCGAATATGGCTGCTTCATATATTTCGCAACTTCCTGCTGCGCTCCAGCCGTGTCGTCGTTGGTGTGTTGCGCAAGCTGGTATTCATTCACCGCGCGTTCCCGCTGGCTCAGCAAGTCGTAGATTTTTCCAATATAGATGTGGCTCCAGACATCAATCCATTTGGGATCGAGATCGCCGCCCAGGGCGGAGCGAAACGCATTTGCCGCCGCGTTGTAGTTCTTCTGATAAAACATCGCTTCGCCCATGCGGAAATGCGCGAGTGAATTGCTAGACTGTAGATCGAGTGCGTGCTGATACTCCTGAATCGCTTCGTAATACTTGCCGATCTCGGCGAGGCCTTCGCCCCTTGCCACGGCCGCATGAACGCGCAGTTTCGGGCTCGACTTCAGCAGGTTGTTGTTGGGGTCGATAATCACGCCATTCGGCTTGGGGCGCCCGAACGTTTCAATTTGGAAATCCGAAGTGGTGCCGGTTACGAGAATCTTTTTGAATTCCGGATTGCCTTCAGTATCCACTCGGACGTCAACAGGCATTCGAAACGTGTCGAGCTCCTGCCGCAGCTTGCCCACCACTTTGAAACCTTTGGGCGTGCGATAGACGATGTATTCCAGCTTGAATTCCGGGACCCCCGTGGAATTCAGCCACTGAGAAAAGAACGCAAGAAGATTGAGCGGCGGCTGCCCCTTCTGAGGCGGCGGGACCTTTGTCGAGGCCATTTTTTCGAATTCCGCGAGGGACGCCGTCTTGCCGGCACATTTCTTGTAAAACTCGCGCAGAAGAGATTCGAAAGCGTCGTCGCCCAGCTCGGAACGAAGCATGTGGAACACCATAGCGCCTTTATCTTCGACGACCGAATGATAGTTGTCCGAGTACTGCTCAAGCCGAGCCGCCTGGGAGATCGGAGTTACGTCCTCATACATCTCCGCGCCGACGGCAAATTCCTCGAGGGCTTTGTGCAACGACGCAACGCCGTCGCTCTGCTCCGCGTACATGGCCTCGGCATAGCGCGAGAGTCCATCGGTGAGCCAAACATCGGACGCGGTCGCAGGCAGCACTCGATCTCCCCACCACTGTTCGGCGGCAAGCCGAGAGAGCAACCGTGTGTTCGTCTTGCTTGACCATTGCCGCGCGCTGATTAGCAGCAGACCTGGGGCCGAGTAACCCGAAACAGAACCGTCGGGCATTTGCGCGACGGTGAACGAGGGTTCCTGCCCAAGAGGTCCAAATGCGTCTTCGAAGTACGACAGGATGTGGGTCAAAGCTTCCGCGTAAGCGCTGGAAGTGGAAGCCTGGGCAGGGGGCGTGTAGACATTGATCGAAAGCCCCTCGGACTTCACCGGCGCAAGCTGCAAACTACCCGCAACAAATGACCCAGCTGGCGACGGATGCTCGCACTGGAAGACATATTCTGCCCTGGCGCCAGCATTGCCGCTCGCGGGGACTATGTTAGTGCCTTCCGGTTTCCCTGTTCCGACGACGGCGAATGAATCCGGCACCGTGATTTTGAAGGTTCCGGTGTAACGGTTCGACGGATAATTCGTCAGCGGGAACCAGCGCGCAGGCAGCAGAAGATACGCCGAAGACTTGTCAATCGAAGCAAAACGCAGGCCCTTCGTCGGGCTGTCTTCTTCGCTCGAAACAGGCCCGCTATACTCGAACGTAACCGACACCTGGTGGCCCGTCGCAACGGCTTCGGGAAGAGCAACCGTCATCAGGAGCGGAGAATTCAGGTCGCGCTCGAACGTGAGGGGAGGCCCGCCGGGCGTGCGGACGGAGGTTACGCGCAAGTCGTGGTGTAGCTCGACGACGAGAGTGCGCGACACAGACTCAGCGACGAAGTCCACCTTAACCTTCGCCGACAGAGTCTGGTCTTCCGGATGCAAGGTTGCTTCGACTTCGTAGTTTACAGCACGGAAAGGATAGGGACGCGAGGATTGCGCCCACGCACTCGCCGTCGAAACAAGCGTCAGCGACAGGGCACAAAACAGGAAATGAATCTTACGCAAGAAATCCTTCTCCTGGGAATCCATCTCTCTTCAGCTAATTAAGATACCAGAGAACCGCCGGTAGTTGCCCGCATGGAAAAGATTACAGCATCCGGGCAAAGATGTCTGCGGCCCGCTCGATTGCTCCGCCGGGTCCAAGCTTTGCGCGCACTTCCGCCAGCCCAGCTTTCACCTCTTCACGAGCAACTGGTGAATCGAGAAGGCGACGAACCTCTGATTCCACGGCCGAAGGAGTGAATCGATCCTGAATCAATTCGGGGACTACCTTCCTCCCAGCGATGAGATTCACCATTCCGATGAACGGAGATCGAATCATGCGCCGCAGGAGGAAAGCGCTGGCAGGGGCCACGCGATAAACGACTACCATCGGGGTCCCAAGAAGCGCAGCTTCCACGGTGGCGGTGCCGCTCGCGACAATCGCGCAGTCCGCTGCGGCAAGCGCGTCGTACGTGGACTGCTCGACGCGCTTGATCTCAAGTCCGGGCCGCGCGTAGTTCGAGAAGAGCTCAGCGTCCAGGCCTTGCGCAGCCGCGCAGACAAACTGAACCTTTCCATCCCGTTTCAGCGCCTCACAGGCTTCCACAACGCGAGGGTAGATTTGCGCGATCTCGCCACGCCGGCTGCCGGGGAGAAGAGTGACGATTGGCAGGTTTGCGTCGAGCCCGTGCTTCGCGACGAATTCCTCGCGCGACATCGTAGGGCGCACTACGTCCACCAGGGGATGCCCGACGAAATCTACCGGAACGCCCGCATCGCGATAAAACTTCTCTTCGAATGGGAAAATCACGACCATTCGATTCACGAGCCGTTTGACCACACGGACGCGCCCCTGGCGCCAAGCCCACACTTGCGGGCCAATGAAAAAGCCAACCGGGATTCCGAGGTTCTTCAGCCGCCTTGCGACGCCGAGGTGCGTTCCCGGCGAATCCACGAGGATAGCAAGTGCCGGACGCCGTCGAGCCGCCTCGCGAGCCAGCCGCCGCTGGACCCCGATGACCGCTGGTATTTTGTGCAGAACTTCGGCGATACCGACCACGGCTACCTCGTGGTAGTCCGCAACCAATTCGACGCCAGCTTCGGCCATTCGCGCGCCGCCCATGCCAAAGAACTGCGCGCCCGTGCGCGCGCCGAGCGCGATTGCGAGGCGGGCTGCATACATGTCGCTCGAGGCTTCGCCCGCGGAAATCAAGATTGTGGGCGGACTCATTTGTCTACCACGAAAGCGCGTGGTGGCGAGGATTGAGGGCCGGATGGTTTCGCGCGAGGGGGAAATGAAGCCAACGTCTCGTCAGTCATCGGCGGGCATGGACTGCGAGAATCCGGAGACGCCCGCCCCGGGCAAGACTGCCAGTTCCTGCTCCTTGTATTGGAGCTGATAGAGACGGTAATAAATTCCGCGCAGCCCGAGAAGTTCCTGGTGCGAGCCTTGCTCGCGGAGCCGGCCCTTGTGGAAGACGAGAATGCGATTTGCGTACTGAATGGTGCTCAAGCGATGCGCGATGACGACTGCCGTGCGGTTTTTCAGCAGCCGGTTGAGCGCTTCGCGAATCAAGAGTTCCGTCTTCGTATCAACGCTCGAGGTAGCTTCGTCGAGGATCAGGAATTTCGGGTTATGCGCCAGCGCGCGCGCGAAGCTGACCAGTTGCCGCTGGCCAACCGACAGAGTCGAACCTCTTTCGGTTACCGGTGTTTCAACGCCGCGCGGCTGCGTGTCAAGAAAAGGGCCGAGTCCCACTTCGCGGAGCGCTTGCTCGGCCGCAGCGCGATCAATGCTTTCAGTTCCCAGCTTCACATTCGATTCGAGTGTCCCTGTAAAGAGGAACGGATCCTGGAGCACAATTCCGAAAAGGCGCCGCAGTTCTTGCAACTCCAAGGAGCGGATGTCCACGCCATCAAGCAGGATTTTTCCGCGCTGAATGTCGTAAAAGCGCAGCAGGAGCTGGATGATCGTCGTTTTTCCGGCGCCGGTGTGGCCCACGATGGCAAGCGTCTGGCCGGGCTCGACGTGGAACGAAATATCCCGCAGCACCCAATCGGCATCCTTCGGTTCAGCGCCGCCCACATATGAGAACCAAACGTTGCGAAACTCGATATCGCCCCGCGGGGCCGGAAGCCGGTGCACCTCGGGAGGCGAAACGATCGTTACGGGTTCGTCCAGAAGCTTGAAGATGCGTTCCGACGCAGCCATGGCACTTTGAAGAATATTGAATTTTTCGCTCAAGTCCTGAATGGGGCGGAAGAAGCGCTGCGCGTACTGCATGAACGCAAGCAGCACGCCGATTTCGATTGTGCCGGTTATCACGCGAACGCCGCCCACCCAGTAGAGGAACGCGACGCCCGCCATGCTGAGGAATTCCACGGCGGGATAGAAGAACGCGAACGCATCAATCGCGTCCTTGTAGGCATCCATGTGGATTTGGTTGAGTTCTTGAAACTGCGCGCGCGACTTGCGCTCGCGGTTGAAGAGCTGCACCACCGCCATGCCGCTGATGTGCTCCTGCAGAAACGCGTTGATTCGCGCAATCGCGGTGCGAATTCGCCGGTTGGCATTGCGCACCTTGTTGCGGAAGAAATACGTGATCAGCAGCATGAACGGCAGAGGCGAAAGCGTTGCCAGCGCCAAGAACGGATGCCACTTGAAAAGAATCGCGGCCATGCTGAACAGCAAGACAAAGTCGTTCAGCATGGCGACAACGCCGGAAGCAAAAAGATCGTTGAGGGCGTCCACGTCGGTCGTTGTGCGCGTCACAAGGCGCCCCACTGGGCTGTGATCGAAAAAACTCATGGGAAGGCGTTGCAGATGCTCGAAGATTTCCTTGCGCAGGTCGTACATCGTTTCCTGTCCCACCCACTGCATGATTCGCACCTGTGCATATTGCAGGCCGAATCCAAGAAGGAGCGAGGTCAGGTATGCCAGAACGACCCACACGAGACCAGCGAGCGCCGCGCTTCTGGCGATCGAGTGCGCGAAGCCGGGGAGGATATACCAGTCAATTGCCAGGTGAAAAAGATAGGGCCCCACGATTTCCATCGCCGTCACGCCGATGGTGATGGAGACGGCCAGCGCGACCCACCCGCGATATGGGCGGAGATACTTCAGCAGCCGCCGCGTCAAGTGCGTGTCGTAGAGCTTTCCTAACTTCTCTTCTTCGCGGAAATCACTCATCGCGCTCGAGCTCTTCTTCCAGCAATTGCTTCTGATATAAATCGGCGTAGTAGCCGCCCAGCGCTAGCAATTCGTCGTGCGTGCCGCGCTCGATGATACGGCCTTCGCGCAATACAACAATTTGGTCCGCGGATTTCACGGTTGAGACGCGGTGCGAAACCAGGATCGTCGTCCGCTGGCGCATCACGTCGCGCAGCCGGCGCAGGATTCGCTCTTCGGTATCGGTATCCACGCTCGAAAGGGAATCGTCCAACACAAGAATTTTCGGCTGGCGCAGAATGGCGCGAGCGAGGGCCGTTCGCTGTTTCTGGCCGCCGGACAAAGTGATGCCACGCTCGCCGACCATGGTGCCGAATTGCTGCGGGAAACTTTGGATCTCGCCGGAAACGCTCGCAATCTCGGCAGCTTCAAAAACGTGCTCTTCAAGAGCATCGTCCACGCCGAAAGCGATGTTTTCGCGGAGGGTGTCGCTGAAGAGAAAGGTGTCCTGCGGCACGTATCCAATGGCGCGTCGCAATTCGGAAACGGGATATTCGCGGATCGGCCGCCCGTCCATCCAGAGTGTTCCCGCCGGGGCCTCCCACAAGCGCGCAATGAGCGCTGCGAGAGTGGATTTTCCGCTGCCCGTTGGGCCAACGACGGCGAGTGTAGAGCCGGCTGGAACGTACAGATTGATGTCGTGCAGCACCGGCGGGCCCTGCCCATCCCCATTCCCCGCTGTCGGATATGTAAACGTCAGGTGGCGGAACTCAATTTCGCCGTGAATCTTGGATTGCGCGCCATCTGATTCAGGCGGAACGGCGCCACGCGCGCGCACACGAGATGAGTCGGATGGGGGCGTCACGACAGAGTCTGTTATGCGTGGCTCGGCCGTCAGGATGTAATTCAAGCGTCCCATGGATGCAGCGCCACGCTGAAAGATGTTGGTCACCCATCCGAGCGCGATCATGGGCCAGATCAGTTGCACCAGAAACGCGTAGAAGGCCCACAGCGTGCCCACTGAGATCCGGCTGTCAATGACTTGAATTCCGCCTTTGGCGAGCAGGATCACATAGCTCACGCCAATCAGGGCCGAGAGGAACGGGAAGAACATGCTCCACGCGCTGATCAGCTTGATGTTGTGGTTTACGTAGTCGCGGTTGGCGCGGTCGAACGACTCAATTTCGGGTTTTTCCTGCGCGTACGCGCGAATCACGCGGATGCCCGTGAGATTCTCCTGCGCGCGCGTTGAGAGCACGCCAAGCGCCGCCTGAATCTGCTCCGAAAGCCGATGAATGATCTGGCCGAAATACCGCGTCGCGAGCGCGACAACAGGCACAGGCAACAGAACCCACAGTGTGAGCGAGGGAGAAAGCTTGACCATGAAATAGACGGCGAGAACCATGGTCGAGATAGTGGTCGCGGTGTACATGATGCCCGGCCCAAGCACCATGCGAACCGCGTTCAGGTCGTTCGTCGCGCGCGACATCAGGTCCCCCGTGCGATTCCGCACGTAAAACTCAGGCTCAAGTCTGACCAGCCGCGCCAGCATGTCGTTCCTCAGATCGAATTCAATTTCCCGGGACAAACCGATCAGGATCCATCGCGTCCAGAAGGAGAAGAATCCCTTCACGAGCATGGCCGCGACGAGGATGAGACAGTAAAGACCCAGCGCGTGCCGGCTGAGCGGGGCGTAAAACGAAAAGAGAGGTCCGAGAATCCGGCGCGCAGTTCCGGAAAGCGTCGAAAGCGCTTCCGGCGAGCCCTTCAGGCAATCCGTGATTGCGCCGATAATCAATTGCGGCAGCGCTCCCACAATGCCCATCAGCGCGAGCGTGACCAGCCCGAGCGCCAGCATTTTCTTGTACCGCTTTACATACGGGAGCAATGTCTTCAGATGATCCCATCCCGAAGGTTTCCGCTCGCGGGGGGAAGTGGCTGCGGCAACGGGTTGGGCGATTGCGCTCATTGGGTTCTCATCGAGCCAGCTGCGACTGCGGCGTTTCGAGCGCGGGCACTTCGCCGAGGAACTGCTCGAAGTTCCGGTCGAGCGATTGGTATCTCTTCACTTTCGGGTTCCAGCGCACGCCGAGCGTCTGAACGTATCCGCCCGCGGGCTTGGCGAGCGGTGTGAAATACAACTCGAGACCCTTCTCCGCGTCCTGTTCGAATTGCAACCGCCAGCCCGGCACCGGAGAAAGAGGTGTTCCGCCGAGAAAGCCCACGGTGTTCTTCAGGTATTCGTCGCAGCGAAATAGTTCCTTCCATTGGCCCGTATCGTTTTCGATCACCACAGCGCGTGTCGCCGCGGTCCCGGCAACCGGCGCTTGTGGGGTGCTGTTCAAGCGATTGATCGCAAGCGCCTCTTGATGGCCGTTCTTAGCGAGGTCGCCATAAACCAGAACTTCCGTTTCGGAACCGAGAGCCGCCTCTGCGGCGCTCTGGACGTCCCCAGGAATTGCCGGCTTTGCAGGTACGGTTGGCGCTGCATCCGCTTTTGACGGCGTGGAGGCTGAGCCCCCGCAAGAAATACATGCCAGGGCGAAGGCACCCGCTGTAGCGATCAATGCAGTTTTTCCCATGAATAGGAATCGGATGATCACGGCAATTGTAACGATTCAGCAGTCCTTGCGAAAGTCCCCTCCAGAGATGTCTTTCAGCCCGCACTAGCGAGCGGCAAGTATCTCCTCCATACGCGCTTCAAAATTCTCCTCCCCCTCAGACCAAAGCCGCACTCGATCAACCGGCAGCCCCTTTTCGATCTTTCGAACCCAATCGAAAACTCTCCGGATGTTGTCTTGCGTTTTCTCCTGATAGGCCTGGAGGTTCTCGGGCCAGGCCATCGCCTCCAAGAAACGCGCTTCCTCCGGGCTCTGCGCCGGTATTTTGGCGCCGGGATGGATGCCGAGCATCCCGGCGTGGCCGGTAAACAAATGCTCGAACCCGAAATTCACTTCCAGGTGGCCGTTGGCTCGCCAGAAGCCGTCGTCGTACTCTTCGCCGTGGCAGAGAAGTTCCAGCGCGTGGGGTTGAAGCTGCCATTTTTCCGTCTGCAAATCGAAGATCCACAGGTCCCAATGCGATTGGACCTCGTACGAAGAATCGCCGTGCAAGTAGTCCTTAGCAAGCTCGACGATGCTCGCGGCATCGAGAGGTATCGCGCGCAGGTCCTGCTCGAAGACAGGCGACTCGGCGGCGTCCACGGCGCGGATCACCAGATACGTAAAGCCCGGTTTGGATGCCGAGAAAGGAACCGTTGCAAGGAAGTCGCCGAATCGCTCGAGCATTCGCTCCTCGGGAAAATCCTTGCACCAGATACTCAGATAAGCTTGGTTCGACATCCCAAGCATTATAACGGCAGGAGCGCTTCCACCGGAAATCCGGCCAGGTGCAAGAGGAACGGGGAGGGAACGGAAGGGGCTACGGCAGACTCTACGGCAGACTCTACGGCTTCTTCTTCGGAGGTTTGCCATCCTCGTCTTTTTCTTCTTCGTTGAAACGCGTCGAAATCCCTATCAGCCGCTCTTTCAGGGTATCGCCCATGCCGGCGAGGACTTCGGCGCACGTCTCGCGGATGCGTTTTTCCGCGGACTTGGCGAGCGTGTCGAGAACTCCTTGGGAGTGCTGCCCGAGGGTTGTGGCCGACGCGAGCAGCCAGGAATTGGAAGCATTTTCTAGACGTCCCTTGTATTGTTCGATGGACTCGTCAGTGGATTTCTTCAAAGCTTCCACCCATGCTCTCTGTTCCGCTTCGCGCTTTTCCTCCCAGGATTCCATCAGAGGGCCGAGTTGCGACTCGAGATGCGTGCGAGCCTGCTCAATCCCTTCCATCAACCGCGCTTCCAGCTGGCTCTGGAATTGGTTCAGCGAGCCTTCGCGGTTGAACTCCATATCGGAGCGCGCCTTTTCGAGCGCCTCGCGAGAAGATTGTTCGAGTCGAAGGAGCGACTCGGCAGTAGTGCGCTGGACGCGGTCCGTGAAGCCCGCCCGGGTCATTTCCGCGGTTTCGTTCAGCTTGCCGCGTTCACGGTCCACCACTTCTTTCGCGGCTTCTTCGATCTGCGCCTGGCTGTGCTCGACGTACGTCCGGCGGTAGTGGTCCAGCTCGGAGGCCACAAGGCTTGAAATTTCGGCTGCCCGATCGCGCAGCGCGGCAGTAGATTGCTCGACGGCTTTTTCGAGCGTCGAGTGCATCGTGGTCTGCGCTTTCTTTTGATACCAGTCCGACGCTTTCTGTAGCGCTTCGTAAGTCGCGTGCTGGGCCTCGGTGCTTCTCTGATCGAGGTCCGCCTCGATTTTTGCCACCACCTCGCGCGCGCGTTGCTCCACCTCGGCGGGATATTTCGCCGTTTCTTGTTTCAGCCGTTCGAGCGATTCATCCAAGGCCTGTTGCGACGCCTGTTGTACTTGCTCGCGGACACTGTCCTGGATGCTGGCTGCTTGCTGCTCCGCCATCGCCAGATCGGCTAACACCTTCTGCACCTGGTCGAGCTTGGGGGCGAGCTTCTGCTCGAGGTCTTCGGAGATGCGGACCACAATCCTGCCGGCTGAAGCTTCGATTTGAGGCTGGAGTTTTTCCACCCGTTCCGCGACTACCTGATCCGCTTGCCGCAAGAGTTCATCGTTCTTGGAGAGGAGAATATCGTCGAGCCGCTTGCGGGTCTGCTCGATAGTGGAATTTGCGTCCTGCTGAAGCTGCGACCTCGCTTCTTCCGTCCGTGCCCGCTCCTGCTCCAGGCCGGTGCCAAGAGATTCGATCGCCGCCTGCGCTCCCGCGATGACCTCATCCAGGCGCTGCCGGGTTTGATCGAAGGTCGAGTTGGCCGCTTCCTGAAGTTGCGCTTTCGTTTCTTCCGTCCGCGCGCGTTCTTGTTCGAGCCCGGCCCCGAGCGAGCTGAATGTCGCATGCGCTCCGGCGATCGCTTCGTCCATCGAGTTGCGCACAGTTGAAGCCCGCGCGGCAGCTTCCTGCTCGGCTTGCCTCAATGCCGTTTGCGATGCCTCGCTCAATTTTTCGCCCAGCTTCTGTTGCGCGCCCGCAAGCGCTGCTTCGAATTCTTCGCGCCACCGGAGAGTTGTAGCGGCGCTCTCGGCGGACGTCTGCTCGATCGCCTGGCTGCGAACGCTCTGCGCTGTTTGCTCGAGTTCCTTCCGCCACTGGTCGAGATGCTGCTGGGCCGCTTCGGGCGAGGAAAGAATCTCAAGTGACGGCGTGGACGCCTCGCGCTCTGATAACGCGCGCTCGACGGCCTCGTCTACCGATTGCTTCAAATTTAGCGCAGTAGCTTGCTGCGCGGCCTGTTGCGCTGCTTGTTCGGCGGCTTGGCTGACAGCATCGCGCACGGCCTGCCGCACTTTTTCGTCGAGCTGCCCGGCGGTCTCTTCGCTCGTCTTGCGCGCCTGATCCACAATCGCTGTCGTGCGTTCGGCCGCCTGCTGAACCACCTTCTTCATGGCCGATTCAGACACGCGCTCCATCGAAGTTTTGATGGCTTTCTCCACTGCCTCGTGGAGCTGCACATCGAGCTGCTGGCGGACAATGGTCATCTCTTCGGTGATCGCCGTCTCAGCACCCTTCTTCAGCGTCTTGTCGAGGGCCTCTTTCGCATCCGCCACCATTTTCGCCATCTGCCGCGCGACGGCGATCTGCGTGTCTTGGGGCGCAGGTTGCGGAGGCACCACGTGGATCTTGCTCTCGCCGCCCGGTGCCGAAGGTGGAGTGGGCGCGACGGGTGGTGCGGGTTTGGGAGAAGCAGCTGGGGTCACTTCCCGCTTAGGTTCCGGAGCCACTGGCTGTACCCGACGCGGCGCTTCCTCAGCCGGTTGAGCGGGAGGTGCAGACGCGGTTTCCGATGCGGGGTTTCCTGAAACGGCTCCAAAGATCTCGATCTCCGCGTCGTCTGGAATGGGAAACCAATCCTCCGGGGGGAAGGCGATGCCCCAAACGTTTCCGGGAACTTCGAATTCCAATCCAATTTGAAAAAGTTCGCGAACGGTGCGGGGACGTTGCACCCACACAACACGTCCCGCCACGCCGGTTGCCGATGGCAGCGGGTCGGGACGAGGGATGTCAAGTTTAACGGTTGAATTCTTCGGAACGTAGTGTTTTGACTGGTACTTACAGCCGTGACAATTCACCATCACGGTCGTGGTGCGTTCCATGAAGGGCTGCCCCAACGCATCCACACCCGTGACTGTAATCGGCACGGCTTGCACGATGCGCGTGGTCCGGCGCTTCTGCGTGCCCGGATCGTTCGATGCCAGGGGCTCCGTCACGTCCTACTCCTCAAGGGGCAATTTCTAAGGGTAGCACTATGGTTCCCGGGGGGCGGGCTGGTCTGATTTCATTCGTGCGAAAGGGTAACTTCCACACCCTTCCTTCAGGTACGTTCCCACCGCGCAGGCAGGATGATCTAGCGAGAGGTAGGGAACCGGTGGAACGAGCCCAGGAGCGCGTCCTTCACCTCTTTTGCTATCCACAGCGGACCCACGAGGAAATATACAAATCCCTGAAAGAACGCCGGCTTATTGCCTTCTATGCGATGGCCCGCGAACAGCAGAACCCATCCGCCGACGAAAAGGCCGAGGCCGGTGCGCCAGAATGTGAAGCACGCAAGCACGATACCCACGATGACCATTGGGATGCCGATTCCGTGCATCAGTTTGTTCCACGGGTTTGTGTGTTCGTGGTCGTACTGCGTCATATAGCGGTCGAACGACGCCATCGTACACCTCCGCAAGCATCGAATTCTATATACGCCCTACGCATCGCAGAAGCAAGTCACCGCAATCTTTGGCTTATTGCCCCGCCTCCAAGGATCCTGCAAAGAATGAAAGACAGGCTGCGGTTGGCGAACAGTCTTTCTGTCCTTTACAATGAAACTCTCAGCTCTTGCCGCGGTCTTTGCGGGACGTGAGGATTCCGCTACACCCACAATGCGAAAAATCCTGATTTCCCTTGGGGTTGCGTTTCTTGCTGTACTTCTGGTTCTGGTGATTGCCCTGCGTGTTTTCGAGCCGAGGCTGCACAAGGTGGCGAGCGACCGCGTCGAATCCTATTTGCAGCACCGCTTCGAAAGCGACGTCCACTTTTCCGACTTCAGCATTTCGCTGCTCCCGCATGTGAGCGGAACCTTCAGTCATCTTGAGTTGCGCCACAAAGGGCGAACAGACATACCGCCGCTGATACAGGTTGCCGCGGTGCACTTCGAAGCCAGCTTTTTCGGCCTGTTCCGCCCTCTGCCTGTGATCAACACCGTCCGACTCGACGGGCTGCAGATTCATATCCCGCCGCGCCAGCCCGGAAGCAAGCCGTTGATCAGCCCTACGGACGAAGATCTCGCAATGAAATACCCGTTCGTCATCGGCGAAATCATCGCGGACGACGCGCTGCTCGTGATTCTAGGTGCGAACGCCAACGTTCCTCAGCCATATACCATTCACCATCTCGAGCTGCATGATTTCGGTCTGGACCGGCCCGCATCTTTCCTTGCTGTGCTCACCATTCCCGTGCCGAAAGGTGATGTCCACGCAACCGGCGAGTTCGGTCCATGGCACGCCGACGAACCCAGCCTCACTCCCACAAATGGCCAATACATTTTGGCGGGCGCCAACATGGCTACGTTCAAGGGGCTCAACGGAACTCTTGGATCCACGGGGAAATTTGTGGGGCCGCTCGACTACATGGAAGTGGATGGCGAGACGGAAATACCCAATTTCAGCCTGCGCATCAGCAACAATCCAGTCGATCTGCACACGAAATTCTCCGCCCTCGTGGACGGCACAAATGGAGACACAATACTCAAGGCTGTTACTGCGCATTTCCTGAACACCAAGCTGGACGTGCGAGGGAAAATTCTGGATGAGACGCCCATGAAAGGCCGCACGATTGATCTCGATGCCGTCTCCCGCGGAGCTCGAATCGAAGATTTGCTTCGATTGGCTGTGAAGAAAGACCCTCCGGCAATGAGCGGTGCCGCGCGACTAAAGGCAAAAATCTATATCGGCGAGGGAAACGGCGACATTTTGCAGCGCATGAAGCTCGACGGACAATTTGGCGTCGCGGAAATGGCATTCTCAAACCCTCAGGTCCAAGAGAAGATAGACACTCTTAGCCACAGAGCCGAAGGACATCCGAAGGAAAGCTCCGATGACACCGAACTCTCCGAGCTAAGCGGCAGCTTCCGTGACGATAGGGGGTTAATGACATTTTCGAGTCTGAGTTTCGGAGTCCCCGGCGCCAGGATTACGCTCGCCGGAACATATGCCATGGACAGCGGGGAAATGGATTTTCATGGGACGCTGGAAATGAAGGCCAAGCTGTCGCAGACAACCACCGGCAAGAAGTCTTTTTTTCTGAAGGCTGTCGATCCATTTTTCAAAGGTAAGAACGGAGGAACTTCTCTGCCGATCAAAATTACCGGGACGAAAGACCATCCCTCATTCGGCCTCGACACCGGCCACGGTAAACCCCCGGGAAATTCTACAAGTCCCGCCGGCCTTCCATAGCCTTCATCATCGTCACTTCATCCGCGTACTCGAGGTCTGACCCAACTGGAATCCCCATCGCAATCCGCGTCACGCGGCTACCCAGTGGCTTGATCAGTTTCGAAAGATACACAGCGGTTGCTTCGCCTTCGGCGGTCGGACTTGTAGCGATGATGATTTCCTCCACCCCGCCACCTTTCAGCCGTTCGATCAAGCTCTTGATTTTCAATTGGTCCGGCCCGATGCCCTGCAGCGGCGAAAGCGAACCGCCCAGCACGTGATACATCCCGCTGAACTGCCGCGTCTTCTCTACCGCCATGATGTTCGTCGGCTCTTCGACCACGCAGATTATTTTCCTGTTCCGCGTGGCGCTCGCGCAATAAAGGCACGGATCCGAGTCGGTAATGTTGTTGCAGATGGAGCACTCCCGCACTTTCTCTTTCGCATCCCGAATCGCGTCCGATAGCGCGAACGCCTGTTCGCGGTCCACCCGCAACAGAAAGAATGCCAGGCGTTGCGCCGTCTTCTGCCCGATCCCGGGAAGGCGCTTCAATTCGTCGATCAATCGCGTGACGGAAGGCGCGAAATCAGCCATTCGGTTTTCATCCCACGTAAGGAATTCGGAAAAGAAAGTACTCGGAGGCAATCCCGGAAGTGATCGAGGTTTCCGCTGCTCAAAACACTATCCGCTCAGAACAGGCCGGGAATCTTCATGCCCATCACCCCGGGAAGCCCGCCGGTGATGTCCTTCACCTGTTTCGACATCTCTTCATCCACGCGCCGCGCCGCTTCGTTCACGGCCGCGAGCACGAGCTCCTGCAGCATTTCTTGATCCTTGCTCTTGAAGACTTCCGGCTCGATGCGTACGTGCGTCAATTGCTTCTGGCCGTTCATCCTCACGGTCACCATGCCGCCTCCGGCGGACGCTTCCACCGAAAGCCCGTCAATTTGCTTTTCGAGCTTCTCCTGCACTTGCCGGAACTGCGAAAGCATCTGCTGAAGAGCTTTCACTTCCATGGTTCATTCCTCGCCCGGGCGCTTGACCTTTGAAATCTGGCCGCCGAACCGGTCCAGCATCGCCTTAACGATAGGATCCTCTTCGAATCGCGCGCGCAATTCCGAACCCCGAACTGGTGCCGCCCGACTCGAATCCAGTTTAACACACACACGCAAAGGCTGGCCCATCACTTGATTCAACACTGTGCGCAATCGTTCCATCGCTTCGCGTCCCTGCAACATATCCGCGAACGCCCGGCTTTCCGCGGGGAAAAAAAGGCGCAGCTCCCCGCCGTCCAGTTCCCAGCGCGACGCGTATTCCACCATGGACCATAAAAACTTTTGCGCTTGGAGCGCCGCTTTGATGGCATCCATCTGCGCCGATGCGAGGCCGCTCATCGAATCTTTCGCCGCTCGGGCCACAATCCGGGGCGGAGTCGCCGGCAACGGCACGGACGACAACAAGCGAGCGGGTCCCGCGCTCGGATCCGGCGGCACCGTCTTTGCGGGCGTTGTGCCAGGACTCGTGGACAGCGATGGCGCCATTCGCGCGGCCGTTGCCGCTGCTGGGGAGCCAGAGCCGGAAGCTCCTTGCGCCGCGGACATAATGCGTGGCGGAGTTCCCGGCGGATCCGCCACCGCAGGCCGCAGCGCACGCGCTTCACCCCGCAAATCCGCCAGCACTTCCTCGAGCGGCGCCAGCCTCTGCGCGTTCACCAGTTTCAGAAGGCCCAATTCGAGATGCAATCGCGGATCGGGTTTGCGCCGCAGGTCGTCATCGGTCACTAGCAAAATCTGAAAGAATCGCGTCAGGTCCTCTTCGCTGAATTTCGCGGCTTGCTCGGCGAGGCGTGGCCTCTCATCGGCGGGCGCTGCCACGAGATCGGAATCCGCGCCGCACACGCGCGCGACCATGAGATTGCGGAAATGACGAATGGCCTCGCGGCAGAAATGCTGCAAATTCTGCCCCTCGCCGATTAGCCGGTGTACCAGACCGAGCGCTCGTTCGGCGGATTGTGTCGCGATCGCTTCCACCAATTCGTCGAGGACGCTTTCGGCCACCACGCCGAGCAGTTCGCGCACGTGCGTGTCCGTGATTTCATCGCCGCTGTACGCGATCGCTTGTTCGAGCAGCGAAAGCCCATCGCGCAGGCTGCCTTCCGCCGCGCGCGCGAGCACCGCGACGGCGCCGGAGTCTATCTTCAAATCCTCGGCTTTCGCAATGCGCGTTATCTCCTCGGCAATCTCCTTGAACGAAAGCGAGCGGAACTGAAAAAGTTGCGCGCGCGATTTGATCGTATCAGCCAAATCTTCCGGCTGCGTCGTCGCGAGGATGAACACCACGCGCTCCGGAGGCTCCTCCAGAGTTTTCAGCAGCGCGTTCGATGCTTCGTCCGTGAGCTGGTGCGCTTCGTCGAGGATGATCACTTTGTTGGGACTCGACGCGGGCGCGTACCGCACCATCTCGCGCAGCTCGCGGATCTGGTCGATGCCGCGGTTCGACGCCGCATCAATCTCGAGCACGTCGAGCGAAGTGCCCGCGGAAATTTCAAGGCAGGAGGTGCACGTGTTGTCCGGTTCGGCCGTCGGTCCCTTTTCGCAGTTCAGCGCCTTGGCCAGGATCCGCGCCGTGGTCGTCTTACCCACGCCCCGCACGCCGGAAAAAATGTACGCGTGCGCCACGCGGTTCGATTGGATGGCGTTCCCCAGCGTCTTCGTCACGTGCTGCTGTCCGACGATTTCGCTGAACGTTTGCGGCCGGTATTTTCGAGCGATAACTTTGTAGCTCATCAGGCTGACTTCTAACCCCTCGCCTCTAACTTTTAGCTGAAGGAACTTCGGGTACTCCGCGGCACACGAAGCTGACCCGCTACCGTTGCTCCCTTCCGGGCCTGGCGGGGTTCGCGGGGAATCGTTGCACAGAGCCCGAAGTTCCACCGGTGGCAGTCGCTGCGCGGATTTTCTTTGCGCGCAACTGCTTCGCGTACTCTAGCACAGCGAACGATGGCGTGAAAGCGAGCCTGACTTACCCGCCTAAGATGACATGCTCTTCTGAAACAAGGTAGGCCACCTTCTTGTGGTCTATGAAGTTGGATTCGTCGCTGCTCGAAGCTTTCCACTCCGGCGACTGGCGCGCGGCGAGAAGTGAATCGGCGTCATCGAACCAGAGTTCGGCGACGCCGTCGTAATCCGCTCCTCGTTTATCCTCCGGGATCACGACGCGATGGCTTTGCACTAGCCTTCGTAAGCCGGGAATGCGAGCGCCGATCGATCCGTGAACGTTCTTCCAATAATGAAAGAATTCTGCGTCCGTCATTCCTGTTCTCTTGGTGACGCAATAGACGATCTTAATCATGGACGCCCTCCTGTCGCCACACAGGGTACACCGTGAGGATGCGCGATTTGACCGTATCGCGAGTTAAGGCGAGAGTTGGGCTTTCTTTTTCATAGCTGCAGCGGTCCAAGGCGGAACAACGCCGTTGATTCGCGCGTAGGCGATGAATTGCCCGAGATGCTCATGCGCGTCGGCAATGAGAATGTAGACCACGTCACCGGAGTTCGCATCCGGACCAAGCTTCTTCTGGGGGTTGGCGAAATCTGCGTTGGACATTGCCTGGACCGAGGCAATTGAATAGGCGAACGCTTTATTCAACTGCTCGATGATTTTGGCTTTGTCGGTGGTGGACTTCTCGAACCCATCCGGCTTGAAATCGGGTGCGGGCGCGGTGCCCATCATGGTTGGAATACCAAAACCTGCGGCCGAGACGTGCAGAAGCAGCTCGCTCACCGAGCGGGACCCTTCGCCCGGGCGCCACGTGTACTTGTCCGCGGGGATCGCCTCCGCCAGGCTGGTGTATTTCTTCTGCATGTCCTGCAAATCCTGAATGGATTGCCCTTTCATGTCGTAGCTGGGCGCTGTCTTATCAACGGCCTGCGTCGTTTGCGCCTGCTTCGACGCGAAGGCTCGATTCGCGCCCCCGCTCACAATGAGACCAAGAGCCAAAATCGATAAAGCGAGTGTCTTCATTTCCGTTCTCCTTTCCTTCTAAAAACTCTTCTAAAAACTGCATTCAAGATCCCGCGCAAGCAGCCGCGCGAAACAACGTACGCGATTTCAATGGTCCTCGGATGTAACCGCCGGATGTATCCGCATCCATTCTTCCGAGAATAAGTTCGATTCCCGCAAACACCGGCCGCACCGCGCGTGCGGACCGAGATACTGCTGGCTTAGACGGTGGCGAGCGAAAAAGTCTCACAAATAATGAATGCTGCGCCCTGGTGGGGTTAAGTGCGCGCTTTCGAACAATTCCGAAGCGCGAGTGCTTAGATATGTCCGAAATCGAAGAGTGACGCTAAGGTGTTCCGGCAGGTAGGATTTCTTCGCGCCCTGGATGTCCCAAGGCGCGAAGAATGGAATGCTACGGCAAACGCCGGACTACTTGAGCGGGCCGCCGATGTGTCCGGTGGCCTGCGCAGTCGGCGAAGAATTGCTCTTCAAAGCGGCACGCGCGGGAGGCGCGGCGAAAGCCGTCTCGACGCGCTCGTCGTTGATTGCCGCAAGGCTCTCGAGTGTCTTCTGTCCCTCGGCGGAATCCTTGTTCTTGGCCTGTGCGTCAGCAAGCAGCCCGAGCGAAAGCGGATTTCGAGGATCGTACTGAAGCTCGGAGATGGCCTCGGCATACTTGCCTTGCGCGTACAGCACGGCCCCGCTTGCCGAGTGAAAAGACTGCTGCACCAGGTTGTTCCTGCTCGTGCGGGCAATCGCAACGAGAGGCTCGAGGGCCTTCTGCGCGACGTTTGGCATGCCGGCACGCGCGGCTATGAACGCGCGAGTCTGCAAGATCGTGGCGAGTTCGGTGTCGTGGTCCTCGTGCGAAAGCACGTGTTTTTCCGAAAGAACAGCTAGCGCGGCATCGAGCTCGGCGAGCGCCGCCGTCACATCCGTGCTAAACAGAGCTATGGTGCGATGCGATTCCGCCTCTTGAACTGGGAAACCTTCATTATGGGCTTCGGCTGCGAGTTCGGTGAAGGCCTTGCGCGCCTCTTCGGACCGGTTCTCGCGGTAATAGGTCAATGCCCAGAGCATCCGGTAGTTCAGTTTCGTCGCGCTGTCCTTCGTCATTTCAATGGCCTTCGGGTACTCGGCGCGCGCGCGTTCCTGGTCGCCCATAAGCGCGTAAGTAGACGCGATGCCCACTTGCGACGAGAAGAAGGCCGGGTCGATTTTCAATGCCGCGCGGTAGTGGTCGAGCGCGCCCTGGAAATCCCCCGCCATGCGGAGAATCTCCGCATACGAATCCTGCGGGTTCGGCTGATTGGGAAGCGCCAGGACATAGCGGTCCATGAAGGCAGGCGCCAGGTTCACTTTGCCGTCAAGCGCGTAGCAATACGCAATATTGTTCAGGGCCGGGAAGTAGTTGGGATCGGCCTTTAGAACAGCTTCGAGAACGGCCTCACCACGTTCGTAATTCTGCTGTCCGGAGCAGAGCCACTCGGCATCCAGGTTCGCGAGGCGCTTATCATTCGGATACTTCGCCAACAGATCGTTCATCGCTGCGATGGCCGGGACAAGCTGCCCGTTCTTCGTGCCGTTCATCCAGCGAATCAACAACTTCTCATCAGGCGAGGCATCGCCGATTTCGCTGATCGAAAGCGCGCGCTCCCGCTTCTCCTCGGCCGGATCGACGGTGAAATAGGCGATGGCGGCGTGAGCCAGCGCAAAATGCGGATCAGCCTTCACGGCATCGCGGATGGATTGCAGGCCGTCCTCCGTGTAGAGCAGGTCCTCGCGCTGCCTCATGCCTGTTTCATAGGCTTGCCGCGCTTTCTCCGAATGTGTCGTGACCGGAATCGTCTCCGACCGGGCGCCGGCCTTGTGCTTTTGCGCTTGCGCGGAGGGGGTAACTCCGGTTGCCGCAATCGTCAGTGCAGCCAGCAATGCACCTTGAAAGTAATGGTGGATTTTCATGTGTCCTCGCATGAAGTGTCTTGCGCAACCTTCTGGTGATGGTCGGGATTAATGCCCCTTCAGGGCATATCCCGGGTCAAACGGCTGCTTCTCGTCAATTTTGATTACCTTTACACTGCCGGTTATGTTGTAAACGTCCACGATGCCCAGGGCCGATGCGTTCGATCCGACGAACTTCACAATCTCCTCGTCGCTCTCAGCAAAAACAACGGGCGCGGAGGATTTCCGGCTGGGTTCGCTCAAGATTGTTTTTGCTTCCTCTGTGCCGACCCCCATCACCTTTTCGACAAAGAACTTCATCGCGGGTGAACCCGGGTCTCGCAGCACAACCGTAATGGTGTGCCCCGTCGGCCAGGTCGCCGACTTGCCTTTGAGAATCTTTCCAAGCTCGGCAAGCGTCATGCCTCGGACTGGATTTGCTGGGTGAACGATCACGGCCAGGTCAGCGGCGTAGACAGCCGAGGCCACGAGGGCAAGCAACAAGCAGAAGATGGAAGCGTGTTTTCCCATGGCACGCGAATCCTTCGTTCAAAAATGTTCCGCGGGCCGTAGTTGCCCGCCGTGATTTTGAACTTAGCATTGCACCTACGGTCCCAAGTCGGGAAAGGGAAGGATTGGTGTCGAACGAGGTACTGGTACTACCCCCCCTAGGCAATGCTTCGTGCCCTGCAGTCAAGCAAGAACCGAAACCTTCATGCGTCGAGTCCGTAATCCTTCTGTGCGGTAAATGGAGACGAAACATGAAGCTCAAGACTGTTTATCTCTTGTTGTGCGTTATGGGCGCTGTTCTTCCTTATGGGGAATTTGTCCCCTGGGTCCTCAAGAATGGACTGAAGATGCAGGGGTTCTTCCAGTTGCTTTTTGCCAATCGCGTCAGTGCGTTCTTCGCCATGGACGTGCTCGTGTCTTCCTTGGTCTTGTGGCTTTTCGTTCGCACGGAGGGCAGGCGGTTGGGCGTTCGCCGATTGTGGCTGCCACTCCTCGGGCTGCTGACCGTCGGCGTTTCTCTTGGTTTTCCCCTCTTCCTTTATCTCCGAGAGGTCGCTTTAACGCAGGCGAGTCCAGCGCAAACCAGCCGTGCAGGGTGAGGCGGGGCTTCGAACAACAGGATGGGAGGGGATGACGATCAAGGAACATAGACCAAGGAAACCATCAACATTCCATCACCATGGAGTATCTTATTGCCCGGGTGCATCCTCCGCACCCAACCGCGGCGCCAGCGGTAAACCCCACGAAACGGGGCACGTCCGGATTTGTCCGGATACCTTGGCGATGGCCACAGGCCATCACCGAGGGCAAGGGAGGAAAGAATGAAAAGTTTTATTTCTTTAGGCGCCGTGTTCGCGATTCTTCTGTTGGTGACCCCGTCGGTACAGGCCCAATCCAATGAACTGATGCAGGGCACGCAAGTGCGGTTGACGCTGGTAAACGGCGTAACCACGGGCGTGGCGCATGATGGCGATCCCATTACGGCGATCGTAGCCGAGCCAGTCTTCATCGGAACGCAAATGGTGCTGCCCGCAGGAGCAAGAATACATGGCCAAGTTTCCAGCGTGCAGCGCCCGAAATGGTTCTCCATGATTCGCGGCGGAGCATCCATGAACCTCACTTTCAAATCCATTGAGATAGACAGCCGCATCTTCCCCGCGCAGATGAGCATCCTCGCGCTCTACAACGGCGGGGCCGACATGGGCAAGCAACGCAAGGACCTGAAGACGATCGAAGGCGTGGTGATCCAGGAAAGGCACGATATCAAGACGGATGTAGTGGACATGAGTATTGGCGTCGGAGGCGGAAGTCTGGTGGGTGCGATCTTCAGCCACGTGGTGCGCGGCACCGTAATCGGCCTCGTCGGTAGTTCTGCGTATATCGTGGCGAAGAAAGGAAAGGACGTGGAGCTGCCCGCGCAGACTGGAATGCTCGTGCGGATGGATTCAAGCGTCGCTTTCCCAAGCTCGGTGATTCACAGCGCGGCTTATACGTCCGGCGCCAAGTGAACTTGGCCTGCGATTTCCGGGATGTGTTCTAGGCAGCGCCTTTCGCGATGGGCCTCTTCGCTGTGCGTTTAAGGAAGCGGTAGAGACTTGTGCGACCGATGCCGAGCATCTGGGAGGCGCGGCCGCGATTGCCGTTGCACTTTTCAAGGACTCGCTGGATGTGAACTCGCCGCACTTCGTCGAGGGGCACGGGCCGCCAGTTCTCCTCTATGCTCGCGGCGCGGCGCTGCGGCTTTTGAAGTTGCTTGGGCA